>CAWIRT010000056.1:0-182496 GCA_963838445.1 uncultured Acidobacteriaceae bacterium
TCCGGTTTGGGATCGCTGGTGAGCCGCAGGAGTGCTCCATCTCCTATCTGCTTCACATAGATGTCGAAGTTGTCCTGCTTCTTCCGCCATTCCAGGCAAAGGCAACCCTTTCTCCATCAGGAGAAAACGAAGGACAGATCCCAACCCCAACATAATTGGTGAGCGGCTCGGAGGAATAATGAAGTCGCAGGTTGTGAGCGGTTCCGGAAATAGAAGACGTACGCCGCTAAGCAGATCAACGGAACAACCAACAACCAGGGAATCGCGCCTCGAGTCTTCCACCTGGGGTGCGACTTATCTTTCGCTGGAACTGTGCCGGTCGCTTCAAGGTTTCCCAAATCGTCCTCGGAAACCTCGACCTTGCACACGAACCGATATCCGACCGTGGCCACGGTGGCGATGTAGCGCGGCTCGTGGATGTCATCTCCTAGCCGGCTACGGAGCAGCCAGATGCAGCGCGTCAGAGAGCCCTCGGTAACGGCGGCATCGCCCCAAACGGTGTTGAGCAGTTCTTCCTTCGAGATCAGCCTATGCGGATTTGCAGCAGGAACAGGAGGGTGCGAAATGCCTTCGGCTCGACCGTCAACACCTTGCCCGCCTTTATGAGCGTGAACTCCCGCTCCCGAACCTCCACGTCGCGAAGCGGAAAACAAAGGACTTACTCGCCATCATAAATTCATAATCCGCCCTAGGAAACTCTTAATCAGCACGGAGAATTTGATGAGCAGCCCATCAAGACCAAGTAGAACCACTCGCCCAGAGTTCCTCCAGCCAACCCGGCTGAGGTGCTCTCGCCATGACAACCTTCAGGTGGTTCGCTTCCTTGGTTCTCGCCGCAACCACGTTCCCGCGCCTGCAGCAGAAACCCATTGCCCCGGAAATGTTGCCAGTCTACCCTTCCACCTCGTCAACCGCCACCTGATCGTTTTGGCCGTATCCATCAACCACACCGGCCCCTACAACTTCCTATTGGATAGCGGCGCCCAGATCACGCTGATCGATCCCTCTCTCGCCGCCGACCTTCATCTGGACGCTCAGGGCGCGGCCGTGGTCGCAAGCCTCGGATCTCGTCAGTCTGCTTCCTTCGCGCAACTCGACCTGGTCGAGGTCGGCTCCCATGCTGTTGCCAACCAAAGGGTACTCGTTTATGACCTGCAAAGTTTCCATCCCGCCGATCTGCACTTTCAGGGTATTCTCGGCGAGGATTTCCTCGAGCACTTCGACATGCTGATCGACAATGCGCATAGCCTGCTCTGTCTCGACAACTCGGCCGCGATGCGCGCAGAGGTGAAAGGGTCGCATATCCCGCTGGTTGCTACGGTTGGGCCAGAGGACGGCGTCGCGCTGCCCAGTTTGCTCATCATCGCGGTGCGTCTATCCGACGGGCTGCGGCCCGTTCGCCTGCAGCTCGACTCCGGCACGAACACGGCCAAACTTTTCAACACCTCTCAATACATGGTGCTGCAGTTCTCACACAACGTGCCTTTACCCGGGAGCGGTCTGGATGGAGCACAGCGGATCTTATCGGCTTTGCCACCGCAGGACGTGGAGATCGGCTCACTCGAATTGCCCGGCGTGCCCTTCTTCAGCCTCACTGGCATCCAGGAGGATGCCCGTGTAAAGGGATTCGACGGTGTCCTGCCTACCGGGCTCTTCCGGCGCGTCTTCATCGACCACGCCGATCGCTTTGCCGTCCTTGAGCCGAGATAGGCTCTTCTAACTTAGGGCATTAGCGGCGGTGCCGTTCTCATGGTTGGGAAGGCTGGTGCGTGCGGCTGGATATTTCCGAGTAGCCCGTAAGAACAAGCTACCGGCCCGGCGGCGCCTCCGATGATGCCTACCTTCTCATTGTGCCGCAGCAGCAATCCCAACTGCGGAGTGTCGTGCTTGAAAAACGGCATTATAGGTAACTTGCCTGCCTGACCCCTCCGGGCCGGGGGAACTTACTGATAACGCGACTTTCGGGCGGCTGGGCATAAGGAACTCACTCGCAAGACCTGATGCGGGGACCCGTGCTCAGTTCCACCTTAGACTGGCCTTCGCAGCGCCCGGCGAGGCCAAGGCGCGAAGCGTATTATCGACCAAACTCAGCTTACGGGAGGACCTGTGAAACGCTCTTTCTCGGTCGCGGTTCTGTGCAGTTTGCTGGCAGTCGGCTCAGGCGTCGGGCAACACCCCATTTTTCAAATTCCATTCTCAATTTGTATGACGCCTTTGGCTCCGGCAGGCGGGGCACAGTTCCCGATTGGGGTTACTCAGCACTCATACACTACAACGGCAAAACCATTCTTTTCGATTCCGGCAATAACACGGAAATCTTTGAACATAACGTGAAAGCGCTCGGCGTGGATCTTTCTAGGGTCGATTTCGCCATCCTTTCCCATTACCACGCAGATCATTTCTCTGGATTCGATTACCTGCTACGGGTTAATCCGAACGTCAAAATCTACTTGCCAGACGAACCCGAACTGGGCGCTCCTGTTGACTTCACCTTGTCCAGTGAACCGGAAGGAGAACTCAAGGGAATTCCCTCGGAAGACCTGTACTTCGGCGGAGCGAAGAAAGCCATCGTCTATCGTGCCACCGGCCCCTTCCCTCACTCCAACCATGAATTCGTGAACAAGACCCGCCAGATTATGCCCGGTGTATTTCTAATCGCGACGCACGCATCGAAGATGGGCTTCTTCGACGCCTATCCGCCGAATTCTGAACAACATCCGGAGCTGGATGGTCTGCCCGAGCTATCCCTGGCGTTGCAGACCGCGAAAGGCATTGTGATCGTCACCGGATGCTCGCATACCAGGGTGGAAGAGATCATTCGGATCACGCAAAGGTCTGTGGCCCCGCAAATCGAACTCGTGGCAGGCGGCTATCATCTTTTTCCCTACGACAGAAAGTATGTCGAGGATCTGGCAAGACTCATGAAGAGTGATCTGAGAGTGCATAGGGTAGCGCCGGCCCATTGCACCGGCAACCTCGCTTTTAAGATTTTTCGCGAAGTCTTCGGAGCAGATTATGCATACGCTGGCCTTGAGTCCGAGGTGACGTTTCCTCAATGACAATGAACGTCCGACTCCTCAGTGGTCGCGTCTGAAGGCCGGGCATTCGGACGAACTGCAAAGCGGTGAGCAGCGAATATTCGACTCCGGAAAGCGAGTCACAATCCCGTAAGTCCTCTTCCCAGAGCAGTGGCTTTCCACCGGTTGAAACGGGCTTCCCATGAAACGGTTTTCGGTATGTATGGTCCGCCGCCTTGTCGCAAGCGAAAAGTGAGAATAGCAGGTAAGGTCTGCGCGTATGTATACGGCCTTGTTGGGGTGTTTAACGACCCCGGGCCTGGATGGAATGCGCTTCGCTCTGTTCCTATTTAAGTTCTCGGTCTTCAAAGACCCTTACCGAAAGCAGGTTTGCAGAACGACGGTTAGACCGTGGTGCCATCTCTTTCTTCGCCAGCAGACCTGGCAGGAAAATTTGAACTCCGCCGCCGTCGCCGGTCTGCGGATGTGGGAATCGCGCTAGCGATTTCCAAGCCTGGTGTTCTTCCAGGCGTCAATTGCAGGCCGGTTAGATGGTATTGCCCGCTAGTAGTGGTGGCCTGTAGATCTCATTTTTGGCCAGCACTGCCCAGGCCATTCGTGCCAGTTTATTGGCCAATGCAACGATGGCGATGTTTTGGTGCGTTCGTACTGTGAGCTGAGCCAGCCACGCACTTAAACCAGACGACTGCTTGGTCCGGTGCTGCATAACGGCTCTGGCTCCTTGCACCAACAGCCTGCGCAGGTACTGATTTCCACGCCGAGGAATCTTCCACAATGTTTGCTTACCTCCGGTCGAGTGTTCCTCGGGAACCACTCCCAACCAGGCGGCAAAATCCCGGCCCTTGCGAAATGCCGCGCCGTTGCCGATCGCCGCGATGATCGCCGTTGCTGTTACCGGACCAACCCCCGGCATTGCGACCAGCCTTCGACAAGATTCGTTCTCCCGAGCAATCTTCTCAATCGATTTGTCAGCACGGTCGATTTTCTCAGCTAGTTGCTCCAGTTCCTGCTTCAGTTCTGCGAGCAATACAAGCACCGCCCCCGAAAGCTTGGACGAGCCGCATGCGAGTATGCCGGGCAGTGCTTCATCCACGTAGCGTCGGCCTTTGCGCAGTGTCGTGCCACGCTCCAGTAAAAGCCCACGAATCTGGTTGACCACCGCCGTTCTTCGCATCACCCAGCGTTCACGGACCCGATGCAGCGACTGTAGGTCCAGTTGGTCGTCACTCTTGACCGGCACAAAACGCATGGTCGGTCTTCCCACCGCTTCGGCGATCGCTTCCGCGTCGATGTAGTCGCTCTTGTTCGTCTTGACGTAGGGCTTCACATATTGCGCAGGAATCAGACGCACCTCATGCCCTTGCTCTCGCAACGCTCGCCCCAAAAAATGTGACCCTCCGCATGCTTCCATGCCGATCAGGCCCACCTTCAGGTTCGCGGTAAAGTGCAAGAGCTGCAACCGAGAGAATCGTTTCCGCAATACCACTTCTCCGCGCTGGTTCATCCCTACCAGATGGAACGTCGTCTTGCCCAAATCAATACCCAATGTGAATAGCTCCATGGCTCTCCTCCTCTTACGCAGCTTATAGCCCCACCTCACTGCTCGGGTAAAGGCGGCGGACCATTCCATTAAGTTCATCCGGGCGGACTCGTTTGAATATCAGCGACAAATGCTTGAACGGGCGAGGTGCCCCACACAATCAAGCCTTCCGGCCACGAAGTTCCCTGGCGATGTACGCCAGCGCTAAGGCTTGCTCGATAGTGATCTCATGGGCGTTCACGATCTGCTTATTCCCTAAGAGGTAATCTTCCAGGCGTTTAATCTGTGAATCGATAGCGTCATCTTTTTCCATCTGAATCTCCTGTGGCCACCATTGTAGCGGCCCTGGCGGTATCATTCGATCCAGATCTAGGAGCGCACGACAGCGCCCACGAGCCCGATTGAGAAGCGCTCTTCTTGTCACCGGACCGAAAAGTCGGCTACGCGGACAGGGTGGTCATTCAGCGCTGATGGGAAGTTACCGAAAATGCGACTTGATCGGCATAGGGGCAGCGGTTGCCCGCTGACCCCTGCCACACCACCGTGCGTACGGGTCCGTACACGGCGGTTCGAGAAGTTGGGCCCTTACTCCTCGACTAGGGAAGGAAGACCCAGCGATTTGAGATAGGCATTGGAGAGCCCGACAGATAGGGCTTTGGCCTTTGCGAGATACCAAGGGCCGAGTCCGCTTCCGGCTGTATTGCTTGCCAGCCGCGAACGCACCCCCAGTTCAATCAGCGCCTCCCGGCGACGGCGTGGTGTTTTCCACTGCCGCCACATTGCGGCTCTGATCCGCAATCGAACCCAACGAGTAAGCGACACCAACACCTCAGGCGTTTCGCAGAACCCAAAATAGCTGCGCCAACCCCGTATGAACGGAGCCAACTCCTCTATCGTTGTTTTCATGCTGACGCCTTTGGCCCGCCGTGTGATCTCCCGGATTCGTTGCTTGAACCGATCCAGTGCCTGCGGCGCGATAACGCGCTTGGCTTCCGGACTGGCAGTAAAGCTGAACCCTAGAAACTTCCGTTCCTGCGGTCGCGCCACCGCGCTCTTCGTCTCATTCACCTTAAGCTTGAGCTTTTGCGTGATAAATTGCGTAACGCTCTTCATCACCCGTTGACCCGCCCGCTGGCTGCGAACGTAGATGTTGCTATCGTCCGCATACCGAACAAAGCGATGTCCCCGGCGCTCCAACTCCCGGTCGAGTTCGTCGAGCACGAGATTGCTTAACAGGGGCGAAAGAGGACCTCCCTGGGGAGTTCCCTCCACGCTCGGACTAACCAACCCGTTTTCCATCACTCCGGCATTCAAGAACGCCCGAATGAGCTTCAACAGCCGCTTGTCGCCGACTCGTTTGGCGATCTGCCCCATCAGTTTGTCGTGGTTGACTCGATCGAAAAACTTCTCCAAGTCGAGATCAACGCACCAACGGAGGCCTTCGGCAATGTACCGCTGTGCCTGGGCCACCGCCTGATGAGCCGACCGCCCGGGCCGGAACCCATAGTTGTGATCGGAGAACGTCGGGTCCCACTGCCTCTGCAGAACCTGCATCACCGCCTGCTGGATAAATCGATCCAACACCGTCGGGATGCCAAGCTTGCGCACCCCTCCGTCCGGTTTGGGGATTTCCACCCGCCTCACCGGCTTCGGCTGATAGGTTCCGCTCAGCAGTTGTTCCCGGATGGCTGGCCAGTGTTGTTTCAGATAGTCGGCGATCCCATCAACAGTCATCCTATCGATCCCTGCACTACCTTTGTTGGCCTTCACCCGCCGCAACGCCTCTTTCAGGTTTTCTCGCTCACATACTTCCTCCATCAATCGATTCGTCCTGGCTGGGCTTTCGGGGTCATTCGTCGCCGGGAGCAATTCAGTCTCTTCCCTTCCCGCTTCGCGGGCTTCACCCGCTGGCGTCGAAGAGAAGTTCAGTTCAGTCTGAATGTTCTGCTGCATATCGCTTCCGAGACTCATGTCCTACTCGCCTCTCCTCTCGTTCGGGCCTTCAACCATCGTTCCCGGCTCGGCCTATCTGTTGACTCCGCCTTTCGGCATCGGAGTGCCTCACTAGCCTTGCCGACGTCATGGCCTAATATGCCCTCTGCTGACTTCTGCCCTGCGGTCAGGTTCCTTTTCAAGAACCTCAGTCGCCATAGCGACGCAGAACAGATCTCCTGGGGTAAGCTCAACCGTCTTCTGTGCACAGCCGCCGAATCTACGCTTCGCACCTTTGATGGATATGGACTTCGCGGTAAGTTGCCCGCTCGTCCGACGCTAACGCCTTGTATCCGGTTCTTGTCCATCGACTCGCACATTTGATCCATGCTTCTTTCAGACCCCGCCTCACGACGGTAGCCCTTGCATCATCACTAGCCCTTCACCTCCATCAGGTTGGGCAGAGGACTTTCACCTCCAAACTGCTGAGCATGCCCAGCACACAACTAAGCCGCCAGGGCGGCGGACGCATGCGCGTGGGTTGAGCTAGCGGTAGTTGCTGTGATCTAGCTTGTCGCAGAGGAGGAACTCTCTGTGACCCATCTACGCCAGATCATGCTTGAGGAACTGGAGCGTCGCAACTACGCTCCGGGCACCATCCGCTGCTACATCCGCACTGTCGAGCACTTCGCCCGACACTTCCATCGTTCTCCCGATCAACTCGGCCCTGACCATATCCGCCGGTATCAGGCAACTATGTTTCGCGAGTGGAAGCTGGCGCCGAACACGGTGACCCAGAAGCTGGCTGCGCTACGTTTTCTGTACATCCAGGTATTGAAGCGAGGCTGGAGCGTTGCCGAGACGCCGTATCCGAAGAAGGTTCTGCACCTGCCGCAAGTGCTCAGTCAGGAAGAAGTGGCACGTCTGATTAATGCGGCAGAGTTTCCTTTTCACCGCATTCTGCTGATGACGCTCTATGCCACAGGCGCACGTCGTGCGGAAGTAGCTCGCCTTAAGGTCAGCGATATCGACAGCCAACGGATGGTCATTCATATCCGGGGAGGCAAGGGCCGCAAGGACCGCGATGTCATGCTCAGCCCGAAGCTCCTCGATGCACTGCGCGTCTACTGGCGCAGCCTCCGGCGCAGGTCCGCCGACTGGTTTGCGGCTGTAATGTACTCGCGGCGGCTATCTGTTGGCGGGCGTTATCGACATCGCGTTTCAACCCGGTTGATTTGTTTTGACAGGTCGGCTTTCGCATTGGACGCATAAGTCGTGAAAGCTTGTGATTGGTCTGAGGCCTGAGAAGCAGACGTGTTGATCTTGTCTGTCGCCTGATTCACGGCTCCTTGAACGTCATCTCGCGCCTTATTTGATGATTCCGTTACGATGTGCTTAGCCGCGTTTACGCTTGACCACCAGTCTGACACCTTCCATATTCCGAGCCCTGTTGCAATTGCGAGGACACTACCGACCACTATGGTGACTATTTTTACCCAGTTGAAAACCCGCTCGAAGACTCGCATTGCGGCGTCGCTTTCAAGTCGATTGCGATCTCTGGCTTCAATCTGCTGTCTGATGCTTTCCGTTACGTAGTCCCGAAGAGCAAGCGACGAGCCGCAGTCTCCGCAAAAGGCTTGATCTGCGTTTTCTCGTCCGCATTGGAAGCAAGTTTTCACGTTACCCCCAGCACTATCACACGAATGGTCATAAATGGCAAGATATGTCCATTCCTTTCAAATGGTTAGGATCGGTATAGAGTTAATGCAAACCTGCTATTGCCAACATTTCCATGCCCGGTATCTCCCAGGAACACAAGCAGTATCCCTACTTAGTCCTGACCTTATCTCGACTATTGCAGCGCCGGCTTTCATCTGTGTCGAGAGAAGTCTGACCAGTTCTCTTCCGGCGTTCCGGCAAGTGTGCCGTTCGGTCATGTGCCTGCACAAGGGGAAGCACTGAGCGCCTACGATACCCTACGCTTCTTTACGCGCCGGCGCCGAAATGACCCTCGATCACCTTGGCCCCGGTGACCAGGCCATCCACGTAGTCAGCCCACCACGCCAGCATCTTCCGGCGCTCGGCGGCGTACTCGGCAACGTTGTAGACGCCCCGAATCCCAGGGACCTTGTGCCCCAGGGCGACCTCGATGACGTCCGGTTGAAAGCGATTGCCGTGCAGGATCGTGGAGGCAGTTCTCCTCATGTCGTGGATCGTGAACGCGGGCATGTCGAATGTCAGCCTATCGAGCGCAGCATTCAGCGAATTTTCGTGCAGCGGCTTGTGAAGGCTGCTTTTGCCCGGCAGCACATACTCGGATCCGCACGCCAACATCTCCAGTTCGCCGAACATCTGAGCCACCTGGTTGCTGATGTAGACGACGTGTTCCGTGTTCGTTTTGGTGTTCTCCGCGGGTATGAACCACTCGCCAGTCTCGAGGTTCACATGCTTCCATTCAGCCAGGCGCAGCTCCGATTTTCTGGTCAACGTCAGCAATGTGATATGCAGGGCCAACTTGAACTGGCGCTGCAGATCCGAAGCGTAAAGCGTGCGGAGGAAGCTTCTGAGCTCGGCCGGTGATAACGCCCGGGTGCGCTTGCTGATCTTGCCGATGTACTTTGTCGCGACCTGCGCCGCTGGGTTGCTTGTGACCAATTGCAATTCCAGGGCGTAATCGTAGATCTGCTTCAGAAGGGCGCGCAGATGGAGGGCAGTCTTGATGCGGCCCTTGTCGCGTTTCCGGTAAATGAGTTGCTGGCAGTCGAGAACGCCCACGGCTTTGAGCAGCCGCTCTCCGAGGTAAGGGAAGATTTCGTTATCCAGGTAGCGCCGGACCTCGCTGGGATCCTTCAGCCTCGGCTTCACCAGTTCGTTGTAGTACCGCTCAGAGAATTCCCGCAGCGTGGGATCAGTGGATCGGCTAACTCGGGCCTGCGTCTTCTCCTGGGCGGGCGACTTCCCCGTGGCTACCAGAGTCGCCAGCCGGTCTCGTTCCTGGCGAGCTGCCGCCAGGCCCAGGTCCGGATAGCGACCGAGGACGATCTTCTCCTGGCGCCCATTCAGGCGATAACGAAACTGCCATGTCCGAACACCGGTCGGAAGAACGTCGAGTGAGAGCCCGCGTCCGTCAGTCTTCAGATACCGGGATGCCGCTGGTTTAAGAGAACGGATCTTTACGTAGGTAAGCATCTGTGACACCCTCGTCTGGTTTAAGCTGGAGACTCACCAGAGACTCAAAAAGCGTTTCAGCAACATCTCGTCTTCTGGAGACTCACTGGAGACTCAAGAACATGACGCTGCCCCGAGGCTCCACTGGACTGAATGTTACAAGAAGTGCAGATTTTACGCGGGTTTTTAATGGTCTTCGCGCCTTCAGGATACGCGTCGCTACCCGATATTATCTTTATAGTGTACAGTTCGATACAACACCGGCGAAAGCCACGCTTTAGAGGCTTCCGCTGGCGCGGAGAGCGCAGATGTCCCGTAGTTTGTTGGTTTTACCTGACGACTCCGCGAAGCCGATCCTGGACGCAATCCGTCATGCCGCCAAATCGCTTCGCATCAAGATGTTCGTCTTCACCGATCCATCGTTGATCGCGGCCGTGGTCGAAGCCCACCGCCGCGGCGTCGTCGTTCGCGTCATGCTCAATCCCAAGCGCCGCAGTGGCGTCTCAGAGAACGATGAAAGCCGGAGTGCGCTATTGGCCGCTGGGGTTGACGTGCTGGACAGTAATCCCGCCTTCGACCTTACTCACGAAAAATCGATGGTGATCGATGATACGACGGCGTTTGTGAAATCGCTGAATTGGCAGAGCGAAAACCTGACAGAGACGCGCGACTACGCAATCATCACCTCTGACCCGCACGAGGTAACTGAAATTATCAACTGCTTCGAAGCGGATTGGGACCGCCAGGAGTTTGCTTCGGGAAAACAAGCCCAGCTGATTTGGTGCCGGGGAAACGGGCGCGAACGAATTACGGAGTTCATCGACGGCTCCAAGCACTCGCTATGGTTACAAAATGAACGATACCAGGATCAGATGATCATCGAACATCTGGTTCGGGCGAAGGAACGCGGAGTGAAGGTACACGTGATGGCGCGGCCGCCGCACACGCTCAAGAAGGAGAAGTTGCTGGAGGGCGTGGGAGGATTACGCATTCTGCGTGACGTGGGCGTGGATGTACGCAAGCTGAAGGGCCTTAAACTACATGCGAAAATGTTACTCGCCGATGGGGAGCGGGCGATTGTCGGCTCGATCAACCTGGCGCCCGGCAGTTTCGATAGCAGGCGCGAACTCGCCATCGAGGTGCGCGACAAACATATCGTCGATCGTTTGCATGAGGTCGTGCACCATGACTGGAAGCATTCGCACACGCTTGACCTGACGGACGAAGGACTGTTGGCGGACCTGGAAAAACACGGTGGCAAAGGCATCGAAGAGCTCGGCCTCGATACCTAGTGCCTGCAGCGGGTTATGCAGCGATTTACGCCCGAAGCATTGAAGGAAAAAACGTGCCTCAGGGGTGTGTGAGAACCGTTTTCCAAAATCCGAACTCCAGTCCCGCAGGGACGGTTGAGCTTAGCCCAGGACGTCAGTCCTGGGTCTACTCGACCTGATGGGTGTAGTCCCGACAGGGACGACTGAAAGTTGCCCAAGGCGCGACCCCAGGTTTGCTCGACTGGGGAGAGTGTACGAGAATACCGTGACTGCATCCTGAATTTTGTTTTCAGCCGTCCCTGCGGGACTGGATTTTGGAAATCCGGTTCTCACACGCCCTCTAAAAGCCCTTATCAGGTCTGGCGGTGTGGCACGACTGACGCCGTGCGCTTCGTCTGAGATTTTTTCGGTCGGCTGCCGGTTCCTAGATCTGGGAAAAGGACGCCGGTTTGAGCACCAGGTTGTCAATGTCGCTTACGATCGCTTCGGAGCTGTATTTTGGCAGCGCGGACAGCTTTTTCCATTGCGGGTCGGAGCGGAACGCATCCCACTTTACATCGATCTCCGACACGTCTGGAAAGCTCACCATATAGGTCAACTGGGGCAGGCGAGGACCAATCAACGTATCGCCAAAGAACACTTGCCAGAAGCCGGCGCGTTGGAAGATTTCAAATTCACCGTTGTGGAACATGTCCACTTTGCGCTCGTGGTCCTGGTTGCTCGGACTTTCATAGGTGCGCAGTTGAAAAACTCGCTTGCCGTGCTGCGCGGTAACGGGCGGGACTACCAAACGCGGCCAGCCTTCGAATGCGATCATGAGCGAGCTTTCTATTCGTGTGAACCCGGGAGCGGTCGCCGGTGCGTTCCAGAATGGTGCAGCAGCCTTCATGAACTCCTCGTCCTTGGGCAGTTGCAACTCGGCCGTAACCAGCGACTCCAGTGTGGTCGACGGGATGAGAAGATACAGGGCTGGAGTTTGGGGACCGATGTCGAGGTTGAACGCGCCAATGGGGGTGAAGCCGAGCCGGTTGAGCGCGGGGATCAGGGCTTCCGCCAAATAGGTTTGGAGCAATTTTGTTTGCGGACCGGACTGCAGCTGATACTTGCGCAGCTCATAGTACTCACGAGTTTTGCCGGCAGCCGCCTGGGCGCGCGAGTCGCTGGGGGTTAACCCAACCGCCGCTGCGGCCAGGGACGAAGTTAGAAAATGTCGTCTTTGCAAAACTCCTCCGAACAAAGCAGCATTCTAAAGCATTTCTTCTGTTACTGTGTCTGGCTGGACTGGTTACAAGCGCGTGGTCACGCGTAAAGGAGACGTATATGGAGAGGCGCAAGTTTCTCGCCCTCGCAGCTTCGATCGCAGGAGGCCTGGCAACGAGCCGAGCCGCCGAAGCCCTGCCCCCGTCCATACCAATTATCGACACCCACATCCACCTCTTTGATCCCGGGCGTCCAGGCGGCGTGCCCTGGCCGGCGAAGACGGATACAGCGCTTTACAAAGCTGCCCTGCCTGAGCGCTATGTCAGTGTTGCCGGCCGCTTTGGCGTGGTGGCCGCAATTGTGATCGAAGCCAGCCCCCTGGCCAGTGATAACGATTGGGTACTGCAGGTAGCGGCCAAACATCCCATCATTGTAGGCATGGTCGGCGATCTGATTCCGGGCAGACCCTCTTATGAAAAGGAGCTGGAACGGCTCCATGCGAATCCTCTTTTTCTGGGGATACGGTACGGCAATCTTTGGGATCGGGACCTGGCCGTCGATACCCAGAAACCCGAGTTTTTGCCCGGGTTGAAGATGCTGGCCGGCAAAGGCCTGGTCCTCGATAGCGCAAATCCCGATCTCAAACTCATTCGGGCCATCGCCGGCGTGGCAGACCACGTTCCTGAGTTGAGAATCGTGATCGATCATCTGCCCACCGCACGAGTGCCCGCTGAAGCGGCAGCCCGTGATGAGTACTGGTCATTACTGCGGCAACTGGCGCAAAACAAGAACGTCTTCGTCAAGCTTTCTGAGGTGCTCGCCGCCCGCATCGAAGAGGCAGGCGGCCCGGCCTTCTGCAAAGATCGGCTCGACGCCTTGTGGGATATCTTCGGGGAAGATCACGTTCTTTATGCCAGCGATTGGCCCAATAGCGATCATCATGCAACCTATGAGGAGACCATCTCGATTGTCCGCAGTTACGTCGAGGCTAAAGGTAGGGTGGCTTCGGAGAAGTTTTTCTGGAAGAACTCTGTGCCTGCCTACCGCTGGCATCGGCGGCAGGCAGATCAACCGAAGGGGAACCCTTCATGAACGTCGTAGGCAGAGTCGAAAGCCTTTGGCGTTACCCGGTCAAGAGTATGCGCGGACAGGAGCTGGAAAGCGCCTTCGCCGGATTTACCGGGCATTTACGGTGATCGCATCTACGCATTTCACGACGCGGCTGCGCGGGCTGCTTTTCCCTACCTCACGGCTCGCGAAAAGGAGCAGATGCTGCTCTACCGGCCAAGCTTCCGCGACCCAGAACGGGCTAGTAAGCCCAATCATCAGGAACAAGCAGACGCCCTGGCTCCCAGCCTCACTCCGCCGAATGCACCGGCAAGTGAACTGATGGTCGACGTGCAGACGCCTGAAGGCGGTTCATTCGCGATCGACGATCCGAAGCTCACGCAGTTGCTTTGCGAAGGCCTACACGAGCGTCACCACCTTCGCCTCATGCGCTCACAACGGGCCCTTACGGATTGCCATCCAATCTCGCTTTTCTCCACCCACACGGCACGGCAAATCGGTACCGATATTGGCGGCACGCTGGACAAGAGACGCTTCCGCGCAAATATTTATCTGGATCTCATCTCGCGGCAGGGCTTTGGCGAAGATCAGCTGGTTGGTCGCTCCGTGCGCGTCGGCGCCAAGGCGGTGCTCGCCGTTCTCGAACGCGACCCACGGTGCAAGATGATCACCCTCGACCCTGACACTGCGGAGCCTAATCCGGAGGTCATGAAGCGCGTCGCCCGGTCGTATGACGGCAAAGCCGGCGTCTACGCCGCCGTCATGGTTGAAGGTACGGTCTGCGCTGGGGACGAAGTTTGTCTGCTCGATTGACGGCTGCTTGGTTCCGGCGCGCTCAAGAAATGGTGAGAGCCTCGGGCCCGCTGCCACGATCCAAACTCTGGATGAGGCATCGAAGCCCGAGAATGTTCACTTCGGGGAGATCTACTAGACTACTTCTCGCTACTCGGCGGTACCAACCCCTTTAACCGGAGATACAACGAAAGGGTCGCGTATTGCTCGTTGTCATGCGCGACATTCCCCCACAGCATACTCAGCCTGGTCCGCTTTGCCGGTCCGGCCGTGAGCATGTCCGCCATATTGGCATCAGTCAGGCCGGCATACGCTTTGTCACACTCGGTAAAGGAAGCCTTGAGTGCCTCGACGATTGCCGCCTTGTCCGCCGTTTCCGCGGGACTTTCGGCAACGCGCTGGCGTCTACATTGTCGGCTGCCCCGCAAATATGCAGCTGTGCTTCGGTCACGTGGTTCACGACGCGAGCATAGGTCCGTATATCCGGCGTGGGCTTAAAGCTGTAGTCTGCCGGCGGCATCTTATCCGCGGCTTTGAGGATATTCACCTTGAGCCGCGCATAGTTTCCTTGCAGCTCGCTTGCAAACTGGTTGCTCTGCCCCAGGGCCGTTACCGAAATCATCAATACCGCCACTGCACACGCCGTACGCATCCCCTGCATCGTCTTCCTCCCAATGCCAACCAGCCTACCTAGACGCGGCTCTGACAAGTGAAACTTCACAAGTGGAAAAGAAACTGCGATTGGTGAGCCGGTAATGGGCTCGCCGGTGCAGCGCTGTGGAATCCCACATCTCGCGAGAAACGAGCGAGATGTGGGGCACCCGGGATTGATTGCACGGTGAAAATTCTCAAGGAGGGTTGCTTCTCTGTCCTCTCACAAACACGCCACATCTAAGGTTACATATGCTGTGGCAGAGCCCAGGCAAAAATTACTCCGCCGCTACTGGTTAATAAGTATTGATGCCCGCCGAGTTCGTAGGTGATCGGTGAGGTAGAGATTCTTCCGCCAGAGCCGGCGTGCCAGAGTGTCTTACCGGTATTGGTCTCGAGAGCAAGAACGTTGCCTCGAACATCACCGGTGAAGGTGAGCCCTGAACTGGTAGTCAGGATTCCCGCTGTCGGCGTTCCGGGACCCAACTCATGCGTCCAGCGAATCTTGCCGGTCTGGTAATCAATCGCCTCGATCACGCCCTTGCTCCACAGGTCATAGTCGGCGCCGGCCCAGCCGTAGGTGCCATCGGCCGGCTTGGCAAAGTAGATGCTGTAACTGGGATGAGCAGATACGATGAACAGTCCGGTCTTGGGATCAAAACTGGGAGAGCGAAAGTTGGTCATCCCGTTTTCGTCCGGCGCGATCAAACGTCCATCGGGCGCCGGCTCCTTGGCCGGATTGGGAATGGGATGTCCCTGCTTGTCAACCCCGAGGGACCAGTTAACTGGCCCAAAAGGGACGGTGAGTAAACTGCTGCCATCGGTTCTGTCGAGCACGAAAAAGTAGCCGTTCCGCGAACTCTGCAATAGCATCTTCCGCGGTTTGCCCTGAAACATTCCATCTACCAGGACTGGAGTCTCGGCAGCATCCCAGTCATGGGTGTCGTGGGGCGACGGCTGAAATGCCCAGGCCAACTTTCCCGTGTCGGGATTGAGGGCCACGATGCTGCAGGTATAGAGATCGTCTCCCGGCCGG
The DNA here is from genome assembly GCA_963838445.1 of uncultured Acidobacteriaceae bacterium. Classification (GTDB taxonomy): domain Bacteria; phylum Acidobacteriota; class Terriglobia; order Terriglobales; family Acidobacteriaceae; genus PALSA-350. Next base: position 15,697 of record CAWIRT010000056.1, read on the forward strand.
GTTGAGGCGGTCAGCACCGGCGTAGGGTTTCCGGTACCCCAATACACCAGGTTGAGATCGGGGTCGTAGGTGCCGGTCATCCAGGTGTTGCCGCCGGTGGTGGCTCCCGGTGTTCCCAGGGGCGGCGTGGCGTCCCATTGCCACTGCGTTTGCCCGGTCTCAGGATCGACCGACCGGATATAGCCAACCAGGTTATCGAAATCGCCGGAGGTGCCAACCAGCACATGGTTGCCCACCACCAGCGGCGCCATGCTGGTCCAGTATCCCTTGGTAGCGTCCGCAACCGGAACGATCCATCGCACGCTGCCATCCTTGGCGTTGAGCGAAACCAGGTGTCCATCCGGGACCAGGAAATATAGCGAGTCCTTGTACATTCCCAAGCCGCGATTGCCAATATGCAAACCATGGTTAGGCGGGTAGGTATATAGCCACAACTGCTGACCCGAAAGAGCGTCGACAGCCCAGACCTTGTCTGGGACGGTAAAGTACAGCACACCGTCGACCATCAGCGGGGTGGATTTTATGTCCATGGCCTGCTTGCTTTGAAAGGCCCATGCAAGCGTCAGATTGCCTACATTCTGCGGGGTAATCTGTTCCAGCTTGCTATGACGCTGGCCGTTATATGTGCCGTGGTACTGCGGCCAGCTATCCGCCGGCGGCTGAAGAAGCATGGAGTGATCGACTCCCTGCGCCCAGACTGCAGCACTCCCAGCGAGCAAAAGAACACCTACAAGCAACTTGATTTGCATGCAAACCCTTCAGGCCAATGTAACTTTGAAAGTGACGCCAATATCAGACATGGTGGCTGCCGGCATCCGCACCTGCAAACCTTGCTTGTCCTGCTTCCAATGCAGCTTGTCCTGGTGCCCAAGCAGTTGCACATTGAGGATCTTGCCCGGCTCCTGCGGACTGTTGGTCGCTAATGGCGGGATCGACCACATCCGCCGCGGGCGTGCCCATGACGTAGGCGTAAAGGAATTTGCCCTTGGTAGTGAAGCGCATGTCCTCTGCCGTCAGACCGGGCTGCTTGCTCTCGTTAAAGCCGGTCTGGGGAACCGCTACTTCGGTCGATGGTCCCACGCCATAGATCTTCCAGGGCCGAGAACCATAGATGCCTTCGCTGTTCACCGCCATCCAGCCGGTTATGCCTTCGAGCACTTTCATCTCTTCGGCGTCCAGTTCGCCGCTGTTGGGCAGCGGAAAATTGAGCAGCAGGTTGCCATTCTTGCTTACGATGTCCACCAGCAGATCAATTACCTTTTTCGGTGTCTTGTATACCTGTCCTCGCTTGTAGTGCCAGACGCCAATGCAAGTGTCGGTCTGCCACGGGGAGCTGGAGATAGCATCGGCAACGCCACGCTCATGGTCGACGATACAGGTGCCCACCGCGCAGTCCCCGGCTACCTTGCTGCAATAGACGCGCTTCGACTTTGCCGTTATGCAGGCCGGCGCTCACGTTGTAGACCTCAGCCACGGTGGCTAATCCGTATTCCTCGAATGGAATGCCGCCATCGGTGTAAAGCAGATCCGGCTGATGCTGATCGATCAGATCTTTAATGCGGTTGAAGTATTCGAGCTTCCACTCGTCGGGAGCGACCCGCCCCATCGCCTTCGCGGTTTGGGCAAAGTCATGAGGCATCAACGTATAGCTGTGATAAAGATCGGCAAATAACGGATCGGTGCCGTCATAGGACACTCCAGCCAACGGGCCCTTGCTATCGCTGGTGTGCGCTGGGGCCAGCCAGTCGAAGCTGTTCGAAAGATGTTCGCTTACGCCAAAGCGCAGTCCGCGCTTGCGGGCCGCCTGCTTATAAAGCCCGACAATGTCGCGCATAGGCCCGACCGCGGTGGCATTCCAGCGAGGCTGGTACTTCGAATTCCACATGTCGTAGTTGTCATGGTGGACGCCCATGCTGACGAAGTACTTGGCGCCGGCTTTCACATAGAGATCCATCAGATGGTCGGGATCCCACTTGTCGCCTTTGAACAACGGGATCAGGTCTTTGTAGCCAACCTTGGACGGATGTCCGTAGGTCTTGAGGTGGTAGTCGTATTGCGGGGTGCCCTGGATATACATGTTGCGCGCGAACCAATCGCCATCCTCGACGCCCGACTGCGGCCCCCAGTGGGACCAGATGCCAAATTTTGCGTCGCGAAACCAATCTGGAACGCTGTAGGCGTCGAGCGAGGCGCGCGTCGCCTTGAACGGTCCTGGAGTGATGGGGAGTGTGGCCGCCTGGCCAAAAGCACCCCTGGTCTGTGCCCAGGCCGCCGAATAGCCGAGCAATTTAAGTGTGTCGCGCCGGGTAAACCGCATGCAGAGTCGCCGCCTCGTTCCTGCTGATCAATTAAATTTTGCTTCAAGAACGAAGCAACAATGTGTTCCGACCATGGTTATATCTATGCCATACACCATTATCAACCCGGGCCATGAGCACGCCAAAATTCAAATCTGAGAGGTTGGACACTATGGCTGTCAGCAGACGGGAGTTCTTACGTCGCGTGGGACAAGCAGGCGGATACAGCGCCGCATTCCTGGTCATGCAGGGCATGGGCCTGATGGAGGCGAAGGCCGCGACGCAGGCCGAGCCAGCAGAGCCTGGGATGGGCAAAGGTGTGAAGGTGGTCATCCTGGGAGCGGGAATCGCAGGGTTGGTTGCCGCCTACGAGCTGCGGGCCCTGGGATACGAATGCACGCTTCTGGAGTGCCGCGAGAGGCCCGGGGGACGGAACTGGACCGTGCGCGGCGGAGACCGGGTGAAGTTTCTGGACGGCACGACGCAGACCTGCACCTGGGACGAGGGAAATTATCAGAATTTTGGACCAGGCCGCCTCCCATCGGTTCATAAAACCATGCTGGGTTATTGCCAGAAACTGGGCGTCCCCCTCCAGGTGGAAGTGAACATGACGCGCTCCGCCTTCCTGCAAAACGACAGCGCGAACGGCGGCAAACCTGTCCTGTTGCGGCAGGCAGAAAACGACACCCGGGGACACGTGAGTGAGCTACTCGAAAAGGCCATGAACCAGGGACTGCTCGACCAGGACATCTCCAAAGAAGACCGGCAGCGCATGATGGATTTTTTGCGCACCTACGGGCCGCTCGACGACGCGGGCAAATATGTGGGCAGCGATCGTGCCGGATACGCTCAGACGGCAGGCGCAGGCGACCAGACCGCCGTGTTGAGCCAACCGATCGACATGCACACGCTGCTGGACGAAAACTTCTGGCAGAACATGCTCTTTGACGAACAGTTCGATATGCAGGCGACCATGTTCCAGCCCGTGGGAGGCATGGACCGCATTCCCTACGCCTTCGCCAAAGCGTTGGGCAAGGTGGTGAAATACAACGCGCCGGTAACGGAGATTCGAAAAACAGCAAAGGGCGTCAGAGTGGGCTATACGGCCGACGGATCAGCGAAATCGATCGAGGCCGACTATTGCATTTGCACCATGCCCCTCACCATTTTGAAAAGGACGCCCAACGACTTCAGTGCGCCGTACAAAAAGGTAATCGACGAATGCACCTATGCCAGCGCCTACAAGATCGCATGGGAGAGCCGGCGATTCTGGGAGCAGGATTACAACATCTTTGGCGGCCTGGAGTTCGTCACCGTAGGCTGTAGCCCGATCTGGTTTCCTTCCGCAGGGATGTTTACCCCCAGGGGCGTGCTGGTGAGCGGATATACCGATGAGGCGCATTCCAACATCAGAGATCTGCCCCTGGCACAGAAGTTTGAGGAGAGCCGCAAGTCAGTCGAGCGACTGCATCCCGGCCACGGCAAGGAACTGGAAAAGCCGATGTACGTGACCTGGGGCCAGATTCCCGACAATGAGGGATCGTGGGTAAGAACCTATGGACCGGGGCAGGAGAGGTGGTCCAGCTTCTCCCAGACGGCACCCCACATCAATCCCGGATACGAGACTCTGATCGAGCCGGATGGGCCCATCATTTTCGCCGGCGATCACGTGAGCCACATCGTGGCCTGGCAAGAGGGAGCGGCGCTGAGCGCGCTGCGAGCAGTAAGCCAGGTGAACGATAAGGCGAAAGCAGCGAGGCTGGCGAAGAGTTGAGGGCCTACGGGCTCAGAAATGCCGACGCGCCTTCTTTCCCGCTCCAACGATAGCGCCACTCGGGACCTGCTTTCCCGGTCGCCTGCCAACGCTCGGGAGTGCTGTTCTCCAGCCAATCGATCGGCCTGGCAGCAGCACCGCCCGCCGCCGCGATCCTGAAGGCCTCGCGCAACGCTTCCCGTTGCTCCGGCCCACGTGCGGGCGGCCCCGCGGAGACAATGGTTGCGGTTCCGCTCCGCGCCAGCGCGTCCAGCCACTGCCGGTTAAGCTCCCACGGCACGGCTTCGGTTATGCCCACCAGGTCTGCATCCAGGATGTAAAACGTTCCGTGCTGCGGCAGCCGGAACGCGAGCGTATTCACGCCCATGCGCCGGGTGCGCTCCCACTGGCGGCCGCTGGTATCGTCACCCGTCCTCTGCAAGTCGAAAACGCCCTGCCCCAGGTGGCCGACGGTATTGCAGCCGTCGAGCAGCACCCGTTCACCCGCCGCCTCGCGAAGCAGGGCATAGAGCCCGGTGATCACCTCGGCATTCGTCCGGCTCCGGTCATGGAGCGACCAGCCAGGCAGCGTCGGCTGCGGCCCCATCTCGAAGCCCCATTGCCCCAGCAGATCGTAGGTGGAGAAGTCGTGCTTGACCATCTCGTAGCCCCATTCGGTCGCCTGGATCATCTTGGCGCGGATTTTCTCCTTCGCCTCCGGGATGGTGGGATCGTAAGCAAACTCGCGAGCCCGTTCCTTCTTCTCCCCAAACCGCGCTTCCGGCAACAACAGCGCTGGCGAGGCATCGTGGGGAGCCTCCAGCGGCCGGATCCAGATCCCGGGCCGTGCCCTGCGTTGCGTGATTCCATCCGCCAGCTTGCCCATGTCCGGCCACGCTGCCGTACCGTTGCTCCAGCCACCGTCGACTACGGAGAAAGGCCGGACACCTCCGCTCGGCGAAACCTCGACGATGAACTCGGTATCCCGCAGGATTGTTTCCGCCGTGCTTTGCCCGTAGCTGTAGCACCAGTCGTTGGCTCCATAGATGGGCACGATGGGCCGCGACGATCGGGCGCACATCGTCCGGCACAGCGCTGCGACCGCCTCTAACGAGTTCTCCCCGTCGCTACCGCGGCGGGTCACCACCGTCGCCATGGTCAATCTTCGCGGCCCGAGTTCGACGCCGTCGCCGCCGTTGGCCACATTCAACCACAGCGACACACCTTCCGGATCCAGCTGCCAGAAGCACAGTGCGGCGGCATCTGTTTTTACTCCGTAACCGTGGCAGGTCGCCCCATCGTGGGTAGCGAAGTACCATGGCATCACGCGTTCGGGTACCAGGTCGCGCCAGCCCAGATCTCCGTAGCTACGCTCCCACGCATCGCCCAGGGCGCGCAAATCGGGCGTCACTTGCCATCGCCAGCGCACATGCACAATCGCGATCGGGGTTGACGGCGCTGCCAGCGTCAGCACCAGCGCATCCTGTTGCACCGCACACTCGACCACAACCTGGCCGCCGCGCCATCGCACCCCCGCCGGTTGCAATGCGATCCTGCCCGCCGGCAGCGTCCTCAAGAAGCTTCCGTAGGCCGTCACACTGTCTGGAGCACGAAGCAATTCGAGAAATGACGAGGGCTTCGGCGCACTCCGGCCGGTTCGATCCACCGGGTCTGCCAAGCCACCGATCACAGCGGCGCCCGCCCTCAGAAACGATCGCCGGCTCACCGGTTCAGAGTCCGTTTGCGTTTTCTCAGGTTCCATACGTTCCTCGTCACCAAAGTCAGCTGGCGGCATTTTCTACAACTGGAAATCAAAAGTTACGATCAGAGCTTTTGCGGGCTTGTCTCCGTGGCATCGGTACACCCGCTTGGCGTTGCGATCAATCCAGGCACTATCCTCGGCGTACAGCACCTCGGTTCTGTTCTCTGTCGAAAGAGCCAGCGGACCGCGGATCACATAAACCAATTCGAGACCGGGAGAGAGTGGCGGCCGGAAAACACCACCGTCGACCGCGGGCAGAAACTCTGCAATGCAAGGAACAATATTCCGATCCGGAATCAAGACGCTCATGCTCTCGGAAAGCAGGAATGGATCCGCCCTTTCGCCGATCGGAAGGCGGATTCGATCTTTGGCTCGGGAAACACGAAAGACTGCTTCTGTCTCGTCGCCCAGGAAATAGGAGAAGTCCTTCTTGAACACCAGTGCGATACGGGCCAGATTCCTGAGCGTTGGAATGACCCGTCCAGTTTCCAATTGAGAAAGAAAACTCGCAGAAAGCCCAACCTGTTGTCCAAGCTCGACCAATCCCATGGACCGCCTCAATCGGAGACGGCGTATTTTTTCTCCGATTTTTTTCGCTTCGATCGAACTCTCTACGGTTGCTTCATCGACCGTATCGACCGGCGGTTTGGTCTCGACAGTTTTGGCCATGGGTCTCGACCAGTTGCGTTGACACAGGCGAGGAAGGGCGGTCAGGCGATAGCTATTGATTCCAGCGTGGCCATGGCCGTTTTGTCATGTCGCCCAGGATCGATGTCTAACTCCAGGGACAAAACATCAGGCAGATCGACGGTGTAGTCCTCGACCTCGATGGAAGAACCGCCGGGGCTGAACGTCCATTGCTGGCGAAGTACCTCTCTTCTTTGATCGGTCGATGTACGGGCAAAGACTGCGAACTCCTGCGCCCTCTCCCTGCGCTCTTCTCGAAACTCCAAGCGAATACGCCGGATAGCTTGCGGATGATCGAAGTTCAACCGAATCACTTGCGGACCCGGATCGGCAGCCCGCCAGCCGCCCGCCTTTGCTCCCTGCAGGGCATTCTCAAAAGGATGTTGCGGATCTTCCGACGAGATCTCTGCACTGGCAATCTGCTGCAAATCGAGCCATCCATCGGAAGTGGGTGAAGAAGTAGACGCTTTAGGCAGGGAGACAATCGACTTGCGCATAGGAAAACCTCTCCTCCATCAGATGCAGATTAAGCGTGGCTCAACAACGATGGTAACCTTAACACGATGAAGGTGCTTATCACCGGCGGAGCGGGATTTCTCGGTACCAGGCTGGCGCGCACCCTTCTTTCCCGCGGACATGTTTCGGGAAAACCTCTGGCCCAGCTTGTGGTGGCCGATCTGGCCCCGCCCGCGGATGACGTCGGTGGCGATCCACGGGTACTCGCGTGGCCAGGCGCATTGCTCGATCAGTGCAAGGCCCTGCGCGACGAGACTTTCGATCTGGTCTTCCATCTCGCCTCGGCGGTTTCGGCGGAATGCGAAGCGGATCTCGATCTCGGTCTCCGCTCTAACCTCGACACTACGCGTGCCCTGCTCGACGCTTTGCGCAGCGCCGGCAAGCCGCGCTTAGTCTTCTCCAGCTCCGTGGCTGTTTTCGGAGGCGATGACGACCTCCCCATGCCAAGGGTGATCCACGACGACACCCTGCCTGTTCCGCAAACGTCGTACGGCATTCAGAAATTTATTTGCGAACAACTCATCGCAGACTATACCCGGCGCGGCTTAATCGACGGGCGCAGCGCGCGATTGATGACGGTGACGGTTCGCCCAGGCCGCCCCAATGCCGCCGCATCTGGCTTTCTATCCTCGATTGTGCGTGAGCCCTTGCACGGCCAGGAGGCAGTGTGCCCCGTGCCGCCCGATACGGTCGTAGCCGTAGCCTCGCCGCAACGCACTATCGAAGGTCTGATTGTGGCGGCCGAAGCTACCCCCGATGCGTGGGGCAGCCGGACCGCGGTCAATCTGCCCGCACTGACACTCCGCGTAAGCGAAATGCTCGACGCACTGGAAATCGCGGCGGGCCGAGCGACGCGCCAACGGGTGCGCTTCCAGGAAGACCCAAAGATCGCCCGGATGATGCTGGGATGGCCTGCCGCCTTCGAAAGTGCGCGGGCACGACGGCTCGGCCTTTCCGCCGATCCCGATTTCCTCTCCATTGTCCGCCAGTTTCAGAAAGAGCAGGCGGTCTGAAGTTGACTGTCCTGGGCTGCATTGCGGATGACTTCACCGGCGCGACCGACCTGGCAAACAATCTGGTGCGTGCCGGTATGCGCGTGGTTTTGACGGTGGATGTCCCCACGCAGGCTGAACCGGTAGACGCGGATGCGGTGGTGGTTGCGCTGAAGTCGCGCACCGTGCCTGCTGCGAGAGCGGTTGAGCAGTCGTTACGCGCCTGCCGCTGGCTTCGTGGGCAAGGGGCCCGCCAGATTTATTTCAAAATTTGCTCCACTTTCGACTCCACCGCGGCCGGCAACATCGGCCCGGTGATCGAGGCGCTGATGGATGAACTGGATTGTGGTTTCAGCATAGCTACCCCCGCCTTTCCTGAGACCGGGCGAACAGTGGTGCACGGACACCTGTTCCTTGGCGATACCCTGCTCTCGGACAGTGGCATGCGGCATCACCCTCTCACCCCCATGACCGATGCCAACCTGGTGCGCGTACTGCAGGCTCAACTGCACCCCGCCAAAGGGCGCAGAGTAGGACTCATCGACTATCGGACGGTCGCCCAGTCGGCAGAAGCCATTAAGCAACGCATGCACGAACTGCAAGCCAACGGCATAGCCGTCGCCATTGTGGATGCGCTGAACGATGAGGACCTGGGCAAACTGGGAGAAGCACTGCGGAACTCACCCTTGCTGACTGCGGGCTCCGGACTTGGTAACAGCCTGCCGCGCAATTGGGGTTTCACGCCTCGGAAGCAGGCAGACCTGCCGCCGGCGCGGGGGCTAAAGGCCATTCTCGCCGGCAGCTGCTCTGTGGCAACGAATACCCAGGTACAGCGCTTCATTCATGATGGAGGCGAGGCCTACGCCTTGCAGCCGGCGAACCTTGTGGCAGATCTCGAATTGCAAATCGCCCAGGTGCTTTCCTGGGCCGATGCCTGCTGGCGCAGCGAAGCAGGGCTTCCCTTGCTGGTCTACTCGACCGCGGAGCCGGATCGGGTGAGCACGGCGAACGCGCCTGCCGTCGAGCGGGCGATGGCGGCGCTGGCGCAGGCATTTGTACAGCGCGGCGTAGGCAGCCTGGTAGTAGCCGGGGGAGAAACCGCGGGGATTTGCGTGCAGGCTCTCAATATCCGGCAAATGCAGATCGGCCCCCAGATCGATCCCGGTGTGCCCTGGTGTTACGCCACCTCGGCGGAGGGCGGTCTGCACATTGCCTTGAAATCCGGTAACTTCGGATCGCCAGATTTTTTCTGCAAAGCGTTTGCCTTCGTCGAATGACCATGACCGAGTTGGAGCTAAGACAGGAGATCTGTCGTGTAGGCCGTTCTCTCTTTGAGCGCGGTTACCTTCATTCGACGGCGGGCAACATCAGCGTGCGCCTGCCGGACGGCTTTCTTATCACTCCAACCGAAGCGTGCCTGGGTTTTCTCAAGCCCGAGGCGCTATCCAAGGTCGGGACAGATGGCGTACAGATCAGCGGCGAACGAGCCAGCAAGACGCTGACTCTGCATCGGCGGATCTACGCGGCGGATGCGGATGCTGGTTGCGTGATTCATAGCCACTCCACCCACCTGGTTGCCCTTACCCTTGCCGGTGTCTGGAAGCGGGAGGATATCCTCCCTCCGCTTACGCCTTACTACGTGATGAAAGTAGGCCATGTCCCGTTGATCGAGTATTACCGTCCGGGTGACGCGACCGTGGGCGACCTGGTGGCAAAGACGATCGAGCGCATGCGCGCCCAGGCCACGCCCATTCGCGCCGTGATGCTGGACCGGCTCGGACCCAACGTCTGGCACAGTACGCCCGCGGCTGCAATGGCCGCGCTTGAAGAGCTGGAAGAAACCGCACGACTCTGGCTGCTGACCGGCCGCAAACCCGAGCCGCTCACACCTGAGCAGATCCATCAACTGCGCCAGCAGTTTGGCGCCTCCTGGTAGGGACGACCTATGCTGCGCTTCGCCGCAAACCTCAGCTTCTTATATGGGGAATATGACTTTCCCGAGCGCTTTGCCGCCGCAGCCAAAGACGGCTTTACTGGGGTTGAGTATCTGTTCCCCTACGACTACCCCGCGCAGCAGCTGGCAGCGCGGTTGCAAGAAAATAGTCTGGTTCAGGTATTGTTCAACGCACCGCCGGGAAATTGGGCGGCGGGGGAGCGTGGCCTGGCGAGTCTGCCCGGGCGAGAAGCGGAGTTTCATACGGCCATTCAAACCGCCCTTGCCTATGCGCAAGCACTGACCTGCCCGCGGGTCCATGTGATGGCCGGCCTACAACCAAGTGGTGCTGAGCGCTCTGCGATGCACCGCACCTTTGTGGCCAACTTGGCGTGGGCCGCCGAGCTCGCGGCGCCAGCAGGCGTCGAGCTGCTGATTGAGCCGATCAATACGCGGGATATGCCCGGCTATTTTTTGAACCGTCAGGATGAGGCGCATGCCATTGTCGACGAGATTGGCAATCCTGCGCTCAAGGTGCAGATGGATCTTTATCACTGCCAGATTGTCGAAGGCGATGTGAGCATGAAATTGCGGAAATATCTGGGCAAGAACGTGGGGCACATCCAGATCGCCAGCGTGCCCGATCGCAATGAGCCCGACCGCGGCGAGCTCAACTACGATTACCTTCTCGACCTGATTGAAGAGCTTGGTTACAGCGGCTGGATCGGTTGTGAATACCGGCCAAAGGCCGGTACATCAGAAGGTCTGGGCTGGCTGAAGAAACGCGTCTAGTTAGCTAGCTTAGCTAGGCCCTTCAACCTGCCCACCAATGTCACGTGGTGGCAAGGAAAGATTTTAGACCCCTGGCACTGGGGGGCAGCCGGGAAATTCCGCCAGATAGCCATTCCCGATATAACCCAGATACTGGATGCCAATCTTGCTGGTAAAAAAGCCATCCGCAGTCAGGTTACGTAGAAACGAAAAGAACTCCACACCCTGGCTCAGGCTCGCATCCTCTACCGCATTCTTGCGGTACGCAATGCAATCCAGCATCTCGGTCTTCTGCTGCGCCGTGCAATCCAGGTAAGCCTTGCCATACTTATCCGTGCAGGTGGAATCGAGCCACATAAGGCCGCCGCCGAGAGTCAACTGGTAGTGGGGATTCTCACTGGTGAGCAGGTCGATAAACTCCGGAGCACCGGCCTCGATAGCTCCCCCTGAATCCGCGTCTGCGGGAAAAATTGCGTCGCATAATGTCTGCAGCGTCTTGTACTGCTGCGGCGGGAAATACTTTGGCGTGTACACACCCGCCTTGCTCGCGGCCTTTTCCGTGCTGATCATGTGGTGCGCATACTCCGCAGCCTGCAACGGGATCACCCGCAATACCGAGGTCGCTGCCGCACCGATACTCAGGGACTTCAAAACATCACGCCGGGATACAGACATGCTAGATCTCCCCTTTTTTAGCCTGATCGAGTATGTATTCCGAAGTTCTCCACGATAAGGCGGTGATGGTGAGCGTCGGGTTTTTATCCGGACCAGTCACGAAACACGCCCCGTCGCCGACGAATAAGTTCTTCACGTCGTGCGCCTGGCAATTCTTATTCAGGACCGAGGTCTTGGGATCGTCGCCCATCCGCACCGTCCCCAGTTCATGAATAATCTCTCCCCCTTCGGAGATGCCGTAGGGCCGTCCTGCCGGCTCGTTCCCTGCGTTCTTCGGGGCCGCGTCTGCACGCCTGGCGCTGTCGACTACCGTTCCTCCCGCCGCTTCGACGATGGAGCGAAACGTCTCCTGCATATCCTTCGCCATTTTCAATTCGTGGTCGCTCCACGCAAAGTGGAACCGGAGCACCGGGATTCCCCACTTGTCGACCACCAAAGGATCGATCTCGCAGTAGGTGTCGGGGTTGGGGATCATCTCGCCCCTTCCCGAAAATCCGATGAAGTTGCCGTATTTGCTGCGAACGCTCTGTTTAAGCGACGCTCCGTAGCCCTCATGTTCATTGCATAGCCCGTCGAACCCGCCCACGCCGGGCATATGGCGTCCCCCACCGAACTCAATGTGATAGCCGCGCGGAAAATCGTTCTTGCGGTCGCCCTTCCACCACGGCATATACATATGCATGCCGCCGACGCCGTCATGGTTGTGCGGAGCCACTGAGGCCAATTGCGGGAAATATCCGGTCACGTTGCTGCCCACCGAATCCGTCAGATAACGGCCGACTACCCCGGATGAATTTGCTATTCCATTGGGAAAGAGCGTGGAGCGTGAATTCAGCATCAGCCGCGCGGTTTCGCAGGCACTGGCGGCCAACACGAACGCCTTCGCGTGGACCCGCATTTCCGTGCGCGTCGTCTTGTCAATGTAGGAAACGGCTTGTGCTTTTCCGTCCTTGCCGACGATGACCTCGCGCGCCATGGCGTTGGGGATCAGCGTGAAGCGCCCCGTAGCCTGCGCCGGCGGAATCATTACCTGGCTGGAACTGAAGTTCGACGCACTGATGCATCCTCGTCCACATTGCGCGCAGTAGTGACAGGGCGCGCGTCCATTCACCGGCTTGGTAAGGATAGCCATGCGCGAGGGAATACAGGTGATATTCAGCTGATCGCAGGCCTTCTTCACCAGGGTTTCCGTACAGCGCGGTTTTGGCGGAGGAAGAAACACTCCGTCAGGAGCATCGGCAAGATTTTCTTTCGATCCAAAAACGCCGATAAACGCTTCGACCTTATCGTAATAAGGCGAGAGCTCTTCATAAGAGATCGGCCAGTCATCTCCCAGGCCATCCCTGGAGCGCGCCTTCATATCCCCCGCCGAAATACGCAGTGAGATGCGTCCGTAATGATTGGTGCGGCCGCCTTCGATCCGTGAGCGGAACCAGCGAAAGTTCGAGCCCGGAGCTGATGTGTACGGCTCGCCTTCGATCTCCCAAAATCCATTCGGAGCCAGGAATTCACCGTTCAGTTCGTGCCGCGCCCGACCTCCAATGTCCGCTCCGCGATGGGGTAGCTGATACGGCCATACATGCTCTTTGTAATCTGTACGCGGATTCAGCAGCGGCCCCGCCTCCAGCATGACAACATTCAAGCCGCCCTCGGTCAGCACCTTGGCGGCGGTACCGCCCCCTGCGCCAGAGCCTATGATGCAGACGTCGTATACCTTGGGCGTGCGGATTACCTGGGACATTCAGAATCTCCGATAAGACCAGGGTCGATTCGAAATCGCTCCCCCCGCAAATATAGATCAAATTAGGCTGGATTGGTGAGCATGCCGGTTACCACCCCGGCAATAAGGAGCAGAGATGAACCGTAGAGGAGTATGAGCTGCTCGACTTAGGATGAGCCTGGATTGGCGACGCTTTTCTTGAGAAATTTCACTCCTTCGAAGGCGATCGATTCCGGAGTGCGTTCGATGTCTCGCCAGATGGCTGCGGCTGCGCTCAGATCTTTGAGCGCAAAGCCAAAGCCCTCGATGGTCAGCCAGCCGTCGTACTTCAAGGAGCGGAGCGCCTGGAATACTTCCTTCCATTCCACGTGTCCGGATCCAGGTATGCCCCGATCGTTTTCGCAAGTGTGCACGTGCTTCAGCTGGCGCCCGACTGTCTTGTAGCCTTGGGCAATATTCTTCTCTTCGATGTTGGCATGGAAGGTGTCAAAAAGAATGCCGATATTCGGGTGGCCAATTTCCTCCGAAAGGCGGGCAGCGTCCGCGGCCGTGTTCAGAAAATACGTTTCAAACCGGTTCAGCGGCTCGATGGCAAACGTTACCTTGTGGGCGGCGAGCGTATTCCCGATCGACTGAAACCCTTCGACAGCCCACTTCCATTCATCGCTGGTTCGGCGGCGGCCGGGCAAGTAGCCCACCGGGCTGTAGAGAGGCCCGGCGACAATTCCTATGCCTGCGTCTGCTGCGGCTTTTGTAACGTCTTCAAGGTGCTGGCGGGTTCGCCGGCGAATATCAGGACTGTCGCTGATCAGGCTGAGGCCGTCCACCAGAACCGTGCAGGCGTTGCACTCCAGGCCATGAGCCTCGACTGCCTTGCGAATGCCGGACGCTTGAAACGCCTCCGGCCGTAACAGCGGAACCTCGACTCCGTCGAAACCCTGCCTCTTTGATCGTTGGCAGCAAGTCGAAATTGGATTGATCGAACGTTGCCGACCAGATGAATGTGTTGACTCCAAATTTCATTTTCGCCTCGGTGTCTTTCGCTGACTATTATGCAGCTTAAGGAGCAAAACCCATGAATCGGCGTGAATTTATGGAAGTCTCAGGCGCCTCACTGGTCGTTGCGGCGGCGGGAAAATACGCAGCACAAGGCAATTTGGCGTATGCGGCCGACGAGGCAATCGGCACCCCCTGGGAGCGGAAACTGCGCCGCATCGCCCAGGTGAATCTGACGGAGCATGACCCAGCCGTCTTGAACGTCGAGGAGTGGGCCGATTACATGGCGCGTCTGCGGGTGGGCGCGACTTTCATAAGTGTAACCGGCATCATTGCTTTCTATCCGACCAAGGTCCCGTTCCATCGGAAAGCAAAATTCCTCGGTGACCGTGATTTTTTTGGCGAATTGAACGCAGCCGCAAAAAAGCGCGGCATACGGACCATCGCCCGGATGAGTCCCGATCTGAACTGGGCAGACGCGCTCGCGGCTCATCCTGAATGGTTTCAGCGCGATCCACAAGGCAATCCACGCACCACCGCCGACACTCCAGACCTCTACCAAACCTGCATGTTCACCAGCTACATGACAGACTACATGCCGGCCATCATGCGCGAGATCAACTCGCTCTACGACGTGGATGCCCACTATATGAACGGCTGGCCCCCGATCGGCAGCCTCCCCGTGTGCTACTGCACACAATGTGCCCAGCTTCCTGCTGCGGGGACGCCCGCCTATTGGGACAAGTTCAATGATCGAGTTCTCTTTCTGTGGAAGCTTTACGACGGCCTGGCGAAAGAGAAAAAGTCCACTAGCTTCTACTTTGCCAACCTCGGCGGAGGCGTTCACGGCGGCCCGAACCTGTCGACTTTAGGAGAAATATGCCAGTGGTTCCAGGCCGATAACCAGGGCCGAGGTGGCCAGGACGAACCGATCTGGGGATGTACCCTGCAGGGCCGTGTGTGCAACGCAGTGCTGGACGGCAAGATGGCCGCCAACGTTGTGGGATTGTGGTCAACCGGACCGATCCGGTGGCGGGAAAGCACTAAATCTGCAGCCGAGGCACAGATATGGCTCGATGAAACCTCAGCCAGCGGCATGACGCCCTACGTGCACTCGATCGGCGGCGAACATGGACTCGGCGAAGATCTGCGCTTCAAAAAAATCGGCTACGAGTATTTCGGCTGGACCGCGAAGCACGACCCTCACTTCGTTAATAAGCGTTCCATTGCCAGCATCGGAGTCTTGATCGGCCAGCGAACGCAGTTGTTCTATCAGCCGCCGCACGATGTGCTCATGTCTCAATACATGAACGGCATGTACTATGCGCTGCTGGAAGGTCGCTTCCTGTTTGATTTCGTACACGAGGACAGGTTGCAACCCGAACGGCTCAAGCAATATTCCGCATTGATTCTTCCCAACACGGCCTTGTTGAGCGACGAGCAGTGCCGCCAATTGCGGGACTACGTCGCGCAGGGCGGATCGCTGCTGGCCACATTCGAAACCAGCATGTACACCGAACAGCATGTACGGCGAGCCGACTTCGGCCTTGCAGAGGTCTTCGGCATCCACGCTGCGGGAGCAGTGATCGGGAGGCGCGGAAACAGCAATCCCTACTACGCGCGGATCGAAAGGCAGCATCCGTGTCTGCAGGGCTTTTCCGATACCAGCATCCTGCCGGGCGCGGAGTACCGCCTGCCCCTGGCGCCAATCGATAGCCCGGTGCTCACGGTTGTACCCGGCTTTCCCGCCTACCCCCCGGAGCTCTCATATCCGTCCCAACCCCACACCAACGAGCCGGCGGTGGTGGTGAAGCAGACGGAGAAGAGCCGGCTGGTCTACTTCCCCGGAGATATCGAGCGCACCATGTGGCTTTCTGGAAGCACGGACCTGAGCCATCTGCTGCAGAACTCGATTCGCTGGATAGCCGGTTCCAGTGCCCCGGTGACGGTCGAAGGCCGAGGCTTTATCGAAGTTTTCGCCTGGGAGACCGAACCCGGCTTCGCCGTACATGTGCTCAACTACACCAATCCCAACGTTCACCGCGGTTGGGTGCGCGAGTTCTACCCCATCGGCGAGCAGAAGGTCGCCATGCGGCTGCCCGAGGGACGGCGTGTCAAGCGGGTGAAGTTGCTACGCGCCGAAAGGGACATTCCTTTTAAAGCCACCGGCGGCGTGGTCGAGTTCACTATCCCTTCCATCGACAACTACGAAGTAGCGGCACTCTATGCATAGCCCGATTCCCTGGTAGTGCGGCTCCGCGCCGCCTGGGCACGGTCACGTCTTCTCCTGGCGCTGCAGAGCGAGGGTGCAGTTAAACAAACTTTAGAACGGAATCTTGAGCACGTCCTCGATGTACTTCGCCGTGATCCTTGCGCTCTCCTGCGGGGGACGCCAGGGTGACGTGTCCAGCTCGACGTTCAAGAATCCTCTCCATTGGATACTGTCGAGATAAGCTTTCAGACCAGGAAAATCGACTCCTCCCGTTCCCATGGGAAAGAAGTATGGGGTTTTCATCTGATCGACTTCAGGCCCGGGTACGTTTTTGGTCCCCCCGCGATCTTCTCGCTTGGTGTCTTTCAGGTGATACTCCAAAACCCGCTTACCGTACTGCTTACCCATTGCCAGCGGATCCATGCCCGCCATGGTGAAGTGTCCCGTATCGAGAACCAGGCCGACATACTTCGGATCGGTATTGGCCATGATGAACTCCAACTCGTGGCGGGTCTGAAGTTGGCTGCCCAGGTGAGGGTGAACGCCAAGCTGCATGCCCAGCTCTTCACTCATTCGCTTGCCCAACGCGTCAATGGTGCCGGACATGACCCTAAGGTCATCATCCGTGGTGCCGCCGGGCCGCCTGCGCCCAGTGTTTGTCTTTTGCACCTGGCAACCGAAACGCCGGCTGAAGCGGGCCATGGTGAAATGGTTCTCGATCACCGCTGCACGCGAGTCGAGATCTTCGAAGCGGGTGTTGCCGTTTGCCGACCCACCCGTGATGCTGACGAAGTTGACTCCCATCTGAAAGATGCGACGCATCAGACCTTCCGCGTCATCGGGGTAGTACAGAGTGTCGGGGCGGCAGAACGAAGTACCGAAGATCTCCATGTAGCGAAATCCGACCTCCCGGCCTTCTCTCATACCCTTGAAGGGGTCTCCCTCCCACCCGCCTCGCGTATTGGTGGTGTATCCAATGCGATATTGCTGTTGCGGTGCGTACAGCGGCTCAGGCCGCAAAGGCTGCTCGGCACAGCCCGGGGAAGCCTGCGCGGCCGCCTGCGGGGGGATAGCCGTGGCAACGGCGCCCGAAGTAAGCAACGCTCCGGAATTGGTCAGAAACTGTCTGCGATCCATGGTTGGTCCTCGATGGTTTACCGCGTCCCTCAAGCCGATAGATGATAAGTCAGGCCAGCCCCAATTGAGCAAATCTCGTCCAATTTGCTCCACAAGCAGCATAAACTAGCAGAGTTGGGCCGTTTTCTTGAGTATGTCGGCGAATGCCCGGCCCCCGGAGCGGCCGTGGTAGTATCTACGATAGATCATCGTACGTTGTCGTCTTCTGCTTGTCAGGGGGAAAAATGAAGATCAATCCTGAAAAGTGTGTGGCCTGCGGAAACTGCACCTACGTTTGCCCCATGGGCGCCATCTACATCGATCCCGTCCTGAAGCGCGCGACCATTAATCGGGATGAATGCGTAGAGTGCTATGCCTGTTTCAACGGGCTAAGCCAGGAACACCTGAACCCCACCATGGTGCGCACTGTACGCCGTGTGTTCGCAGCCCTGCGCATTCGCTTTGAACCAGAACCCGATGTTTGCCCCACCGCCGCTTTTGAACCCGACCAGCTCACCTGGCCGCGCGTGGTGCGCCGCGCCTTCTCCGACCCCAGCGTGCCCCATGAATCCACCGGGGTTGAGGGCCGCGGCACCGAAGAGGTAAAAACCAACGACGTGACCGGCAGAGTCAAGGTAGGCGAGGTCGGTTTCACTATCGAATTTGGCAGACCCGGCGTCGGCGTTCGCTTCCACGAGATTCAGCAAATGTGCTGGGCACTGGCAAAAGCCAATGTCAGCTTTGAAAAAAAGAACCCGATCACCTCCTTGATGTCCGACGTAAGCACGGGCACCCTGCGCGAGGACATTCTGAACGAGAAAGTCATGTCCGCGATTGTAGAAATCAAGGTCCCAGTCGAGCGTACTGAAGAGATCATCCGCATCGTTTGGGACGTGGAGAAACGGCTCGACACGGTAGTCGCGATCGGCGTAGCGACACGCTGCGGGGAACACGGCGAAGAAACCATCGTAGCCCCCGTCCTGGAGCGGCTGGGATACAAACTCGAACGGGCGAAGACGAATATCGGTTTGGGCCGGGTGGTTCAACCTGCAGCCGAACCTGGCAGGGAGACTGCAACCGTATGACCAATACACTCCATCGGTTCGGCAATGCCGAAAGCTTCAAAGACGACTACATCGTTTTTGCGATTCCCAGCAAGAGCAACAAGGATCCAAATGCGCTGCCCAAACTCCACCGCTTCCTGGAGATTGCGTTGGAGTACAAGCCGGTCAACCTCGGAGAAACCCGGCACGGTGGCGCTCTCCGGCCCTCAAAGAACCTGGGGCCGTTGGCTCACTGGAATCGGGATATGAAGCCGGACTTCCAGGGCGTCATCAAGGGGCTTACGGTTCCCACTACGTGCGCTGCTGTCTTCGACAATCCTGACGCTGCGGAGCAGTTCGTCAAGCGGATCAAAGAAGAGAATCTGGGCATGAGCGTCAACATCTCGGCGTCGATTGAAGGCGCGGAGCGTTGCTGCAACTATGCCTGCCTCGACCGGCACAGCGTAGGCTACTCCCTGGGCTTCGAAGGAAAAACGGAAAAGATTCCCAATTCCCAGGTCACCACCCTCTCGACCATGTGCGGGCATGGAATGATCAGCCATTCGCTGGCTAAGAAAATGATCGACTTCGTAAAGGAAAATCGCCGGAGCCCGGAACAGGCGGCCACCTACCTGTCGCGCTTCTGTTCCTGTGGTATCTTCAATCCGGCGCGTGCCAAGAGGATTCTTGAAGATGCACGGACGAATTCGAAGTAGCGTCCTAACCTGCCTGGTGCTGTTGTTTGCAACTTCCCTGGTTGCAGAAGTCAAGGTCTTAAAAAACTTTACGCTGATCGACGGCACCGGTCACCCTCCTTTGGCCCATGCGGCTATGATTCTTGACGACGGGCGCATCCAATGGGTGGGGCCGGAGGCAAAGCTGAAGGCGCCCCCTGCGGCGCGGGTCACCGACTTGCAGGGCAAGTACGTCATGCCCGGGATCATCAATCTGCATGTGCATCTTGGCGCTACCATCGGCCTGGAGCAAAACGAAAAGTTCTTCACCCCGGAAAATGTAGAGAAGGATCTGAAGACCTACGCTTCTTACGGCGTCACGACCGTTCTGAGCATGGGCACCGATAAGGACTCCATTTTCAAGATTCGTGATGCACAGCGTGCCGGCCGCCCCGCCGAAACGCGCATTTACACCGCAGGACAAGGTTTTGTCTTCAAGGGCGGCTACGGCGGCCTGGAAGGAGTGAACCATGGCGTCGCCACCGTGGCCGAAGTTGAGCCCGCGGTCGCCGCTCTGGCAGCGAAGCACGTCGACTTTATCAAGCTATGGATGGACGACCATCTGGGCACCAAGAAGAAGATGCCGTATGACATTGCCCAGGCCATCATCGAGAGCGCGCATCGGCACCATCTGCGCGTGGTTGCTCATATCTTCTACCTGCAGGATGCCAAACAACTGGTCGACTACGGAGTCGATGGTCTGGCCCACAGCGTCCGTGATAAGCCCATCGACCAGGCGTTCATTGCCGATATGAAGCGCCACGGCACCTGGCAAATGGCTGCGACGCTCTCGCGGGAAGGCTCGATGTTTGTGTATGGGCAAACGGCTCCGTTTGCCAACGATCCATTTTTTACTCGCAGTGTCTCTGCCGCTGTCGTGGCCAAATTGGACAGCCCCGCCTATCAGCAGACTGTGCGCTCGGATCCCGACTTCAGCATGTACCCGGGATTCCTGCACAACGCGGAACATAACCTCAAGACCCTGGCGGACGCGGGCGTGCCTTATGGATTTGGCACCGATAGCGGCCCCCCGGGCCGTTTTCCCGGCTATTTCTCCCATTGGGAAATGGAGTTGATGAATGAGGCCGGTTTGAGTCCCATGCAGATCATTACCGCCGCCACCGGAAGCGCCGCTCGCTTCCTGGGCGCTAAGGACCTGGGCACTCTTGAAGCAGGCAAGTGGGCCGATCTGATCGTGCTGCAGAAGAACCCGCTCGACGACATCAAGAATTCCCGCACCATCAATGCGGTGTACATCGCCGGCAATCGAGTTGCGGGGCCGGCCCCGCGCTAACCCCGCAAGGAAACAGCAGATCCCTCCACTGCGCATCAACCGCAAATGGAAGCGCCCTCCTCCCCTTTGTCATCCCTCGGGAGGAAATGTTTTTCGACAGAGTGGCCATGGGCCTGCGGCCCATACGCGCTAACTTGTTTGGAATGTTTTTCTTTAAAGCTCCCAAGAAATCGTCATCCTGAGAGTCTGTGACTTTATTAGTTTTGCGAAAAAATCGACGCTGAAAACAAAAAGGTTAGGTGCTTCCAAGGGCGCGAAAAATCAAAAAAGTCACAGCCTCTGAGCGTAGCGCCTCACAGATTTATCTTGTGACGCCACGCTTGATGGCGCGGAGTCGAAGGACCCCGAGGATGCTTATCTTCCCTATGCCGTTCGGAGCTTTTCAACCGCCAAAGCCCGCGTACAGGATCTTGCTGCGGTACCCACCTGATGGTCACGGGTACATCTCTTCATGCGCTGTAATCATCTTCCATCCCCGGAACGAGGTTAAGCTTCTTTTTCGCGCCCCCAGCCTTTGAGTTGTTTTTGCGAATGTCTTCATAACCCTCAAAGTAGAGCAGGCGCTTGCAGCCATAGGCCGCGGTGACTGCGGTCGCGCCCGGTGCGGGCTCCGGTGGTCGAAAGGCTCCGAACGGCATAGGGAAGATAAGCATCCTCGGGGTCCTTCGACTCCGCGCTGTCAAGTGCGGTGTCCCACGATAAATCTGTGAGGCGCTTCGCTCAGAGCTTGTGACTTTTTTGGTACATTCTGTCGGAATAATTGGTTTGCTGGCAAGATGAAGTTGTAGGAAGGGGTATGGGCAACGGTGAGAGCGTAGTTGGTCAAGAGAGTGCGGTTCGTTTACGCAAGCCAGAACGTCGCCAGCTAGCAATGGTAGTGCAGTGTGCCGATGATCTGGTGAGAGCGCTTCATCCCGTGCGCACGGTGATGGCGGTGGTGGAGAAGCTGGATGTGAGCGGTTTTTGCGAGCCTATCCGGGCCCGTGAGGGGATAGCTGGGCGAGATGCAACTGACCCACGTTTGCTGGTGGGCTTATGGCTGTACGCTTGTGTGCGTGGCATAGGTTCAGCTCGGGAGCTGGGGCGTCGTTGCGAAGAGAGCGCGCCGTTTCGCTGGTTGTGCGGCGGGGTGGGCGTAAATCATCGCCTGCTGTCTGACTTCCGTACCGATCACGCAGAGGCATTGGACGGCTTGTTTACGCAGGTGCTGGTGACGTTGGTGGACAAGAAGCTAGTGCGTGTAAGCCGCATCAGCCAGGATGGAGTGCGGATTCGTGTTAGCGCCGGGAGCAGCAGTTTTCGCCGGGAAGAACGATTGCAGCAGCTGTTGGTGCAAGCTCAGCAGCAGGTGTTGGAGTTGCGTAAACAGCTGGAATCGCCGGCACAGTCGGCAGCAGTGACGGCGCGGCAAAAGGCGGTTCGCAAACGCGCGGCGGAGTCGCGACAACAGCGGTTGGAGCAGGCGATAGCGCAGTTGCCGGAGCTGAAGAAGAAGCAGGCTGAAGCGGCCCAGAGGGCAGGGCAAGGCAAGTGTGGGGACCAGATCCGAGCCCGTCAGCCGCGGGTAAGCACCACGGATGCGGCCACGCGGGGGATGAAGATGGCTAACGGTGGTTTCAACCCTGCGGCGAACGTGCAGTTGGCCACCGACACCGCAAGCCGCGCCATTTTGGGAGTGGAAGTCAGTAACGAGGGTTCCGATTCGGCTGGGTTGAGTGAACCGATGCGCCAGCAAGTGCAACAACGGACTGGTGGCAAGGTGGAACAGCACCTGGTGGACGGCGGCTACTTGCGCATGGAGGACATCGTCGATGCCCACCAGCAAGGGGTGGAGTTGTTCGTGCCCCCCAAACCAGCCAGAAACCCACAGAACCGGGGGCGCGAGTTAGAACCGAAGCCAAGCGATTCGGAAGCGATTCGGGCCTGGAAGCAACGCATGGAAAGCGAAGAAGGCAAGAAAATCTACAAACAAAGGGCGGCCACCAGCGAGACGGTAAACGCTGAATTACGAACCTATCGCGGGCTGACGCCGTTGACCGTACGTGGCATCAGCAAAATCAAGTGTGTGGCCCTGTGGTGCGCCTTGGCTTACAACCTGACCCACTTCAGCAAGGCCCTTCTCAGCTAAAACCGGGCTGAAGCAGCAAAACAGAAAAAATCTAGCACCGTAGGGCAAGCCGTAGCAGGTGCAACTGCACCTTGGCCTGGCTGTCACTTAGTAGTCCCACCACGGCAAAACATGCTCGCCTCATTGTCTTGAGACCAAGTGGGAATTAAGTCACAAGCTCTCAGGATGACGATTTTGTGGGAGCTTTCAAGAAAAACAGCTCCAAACGAGTTAGCGCGTATGGGCGTGCGGCCCAGCCAACATGATGAAAAACGCCTCGGTCCAGCAGCCACTTTCCATGGAAGCGCCCTTGGAAATTTTTTTTCGATAGAGCGTGGCGAAGTGGGACCTGCTGTTTCTGTCTCATCAACTCGTCAACAGCCGCTGACTGGCATTGATCCGCAGATAAAGCACCGCAGCCACAACCGATAGCCCCGCCATCACCAGGAACGGCGCGTTCCATCCGCGAAGCACAACCAGATATGCTGACAGAGCAGAAGAAATCGCGCCCCCCAAATTTCCCCAGGTGTTCATGACCGCCGAAACCGCTCCTGCGGAATCAGCGCCGATATCGAGCGTAATTGCCCAGGAAACACCAACCGTCGACTCCAGACCAAACATCGCCACGCAGGAAAGCCACACCGAAGTGAGAGAGTGAGTCGTGAGACAGGCAGGCACGATACACAAAGCCGAAAGCAGAAATCCGCCGGCACCCACCGCGCGGCGTGCCGTCTTCAAATCGCCAGACCACTTTGCCAACAGATCGGAAAACCATCCTCCGAAGACATCTCCGACCGTCCCAGCCAACAACGGGAGACTGGCGTAGAAACCCATCTGCTTAAGATTGAATCCACGATGGTCGTTCAAATACTTGGGAAACCAGACCAGGTAAACCGACAAGTTGTACGCGTAGCAGAAATACATGGCCGAAAGAATCCACATTTGCGGACTCGACACTATGCGTTTCCAGGGGACATTCTGCAAGCTCCTGGCGCCGCGCGCGAGCTCGAGAGAAGACCGTATCAGCTCGCGTTCCCCGGCGTTGACGGACGCGTGCTCATCCGGAGTGTCGCGGTAATACCAAAACCACACAGCAGCCCATATCAATCCCAGCGCACCGCAACATAGGAAGGCCGCCCGCCAACCGTAGCGAACGATGATGAGCACCACCAGCGCCGGCGTGATCGCGCCTCCCAGGCGGGAGCCCGCGTGCGTGGCGCCCTGGGCAAAACCGCGTTCCGTGGGCAGCATCCATCGCGAAAGCGATCTGGTAGCAATGGGAAAAGCGCCCGCCTCGCCCATGCCAAACAGGAAGCGAATCAATGCCATCGACCCGGCACTCCAGGCAAAGACCGTGGCGCAGGTAAACAGCGACCACCAGCTCACGATCAGCGTCATTGCCCGCCGGGGGCCGATCCGGTCACCCAGCCAACCACCTGGTATCTGGAACAGAGCATAGGCCCATTGGAACGAGCTCAGGATCCATCCCATGGTGACGATGGAGAAGCCAAACTCCTTCTGAATGGACGGAACCGCCGAGGAAATGACGACCCGATCAATGTAGGTGATCATGTAAGCGGCGATCGTCAGCCCTAACACGATGTAACGGACACGGGTTGGACGCGCCAATCGGGACCTCTTTCCCTTTGTTGCGACAGCTTGATAATTGATCTATCACCGTACCGATGGCGCGACGGGAGAAGTGTACACAAAGCAAACGGCTGTGGCTAGGCACCAGGGGTTGCGAGCGTTCCGCGGTGCTGCGATGATAAATGAACGAGCAGCAGTTCATTTGAGGGTTTATGCCCACCTTTGCGGAAATTGAACCACTTTCCTTAAGCGATCGCGTCATCAACGCGCTCAAAGATGCCTTCTTCGCCGGCCAGCTCAAGCCGGGCGACGCCATTGTGGAGCGGGAGCTGGCGCGGCAGATGAAAGTGGGAACCCCCGTCGTTCGCGAAGCCCTGATTTCTCTGCAGGGGCAAGGTTTCGTCCGCCGCGTGACGAACACCGGCACCTTTGTTACCCAATTTACGACCGAAGAAGTTCGCCAGCTATATACCCTACGCGTGGAACTGGAACTGTTGGCGTTGCAGTGGGCAAAACCGCGGGTAACGGAAAACGACCTCCGGGAACTTAGCCGCCAGATCGCGAAAGTAGTGGAAGCAGGGGAAAGAGGCGATCGGCGCCAATTCCTGGAGCTCGATTACGCATTTCACCGGCAATGCTGGGCACTCTCCGGAAATCCTTACCTCGCCGAAACTCTCGACCGCCTCATGGCGCCTCTCTTTATATTTGTCGTTCTGGCCAGCGGAGCTCCGTTAACCGGATCGATGGGCAGAGAACACTATGAGCTCGTGAATGCCCTGCAGAATACGGAGGAGCCTGAGTTTACCGCGGTCGTGCGCAAACGGCTCACCGGGTTTACCTCCCGCTGGCTCGCTGCTTTCAGCAAGGCGGACGATCCAGCCAAACCAGCCTAGCTACCGTCGATTTCAATTTTTGCGGGTGCGAGTGCGGGAGACGATGCAGACAGTGTCATCGGGCCCGGGACGCCACTCGATTGAAGAACAACAAGAGCCAGTCCATGAAACGCTCTGCGGCTTTGCCCCTGGTAGCTCTCGTGACTATCGGGTTGTCCATTGTCTAAGCCGAGGATTCGCCCGGCGCCGGTTAGCGCGAACGTGATCTCGTCGTTTGCAGTTGGAACAACTCTTCCCTCCTGATCTAAAACCTGAACAGTCACATGAGCCACATCGCTGGGCCTTCTGGAGATCAGCGGCCGATCTGCAGTCAGAGCCAGCTTCGCCGGACTACCCGTTGTTGTCATCTCAACCGTCCGGATGACCTTGCCACCTTTCACACCGCTGGCAGTTAATGTTCCCGCGGTAAACGGAACATCCCACGACAGGTGAAGGTCGGCCGTCGTCTGCAGGGCCCTGGCGCGCGGAGGATAATTTCCATAGGTGCCCACCATGCCGGGACGAGGAAACGCATATCCTTTGACACCAAGACTGTTGCCGTTGAGAAATAATTCCACAGTGTCGCAGTTGGTGTAACAGGTTACGGTGATGACTTTGCCTTCTCTTCCAGCCCAGTTCCAGTGCGGAAAAAGATGAAGCACCGGCTCTGTTGTCCATCTGCTTTGATAGAAGTAGTAGGCGTCCTTAGGGAATGCGCACGTGTCCAGGGCGCCGCTGGAAGCAATCTTCGCCGGCCAACGGGCTTCCCCCAAATAATCGATACCCGTCCAGATAAAGTCGCCACTTACGTAGTCGTATGTCTGGATGAACTTCTGCAGCTGCTCGACCTCAATGGCTGTGTTAGAAGCCCTGCCAAAGAAGGGGTCATCGGGCGTTTCAGCCGCGTAGGCACCGCGCGGACCAAAAATCGAACTGGTTTCGGTGCCGATAAACCGCCGCTTTGGATAGTCATGGCGATCGATCGCGTAAAACTTCTCCCGGCGGTCTCGCCAGCGATCCACATAGTTGTAGCCGACGACATCGAGCTTCTCCAGGAACTCCGGCAAGGCTGCCTTGGGCTCCGCGGCGATCTGGTCGCACGCTGCCGTCACCAGCCTTGTCGGATCTTTGCTGCGCATGATGTCGAGAAGCGTCTGGAGAGTCTGCGGACCTTGAGGATTGCTCTGGTCTGGCATTTCGTTGCCCGCGCTCCATATCACGATCGATGGGTGATTCCGGTCTCGCTCGATCATCGAGGTCATGTCGCGCGCCGACCACTCGTCAAAATATTTGTGATAACCGTAGAGCGGCGTCTGCAACTTTGGTTGTTTCCATTCGTCGAAGGCCTCGGCCATGACCAGGAAACCCATCTTATCGAGCAGATCGAGAAGCTCGGGCGCGGGAGGATTGTGGCTCAGCCGGATGCTGTTGCAGCCCATCTGTTTAAGCAG
This sequence comes from uncultured Acidobacteriaceae bacterium, assembly GCA_963838445.1. GTDB lineage: Bacteria > Acidobacteriota > Terriglobia > Terriglobales > Acidobacteriaceae > PALSA-350. Next base: position 42,218 of record CAWIRT010000056.1, read on the forward strand.
CTCCAACCGCCGCTCCCACATCCGCTCCGGTACCGCCGTACCCACTGACCCACAGTCGCCGTGGATGCAGACACCGTTCATCTTGACGTGTTCTTCGTTGAGCAGAAAACCTCTGTCCACATCAAATTTGACCTCTCGTATGCCGAAGATCGTTGAATCCTGATCGAGCTGCTGTCCGCGCGATCGCAAGCTGCTGCGCAAGGTGTAGAGATTTGGCGTGGAAACAGACCATAAGGCCGGCGACGCGACCAGCAAATGTTGACTGAAGGTGACGTCGCCTTTGGCTTGAATTGACATCGTGCTGCTGCCTTGCTGTACGACCGTTCCCCTCTGATCCAGTATCTCCGTTGTCAGATCACAGGCAGCGTCAGCGTCGCTTTCATTTACCACCCGCGTGGCAATCTCAACCGACGCGCTTTGAGGGGAAATCGATGGCGTGGTAACAAACGTCCCCCATTGGGCAAAGTGAATAGGATCGGTGATGATGAGCCAGGTGTGCCGGTAAATACCCGAGCCGGTGTACCAGCGGCAGTTCGGCTGCAGAGAGTTATCCACACGCACAGCAATCTGGTTTGGCCTTCCCGCCGGCTTAAGGTGCGGCGTCAGATCATAGGAAAAGGTGGTGAACCCATACGGCCGCATTCCCAGCGACACGCCGTTGATCCACACTTCGCTGCGCTGGTACACCCCATCGAATTGCAACACAACATGTTTGCCTCGCGTGGCCGGCGAAACAGTGAACTGTTTCCGATACCACCCGATACCAGTGGGCAGGTAAGCTCCGGTATCCCCCGCCGGAGCGTCCTGGCTGAAAGGACCTTCTATGCTCCAGTCATGAGGTAGATCAAGGGTTCTCCAACTGCCGTCTTTAAAGTCGGGAGATTGTGCCCCTTCGGGATCGCCTTTGCAGAACTTCCATTGCGGGTCGAAATTCGATTTCCGCTCTGGCTGAACGAGCATGGCGGCTCCCGGAAGTGCGGTAAGGTCAAGCCTCCATGCCGAAGCAACTCCAGCCTTGGCGGCATCCCCCAGAAAATCACGGCGCGTCGGACGATAGAACATGATTGGGCCTTTCAGCGAACGGTAACGAAGCATATATGCCCGGCGAGATGTTCGATACCGACTTTAGTAGGAGTGCCGCGGATCCCGGGTCACGCCTGATATCCGGGGGTGAACAATGGTGAGGGTGGAAGATACAACTCAGCGGTACGACCTCAACGTGGTATTTAATCAATATCACTCGCTGAAATGGGGAGGACTCGTTTGCGCACCGCTAAGAATTTCCGAAGCATACTTACAGTGCTATTGATTTGCTCTGCGTTCGGCTTCGCCTCGGCGCAGCAAACGCCAATCAAGCTTTGGCCTAAAGGCGCTCCCGGCGGGGAAGGAAACACCGCTCCGGAAGCCGTTCGGCTCAATCCCGACGGAGAGCACATTATCTCCAATATTCAGGAGCCCACTCTCCTTCCCTATCTTCCGGCGGCGGATGCGGCCACGGGAGCCGCGGTCATCGTTGCGCCGGGCGGCGGTCACCGCGAACTGTGGATGGATCACGAGGGCTATGCCATTGGCGAATGGCTCAGCAGCCATGGGGTCGCAGCCTTCGTATTGAAGTATCGGCTGGCCAAAGAAAACAACTCGAAGTACACCGTCGAAGGAACCGAGCTAGGCGATATGCAGCGTGCTATCCGCACGGTGCGCAGTCGCAGTAAGGAGTGGGGCATAGATCCGGCACGCATTGGTGTCATGGGGTTCTCTGCCGGAGGAGAGCTGGCGGCGCTTGCGAGCACTCGCTATGACGCCGGTTTGCCCTCCTCCGAGGATCCCGTAGAACGTTGGAGCTCGAAGCCGGACTTTCAAGCGCTGCTGTATCCAGCCATTCCTCATGATCCCCGGCTCACTGCGCAGACGCCTCGAGCCTTCCTGGCCTGTGGGGGCGATGACCGGCCGGATATCTCACAGGGTTTGCCGGAACTCTATCTCGCTTTGAGCCGTCTCCACGTATCCACTGAACTCCATATTTACGCGGGTGTGGGTCATGGCTTTGGCATACGAAAAGCGAATCCAGCCCCGGTCTCCGGCTGGACGGAGCTTTTCCTGGAGTGGATGAATGCCCAGGGATTGCCGAAACACTAGCGGTATCCAGCGCTGGACGTCTCACCTCGTCACTTCACAGTCCGCGTCAGGAAGGAGGCAGGCGCTGCAGATTTGTGCGCGCTTGCACATGATTGGGCGCGAGTTGCAAGGCATGATGGAAATCGTCACGTGCTTCGGCGATCCTGCCTGCTCTCGCCTCCAGCACTCCGAGATTGTTCCAGTCGTCGGCGTCGGTGGCCCGCAGATGAAGGGCTGCTTTTCGTTCTGCGATCGCTTGCTCCAGTTGGCCCGTGCTAGCCAGCGCTTGCGACAAGAGCGCATGCAGATCGGGATTGGCTGGCGACAACGCGATCGCCTCGCGCAGTTGCGCAACCGCGTCGTCGATCCGTCCAGACAACCCATACGCCTCTGCGAGTTGCTGATGAGCGTCGGCGTCCCTGGGCCGCTGTTGAACAGCGCCTTCGAGAAAATTCGCAGCTTGCTGCGGTTGATTGGCCTGAAGAGCCAGACTGCCCAGGTTGAAAAGGGCGGTGAAGTCATGAGCATCGATCTGCAAGGCAGCGCGAAATTCGGCTTGCGCAGCTTCCGTGTGGCCTTCACTCTCCAGGGCGGCGCCAAGCCCGCTGTGTATCGTCGCATCTCCCGGACACTGCGCGAGCATGGTACGAAACTGCTGCTCGGCGCCGGACGCCAGATCATGCTTCAGGTCGGAACGGGCGAGATTGAAACGGGCATTGCACGTCTCGGGATGTGCCGCAATATCCTGCGTGAATAGCTTCTGCGCCTGCTGCCAATCTCCGGAATTTTCCAGCGCGGCGCCGAGTTCATTCAGTGTGCGTTCATCGCCGGGATGCAACCTAAGCGCGTGCCGGTAAGCGACGATAGCATCCTGGTACTTGCCTTGGCCAGCGAGCGCGGACGCAAGGTTATAGAGGGGGATGATGTCGCCCGGATCCTTGCTCAGCCAGTTCCGCATCCATGCCTCCTCGAGCAGCAACCTCGGATCGGGTGCACCCGCGGGCACATTCACCGGTAGAACCTGGAGCCAAAGATGCGCCATCTCGTCCTCTGAGCGATTCCCTGCCTTCACCCGCACCGGAGGGCTATGGGGGTTATGTTGATTTCCGGAAGAGTTGTCATACGTATAGCGCATATGCACGACCGAACCTTTCGGCAGAAACACCGGCTTGCGATAGCGGTAGACCGATTGCCGGTCGATGTCCCAATTGGAAATCAGGATCAGCCACTTCTTCTGTTGATCCGGAAGCGTCGCCCATGCCTCCATACGTTTGCCCAGATAGTGCGCGTGGGGATAGATCCCGAGAACGTCCACGTCTACGGGGAGCCGCAGAGAATCCTCGACCAGGAAGTTGCGCTCTCCAGCAGGAATGTCCAGCGCGGCGTCGTGTTCCAGCTGCAGCAACATTGGCTGTTTCGATGGCGGCTGATCGGTGAAGTAAAGGCCTATTTGCGCTGCGGCCATCTCCTGCTTGCCCGATGGTTTGAGATGCATATTAAGGATCAGGTCATTGCCCGGGTCAAGTCTCCAGGGCATGCCCTTCGGCTCAATCAACACCGGAGTGTCCGGCTTCCAAAACAGAAAATTACTATCAGGATCGAAGTCGTTGCCCGTATCCACTTCTAGTTCCATTCCCGGAACACCCTCTTTCCATTGCGCCGGGTGCGCACGGCGAAAGGACGCCGTACGATCGATGAGAATGTTGGCGTGGTGAACGATCTGTGGGGCGGCTGGGCGGATCTCCATTGCGCAAATGTAATGCGTCTGTCTCAGCGGATAGGGCAGGACGAAGTTGCGAAAGACATCGGTTCCGGAAGCAGCTAATGTGAACGGTTGTTCCACCTTCAGGATTAAATCAGGTGTGCCGAATTGCCAGCTTTCGCTGTATTTCGGCGCCGGCGGGGCGGCGGACACATCGCCTTGCGCCATGCCAGTCTGTGCCCATTTGGCGATCAGCGCTATCTCGTCGCCGGTGAGTCTCCGTTCGTCGGCGAAGTCTCCGAAACCAGGTTCCGGAAGCCAGGGCGGCATATAACGGGACGAGGTAACGACGGCCATCTGCGCGGCCCAACGCCGAGCGTCCTCGTATGTGAGCAGGCTGAACGGGCCCGCACCCCCAGGATGGTGGCAAGTGGTGCAGTTGTTGTAAACCAGCGGGGCAATCTGACGCGACCAGGTGACGGTAAGGTTCTGTGCGCCAGCCAGACCTTCCGCTATGCAAAGCGTAAGCGCGAGAATCGAACACGCGAGCCGGCCCCTTGGTCGCAGATATTTCATGGTTGCAAAGTCACAATCGAGCAGCCAATGGGTGGACCACCAGGCTGCGGAACGGGCTTACCAGCAACAACGGCGCGGATGGCCTCTTCGAGATCATGATGCGTGGCTTGCGGCCGCTCTGAGCCAAGAGATAAGTACCGGTCATCGATCCGTCCCCGATAGACCTCGTGCAGCTCACTGCCTTGAGGAACAAACACCGCGGCTTCCGGGGTTATGGTTGCATGCGCCATCCGGGTGAGACTCTGCGTATTGTCGATCGCAGTGTTCGCGGTAATGGCGAACTCCAGATCATGGGCGCGCACAACGTTGGCATTGTCTCCCGGATTTGGATACACAAACCAGACCCGAACACCACTTGGTTCGAACTGCCTGGTCAATCGCTGGATCTCCGGGATATAGCGGTTGGCAATGGGACAATCCGATGCCGTGAAGAACAGGACAACCGCCCGCGACCCCGGAGGCGCCAGCTGCGTAACCGGGCGCCCATCGATATCGACAGCCAACGTAGTCGTCGCCAACACGAGCAACCATGCACGGATGAGGACGATCATCGCTACAGGCCGGGACTGCTCTGCATCATACCGCCGTCGGTGATGATAGTGGTCGCCGTGATGTAGCTGGCCCCGTCTCCCGCCAGGAAGGCCACCACAGTGGCGATTTCTTCCGGCTTCGCCATGCGGCCAAGGGGAATGGCAGCATTCAATTTCTGCAGGAGCGCTGGATCGGTCATGGTGGAAAGATTGATCGGAGTGGCAACCGCGCCTGGCGCCACGCCAACCACCAGGATGTTGTGGGCAGCGAGTTCCACGGCCGCGGTGCGGGTTAACATGCGCATGCCTCCCTTGGAGAGGCAATAGGCCGTGTTGCCGGGCATCGGCCAGTCTTCGTGGATGGAAGTCATATTGATGATTCGGCCCCCGCCGCCCTGTTTGATCATCTGCTTCGCGGCGAGCTGGGTGCCGAAGAACGCGCTCTTGAGATTGATGTCGAGCACTTTGTCGTATTGGGCTTCCGTGGTGTCGAGAATCGAGGTGCGGGTTTCTACCCCGGCATTATTCACCATAATGTCGACATGTCCAAAGTTATCGACGGCCGCGGCAAACAGACGCTGCAGGTCATCCAATTTGCTGACGTCCGCCTGGACGCCGATAGCCTTTCCACCTAACGCTTTGATTTGTGCTTCGACCGCATCCGCCGCGTCCGGATGAGAGACGAAATCGATGACCAGACTTGCACCCTGTTTTGCAAGCTCGAGGGCAACGGCTTTACCGATACCGCTGTTGCCACCGGTAACGATGGCAACTTTGTTCGCGAGTGACATGTGGATTCCTTTCAAGGGCTTGGGTTGGCTTCTGCTTTTAGGACAAGTTCATAACCTGCACGAGGCTCCAACAGCTTGGCGATGATCCCTGTCCATCCTGTCTGGTGAGAGGCTCCCGCCCCCCTGGCGTTGTCTCCATCGAAGTACTCGTAGAAAGGCACGTAATCTCGGAAGTGTTCGTCTTGCTGGAAACGGGGATAGAGAGCATTTACCTGGCGCTCTCCGACGCTGTTTTTAAGAAAAATTTTTGTCAGGCGTAAGGTGAGTTCGGCGGCCACTTGATTGATGGTGATAAAGATTCCTGAACCCGTTGGGAACTCGATCTTGAAATCATCGCCGTAGTAGTGGTGAAACTTCTGTAGGGATTCGATGATCAAAAAATTAGTTGGAAACCATATTGGGCCGCGCCAGTTTGAGTTACCCCCAAACAGCCTTGAACGAGACTCAGCGGGCTCGTAGTCCACACTGAGCTGGTCGTCGCCCACTGAGAATACGTACGGGTGCTGGAGGTGATATCGCGACACAGAACGGACACCATAATCGGAAAGAAACTCGTTGGGGTCGAGCATTCTCCGCAACAGCGCCTTCATACGATGTCCACGGAGCAGCGAGAGCAGCTTTCGCTCGCCTATGCCGGGTTCAGTCCAGCGTGATACCAGTCGGGCAAGGTCGGGCCTGTAAGTAAGAAACCATTCCATGCGCCGGTTGAACCCGGGAACCCTCGCCAGTAGTTCAGGATCCAAAGTCTCGACCGCAAACAGTGGGATCAAACCGACCAATGAGCGGACCCGCAACGGCAAAGTCTGGCCGCTCGACAAATTGAGCACGTCGTAGTAAAAGCTATCTTCTTCGTCCCAAAGTCCGACCCCCCGGCCCCCCATATCGGTCATTGCCTGGGCAATGTAAAGGAAGTGCTCGAAAAACTTGGTCGCCATATCATCGTAAGCGTTCTTGTGCTGCGCCAGTTCAAGAGCAATCCGCATCAACGACAGGGTGTACATTGCCATCCAGCTGGTGCCATCCGATTGGCTTAGATAGGCACCGTTGGGCAAGGCCTGATCGCGATTGAAAACACCTATGTTGTCAAGACCGAGAAAGCCGCCTTGAAAGAGGTCGCGCCCGTGGAGATCTTTCTGGTTGACCCACCAGGTGAAGTTAAGCAGTAACTTCTGGAAGATACGCTCGAGAAAGGCCAGATCTCCGGAATCATTCGGGTTTTGTTTACGCCGATACTTGCGGTCAAGCTCGAACACGCGCCAGGAAGCCCATGCGTGCACCGGCGGATTAGCGTCGGAAAAGTTCCACTCGTAAGCCGGAAGCTGGCCGTTGGGATGGAGAGACCAGACATGCAACAGTTCGATGAGTTGGTGCTTGGCGAATTCCGGATCGATGAGAGCGAAGGTGACGGCATGAAACGCCAGGTCCCACGACGCAAACCAGGGATACTCCCACTTGTCCGGCATAGACAAAATATTTCCGCTGTTGAATTGCTGCCATTCTGCGTTGCGGCCGTACGTCCGTTCCGCAGGCGGAGCTGGAGAGCTGGAATCGCCGATCAACCAGCGGCGAACATCGTATTCGTAATATTGTTTGTTCCAGATCATCCCAGCAAAGGCCTGCCGTTGCACCAGGCGGGCGTCTACGTCGTCCAGACCGGACTGAATGTCAGTATAGAAATCATCGCATTCGCGGATCCGGGTGGTTGCCAGTTGATCGAAGCCGGCAAAGGGCGCCGGCTTCTCCAGGTGAGAGAGGCGCAGACGGAACTTTGCACAGGCGCCCGCTGCGACCTGCGTGGTGAGGCACGCACACGCCTTGGAACCGCGCCGCGCGGGGTTCACCGCCGCTTGAACGCCATGCACAAGATAGTCATGGAAGGCATCTTTGAAATAACCCCCGGACGGAGTTCCAAAGAGGCGCACACTATTGGTCTCGTTCTCGCAGAACAGGAGTTCCGCCCGGTCCTCAGCGTAGAAGTAATAGCTGCCCAGATCGGGATGTTCCGCGACCAGGACCGAACCTCTTGCGCTGATTGCCGGCTTGCTCGCCGGTGGATCCCACGACCAGGTATTGCGGAACCATAATTGAGGGAGCAGGTGCAGTGCAGCGGCCTCGGGGCCGCGATTGTAAACGGTTATCCGTACCAGGATGTCGTCCGGGGCAGCTTGGAAATACTCGACAAAAACGTCCCAGTAGCGATTTTCGTCGAAAATCCCGGTATCGATAAGCTCGAATTCGTTGTCCCCCAGTCCGCGACTGCGGTTCTCCTGCACCAGGCGCTCGTATGGGTAGGCAGCCTGCGGGTATTTATAAAGCATTTTTAGATAGGAGTGGTCCGGCGCAGCGTCCAGGTAATAGTAGTACTCCTTGACGTCTTCACCGTGGTTGCCCTCGCCGTTGGTAAGACCGAACAAACGCTCTTTCAAGATAGGGTCGTGCCCGTTCCACAGCGCGAGGGCGAAGCACAACCTTTGCTGTTCGTCGCTGATTCCCGCCAGACCATCCTCACCCCATCGATACGCGCGGCTGCGAGCATGGTCATGGGGAAAGTAGTTCCACGCATCCCCATTGGCGGAATAATCTTCGCGGACCGTGCCCCACTGGCGTTCGCTGAGGTATGGTCCCCAGAGGGGATTGGCGGGCTTCGGCGGAGGAGGGTCGGGCGATCCAGACATGAGTTTTCGGGTCAGCTTACTGTGGCCTGGGCAGATATGCCCGATTGTACCGGTACACTCGCTTTGAAACTAGAGATGGGCCAGTCCGCGCTGCAGAGCGGCGACCACCGCCTGTGTACGGTCGGCCACATTCAGGCGCATCAGTATGACACTCACGTGCGACTTTACGGTGGCTTCCTTGATGGACAACTCGTCCGCGATTTCCCGATTGCTCTTACCGCGCACCAGCAACGAGAGTACCTCACGTTCGCGGGTGCTGAGTTCGCCATCCGGCATGCGCGAAGCCAGGGCGCGCGTGACCGGCGGAGGCAGGAAATTGCGGCCGGCATGTACCTTGCGCAAGGCTTCCATTAATACTTCGTGGGGCATGCCCTTGATGAGGTATCCCATCGCACCCGCTTCCAGCGCCTGATGGATATCCTCGTCGCCCTCATAGGTCGTGAGTACGATGAAACGCGCCTGGGGGGCATTTCGCCGTACGGCGCGAATGACATCCACACCGCTCCTATCGGGAAGCCTGAGATCCATCAGAGTGATGTCGGGCCGATGTTCCCAGAACAAGCGAAGCGCTTCCTCGGCAGTTCCCGCCTGGGCGGCTACGGTCATGTTCGGCTGAGACTGAATGATGGCGGCAATGCCGAAGCGCATGATCGGGTGATCGTCGCAGATGAGAATTTTAATCTTCTGTTCATCACTCATATCGGTATGGTGTCCTCGACAGGCGGGGATTGTAGATGGGAACGCCGAACACTGAAGGAGACAGTGGTGCCTTGCTCCGGAGCGCTGACGATGTGCATGCGGCCCCCCATACGTTCCACCCGTTCGCGCATGCCCTCGATTCCATAGTGTTGCGTGCCCTCCGCCTTGCGCGCGGACGCGTCAAACCCGCATCCATCGTCGCTGACGCTACTGTCGAGCTCATCGCGGGTGTAGACCAGTTTGATCTGAATGCTTCGAGGACGTCCGTGCAATGCGCCGTTGTAGACCGCCTCCCGAATCACCATCAGTAGCTCACGGGCCAACGAGCCGCGGACGCTGAAGGGGCGGCCCTCTTCCGTGCAGTGCACCGCGATCCCGAACTCCTCGCTGGTGCGGGCCGCGATGGCAGCGGCCGAGATACCCAGGTCGGCGACAGAATCCTCTTTGTGACGCAGGTTCCACACTGCTTGCCGGGCTTCGTCGATGGTGGAACGGACCTGCATGCGGGCATGGTCGAGAAGATTTTCCTGCAAAGTGAGATTCTCGCGCCGCAAGCTGGAGATGGCTTCGAGCAACGCCGAGATACTGGTGCATCCCTGGATCACGGTGTCATGCATTTCCCGCGCCAGGCGGTTGCGTTCTTCGAGAACGGCTTTGAAGCGAAGCCGTAAAGAGCGGATACGCGACTGGTAAATAACCAGAATCAGTAGCCCCGCCACCAGCAGGCATAGAGTGAGGAACCACCAGGTGCCATAGAAGTGCGGTTTCTTTTGCAAACCAAAAAACACTTCCGAGACCGCGGAGGGATTGTTTACTTCGAAAGCGACGACGTGAAACCGATACTTACCCGCGGGCAGGTTGGTGTAACTGGCAACGCGGCTGGTGCCGGCGTAGACCCAATCCTGGTCGAAGGCCTCCAGCCGGTAGCGGAAGCGCACGTCTTCCTGGGAACGCAGCAGCAGGGGTGCAAAGGCGATTTCCAGCCGCGATAGCGATGCCGGGAAAACCAGCGATGGAGAGAGGGGCAATTCACGTCCATCCGCCTTGATTCCAGTGAGCAGGGCCCGCGGTGGCGCCACATGGGGTGGGGGTTGGGGAAGTACGCGCACCGCGCCCCGGCTGCTGGCGAACCAGATTGCGCCATCCCGGCCCACGCAGCCGGCCGGCTGCCGCCCACCGTACATCTGCGCAGGGATGGTGTCGTAGGGAGGCTCGTAGACGTTCACCTTGAGATGCGATTCTCCGTCCGGCCCCTGCGACGGCAGCGGGAAGGAAGAGATGGTGGTTGGGCCACTGAGCCACAAAGAGCCGAGCCGATCGGCGAGCAGCTGATAGATGCTGTTGTTCGCCAGGCCCTGCGCCGTGGTATACAACGTAATCTTTCCTTCTTGATACCGAAACAGGCCATGGCTGCGGGTACCAAACCACAGAGCCCCGTTCTTATCTTCCAGAATCGACCAAACCTTTTCCTCCGCCAGCGCAGCTGTGGCGGCATCGTGCACGAAAGCGCCGGCGTGCAGGTGGCTGAGACCGTGATCGGTGCCGATCCAGATGTCTCCGGTGCTGTCTTCGATCAGCGCGCGGGTGCTGAAGTAGGCCAAGCCATTGCTTACCTGGTAGTTCTTCGTATCCTTGCCGGCGATGCGGCTGACTCCTTCATCGGTGGCTATCCACACGGCGCCATCCCGGCTTTGCATAAAGGCGCGCACAAAATTATTGATCAGTCTCCCCGGGGCGGTGTAGCGAATCACACCGGCGCGAGTTAGCCGGTAGACGCCGCTGCCATCGGTGCCAATCCAAAGATCGCCGGCGCGATCCCGGAAGACATTCCGGATTGGCACATCGGGTAAGTTAGGGAACTTATACGGCTTGGCCACCCCACCGCGGATGGAGAAGACGCCCGACGAAACCGCCCAAACGGTTCCATTGGGGTCGGCCGAGATAGTGCCAATGTCGGGATCGGAATCCCCGGGCAGCCGGAGCACGCTTACCGGGGTCTTACTCAAGCGCACCATACCCTCCTGGGTGCCGACCCAGACCTGCTGCTCAGCATCTTCGAAGAGGCTGAGGACAGTATTGCTGGGCAAGAGGTCGGCGCTGGTCCAGTGGGAAAGGTCATCGTGGACGTAGCGATAAAGGCCATGCCCGATGCTGCCAATCCACAGGGCTCCGTCGCTGGTCTGGCGGAGGGTGCGTACCGTTCCTTTTATTTGTGTGACCGGCTCGAATTTTCCGTTGACCAGCCGGGCGAGGCCGCCCACAGTGCCGACCCAGATGGTTCCATCCTGCGTCTCGAGGATCGATTTCACTCGATTCTCGCTGTCTCGGCCTGGCAGCTCCTTCTCGTTTACACCGGATTGATCAAACACCAGCAGGGCCGACCCGCCCACCCACACCCGGTGCTCACGGTCCTCAATCATTGAATGGACGGCGAGGGAGGATGCGTAGGGAGAAGTATTCACCTGGCGCACCTTGTCATTCATCATCTGGAACAGGCCGTTGTCGGTGCCGATCCAGATACGACCCTGGCTATCCTCGATCAAACCACGCACGAAGCCATTGCTCAACCCGTCGGCCTGGGTATAGGCGCGAAAGACTCCATCCTTGAAATGCACCAGGCCCCCGCCTTCGGTGCCCATCCACAAGCTGCCATCGCGCGCGCTCAGTACGCAGAAGACGCTATTGTCGGCCAGAGCGGGGGTTGTGGCGTGGTCATAGAGGTGGAAGTGTGATCCATCAAAACGCACCAATCCGCCGGTCGTGCCTATCCATAGATACCCATCCGGAGATTGCTGGATCGCCTGCACCGTATCTTCCGGAAGACCATCCTGAACGCGCCAGATGCGCCGGGTGTATTGTTCGACCGGAGCAGCGGTTGCTATGCCGACCGCGGCCTTTCCCGCCCAGGCAAGCGCCAGGGGGCTTCGATGGGTGGCCAACGCGAGCAATAGGGCGAAGAGCACCACCGGATACCGCCGCCGGCTGGATCGAAAGGCCATTTCGCGATTGCTCAGGAAACCAGACATTACATCGCCCTGACCCGGACACCCCGGTTCTTGAGGAAGGAGTGTACCACCCTGCAGCCGCGACGAGACCATTGGCGGGAATCGCTCCTCTGTAACTTTTTTGTGCAAAGTCATACTTTAGGCGGATTCGCGTCGTGCATCGAGTGCCTAAAGTTCTACCCGATTAGAACTCCCCCCTGCAGACGCTTTGTATCTGACTCGAGGCTGGTTGCATTCAGGGATTGACAGCATGTTCCTACGATGCTGCAAGGAAACATTTCGGAGGTAGTTTGTATGACGCTCGTTTCTGCTTCATGTATAGCCGCTCATTCTGCCAAGGGCAATGCCGCACGGCAGCTATCGTTGCTGTTGCTGAGCGTCCTTCTGGTTCTGGTTCCCTCGCGCACCCTGGCACAGGCAATCTTCGGCTCGATCAACGGAACGGTTACCGACCCCAGCGGCGCGGTAGTTCCCAATGCAACCATCACCATCACCGACACCGATAAGGGCACGACAAAAGTTGTGACGACCTCCGACTCGGGGACCTTTCTGGTTCACGATCTGATTCCGGACCACTATCAGTTAAAGGTGGAGGCTTCGGGATTTTCCACCGAACAATCAGCAGTGATCTCGGTCTCGGCGGACAGCGGATCGCAGGTGAATTTCGAGTTGAAGCCGGGTACGGCGTCACAGACGGTTGAAGTCACGTCCGAAGCCCCGGAACTCAAGACGGATCGTGCAGACGTCTCCACAACGCTGAATACGCTTACGGTCGAGGAGACTCCTAACCTGGTGCGGAATACCACGAGCCTGGTCCTGCTTGCTCCGGCGACAACTGCTTCTACATTTTCCAATGCCAATGCCGAGGACCCACAACGATCGATCCCCATTTCATCGAACGGCCAGTCTCCTTTTTCTGCCGGCTTCGTTCTTGATGGGGCCAACGACAAGGATGGGTTTATCGGCGAGATCGTGGTCAATCCGCCGCTTGACTCCATTCAGGAACTGAAGTTCATCAACCAGAACTACGACGCTGAATTCGGTGCTGCCGTTGCGGGCGTAACCGTAATGCAAACGAAGTCGGGCACGAATAAATTCCACGGCTCGGTTTACGACTACCGCCGCAGTGACGCTCAGCAAGCGCGGGATCCGTTCACTCAATATCCGGGGAATAACCCGGTCGGTCCGGATATTCCAAACACTCTGTCCAACGTGTTTGGGGGAACGATCGGCGGTCCGATCAAGCGAGACAAGCTCTTCTTCTTTGCCGACTATCAAGGAACGCGTCAGAAGGTTGGGAACTCGTTCAAGCTCACAGTACCCACAGCCCTGGTGCACTCGACTTGCACCGGTGTGGCGGGAAGTAACTGCGACCTGAGCGAATATTTACAAGGCGGCCAAGGTCAGGCCTACGATCCGGACAGCGGGGCAGTCAACGCGGACGGCGCGCGGACCGGCGTGGGACGGGTACCTTTTGCCAACAATCAGATTCCAAACTCGCGCTTGTCGCCAGCCGCGATCAACCTGCTCAAGCTAATCGCTGCCCCCAGTTTGCCGGGGGTGCAGAACAATTACGTGGCCGGCGGTTTTGGCGTGTACAACTTCAACCAGGCCGATACGCGCATTGATTACCAGCTGAAACCGACCATGCATATCTTTGGCCGGTACGGTTATCTGGGCTCCAACCAGAGCTCTCCCGCCGCTCTGGGCGTGGTGGGCGGCAATGGCTTTGGCGTGGGTGGTTGGGCGGGGAGCGAGACCGGAGGCAACCATAGCCTCGCGGTGGGCACCGATATTGCGGTTTCACCCAAGCTGGTGACCGACGTTCGATTTTCCTATTTTCGCTATGCCTTCGTAGAGGCTAAATACGATGGCACAACTCCGCTCATGACGAACCTTGGCTGGGCGGGCTTGAACACTGGGGCACCGGGATCCGGTGGCGCTTCACAGATCGAGATCGGTGACGGCGGTAGCTCGATTGGTGAGCTTGCCTATCTCGGCTCGGGCAACAACGGCGCCAATCATTGCAACTGCCCGCTCAACATGACCGAGCAGGAATATGCCTTTGTGAATGATTGGACCCGTGACATCGGGCGCCACTCGGTCAAATTCGGGGCGGAGATTCGTCATCTTCAGGAGTTGCGGATTCCGAGCGACGTAAACCGCACGGGCCAACTGCAGTTTGCCACCGAGCGCACGGCAACAGCATCTGGTTCGACTCCTGGTGGTTTGGGCGTAGCCTCGCTGCTGTTTGGCGACGTATCGCAGATGTCGCGCTATTTCAGTACATCCACGACGGCGACCGAGCATCAGTATCGTCCGTTCTTCTATGTTCAGGACAACTGGAAAGTGTCTCCCAAACTCACTCTCAATCTTGGAGCACGCTGGGAAATCTATTTCCCCGAGGCGGTCAACGGCAAAGGAATGGGCGGATTCTATGACCTCAACACGAACACGGTTCGTGTAGCCGGGTATGGAAACATTGGGCTCAACCTGAACATTCAAAATAATTTCAAGTTTATTGCGCCACGCGTTGGTTTTGCCTACCAGGTGACGCCGAGAACTGTGGTTCGTGGCGGGTATGGCCGGGCGTTCGATCCTGGTTTCTTTGGCGACATTTTCGGGCAATTGGTAACGCAGACGATTCCAGTTCTCCAGAACCAACAATTGAGCCAGCTTGATGGCGAGATCTACGACGCTGCGCGCAATCTCGATGGGAGCGTCTTCAATGTAGTCACGGGCCCCTCCGCTCCCAATAACGCCTATGTCATCCCGGCAAATGGGCAACTTCCGCTTCCGCCCGGCATCTCTCCGACGTCGCGACCGGACCGGATGAGAATTCCGGAGGTTGATGGGTGGAACCTGACGCTTCAACAGCAGCTCGATTCAACCACGAGTTTCAGCCTGGCTTATGTTGGCAACAAGTCGACTCACTCGATCCCCAACTCCACCTGGGGAGGGATTAATTGGAACGATTACACGGTGGTCGGCTTTGCGGAAGGTTTGAGTCAGTGCCAACGATCTGTATTCTTTGCCCAGAATGGATATTGCGGTCCGGGATATGTCGGTTATTACGCGAATGAGGCAAACGCGCACTACAACTCGTTGCAGGCCACGCTGGAAAAACGTTTCTCGCGCGGGCTCCAATTGAATTCAAGCTATGTGTTCTCAAGTGCCGTGGGTGTCGCCAATGGTGGCTACTTTCAGATCGACCCGCACGCTAACTGGGGACATTTTGACTTCAACCGCACCAATGACTTCAAGCTGTTTGGAAACTATGCCATTCCTTTTGGCCGTGGGCAACAGTTTGGTTCCAACCTTCCCGGCTGGGCAAACGAAATCGTAGGCGGGTTGGCGTTGAATGGAAATCTCCACTGGGCCAGCGGGCTGCCATATACGCCGTCTTACGGAGAATGCGGGTCGGATAGGGACAACGGGCCTTGCCGGCCGGACCTGCTCCATGCTCAAACGCAAAGCGCAAGCTCTTTGAACACTGCAACTCACTCGGCGACGTATTTCCTCCCGGTGGCTCCGTTGTCTACCAATGGGCAGATCAGTGGTCCGTATCAACGGCCGCAGGTGGAGCAATTCGGCAATATCCCCTACAACGGTTTCTGGGGACCGGGACTGTTTACTACCGACCTCGCACTCAGCAAGGTATTCAACCTGTACGAGAGCTTAAGCATGAAGCTTGAGGTGCAGGCACAGAATGCCTTCAACCATGCCAATCTGGCTAACCCCGCCAATACCTGCGTGGATTGCGCGGGTAACGGGCAGATAACGGATATTCTTGGGGGTACGTTTGCCGGGATGCGCCAGTTACAGTTCGTGGCGCGATTCTCTTTCTGAGCGGGTGGGCGCAGCGTCCGCAAGTGATTCTGTTGTTGATGGAGAAACAACAGCAGGTCCCTCCACTCCGCTGCGCTCCGGTCGGGATGACAATTCTGTTGTGGAATAGAAGCATAAGTTGTGAAACAGAATTGTCATCCCGAGAGCCTGTGACTTTTTCGATCTTTTCGTGTTTTCTGCGTAGCTAACCGGATGCTTTTCACCACCCCACAAAGCCGTCATCCTGAGAGCCTGTGACTTTATTCGAATTTTCGCGACTTTGGAAGCACCTAACCTTTTTGTTTTCAGCGTCGAGTTTTTACACAAAACCAATAAAGTCAGGGACTCTGAGCGAAGCGCCGCGCGGATCTATCACATAAAGGACGGCTTAGGGCGCGCAGTCACAGCCTCTGAGCGTAGCCGAAGGAACCCCGGCGATGCTTGTTGGCAGATGCTCTTCCCAGCTTTCCAGCCACAAACTACAGGCCAAATCAAAAAAGTCACAAGCTCCGACCGGAGCGCAGCGAAGTGGAGGGACCTGCTGTTTTCTGATTCTCCTGCTAGATCTCTTCATCTTCGGCGGCCTTTACGGGATGCCGGAGGATTTGCTCGAGGCTCTTCGGTTCCACGGTGTAGGCTTTGCCGTAGTATTTATCGATTTCATAGCGATAGCTCATGCGTGGTCCGGGAAAGCCAATTAGTTTCCAGCCGACCATGCCGATGTTTCCTCCATGCAGCGGATCGCAGAACATGCCTTCCACGGTGTGTGCTCGCAGTAGCTGAAAGAAGTGTTCGTCCTGAATTTTCTCCAGGCGCAGATCCTGCTGATCGGGCGACGCGGCGGCAAAGTCTTTCCCCAGTTGTCCGATCCCGGTTCGATAGATCTGCTGCGGCGTCTCCTTGCCTTGATAGCCATGTTCCGGGACCGATTCGAACCACGGCCCCTTGGTGTAACGATATTTGTCTCTGCCGTAAGGACCTGCCAGTTGGCGATCAATATAGATAACGACTCCAGCTTCGGTCGCGCCGGGCCCGCTCTCGTCAGTGGGGAAGATACGCTCGCAGGCGGCCTGGACAATCTTCGCTTCCGCCGCAGTGAAGAAACGCAAGGGTACCTTCACCGCATCCTGCGCAGCGAGAGGAACCAGATCTCCCAGCAAGGAGGACAGCACCAGGCCACTGAGAGCCTTCGCCGGGATGAGAATGAATTCGCGCCGTCTCACGGTTTCTCCTAGGCCAATGGACCTGGCTTTTTCAAGTAGCGATCAATCAATCCGTCGGCGGCCCGGTGACTGACCGCCACGATGGTAAGGGTTGGATTGGCGGAAGAATTTTGAGGAAACGACGACGACCCGACTACAAATAGATTCGGCATCTTCCAATGCTGAAGCCAGGGATTGACGACGCTTTGATCGGGAGATGTTCCCATGATCGCTCCTCCCTGGATATGGGTCGTAGTGTACTGGGCGGCGTTGTAGTGATGAAAGGCGGCCGGACGCTCTGCCTTGACTAAGGTGGCCTGGGAGACCTGGGCAATCGTCTCCAGGAGCTGCGTGGCTATGCGCGCTCCGAAAGCCATCTGGCGCATCTCGTAGTCTGTCCAATCCAACGTCATCCTTAAAAGCGGATCACCCCATTTATCGGTGTAAGTGGGATCGAGATCCATAAAGTTCTGCCGGTAAGCAAAATGATCTCCCCTCATCTCCACGCCAGGCCCAATGCGGTCCCAGTGTTCTATCGAAGCCTTCTTCCAGGCGGTGCCCCAATTGCGCGGGGCTTCCCCTCTCGGCATTCGGCCGAACGATCCGGCAGGACCCTCGCCTGGTGGCGGCACCTCTGAGGAAGGTTCCTCCACGCAATATTTTTTCCGGAACGTCGTGCTTGAGGTCACCGTCGAGATCGGAAATTCCATATCCCACTGCGCCCGAGCCCATGAAGAGATTGAGACGCTCTTTAAATACCAGCATTCCAGCTCCTCCGCTGGTTACCTGGTGGGTGAGGTTCTTGCCTAAGTGTTCCCTTGGCGGCGACGGGATCATATTTTTCACCGATGTCTGATAGCAGCAGGAGCCGCACGCTGTTCGGAGTCCATGCTGAGAGCACGACCACTTCGGCGGGCTGAAAAGTCTCCTCGCCGTTCTCGTCCATGTACATGACGCCTTCGGCTTTTCCGTGGCGATGGACGATCTTCCGCACCCAGCAGTTGTTCCGCAGCAAGAAGTTATTCCGGGTACTCAGAACCGGGATGAGAGTGTTCGTTGGCTGCGCCTTGGCGCCGATCATGCAGCCATGGGTGGGGCAGTAGCCGCAAAAAACACAGCCGGGCCGTGATACTTTGTCGGGATTGGTATAACCCTGACTTAGATTCGCGGCGGGCAAGGGGAAAGGATGGTACCCCAGCTGCGTGGCTGCCTTATGGAAGAAGCCCATGGTGTAAGTCGGGGTCAGGGGCGGGGTGGGGTACTCGTGCTGACGAGGACCCTCGAAAATATTGCCGCCTGGCTGCAGTTGGCCGCGCAGAGTTCCCGCCTTGCCGCTGATGCCCATCAACTGCTCGGCACGCCAGTAATCATTCTCGAACTCATCGTAGGTTATGCCCCAGTCCTGCACTGTCCAATCCGGCGACATGCGGGCAGTGCCGAATTTTTCTCGCAGATGAGTGGCAAGGACAAAGAAGTCGGGCAGATAGCGGTCGGAGATCCCACCCCAATGTTCGGATGTACCGCCGGTTCCGGTTCCAGGGGTGAAGGAGCCATATTGGCGTATGGGGGCAGCACGATCTTTGACGGAGTGGCGATGAGTAATGGTCTGGTCGGCTGGATTCTGCAAGAGACCGACTCGGCGGGTATTAATTTCGTCCATGCCGTCGGCGTACTGGGAGATGTTGCGCGCCGGGCCGCGCTCCAGAACAATCACCTGCAACGCCGTGCGCGTTGCTACCTCTTTTGCCATCACCAGGCCGCTCCATCCGCTGCCGATGATGACTACATCCGTGGGTTTAAGGCGCTTCACTCGTTATCTCCAGCGAAAAATGCGCAGGGCGACGGCAAACGACACCACTAGCCAGGTGAGCAAGATCGCCATCTGCAATGTTAGCTGGCCGAGGTTCATACCCTGCAACATATTTCCACGCAGTGCATCGATCGCCGCGGTGAGAGGAAGCGCGCGTACTACGGGTTGAACCACGGCCGGAAAACGCCTGGCGGAAAAGAACACTCCGGACAAGATCCACATGGGAAGCATGACCAGGTTCATCAGCCCGGAAGCAGCCTCCATGGTCTTGGCTCGCGAGGCGACTAAAAGACCCAGTGCGGAGAATGCCAGCGAAGTTAGAACGCATAGCAGTCCCAATTGCCACAACGAGCCGCGAAACGGCACTCCAAATACCAGGCGGGCAAACCCCAGAAAGCCTACCACTTCGATCACTAACATCGACAGCCGCGATAACAGATAGGATGCGAGGTATTGCCAGCGCGGCATGGGCGAAGCTACCAACCGTTTGAGCAATTTCTTTTGCCGGGACTCTACAATCGAAAAGCCCATGCCCCAGATCGCAGATCCCATCAGGTTCATGCCCAGGAGGCCGGGCACTACGAAATCGATGTAACGCGATCCTGTCTCACGCACCAACTGATTCCGGACAGGAATGACCTCGCGGCGGCCGGCTGCGGTTTGTATCGCGCGGTCCGCTACCATGCGGGCGGTCCGTGCATCGGGATTGGTCTCGTCGAATTTATATGCGACCCCATCCGGGCGTCTGGATGGCGAGCAATAAAATACTGCCGGTGGCCAATGCCCGAGCGCCGTCGGCCTCGTTCATGGTGGCGGCTGTGAGCCCCTTGTCGGCCGCGAGCGCATGGGTAAGCTGCGCCGTGGTCGCGCCCACCTGCAACACATCCGGGGGGCGATTGCGAAAGGCAAGCCCCAAACCCACCGCCAACAAGATGGGGAAAACGAAGATCCAGAAAATCGCCTCCGGCTCGCGCAGGAAAAGCCGAAAGCGAATCACGGTTAGTTGATAGAGGCTGCTCTGCTCGAGCCTACTCATCGCGCAAATTCCTTCCTGTGAGCCCGACAAAGACATCTTCGAGGGTCGCGGAGTGGGTGCGAAACTCGCTCAGGTGCAGGCCCTGGCCGGTCAGCGTGGCAAAGATGAGCGGCACGGTGGTATGCAACTCACGCACAGAAAGCTGGTGCACGCCTGCATCCACACGGTGCGATTGGACCCCCGCAATCCCGGTCAACAGATTGGCATTGACTACGCCGTGGGCACCGTCGTTGCCAGCGATGGCGAACTCCACGATATGCTCTCCACCGACTGAGGCAATCAGGCGCTCTGGACTGTCGAGTGCGATGATCCGCCCGTGATCCATGATCGCGACCCGGTCACACAGTCTCTCTGCCTCATCCATATAGTGGGTGGTCAGAATGATGGTTCGGCCGGCCTGCTTCAGGCTATCCACCAGGTCCCATAGGTGGCGGCGTGCCTGCGGATCCAGGCCGGTGGTTGGCTCATCGAGAAACAGCAGCTCAGGATCGCCGACGAGAGCGCAGGCCATGGCGAGCCGTTGCTTTTGGCCGCCGGAGAGCGTCCCCACGCGTGCATGGCGCTTCTCTTCCAACTGGGCTGTCTTGATGGACTGCTCTATCGAAATGCCGCGGTGAAAAAAGCTACGAAACAGCCGCAGTGTCTCATCTACGGTGAGCTTGTCGGGAAATTGCGTCTCCTGCAGCTGAATGCCGATGCGTTGGCGCAGAAGTTTTTCGCCGGTGTCCCAGTTCAGCCCCAGCAACTCGACTGTGCCTTCATCGGGCGCGGTCAGCCCCTCGCAAATTTCAATGGTGGTGGTCTTCCCTGCCCCGTTCGGTCCCAGCAGCCCGAAACATTCTCCTCGCGTGACTTCAAGGTCGAGACGATCCACGGCCACTACATCTGCAAACGATTTGCGCAGACCGCGCAGCAGGAGTGTCGGAGTGTTCTCCTGTGTGTGTATTCCGTTACCCTGCACGGCTGCTCCTGAAGCAGTTATAGGTGTGCGTACTTCCTGAGACAAGGGGTTGATGGTTAAAAAAGCAATCATGTCAGGGGTTGGCTTGAAAAAAGAGCGCCCTATGAGCGATAAGCGTTTGAATCGGGCGGCAAGCGGGCTACTTGCCCACTCAAGCCAGAATTTCAAGGCTTGAATGGGCCACCCATGTCCTGCCTGTTGTTGACTGCGATCAGGTTCACCTCTACGGCTCAGTTACCCGGGAAAGAAGTAGCCGCAGGGGGCTAAAGAGTGTGCGTGAGAACTCGGGATTTAGGAATTTAGCCTGTCCGGGCATGACCGCGGGCCCCTCAGGGACGGCTGAAACTTCGGGCTTCTCGAAATTGAACTTTTTCGATCGGCTGCATGCGACGGCACTTGCTGAAACACTTCAGCCATCACGGCCTAATCGGGGACAGTCCCGAAGGGCCGGCTGAGCATCTTGCCCAGGACGGTTGGCGTGGCTAAGTCCTTCGTTCATGAAGACGCTCAAGATGGTCAGATGCGTAAAGAAGCTTACCCTAATTGAGCATCTATGCCCGAGTTCGAAGACCTTGCTACTGTTCTCCGGATAGAAGACGATGACAGCACCAAGAACATTGATGACCCGTGACACTCCGTAGCTGGGGACTTCCGCTACTACGGGGCTTCGTTGGTTGATGCGTTCGGGATGGTTCCTCACGCTAAGATAAATTATTTTTCCTGAGTCGTTAGCGAAATGCCGGACCCAGAGCGGAAACCTGCTGGCGTGAGTAACTGAGGTATCCACTGCGCTCATCGACGCACGGTCTTTAGCTGTGTGAGAACCGGCTGGACTTGGAGAATGGGCAGGAGACCCAGGACCGCAAGTTTCAGCCGTCCCTGCGGGACTGAGTTGCATTGGTTCTCACGCAAACTCTGAAGGGCATGTGTGAGAACCAGGATTTACGATTTAGTCCCGAAGGGACGGCTGAACTTAGCCCAGGACGCTAGTCCTGGGTACCTCAGAAACATGATTGAGTCCGCAGGGACGGCTGAAGGAGGATTGCGTCGCGGCCCAATTTCAGCCGTCCTGCGGCTGGGTCGTCCTTTCAAATCCAACCCAAGACTGGCGTCCTGGGCAAAGTTCAGCCGTCCCTTCGGGACTAGATTCGGAGCGAAGCCGGATTTCCTGCCACGCACCATCGGACAAGACCGCGAGTGAAACTGCTGATCCCTCGGCTTCCCCGGATTTCGTCGAGAGTTGCGGCTTCGATCAACTGCATGTGGTTCTCTTTCGGGAGAACCACATAAGTGGCGCTGCTGAGAGCTGTGAAGTAGGAATCCGGGTACACTCGGAGTTTGTCGACCTTTTAACTTCCGTTGTAATTTGCGGCCGGAAAGCTTTCAAGGGCATCCGCCAGGAAGCATTGCCGGGGTCCTTCGACTCCGCGCCATAAAGCCCTTTGTTAGGCGACAGATCTGCGAAGCCTTCGCTCAGGATGACGGATTTGTCGGGCAGCTTGCAATACAGCTCGTTGGATAGGCAGCAGCACGAGGGTAGTGCTTCGATTTGGGATCGGATAGTGGCTGCAGAGAAACAGCAGGTCCCTCTAAAGGCCGGATTTTTTTGTGGCGAGACCTGGATAATGTAACTGATATTGTTCGGCGTGACAGCGCTGCGCACTTTCTCTAGTGGTTTACGGGCGTTAGCCGATCGAAGCCGGGGCCGGGTGAGAGGCCGGACTCGACTACTGCGTTGTTTCCGTTGATCCATTGCTGGCCGCCCTTGCCCAGGGGGGCGGTGTAGCGTTGGCCGGTGGTCGTGTCGACGGTCTCCTGCACGCCGTTGATGACATCGTTGAAGCTGTTGTTCTGGAGGGCGCTGATCATTCCCTGCTCACGCGCATTTTCGGCATTGGTTGCGGCGATCGTCGCCCGGGTGGCGGCGTTGATCTGCTGGATCGCCTGGTTGTTCAATTGGTTCTGCATATTGAGCCACGCCGGGTTCATGACCAACGATTCGCCCGAATGTTGCAGCATCGCGCCTGCTGCGGCCGCCTGCGGCGATGGAGCGATCAGGCTGCCGAGCGCCACTACTACCCAGCTCGAGCCCGGCCCTCCTGGCCCCATCAGCATCGTCTCGGCATATACGTAGGCGGACATTGGCGCGCCATTCCGGGTGCAGCTATAGAACGCCTCGCCGGCTGTAGTCCGTGAGATCCCACTTGCCGCGGGATGATACTTTGGCGGCAGCGCATCGCTTTTCGTCAACTGCAATCCCTGGCACATGGGCGCGAATCGCGCCTGACCATATTTGGCCGCGAATACCTTGCCCGGGGCGTACCCAGCCACACCCGGCCGCGGGGGCAGGAAGGGGCCGGGCACCCGGTAGGGAGGCACGGTCGAGTCCCCGATGCGAAGATTCGTCAGCCCGTCGGGCGAAGTCATGTCTACAATCATCCGCGCGTCGATGGTGCTGAAACGAAACAGGCCGCCATAGGTCTTCCAGCCCTGCGGAACCAGGATGGAAAATGCCTTCTCCCGGGTATCGCGCATCGCGACCCAGCTTATGCCGGTTGCTGCCTCCAGCGCCGTCCGGCGCGCCCGCCCCAGCCGCAGCGCCGACGCTGCCCGAAGGAGAACGATGGGCCCAATTGTAGGCAACTCCGAAAGCCACCAACACCAGAAAGAGCCCCGCGAATACAAGCTTTTTCACCTGTCGCCTCCTATTGTGTGGGCCTGGCGCAAGTGCTGTGAGCGGCCGTCTCTGTGCTTCCTGGTGGGTTGGCCGGCACGGCTGCTGAATCCTGGGGATGGTTCAGCATCTCGACAGAAGTATATGCTGAGCACTCATGATCCGACGCTGCGACATGCGTGATTTTGCGTTGATTTGGGCCATCATCAACGATGGCGCTCAGGCTTATCGGGGGACCATCCCCGCAGATCGTTGGACAGAACCCTACATGCCCAGGGAAAAGCTACAGCATGAAATCGACGATGGGGTTGTGTTCTGGGGCTACGAGGAGGACGGGGCCCTGATGGGCGTGATGGGCATTCAACCGGTTCGGGATGTTACCCTGATTCGACACGCGTACGTTCGCACAATGCCCAGAAAAAAGGCGTCGGGTCGCAGTTGTTGGCCCATTTACGGGAGCTGACGCAACGATCCGGTGCTGATTGGAACCTGGGCTGATGCGGTTTGGGCGATCCGCTTTTATGAAAGGCACGGTTTCCGCATGAGTCAGCGATGAGGAGAAGGACCGGCTTCTCAAACGATACTGGAACATCCCGGAACGCCAGGTTGAAACCTCCGTCGTTCTGGCAGACCGGCAGTGGTGGGAAGCCGTCAAGCGCTGATGTCATCACCACGCAAACTCCGTTTGCGTGACAGCACGGCGAGCGCGCTATAGAGTCCGTCGGCATCCAGGTAGCAGCCCTGAAGGTGGCGGCTTCCGATGGAGATGGCGGTGTGGCCATGCAGGATGCGGGTGTTATCGAACAGGACGAGATCGCCCGGCTTCCACCCGTAGGTTACCAATCGGGACGGTTCGCGGAGCAGCTGGGCAAGCTGACGATAGGCTGGGTAGATACTTGTTGAGCCGCGGACCCTTGAACGGCAGCGGCGCGAGCGAGCGGTCGTCGTAGTAGATGGCGCGGAACTCTCCCTGGGTATCGATGTCGAGCATGGTCCGCTCGGCAACGAGTTCCACTGTGGCATCTTGAAAACGATAGGGAACGGGCGTCTGGGACAGGATGGCGAAGGCGTCGGGATCATGGGCACGCACGCGCTCGGCAACCGCCATTCCATCCACAAAGATGCTTTCGCCTCCCTGGCCGGGCGCGGAGAGACAATGCAGCAGCTGGAAGCCGGGCACCGGATCACGATAAGGATGGCTGGTGTGCACAGGCCGGCCCGGGCTTGTGTAACCGATATTGTTTGTTTCGGCGACCGGTGCAAAGATCGAAGGTGCGGCCGTCGTTGGTCTCCGCCACGAGACTGATGAGGGCGGCGACGTTGCAGCAGGGCCGATTCCCCGTTCCCCTCTTGGTTTGGCAGGTTGCGCAGAAAGGCCAATCCATCGCGCCCGACGTAATAGAGCCAGTCTTCGCGGCTGGCCGGGTTCTCGACCCATTCCGCGTAATCGCACCAGGCGAAGGCCTCGGCTGGTTGGCCCATCCAGGGCAGGCGCATGGGGCGTGGAGTCATGTGCAGGCTGCGGTCGAACGCACGCAGCCAACTGAGCGGAAAAACGCTGGTTTCCCCGTCGTCCCAACTCAGGGTTAGGTGGCCTGATGGCCTGGGCTCAGCGGCCTGCAACCGTGGGGATGGTGGGAGGTCAAGCAGGCTTGCCAGACGCTGACCGGTGCTGGGATCACGGTTGGCGGGATCGTTGTCGCGCAACCAAAGCGAGCTGTATACGCTATACGACGAATTCTGCCAGGTAATCTCGAGCTCGCTCGCCGTGCATTTCAGTTCGGCAACATCGATTTCCGCTTCTTTCACGATCATTGTCCCTCCACGGGATGCGCTACTCCTGCCACGGAACGCAGCGGAACGCAACAGAACGTAACGATCCAGGCTCCCGCCACACCGGATAGTCCAGCTAATATTGTCTGCCACGTGGGGAATCAGTGCCAAATGTGCCTTGCATCTGACGGCGAGAACATGAAAACCGAAAGACCAGAGGCGATTGCGCGTCCTTCGCTGCCCCTAACATCCAGAGGCGCAATGCCGCCAAGATGGAATAGGATCAAGGAGCCGGAAGCAACCGCCGAGGCAGGGCAAATCGAGAAAGAGCGCGTGCATTGGCCTGTTACTTACAGGCTAACCAGCACGTGTTAACTGCAGATAAATCGGCCGACAGAGGCTCAACCCAGTGCCAATAGCAACACGCCGCCGGCAATGCAGATAGAGCCAATGAGGCGACGACGGATTTGCCCCTCACTCAGAAACCTGGCACCGAAATACATGCCAATCAGCATTGACATTTCGCGCACAGGAGCTACATGGCTGACGGGGGCCAGCCTCATGGCGAAGAGCACCAGGATGTAGCCGAGGGGCGTAAGCAACGCGATCGCCGATGCTTCTTCCCAATACTTTGCATATTCCGGCCGCAGTTGAGCACGACGACGGTATGCCCCAGGGGAGAGAATCAGCGTACGAAACAGATTGCCGGCGTATTCCACCAAAATCGGCGAAACGAGGAGCATCTTGACCGAGTAGCCATCGACCACGGTGTAACACGCGATCATACAACCGGTAGCGACGCCCCAGAAGAGGGCGGCATTGCTCTTCTTGTGGCGCCGAGCGGCCAAGCCACCGGAAGAGAACACGATGCCAAAGGTGACCAGTATGGCCCCGACCACGGCCAAGAACGAAGGACGCTCGTGGAGAAAGAAAACCGCTCCGCAGAATGACAGAAGGGGCCCGGTACCCCGGGCCAGGGGATACACCACGGTGAGTTCGCCGGCCCTGTAGCCGCGGAGCAGGCTCTCGGTATAGAGAAGATGGAGCACACCGGTGGCGAGCAGAAACAGCGCGGCTCGCAGACTGAGGCTCGACCAGGTGTCGGTCAATATCCAGACCGCGAAGGGCGCAAACACGAGCGCTTCGGTGACCGAGGAAAACCAGATCAGATGTTTGCTATGGGCTGCCCGCTTGGCGAGGAAATTCCAAGTGGCATGCGCGAGTGCGGCGAAGGTGACAAGAAGAAACGCTGTTAGTGGCAAGACCCGCCCCCCGGAGACACGAAGTCACTGTCGACTTTTCCCTCTGGGATTTTTGCCCCTGGGTGCGGACCCCCGGTCCTTTGTGGCGCTTGGACCGATTGGATAACCGGAACCCTAGCCACCTCATTCCATCGAATAACACCAGTTTAAGGAACTACGCACGGCGACGCAACCGGCTTTCTCCATCCCTAGCGGCCGATGGTTGCCGTAAACTGGTGTTGCACGTGAATGAGGAGAATGCAATGGCACAACTGATGAGGACATCGAATCCTGTACTGAACGAGAAGCGTTTTGAGGGCCTCGCTGTGCTGGGCGAAGGGATGACGCTGCAGGGTACGGTCAACAAGACTGGCCTTCTTCTGCTTTGCGCGATTGCTTCCGCGGCATGGACATGGCACCTGTTTATGCAGGAGCATTCGGCGGCCGCGGTTCTTCCCTATCTGTGGCTCGGGACCATTGGCGGATTTGTATGCGCGCTGGTTACGGTTTTCAAGAAGGAGTGGTCTCCGGTGACAGCGCCGGCTTATGCGTTGCTGGAGGGGTTGGCGCTGGGCGGTATTTCGGCGGTCCTTGAGATGCGCTTTCCTGGGATTGCGATCCAATCCGTGAGCCTGACATTTGGCACATTGCTGGTTCTGTTGCTGGCGTATCGGTCTGGCTTGATCCCGGTGACGCAGAATTTCCGGCTGGGGATTGTCGCCGCCACCGGGGCTATCATGTTGTTTTATTTGCTGCAATTTGTGCTGGGTTTCTTTGGGGTTCACTTTTCTTCGATTAATGGTTCAGGGCCTATCGGGATTGGGTTCAGCTTGATTGTGGTGGGGATTGCTGCGCTCAACCTGGTGCTGGATTTTGACTTTATTGAGAATGGCGTGCGCATGGGCGCTCCTAAATATATGGAGTGGTACGGCGCTTTTGGACTTATGGTCACGCTGGTTTGGTTGTATCTCGAGATTCTGCGGCTGCTTACTAAGATTCGCGGACGGGATTGAGGTACGGGTCACGTCGGGGGCGCAGTTATCCGCCGCAGAGCGATTGGTTGGGGAAGATATAGTGCCGCGCCTCTGGCGCTCCCTCGGCCAGGATTCTGACCCAGCCCTTCCGGGCTGGGCTGACGTTTAGCGGGCGGCCCTCCGGGCCTTGATGGGATCTGGTCCCACAGGCGTCGGTTCTATCCTCAATGGACGGGTGCGGTTTCCAGTTGCCTGGATCCAAAATTCCCTTCGTCCAGAGATGAATCGGGCGTACGAGTTACGAGGGGTAGCGCGGTGGAATCCCACATCTCGCGAAAAACGAGCGAGATGTGGGGCACCCGTCGTTCGGTGGTCGGGACAGAGTCATCCATCGTTCCGTGGTCGGGACAGACGTTTGATATTGAAAACCGCACACCGCGGGTGTAGAGCGAAGGTGGGGCAGTCACCGGATTCCCTTCGCCCCGGTTACGGCTCATTAGTGATTCAGCAAAAGCGATCGTTGGGCTCCCTCCGGGTCGCCCATCTTTTCGGCCCACGTACGCTTAGGCGAACGTGGGCCACCCGTCCGATTTCCTTCGCCTCAGTTACGTTCATGCCTCGACGATTGACAATGCGGGAAACAGTATGAAACCATCCCGGACGTCACATAGTCGTGCGGTTGTGGGAACGCGAAATAGCGGGCACAAGGAGAACTATCCGATGAAGAAACTAGCGATCTGCGCGGGCTGTCTGGTTGCGTCGCTGAGCATTTTTGCCCAGGCACCGCAGACGTATAAAGGCGAGGTCATTGACAGCCAGTGCGCGGCCTTGGGTGGCCACCAAATCATGGAGCAGAAGGGCGAAAGCGCGAAGGATTGCACCAATCGGTGCGTCAACATGGGCGGCCGGTACACGCTCTTCGATCCCGCCACCAAGACCGCTTATCAACTCGACGATGCGAAGAAGGCCGCCACGTTCGCGGGCGCAAAGGTGTCAGTCACCGGGACCTTGAACGCCGCGACCAAGACGATCCATGTGGCAAGCATCAAGGCCGGATCGTAGCCAGATACGACTAGGTCGTCCCGCCGGACTGCTTAACTTGTGAGGCGCCTGCCAACCGGAGGCGCCTTTCCAGTTCCGGCTCGGAGCTTTGCGGTGGATCGACCACGCCTACCAATATTTTTCCCTTCCCAATCTCAGGATCCGTAATCACGCCCTTGAAATTCGGGAGCCCCGCTCCGATCAGCAGCACCACCAGCGTGGTGAGGATGGCGCCGAGCATAATCATCTCGTAGATGATGATCCCGTTGGTCCAGCCTGGTGTGAGAGACATACCCCCGGTGTGAATGGGGTAGGACTTCTGCGAAAGCGTGGTGAGCAAGTAACCAGTTGTGCCGCCGACAGCGGCGCCGAGCACGGCCCAGCGATAAGGACTCGAGGTGGCGTGGGAGTCAGTAAATTCATAGCCTTCGTGCGGCTCGCCAGAGACGATCACGATTTGCTCGCGGATTGAACTTAAGCTCGGAGCTGGCGGCGCGCAAGGCATCGGCGGCGCGTTGTGCGCCTTCGGCATCGGCGTAAAGACCATAGAGGGCTTTCATTGCGGCCCCTCCAACACCACTTGACTATCCCCAGGGGCGACCACTGGAACGCCACCGTGCGACTGCAGCCCAACCTTCATTTCCCAAATGGAGATCATGGGCACGAACTTCGAAAACAGCAAGTAGAGCAGCGCCATCATGCCAAAGCTTGACGCCATGAGCGTGTATTCCACCCAGGTGGGGCGATAGGTCCCCCAGGAGTAAGGGAGGAATTTGTGCTCCAGCGAAGGCACGACGATGAGGAAGCGCTCCAGCCACATGCCCACGACGACAGTGGCTGATGCGATGGCGGTTCCAGTGATGGTGCGCAGCCGCTTGATGGCGAGGATGGGCACGGGGATGATGAAGTTGCAGACCACCATGGTCCAAAATAGGGGCGCGAATTGTTTGCGAATGCTCTCCCAGAAAACAGCCATCTCCGGCGGAGAGTTGCCGTACCAGGCGGTGAGCCGCTCGGCAAAGGTGAAGTAGAACCAGAGCAGGCTCATGGTCAGCAGCAGCTTGCCCAGATTTTCAAAGTGGATGGGCCGGAGATATTCCTCCAAATGCAGGAATTTTCGCAGCAGCGCCATGGCCAGGATCAGGGCGGCAATGCCGCTGAAGATTGCGCCGGCGACAAAGTAGGGGCCGAAGATGCTGGAGTGCCACATGGGCACCGGCGTCATAGAGAAGTCCCAGGAGACGATGGTGTGCACCGAGACGGCTACCGGCACGATGACCACGGCCATGATATGCATGGCGATTTCGAGGCGCTGCCATTGCCGCGGTGTGCCCTGCCAGCCTAGCGCTAATACGCGATAGATCTTCTTGCGCAAGCCAGTGGCGGCGTCGCGCACGGCAGCGAAGTCCGGGATGGTGGGCAGATACAGGAAGGTGGTGCTGCCGGTCAGGTAGGTGGAGATGGCGAAGAAATCCCAAGCGAGCGGGGAGCGGAAATTGGGCCAGATGTGGCGTTCGCTGGGATAAGGGATCATCCAAAACCCGAGCCACGGGCGCCCAATGTGGCACAGCGGAATGATGGCGCCGATCAACACGGAGAAGACAGTGATGGCCTCGGCGCAGCGAGTGACCGGACGACGCCAGGTGGCATTGGTGAGACGCAGAATCGCGGAGATCAGCGTGCCGGCGTGGCTGATGCCGATCCAGAAGACGAAGTTGGTGATGTCGAAGGCCCAGAACACCGGGGAGTTGAGGCCCCATACGCCGATACCGGTGTATAGCTGATAGCCGAACGCCGCCACACCCGCGAGCAGGAGACTGGCAGCGACCGCCACAGCGATCCAATACTTGCCGCTGCTGTGGAAGAGCGGCCGCAGGAGATCCTGCTCGATTTGTTCAGCCGTTCGTTGCATCTTCCCAGGTGCCTCGCTCGAGGTAGGTCACGTTAGGCTTGGTGCCCAGTTCGCCTAACAGCTTCGTGCCGCGATTGGAACTGGACAGGCGCGCGACTTCGCTGTTGGGATCGTTGAGGTCGCCGAAGACCAGGGCCTTGGATGCGCAAGACTGCGCGCAGGCGGTGGTGAATTCGCCGTCCTTCAGCTCGCGCTTTTCTGCCTCTGCCTGAATCTCGGCGGCCTTGATGCGCTGCACGCAGAAAGTGCATTTCTCCATGATGCCGACGGTGCGCACGGAGACATCCGGGTTGAGTTGCAACTGAAGCGGCATGTCCCACTGCGGATTATAAAAATTGAAGAAGCGCACGTTGTAGGGGCAGGCATTGGCGCAAAAGCGGGTGCCGATGCAACGGTTGTAGACTTGCGAATTCAGTCCTTCGGGGGTGTGATAGCTGGCGTAGGTGGGGCAGACGGGCTCGCAAGGAGCTTCATCACATTGCTGGCAGAGGACGGGCTGAAAGCGGATTTTCGGGTTGGGGAAATCGCCTTCCCAGTATCGCTCGACGCGAATCCAATGCTTCGCGCGGCCGCGCGCGGCCTGGTCTTCGCCGGCGGTGGGGATGTTGTTTTCTGCGTGGCAGGCGACCACGCAGGCTTCGCAGCCGGTGCAGCGATCGAGGTCGACTACTAGTCCCCACTTATGTGGCATAGGTTTTACCTGTGTTCTCAGGGTATTTAGGAATTGCCTGCAGGCTTGGATCATTAGACTTTGTTGCGGGTCCAACGAAGACTTGATGGCGAAAGGGGCTTGGGGCTGAGTGAAACTGCAGATCCCTACGGCTTCGCTGCTAGTGACAACAGATTTGAGTACGAGCATGGTAGCCCACTCAGAGCCAAAAGACGGCTTGAATGGGCTCACCCTGAGCATTGGTGGACTGGTGCTAGGAAGCTTCGTCACCTACTCTCTCGTACTCGTTGCATCAGCGGCGCTCCTCTTCGTGGGGGAAGCCGCTCATTCCTCCGGCGAACAAGACTAGCTTGGCTTGCTCGGGGCCGCCTGCGCGACTTAGCTTTACACGGGTCGCGGCCCAGGCGAGCGAACCGGTTTCGATGTTCTGTGAGGGGGGCGAGAATGGAGAGCGGGTTGGCGCCGCGGCCGGTGGCGAAGCGGCTGAAATTTTCGTGCCCCTGCCCGACCGGCATGGCCACCATGTCGGGTGCGATTCCAGGGGAAAGAATGGCGGGTGCGCGCACGCTTCCCTGTGGCGAGGCGATTTCTACCAGGTCGCCTTGCTTGATGCCAAGGCGATCGGCGGTGGTGGGATTGATCTCGACCCAACTCGACCACATTGCGGAGGTGAGCACGTCGGGCAGTTCCTGCAGCCAGGGCAGATGGGCTAGCGAACCATCGCCGAACGACTGGGAAACATAGGGCAGAAAATAAAACGGAAAGTCGCCGGCGGCACCCGCAAATTCCGGCGCAGACGAGGAAACCGGCGCATGCTTAGCGGCCGGACCTTCTGGGTTGCGCGTGGCGGAGGGTGTGCTCCACCAGCCGCCCTGGGTTTGCGCAGCGTCCCAGAAATCATCGTCGGTCTTGGCATCGATGGAGCCGGCGCGGGTCCTGAGGGGAACGAACGCGGCCCGCACCATGGCATCGTAGGTTGGCCAAGGCAAAGCTTTGGCGACTTCGCCGCCAAGCTGGTGCGCCAGGCCTAGCAGCACATCGGGCATCGAACGCGTGTCGTGCAAGGGTAGAACGGCGGGCGGCGCGAGACTGGCCACGGATTGCAGTGAGCCCGATTCAGGCATGCTGTCGAGCCAGGACTCCAGCGGAGCGTGGTCGGGCAGGATCAGATCGGCCTGGGCGCTGGTCTCGTCAATAAAGTTGCCGAAGCTGATGATGGTTGGAATTTTGGCCAAGGCCTCGCGGATGCGCAGGCCTGGAGGCGCGGAGAAGATGGGATTCGCCTCGTAGAGCAGCAGCATCTGCGGGGCGTGCGGCTGACCCGATAGGGCTGATTGGGACAACGCGCTCAGGCTCGCGAGACTTGCCTGCATCGGCGGTGCGGGCTGCGGCACGGGCGTGAAGGCGAGGATCGGCCCCTGACCTTGACCCGTTCCTGGGCCGGTGTCTACCAACGATTCCAGGGCATTCACTGCCAGCGCGTTGAACAAGCCATTGGTATGGGCGAGCGGCGCGCCGCCGATCATGGCAGCGGCCGAGCCGTTGTGCGTCAGCTCATGGGCGAGCCGCTTGATGACGGCGGCACTTACTCCGGTTTGTTTCTCGACCGCCTCTGGTGTGAAGTCAGGCAGGCCGGCAGACCATCCCGCGATGAGAGCACCGGCTCGCGATGCCGCCGCCCGGCGGCGCGAGCTTTTCGCTGAGGATGACGTGGGCAATCCCCAGCGCGAGTGCGCCTTCCATTCCCGGCCGGCAGTGAATCCACTCGTCGGTATTGGCGCCGGTCTGCGACATACGCGATTCCACCTGGACGAATTTTGCGCGGCGGCCGGGGCGGCCCTGGCGCATCTCCCCGTAGCCTATGGACTGCGCTACCGGAGTGTTCCAGGTGCCGAGAAAATCTGCGCCGAAGGAGATGACATAATCCGCACGCGCGAGTTCGAAGGTGGGCAGAGCGGCGTGGCCAAAGCTGAGCAGATTCGCCTGACGGAGGACAGCTTCGTCGAAGGGCTGGTACCAGACCGCGGGCGGGGCGCCGTAAGCTTTCAGAAAACGCTCGATTAATTCGTGGCGCTGGCCGGGCAGCGGCCGAGCCAGAAAAGCGAGGGCATTCGCGGAATTGGACGCTTGCAGAGTGGTGAGATGCGCGGCCAATTCCTTCAAGGCATCGTCCCAGGTGATCTGCTGAAATTCGCCGGAACCGCGCGCGCCGGTGCGCTTGATGGGATGGGTGATACGGTCGGGATGATAGAGCACCTGCAAGCCAGCCTGACCGCGGGCGCAGAGCTTTCCGCGATTGACGGGATGCTGCGGGTTGCCTTCAAGTTTTTTCGCGAGGCCCATCTTGATGAGGCCCTGCTGGCCGCGGCGCACGACTTCGGCTTCGCCTTGCATCACCCGCACCAGCAGGCCGCAGCCAGCAGAGCACAGGGTGCAGACGCTCGGCTTCCAGGTTGCGATGCCGGGAACCAGCTCTTCTTCCGGAACGAAACGGATAAGCTGCTTCTCCGCGCTGCGACAGCCTTCGAGCGTCGCCATGACGCTGGAGAGAGCCGAGATCTTGATAAAGTCACGCCGTTCCATAAGAGTTCGCCGGCACCCTATGCCTTAGTAATGACAAGTCTCGCAATCGATCGAGACTTTCTTTTGTGTGTGGCAATTAATACAGAAGCCCATATTCAGATCCACCTTGCGTTCGGCTGTGGTCTGCTTCGTCATATCGCTATGGCACATGGCGCAATCGACGCCGGCACGGATGTGCGGGGCATGATCGAATCGCACGTGCGCCGACTGACTGTAGTTGTAGACGCGCACCCATGGGATTTCCTCACCGCGGGCTTGGTAGGCGGCAATCTTTTTGATCTCGGGCCGATCGGTGGCGATGGTCTGGTGGCAGCTCATGCAGACCGTCACGCCAGGAATGCGCGCTTCAGGGCCTTGATCCACGCCGACGTGGCAGAAGGTACAAGGCAACCCCTTGGCAAGATGGACGGTATGAGTGTAGGCGATGGGCTGCACCGGATGTTCCGGGTGAATGTCGAGAAAGTCTTTTATGGCTGCGGAAGCGGAGGGGTGCGCGGGGGTGAAAACACCGGTGGTGACATAGCCGGATGGCTCCGCTGCCCGCGTCTCCCATCGGGGTAGCACGATTTCCAGCAGTGTCCATACGGAGACGCCGGCCAGAATTATCAGCAACCACTTTTGCCAACCCATCGGGATGCGCATAGAGAGCCAGAAACGTGCAACTGCGGATCGGCCGTGAAACTGCAAAGCTACACGACGGATGCGCGGTTGTAAATATTGTAGAGGGGCAGCAGAATGATGCGCGGCGGTGGGAACTCACTGATTGCATGGCCCCGGATTGGTTTCGCAAGGGAGAGGTTGGCTATTTGCCCCTTCAGCCAAAACAAGGCTTGCCACCCAGCGGGGTTCGATCAGGAACTAGCTAGTGCGGCACAGGCAGAGCTATCTCCGGAGTTCGGGCGGGACTCCGTGCGGCAAGAACAGACAGCCGGATAGGAAGCTGCGGGTTATGACCTTCCGAGATCGTAGACTACCGGCCGCTCACGCTGTGCGGGCTCAGCCAGTGTTTGCCGGATGACCGCAAGTAGTTCGGCATTATTCACAGGCTTTTGAAGGAAAGCTTTGGCCCCGGCATCAATCGCGCGCTTGTGATTTGCGCGATGGTCGCGGCCAGATACCACGATGATGGGGATGGAGGCGAGCGACGGTACGGCTTTGAACCTTTCCATCACCAGGAAACCATCGCCGGCCAGCAGGCCAAGGTCGAGGATAACTAAGTCGGGCTCGCTTTTCCTCGCCTCAGCCATACAGGAGATCGCATCCGCGGCAAAAGACGTGTCGTAATTGTTGGCCTTGAGGCGCACATGCATACTGTGAAGTACATCCGGGTCGTCATCGACAATGAGAATCTTCTTATTGCCCATCGCTTATCATCCTCCGCAAAATTTCGTCATTCACAAATTCCTGAACTTCAACGGCCATCGTTTCATGGAGTTCTCCATCGGCTGGCTCTCATACCCGTGGCGGGTGCGGAAGGCTGACCACCGAGAACCAGAATGTGCCAATCGCTCTCACGGCCGCGAGGAACCCTTTCAGGTCCACCGGCTTGGTGATGTAACAGTTGGCATGGAGGGTATAACTCTGCACGATATCTACCTCTGCCGCAGAGGTAGACAGGATCACGACAGGAATGCTGACGAATGCCGCGCTTTCCTTTATCTCGCGAAGAACTTCCCGGCCGTCTTTCTTAGGCAGATTGAGATCGAGCAGGATCAGGCTGGGACGAGGTGCGTTCGCGTTCTTCCCTTCACCCTTCAAGAACGCCATTGCCTCTACTCCATCGCGCGCGATGTGCAAGCGAATTGGCACTTTGACGTCCTTAAGTGCTTCCTGGATGAGCCGGACGTCGCCTGGACTGTCTTCCACCAGAAGAACTTCCATCGAGGCGGTGGTTTCAATCAAGCTCATCACCGGTCATCTCTGACAGGCAGCGCGAAGCAGAAGTTGGACCCGCTCCGGGGTTGCGATTCGTCCGAGATCGGGAGCGCGGCCGATCGACAATATTCCTTTATCCGGCCAAGTCTGCGATCGCTCGCTTTCAACTCCTCGCTTTCGTTGAGATCGTGGCTGGGTTTCATATAAGCTGCTTCTTGTCTTTCGTGTTCCCGTTTGCGGGAGCCTGCTGGTGGCTCAAAGTGAGCCGCTTACCGGACCAAGTGCAGCCAATTGCGACACTCGAACAGAGTCTAGTTTCAAGATCCCATCGGCTTTATCGGCTTCGAACAGGAAGACCGTGAGCAGCCATACTTACCCGAGGCACGAGGAACGATGAGTCACATACCGCGGCGGCTGGTGAACATTGGCTTGCTGTTGATGCTTTCGATGACAGGCTGCCAAAATAACGCCCCTGCGCCGGTTGCTCCGCATAGCGATTCAGCTGCGCCCACAGCGAACCCCCAAAATCAGCCACAAGACAGCTCAAGTGCTGCAGGGGACAATGACGGTACGAGGAGACGCCGGTCGCGTCGTGGGCGTCCGCAGGAGCAGGTGGCACCGGGGCAATTCGACTTTTACCTGCTGAATCTTTCCTGGTCACCGGAGTTTTGCGCGACTCACGGTGACAGCCCGGAGTGCGGGCACAACCTGGGCTTTGTAGTCCACGGACTTTGGCCCCAGGATGTCGACGGCGACTATCCGCAGCATTGCAGCGATGCGCCGGGCCCGACCAATCCCCAGACGGACACAGACATCATGCCAACGGCCAGCCTGGTAGAGCACGAGTGGCAAACGCATGGCACCTGCTCCGGACTTGCGGCTAACGACTATTTTGCAGAAATCCACAAGGCATTTGCGGCGGTGAAGCTGCCGGCGAACATTGGCTTGGGCGGTGATGTTGATGGAGTCACCCCGGACGCCCTACTGGCTCGATTTGCGGCGGCCAATCCGGGCTACCCGGCGGGGAGTTTCGCGTTGAGCTGCGGCAATAACCGGCTGACGGCGGTGGAGATTTGCCTGACAAAAGATCTGCGTCCGGAGACTTGCCAGGGGGTGCGGTCGTGCCGCGCCAGCGTGGTTAAAGTAACGCCCCGATAAGGGCAGTTTCTCAGGGTTGGGGGGCGGGGGGCGTTGGAGTGGTTTGTGGAGCGGGCGACGCGGCATTGGGCGCAGTTCCCTGCCGGGCAAGCTTTTCCGCTTGTTTTCGGCGGTGATGGCGCACCATGTCGGGCCAGAATTCGATGACTTCGCTGCCGATAATGGCCTGAGCTGTGACGGCAAAACCGCGCCCCAATGTGCCCCCGACCGTGCGATCGGATGCGGGGTAGTACAGATTGGAAACGGCGGCCCCCATCAGATTGCCCATCACGTTTGCATAGTTCGGTCCCCAGCTGCCGCTGTCGCGCTTGCACCACACGGTGCCGCCGGCGGCCCAGAGAAAACGGCTGGCGAAACTACCCGTGCCTTTCTGAAAATACCGCGGATCTTCTTTGAGCAGACCTGCCAGCACCGCGTTGCCCAGGAGATTACCGGTAAAGTAGTCGGT
Organism: uncultured Acidobacteriaceae bacterium; assembly: GCA_963838445.1. GTDB lineage: Bacteria > Acidobacteriota > Terriglobia > Terriglobales > Acidobacteriaceae > PALSA-350. Next base: position 79,497 of record CAWIRT010000056.1, read on the forward strand.
GTAACCGGCTCCCCATCGCTTCGCGTAGCCTTCCATTCCCTGGCCGTACTCGGGAAAGCTGTTCTCTGCCTGATCGATGCCGGCACCAAAAGCTGTGAGGACGAAGGGCCACGGGTCGCTCGCGCTCTTGAAAAAGAGCTGGTACTTCTGGCCGGTGCTGAGGGGCAGTGCGTCTTTATTGCTGGTGGTATTGAAGGTTGCCATCACGCCGAACACCCGCTGATGGAGTTGCTTATCGAGCTGTTCCTGGGCCTTTTTGCGGTCGTCTTCTTCCGGCGTTTGGGCAGCCGCGCCAGGTGCTGGTGGGGCCTGGGAGTCAGAATGGGCGGCCGGCGCGGGAGCGGAGGTGTTGGGCGCTGTTTGGAGCGGGCTCGCGAGAGGATCGTCAGGTGAATTCAGCGCGACATCTGCCGGCTGTGCCTTTGCCACGGGGCCTGCAAAGAGTACGGCCAATGCTATGAATACTGCCGCAAACCATCGAGTTAGAGCCAATCGGTCAACCTCAATCCTGCTGCGTAAACCTATCGCTCAAACGGGCCAACGCGGGCTTTCGCTCCTACGAGCGATGCAAATTCTTCACTGCCAAGCCGGATCGGAGGCAAGCCTAAACCCCCGACAGGCAAGAGGGAGCACGAAACGGTCCGTGCTTTCCCACGAGGGGGAGGCAGGGTCTCCGAGGCGCTCCGAACCTGTTTTAACGTTCGAGTCGTGCGCGTGAAATCAGTGGGCCCGCACAAAGGAGGATGTTTTCCAACAGAACCCCTATGGCCTCCCGGAGGCCGACCCAGGGTACTGCCTTGTCTATTCTATGGCAAAATCCTCGATTAGGGCGGGAGGAAATGCTCATGGCATGAACAACGATGGTGGCGGCAGCTTTCATCTGGATTTAGGAAACGGCTATGCTCTTAGAAGAGCGAAGGAAGGACACGGAGGGAGTTACCACCATGGCAAAGTATGCGTTGTACGTTCCATTGAAGGCCAAGCCGGGCAAGGAAGCAGAGGTTGAGGCATTCCTCAAGCAAGGCGCGGAGATGTCAAAGGCCGAGAAAGGGACGGTGACCTGGTACGGGATTAAGGAGGACGAAGGCACATATGCGGTCTTCGATACTTTCGATGATGAAGCCGGACGCAACGCTCACCTGAGCGGCGACATTGCCAAGGCGCTGATGGCGAAAGCGGAGGAGCTGTTTTCAAGCCCGCCGCAGATTCATAAGATCCAGATTATTGCTGATAAGTAAGAGCGCGGGGGTGTGCACCCCCTGGGCATAAAGAGTGTGGCTGAGAACCGGAAAGAAGGGGTCGACTCCACTCCCCGACGCTCTGGGGGAAACGCTGCCCTTAGGGGCTAAAGCCCATCGTTTTGTTTCCTGTATGTACGGGCTGAAGCCCGTACCCTTCAGGGAGGAAAGATGTACTTCAGGGGCTAAAGCCCAAGTTGATTACATTGCGTTTGCGCCGGGGATAAATCCCCAGCCTACCCTAAAACCGAGTTTTTCCGCAGCCTGTGAAGCCGTGCCCTTTGTTTCAGAGTTTGTCCTCAGCTTGGTGTAGCCGGCCTTCGCTATGCAGGGCTGGTTCGAGCCCAGAGGGAGGGATTTCTTTCTACTACGTCTAGAAGGCGTGGCGGCTCAGGATTTCGCGAGTGATGGTCAACACCATGATTCGAAGGTCAAGCCAAATTGACCAGTTCTCGATGTAAGCCAGATCGCAAGCCACCCTGTTTTCGATTTGTTCGACGGTCCTGGTTTCGCCGCGCCATCCGTTCACCTGCGCCCATCCGGTGATGCCCGGCTTGACGCGGTGGCGGAAAGCGTATCTGGCAACAACATCGCCGAACAGCTTGTCTTCCGCCTTAGTATTGGGCGGATGCGGACGGGGTCCGACGAGGGACATGTCGCCTTTGAGGACATTGAGCAATTGTGGCAACTCGTCGATGCTGAGAGCTCGCAGCCACTTGCCAAGCCGGGTAATTCTTGCGTCACCTCGCGTGGCCTGGCGATCGCCCAAAAGATCTGTCATGCCGTGATGCATGGTGCGAAATTTGTAACAGGTAAACAGGCGATTGTTGAAACCGAGACGGGGCTGCCGGAATAAGACCGGGCCCGGGCTATCAAGACGAATGGCCAAGGCGATGAGGGCGAGCAGTGGGGAAAGGATGACGAGGATCATCGAACCGAGGACGATATCGAAGGCCGACTTCTTGGCCGCGCGCCAGTCTTTTAGCGGCCGTTCTTCAATCAAGACCACGGGATTGGAGCCGACAGCGGAGATCTGGCTACTCCTGTAGCGAAACCCTACAAAATCTGTGGTTAGGCAGAGGTCGGCAACGGCGCTCCCGATCTGTTCAAGGATCATGGATATGCGAGACATTGCGCTGAGCGGGAGGGCGATGACGATGAGGTCGATCTGCTCTTCACGGCTGCGCTCCAGAAGGTCGCTCACGCTGCCCCGGACTCTCACCCCATCCTGTACGGCCGGAATGCGGGATAGGCGATCATCATACAAGCCCACTACGGTGTAGAAGTTGGGCTCGGAACGCAGACGCTCGATGAACTCGCGGCTAAACTCACCTGCGCCAATAACAGCGACCCTGCGGGCCAGCCGGCCAGAGTCGCTCCAGCTGTTTAACTGGCGTGATAGATAGCATCGCCACGCAACCAGCAGAACGGCACTTGAGACTAGCCAAAGAAAAGGCCATTCGCGAAACGAAAGACTGTCATCACGGATGAGGAAGAGGCAGACGATCATGCTGGCACAACCGGCGAGCAGCGGCACGGGCAGAAGTTTCAGCTGTTTGCCGAGCGAACAAAGGGAGCTGAGCAAGTAGGCGTGGGCACGGGCGAGGAAGGCAGCAGTGACGAAACTTGCTGTTGCGGTGATAAGGAAGAGTGAGCCCTCGAAGCGCAGGCCACGCAGCGGCGTCAGCACACTAGTACTTAGCAAGCCACAGAACAGCAACAACAGCAAATCGGAGGCCTGCACGATGTTGACGATGACCGATGGCGACATTCGGTTTTTGTCACCGCGAGATCTTGTTCGAGCAGGTGATCTCCGTTCCATCGAAGGCACGGATGTGGCGGGATCGGCGGACTCCGCCCGCTGTTGAGCGGAAGCATTAACGAGATTGACCTTCATCGGACAGCCTCGGCGGTATCCGGGCAAAACGTGCGACTCATTTGGCTCTCCGTGGTTTGAACGCCGGATCAGGACGATACATTTGCCGGTAATGGTTATGCCGGTTTTCGATACGCGGCGCTCGGTTGTCTCCTGCGTGCCGCAGGCCGACGCTAGCGTGCGAAGAGGTGGAACTTCCAATAAGCCAGGGCCGCGATTACCAGGCCTGCCTCGAAAACCAGTGCCCAGAGTACGCCGCGTGCACAGCCCAACCTATCTTCGGGGTAAAGATGCTCCAGTTCCGCGGGGCAAACATCATCGACAACATGCAGGGAGGTTTGCGATGGAATGACCAAGACTGGAATCGTAGTGATGCCCTCATTTAAAGCGAAGTGTGTGTGATCTACATCGTCCTGATGGGTGCATTCTCCAAAGTGCGTGGTGGGGTCGACGGATACCAGCATCTCGAGATTCTCCTGACTTATTGGGGGCTTCTCCAGCCGCCCCTTGGATTTGTCACTATGCAGCACATCGGCTGAACTCAAAGTCTTGTACGTAGCACATTTGAGCCATGACGGCTGGTACGGGCGGGCAGTCAGAGGTGTCGCAGTGTTTTCAACTGGAGTTGCTGAAATTGGGGGCCACTTGCCAAAAAGAATTGGGCCGGCGTTGATGGTCGCCTGTGGGCGTTGAGTGCGCTCCAGTTTCACCCTAAAGCTCCATTGCCTGGCACAGTAAACGCACAGGGCCAAAGCCCAGATCTTTTTTAGGCTTCAACGGCCCGGCTAAAGAGGCTGGGGAAAAGCCGGAGCAAGAAAGCATGCCCCAGGGGCTAAAGCCCACCATGATTTCATTGCATTTGCGCCGGGGATAAATCCCCGGCCTACCCTAAAACCGAGTTTTTGCGCAACCTCTAAAGCCGTGCCCTGATACAGGACATCAGAGCGGTGACTCCAGAAAACCTCGCGCATTCCTGCTTTTTTGGTTGCGAAACTACGGAGCCTTGCATCGCAATTGGCTCGGCGATGAGGCTAGAGTCAGATCGCAGTCCGCGCCGGCCTTCACTCACAACTTTTCTGCATTTTCGTTGATTACAAACCATTGACATTGTGATGACAGAGCCCTGACACGCCTCATGGCGGGCGTTGTTACGTTTGGATTGCGAGACGAGTTTCCCCTATGCGATCCATCAAGTCAGGTACGCCTAAGCAAACGATGTTCCCGCGTCTAGCAGTCGCCTTTCGATTGGCTGGCTTCGTGCTCCTGCTGTCTGGGCACGCGTCCTCGGCGCAGTATGTTCCGATCGTCTCTGGTGCGGTCGGATTCTTCGACAGCACCAATACCGGGGTTAATTTCTTTCAGCCGGTAGTGGCCCCGGTGGTGGTTGCGCCGCTGGGCAAACATTTTCTTGCGGAATCGCGATTCGATTTGCGCGGATTCTATGCGCCGAAAAATGGCAACAGCGGACCTTACCAAGGCAGTTTCATTGGGTCGACGCAATATCTACAACTGGATTATTTCGCGTCGGACAAGCTAACTATTACGGGAGGGCGCTTCCTCACTCCATTTGGTACCTACAACGAGCGCCTCACGGCCATCTGGATTCAAAAGCTGCAAGATGCTCCGCTCATTTTTCCCATCGGCACGCGAACGACCGGGTCGAGTGATGGGGGAATGATCCGCGGATCCCTTTTGGCAACCCCTGCGATCCACATCAACTACATTGGCTATTTTTCCGCGTCGAGCAATGCCGCCCAATTCCAGGCAGGGCGTGCGGCCGGGTATCGTTTCGATGCTTATTTTCCCAGCAAACGGGTGGAGTTAGGAACCTCCTACGGGCGGTTCCTGCAGGGAACGCACAACAACTCCAGCGGGGTGCATTTCTGGTGGCAACCGTGGCGGTTTCCTTTAGAGTTGCGTTCGGAATATGCGCATGGCGCGCACGCGGAAGGGTACTGGATAGAGAGTGCCTATCGGCTCTCGCAGTGGAAAGGCCCGGACAGCATTTTGGGCCGGCTGGAGCCGGTGTTTCGGATGCAGCAGACGTTCCGCGACAGTCCCGGGCCGGGTGACGGCCTGCCCGCCGCTAATACGAACCAGGTTGACTTTGGCCTCGACTACCACCTGCCGCATGAGGTGCGCCTGAATACGAGCTATTCGCGCAAGCTCACGTCTACCGGCAACGCGAATATCTGGGACTTCTCTCTGACGTACCGTTTTCTCTTTCCCATGTGGCGAGGTCACTCATGAAGAAAGTTCGCTCACCCTGGAAATACTCCACACTGCCGCTTGCCGTACTTTCGCTGGGAAGCTTGCTGACCTGGGCGCAAGCGTCGAGTTCTTCAAAGGATACGAAGCAAGCGTCTTCACCATCGGCACAACACGCTGTGACTGCTGCAAGCAATCCCGGAGAACGAGCCTTCCAGGCAAACTGCGGCCGCTGCCACAATCCACCCGAGCAACTCTCACCCCGAATCGCCGGCACTGTGCTCCGTCACATGCGGGAACGAGCTTTGCTCAGCCCGCAGGAGGAGCGCGACATTCTGAAATACCTGGCTCCCTGAACTATTTAAGCGAGAAGAGAAAAGCTGATGAAACTTAGATTCACATCTCCCATTTTGATCGTTGCGCTGTTTGCCACTCTTTCGTGTGCCCGGCTGATGTCGCGCGCCCAGGAAACCCCACGCCGCGTAGAAATCGTCGCCAAGCGTTTCGAGTTTAGCCCGAGTGAGATCACGCTCAAGAAAGGGGAGCCTGTCATTTTGGTGCTGACCAGCAAGGACGTGCAACACGGGTTAAAGCTCGATGCATTCAACCAGGTTGTCAAAGCTAAAAAGGGCGAGAGCAACCAGGTCCAGTTCACTCCTACTGAGGCCGGGACCTTTGTGGCACAATGCGCCGTCTTTTGCGGAGCGGGGCACGGATCGATGAAGCTGACCGTGCACGTAACGGAGTGAATATGCGCCGGGCGCACCACGTTTTTTTCCTTGGCTTGTCTCTCTTGCTTTGCGGCTGCAAGGTGAGCGAACCCAATCCCCTGGAGCGCACGGTCGTGGTCACTGCCGAGCACGACATCACGGTAGGCAATCGGTCGCAGAAGAACCCCTTGCCGTTAACCAAAGATACCCTGGCGGCGGGTAAGGAGGCCTTCAATCACTATTGCGTTGTTTGCCACGGACTCGACGGCCAAACCACTGGTGTTCCATTCGCCGACCGCATGTCTCCGCCTATCCCGTCGCTGGCTTCGCGGCAGGTGCAGGCTTACAGCGACGGGCAGTTGAAGTGGGTTATCGACTACGGCCTGTCGCCTTCAGGCATGCCTGCCTCGAAAGGCACACTGAGCGACGAGGAGATCTGGTCGATTGTCCATTTTCTTCGCCATTTGCCACCGGCGGGAAGCCTGGGCGAACCAGATGTCTACAGCCATTAAGCAGATTGATAGGCCGGAGATAGTTATGAAATGGAGCGGACGAGCAAGCAGACAGGTGGTGGAAGCTGTTATTGCGGTCTTTCGCGATTCAGCGGCGGAAGCCTCTCACCGTCTCTCGACATTGAAAGCCGGCGACTGGCAACGCTCTTACCACTGGCTTGATGCAAGCGGGATGGCGCTGTACTTCCTCGACAGGGTGGAGTCATTGCAGTTGGAAAGCGCTTTGCCCGCGGCGACGCTGGAACGGCTTCGCGGCAACCTCGCCGATAACCGGCACCGAAGCTCGACCATGTTGGTGGAATTTGCTGCTCTTAACCAGTCATTCCAGAGGGCCGGTTTGGTGTACGCAAATCTGAAGGGTTTCACGCTGTCGCCTGAGTCTTGCCCGCGACCGGAACTGCGCTGCCAGCTTGACCTCGACTTTCTGATCGACGGAACGCAATTGGATCTTTGCCAAAGAATCCTGGGCAAGACGGGGTACGAGCTATCGGCCGCAACACCCGACGTGTGGGAGTTCAAAGCCGGATCTGACGAATTAACAGCCATCGAGGATCACTACAAAATCAGGCCGCAACGTTGCGTCGAATTGCACTTCGCATCCTCGGGGACGCCACCCCATCTGCCGTTTCGCGACTCGCGACTTGAAAGGCGGATCCGCCACTCCTGGGGAGGTCGTTCCTTCCCTGCGCTTACGGCCGCGGACCAATTTATCGCGCAGGCACAGCATGTTTTTAAACACCTTTGCAGTGCGTGCACACGCGTCTCCTGGCTGCTGGAGTATCAACACCACGTTTCGGTTCGTTACCGGGATGAGTCGTTTTGGGATGAAGTGCGAAAGCATGCGGAGGCCGACCGGAACACATCGATCGCGATCGGCCTGACGACGCGGCTTTCCTCCCAGATGTTTGGTGGGGAAATTCCGCCCGAGCTGGAGTGGACGTCTGCCCGCCTGCCTGCCGCAGTCAAATTGTGGGCGGATCAGTACGGAAGAGAGTCGATCCTGGCGGATTTTCCCGGTACAAAACTTTACCTGCTGCTGCAGGAGGCGTTGCGGGGCAACGATGACGCGTGGAAACAGACGAAACGCAATCGCCTGCTGCCACTTAGCCGGCCTCCCCGGATCGTAAGCGTAAGTACCGATGACAACGTGTGGAAGCGACTTCGGAGCGAACTGTACCAGATACGTTTCATTATTTTTCGGCTCCGTTTCCATGTGTTCGAAGGGCTGCACTACATGGTCGAGGCTTTTCGCTGGAAACGCCGGCTCGCGGTTTTGCCGGATTACAAGCCCGATTTGATTGTTGATTGAACGATGACTATGAACATACGACTCACGACTCGCCTTACACAGCTCTCATTTTGGGTTGCTGCTTTACTTGCGTTATGCGCCTCTGGTTATGCACAACAGGTTATGACTCCGGGGTCTGCCCCGTTGTCCGCCCCGGGGTCCGCCACCACAGACACAACTTCTTCAGATGCTGACGCGAACAGCTCGGCTGGTTCGCAAATCAACCAACGCAGTTCGTTGACAGCGGCGCAGATCATTTCGATTCTGCAGCAGAGACCTGAGCTGGTGGTAGAGCTAAAGTCCCTGGTGGCCGACCAGCTTACGCAGCAAGGTATCCCGACACAAGCCGACTCGATCACCGACGAGATGCTGCTCAGCCAGATCTCGACCAACGCCAACCTGCGGGCCAGCATTACGTTGTGGCTGCGCGCCCGGGGTTATGTTTCAGCGGCTGATATGGATCGCCTGCTCTCGAGCTCCGCCTCCGACGAAGACAACGAGGCATCGCCGTTTGCATCGTCCTCTTCAGCACTCTCGTCAGGGGCGCCGCTTGATGGGCTGAGTCTCTCGGGCGGAGACCGTTCTCAAAGCGGATTGGCTTCTGCCAGCGGCCAATCATCTCTGCTGGGCGAAGACGGCTCGGCCGCACGCACCGCCAGACTGAATAACCCTACACAGCGCACGGTGAGGACACCCGACAATAAGCAGCGGAGCATCACGGACGAACCCGAAACACTGCACCTGCCGGCACCATACAATCTGCGCTCGCTGCGTGATCTTTACACGCAAGTGCCACCGGATAGCCAGAAGCTCAAGCGTTTTGGTTCCGAGGTCTTCGTTAACCGCGATGATATGACACACGGCGGAATGGGAAACCGCACCATGCCGCTCGATCTTCCGATCGGTCCGGACTATGTGCTGGGGACCGGCGACGGCCTCACCATCAATCTTTGGGGAGGTATCTCGCAGAACTTTACCCGGGTCATTGACCGCGAGGGGAAGATCGCACTGCCGGAAGCGGGTTCTCTGGTCGTGGCCGGGCTTACTCTGCAGCAGGCCCGGTCCAATATTGAAAGCGCGCTCAAGCAGCAATACCACAATGCGCAAGTGGATGTGACCATTGGGCGCCTGCGCACGGTGCGGGTGTACGTGGTGGGCGACGTGCAGCGGCCCGGTGCTTATGACATCAGTTCGCTCTCCACGCCGCTCAATGCTATTTACGCGGCGGGTGGCCCTACCAGCGTCGGCTCACTGCGCATCGTGCGCCACTACCGTGGACAGCAACTCGTACGCGAGATCGACCTTTATGACTTTTTGCTGAACGGCGTGCGCATGGATGACGAACGCCTGCAGGCGGGCGATACGCTGCTCATTCCGCCTTCCGGTCCGCAGGTCGCAATCTTCGGCATGGTCAAGCGTCCCGCGATTTATGAGCTCAAAGGAAACGCGACCCTGAAAGACGTGCTGGACAATGCCGGCGGAGCTACGGTCGCCGCGGCGCTCGACCACATCACGATCGAGCGCATCGACCCCAATAAGCAACGCGAGACGGTGAGCCTGCAGTCGGTGCCCTCGAGCACGCCGGCAGTCGACCCTGGCCCAGATCGCCGCCTTCGAGGTGAAGGACGGCGACCGTATCCATGTGGCACCGATCCTGCCTTACAGCGAGCGCGCCATTTACGTGGAGGGACACGTCGTCCGGCCGGGCAAGTTTCCATATCGAGACGGCATGCAGCTTAGCGACGTTCTGCGCTCCTATCAGGACCTGCTGCCAGAGCCCGCTGCCAAAGGCGATATCATCCGCCTGGTAGCCCCTGACTTTCATCCGGAAACTATTCAGTTCGACGTCGCCGAAGCGCTGATCGGTAACACCAACCCCGCACTTCAGCCGTTTGACACGATCCGGATCCTGGGCCGGTATGAAGTGGATGCGCCGCAGGTAACGATCCGCGGCGAAGTCCTGCGCCCGGGCACATACGCGCTTTCGCACGACATGACACCAATGAAGCTGGTAAGCATGGCGGGCGGCTTCAAGCGAGACGCACTGCTCAGCAATGCCGACCTGGCAAGCTACACGATTGAGGACGGCAAGAAGGTCATCAGCCAACGCACGTCGGTTCATATCGGCAAAGAGGCCTTTGACGATGTCCCGCTTAAGCCGGGGGACATCCTCACCATACATCAGCTGTCTGGATGGAACGATATCGGCGCCTCCGTCATTCTGGATGGCGAGGTGACGTACCCCGGCAGCTATGGCCTGCAGGAGGGTGAACGTCTCAGTTCCGTGCTCCGCCGCGCCGGTGGACTGCGTGACACCGCCTATCCGGCCGGCGCCATCTTAATACGCACTCAAGTGAAGGAGTTAGAGGAGAAAACCAGGGTTGAACTGATCCACCAGATCGAGACTTCATCCGCATCAGCACGCCTTGGAGCCAATTTAAGCGGCCAGGATTCGACAGCACTGCTGCAGGCAGCGTCGGCGCAGCAAGCTGAGGTACTGCAACGTTTGAAGAGCCAGCCGGCCAGCGGACGTCTCGTGATTCACATCAGCGCGGATATCAACAGTTGGGCGAACACGCCTGCCGATATCGAGATGCATACCGGTGACGTGCTGACCGTTCCCAAGCGCCCTGGATTCGTGCTCGTCAGCGGCCAGGTCTATAACGCGTCCGCCCTCACCTACGTTCCCGGTAAAGAAGCGAGTTGGTATCTCCGCCGTGCCGGGGGAACAAACGATGTGGCTAATCGCAAAGAAATTTTTGTCGTCCGTGCCAACGGTTCGGTCATTGGAAGACGATCTGGCGAATGGTACGGGGCCAACGTTCTCGCTACTCGCATGGAGCCCGGCGACGTCATTGTCGTTCCGCAGAAGATCATCGGATCTCTCTTCTGGAGGAATCTGCTGACCGTTGCCCAGCTATCTTCTTCCATTGCGCTAACGGCCGCAGTGGCTCACATATAGGTTCACTATGCGAAGGTCGGCGATGGTCGTGCTGGTGTCACTCATGTACACGCATAGCTATGCCCAGGCGCATCCGGGGCCGCCGGGGGATGGATACGGAGAGTGCCAGACCTCCAATATGGCGTCGACTTATATTCCGATCGAAAGCTGGATCTATCCCGCGATCGAGAGGCTGGCACTGGCCGGCTATATTCAGACCGCGTTTGCCGGGCTGCGTCCGTGGACGCGGATGGAAAGTGCGCGACTGGTCGAAGAGGCCCAGGAGCAACAAATCGATCACCAAAATGACATCGACTCCGGGGAAGGGGTCGACGAGCAAATGAACGAATTGATACGGGACCTGGCTAACGAGTTCGCGGTGGAGCTGCGCCAGCGCGATGGACAGTGCAATCGCCAGGCCGTGATCGACTCGATCGACTGGCGCAGCTCCGCGATCGCGGGCACCCCCATTACCGACGGCTACCACAGCGCGCAGACCCTTACCAACGATTATGGGCGGCCCTACGGCGAGGGAGAGTAACATCTACACCGGCATCGCGGCCCGCGCGGCCTCCGGCTCCTTCGCGTCGTATTTCCGGGCTGAGCTGCAACGAACCTCGCCGGGACCAGTAACTCCTGCGCTCAGCCGACGCCGCGATCGCAGCTGCCGACTTCACCCCGCTTGCAGCCGCTGGACCAGCTTCCGGCTTCACCCGCGGACGCGTGCTCGAAGCCTATGTCTCGTACACATTTCACAACAACCAACTCAGCTTTGGAAAGCAAGCGCTTTGGTGGGGTCCGAGCAGGGGAGGACCGCTTCTTTTCAGCAACAACGCCGAGCCGATCACCATGCTGCGTTACGACCGCGTATTCCCCGTTTGAGCTACCCGGGTTTGGAAGCTGGCTAGGCCCTATTCGTGTTCAGCTATTTTTGGGGCGCCTTTCCGGGCAGCAGTTCGTCCATGTCGGGAGCCAGACTCTGGGGCAGCCTGGGGTTGCATCTAGGCGATCAGCCGTTTATCAACGGCCAGAAAATTTCCTTCAAGCCCACACCTACCCTGGAATTCAGCGTCTCGCGCACTGTAATCTTCGCCGGCGCAGGAGCTCCCTTCACAACAAAGAGCTTTTTGCGCAGCTTATTTTCCGCCAGCAACTCCGCCCCGGGCGCCAACGATCCGGGCGATCGCCGGTCGGACGTTGACGTCCAATACACAGTTCCAAAGCTCCACGATCTGCTGAAGCTTTATGTGGACACGTTCACCGATGACGAGCTCTTTCCCCTTGCCTACCCCACACATAGCGCGTGGTCGCCAGGATTTTATGTTGCTCGGCTGCCGCATCTGCCGCACATGGACTTTCGCGCGGAGGGATATCTGACCCCCCGTCGAAGTTTTCCCGGGTTCTATTACTTCAATGTCCATTACCTCAGCGGCTATACAAATGATCGGCAACTTCTGGGTAGTTGGATCGGGCGCGAGTCGAACGGATATCAGCTATGGAGCACCTGGTGGCTCTCGCCCCGGAGTTCAGTGCAAGTCCGCGCTCGCGATCAAAATGCCAGTTCCGTTTTTCTCCGGGGTGGATCTCTTCGCGACGTAGAAGTCAGTACAGATCTCGCTCTGAGTTCACACTGGCAGCTCAGCGCGGCCGTACAACAGGAACGGTGGCGGTTCCCGCTTTTCTCGGCGTCGCCACACAACAATTTGACCACTACGATCCAGCTCTCCTTCCACCCGAAAGCAGGTGAACTCTGATGGCTACCGCGGAGATCATGGGAACGAAAACGCAACTTATGCCGAATTGGGTCAGGAATGCGAACCTGCTTTGGGATCATCGGCGCCTGCTCTTCAGGGTAGCCGTAGTGGCCCTGGTTCTAAGCGCCACCATCGCTTTCCTTATCCCGAAGCGTTACGAGTCTGTGGCCCGGCTGATGCCTCCGGAACAACCCTCCTCGGGGGCCGCCATGCTCGCAGCACTGGCCGGTCATTCGTTGGGCGGTTTGGCTGGATTCGGTAACCTTGCCGGACTGTTGGGCGGAAGAACCTCGAGTGCCCTGTTCATCGACCTTCTTCATAGCCGTACCATCAGTGACCACATCATTGACCGCTTCAACCTGCAACATGTTTACAAGAAGCGCTATCGCATCGACACGGTCAAATACCTCGGCCACCAAACGACGGTGGTGGATGACAAGAAGAGCGGAGTCATCACCATTACTTTCAGTGATACCGATCCGCGGCGAGCACAGGCGATTACGCAGGCCTATCTCGATGAGCTAAACAGCATCGTGACCCGCGCCAACACCTCTTCCGCACGGCGGGAGCGTGAGTTCATCGAGAAGCGCCTGGTGAGCGTGCAAGCCGAACTACAGAGTGCGGAGAAGGCGCTGAGCCAGTTTTCCAGTACCAACGTGACGCTGGACATCAAGGAGCAGACGCACGCGATGGTGGACGCGGCCGCCAAGCTGCAGGCCGAACTGATCGTGGGCCAGTCGGAGCTCGACTCGCTGGAGCAGATATACGGCGATGCCAATGTGCGGGTGCGTGCTGCCCGTGCGCGGATCGGTGTTTTGCAGTCCCAGCTAACGAAGATGAGTGGCAGTGCGGCTGCCGAAGGATCGGACGAGAGCAACGAAGCAAGCTGACAGCTATACCCATCCCTGCGCCAGCTTCCCCGGCTCGCTGTTCCGTACGCTGACCTTTATCGGCGGGTCCGGATTCAAGAGACGGTTTTCGAACTGTTGTCGCAGCAATATGAGATGGCGCGCCTCGAAGAAGCAAAAGACACGCCAGTGGTCGCGGTGATTGACCAGCCGTTGGTCGCCGAGAAGAAGTCTTTTCCTCCGCGTTTGCTCATGATGCTTCTCCTGACCGGGTTTTCTGTAGGGGCAACTGCTTTTTATATCGTTCTTCGTTCCATGTGGGAACAGATGGGCAAGGGCGATCCGAGGAAAGTGCTGGCGCAGGAGATTGGCGATAGCGTGCGCAGACAGATGGAACGCCGCCTGCAACGAAGGTTAGGTGTCGAATGAGAGCTCATCTTCTCAAACGCAGCCTATGGAGTGCTCGACTACGCGGCATATCCCATCGCCATGCTTGTCTCCGCTCCAACTTTGCTAAGGCACCTGGGCGTCGCACAGTACGGGATTTGGATCGTGATTACCGCAGCGCTGAACACCGGCGGAGTCATTGCCTCTGGTTTTGGAGACGCCAACATCCAATACATCGCGAGCGCGAGAAGCCACGGCAATCCAGAGCTGTTGCTGCGAGCAGTCCGGAGCATGCTGGGCATCAACCTCCTGCTCGGCGGAGCGCTCGCGGTGGTCTCGTGGGTGCTGGTACCGTTCGCAGCCGGCCACCTGGTGAGCCCCGCGTCCGGTCTGCAGGCAGCCTGTCTCCTCGGACTCCAGATCGCCAGCGTGCTCATGCTGGTGCGGGCAATCGAGAGCGTCTGCGTGAGCACGCAAAGAGCTTTCGAACGATATGGGGCGGCGATCCGTATCAGCCTCTTTGCCAGAGTGATCACGGTGGTGGCGGCCGTGGTGTTAAGCATGCGCGGATTTGGTGTCGCGGGAATCATGGAGGCAACAGCCTGCTTCATGATTCTTGGAACCGTCGCGCAGCTTATCCGGCTGCAGCAATATCTGGGAGCGGCCTCGCTCTTGCCTTCGTTCGACCGTCGCGCCACGCGTGCGTTGTTCCAGTTTGGAGCGTTTAGTTGGCTACTGGCCGTCTCCAGCGTGATCTTTACCCAGGCGGACAGGTTGCTCCTGGGAGTATCGCTGGGCGCGACCACGGTCACGGCTTACGCGTTGTGCGTGCAGATGGCCCAGCCGATTTATGGAATCGCTTCCTCCGGCCTACATTTTTTGTTCCCGTATCTTTCGGCGCGCAATGCGGTCTCAAAGCCGGCAGCTATCCAAAAGGCCATCCTGACTGCCTTCGCCGTCAACCTCTTGATCGTAGCTGCGGGAACCGGCGTTCTGCTGCTCTTCGGCCGCGCTGTTCTTTATGCCTGGGTCGGACCAGCGGTTGCTCTTAGTGCCTCCGCAATCCTTGCTCCGATTGCCTGGAGCTTCGCATTCCTGGGGCTAAGCGTCACCGGCTACTATTCGTTGCTTGCGCTTGGCCGCGTCCACGCGGTCACGGCGCTGAATCTTACCGGAGGCTTGACCATGCTGTTGCTCATGGCCTGCCTTCTGCCCTTGCAGGGCGTTCATGGAATTGCGATAGCGCGCCTATCCTACGGGCTTATCGCTTTACTCATGTACGTCCCGCTGGCCCGTGCGCTGGGGGGCGCACGGGCGCCATCTTTGTCCGCGGCAGACATTCGCCCAGTCTGTGAGGACGTATGAGCACCAGCCTCGCGATCGCAAGTGTGGAAACCCGGAGCGAGTCTGGGAGCTTCATGGCAGCAACCGTGGGCTTCTATTTTGCTTCCCGCTATTGCATAGAGTACCTGTTCTTTCAGTCTGCTCCCCGCGCGGGCGCCGCATTCAGCCAGGGGTTGAACCTGCTGCTGTTCGCAGTGGTTGTCTTCCATTCGTTGGGGCCGGCGCCAAACACTTTGCGGTCGACGGTGCGTGTGCCAAGCTTCCGTCCGGCTATGGCCTTTCTCTTGGTTGCTCTTTGCAGCTTGCTGTGGAGTGCCACTATCTCAGTAGCCGTCGCCTTTGCTTATTGGTGCGGCGTGGCGGCCGACTTCGCGATGGTGGTACTGCTGCTGCGCACCGGACCGGTGGAGGGCATGTCGGCTTCTGTGATGAAGGGCTATGTGTGGGGAGCGGGCTTCATTGCCGTGATCATCTGGCTCTCTCCAACAATGCAGGATCTGCGTCCGGGAAACGACGACTTTTTCAGCCCCAACGCCACCGGTTTCATCTGCGCTTTCGGCGTATTTCTAGCCCAGTATCTCGGCCGTTCGAAACGGTCCTGGAACCTGGCCGCGGTTTTTCTTGCGATTACCCTGTTGCGCACTCTGAGTAAGACCACCATTGTTGCTTTTGTCGTAGCTGAAGCCTTCGTGCTCTTGCGCGATTCCGGGGTCAGCCGTCGCAAACTGCTTGCGATCCTGCTCGGTTCGGGCCTCGTCGTGGCCGCATTCTGGAAATTGATTCAGGCGTATTTTGAGGTGTACACCACCACCGGCAATGAGGCGGAGACACTCACAGGGCGGGTCGGTGTATGGGATTACGTTTGGGACCGGTCCATTGAACAGCCGTGGATCGGACACGGATTCCACTCCTTTCGCAATGTGATACCGGCCTTCGGGCCCTTCGAACCGTGGCATGCTCACAATGAGCTGCTGCAACTTTTCTATGCCTACGGAGTGGTGGGGATACTACTCTTCATCGCTGTTTACGGCAGCTTATTTCTACAGATCCGCCGCCTTTCCGGTCGTTCTTACAAGGCATTTTTTTACGGCCTTCTGGTGTTCGTAGCTATACGCGGTCTGGGCGACACCGATCGATTCGAACTCACGCTACCGCTTTGGTTCGTTTTTTTAATCAGCTCACTCATGCTGCACCTCAACCCGCATCAACTCGAATCGCGTGAGTTGAATACGCCGATAAAGGACGGCCAATCATGAAGATCGTCATCGTAGTCGCCGGCTCCTCTGGACATCTCTCGGGAGTTACTCGTCATGCTGTCAGCCTCGCCCGATGCCTGCTTACCCGCGCCGGTGTGACGGCCATCCACGTGGTTGCTGCCGATTGTCAATGGGCTGCGCTGGACGCGGCCCTGCCGCATAACGATGCCAGACTGCACCTTCATGAGATATGCATTGAGGGCGGCGCCATCAGCCGCAATCTCTGGTACTACAACCAACTGCCTGCAATTGTCCGGCGGCTCAAAGCGGATGTGGTTCACTTTGCCTATCCCGCCCCGGTCAATCGACGCGCGCTCCATTGTCCCGCGGTCGTAACTCTCCACGACCTCTACCCGTACGATATTCCTTCGAACTTTGGCTTTCCCAAGGTTCTCTTCAACCGTTTGATATTGCAGCAATGCCTGCACGCGGCTGATAAGATCGCCTGCGTTTCAGAAACCACATTCAGGCGCCTCGCCTTTTATGCGCCCCGGCTTGCCGCCCGCAAGGCAATCACCATCTACAATTGCGTGGATCCGGGACCGCCGGCCGCCGCAACAACGCCGATCCCGGCGTGGTTTGGTCAACCGTTCCTTCTCTGCGTTGCCCAGCACCGCCGGAACAAGAACATAGTTCTCGCCTTACGCGTGTTTCACCGCCTGCTGCTGGAGAAAGAGATTAATCCGGCAGCTCTGATGGTCGTAATCGGGATAGAAGGACCGGAGACGGAAAACATCCACCAGGCCATCAAGGAACTCAACCTGGAACGCCAGGTCGTCTTCCTCCGGGGAATTTCGGACGCCGAGCTGGAATGGTGCTACAAGCATTGCGAACTGCTGCTGGCGCCGTCCCTCATTGAGGGCTTCGGTTTACCCATCGTTGAAGCAATGTTCCATCATTGCCGAGTGGTCTGCTCCGATATTCCAGCGTTTCGTGAAGTCGGCGGATCGTACTGCCATTACGTTCCTCTGGAACCATTGGCGGAGGAAGCATTTGTCCGCGCGACCCGGGACGCCCTGACAACTCTGAGATTCCGCACCCCGACCACCGAGCGCTATTCCAGCGAGCGGATCGCGAAAGCGTATTTTCAGCTTTACAGCAACTTGTGCCAACGAGGCGCTGTCATAGAAACCATCGGCCATCGTGGCCTGGCCGGTAATCTGGAAGGAAGTGGCTCTTGAAAAGCCCAAGCGAAGATTTGCCGTGCGATACGATCCATGAGAGCACGCTCCAGGCGCGCGAGAAGCAGTTGTTACTCGACTGCCTTCTGCAGGACCCGAAGCACGCGTGGTTGCACTATCTGGATGGACGTCAAGCCTTGCCGGTAGGCGTCCTGCTGCACCTGAGCAAGCTAAGCCTTACCGGGGAAGAGTTTTCGCAGTCCGTGCGCAGGAAAGCATAGTGCAGAGGCGCTTTATCGAGGGGGCAGTCCTGGTTCTGCTGGGCCTGTATCTCTTTGGGCACACGCTGCCACGCGCCTGGCGCACACTTAATACGGATTTCCCTAATTACTATCTCGCTGTCCGACTCGTGCATGATGGTGTGGATCCATCACGCGCCTACGAGTGGATCTGGTTGCAGCGGGAAAAGGACCACCGCGACATTGATCAGAGAGTGATCGGGCTGGTGCCCATCACCCCTTTTTCCACCCTGGCAATGTGGCCCCTGGCAGGCTTGCCGCCGCTGGTTGCAAAGCATGCATGGCTGCTCTTCAATCTCGCCCTTCTGTTTCCCATTGCGTGGCTGTTGAAGGCGCTTACCGGCCTATCCCTATGGCAGGTAGGTTTTCTACTTGGAGTCTGCTTTCCTTTGCAGCGTAACCTTCTTTACGGCCAGTACTATATCGTTCTGCTGGGGATTCTGACCGCTGGGTGTTGGGCGGCGCAACGGCAACGGAATCGTCTGGCCGGATCGCTGATTGGCCTCGGGGTAGCGGTCAAGATCTTTCCCGTCATTCTGACGCTCCACTTTATCCGGAAGAAAAACTGGGAAGCACTGGTGTGGTGCCTGTTTACCGGCATTCTTTGCCTGCTGGTCTCTATCCCGGTCTTTGGCTGGAGTCTCCACCGTACATATTTGTTGCAGGTGCTTCCCTGGACATTGCGAGGTGAGGTGCTCGATCCCTATAACCTCGCGAGCTCTTCCCTGTCGACACTGCTTCACCGGCTCTTCATCTTCGAACCGCAATTGAATGCCCACCCTGCGTTGCATGCGCCGTGGCTCTTCGCCATTCTGCACCCTTCGCTCCAATTGGCTCTGCTGGCGCCGGCTCTGCTTTGGATCGATCCCGGGGCATCGTCACGTGGTCGCATTGCACTGGAATGGTCAGCATTACTGTTGGCGACACTCACCCTCACACCGTTGCCAGCCTCCTACCACTTCACGGTGCTGGTGCTGCCTGTGGCCGTTCTTTGTGGACACCTCATTCGAGAGCGGCGCAGAACCCTGCTCGCCGTGATCATTGCGCTTTACCTTGCGGTAGGGTATCCGGGATGGAATACCTCACCGGTAGACGGCTGGCATGCTCTTCTGCACGTAAAGCGTCTCTACGCACTCATCCTGTTGACTACGGTGGCCGTCTATCTGATCAAAAAGAAGAACCGCGAGTATGAGCAGAGATGGTGGCTGACTGGAGGCGCTGTGGCGCTCATGCTCAGCATCGCCGCCGGCCTGGAGCACCAACGCGGCCTGTTCGACGACTACGCCTACCGCCTTCCGATGGGACAGCAAATTCTTCTGGCAGCCCAACCGGTTCCCCAGGGGAGCGAAATTAACGCGATCGCGCTACTTCCGGAGGGATACCGCAGGGAGACGATCGACGGTTCTATCCGCATGCATGCGGCCGATGGATCGAAGGATGCGCTAACCCTTACCGCCAGCGGCGATCAGCTGTGGACGGAGACAGTGGGATTGCATTCCATCCTGGAGCCTTCCCCTGGTGCCAGCCCGGCGATTTTCGACGCAGAATCGCCCGCCTCGCTGGCAGGCGGAAAGAAGTTAGCCTTTCTGCGCCAGACTAATGGCCGTAAACAACTGTTCGTGCGCGATCTTGCTCACCCAGGATCACCTGACCAGCCACTCACGACGGCAACTTCTACCTGGAACCTCGAAGAGATCGCTATTTCTCCCGATGAATCCATCACTGTTTCGGCGACGCGAGACAAAGGCGAGTCGCGGCTTTACAGGGTACGAGGTGTTGATCAACTGGAGCTTATTTCCAGCGGCGAAGCACGTTACCCGGCGATTTCGCCCGACGGGCGCTGGCTTGCGTTCAGCTCTTTTCGTTCAGGCTACTGGAACCTCTCCCTACGAGACCGGAGTACAGGGGCGGTGAGCCGTCTGACCACGTGTGGGCTGCAATCAAACTGCATCTGCATGGCTGGCTGACTCCAAAACGCTGTTGTACAGCAGCGATTGCGGGCGTCCGCTCGGGTTTACCGCCATTTGCAAGCGACGCGTTTTGCCTTGATTTTCGGGTGGGGGAAATCATGACGAAACGCCGACAATTCGGTGACAACCGGCCTTCGAACTTTGCCTAGACTCGGCTATATCAGGCTGCGGAAAAGTCGGATCGGGTAGGAAAGCATGCCCCAGGGGCTAAAGAGAGTGTGTGAGAACCGGAAGAGAAACAGCAGGGTCCACTCCCGCGATGCTCAGTGGAACCCGTTGCCCTCAGGGGTTATTGAATGCTGCAAAGGTAATGTCCTCCTTGCATTTGAGCTGTCGAATGTTACTCGAAGCCGAAGTGAGAGGGAGATAGCGCCGCAGGGGCTAAAGCCCTCGTCCCCCTGGCTCTTTTCGGCACGACTGAAGTCGTGCCCTGATACAAAGCCTTTTTTAATCGGCTCAAAACAGACTGGCTCGGACATTAGTTTTGCTGGCTTCAATAAAACCCATCGTTTGCTCCAATTTATGTACGGGCTGAAGCCCGTACCCTTCAGGGAGAGAAGACGTACCCCAGGGGCTAAAGCCCACGATGATTACATTGCGTTTGCGCCGGGGATAAATCCCCGGCCTACCCTCAAACCGAGTTTTTCCGCAGCCTGTGTATCAGAAGAAATTGTCCGGGTGGCATGGTGAAGTTGGTAAGGCATATCGCGACAATTTTCTGTTTTGCCGACTCGGCTTCTGAGCCCCCTGCCCGAGCCGCCATCGGCCCACACTTCGATGAATACCATCCAGTTCGCGTTGAGTATGCGCTCTGATCGTTCACGATATCTCGCTTGTCTATTCTTTATGTTGCTTGCGCCCGCAATCTCGTTGGCTCATGCCGGTATTTTGCAGCACGGCAAGGTGGAGCTTATCTGCCACCGCACTGCTAACCGCGACCTGCCCGAAAACACCCTGGAGTCGCTCGCTCTCGCGGCGCGGATGGGATGCAACGTGGTTGAGATCGACATCAGAAAGACACTGGACGGGATATTAGTTCTCAATCACGATGACTTTCTTGAGCGACTCAGCAGTGGAATGGGTACAGTCGAGCAAACCTCATCCGATGAGCTCGCGTTGCTCGATACCGGCGCCTGGATGGGGGAACGTTCTACCGGCATGCGCATTCCGCGATTCGAAGAGGCGGTGCAAGTCGCCCGGGAGCATGGTATCGGTCTTTACCTGGATATCAAGACGAAGGGTATCGCTGCGCCGCTGCTGGAAATACTGCAGCGGGAAGGCATGCTGGAGCGGGTGGTTTTCGGCGGTGAATGGCAAGATGTCCCTTCCCTTTACCCGGCTGCGAATCAGGATGCGGTTGCGTGGGTCAACCCCGGTTGCAAGGCCACCCAGGTGGCGGCCCTGCAGCGGCAAGGAAAATTTGTCGTCGCCAACTTCTCAGCAAACGCGCATGAGATGGACCTCGACTCCATGCGCGCAGCGGTGGCCGCGGGAGTAGACGCGCTCAATGTGGACTATCCCCGCCTGGGGGCCGATGCCGCCGGACGGCCGGTGGAAGCGAAACTGGCGGAGCTCGCGCAGGCAGCATCGACTGGTGCTGTGCCGGCCCGCACGGCGGCTATCCGAGAGCTCTCCCACTACACCGGTTTTCCCACGCAAAAACTCTTCATCCGCTGGCTGCACGATCCGGACGATGAAATCTCGCGCGCGGCTGCAGTCGCGCTGGTGATCGCTCGCCCGGCGACGCCCACACAGGTCTTCATCGACGCGGCTTCTGCACCGGAAAAGACAGCGCGGCAGAATGCGGCTTGGGCCATCGGTATTTCCGGCGCCCCCGCGACGGGCTTTCTTCTGTCGTTATTACACGACAAAGATGGCGACGTTCTGAAAGAAGCACTGCTGGCTCTCAGCCGCTGCCCAGGTGAAGTTCCCGCAGAGCCTCTTCTTCCCTTTCTGTCGAATGAAGTGCCGGCAATACGCGGAGCCGCTGCACTGGCCCTTGCCCGCCATCAACCGCAGATAGCTGCGACGGCCGTAATGGATCTACTTCATCGTGACGAAGAGCAGGCAGCCCGGGAGTATGATGCCCAGCTTCACCACGGCAATCCCAAGCTGACACTGGAGCAGATTAAGCCGATCGTCGAGGCCTACCGGGAACAGATGAAATTGATACAGGCGCTGGCATCGTTTCTACCGGAGGATGCTCTGGGTTCGCTCGAGGACCAGGCATTCCGTCCGGTCGCGGACTATTCCCAGGTTACCGCGGTGGTTGCCGGCTATCAGCTCTGGGACCGCATCGCTGCGCATCCCGCCGCTGCGATTCAAGCCCTTCGATCAACGAACGTCGAAGTCGCGAATCGCGCCGAATGGGTTTTGGTGAAAGCGGGGGCTTCGGTTCTTCCCGCGTTGCGGCAGGCGCTGCCCTCAAGCGATGCCGCTTCGCAAGCACGGATCATTCGCATTCTAGGCTGGCAGGGTGACCGTGAATCGCTGCCGCTGCTGCGCACACTGCAGGAAACAAATCCTGAGAACAAAGCCTTAGTTGCGTGGGCTATCGAAAAGATCGAGGTGCTTCGTTTCCAGCCATGGACAAACTGATAAATTTCCCCACGCCGCGCGCTTTTCGCAGCTTTCCAGCATTGCTCAGAGAGTTGCAAATACCCGCTACGGCCGACAAGCAAGAAGATGCGATTGCGGCTGACACCTTGCCCAGAGAAGCAAGCGATTCTTCCATCGATGATCCCCTTTTGTGCAAGGTAGAACTGCCTCTGCGAGCGACCTTCTATCCGCTTGGCTTCGGATTTGAGATCACCACCAACAGCCAGGCGGTTCTGGATGCCGCCAACGAGAGTTGGGGGCATACGCAACAACGCGATAGCGGACCAGCTCTCGAAATGCGTGTGGGAGTTACCGCCCGCACCTCTGGAAGCTGCCCGCCTGCGCCCGTGGCTCGCGGTCAACAGCATTTGATCTCGCTTGTCGCGGACGCGCGCAACCAGGCGATTTGCGATCTCAAGGCGGGTTTTGCTTTTGCCTGGCTCACCGAGGATGCGGTGCGGCACCGGAGCTATGCACGCTACCACTTCATTGAGGCGGTTGCTCTTATCCTTATCTCAAGCACTCATGCGACTCCAATACACGCTGCCTGCGTCAGCCGCCACGGTCGCGGCATGCTGTTTTGCGGTCCATCCGGCGCCGGCAAGTCGACACTGGCTTACGCCTGTGCGCGAAGCGGATGGGTCTTTACCTCGGACGACTCCGCCTATCTGAGGCACCATACTGATGAGCTCCGCGTCATCGGCAACTCGCATCAGTTACGTTTTCGACCGTCCGCCAAGGAGCTTTTTCCCGAGCTGCAGGGCCGCGACGTCACTCCTCGCGCCGAGGGTAAGCCTTCCATCGAGGTACCTACCGCGGAGTTGCCTGGAATCGTGACCGCGGATGAGGTGCTGGTACATAACATCATCCTTCTCAATAGGGTCCCATCGTCTCACGCTGAACTGCGATCGCTTCCCAAGGAAGCCGCCCGGCGGTATTTTCACCAATACCTCCAGCTCCCAGACAAGATTCAAGAGATGCAGTCGGAAGCAGCGAGGAGCATATCCACTGCCGATGTGTATGAACTTCGCTACCAGGATCTTCAGCAGGCGATCGACTGCCTTGACCTGCTGGCCATTGATCCGGGCAAACCCAGATGAATTGGCCACCCTTGCAGCACTTACGCCGATTGGCCGCCAAGGCGCCCCGGGGGCAGTTCTGGCTCTTCTTCACTGCGTCGCTGTTCTTCAGCTTTGGGTTCTCGATCTACTTTTTTCTCTTTAACCTCTATTTGCTGGGTTTTGGCTTTAATGAACGAACGCTCGGCCTGATTGGCAGTTTCTCGGCCGTTGGCAGCATATTGGGAACCATTCCCGCCGGCATTTGCGCCGAACGCTTCGGCATCCGTCGTACGCTGGTGGGCGGCCTGCTGTGCACGGTGGTTTTCTCCGTGCTGCGCATTTGTTTCCTTTCCCAGCCGGCACAGTTCGGGCTCGCGACTTTCACCGGGATGACATTATGTTTCTGGGCGGTCTGCCTTTCTCCCGCGGTCGCGAGCCTGACTTGCGAGCCGGAACGCCCACTCGCTTTCAGTCTCATGTTTTCCTTCGGCATTGGTCTTGCCGCCCTCGGCGCCCTGGCTGCCGGTCAGCTGCCGGGCTGGCTCCGCCACCTTCCGCAGGGATTCGCCGCGGGGCCATTCACTGCAGACGAAGCCACCAGGCTCACGCTCGAGTTTGCCTGTGGTGCGGCCGCTGTTTCGATCCTTCCCCTACTCGCACTAAGCTTGCCTGGAGCGGCTCCACGGGTTCGCCTTTCGCGACTTTCCAATCCTTTTTTGCGGCGATTCCTCCCAGCCATGGCGATCTGGTCCCTGGTTACCGGCTCGTTCCCACCGTTTGCCAATGTGTACTTTGCTCACCACCTGGGACTGTCTCTTAAAAAGATGGGCTTCGTCTTCTCGCTCTCACAGGTGGTCCAGTTTATTGCTGTCCTCAGTGCTCCTCTCCTACTTCGGCGCATGGGATTGGTCAAAGGTGTGATTCTGACTCAATTGGCAACCGCCGCGGCATTAGCCTCCCTGGCGTTGATCCATCGCGGCACGTTGGCAGGATGGGTATACCCGATCTACATGGCGGTTCAGTACATGAATGAACCGGGGATTTTTAGCCTGCTGATGGATCAAATACCTCCGAGCGAACGAAGCAGCGCCTCGGCTTCTACCTTTTTTGTGACCTACGGATGCCAGGCAATTGCCTCGACGGCCATGGGGGTGGCCATCGTCCGCATTGGTTACCCCACAACGTTGTTTTGTATCGCCGGGCTGGCAGTGGGGGCGACGGTGCTGTTTGGGAGGCTTTCGGGCCCGCCGGCCTCGGCTCCGACTTCCCCAGATCAACTGGGGGGACCTGACGGTGAGCCGTACATGAGGTTGTGCCAAAGCGGCGCTCCATGATAATCGAAGACGATCGTCCAAAAATGTCACTTCTTTGTCATTTTGCCTTTTCAATGTTCATTTGGCTACTTCCTGATGGACACTGTAAGGAGCGACTTTTGCGGGATGATCGGTCCGGACAGGGTCTTGAACCGGGGAGTGAATATGAGCTTGATTCTCGTTATTGAAGACGATCCAAGAATTCAACGTGCGTTGCGACGACAATTCAGCGCCGAAGGATATGACGTTCACATTGAAGGCGAAGGCCCCTCGGGCCTGGCTGCGTGCAAGAGCATGCGTCCCGCAACCGTCGTACTGGACCTGATGTTGCCTGGGCTTTCTGGACGCACGGTTTGCAAGGAGATCAAGGCCTGGTGTGCTGACATACCCGTGATTGTGCTCAGCGCCGTTTCTGAGGTTGCCGACAAGGTTCTGCTGCTGGAGACGGGCGCCGATGATTACATGACCAAGCCCTTCAGCCCGCGCGAACTGCTTGCCCGTGTTCAGGCTGCGATCCGGCGCACACAAAGGAAAACGAAAGACTTGCCTCTCGGCTTTGGCGATGTCTCAGTTGACTTTCTCAAAATGGAAATCTATCGAGCGGGGACCCTGGTGCCTTTGACCGCGCATGAGTTCAAGCTTCTCCGCTACTTCCTGGACAACCCAGGCCGGGCAATTGCGCGAGAAGAATTGCTCAACGATGTGTGGGGGATGAGTTTCCACCTTACTACGCGGACCGTCGACAACCAGATTCTCAAGCTTCGCCAGAAACTCGAGGCCGACCCCGCTAACCCGGTCCATTTCCGGACCGTTCATGGAATCGGCTACAAATTCGTGCCGCAGGGATAAAGCAACTTTGCGTCGTGAAAGAGATCGTTGATTCATGAAACAGTGGCGGATGCGGACGACTTTGATGGTATCGCTCCTGGCGGTTTCGCTAGGACTTACAGTCACTTGTCTTTT
This sequence comes from uncultured Acidobacteriaceae bacterium, assembly GCA_963838445.1. Lineage (GTDB taxonomy): Bacteria > Acidobacteriota > Terriglobia > Terriglobales > Acidobacteriaceae > PALSA-350. The sequence goes on from CAWIRT010000056.1 coordinate 105,184, forward strand.
CATCATCCGGGTTACCGTCCAACAGGAAATCAGCAAGAGTCTCCAGGCCGACCTGGACCATTCGCTCGGTACATTTCGCAACCAGGCTAATCAACGCAATCGCATGTTGAGCCGCGAAGCGGCGCTGCTTGCCGATCTGCCCAGCCTGAAGTCCCTGATGTCCACCCAGGATGCACATACGATTCAAGACGGCAGCCAGAAGTTTTGGGCTGACAGCGGTAGTGACTTCTTCGCCCTGGCCGACGCAAACGGAAACCTCTTCACCTATTCGAATCGCGGCCCCAAGCTCAGTGACGACTCGGTGAAACGCGGGCTGGAAGCATGCATGACCTCCGCCGAGGAAGCATGCATGATCGCCTTCGGGCAAAGTCTCTACGAGCTTTCTATCCAACCACTCTATTTTGGCCCGCCGGAGAATGGTTCCTACCTCGGCTACGTGATCATTGGCTATGCCATTGACCGTGAGGTTGCCGGTGAGGTGAGTGAGGCTGCTGCCGCCGAGGTCACCTTTCTGGTTAACGGTCAGGTCGCCGCCGCCACGCTGCCGGTGGACCGGTTGAATGACCTTCGGCAGCAGAGCCTGACCCTTGACGCTGTGAGTACAGCCCCACACAAGATGGAATTGGGCGGGGAAGCTTACATTGGGTCTACTACTCCTCTTCCCGCCGCTGGGCAGGCGAAGATCCAGTTGGTGGTGCTCAAGTCGTACGACCGGGCCAGCGAATATTTTCGCCGCGTCAATCGATGGGTTCTCGCCCTTGGCGGGGCCACGCTGCTTCTGGGGCTGGTGCTGGCAGTCGGCATTTCCCGCACGGTAACCCGCCCGCTGGAAACGCTGGTCGCCGGCACCCGCGCCCTGGGCCAGGGCGATTTTGATTATGAATTAAGCGTCGATGGCGCCGCAGAGGTGCGCGAGCTTGCACTGGCCTTTGACCGAATGCGCGGGGAGCTCAAACGAACTCACCGGGAGCTACTTGAATCTGATCGTCTGGCTACCATCGGTAGAATGGCCAGCTCGGTATCGCACGACCTTCGCCACCACCTCTCCGCGATTTACGCGAATGCCGAATTCATGAGCCTGCCCCACACCGGGCCTGAGGAACGTGCAGAATTGCATCTTGAAGTGCAGGAAGCAGTGCAGAGCATGACGGATCTTATCGAATCGCTGCTTCTTTTCAGCCAGACCGGTCAGATGCTCCATCTGCGCCGGGAGCAGGTTGATGCGTTGATCGAGCGCACCATCCAATCGTTGCACGCGCATCCTGAATGCCGTGAGATGCAGATTTCTGCCGAAACTCCTGGACCGGTGTATGCCTGGATAGATAGCAAGAAGCTTGCGCGCGCAATCTACAACCTGCTTCTCAATGCATGCCAGTCGGCCAAAACAGGAACCGCGGTGCCCAGGGTGGTGGTGAGGCTCTCCGAAGACAATGACAAGATTGAAATCAGAATTCGCGACACCGGGCCCGGTGTCGCCGAGTCCATTCGAGAAACAATGTTCCAGCCGTTTGTGAGTGCCGGCAAGGAGAATGGAGTAGGGCTAGGGCTTACGCTTGCACAACACGTCGCGCAAGAGCATGGTGGTGAGGTGCGACTGGAAAAATCCGTGCCTGGAGAAACTGTATTCAGCATATTGCTTTACAAACAGGCACTGGAGGCCTTTGGCCACACAAAGGTGGAGTCGGTCAAGGTTAATACGTTCCAGGAGTAGGAGCGAAATACCGCCGGTATCTCGAAACCAGGCGTGGCAGGAGCTGCTATGAGACGATCGTCAGGTCAGCTATCTACAGGTCCGAGTTACCGTAGTCCATTTGTCCTCTTGGCCTTCGACTTGCTGTTGCTGGCATTGTTTGCCCCGGCGTCCTTGGCACAGGCGGCTAACAATGGTAACGCCGCGGATCAAGAGCGAGTGGTTGCGATCGAAACCAAGCTAAATGAGCTGAACGATGCGCTCATTCAAACGGAGAAGATGCTGGAAAAGTCGCGCGCGGAAATAGAGGCCCTTCATGCACAGCTGGACGCTCTACGGGCGCAAACAGCGGCCGCCTCTTCCAGCGTCCCAGCCTCGGATCCACAAAACGCGAATACTGATCATCCGCAGGAGCTTGAGGCCCTTCGCGAGCAACAGGAGGCGATGCAAGCGGAGATTAAACAGCACGATCAAACCAAGGTGGAGACCTTCTCAAAGTACCCACTGCGGCTGAGGGGGCTGATCCTGTTCAACGCATTTTCGAACGCGGGAGTGGTGGACAATATCCAGTTGCCCACCATCGCGATGCCCCGATTTCCAGGGGGATCCCATGGCAGCACGGGCGCGACCCTGCAGCAGACACTGCTGGCACTCGATGCCACCGGTCCCCGCATTTGGGGAGCCCGCAGTTCTGCCGAGGTGAGCGTTGATTTCTTTGGCGGCGTCTCCAGCAACACGTACGGTTACAGCTCATCCGCCGGCCTGCTGCGCATGCGGCAAAGCTGGGCCAATCTGGATTGGTATAAAACAACAGTTCAAGCCGGCTACACCACGCCACTCATCTCCCCCTTATCGCCCACCTCTTTCGCAACGGTGGCGCAACCTGGCATGGCCGGCTCGGGGAATCTTTGGACCTGGTCACCGCAGATTCAAGTCGAGCAACGTATCCCCTTCACCGAGCAGCGGAGGATTGGGCTTGAGTTTGGCCTCATCGATCCGCCGGCTTCCAGCTACACTTCCACGCAGCTCGACAGCCCCGTTGAGGCGTCGCGCGATCCGGGTTACGAAGGACGAATCTCCTATAGCGCCGACGGAAGTCGAAAAGGTATACCGCGGCCCTTTGCGCTGGGCGTCAGCGGATATTCTGCAAACCAGTTTTACGCAAGCACCACACAGATCCATTCCTGGGCCGTGACCGGCGACTGGCAAATTCCTATTTTCAGATGGTTTGCGCTTAGTGGTGAAGCCTATCGCGGCCGAGCGCTCGGGGGACTTGGCGGTGGAACTTATAAGGATGTATTTGCGGGGATCGACTCGGTCACCGGCCTCAACCGAACCACCGGCGTGGAAACCGCAGGGGGCTGGAGTCAATTGAAGTTCATCCCCAGCTCTACCTTCCAGGTCAACGCTGCCTTTGGACTGGATAACGCGTTTGCCAGCAATTTTGAAGGGTTCAATCTTTCAACCACGCCCAGTACGCAGCTCAATACGCGAAACAGTTCCGTCGTCGGCAACCTGATCTATCGGCCTAAGAGCTATCTCATTCTTTCTCCGGAATATCGCCGGATCCAAACCTGGCCCTACGAGGGCTCCGCCAACATCGCGAACGTCTTCACCATAACGGCAGGATACGAATTCTGATCTGCGACAGACCGCGGAGGGGGTTGTCAACTGAAAGTGAACACCAGGAGAAAATGAAGCTGGCTCTCGCGATCTTCCGTCTCGCGATCATGCTGTATAGCATGGCGTTCACGCTGGCCGCGGGGGCTGAGACCGTGGACGTTTCAGCTCACGTTAGGGTAACCAAAGGTCGAGGCACAAACCATTCGTCGCAACGCTCGTCGGGTGACGTGGTCGTCTGGCTTACGCCAGGCCGGGAAGGCGAGGATTTAGTGGCACCGCGTGCGGCGCAACACTATACGCTGGAGCAAAAGGATAAGCAGTTTATTCCGCATGTTCTGGTCGTGCCGACCGGCAGCAGCGTAGATTTTCCGAACCTCGACCCGTTCTACCACAATGTTTTTTCTCTGTTCAACGGAAAGCGTTTTGACCTCGGCCTCTACGAAGCGCACACAACTCGCGCGGTCCGGTTCGATCGCGACGGTGTCTCCTACATTTTTTGCAACATTCACCCTGAGATGGGTGCGGTGGTCATTTCGCTCAGCACACCCTACTTCGGTGTTTCGACTCCGGACGGCAATATTACGATCCGTGGCGTGCCAGCAGGAAGATACCGGCTTAACGTGTGGGCTGAAAATGTACCGGTGGACCGGCTCAATGCTTTGAGCCGGGTGGTTGAAATTTCTCCGTCGAACACCCAGCTCGGCTCTTTTGAATTGCAGGCCAGCGGAGACATCATGACTCACCATCAGAACAAATACGGGGAGAGCTACAAGCCTGAATCTAAAGAAACGTATTGACCCCGCTACTCCGTTCGCGCTCGGCGATAGCCGGCCGGTCCAACCGCGCTCCCCCAGATAGCACGCGAACCTGCAAACCTTCGGTCAAGGTTTGTGCGCTCTGCATTTTTGAGTGTCTTCGCAAAAGAGATACAACGATGCTGGGAAGAGCCTGTGGCAACCATTACCATCGTAACTTAAAGCACATCATGGGGACCGCCGATTTACCTTTTGAACCGCGGTGAAGGAGCCGTTGAGGCACTTTGAGTACGTACTGCATCACAGTCTTGCGGCTCTCTAGGGAAAATGGAGTCCGGCTCGCAGACGGCGTATTGTCACTCGAGTCGAGTACGAGCGTCCACCGCAGCCAAATCTAAGTTCTCGTATCACTGCGACCATCGTGGTCACCAACAGGATGTGCGACCCTCATGCCAGCAGTACATCTGACGTTGCCTGGTTTGCTCCTTCTACTATCTCTCATCGGAAAACGGGCTCTTGAATTGAAGAGTTGTTTTATGCATGCACGCCCTTGCATTAACAACAAACGGTTGCAACGGGAAGGCCTTCCCGTTTCGGGAGACACGATTGAACTCAGGGCGGCGTCGCTGCATATTCAGTTGACTTACCAACCCGCCGGACCATAGCTTGGGCTGAGCAGGTTCGCTAACTGTTTAAGATAGTACTTGCTTGCTTAGGTATCGCTGGAGTAAGCCAGAACGGAGTTTCTGGCACTCTGCGAACCGAGACGCGATTATCAAGCGACTAGAAACGACAAGTTACAGTGGCATGGCGAAGCTCTGTCTGCCGCCAGTAAACAGCACACCGATACGGAGCCGGAATGGGCGCGCAGTCAGTCAATGTTGTACCGGCCGCGGGGCTGGACCTGGTTCCAGGTTACCCGGACGAGCAGCGCCATTGGTTCGCGGTCTTCACTCGATCTCATCATGAGAAGCGAGTAGCCCAATACTACAGAGAGAGAAACATAGAGCACCTTCTGCCTCTATCTCGTGTCCAGCGTCAATGGAGTCATTATCGAAAAGTGACGATTGAGCTGCCACTGTTTCCAAACTATATCTTTGTACATATCTCTCGCCGGGAACGGACACCCGCAATCGAGGTTCCGGGCGCTCTGTCTTTGGTAGGCCAGAGCAGCGTTCCTGCGCCGTTGCCGGACCTTGAAATCGAATCCTTGCGGGAAAGCCTCAAGTTACAACGTTGTGAACCTCATCCTTACCTGGTTGTGGGGGCCAGAGTCCGCATCAACAAGGGAGCTCTCGCCGGCAAAGTCGGCATCGTTGTGCGCAATAAAAACCGCTGCCGGGTGGTACTTACGCTTTCTCTGATCATGAGTAGTTTCGCGGTCGAAGTCGACGCCACCGACCTCGACTTTATCGGTTAACCTGGTCGACGGAACGATGCTCCTCTATCCGTCCGGCCATGGGTGTACATCGCCTTTTCCAAAGGACCCGCCCCGCGCGTAGGCTGATCCGTGATCGAACTCGACACCGGACGTGCTCTTGCCATGAATGCCTAAAGGGACGAATCCAATTGGCACACAAATCTGCCGGAACCAGTGTTACGGAAGTGCGCATCGTGGAAGCTGCCGCCCAACTCTTCGCCCACAACGGGTTCAAGGGCACAACCACACGGGACATCGCACAACTGGCCAACTTGAACGAAGCAACCCTGTTTCGCTATTTCCCGCACAAGCCGGAGTTATTCTGGGCTGCGGTGGAATCGCACGTGACGCGGGTGAAGCTGGCGAGAGACACCCAGACCAGTCTGGCCTCGGATGATGCGCCAACCATCGTGGTCCCGCGACTGGTAGCTTTTCTGCTGGATAATTTGAACAGTCAGCCGCAGTTGCGGCGATTACTGCATGTTGCCGCTTTTGAATTACCCGAGTCAGACAAGATGATTCGCGAACACCTGGGACCCATCTTCGATATGGTGTGCGCATACTTCAAACGTTGTGCGGAGAAAGGGATCATGCGCAATGTAGAGCCGTCACTGGCTACGCTTGGCCTACTGGGGGCAATCACCGCGCATTACGGCTTGTGCCTCTTGTTTACTGGAGAAGAGCCGCCCTATCCAAGCGATGAGCAGGCGCTCTCCGCCTACGCCATACTCTGGCTGAATGGACTGTTGCCCCGGTAAGAACGACGCGGCTGCTCCTGCCGCCGAAATCCCAGCCGCCGCTCTTCCTCTTTATGACGCAAAAACTGTTTCTTTTTGTACTCCTGTCCTGCACGTTCTGCGAAGCCCAATCCGTCCTCACCACTCCAACGGAATCTACCCGGTCGGCGCCGGGTTCCTCAACCGCGCCCCCGAGCGGCGCTGATTCGGCTCCGATGCGATCCTCGCAGCAGACGGGTGAGAGAACCGATAGTGATGCTGCCGGCAATCCGTTTTCGCCAGTCCCAGCACCCATTCCGGCTCCGTCCAGGTTCGTTGGGCCGCTCACCGCGAAATCCGATTTTGAGCGATTCGCCGAGGATGGCACCGGACATCGGCTGCCCGTATACGGGAGGCGGTTATTCGACGAGGTTCCCACCACCTTCGCCCCGGTCGAACGGGTACCGGTCCCGGCTGATTACGTGCTTGGACCGGGCGATGAGTTGCTGATACGGGCCTGGGGAAAGATCGACCTTGATTCCCGGGTGACAGTGGACAGGAACGGTCAGGTCTATCTGCCCCGGGTAGGGACGTTAAACGTAGCCGGCTTGCGCTATGAGCAGCTGGATGGATATTTGCATGCAGCCCTCACCGCTCTGTTCAAGGACTTTGAACTGAATGTAGCGCTGGGGCAACTTCGTTCCATCCAGATTTTTGTTCTGGGCAGTGCCCGTCAGCCCGGCGTTTACACCGTCGGTTCATTGAGCACCCTGGTCAACGCGCTTTTTGCCTCCGGGGGGCCGTCGGCAACTGGCTCCATGCGCCATATTCAGCTGCGGCGCGGGAACCGGCTGCTGGCCGAGTTTGATATATACGACCTGGTGCAAAAAGGCGACAAGTCGCACGATGTTCCCTTGCTTCCCGGGGACGTTATCTATATCCCACCGATCGGCGCGCAGATAGCCATCAGCGGAAATGTCAACGAACCCGGAATCTATGAATTGAAAGCTCAGACCACGGTGGCTGCGGCTCTGGAAGGCGCAGGCGGGCTGACCAGCCTCGCGGGAGCCGAGCGAGTCTTGCTGGAGCGGATTGATCACCATAGCACACGCCGGGTGGAAGAGTTTCCGCTGGACACATCGGGTCTCGCAAGGCTGCTCCAGGACGGGGACCTGCTGCGGATCTATCCCCTTTCCCCCAAGTTTGAAAATGCAGTGACCCTGCGCGGGAATGTTGCTGAGCCTGGCCGCTATGTGTGGAAAGAAGGCATGCGCGTTTCCGACCTGATTCCCTCCCGCGATTTCCTCGTCACTCGCGATTTCTGGAATCGGCAAAACCAACCTACTCCTAACAATACAGATCATCCGTTCGGGACCCAGCGTGCCGGCCAGTCTGGATATCAGCGCACCGACGAGTTCGGAGACCGGCGTAATGATCAGTCTGGGAACCAACGCACCAACCAGTACGGCAACCAGCCCATGGACCAGTACGGCAACCAGCCCATGGACCAGTACGGCAAGCCGCGCACGCGTCAGTTCAGCAACCAACCCTTGGACCAGTTCGAGGATCAGTCAACCGGCCAGCCAGCCAATCAACGGACCGACCAGTACGAAGACCAGCCCACCGACCACGTGGACAGCCAGCGCAACGACCGGTCCACCTCCAGTGATCGATCCGGAAACACGCGCACGACAATGATTGCCACGGTGGGCCAGAATAATGCGGAGATCAACTGGGAATATGCGGTCATCGAACGCCTCGACGAGCACGATCTTAGTACTCGCCTGATTTCGTTTCGCCTGGTGAACGCAATCGACAACCGGGCCTCCGCGGATAATCAGCTGCTGAGAGCCGGCGACGTGGTTACCATTTTCTCCCGGGCGGATCTTGATCTGCCGATCGAAAAGCACGCCTCCTTCGTCCGCGTGGGAGGAGAGGTCAATGCGCCCGGGGTGTACCGCGTGAATCCCGGCGAGACCTTGAGAGACTTGGTGGTGGCGGCCGGGGGGCTTACCCCGCATTCATACCTTTATGCCTCTCTCCTAACCCGCGTCTCCACCCGTCATGCGCAAGAGGAGGAACTGCGGCAGGCCACCGAGCAAATGCAAAGAGAACTGTTCGCTCGCTATGCGAATGCCACGCCAACCGCCGGCCAAACCGGCGCGGACCAACAAGCGCAGCTTGCTTTTCGGCAAACCGCACTGGCCAGTTTGTCTTCGATTAAGCCGAGCGGCCGCGTGGTTCTGGAATTGAAGCCGGATGCCGCAACCGTCGCGGACATCCCGGACTTCTCGCTTGAAGATGGGGACACTTTTTATATCCCGCCACGGCTCAGCACGGTCCAGGTCGCCGGGGCGGTCTACAATGCAAACGCTTTCCGTCATCAGCCGGATAAGCGCCTGGTTGCTTATCTGAATGATGCGGGTGGCGCCACCCGGGAGGCGGATCAAAAGCGCATTTTCGTGATCCGCGCCGACGGAACAGTCGTAAGCCGCCAGTCACACAACGGTCACACCCACGGCGGTTTTGAAAACCTGAGACTGCTGCCCGGCGATGCCGTGGTTGTCCCGGAAAAGCTCAAAGTCTCGTCCAAGATGACTGACCTTTTGCAAACAACCCAGTTTATGTCGCAAACCGCTCTGACCGCCGCCGCGCTCAGCGTTGTTAAGTGAGGGCGCAAGCGATGGCAGCAGAGGGTTCGACCACCATCGAATCGAGAGCGACGCAGCCAGGCGTCCGCTCAACGGAGGAATCAAGCCATGTCCTCGAAGTCAGCCTGATTGATGTTCTTACCCAGCTAGCCTATCGCAAGTGGCTGATCGCGAAGACGACCGGCGCCGCCATATTCACTGGCTTGATACTTGGCTTGTTACTTCCCGTTCGGTATACAGCCAGCACCAAGCTCATGCCACCGCAGCAAACCCAGTCATCGACTTCCATGTTGATGAACCAATTGGCGAGTGGCGGAGCAGGCTCCTTGGCGGCGATTGCCGGCGGAGGATTGGGGCTTAAGAATCCCAACGATATCTACTTGGGGCTATTGAATTCGCGACCCATAGCAGATGCGATCATCCACAGGTTCAGCCTGGCACGTGTGTACCACTCCAGAGACATGACGGCCGCGCGTAAGAAACTGGCGACCCGCACTGCAATCACATCTGATAAGGCCGGATTCATCTCCGTGTCCGTCACAGACAAGGACAAGCAGCGCGCCGCCCAGATGGCAAACGCTTACACCGACGAACTCCGGACACTTACCAAGACCCTTGCGGTAACTGAGGCATCACAGCGGCGGCGGTTCTACGAGGAGCAGTTGAGACAAGCTAAAGAGGCGCTGGTTTCGGCCGAACTCGGCTTTCAACAAGTACAACAGACTAAGGGTTTGGTTCAGCTTGATGCGCAGGCGAAAGCAATGATTGAGGGCGCTGCGGCACTCCGGGCACAGGTTGCGGCTAAGCAAGTGGAAGTGCAAGCACTGCGCTCCTATTCGACCGAGAATAACCCGGACTTGCAACTGGCCGAGGGGCAGCTCTCCACGCTGCGGGCGGAGGCGGCAAACCTGGGGCAGAGCAATCACGGTTTGGGGTTCTCAGATATGGGGTTGGCGGATGTCCCGGGGGCTGGACTCGAGTATGTCCGGGCTGACCACGAATTGCGATATCGGCAAGCCCTGATGGACATGCTGATGAAACAATATGACGCCGCCCGGCTGGATGAGTCCAAAGACGCGGCCATCATTCAGGTGGTTGAGCCGGCAATCGAGCCTGATCGCCGGTCATCGCCAAAGCGTGCGCCAGTTTTAGTTGTCTTCACGGTGCTTGGTCTTCTCGGCGGGTGCTTACTGGCATTAATCCTGTGGTGGAAGGAGCTGCTGCAATTTGATCCGGTTGCAGCCAGGCGGTTTGAACAGCTCCGCTTCGCTCTCACCGGACGAGAGGCGGCGAAGCATAACTACGAAGCCTGATTTGGTTTCCTTCGCCATCGCCCTATGCGCTGGGACGAGCCGGGAAGTAGCTCGGTGATCGAAATAGAGCAGTCGTTGACCGCGACCCGAAATGCAATCCCCTCTCTCCGCGCCAACTTCGCTTGGACGTTCGCGGGCAATGTACTCTACGGAGCGTGCCAATGGGGCATGTTGTCGGCGCTGGCAAAGTTGGGCGATGCATCGATCGTGGGACAGTTTACGTTTGGCTTGGCTGTTTCCGCGCCGGTGTTTCTCTTCACCAGCCTGCAACTGCGGTCTGTGCAGGCCACGGATGCTCGTTCGGAGTGCGGATTTGCCGACTGTTTTACGTTGCGCCTGCTGGCGACGGTGTTCGGACTGGGCGTCATCGTTGTTGCTTTGTCTCTCGCGACGGGTTCGACGTCAGTCCGTACCATCGTGCTTCTGATCTCGGTCTCGAAGGGCATTGAAGGCATGAGCGATGTGATTGCCGGCTTGCTTCAGCGAGCAGAACGACTGGATCGCGTCGCCATCAGCTTGACCCTGCGCGGCACCGGCTCGGCGCTCGTCTTTTCTTGCACGTTCGCCTACTTTCATAGTTTGGCGCTGTCAGTCATTGGGATGTCGGGCGTCTGGCTGGGGGTGCTCTTGCTGTACGACGTACCGAACTCACGAGCGCTGCTGAAAGGGGTTGATGGATTCTTCCATTTCGACGGCCGGAAATTGCGCAGATTGATCATGCTGAGTCTTCCGCTCGGTTGGGCAGCAACCTTTGGCTCTCTGACGGTGAACATTCCTCGCTATATCCTGCAACGCGACCTTGGCGTGGCCGATCAGGGCATATTCGCCTCATTGGCTTACCTGGTCGTGGCCATCAACCTGATTGTCCTGGCTTTGACGCAGTCCGCGACCACCCGCCTTTCGACCATGTATGCCGAAGGCGAGTTAAGACAGTTTCAACTCCTTTTGACCAAGCTTTCCATGCTCGGCGCACTGGTCGCGCTGGCCGGTGTTCCGCTGGCGCTGCTGGTTGGACGGCGGCTCTTGACCCTAATCTACCGTCCTGAGTACGGCGACCACACCGGACTTCTGGCGATGTTTGTCGTTACAGCGAGCCTGAGCATGATTGGATCCTTTCTCTTCTGCGGCGCCAGTGCGGCAAGGGCGTTCCGGATCCAGGTTCCGGTGTATTTTTTCGCTATGCTGGTTGCCTCGCTGGGATCGGCGATCCTGATTCCGCACTATGGCATGCCCGGTGCGGCGATCTCCCTGCTGCTCTCGGCGGCAACCATCGTATTAGCGGGCCTGCTGGTGATGCGTAAGATTCTGCACCAGCAGCGGAGGCAACTGCCGTAACTGTCATGATAGACAGAAATGCAAGCAAGACAAGTTCCGCGCCGGCCCTGCAAGGGGCAGTGGCCGTGCTCGCTGTTGCCGTCCTCTGGTCGCTGGCGACGGTGACGCAACTCGTTTCCGCCGCAGACGCCGTTCTTCCGATACACGCTATGCTCTGGGCGCTCATCCTCTGCTCACTGATTAACTATTTGCTTCATCGGGACGTTCTCTATCCTGCATTCATCTTCTCGATTGTCTGGCTGCTGGCGGCGGCGGTGTACATATGGTTTCCTGCGGAAATCGATCCTCTGCAATGGCCAGCGGTGCTGATCGTCCTGGGTGGAACAGTATCCTTCAGCGTGGGATGTGCGCTGGGTGCAAGGCCGGTCGGCGGAGGAAATCCTTGGTTCTCACATTCACACGGAAACCCTAGAACCCGCATGCTGCTGCTCATCTATTGCGTGGCTATGATTCCTTTTTCGATTTACTCCACCATGAAACTCGCAGAAACCTATAATCTGTCGGCGGCGATGTTCGCCGCCGCCCGGCAAGCCGTGATCACTCTACAGTCAGAGGGCAACACGTTTGCCCTCAATCCCCTGCTCGATAAAGCTCCGACGATCGCCTTCTCGACCGCATTCATCTTGATCCTGGAAGAAAACAGAAAATGGATCGTAGCCATTGGCATCGGCGCGGCGATGATTTTGGGACTCTTTTCCACCGGACGCGGGTGGCTTTTGCTGCTCTGCGGTTGGGGATTCATAGCCTTGCTGCGCGCCCAGTCGCGATCCATTCTGGTTGTGGGTAAGTACGTGGCAACCGCAGGCGCACTCATCGCATTGGCCCTGACACTGCAATCGTTGCTGACCAAGACCGAGACCCAGGCAGGCGCTTCTGGTGATCGTTCGGCAATTGAAATTGCGACAGAATTGACCGCCGACAATTTCGCCGGCCCGTTAGCCGGCTTCAACTCCATCGTTGAAGATCCGGGCCCCTTCCGCGACCAATCGAACAACACTTTTGCTCCCATACTTTCTCCACTCAGAGGCATCGGCCTGCGCTTTGATCCGCCGCCCGCTTTTGACCCATTTATTCCGGTGCCATTTTTGGTTAATGCGTTCACGATCTACAAAGCGTTCTATATCGATTTCGGCCCTGTTGGCTGCTGGCTGGCGCTGCTGGCGTGTGGCTTCATTTCCGGCTGTCTCTTCGCTCCCGCGATCCGCGGGAACAAGTTCGTCATCTTTGCATTTTGTTACATTGCGTATGCGGTTGTCATCTCACCCTTTCAGAATTCATTCATTCTCCTCAATCGATACGCCTATGTGGCCCTGTTTGGCGCGATCTACTTTGTAGTGATACCCCGACTGCCGCGCGGAATTACTACTAAGCCGTAAGCGATGTAAGCAAACCGCCAGGACGCTCTATAGGGGCAGCGAGCTGCACCCATTCGGTGTATAGACGAAGCTGGATGCAAAACGAGCCGCGGGCGACCGTATGCATGGCGACTCCCGTGGGTTCTGGTCTATCGCTCCTTAGCATGGTGCCGTTTAGCCAGTCCGGTAAACAAGCCGAGCATCTTACTTCATCCACAGGCAATCACGCATCACTCGCTAACCTACGAGAAGGTAGCTATTGGCTAATTCAATCAATCAATCCTGCGTGCGAATCTTCGCTGTGATCGCCCTTTATAAAATGCAGCCCGGTGCATCGGCAGCCTTAAGGACACTTTTGGCGGCAATACCCGGTCTCCAAAATGGGGAAGCGGCGATCAAGATTCTGCTGTATGACAACTCCCCGGGAGGACAAACGGTCGGCCTCTTGCCGTCCGGCGTGGATTACAAGGCAAATCCGGAGAATGGCGCCTTGTCTGCAGCCTGTAACTACGCGCTGAAGATCGCACGTGAGGACGGTTTTGATTGGCTGCTTACCCTGAATCAGGACACCACCCTCCCCATTGACTTTCTATGCAAGGTCTCTCACGCTGCCAGGTTTGTTGCGACGATGGATGACGTTGCTGGGATCGTTCCGAGTATATCGAGTGAAGGGCGCGTAGTGTCCCCATTCACAGTCATGAAACATTGGACGTTCACCAGACATCTTCCCCAGGGATTCGTCGGAATTCCATTGCAGGACGTATATGCCGCTAACTCGGCATCTACGATCAAAGTCAGCGCACTTATGGCGATCGGCGGGTTCGACCCCAGATTTCCCCTCGACATGGTCGATTTCGATGTTAACTACCGTCTTCACCGTCAGAATTTGCGTTTTCTTGTCGCCGGGAATATTCGTGTGGGCCTTGAGTTGTCAAACCTCGACCTGAAGACACGATCGACGCCAAGTAGATACAAAGAGTATCTAGGTGCGGAAGAGCTATTTTGCGACCAGTACCTGGGGCGGATCATGAGCATGGTGGTAGTGTTAAAGCTCATCTATCGTCTTGCATACAAGCTGTGGAGAAATGGCGGGAGTTACCCCTACTATGAGATCGGCCTTGGGTTTCTTTGCCGAAGGCTGTTTTATTCGCGCAAGCATCGTATGGCAACGTCGAGGCAAGCGATTAGGGGGTCGCTCGACTGTATGGGCGCCCCTCTGATCGATAGCGACCGTGAAGTGGTTTCTGCAGGGCGCCGCATCATTACTTAAAAGGTACGCTAAGGCACCCTTGAGCTGGAGAGCCCTGATGAAGGAAGACAAAATACTTATCACCGGCGGCCTTGGTTTCATCGGACTTGAAACCGCCAGGTTACTAGTGGAGCGCGGACGGCAAGTGTTGCTGCTGGACAATTTGAGCGCTCAGATTCACGGCGCGGTACCTCACTTGTCTTCTCAGTCGCTTCTCAGCCATCCGCTGGTCGAGGTCGTTCGGGGAGACGTGCGCCAGCCCGACATTTGGGCCCGGACGATGGCGAACGTAAACTGCGTCGTTCACCTGGCGGCCGAGACTGGGACCGGCCAATCGATGTATGAGATTTCCCGGTATACCGGTACAAACGTAGGCGGCACCGCATCGCTGCTCGATCATTTGGCCAATCACAGGCACCACGTAGGCAAGGTGATTTTAGCCTCTTCGCGCTCAGTGTACGGCGAGGGCGCGTATACCTGTGAACGCTGTGGCTTGGTGTATCCGGCCATGCGTTCTGAAGCGATGTTTCGGCAGCGGCAATGGGAGCCATTGTGCCCAGGATGTCAGGGGGCGATCAGCGCGACCGCCACGCCGGAGTCTGCCATCACGGCTCCTGCCTCAATCTATGCAGCGACGAAATTGGCGCAGGAGCACCTGGTGCGTATTGCCTCACAAACCCTTGGATTCCCGGCCGTGATCTTCCGCTTTCAAAACGTCTATGGCGAAGGTCAATCGCTCAAGAATCCCTACACCGGAATTCTTTCCATCTTCTCCAATCAATTGCGCCAGGGACGGACGATCGATCTCTATGAAGATGCGCAGGAGAGCAGGGACTTCGTACATGTATCAGATGTCGCACGCGCGATCGTTCTCGGGCTGCTCTCGGAGCAGGGTAACGGGTGCACGTTGAATGTCGGCGCGGGCTATGCGACGAGTGTTGCGCGTATAGCTCTTCTGCTGCAGCAGCGCCTGGGCAGTGAAACCAGGATGGTGGTCTCCGGTCGATACCGGCTGGGCGATATTCGCCACGGTTACGCAGACCTGAGTGCGGTCCGGGCAAAGCTGGGATTTGTTCCCCAGATCTCGCTGGAACAGGGACTGGATCGATTTGTCTCCTGGGTGCGGACGCAGCAGCTGGAACCCGACCGTCTTGACAGCGCCACCCAGGAATTGCAAGCACGCGGCTTGATGGACAGGCATGTCGACTCTAAAACAGCTACTCTATAGCGATTTGGCGCGACACTACCTGCTGGAGGGAATCCAGGCGATGGAACCGAATTTCCTTCGCTTGCTCTGCCGTCTGGCACATCCTCGCTTTCTGCCCGTCGTGTTGTGCCGCCTGAGCAGGGCTGCCATGCTGGGCCACGTTCCCGTGCTGTCCAAATTGCTTACCTACTCCAACATCGTGTTGTTCGGAATTGACGTAACCCCGCGCTGCGAGATTGGACCCGGCGTCTTCTTCGCCCACACCTCAGGGACCGTCATCGGAGCTATAAAAATAGGGGCCAATGCGATTATCTATCAGGGCGTCACCATAGGCGCCAAGAAACTGGGGTTCGGGTATGATTCCGCTCATCGGCCCCAGGTTGGGGACAGCGTGGTGCTGGGAGCCGGCTGCAACATTCTCGGCGGTATAGACATCGGCGACAACGTGATCGTGGGCGCCAATTCCGTAGTGGTGCGATCCGTACCCCCTAATCAGACGGTGGCCGGTATCCCGGCCCGCACTATCCTTTCCACCGAAGCTCGAACACAATGACCGAACAGATGCTGGACATAACCATTATTGTTCCCAACTACAACACCAAGGCGCTGCTCCGCAATTGCCTCGGCTCGGTCTATGCGCATACGAAGGGGATCACTTTCGAGATTATCTGCATCGACGACAACTCCCCGGATGGAAGCGCGGATATGGTCGCAGGAGAATTCCCCAACGTGATCTTAATTAGAAATGTGGTGAACCAGAATTACGTCCGGAATAACAACCTGGGCATGTCGATGTCGCGCGCGCGTTATGCATGTTGGTTGAACAGCGATACCGTTCTCATCAGCAATGCCTTCGAGGCGTTGGTTCGGTTTATGGATTCCAGACCCGATATCGCGGCGTGCGGTCCGAAGTTACTGAATCCCGATGGAACTATCCAGCATTGCATTCGACATTTCGAGGGCTTGAGTACGCTCGTTATGCAGGCACTGAACTGGCATAAGCTATTTCCCGAAAGTAAACGAATGAAGAGGTTTTATGCCACCGACACAGATTACAGCCGCGAACAACAGGTGGATAGTATTGGCACGACAGCCTACGTGGTTAGACGATCCACTTGGGAAAATGCTGGAATGATGGATGAACGTTTTCGCTTTCAGGTGGTAGATTGGGCCTATAACTATATGTTGAAGCGCAAAGGCTTTGTCCTATACTATGCGCCGTGCGCTGAAATAGTCCATCTTGGCAGTCAGACTGTAGATCAGATGCCTTTGCAGATGATCAGGGGGCTGCACGACGCACTCATTCTGTTCAGTGACACGTACGATTACTTCGGCAGCGGCCCGCTGATTAAACTGATCATCCGTTGTGGTGTGCGGCTCCGCTGTTGGTTAAAGGAAGCAGAATTTCATTTAGGGACGGATAAGAGGGTGGTAAAGGGACCCGGTGCCCCAAAGCTGAGAAAGATTTGACGTAGGGACGTTTCAGTGCGAGGCGATGGAGCACAACTTAAAGGGGTCAACAATGCAAGATGGGTGTCTCTTTTATCGCAGCGCAGGATCACTTAACCGGCTGGCTCGCGGTTTGCCCGCAGGTTACACCTGCGAGATGTGGACTCCCAGCGCTTTCCGCGTCAAGCCGAAGGGCGTCTCTTTTCTTCCATTTGCCGTGTGGTGGCTCTTCCATACTTCGCATCTGTTCTCAAACAGGGAATACGGATTGCTGGTCATCCGGCACGATGGAAGAGTGGTTCACCGCTCCGTGATCACACCCGGCTATCTCCGCTTCCCCTTCATGGAAAAAGAAGACATTCAAGTCGGCGATACCTGGACGGATCCAACAGTTAGGGGAAGAGGACTGGCTACGATCGCACTGGAACAAATCGTGGGAGCTCCCCGAAACCGCAATCGTAGGTGCTGGTACATCGTTGGAGCTGATAACACGGCCTCCATCCGCGTGGTCGAGAAGGCCGGCTTCCTGCTGACGGGCCGCGGAACACGAACTCGCCGATTTGGTCTCGGCGTTCTCGGACAATTTCGACTCACTGAATTTACCACCGCTCGATAGGCATTGGAGAGGAGCAGAAAAAGGCGATGACTGTCGAAACACGGAGCGTGCCATTCTTTATATATCCACACGTTTTTGCCTCCCGCCGGGATGAGTTTGTACGGATCTTTGACGAGGTAGGAAGCCGCGGAGCATTTATCCTGCAGCGCGAGCTTACACAGTTCGAGACCAACTTGGCTCGATTCACCGGCGCCGGATATGCCTTGGGCGTCGGCAACGCTACCGATGGTCTTCACTTTGCCGTTCGCGCCGCCGGTCTCGGGCCCGGTGATGAAGTTATCCTCTGCTCCCATACCATGATCGCCACTGCGGCGGCGGTTCACTTCGCGGGTGCGATCGCAGTCCCGGTCGATTGCGGCGCCGATCATCTCATCGATCCCCAGGCCGTCGAGGCCGCGACCACCTCCAGGACAAGCGCCATCATGCCGACGCAGCTCAATGGCCGCACCTGCAACATGGATGCTCTGCAGGCCATTGCAGATAAGCACGGGCTGCTCATCGTCGAAGATGCTGCCCAGGGACTCGGCTCCCGATTTAAAGGCAGGTGCGCGGGAACCTTCGGGGTCGCGTCGGCTATCAGTTTCTACCCGGCCAAAGTTCTGGGGTGCTTCGGCGATGGCGGCGCAGTTCTCACCAATGATGCGGCTCTCCATGAGCGCGCCTTCCAAATGCGCGATCACGGACGCAGCACGACGGGCGAGATTCTATCCTGGGGCCTGAACTCGCGGCTCGATAATCTGCAGGCCGCCCTGCTCGATTTCCAATTGAAGACCTATGACCACGTGATCGCTCGCAGACGTCAGTTGGCCGCGATGTATACCGAGCGCCTCGCAGATGTAGTGGAAACGATGTTGCCTCCGGCGCCCGATTCTGATCCGGATCACTTCGACATCTATCAGAACTATGAGATCGAAGCAGAGAGGCGTGACGAACTGAAAGTCTATCTCGGGCAGCACGGGATCGGCACCCTTATCCAATGGGGGGGCCAGGCCGTCCATCATCTCAAGGCACTCGGCTTCACCCAGGACCTGCCTAGAACCGACCGTCAGTTCGAGCGCATGCTCATGCTGCCGATGAACATGTCTATCTCGGAGGATGATCTCGAGTATGTGTGCGAAACCATCCGCACCTTCTACGGATACCAGAAATGACCTCACTCGCATCCATTGATTCCGAGACTCTCGCCAAAAGAATTCGCATCCATACTTTGCGCATGACCAACCTCGGAGGAGGGTCGCACATTGGCGCCATCTTTTCCTGTGCCGATATTCTCGCTGTGCTTTACAGTCGCGTGCTCCGCGTAGATCCGCGAAGTCCCAGAAACCCTGATCGCGACCGCTTCGTCCTCAGCAAAGGACACGCAGGTGGCGGGTTGTACGCCGTCCTGGCCGAACGCGGCTTCTTCCCGGTCGAGAAGTTACTGACCCATTACCAGGACGGTTCGGATCTGAGCGGTCACGTGTCGCACCAGCTGCCTGGCATTGAAGTGTCTACCGGCTCGCTCGGCCATGGACTCTCCCTCAGCGCTGGCATGGCGTACGCGGGCCATCTGTCGCAGGGTCCCCAGCGCTATTTCTGCCTGCTCAGCGACGGTGAGTGCGATGAAGGCTCCACCTGGGAAGCCGCCATGTTCGCCTCCCACCACCGGCTCTCGAAGCTGATAGCCATCGTGGACTACAACCGCATCCAGGGTATCGCTCGAACCTCAGAGGTCATCGAGCTTGAACCGTTCCGTGAAAAATGGGCGGCTTTCGGCTGGGCCGTTGGAGAAGTGAACGGACACGACCACACCGGGCTGTACGATGCGCTCACCCATCTGCCTTACCACCCCGAAAAGCCCTCGGTCCTCATTGCCCATACGATCAAGGGCAAAGGGGTGGGTTTTATGGAAGATACAGTATTGTGGCATTACCGCATCGCCCGCGGCGCCGAGTTTGACGCGGCACTCGAGGAACTGGAGGGCCAGCGGTGAGAGATACATTCATCGGCGTGTTAAGCGAAATGGCTCCCGTCCATCCCGAACTGCTGCTGCTTAACGGAGACCTGGGTTTCGGCGTTTTTGACCGCTTCATCCACGAGTTTCCTCGGCAGTACTTGAACGTTGGGGTGGCAGAGCAGAATATGTCGGGCCTGGCTGCGGGGCTTGCCCTTGAAGGCCACACCGTTTTCACCTATTCCATCGGAAACTTTCCTACTCTGCGTTGCTTGGAGCAGATTCGGAACGACATCTGCTATCACTCGGCTAATGTGAAAGTGGTTTGCATTGGCGGTGGGATGAGCTATGGCTCGGTCGGGTTCTCACATCATGCTACCGAAGATCTCGCGATCCTTCGATCGCTGCCCGGCATGCTCGTGATCTCACCCGGCGATCTATGGGAAGCGCGCGAGGCAACACGTTTTCTTGTTACCCATAAGGGCGCGGCCTACCTGCGCCTCGACAAGTCGAACGCACCTCCGACCGTGCTCCCGGGCGAAACCTTTCAGGCGGGAAAGATTCGCGTGGTTCGTAAGGGGTCAGACGTAACGCTGGCAGCCACGGGCGGGATTCTCGGTGAAGCTTTGCTTGCCGCTGAAGAACTGGCGGCCAAAGGCATCCAGTGCCGTGTGCTGAGCATACACACCGTAAAGCCTCTGGATATCGATACTCTGGTTTCGGCCGCCTCGGAAACCGAGGGCATCGTGAGTATTGAGGAGCATGCATTGGATGGAGGTTTGGGAGGCGCGATTGCTGAAGCTCTGATGGATTCCGGCGCCTACCCGGGATTCCTGGCCCGAATGGGGCTCCGCAACACCTTCTCTGCTGTGGTTGGAAGTCATTCCTACTTGCGGCAGGTGTATTCGTTGGATGTAGCCTCTATCGCCGAGACCGTGACCGATAAACTCGCAACTCGAGTTCAGGTGAATGTCCCGTGACAAAACGCACCTTCGATTTCATTTCCGCCCTTTTTGGGCTGTTGCTCTTCTCGCCCCTTCTCCTCGCGGTCATGATTGCGATATGGCTGGAGGATCGCCATTCACCGTTCTACATCGCTCTGCGCGTCGCTCCCGCCGGCGGAACCTTCCGCATGGTCAAATTTCGTTCCATGGTTGTGAACGCGGACAAAATGGGTGGGACGTCGACCTCCGCTGCCGATCGCCGCATTACACGAGCAGGATACTTCGTTCGCAAATGGAAACTGGATGAGTTGATCCAGCTCTGGAACGTTCTGAAGGGCGACATGAGCCTGGTGGGGCCACGACCGCAGGTGCAAAGCGACGCTGCCCTCTATACCGAGGCAGAAAAGCGGATGCTGTCAATTCTTCCCGGCATCACCGATCCAGCCTCGATCGTCTTTTCCGATGAAGGAGAAATTCTGAAAGGCAGCGACGATCCTGACCTGCTCTATAATCAAGTGATTCGCCCCTGGAAAAGCCGCCTGGCTCTTGCCTATATCGACCATCGTTCGTTTCTGGTCGATATCTGGCTCATTGTCCTGACATTCCAAGCTCTCATTTCGAAGCCTGCGGCTCTGGAAGCATTGCGGCGATTGCTCCAGAGATTGGCAACTCGATCCACTGGTGATGCGCATGGCGGCTCGGCAGGAACCGTTGTTAGCTTATCCCCCCCCGGGTGGAGATTCGGGTCCTATAACCGAAGATAGTTTCCGTCCGCGATCTCATTCATCTGCCGCTTTGCACTCGTAGCTTTTTCCACGGTCGTGTGCAACCGTCTCTGATCAGATTCATCCTCGTGCAACAACTCAGGTTGCCGGCGAACTCTTCCGGGCGACGGCGACCGCTGCGCAAATGGTGCTTCGCACGCAGGGACAGTTTCTTCCCTGGCCGCGGTTGCTGGCCCATTTGGAAGTGTTACGTGCGGAAAGCTTCGCCGGTGGGGCTGATCGCATCCGCGCTGAAATGAAAGAGATCGTGCCCCAATACCAATGGCAGCAGACAGACGGCAAGGTGGAGATGCCGGCCGAAATGCATCAGGCTTCGCAACTAACGTTCTCGATAGGGCGCTGGCCAACACCCATGACTAGACCCTTGCTTGCGACTGGGCCTTGAAGGAACGGATGAGAGCTTTGTGCAAAGTACAGGCAATGGCATCCGTCATTGCCTTTCTGTTTCTGGCTCTTGCTTCGCTAGCGCAGAGCGTTGGAACCTCCGGCCGTCTCGCCGGAGCCTCTTCCGGGACCACCCCCGAGGACCACGTGTCGACGGACTCAGGTTCCACCTTTATCGAGCTGGATAGCTGGATCTATCCGGCACTTGAAAGACTGGCCGCCCAAGGTGTAATTCAAAGCGCCTTTCTGGGCCTGCGGCCGTGGACCCGTAGAGCTGTCTACCAGATGCTCGGGCATGCCGTCCAAGGTACTGAGGCCTCTGAGGCACTGGTGCAGGCGGTCAAGAAAGAACTATTTCGCGACGTTGCTCTTGGATCGGACCAGTTGGACAAAGCCATCTTCATCGAAAGTATTTACAACCGAACCCAGTTCATATCCGGCATACCGCTCAACGACAGTTACCACTTCGGGCAAACTCTTGCCGACGATTTTGGACGCCCCTACGGCCACGGCTTGCAACAGCTGGTCGGCTTTGAAACCCGGGCGGAGCATGGCAGGTTTTCCCTCTTTGTCCGCGGCGAATACCAGCGCAGTCCGAGCGTCCCGGGATACACTGCAGCCATCGCAAGTATCATCGCCACCCAGGATAACAATCCGATACAAACCTATAACAACCAGCCGGCGGATAACGTCTTCCGTCTCCTGGACACCTACGCATCTGTCGAACTCCTGGGCCAGCAGTTCTCTTTCGGCAAGCAGAGCTACTGGTGGGGACCCGGATCGGCCAGCGCCATGATGCTCAGCGACGACGCAGAACCCTTTTATTCCTTTCGCATCAACCGCACGTTACCTCTATACATTCCTCTTGTGTCACGGCTTCTCGGACCTATGCGTTATGACAACTTCTTCGGCAAGCTCTCCGGGCATATGTACCCCAGGCAGCCATATTTCTATGGCCAGAAGATCAACTTCTCTCCCACCAAGAACCTGGAACTGGGATTCTCACGCGACGCGGTCATTGCCGGCGATGGAAGCACGCCACTGACTTTCGGCAACTTCTGGAACAGCTTCATCAGTACTTCCAGTGGTAGTTACAACAACTCAAACCGCAATGTGGACGGCGCTCGTCATGGCAGTTTCGACTTCCGTTATCGCCTCCCCGGTTTCAGGAATTGGTTGACCTTGTATACCGATTCCCTGGTCCACGATGACGTTTCGCCCGTGGACGCACCACGCCGGGCTGCTATCACCTCGGGTATCTATTTATCCAGATTGCCACGAAT
This sequence comes from uncultured Acidobacteriaceae bacterium, assembly GCA_963838445.1. Taxonomy (GTDB): domain Bacteria; phylum Acidobacteriota; class Terriglobia; order Terriglobales; family Acidobacteriaceae; genus PALSA-350. Next base: position 127,892 of record CAWIRT010000056.1, read on the forward strand.
CTCCAAGCTCGACCTGCATGTAGAAGGGGGCAGCACCGACATCCCCGCAAGCGCGAGAGGCGGGATGTTTTATTACTACGAGAGCGTCTACCGCGATTGCTACCTCAACAAGCGGGATCTGATGGGCTCCTGGCTGGGCCGGGAAGGAACCGGCGGACAAGCCTGGTTAACCTATTGGTTCAATGCTCAGAGCACTCTTCAGGCTGGGTATCGGACCCTCAGGGTGTCGCGGTCCTTCGTCCCCCAAGGCGAGGGTCAGCAAGCTGCCTATGGCGAATTGCGCTATCGCTGGCAGGATGGCTTGGCTTTACAGTTTCTGCTGCAGGTCGAGCGTTGGGCCGCCCCTGTACTGGCGCCAGCCCCCCAAACGGATGTAACCACCCAGTTTCAGATTTCATTCAGCCCCAGGGGTTGGGGGCTTCCCCTACGACAACCATTCACCCCGAATCCCGGTGGCCAGACGGGTTTTCGTTAGCTCATATGCAGGAGGGCCTGGGTTGGTCGTGACTCCGGCTACGATGGACGCCCAGTGCCTTGCCATTTACTGCGGCAGCGGCGTCTCCTCGGGCTCAATCGCATTTGGGTGCGGCCTTGACAGTGGTCATCTTGCATCGATACCATCTGCGCGAAATGAGACGTCTCATAACTTGGCTCGGATCGAGCTTTCATCCCGGACGCCATTGGCGATGTTTTCGCAATGTTCCAGTCGGAAATGGAGGGGCCCACATCGCTGTTTGGGGTTTGCTGATCAAGGATGTCAAGCCTGAGTTCGCCGTCCCCTTGACGAACTGATCAACGTGTTAGATTGGGATGCCACTGTAAACCCGGAATTTGCGAAATCAAATAAGACCAGGCCGCGCCCAGTCAAGCCCAGCGCGAACGGGCCGGAGTGAGGGATAGAAGCATGGCCAAGAAAGTTCTCAACGTCGGACTGGTTGGATATGGCTTTATGGGGCGTACCCACTCGAATGCATTTCTGCAGGCGCCTCGCTTTTTCGATTTGCCGTATCGTCCGGTTTTGAAAGCAGTCTGTGCACGGAATGCTGAACGGGTGAAGGGATTCGCCGAGAATTGGGGTTACCAATCGATCGAAACCGATTGGCGGGTCCTGGTGCAGCGCAGCGATATTGATGTTATTGATATCGCGAGCCCCAACGATACACACGCGGAGATTGCGATTGCCGCCACCAAGGCGGGAAAGATGGTCCTCTGCGAAAAGCCGCTGGGACGAACTGCCGCCGAAGGCAAGACCATGTTCGACGCAGCCGAGGCGGCCAGGGTACCCAACATGGTCTGGTATAACTACCGCCGTGTTCCGGCCCTTATGTTGCTGAAAGAGCTTTTGGACGAAGGCCGCTTCGGCCGGATTTTTCACTACCGCTCGCAATTTTTGCAGGATTGGACCATCTCTCAGGACCTGCCCCAGGGGGGCGAGGGACTATGGCGGCTGGACGCATCGGTATCCGGCAGCGGCGTTACCGGGGATCTACTGGCGCATAACATCGATATGGCGCTTTGGCTGAACGGGCCCATCACCGAAGTAGCGGCGATGACGGAGACATTCATCAAGGAGCGGAAGCACAGCCTGACGGGCAAGGTTCAGCCCGTGACCATCGACGACGCAAGCGCCTTCCTGGGCCGGTTCAAGAATGGATCGATGGCGTTGTTCGAAGCGACCCGTTATGCACGGGGGCACAAAGCCCTCTTCACGCTTGAGATCAATGGAGAACGGGCTTCCGCCAGGTGGGATTTGCATGACTTGCATCGTTTGGAGTTTTTCGACCACCGTGATGAGGGACGACTGCGCGGGTGGAAAAGTATTCACATTACCGACGGCGATCATCCCTACATGAAGAATTGGTGGGTGCCCGGTCTGCAGATTGGCTATGAACATACGTTCATTCACCAGGTCGCTGATTTTCTCAAGGCAACCGGAGAGGGCGGCCGGTTTTCCCCAGACTTCCGCGACGGCCTGGCGGCCGATTATGTAACTGATACGGTCTTGAAGTCCGCGTCCACCAGGCGATGGGAGAATGTACCTCTGATTTAGGAGATACCAACCGAATGGGCTGCTCGCCTTTGAGATTGAAGGCCTGGGTAATGCAAAGATCTCTCACCGCAATAGCTGGCTGAAGAAACTGCCTTAAGAACGGAAAATGGCTTTGCAGGACGAAGCACACACTCGCACTTTCTTGCTGGAACGTACCGGACGGCTTTCCCAGATGGGCGGTATTTCCCACTTTACGCATGCGGACGGCAAAGCAAAAGGAGTTTCCACATTGCGCGTGCGTACTGCCCAGGGTCTTGAATTCTGGGTCGTACCCGACCGGGGGTTAGATATTTTTGAAGCCAGCTTTCAGGGAGGGTCTTTATGCTGGCACTCCCCCAGTGGGATGGTCCACCCCGCTTATTACTCCACTCGCGACCTCGAATGGCTCAGGTCCTTTCCGGGGGGCCTGCTGAGCACATGCGGGCTGACGACTGCGGGCGCGCCTTCGGAGGATAACGGAGAGAGCCTCGGCCTGCACGGCTCGATCTCGAATACTCCTGCTGAAGCCGTGCATTGGTCTGAGCGCTGGGAGAACAATGACTGTTTGCTGACCGTCTCGGGCAAAATACGGGAGGCCTCGGTGCACGGGCCTAACATGCTTCTGGAACGAACCATCTCGACGTCGCTCGAGAGCAGATCTTTCTCAGTGCATGACGTGGTTGAGAACCAGGGCGTTCGCGATGCGCCCCTGATGGTTCTGTACCACTTCAACTTTGGCTTTCCGCTGCTGACAGAGCGCAGCCGGATTTATGCTCCGTCGCACGCCGTTCAACCCGCGAACGATAGCGCCGCGCATAGTCAAGGCACCTGGAATCGTTTTGAAGCTCCACAAGAAGGAACGGTCGAACGCGTATATTTCCACGAGATGAGACCCGATGCAAACGGGAAAGTGACCGTTGTTCTGGTTGGGGACAGCGACCAGCCAGAGTTGGGAATAGCGTTGAGCTACGACAGTAAGACTCTGCCCCGGTTTGTGCAGTGGAAGATGACGGGCACGAATCATTTTGTGCTGGGGCTCGAACCTGCAAACTGCTGGACCCTTGGCCGAAGGGCAGAACGTGCGCGTGGGACATTGCAAACGCTATCTCCAGGCGAGCGGCGCGAATTCCAGCTGCAGTTGAGGGTGCTCCATGGGGGCGAAGAGGTTTCAAGTGCGGTTCGGGGTCAGGCGGATCTTGCTTAGGATGAAAATTGCGGATCTGCGGCGAAGGCAAAGAAGCATCCGAGCCTTTTCGACTTTTTGGGGGAACAGGACAGGGAGTACTGGAGGATTCTCGAACCGTGAGCGTGACCGCTAAGCGGACTTTTTCGCGCGGCTTTTTGCTTCTGCTTTCGATCCTCCTCAGGAGGAGCTCCACCTCCTGGTATCCCATATCGGCGCGATTGGTCTTCAGGCTACGAACGATCAGATTCGGCTGGTAGTCGCGATGCAGTGTCGACTTAGGCGAAACAATCCCCAATTTAATTCAATTAGTATCATGCGCCTCATCCACCGCACAGTTACGGCGGCTGCCTGATGTCAGATAGGACCCCGCAAGAGCCGGGTATGTGTTGATTTGATACAACGCGAGTATGTCTAGCTGTAGAACACTACGCGTCATCTAGGGTCCCTGCGCCTAACGTAGGCTGTGCCCGGTTGCACTACATCGTCTTCGTGAACATCGATGGGGGAAATACCTTCTTAAAGGAAGAAGAGATATAGCACGTGGCTTGTCGAGTAACTCAACGCTTTGATGATAGACGCGCCACGATGAGCAACCAACGCTATATCTTCCAACCGACCCTAGCCACTTACCTTGCGCAACTTGAAACGCACATCGGCCAAGTTATATCGGCAGGCTAGTGCACGGGCACGAGGAAGGTACCAAGCTATTCGGTCCATCGGTAACTGCAATAAGGTTGTATTCCTGCTCCACTCTTAGAATTCTAGGTTTTAACCAGGATTTTAAGCTATGCCACGATTCGTCCTCACAATCAGTCGACGACAATCCGCGCTCTGTCATCCTGTCAGCCGACACGCAGTCGCAATACTCGCATTCCTCCTCGTGATTTGCAGCAGCGGCACGCACGCGCAAGCCTCGACGCAACTCTCCCTTGACGGTCCGTCTAGTGTGAGACTTGGTGGCACCGCGCAGTATAGAGCTTCGATAGCAGGTGCAACCACTCCAGTTGCGTGGTCCGTCAATGGCATCCCCGGCGGCAATAACTCCACCGGCCCAATATCCCCAGCGGGCAGCTACTCACCCGCGTCCACGATCTTTGCCGGCCACTCGATCACAGTCACTGCAACCACTGAGTCGACACCCGCGTCATCGGCCTCGCTCAGAGTGAGGATACTCAACCCACTCCCGACCCTGACATCGGGTTCCGTCAGGCAGACTGCCTCGGGGGTGAGCTACCTGCTGGATGTACGGGGCTCGGGTTTCGTTCCTGGATCGCAATTGCTGGTCGCAGGGAGCAGCAGCCCCACCGTCTTCTTATCTCCCACGGAACTGCAGAGCACCATCAGCCTTACGCCGGGAACGACCACGATCACTGCAGGCATCCTTAATCCAGAAGCGGAGCAGAGATCTCCGATCAGTATGACACTGCCGGTTCAGGCGGGAGCCACGTCGGGAACGCTAAGCACGTTCTCCTGCAGCAGCACGTCTATGACGGGACCTGGAAGCGATGGTTGCATGCTGACGTTGACCGCGCCCGCGGGGAGCGGCGGTATCCCCGTGAAGGTTACGAGCAGCAACGCATCCATTATCGTTCCGGCCACGGTGACGATTCTGCCAAACTCGACCAGCGCCGGGTTTACGGTAACTGTACCCTCTGTTCCGTCAGCGGAAGTCGTGACCCTGAATGCGAGTGTGAACGGGATTTCCAAGAGCTTTTCCCTGGAACTAAATGCTTCCAGCCCAGCGTTGACGGTTAGCGAGACGAGTGTGCCATTCGGGAATGTGGCACTCAATACTTCTTCAACGCAGCCTGTGATCCTGAGCTCCACGGGAAACGCGCCAGTGACCATCAAGTCGGCGTCGGTGAGCGGGACGGCCTTCACCATCTCGGGAGCGACGTTCCCGGTTACATTGAACCCCGGACTAGCGCTGACGCTGGAGGTGCAGTTCAACCCTATAGTCGAGGGGACGGTGACGGGAACGCTGACGATCCAAAGCAATTCGTCCACGAACGGAACGGCCATGGTCATCTTGAACGCATCTGGCGCAGCGCATCGCGTGGACCTGAGTTGGGAAGGCCCTGGAAGTTCCGCTGTTCCCATTGTGAGCTACAAAATCTATCGACTGGCAAACGGCGGCTCCGCTTACCAATTGTTGAGCTCGTCAACTGGTTCTGAGACGGCATACGTGGATAACGCGGTCCAGTCGGGAGCGACCTACGATTACATCGTGACAAGCCTCGACTCCGCGGGCATAGAGAGCGCCCCGTCCAACAATGTCAACGTGACGATTCCCTGACTCGCCACGCTTTCGTTGATCTGGGGAAACGCTTGTTTGTTTTCCACATTACCTGGAGGAAAGCCAATGAGACACGCGATAGTACTTGGGATGGTGTGCTGGCTTTGCGCTTTCCCCGTTTCGGCGGCGACCCATTTTATTTCTCCCAACGGCAACGACTCCAACGATGGAATTAGCGCCGACACGGCCTGGGCCTCCCCGAACCATCCGCTGAACTGCGGCGATACGATCACGGCCGCGGCCGGGAACTATTCTGCCTCTGATTTCAATACCGGGAGATGGGGAACGGTCACCTGCGTGACGGGGGATAACGTTGCGTGGCTGCAGTGCGAAACTTTCGATGCCTGCAGGATCTCGTCGACTACGTCAGACGGTATGTGGATCGATAAGAGCTATTGGGGAGTACAGGGCTGGGAAGTTACGACCAGCGAAACCATCTACGGGGCCTGCTTCCACGCCGGACCCAGCGGAAACAGCACTGTTCACCACGTGATCTTTGCCAACAACGTGGCCAATGGCTGTATGGGCGGTGGGTTTAACGCTTACGACAGATCTACCAGCGCGAGCGTTGATTACATCGTGTATATCGGCAATATCGCTTACAATGCTGCGCGCGGAACCGGGGCCTGCTACAGCGGATTCAATATTTACCAGCCGATTGCCTCCGATACCAACGCCGGCACGCACATGTACATTGGGGGCAACTTCTCTTATAACAACGTGGACGGGAGTCCATGCTCGGGCGGTCTCACCACCGACGGAGAGGGCATCAATCTTGATACTTTCGACTTTAGCCAGGGTGGGGGGCCGGCCTACACCCAGCAAGCAGTGGTGCAAAACAATATTTCGGTAAGCAACGGGTCATCCGGGATTCTGATCGAGAACAACAAGACCGGCGCCAGTGCTGCGCCTGTCTACTTTAAGTACAACACTACGTATGGAAATCTGAAGGCCTCCAACCGCAGCTTCTGCGTGGGCTTGGGCGAGATATATGCCGAAGCAGCGAATAATGTGACCGCCACCAACAATCTTGCAGTGACCGACGCGGCGTCGGGCTGCCAGGGCGATGCAATTTACGCAGCTTCCGTGGCCAATAGCAATGCCACGGACAAGTATCAAGATAACTGGCTTTACTCGGCGGCGGGCAACAACATGTTCTCCAGTAACAATGGCTCATTCGCATTTGGCACGCAAAACACGGGCACCAACCCCGCGTTCACCTCGACCACCATTCCGGGAACACCTTCATGCGCGGGCACGGCCAACGTTCCTGCCTGCATGGCAACTTTGGTTGCCAATTTGAAGCCATCGATGAATTCGGCTCTCAGTTATGGGTACCAGCCGTCAAGCAGCGCACAAGTTTACGATCCGTTGTTTCCGCAATGGCTGTGCGGCGTGAATCTCCCGCCTGGACTGGTGACGATGGGTTGCTTTCAGTTGCATTTAACGGCGGTCGCCTATTAGCTGCAGCCTTTGTTCTCATGGAGATTCGCCAGGTAAGTGGGGAGTCGAGGTTCGTGCCGAATTTGTACGCGGTTGGGTGAGGAAGCCTCGACGTACCTGTACTCTCCTCAGAGTTTAACGGTCACGGTCTTTACTTCGGTATATTGCTGCAAACCGTACTCGCCCAACTCACGCCCTATCCCCGACTGCTTGAAGCCACCGAAGGGTGCCCTGGTATCCAGAACGTGATAGCAGTTGACCCATATGGTTCCAGCCCGCACACCATTGGCCACCGCAAGTGCCTTCTTGATGTCGCGCGTCCAAACGCCTGCTGCCAACCCGTAGCTGGTGTGGTTTGCCCGGGCAATCACCTCGTCCACATCCTTGAAGGCGATCACGCTCATGACCGGCCCGAAAATCTCTTCCCGGGCAATCTTCATGTCATCTTGAACGTCGGCGAAAACGGTCGGACGAATGAAGTATCCACGATTGCCGACCCTTTCGCCACCGTAGGCGAGAGTCGCTCCGTCACTCCGCCCCGACTCGATGTAGCCCATGACTCTATCGAACTGTGATTGATCTACTTGCGGGCCCTGTTGTGTGCTGGGATCGAGCGGGTCTCCAACTCGGCGCTCCTGGGCACGCGCCACGCTCTTTTCTACAAACTGGTGATAAATCTTTTCTTCCACAAACACTCTGGAGCCTGCGCAGCATGACTGACCCTGATTTACGAAGATCCCCATGTGGGCGCCTTCTACCGCTGCATCCAGATCAGTGTCTTCGAAGATGATGTTCGGGCTCTTACCGCCCAGCTCCAGCGTGACGCGCTTAAGATTCGACTGGGCAGCAGCCGCCATGATCAGGCGCCCAACATCTGTGGAACCGGTGAATGCTACTTTGTCCACGTCCATGTGGCGGGCGATGGCTGAGCCGGCGGTAGGACCAAACCCGGGTAACAGGTTCACGACCCCCTCAGGGAAACCCGCTTCAACGATGAGCTCCCCGATACATAGGGCGGAGAGAGGCGTTTGCTCGGCCGGCTTCATCACGACCGTGTTGCCGGTAGCCAGTGCCGGGGCAAGCTTCCAGGATTGCATCAGCATGGGGTAATTCCATGGAATGATTTGTCCCACGACCCCGATGGGCTCATGCTTGGTGTAACAGAAGAAGTCGCCATCAATGGGGATCGTCTTGCCCTGAACCTTATCTGCCCAGCCTGCAAAATAGCGATAGCAAGCAATCGTCTTGGCAACATCGACGGCCTTGGCCACGGAAAGAGGCTTGCCGTTGTCGATACTCTCGAGCCGTGCAAGCTGGTCCGCATTTTTTTCGATCAGATCAGCGAGACGGTGAAGCAGTCGTCCCCGTTCCGATGCGTGCATCTTCCGCCACGGCCCTTCAAATGCCGTGCGGGCTGCCTTAACAGCGTTATCCACGTCGCCGGCATCGGCTTCGGCAACCTGGCAGATCTCCTCGCCTGTCGCGGGATTGATGGTCGGGAAGGTCTTGCCTGACTGGCTCGGTACCCAGCGATTGTTGATCAACAGCCTTGTCATCGAAGGAGCGACGCTTACTTCAGTAGGAGTTGGCAGGGTAGAGATCATACGGTGTAAGCCCCTTCAGAAACAGGTTCAGGTCAGGGACAAACGAGGTTGTCTGCCTGACGATGGCACTCAAAAGATTTCCTGGTCGCTTCGCTTCAACGTGGCGATTTCCCACCCAACAGTGGGTGCGTGTGCCATCGCCTTGACCCGTTTCGATCGCAGCGTCCTTTCTTTCTGGGCGCATATATATTCCAGCCAGTTCCTATAAATTCCGGCGGCACTGGAGTTCCACGTATTTTCGATATTTCTCTCTCCCAGCGCATTTGATATTTCCAGAAGTAACTCTCCACTTCGATTGGAAACCGCTCTCTTCTGCAGAGCGCTCAATGCGTCCACCGTGTCGGCATCAAAATAGCTCCGTGGGATCGAAGGGTATTTGTCTGCCTCCCCTTTGAAGTAGCGCCCGACGTCGCGACGGTATTCGCGCAGCAAAGTATCCGATTCATACTCCGGATGGCCCTGGAAAAACACAAAGAGTGCTTTCTGCTGCTTGATGAAGGTGTCGATCCCCGCATCGGCGGCCCGCGTGAGCACGCGATATCCACAACTTGTCAACTGTTCTTCGGGCACACCGTTCCACCGTGAGTGTGGGAGCCTAAAGCGGAGCGGTGTTCCTGCGGTTAAACGATGCTCGTACACACGCGCGCACTCGAAGATGCCGCAAAGCTTGTCATTTCTCTTAACCCGGGTGATGCCATCCAGATGAAGAATCGCGGCGTGGGCTGCCAGGCACGACCACACCGTCGAGTGGGTATTGCCTTGGGCCCATTGAGCAACTCTGGTAAAGGTGTCCCAGTAGGGTTCGTCCATCAGGTTGGCGGTGAGAGGCTCCCTGCCGGTCACGATCAGCCCATCGAGATGATGGTCCCACATGTCATCAACACTCGTGTAAAAAGTGTCAAGGTATCGCCGTGCTGCCTCCTGGCGAGGAACCTCGGGCAACATGTAACGTGACAAGCGGACCACCATTCCATCGGAGGCCGAACCAAGCAGTGATAGGAATTGACGTTCTGTCGCTTCGAGGGCCGCATCCGGCATATTGTTGATCAAGCCGATCGTGATGCATCGGCTTGACCCTTCATAGAAACCTGGCGACGGTTTCCGGCTGAGTATTTGTGCGCTGAAATGATTTGAATCTACAAAAACCGGCATCAGCGTCCCCCTTTCTCCGTGATCAAAGTTGCGTCGAGTGCCTGACTCAAGTCGGCAAGGATATCGTCAATGTGCTCGATTCCGATGCTGAGGCGAATCATCTCCGGGAACACACCCGCGTTGCGCTGCTCCTCGGCGGACATCTGTCGATGAGTGGTCGATGCCGGGTGGCAGGCCAATGACTTGGCATCGCCCAGATTGACGAGGCGGGTGAAAAGATTGAGTGCATCATGAAACTTGACCGCAGCCGCATAGCCGCCCTCGATGCCGACGGCCATCAGAGAACAGGCGTGACCACCCAGATATTTCTCCGACAGCGGACGATACGGACTATCACAGAATCCCGCGTACTTAACCCACCCAACCCTGTGGTCCCTGCGCAAGAACTCGGCGACCTTCTTTCCGTTTTCAACGTGCCGTTCAACGCGCAGGGCAACGGTTTCAATGCCCTGCAATAACAAAAACGCGCTGAGAGGCGAGAGCACAGCCCCGGTTGTCCGCTGGTAGACACTGCGGCATCGGCCAAGAAAAGCGCCTTTACCAAAATGATCGGTGTAAACCAGTCCATGATAGGAAGGGTCCGGTCGGCAGAACTGGGGAAAGCGTGACGCATGCTGCTGCCAGGGAAAATTCCCACTGTCGACGATGGCTCCCCCTAGGGTGGTGCCGTGTCCACCCATGAATTTGGTGAGAGAATGCACAACGATGTCGGCACCGTGCTCGATGGGTCTGAGCAGAATGGGGGTCGCGACCGTGTTGTCGATGATGAGCGGAATACCGTGCCGATGGGCCACATCCGCCAAGCCTTCAATATCGCAGATGTTTCCGGCCGGATTGCCGACGCTCTCACAAAATACGGCGCGCGTTTTGTCATCGATCAACTTCTCAATCGCCTGCGGGTGATCGTTCTCAGCGAACCGGACAGTAACTCCCTGGCTGGGTAGGAGGTAAGCAAAAAGTGTGTGGGTGGTGCCGTAAAGCTGAGGAACGGAAATGATGTTGCTTCCCAACTCGGTGACATTTTGAACCGCGTAGCTGACTGCCGCCTGACCGCTGCCGACACAGAGCGCGTCGCGGCCGCCTTCCAGTGCGGCGACACGCCGCTCCAGCACTGCCGTGGTCGGGTTCTGGATCCGCGTGTAGCGAAAGCCTTCCGCCTCGAGATTGAACAATGCCGCGGCATGCTCGGTACTATCGAACGCGTAGGCAACGGTCTGATATATCGGCACAGCAACCGCTTTGGTCGTTGGATCCGGATCGTAACCGCTATGGATCGCGATGGTTTCCCGTTTCATTTCATCGTCCGTTCTGGGGGCAGGTAAGTGTTTCTGCTTCAATGAGGTGATTCATCTGGTCCACGACCCAGTCAATATGGGCCTCGGTTGTTCTAAAACTGGTAACGCAAGCGCGCACCACGGGAGTGTCCCCCAAGCGTGCTTCTGACATCCACGCGATCTGTCGCTGGTGGAGATCTGCCAGAAATTTAGAGGGAACAAGCCCCTCGCGGGTAAAACATACGAGCGGAAACGGGGTGGAGTTGACAATCCGCCAGCCGGACGCCTGGAGTGAGGCTCGCAGGACATGGCCCATGCGGGTCTGGTGATCGATCATTTCGGCGTACCCCGACTCACCGCGCTCTGCGAGCGCAAGAAAGAGTTTCAAGCCGATGAACCGCCGCGACCATTGTGTTGTGGTGGTGAATGGATCGGAAACCGGCCCGACCTTTTTCCCGGGCATGTAGGAGACATCTGCGCGGAAGGCCTGGGCGACCGTTTCGGGATGGCGGCAAAAGAACATCCCACAGCCCATGGGAACGGAAAGCCACTTATGGGCGTCGCAGGTAATCGAATCTGCGGCTTCGATTCCGGAGAGATATTGCCTCAGGTTTGGCGAGACGACGGCCGACCCGCCATATGCGGCATCGGCGTGAAACCATAGACCCTGATCCCTGCAAAAATGAGCGATTTCCAGCAACGGATCGATCACGCCGGCGGCGGTGGTGCCGCCGGTACCAACCACCATGAACGGGGCAAAACCGTTCTTTCGATCTTCAGCAACCCGTCTTTCCAAATCCTCAAGGTTCATCTTCAGCTGATGGTCGGTTTTAATCAATCGCATCGCGCGCCGGCCGAGCCCTGTCATGTGGGTGATCTTGCTGAATGAGTGATGGGTCTCTTCGGTTAAATAGATTGCCGGTTGAGCGCTGAGATGACGGAGGCCGTATTCGCCATAATCGGGAAAAGCCCTGGTCAGGGCGACGATCACTGAGGTTAGATTGGCCTCGGTTCCACCGCTGGTGAAGGTCGCGGTGCTATCTACCGGCAGACCGAACTTTGCCGCCAGCCATTTGAGGGTGTGGCGTTCAATCTCGTTCCCCGCAGGCGACGTACGCCAGTTGGCCAATTGCGGGTTATACATGGCGACCAGCGTTTCAGCCACGACGGAGGCCAGCGTTACGCTGGGGTTGAAGAGACCGAAGTAGCGAGGATGCGTTACCTGAACCTGCCAGGTTCGCAACATTTTCTCTACATCTGTAATCACTTCATCGAGAGCCACCGATCGAGTGAAGTCATACCGAGAAGCCAGGTAGGTCCGAATCTCCTCGGCTTGCACCCTCGGCAGAATAGGGCCGTTCTCGATCTCTGACTCGATCTTAGCGAAGTCAGCCCGGATTTCATCGATAACCATCTCACCCTTCTTCCGTAACTTCCAGGTGCACAAACAGAGAACTACTTTTCAAATACAAACTGCCGTCCTTATGGACGCTACGGGGGGAGGTTTTATAGAACCAGGCGAGTGGTCTTTACCATCGAATTCCGCCGGCCTGAATGTGTTCAAATGCCTTCCTGTCGAGACGGGCAAATGCGCCCTCTCCAGGATGGTCAAAATAGAGATCGTCATCGATAACGGACGGGTCAAATCCCTGGCGGACCAGTTCGGTCTTCGCATACTTGAAAGTGCCCGTGACTTCAACATCGTTACGGATGCGCAGGAATAACGGGCGTGCGTACGGGGGAAGACGAGTTATAAGGTGCGCCCGCAACCCGGCGAGGTCAAGCGGTTTCTCAGTGACCACCGCGGCCATGCCGGCACGGCCATCATAGGCTGGTACGGTCACGCCATATACATTGGCGTGAGTGACGCCGGGGAAGGTGCAGATGGCCTCCGAAACCTCACAGGTGGCGACGTTCTCACCTTTCCAGCGGAAGGTATCACCGATGCGATCGACGAAATAGAAAAAGCCCTTTTCATCTTTGCGCATCAGGTCGCCGGTACGAACCCAGAGATCGCCCAACTTAAAAACGTCGCGTAAAAGTTTTTTGTCCGAGGCCGCCTGGTTGGTATAACCCTCGAAACGGCTGCCCACATTGGAAGGGTCATCCATCACCTTACCGATTGCCTCGCCGGCTTCATTGGGAGCACAGCGAATGCAGAAGCCTTCCGGGCTACGGACCAGTTCCCCGGTTTCTACGTCGAAGCGTACCAGGGCCGGAGCGAAGCGATGAGCGAGGTAGGCCGGAATGTGCCCGATTGCCCCTCGCTTACCTTCGACGTTAAAGAGTGAGACCGCACCCTCAGTGGATGCATAAAATTCAAGTATGCGAGGGATGCGAAACCGGTCCTCGAACTCGGCCCAGACATCAGGCGCAAGTCCGTTACCGCATGCCATTCTGATGTGGTGAACGGCTTCATGCGGAGAGGAACCGGTGCGGAGCAGGTACCGGCACAGCTCGCCAATGTATTGGAAGAGTGTGCAATCCCAGCGGACTACATCCTCCCAGAAGTGGCGGGCCGAAAACTTCTCGCGGATCACGAGAGAGCCTCCGGCAACGAGCGTCGCACCCGGAACCTGCACTCCACCGACACTGTGATACATGGGTAAGCAGTTGTACATCCTGTCGGCAGGTCCCGCTCCCATCATGCCGGCAAACCAATAGCTCCACTGCATGATGCGGGCATGGCTGAGATTCGCTGCTTTGGGTGGTCCTGTAGTTCCGGAGGTATAGATGTAGAGCGCGCGATCGTCGATGGTGACGGGGCGCCGCTCCGCCGTGCTCAGCGTTTCACCTGGAAATTGACGAATGCCGATGTCAATCCGTTCGAACGGCGAATGGTCGACCCCGTGGGTCCAGATGATGGGGGGGCTTGCAAGATTCGACTGCACTTCACGCAGCGAGTCGAAAAGTTCATGGGAGACGATGAGGTGCCGGGGGGATGCGATGTTGATGCAATGTGCGAGCGAAGGACCCACCAGGTTGGTGTTGAGCAGGGCCACCACGCCCCCGATGCTGGTAATACCCAGCCAAATTGCCAGATACTCAGGCCGGTTGGTCATCAAAAGGCCGACGATGTCGCCTTTGGCAATACCCTGATCCAATGCCCAACGGGCGTATTGATTCGACCGCTCGGCAAGGGACCGATAACTCATACACTCGCGGTCGGAGAGCAGTGCCGGCTTGTCGCCCAATTCTTCGCCGAGCTCTCCAATCACCGTGGAGAGTACCCGATCGCGGTTGCGGGCAATCGGGGCCGTCAGCTCGAGCGCGCGCAACCACGCTTTGACTGCAGAATCGGCGACGGCTCTGGGAGCCTCTTGTTGAAGAGTGGTCAAGCTGTACTCCCTGCGTCGACGGTAAGTACTGTCCCCGTGATGTTTTTTGCCCGATCGCTCAGCAAGAACTCCACCGCGTTGGCAACGTCTTCCACTTCCGCCAGTCGTCGCAGCGCGCTGCGGCGGACGATCTTGTCCCGTTGCTCGTCTTTCAGGCCAAGAGTCATATCGGTGTCGATGAAGCCGGGAGCTACCGCATTGACAGTTATCCCGGAACGGCCCACCTCTCGGGCAAGCGACCGGGTGAATCCGATGGTAGAGGCTTTGGTGGCGCCGTAAACCGAAAGACCACTGAAGCCCGTCGAGGCAATGATCGACGCCAAATTCACGATGCGGCCCGCTCCATCGGCCATCATGGAGCGCACCACAAACTTGGTGACCACCATCGGCGAAAGCGTATTGAGACGGACCAGCTTCTCAATATCGGAGTTTTGCATCATGGCGAGTAAACCCTCAGAACTTATACCGGCGTTATTCACCAGTCCAAAAATGGGGCCAAACGTCTTTCTGATCGTTTTAATCAAGTCTGCGATGCCTTCAATCTGAGCCAGGTCGAAGGGCACAAAGTGAAGAGACCCAGAGTGAGCCGCCTCCGCCTCCTCCACGGCCGCGGTAAGATCGCTAGATTGTTTCCGTGCGACGGCTATCACACGGAACCCCTCGTTGGTCAGCTTGCGCGCAATTCCCAGACCCAGGCCGCGGCTCCCGCCGGTTACGATTACGTTACGCATAGCGGCGAATAAGCTTTCCAGTCTCTGCGACAGCCAGGGCAGCAACAAAGTTGATGACAGCCGGAACCTTGTGGGAGGGGAGAGCCTCCCGGCACAGCAACAGGATGTCTTGCTGTATGGCACGTTCGTTCTCGTTCCCGTTTCGACTTTGGGTTTTCAGAACAACGTCCGCAACCACCAGCGCGCCCGTCAAGGGGTTTTTCCTCGTCCGGACCAGCGACATCCGAACCTCCGGGTGGCGGTTAATCACCTCTTCAACTTCCTCAGGATGAACTTTAAGACCGCCGACGTTGATCACTCCATCCCGTCGCCCGACGAAATAATAGCGATCAGCTCGCATGCTCGAGCATGTCGCCCGTATCTACAAAGCCTTCTTCATCCCGGAGCGGGCGGCCGGAGTAATTCAGATAGTGGGTCGCAGTGCGATCGGAGCGAATCCGCAGAGAACCCTGCTCCACCTTCATTTCGACGCCGGGAGTGTTTTCGATGATGTTTGGCGAAAATCCGGTGAGTCCATCCCTCACGTCAAACGCAACCCCGGCCTCGGTGGAGGCGAACGCATGAGAAATGCTTGCCTGCGGATAGAACGAATGCAGCTGATTGAGGATTGCCTGGTCTGCAATTTCCCCTGACAGACGAGCGTACTCCGGGACCAGCAAGTGAGCCGCGGGACTCATGAGCGCTCTCCGCCAGTGCGAGGGTGTCCCGGATATATGCGTAACTCCATGCGCGCCGGCGCGAGCCAGGAAATCCGCCGTTGATTCCGACGCGCTGGACAGCAGCAGGGAGGAGCCGGTAAGCAAGGCGCGAAGAAAGATCTGTAGCCCTCCGTAACGGCGAATATCGTAGAACGTACTCCAAACCAAATGGGACGGGGTCGGGCGCGATTCTCAATTGCACCGGCCAGGCTGGCCAAGGTGTGGACGACCAGCTTTGGCCTTCCCGTGGTACCCGAGGTGAGAAGAATCCATTCCGTCTCATTCAGTGCGCTTCGTTCAAACTTTCCGGGAACGATCTTGCCATCGCAATGAATGAAGGTCGTGACACCGGGAATTTCGAATTCACCGCTGACCCGGTCAGAAACAATGACATCGGCTTCTGCGGAACTGGCAACAAAGGGAAGATGTTCCCGCGACAAGTCGGGGGGGTACAGGACAATGCGGCGGGCGACACCATCGAGTTCGATCAGCGCGGAAACAGCAGTGAGCTGATCCATTGTCTCGATCAGGACGGAACGCCCGCGAAGCTCGCTGGCCCGTCGATCAAGGCAAGACCCAGACAGCAGTTCGTCCCAAGCGACGCTCTGTTCCGCGCCAAAGACAAAGCGCGCGGACAAATCGCGCCCGGTGTCTAGCGCAGTGGCGAGCGAAGCTGGGCTATTTTGCAACATTCTCATAGAAGTTAATGAATTGGCCTAAGGTTACAGGGAAACTAGCGTCTTCAGAGGCGCTGAATGGGTCGACACCAAGTGCATCCTCAAGCCGGCTTACAAGGATGGCGAAACACAGTGAATCCAGCCCGGAGTCAAGCAGAGGCAGGTCGTCGGTGAGTGGTGCGAGATGCTTATCCTGCTCCGCGGCGACTAAGCGGAACTGAGTTGTGATTTCGTCTCTGAAGTTGCTGACGATCATAATTATCCTATTCTCCTGAGGAAACGTAGGCCCCAACGGGCGTACCTAACGTTTCGGGATTGATTTCTATAGATTGCAATTCCTGCACTTGTACAGGGGATGTTGTTGTTTCGGTTTCCGCCACTGGGAAATATTCGCGCAGCCAGGTCTCCGTATAAACCTGAACCGCCGCTCGCCCCAGCTGATTGGCGAAGGAGTGATCGGTTCCTTTAATCGTTCTGGTAGTGATTTGATTGCTCCGGACGGCAAATGAAGTGACATGCGCGAGATAGTCGAAACGGCCCGATCTGAGCTTGCTACTGCCAAGGGCTGTCGGGTGAGGGGATTTGAGAACCAGAATCGGTAGGCCGTTCGACAGAACCTTTTTCCAGCCCGAGACCAATGCGACATTTGCGTTGGGTGGCAATGCACCGCTACGAAATTTCTTCGGAGCTTCTCGCATTCGCGCGTAAGTAGCGCGAAGGACTTCCCCCACCTTGCTCCGCCTGACCCAATCCACCAGCTCTGGCCTCAGCTTGGGCGTCAAGCGATTAGCGATATAGAAGTATGGATCAGCGAGAATCAGCCCCTTACACTCTTTGCACTCCGAAGCCGCATAAATTGCGCTGGTAGCCCCCGTACAATGGCCGTATATGACTATTCCTGAGAGACCGAAACGCTGCACCAATTCCTTTATCTTGGAGGCGGTTATTGCCGCATAACCTCCTTCGTTAATGAAGGTAAGAAGATCGTTTGGCAGCTCTCCGTAACTATCCCCCAATCCCGGCAGATCAATACGAAAGGCCGGGTAGCCGCGAGCAGCAAAGGACGTTGCCCAGTAAACGGCTGAGTCCCCTCTCAATGATCGCGGACTGGATAAAGGATTTAGAAACAGCACCCCAACCCTCTTGTCCGAGTCGCCCGCCTCATTTGTAACCCAACCCGCGGCTTTATGGTGCGTTCCGCGCAGTAGAACCCCTCCACCACCCAGTGTAATCAGCTTGCGCATTTCCACTTCGTCGCTAATCATGAAGCCTCCACTGGGAGGTTGAGAGCCGAGGTGATCCAGTGATAGTTTGGGGTGAAGAGCCAGTTAAAGTCTTTGGCCTCCTCGAATCCCTCATGTAATCCACCCTTGACGAGGGGGGCAGCGGTCTTTCCCAACTCGACAATGCGCACAGGGCGCCTGTAGAACTTTGTAGGATCTTGTGGTGGCATCATGGCCGCTGGCAAGTCAAAGCCGATGGATTCCCGCCACAATGCTGGCGTGAACTCATAGCCTTCAACCTCGACGCTCTTCCCCTCCTCGAGCAGACGGAAAAAGTGCGAAGCTGGCCGCCGTTCGTCCTCGCTCTTCAAGAGTTGTTGTGGTCCAATCCAACGCTGCAAGGTCGATCGTAGAACCTTATTCGCATTGACCGGCGCAGACCACAATATCAAGGCGTCAGCCTCGCCGTTGTGGAAAACTCTGGCAGCCAGAATTCCACCCATCTCAAGGCCGTGAAGTAGCAGGGGTACCTGGTTGTCCCCCCGGTTCTTAAACCATGTGGCAAGTTGTTGAACATCATTCATCCACGCCTCGCAGGTCGTGTCCTTGAATGATCCCGTGCTTTCCCCAACGCCACGATAGTCGTATCGAAGCACTTCAATTTGTTGCTCCGCTAGATAGCGTGCCCATCGAACCCATGCTAGGTAGGAAGTGTGACGTTCCGAAGCAAACGACCCTACCAAAAGCACTCGTGCAACGGGATTCGGCACCTCGTGCAACACTGTATAAAGATGCGCACCTGAAACGGGGAAGTAACCGGCGCGCTCAGCCAAGCTACTGGAAGCGTCGCGTTGGACTTTCATGGACACACCCTCAAGTTCGATCAGCGCGGAAACAGCAGTGAGCTGCTCCATTGTCTCGGTCAGGATGGAACGCCTGCCAAGTTCGCTGGCCCGTCGACCAAGGCAAGACCCAGACAGCAGTTCGCCCCAGGCGACGCTCTGTTCCGCGCCAAAGACAAAGCGCGCGGACAAATCGCGCCCGGTGTCTAGCGCAGTGGCGAGCGAAGCTGGGCTATTTTGCAACATTCTCATAGAAGCTAATGAATTGGCCTAAGGTTACAGGGAAGCTAGCGTCTTCAGAGGCGCTGAATGGGTCGTCGACACCAAGTGCGTCCTCAAGCCGGCTCACAAGGATGGCGAAACACAGTGAATCCAGCCCGGAATCAAGCAGAGGCAGATCATCTGTAAGAGGTGCGAGCCGTTTATCTTGTTCGGCGGCGACTAAGCGGAACTGATTTGTGATTTCGTCTCTGAAGCTACTGGCGATCATAGTTATCCTATTCTCCTGAGGAAACGTAGGCGGGAACCGGTTCACCTAACGCTCCGAGATTGATCTCTGCAGACTGCAAATCCTCCACTTGCAAAAGCGGTGTTTCGGTTTTTTCTACTGGGAAGTATTGGCCCAGCCAGGCTTCGGTGAAATTACGAACGACTGCTCGTCCGGTTCGATCTGCGAAGGAATGACCAGCACCTTCAATTACTCTTAGATCGACTCGACTGCGGGTGCCGCCAATGTGTATCACGTAGCTCAGATAATCGAAATCGCCCAGCCTCGGTTTACTTCCGGAAGCCTTGTAGCTCGGAGCCTTAAGCACCAGGATGGGCAGGCCCGCAGATGCCAGGCTCTTCCAGCGGTCAAGAAGCGGTAAATTTGCATTGCCTGGAAGCTCGCTGCTCCGGAGACGCAGCCGCAGGCGTAGAGCTTTCAGGCGATCGAACAGATTGCTGAGAACCCCGCCCAGACGATTGCTAGCCGCCCAATCGCTTAACGCTTCGCGAGTCTTTGTTGCTACGGGTGGTGGCAAATGGAAGTACGGCTCTAACAGGACTAGCCCGCGGCAGTTTTTGTACGCCGCGGCCGCGAATAGAGCTGTCACCGTCCCGGAGCAATGTCCCATGAGGATTACGGAGGACAAGTTGTACCGGGCGACAACTTGCTTGATGACCTCGACCGTGACCGCTTCGTAGCCACCTGTATTAATAAAACTTAAGAGTTCCGGAGGAGCGTCTCCCCCCGAGTCGCACGATCCGGGCAGGTCCACGCGGAAGCAGGTGTAGCCACGCTTGGCAAAAGAGTCAGCCCAGAAAACCGCAGAATCGCCGATGGCGGCTCTGGGTGACAACAAACCACTGATCAGCAAAACGCCTGTGCTCTTTAGATCGTGCCGCCCTGCCGGCGCACCGGACGCGTCGTCGCCAGGCAGGTGGCAGGTACCCTGTACACGAACGCCGAGTGCTTCCAATGCAAACAGCTCCCGCCCTCGCATAACGTCTTTCACGATATATTCCTCACCCTGTCTTCGATACTCTCGGTAATCCATTCCCAGTTAGCATCAAACAACCAGGAAAAGTCCTTCGGCCGGTCATCCGCTACCGTCCCCGCTTTAACCAGAGGCGAAGCCTCCTTACCGAGCTTGACGATCCTCACCGGCCTCTTGTACCCGGCGCGAGCAGTACCTTCATCTTGCAGCGCCGCAGGCAGATGGACATGAAGGGAGTCTTGCCATAGTTTTCCTGACCACTGGTATCCTTCCACTTCAATCGGCGAGCCCTGTTCCAGTTGCTGGATAAATACCGATGGAGGTTTCCGCTCGTCACCGTATTTGAAAAGTTGCTCCACGTTTACCCAACGCACGAGCATCGAGCGAAGCGCCTGGTTCGCATTGGCCGGGGGTGACCAGAGTAGCAGCGACTCACCCAAACCCGCATCGAAGACAAGCGAAGCTAGCAGAGCTCCAATCCCAAGACCATGGAGCACGAGTGGGAGATCAGGTGACTGGCTCTTTAACCAGCCAGCAAGGAGATGCGCGTCTTCACACCAATGGTCGAAGGACGTTTCTTCGAAGACACCCTCGCTCTCGCCTATCCCGCGATAGTCGTAACGAAGAACTTCTATTCCCCTTTCCGCCAGGTACCGAGCCCAGAGGACCCATGGTATGTAGGAACTATGCCGCTCGGATGCGAATGGACCAACGAGGAGTACGCGAGCAATTGGTTCTTCGACCCGGTGGAGAACAGTGTATAGGTGAGCGCCGGGTACTTCGAAATACCCGGCTTGCTCGGCGAGGATGCGGGACCGACCCGGTTGGATTTGCGTGGACACGGCTGTTGGCCCTCAGGCCGCAACGGCACTATTTTTACCGTATACGACGCGGTTGAGGAGTGCTTCCAGAAGTTCAACCCCTTCGAACATGTTCGCGTCCGGACCGAGTGGGCTTAATGTCATTTCTGAAGACAACGCCTGGATCAAACCTTCTGTATGGGCGATGTCGCAAACGCCATGAACGTCTGTGTACTCGAGCTCAGACGAACCTTGCGCGATCGCCAGATCGGCCAGATACGCCATAAATTTCTGGATGAAGCCTTCGAAAAAGGCCATGGCAACCAAGGTTTGCACGCCCGAAAGCTTTCCGAAAAACAGGCGAGCCCTGGTTAGTTCTTCATGAACAGCAAGCGTATCTTCCTTGGTTGGGACGGCATCCGCGGCGATTGCGAACTTCCGGAGCATCGCCGGATGGCTATCCCGAACTTCTTCCAGTAAATTGTCGATGATGATCGGGCGCGCTTCTTCCGACTGTACCGAAAGATACGCCGCCGTCATCCAGTAGATGAAATTTCCTTCAAGTACCGATGTATAACGGGCGATCATCCCACGGCGCTGTTCGCTGGATAACTGGTCCGGCCTGGGGAGCGAGACAATAATATGGTCGATCGTCTGATCGAGCCTGGTTTTGGTGGCTGCTAAGGTGGATTCAGATATTTCGGGGGCTACCGCAAGCGTATGCATTTATCTACCCTTTCCAAATCTTTGAGGTGTGACGAGCCGGCCGAAGAACTTGTCTGGTTGAAGCTGTGACCAAATAGGCAACAGAGCCGAGGTGGGAGGGGGAACCGCGCTTCAGCAGAGGCCGCAATAACAGGAGAACCAACACACTTGGAACTTAGTACATATTGCTGTGTTAACGAGTAGAGACATCGTAATGTCGAACCGCTCGGGGGACAATGGAAATCATGTACGTTACCGCGGATCTTTGGTCACCGGAATCGAACGCGCCAAACTCGTCGCTGGTAACAAGAAGATTCCTGTTGAGTTGGGTACTGTATTGAGCCGCCAGCAGATGACTCCAGCGGCTTCTCCTAGGCTCTTCGTCACACTAAGTGTGTGATACCAGTAACCATTACCGAAAACCTGTCCGTACCGCTATATATCCTCTTTACAACTGGTTTGTGCTCATTCATATTTGCAGGACAGTCTAAAGCAAGTAAATGCAGCGGGCCCTTTTGATTTAAACCGTGAGCCTCCATCGATGTTCCCTCCGCGCAATCCCCCACGCGGTCAATCACTTCAGCTGAGATATGCACAATACTCAGTGAACTTATCTTGGCCACGGAAGAATTGGGAAAGATTGTATTTCCCTTAAGTTGAACTGACCACCGGGGAATCCTACAGCCTGTATGTGCTACAAAACGGTCCTCTGATCGCACTGCAGTCCCCGGACCGAAAAGAGCTGTGGAAAAAGAGACCTTCCGAGTAAGGGCGGCGAAGCCATGTCTGAAATCTGCCAGGTAAGTTCCAACATGCAAATAGGTGGGGCCGTTTTCACTGAGGACGGCCGGTCGCCACAATGGTTTGCTGCATACACCACTCCCCGACACGAAAAGCATATAGCCGAATTGCTCGCGGAACGCGGTGTCGAAACATTCCTGCCGCTGTATCGCACGGTACGGCAATGGAAGAAGAGCAGCCCTACTACGCTGGAACTGCCTTTGTTCCCGTGTTATCTGTTCGTACGCATCGGCCGATCTGCACGGGGAACTGTGCTTGGCATGCCAGGCGTGCTCTCGATTGTGGGTTCACCCAAGGAACCGTGGCCCTTGCCTCATTTTGAAATCGACGCTTTACGGCTCGGGGCCCAAATGGGCAAGGTCGAGCCGCACCCATACTTGAGGGTCGGTGAAAGAGTGCGAATCAAGACTGGATCGATGGCTGGGATTGAAGGGATTTTAGTGCGCAAAAAAAACGAGTTCCGCTTCGTTCTCACTCTCGAGGTGATTATGCGGAGCGTAGCGGTTGAAGTGGACGCTAACGATCTGGAGCCGGTTGACCAAGCTGCAAAGGTTGACAACCCGGCCGGAGTGGCGTTCGTAGAGGCTTGCAACAATTGAGTTCTGGAATAAACGCCGGTCAACCACCACTCACACGGTTGGTAGCCCGGCGACGGTGACAGGCTTATTTTTCCGGGTGGACACTCGTGACTGTACAGAGAGCGTCCCCAAGCGCCAAACTGCCCTCTTCTAATTGCACTTCTCCTGCTACGGTGGCCAGCGACGCCCCTGATCTATTGGAGAAAGGCTCTGACTGCTCAGTAAAAGGAACGTCTCTCTGGCCGCAGCCGGGGAAACGTATGGGGAGAACTGCTCTCATGCACGTCCGGAATCTACGCTTTTATCAGACCATGCAATTCGTCCTGGATCTGCTCGCGGTGACGGCTGCCTGGAGCTGTACGATCCAGATGCGAGTGTTGTTAAACCCATTGACGAGAGAACGGGTAAGCTGGAGCGCCGCTTCGGTCTGGGCTCCGTCGCTCATGATGATCCTTGTTTTGTGGATCGTCATGGCCTGGCGTCTCAGCTTCTACCGGATTGAGGGCCGGATCCGACTGTGGAATAGCGTTATGAACACGGCCGAAGGTGCTCTGCTGGCAAGCGGCGCTATCGTCATTGTGACTTTCTTCTCCCGTCAGCTTGGGACCGGTGTCTCCCGCTCCTTCTTCATAATTTTCGCACCGCTTGTTTTTGTCAGTCTAGGCCTGGCGAGATGCGTCAGTGTGGCCGCGGCCATGGTAGCTGAGCGGCATTGGCCCTCACCCATCCGGGCAGCCCTATTGGGAGATGGTTCCCATGCAGGCCGGCTGGTTAGCCTCATGAACGCGGCAAACGTGGCCAGCGTGATCAAGGGCCTGATCACTACCGAAGGTCATACGGCAGAAGGCCTCTCCTTGTCCGTACCAATCCTGGGAACTACCGGACAACTGGCTGAAGTCATCAATCGCGAGCACCTCAATCGCATCATTCTCCTGAACGGTTCGATTTCTCCCGGAGAATTGGACGAATGTAAAAAGGTGTTCAAGCGTATGGGCGTCATCGTTAATTGCACGGTAGACTTTTTACCCGAACGCGGTCGCGTCAACGTGGTCAATCAATACGGTTTGCCCCTGGTCGAGCTACGCCCCTTGGCATTCACCAAGGGGCAAGAGATCGTCAAGCGGGGCTTTGACATCGTGGTCTCGGCGCTCGCGCTCATTCTTTTGGGGCCGGCCATGCTGGCCATCGCAGCCCTGGTCAAGTTCACGTCCGAGGGCCCCATCCTGTACAAGGCGCCGCGTGTGGGCCGAGGCGGCCGCCACTTCATGTTCCTCAAGTTCCGCTCCATGTACACGGCAATGGATCGCACACACGTGGCTCATGCGAACGAGAAGCAAGGTCATATCTTCAAGATCAAACGGGACCCCCGGGTGACCCCGGTCGGTCGTTTCATTCGCCGTTACAGCCTGGACGAGTTGCCGCAATTGATCAACGTGCTGCTCGGTGAGATGAGCCTGGTAGGGCCCAGGCCATTGCCGGCAGCCGATTTGGGACCGGATGGAATGAGCCGCGAATTCGCAGACTGGTCTGAGGGGCGCTCTGCCGTATACCCCGGCATCACTGGACTCTGGCAAGTGAATGGACGCAGTGAACTTCCGTTTGAAGATATGGTACGGCTTGATTTGCAATACATCCGCGAGTGGTCGCTGTTGCTGGATATTAAGATTATTCTGGCAACTCCTGGCTTGGTCGTGAGGGGGGTCGGAGCTTATTGACTCCGGTGCTGCTTGCATGTCAGCAGACGCTTCGCAGTCATCCCAATCCTGGTCTGAGTACCCTCTTTCCAACCGGACACTTACCTCGGTAACCGTTACCTAAAATCCGCCCAGTACCCCGATATATCTCCTTTACAATTGCTCCGGGCTACCTCATATTTGGATGACAGCCCCAAAAAATGGACACCGGAGCTACGTACCGCGAGTCCTGAAGATAGTTTGTCCTGCGATATTCCCCCTCCCGCAGTTAATACTTAACTGAGTTACTAGTTAACTACTCAGTGAACTGGTCCCGGCAACGACCAACCGGGGAAGACCGTGTGTTTAGTTAAAACTCAACTAACCACCCGGGTTTCCACAAGTCCGGATGTGTTATAAACCGTTCTCTCCCCTTGTTCGCTAAGGGATGCCCGGGAAACAGTCGAACTATGGGAAGGAAGTCATCCGAGTAAGAATGGCGAAGCCATGTTTGATTTACAGAAAGGCTTTGCCTTTACATCTTGTCCGGGAAGGCGCGCTTAGATTAGTTCGCTAAACCGTACCTGGATTGTGGTATTCACTGCTATCAAGGGATTGAGGTTCGTAATGAAGTGTCGGTTAATCACGCTAGCAGGGTTGGCGGTGGTAGCGGCAATGACAGCGACTGTTCCGGGTGTTAGTGCACAGGACATTGCTGCTCGATCCGCATCGGCTATTGGTCCCCCATCGGCAGCAGCTGGATCGGCCAGCGTTGTTCCAGGACTTCAGGAACGGAATCCTCGTTATCACCTACGAAAGGGGGATAGCTTCGATTTGGACTTTGCCATGACTCCCGAATTCAACCAGGTGGTTGCGATCCAACCGGATGGTTACATCACTCTTAAGGGAGCTGGTTCGGTCTTTGTCGAGGGCCAAACCGTTCCGGAACTGACGCAAACCTTGAAGACCGCGTATGCGAACATTTTGCACGACCCAGTCATTGCGGTCTCACTGAAAGACTTCGAGAAGCCGTATTTTATTGCGTCTGGAGAGGTCGCCAAGCCGGGCAAATACGACCTGCGCAGTGACCTCACAGTTACGGAGGCGGTCGCCATTGCCGGCGGCTTTGACGAGAAGTCGAAGCATTCACAAGTGGTATTGTTCCGCCCAGTATCGGGTGGGGGATTTGAGGCGAAGCTCATCAACGTCAAAAAACTGCTCGCCTCGCGCAATTTGTCAGAGGATATTCGATTGCAACCAGGGGACATGCTGTACGTGCCGCAAAACGCTCTCTCCAAGATTCGTCCTTTCCTACCGACCTCCGGCGTGTCGGCATACCTGGGTCCGGGAGTCCTGTGAGGCGAGGAACAATATGAAGACTGAAGAATTAGCACTTGAAGTGTATAACCGGCCATCGCTGCCTACGGCCCGCGACGTCCTCTCTGTCGTATTTCGCCAAAGACGAGCGATGTTGATCGTATTTGCCCTGGTGCTTATCGGTGCGGCACTATCCGGACTATGGGTTCCGAAGTATGAAGCCCAGATGAAGATCCTGGTGCGGCGGCAGCGCTCAGACGAGATTGTTTCCGCCTCGAGCAACGCACCTTCTCCGCTCTTTAACGACCAGGTCACCGAAGAGGACCTCAACTCCGAGGTGGAGTTTCTCAACAGTGAGGACTTGCTACGCCAGGTTGTAATCACTACAGGTCTAAGTGGCGCACAGGGGCCGCCGACCGACCACGAGAGTGAAATAAGGATTGCAAGAGCGGTACGCGTTTTAGGCAAGCAGTTGAAGATCACGCCAGGCCACAAGAGCAACGTGATTCTGGTGAGCTATCAATCACGCGATCCCAAAATGGCTGCGAGAGTGCTTGCCACGCTGGCAACGGCATACATGGAAAAGCACCTTGAGGTACATCGTTCCTCTGGTGAGTTCAAGTTTTTCGACCAGGAAATGCGACAGTATCAGCAGGGATTGGATCAGGCGCAGGCGAAGCTGACCGCGTTCACCAGGAAGACGGGCGTAGTATCAGCCGACCTGGAACGAGATTCCGCGCTCCGGCAGGCCAATGATTATGATTCCGCCGCACATCAGGCTCGGAGCGCTTTAGCCGAGACGCAACAGCGGGTTGCAACCTTGCAGAAACAGTTGCTGACGATGAAGCCGCGCGAGACCACTGTGGTCCGGACGTTGGATAATCCTCAGCTCTTCGATCAATTGAAATCGACCCTGCTCAACCTGGAGCTGAAACGAACCGATCTGCTGACCAAGTTCGCCCCTACCTACCCACTGGTACAGGCAGTCGACGAGCAGATCGCCGAAACCAAGAGCGCCATCAAGACAGAAGAGAGCAAGCCCATTCGTGAGGAGTCTTCTGACCGCGATCCAGCTTACCAGTGGGTTAAGGATGAACTTACCAAAGCTCAGACCGAGCTCAGCGGTTTGCAATCACGCGCCAACTCCGCGTCTTCCATTGCCGCGCAGTACCGTGAAGGCGCCGAGCGTCTCGATCAGAATGCCCTCATCCAACAGGACCTTGTCCGGAGCGCAAAGACGCAAGAGGAGAACTATCTTTTGTATGCAAGGAAGCGCGAAGAGGCACGAATCAATGAGGCTCTCGACCAGCGCGGCATTGTTAATGTGGCCCTGGCAGAAGAACCGATCGTTCCAGCGCTGCCGACAAAGTCTCCGCTGAGCATCGTTCTTCTGACCTTGCTCTTAGCCGGAACGTTCAGCCTCTCTGCTGGGTTTGTAGTCGATTTCATGGATCCTTCGTTCCGTACCCCAGATGAATTGGCGAACTACCTTGGGTCTCCCGTGCTTGCTGCACTTCCGAGACACGGAGAGTAGTGCGATGCTGTTGCGATATTACGGATTTCGAGAAGATCCGTTCGGGGCGACCCCAGATTCCCGGAGCTTGTATCAGAGCCCCTCGCATCGCGAGGCGCTGGCATCACTGAAATATGGCTTCTCGAGCAATCGAGGTTTTATTGCCCTGATTGCCCCGCCGGGGATGGGAAAAACGACACTCCTGTTCCGCTTCCTGGAGGAGATTCGGTCATCCGCGCGGACCGCTTTTATCTTCGACATCGATCCGCAATGCGAGCCACGGGAAATTGTCAGCTACATTCTGCGTGATATCGGCATCGTTCCCGGACGCGATCATGCCGAAATGCACGAGCAACTGAATCTTGCGGTCGTTGCGGAGGCCCGCGCGGGGCGCAGATTTGTAGTGGTCATCGACGAGGCGCAGAATTTGTCTGACGAGGCGCTCGAGGTGGTGCGCATGCTCACCAACTTTGAGACGCCGCGGGCGAAGCTGATGCAGGTTGTTCTTGCAGGACAACCGCAGCTGTCGGATAAGTTGATGAAGCCTTCGCTGTTACAACTTCGACAGCGGATTTCAACCTTTTGCCGGATTGAGCCGCTAACGACGGACCAGACACATGCCTATATCGATCATCGGCTCAAATTCGTGGGATATGATGGTCCGCCGCTATTTACGCCTGAGGCTGTCAGCCGGATAACGGAAGCTAGTCATGGAATTCCCCGGAACATCAATAACGTGTGCTTCAACGCGCTTTCACTGTGCTGTGCCCTGAAGCGCAAGCAGGTTGACGGAAGCATGATCGCCGAAGTTCTTGCCGATCAGCAGTTGACGCCGGGTGCGGCAGTGTCCCCGGTGGTTCCATGTGAGCTGGCCGTCACCGAGATCTACCGTCCAGAACCGCGAAATGGAGCAGTGAAACTGAGTTGGCCATGGGTTCTGGTGGTCACGGCGCTCCTGGTCTCGACGGGGCTGGGAGTACTCGGGATTTCACAACTCAAGACGTTTCGGTCTCACCAGGGTAGCTCTGTCCATTCCCTGGATGCGAAATCGGTGCCCGAGACCGCCGCAAGCGTTCCATTGCCTTCGCCGCGTAGCGACCCGCGTGGTGCTGTTGCTGTCAAACCCAGCGTCGATCCGGCACCCCCGGCGCCTGCTGTCAAGGCCGGTGGGCCCGTTGAGGGAAGCAACAGACGCGTGCGGCACGGCTCGGAACCGAACTCGGTCCACCATGTCGAAAGTGAAAAGGGTTTGGATGAAGCGACGCAGCGCGATAACCAGGCCCGGCTAGCCGACCTCCGCCGTCAGCTTTCCGACTTGCGGGCGATGCTCCCGCCGGACGACTACAAGATTCAGCGGCTCCAGGCCAACATCGCAGATCTCGAACACCAGTCTGCCGCGCGCCGCACAAACAATGTAAAGCGCCCTAGCGCTCAGAACTCCGAAACTCCACGCCGTAAGCAGTTAGTGACCCAGACGGACACTTCACCGCAGGGGACTGTTAATCCTACGCTCGGTCGTCCAGATGTAATTCAGCCTGAGGAAAAGCGTACGACTTCTCAGGTCTCATGCAACACCTGTATTTTTGCCTGCCGCCTCACGGGCCAATGCTGAGGCCGTTCAACCTGACGCATCCACGCTTGGCCCCCGGGCTAGGCTGACTGCGCCCAGTCGATCCGCCACGAACCCGTTCGCGACGTCTGCACCGGATACAGGTGCGGTCGCATCCGGCTCGAAGGAGTGAGGAATCAGCAATGAGCCGCAATTTCGAACTATTGAAACAGCTTGAGGTAGAAGTAGACCATAGTCTTCCCCTGCACACGGAGACTGATGGTCTGATCGCGAAGCAAGCTTCCTCGGCCGAAGCGGTCCGTCTCTTTGGGGTCGAGACCGTGCATCTGGTCCAGACCGTCTTCCTGTCGGCGACTCCACGTTCCTCGCGAAGGGTCGTCTTTTGTGGGGTCGACGGTGGAAGTGGCAGCAGTTCTGTTTGCGCGAGTGCCGGACGTGCACTTACAGCCATCAGCGACAAGTCGATTTGCCTCGTTGATGCTGATGTACGTCTGCAGTACCTGTCGAGTGCCTTCGGTATCAGCAACTCGATTCCATTTCCCAGCTCAGCTTCTGTTCGCGACCGGTGTGCCCATATCGAGGGCAACCTTTGGTTAGCCGGCACAGATCTGCTGGCAAACGATTGCGGCGTGCTTCTAACATCGGCGGAACTTCGCCACCGACTCACGCAATTGATGGATGCTTTTGACTATCTCCTGGTTAATGCTCCAGGGATCGGCGTTAGTCGGGATGCAGCACTTGTGGGCGAGGTTGTCGGGAACGCAATTCTTGTTGTCGAAGCCAACGCGACCCGTCGGCAAACCGCACGTAGAGCAAAGGAATCCCTCGAAGCGGCGGGGGTCCGGTTGTTGGGTACCGTTCTCCGCAATCGATCGTTCCCAATTCCAGAAAGTATCTATAAGAGACTTTAGGCTGGGTTTGCACTGAAGCCTTCACGGGCATTCCCTATCACGCAGCTTGATTCAGAATCTCGGGCCGGGAAGCTGCCGGGGTGAGAGCTCAAAAGTCTGCAAGGTATACATTCGAGCCCAGCATTTCAACTTTCGGATTGCCGGATTATTCCGGTAGATGCGAGGGGAGTTGAATGAGCAAGGCTCTTAATTCAGTGGTTCTATTTGGGGGAGGCGGGTCGAGTTGATAACCTTATCAGAAGATACTGGGGCTGCTCCGACAACTGCTACGCCTGGGACCATCCATGGGGAATCGAAACATCCCGCACGCAGGAGACTGCTGCCCTTTGGCTCAGCCGCGGCTCCCAAAACGGCCTTACATCAGGGAGTCCTCTCCCTAGCCGATCAAGGGGTGGCCAGCATCACCAACTTTGTGACTGGCGTCATCATAGCCCGAGCCTCCTCCAAAGAGGAGTTCGGCCTCTACATGCTTGGCTTTTCGTTGATTCTCTTAGTGACGGACTTGCAGACGTCAGTGATCGCAACACCTTATATGGTGTACGCCCCGCGCCTTAAGGGACGCGCTCATGCACTGTATGCGGGCAGCACGTTGGTGCATCAGATCGTATTTTCACTCCTGGGGATGTTTGCGCTGGCTTGTGGCGCCTTTGCAACCAGGTTCGGAATTGGTCCTCGCGGGCTAGGAACTGTCTTGTGGGCACTGGGGGCTACGGTCGGGTTGATTATGCTGCGCGAATTTGTGCGTCGCATATGTTTTGCTGGTTTAAAACTGAGGTCTGTACTCGTATTCGATATTTGCGTTGGACTCGCTCAAGTAGGCGGCTTGCTTGTTCTCGCCCGGCTCGGCGCGCTTTCCGCAAGTACGGCGTACTGGGTGATCGGACCGGTCTGTGGGATAGCAGCCGCTTCATGGCTATGGATGGAGAAACGCTCCTTTCACCCACGGCTTTCTCATTCGGTTGAGGATCTTAAAAGAAATTGGACATTTGGAAGATGGGTGTTTGCCAGCGGCTTAGTTTACACGGCGAGCGCCAATCTCTACCCGTGGCTTCTGGCGTTTTTCCATGGTGCGGCGGCTGCGGGAGTGTTCGCGGCGTGTGTGGGCGTCGTGTCGGCTAGCAATCCTGCGTTGCTTGGGCTGCAGAACTTCCTGGGCCCCAAAACAGCACACGAGTTTGCGTCCAACGGACAGCGGGGACTGCGTCGATTGGTGCTCAAGATAAGTGCTATGTTGGCTCTGCCCGCCGGCCTGCTCACCCTGGTGCTGATACTGTGGGGAGATCGTTTTGTTGCTTTGCTTTACGGAAGCCGGTACGCGGGAAATGGCCTGATCGTCGCGGTTCTTGCTTTGAACCTTCTGGTCTCGGCTGTCGGCTTTTCGTTCTCGCGCGCCCTGTTGGCCATGGAGCGTGCAAGCGTAGATTTTGGACTTAACCTGGTAGCCCTTGTCACTATGCTCACCTAGGTCTCTGGTTGGTCCGGACCCACGGCGCACTTGGTGCGGCTGCCGGATTATTGGGGGCGAACCTGGCGACATCTCTGGTGAAGGCAGGGATATTTTTGCAGTATCCAATCTACACGCCAAGCCCACAGGAGGTATGTTAGATGAGCTATATCTACCTACCCCGCGCGAAAACACGTCATCATGACCACCAGTTTCCGTGGCTCCTGTTCGTATTTGTCAGTGTGGCGCTGTTTGTAATTTTCCATTGGCCGCTGGCGATCCATAGGACAGCGGAAAATTACAACGTTTCAGACGAGATTGTTGTTGCAGGCATGGAGGGTCAGGGTGTTCGCGAGGTGACGCTCATCGCGCTGTGTGCCGTGGCGGCGATCAGTCTTGTGAGCCGTCCAACGGACTCGCGGTTACGAATTAATGGCGGCCTGGGGTGGCTCATTCTCGCCTTCATGGCCTGGGCGCTGATGAGTACCATGTGGGCTCAAGATCTACAGTTAACACTCAAGAGATTAACGAGTTTCGTTATACTCTGTGTTTTTGCGACCGCCTTGGCGCGTCGCCTTTCTCTGCGCCAGATCCTACTGTGGACTTTCTTCACCACTGCGCTATTTTTCCTGGTCGCCATTACCTCTGAGCTGGTAACAGGCATATTCCACCCCGGGGCGTATCGGCTATCGCTTCTCAGGGATCCAACACCCCAACGCAGAAGGAGTTGAGTGTGCATTACTAGCCTTCTCTGGATTAGTGGCAGCGAAGCTGGAGAAACAGCGTAAATCGTTATTCATTTCTTTCGGGCTGACTGGGATTATTATTCCTCCTTCTTACTGCTTCGAGGACGACCTTAGCCGGCACCGCACTTGCTTTTGCCGCATACACAATCACGGTCAGCCAAAAGACCACCAGAACCATGGTCTTACCTTTGGCCGGTATTTTTGCGTCATTGATTCTGCTTTTTACGCGTAGCTGGAACGTTTCAGGGACTCGAGCAAAAGTTGTTTCCGGGAAGAGACGATGGTGGCGGTGTGGAATCATTTGCCGGCCGAAGTAGTGTCTGGGCGGACCTTGTGCCATACATTCGGGACCGCCCGCTTCAGGGATACGGTTACGGGGGCTTTTGGACGCCGGCGGTGAGAAGCGTTATCGCGGACAAAGAGGGATGGGATGTACCAGACGGCCACTCAACATACGTTGACTATGTCCTTACTTTGGGTGCAGTCGGAATCACGCTGAATGTACTCTGCCTGTTTATGGGGATAGGTCGTGCCTTCAGCTTTTATCGGCGCACACGAGATCCACACTTCGCGTTTCTTGCGGGCATCCTGATCTTTTGCGTGGTAGATGGCTTTCTCGAATCTTCGGCCGGAGAGGTATCGCCCATTGCGTGTCTCGCAATCATCGCATTAATCCGGTTGGCCTTTGTGCCGCTGAGGCAGCCTGGTGACGTCGCCTCCGAGACCGCCCTATGGAAGAAAGACTTTCGGCATGAGCCGCTCGCCTTCGTTAATTCCCAGTAAAGAAATTGGTGTCAACCTTCTAACCATAAACGGCGTCCTGTAGTGTAAGCAGACAACGGCCGCGTCCCACGTGATGACGGTATTCGATCCTTACTCTCCCATCGACGTCACCGAATCGCTCATCGCGGTGATTGGCGTATCTGCTGTGGGGTAGCCGTTGCCGGTGATTCAGGGCTGTTCGATCGATTTGTTCTTAGCAGTCAGCGTTGCGTTACATGAAAACCTTTTAGCTATTGGTTGATGGAGGCCAAAAAGAAATGAAAGTAGCATTTGTAGCATTTGATTTTGGGGAGTACTGTATCCGGTTAGCTAGTGGCATCGCCGAAAATGCAGACACTAGGGTGCTTCTGTTGATAGCTAAAGAGGAAGCTGATCCCTATCTGCACTTATTAAGCGCCTCCGTCGAGCGACGCCTTTTTGATAAACCCAGAATCAGGCAAGTCTTCAAGCAATTTAGGATGGTGATCGATCTTGTGAGGCAAATCAGAGCCTTCAGGCCAGACGTCATTCACCTGCAACTAGGTCACTTGTGGTTCAACTTGCTAGGGCTCCCGCTGTTGCGCCGTTTCCCGCTTGTTCTGACGGTGCATGATTCTTTAATTCACGTTGGTGACGCGGCCACCGGTAAGACGCCCCAGTGGGTCTACGATCGCGCCTGCTATCAGGCGCGAGAACGGATCGTTCATGCTCCGCAGGTAAAGAAGTCGCTGATCAAAAGGCTCGGGATTCCAGCCGACACCGTCCACGTTATTCCTTATGTCATTGTCGGGGACGTTGACATCACCGTCGCCGAGGATGTGCAAGAGGAGCCGATGGTTTTATTTTTCGGGAGAATCTGGCCATATAAAGGCCTGGACTATCTGATTCGGGCTGAACCCCTGATTACGTCCAAGGCGCCCCAGACAAAGATTGCTATTGCCGGTACGGGCGAGGACTTCGACCGTTACCGTCGCATGATGGTCAATCCCGACCGATTTATTGTTATCAACGAGTACGTTTCTGACGAGAAGCGTGCCGAATTGTTCCGCCGCGCGAGCGTCGTGGTGTTGCCCTACATCGAGGCCTCGCAGAGCTTTATCATCTCGATCGCATATCGCTTTGGCAAGCCCGTCGTCGCCACAACGGTTGGCGGCCTGCCCGAGATGGTGGATCACGGTAGAACCGGTTTTCTTGTTCCCCCACGCGACGTCGATGCTTTGGCGGATGCGGTTGTCAAGCTGATGCAAAACGAAGGGCTGCGGAAAAAGTTCGGGGAGAACGGGATGCGAAAGGTCAACATTGAGTGTGCACCCGAAGTAGTTGGGCGCCAGACGCGGGTAGTCTACCGCCGAGCAGTGAACGACTCATCTCCCATCAGAGACCATGCACTCGAAAAGCAACCGAGTTCGCAATCGTCCAGCGAGACTTTTGTCTAGCAGCCGCCGCATACATGTCTGCAGCTGAAAACAATGGGTAGCAATCTGAAAGGGAGGCGACGCTTGAAGCGAATACTTGTAAACGGAGCTGGCGGGTTCATTGCCAGCCATCTAGTCAAAAGGCTGAAGTCCGAAGGATTCTGGGTCAGAGGTGCCGATTTGAAAAGGCCCGAGTACTCCGACTCAGCGGCAGATGAGTTTGTCGTCGGTGATCTCCGCGATCCGGAAGTGGTTGCCAAGGTCGTGAGTGGGGTCGAGGATGTTTATCAACTTGCCGCAGACATGGGCGGAGCCGGGTACATCTTCACTGGTGAGCACGATGCCGCGGTGATGCATAATTCTGCGCTGATCAATTTGAATACCCTGCAGCTGGGCACCGAAGCCGGGGTCAGGCGATTCTTCTATTCATCTTCGGCTTGTGTGTATCCCGAGGTTAACCAGATGGATCCACTTAACCCAATCTGCACGGAGAGCAGCGCCTACCCCGCCGGGCCGGACAGCGAGTACGGGTGGGAGAAGCTATTTAGTGAGCGACTCTACCTATCGTACATGCGTAACTATGACGTTAAGGTGCGCATTGCCCGCTTCCATAACATCTTCGGGCCGGATGGCACCTGGGACGGCGGAAAAGAGAAAGCACCAGCAGCCCTTTGCCGCAAAGTGGCGCAAGCGCCAGAAGGCGGTGAAATCGAAATGTGGGGCGACGGCATGCAAACGCGTTCCTTCCTCTATGTTGATGAGTGTGTCGAAGGTGTTCGGCGCCTTATGGAATCCGATTTCACTGGCCCCGTAAATATCGGATCGGAAGAGATGGTTACCATCAATCAGCTCGCAGAGTTGGTGATGCAGGTCGCCGGCAAGAAGTTACGTATTCGTCATATCAAAGGTCCGCTAGGGGTGCGAGGACGCAACTCTGACAATCAACTGATCTTTGAGAAGCTGGGCTGGCGCCCGTCTCGACCCCTGAGCGAGGGGTTGGAAAAGACCTATTCCTGGGTCGCTAGCCAGGTCGAAATGGCGAAGGCGGTCCTGGTCTGAGTGGCCACGCAGTGACGCGTCTGTGTCGGGCCGGAGCGGCATATTCTATGGCGGGAAGAATTCGAGTCGCGAGTGTGGGGCCGGGGCTGTGCGTGCAAGCGGTTAATTGACTTCTCGACGCCGCGGCGCTTCAGGTGTGTCGCTCAACTCACGCCGCATCCTTCGTGTTTCGGCTGGCTGCTGAACGCCGTCGGCGCCAATCCGATCTTAACGTCCCAGCTGGAACGCTCGGCGTTGTGGCAAACTCTGGCCAGACGCTGCCCGCGCGGACGGCATTCGTCGTTTGCTCCCCTGCGCAGGTAGGCCAATATGCGAATGGCAATCTGCCGTTACTGGTGCGCGGCGAAGTGGACGCCATCGTTCCCCCGGTGATCGGCTGCATGCAGTAGCGATCGCGCCGACGGATGCCGATTATGCGGACTGGGTAGACTGTACGGGGGAATGTCTGCGTCCAGTCGGGCAGGCCGGTTTCCGTGGCACGAGACGCGGGGACTTCTGTTATAATGACGGTTCAGTTCCCGCAGCATTTCTCTGGAGGAAGCGGCCGTGTTGCACAAGCATCGCGGATGGTGGGCCGTCGCCATCCTGGTCGGGGTGGTCCTGCCCGCGCTGTTCGCCGCAGGCAGCCACGCGTCCACTGTGCCGGCCACACCGGACGCGAAGAAACTCGACCTGTTCAAATTACCGCCCGAAGCGGTCCTCATTATCTGCGATGCGGCCAAGGATGCCGCCACCCTGGCGCCGCATTCCGTGCGCATGACGCCGGAGAAGTATCAGGAATTGCTCGACCAGATTGCCCGTCTCAAGGCGAAAGTGGACCAGGCCGACAAGTTACGTACGCCGAGTGCCTGCCAACTCAAAGGCCAGATCGAAGGCAATTTCCTTCTGCTGGAAGCGCAATTCGAGTTCGCGACCAACGCGCCAAACACCGTCGTCTGGCTGGCATGCGCCCCGGCCCTGGCCGACTGGGGTCCAATTGGACGGCCACACGCCGCAGTTCAAGGCGGAGGCGAACGGCTGTTCCGTGCAGGTCGAGAAACCGGACAAAGATCACAAGCTGACCCTCGCCCTCACTCTGAAACTGACCGCGAAGGCCGCCGATCAGGGCTTCGAGTTGGAATTGCCACGGGCCGCGATCACGAAGCTGGAACTGACTTTGCCCGACAAGGTCAAGGATGTCCGCGTCGGCGGCAAACCGGTCGCGGATGAGCGTTATCTGATGCTGAAAAATGGACAGCTC
Organism: uncultured Acidobacteriaceae bacterium; assembly: GCA_963838445.1. Lineage (GTDB taxonomy): Bacteria > Acidobacteriota > Terriglobia > Terriglobales > Acidobacteriaceae > PALSA-350. The sequence goes on from CAWIRT010000056.1 coordinate 164,400, forward strand.
ACTGGGCCGCTCGGCTCTATCGACAAACTCGATGTCAAATGGCGTAAACCCGGCACCGCGAACACGCCGCCGGTGCTGTCGGCTACGGCTCACATCGCCGTGCAGTTCGACGACCGCGAAACATTGACGACGGCCAAACTGGCGCTGAAGTCGGAGGGCGGTCCGACGGCGATTTGGCCTCTGCTGGTGCCGCCTGGCGCCACCGTCAAGCTCGCCAAGGAGGACGAGCCAAAACTGCAAAACATCGGCGATAGCGAAACAGCCGTTCGCGTCGCTGCGCACCATCCGCCTGAAAGAGCCGGTCAACGAACTGAACGTCACGGTCACGGTTCACGGCCCGCTGCCGCGAGTCGGGACGTCGATGCCGGTCGGCCCGTTCGTGCTGGAAAAGCGCTGCGGCAGCCGGCGAGATCACGGTGAGTAGCACTTTACAGAACGTGCAACTGGACTTCTCGCCCGCACGGCGACGTCGAGACGGCGCGGCGCCGGCGGGCTCTTTCGCTACGCCAGTGTCAATCTGCCGGAAAAACCGCAAGCGCCGACGGGACCGCATCGCTGTCCTTCTGGATGTCAGCCGCAAGCACGCGCGGCCTCGTCGAGACACTGGTGCAGCACGTCCTGACGCCTGGTACGACGACTGACGCACGGCCTCGTGTGGCGCGTCCGCACGACCATCGACGCGCACGCCGTTCGGCGCCGGCGTCGATCATCTCGACGTGCAGCTGCCGCCGGATTGCGTGTTTACGATTCGGCTCGCGGGCCGAAGCCCGACCACGGCCGAAGTGGACCCGACGGCGCGACCGCTGCGCTTCACCAAACTGGCGTCCGATCCGTTGAAGCCATTCAAGCTCACCTTCGAGGCGGAATATCAGCGCTCAGCAGCCGTACCGGACAGCGGCAAGGCGACGTTTCGTGCTGCCCAAGCCGCTGGATACGCGCGACCGCGGCGGTCAGGTGACGGTGAAGAACGAAGACGAACACCTGGAATTGCTGCCGCCGGAGCAGCCGTCGGCGCTCGCACCCGTCGAGAAGTGCTGGAACCGCAGCAGCAGGCGTGGCGCTCGGACGCACCTGCCGGAGCACATCGACGTGGCGTGGCAGCCCTACAAGCCGAAGGTGAGCGTGTCGTCGGTCGCCGATCTGACGTTGACACCCCACGAGGGGCGCGTGCGGCAGACGTTCCGCTTCCACTTCCCGCGCTCGGCGCCGGCCCAGGTGGCGCTGCATTTTCCCGAAGCCATCGCTGGCCGCTGGAAAATCGTGCGCGGCGGCAGCGTAGCTGCGCCGGCGGACGAACAATGCGGTGGTGGCAGGTCAAACTCACGACTGCCGGAAAGGACCAAGGCCATCTGCTGTTGCTCGAATACACTTTCCCGCTGCCGGCCGACGCAGACACGCTGACGATCCCGCTGGTGACGCCGGAGCAGATCACCGGTCGGCGAAAGCAAGGTGCGCATCTGGAGCGAACTGGGCGTCGTGCCGAGCTCTGGCGAGCGGCGCCTGGACCGAGGCGGACATCGAAGCCGTCGCGAATCAGCCGAGCCTGCCGGTGCTGGTGGCCCATGCGCCGCGGTTGGACGCGCCGCTGAGACTGCGCTTCGGCGACGGCGCCGCCACGGCTGCCGTGCTGACCGAGCGCGTGCTGGTGCGCGTCGAGGTCGGCGGCGACGGCGTGCAGACCTATCGGATCACGCTATCTGCTGACGCCGTTGGGGGCCGATCATCTCGACATCGAATTCCCCGCTCCGGTGCCGAGTCTGAACCTGCGCGTGTTGCACGACAACGTTGCGGTCACGCCGGAGACGGTGGACGAAAACGGCAAGCCCGCCGACGGCAGCCGTATCGCCCGGCTGAAACTCGGCTCGCGGCGCTGGTGCGTAAACCGACAGTGCTGGACGTGTCGTATCAGCTGCAAGCACTGCGGACAGGCAGCGGCACGCTGCACACGTGCGCTCCAGCCGCCAGTGCTGCGCGGCGACGTGGGCCGGCCGACGACGCGCTGGCAGGTGACGCTCGCCGACGGGCCGAACCTGCTGGTCCTGGCACCGGACGGCGGTCCCGGCGCCGGGCCGAGTTGGACGCGGCGCGGCTGGCTGTTCGGTCCGACGCCCGACATCGACGCCGCGGATCTCGACCGCTGGTTCTCCGGCGGCCAGGACCTGCCGCCGGCGAGGACAACGAGGTGCACCGGAAGTGACGGCGACCTGCTGGCGGCAGGGCGTCGAGCCGCTGACGGTCGTTCACGTCTCGCGCCGCGACTGGCTGCTGACGTGTTCGCTGCCCTTGCTTGGTGGTGGGTCTGCTGCTTTTCTTGTGCGCCCGCCGCAGCGACGGCAACCAGACCACGCTCGCCGGCTGGTTCTGGGGCTTTCTGACGCTGTTGCCGGTGGCCGTGCTGGTCGGCCTGTTTTTCTGGCCGACGCTCGCTGCCGCGATCCTTTACGGCTGCGCTGCCCGGCGTGCTGGTGCTGCTGTTGGCGGTCGGTGCATCTCATTTTGCAGGAGCGGCAGCGGCGGCAGATCGTCTTCTTGCCGAGTTTCCGGCGCGGCGGTTCGTCGATCCTCCGCGAGCCAAAAGGTTCCTCGGCGCGACACGGCGAACCGTCCACCGTCGACGTGCCGCGGCAGACAGCAGCCAATGGCCAACCGGCGAAGTGCTGACCTCCGAGAGCAACAGCGGCAACAAGTCGCAGTAAGCCTCTGCTCCATCAGGGGGAAAAGAAGGCCCGCGAGCCCGCGGCGTTAGCCAAGGGCGAGCGGTATCGGGCTAAGAATTGTATCGCTCGCCCTTGGCTAACGCCGCGGGCTCGCAGGGATCTTCATTGCTTCCGAACGCTTTACGAGGGCGGCAGTGAACCGAAGAGGCACAAATCGAATGGCGATCCACTCGCGGTTAGCCATGCTGCTGACGGTGGCACTGCCGCTCGGTTTCGCGGCATTCGCTGAGGAACCGTCGAGTGACCCGCTGCCGTTGACGACCGTGCTCATCTCACCCGAACAAATCCCCACAAAACTCGAGCGTGTCAAGGAAGGCGTTCTCGTTCAGATGCCGCTGGCGCAATTCCAGAAATTGAGAAGCGACGCAGCGAAAAATGCCGTCAATGCGCGGAACATGCCGCGTCTCATCGAGGCACGCTACCGGGCGACGCTGCAAAAAGAACCGGCGCTGGTGGGCACCGGGCAGTGGAAAGCGATCAATCCGGCGAACGGACCGGCGTTGCTGCCGTTACAGCCGCTGGGTCTGGCACTGCGGCAGGCTCGCTTCGAGAACGCCGGCGCCGCCCGACCCGATGCGCTGATCGCCGACTTCGATGGCCGCAATCCGGCGCTGCTGCTCGAACAAACTGGCGAACAGGCCGTCGCCCTCGACTGGTCGGCGCGGGCCGACGTGCGCCCGGAGGGGTTGCGATTCGCGCTGGAATTTCCACCCGCGCCGGTCGCCGGTCTCGAACTGGACCTGCCCGCCGACCAACTCGTTACCGTCGATCCCGGTGTCGCCCTGTCCGGTCCGCATCCGGCCGAGTTGGAAAGCCGCCGCCTGTGGAAGATCAGCTGTAGCAGCAAGCCCGGAGTCAGTTTTTGGGTTCGCCGCGCTACCGATGCTGCGCCGCCACTCGTCTTCGTCCGCCAGCAGACCACGCAATTGCTCACCCCCCAGGGACAGGAGGCCCGCTTCCAGTTCGACCTGGAAACACCGCGCCCCGGTGTGCGCTTCCTCGAATTCCTGTGCGATCCGGAATTGCGGCCCTGTGAGGCGACGCTCGGCGGCGGCGAAGCACTGTCGCTCACAGCCGCGCCGGCCCTCGCCCCTCCCTTTAACAAGGGGGAGAAGGGGAAGGGTGAGACGCGCTGGCAACTACACCTTCCCGAGCCGCTGCCGGCCGGTTTGGTGACGATTACCATCCGCTGTCTGGCGCCGCTAGGAACCGCGGTGAATCCAGCCCATTCGCCGTCGGAGCCGCGCTTTGTGAACTGGACGAGTCCGGCCATGCGCCTGGTGCAGGTGGCCTCACGCGAAGAGGCGCCGGAACTCAAGGGCCGGGCCGTGCTGCGCGGTGAAGAGCTGAGAATCCTAGTGCATCCTGACGTGCGCCTGGACAGCTGGCATTCGGGCGGCTTTCGTCTCCTCGACACGGCAACTCAGGCGGAAGGTGAGGCTCAAACCCCATTTCACTGTCTGACCCTGAGTGGCGGCGGCGTCGAACTAGAGGGAGTGACGCGCCGACCGTCGGCGCACTTGCTGGCTGGCGGCGTCGAGTTTCGGGCACGCCAGGCGGCCTGGTGGCGGTTGTCACCGGAGCAACCAACGCTGACATTGCAGATCGCTTATGAGGTAAGTCAGGGGCAGCTGTTCCAACTGCCCGTGCAATTGCCGCCCGGCTGGGATGTCGATCACGTCGAGGCGGTGGACGAGACAAAGCGCGAACGGCCGGTGAACCTGCGCACCTGGAGTGTGCGTCCGGACTTTCCCGACAAGGGCAAGACGACGCTCCTCGTCGAGTTGCAGCGACCGCTGTTGGCCGACGACGTGAAGCGCGAGCGCCCTGCCGCCGCTCCGTTTCGGCCGCGCGGCCTGCTTCTGACGGTGCGGTTACATCCCGTGCGGCCGGCGCCGCTCGCCGATCGTGAGTGGCCTTTTCCGGACGCAATCCCACTCGGGGCCCGCGTCCGCGAAGGCTCCCTCGGCATTGAATTCGACGAGCAAACCTATCAGGCGCTCGTCAAGCCTTCCGTGCCGGAATCGGAACTGGACGAGGAAGGACCGTGGGGAAAGCAACCGCTGGAGTTTTCCTACTCTTACCGCGGTCAGCCGGTGACGGGCACGCTGCTGTTGAGGCCACGAGCGCCGCAGGTGCGGGCGCGGTGTTCGAGCGAAGTCTTTCTGGGGTCCGGCCTCACCGCCGTCGAAACACGTTTGCTCTTGGAGGCCGAGACGGGCAGCGTGACGGTGGTTGACGTGGCGGTTTCCGTGGACGGTGGGGAGCCGTGGGAATGGCGCGTCGAGCAGGGTGACAATCAAATCCGCCGTGTCGAACGGCTGCACATCCAGGAGGCCCGTGCCGCCGCGTCGCTGGCAGCACTGGTTCAACCGCTGGCGGCGGCGGCGCTGGCGGGGCGCGGCCGCCCGGCGAACAGTGGCGCATCGCGCTCGCGCGCCCCTTGCGGCAGCGAGCGCCGCTCCTCTTGCGTGCGGATCGGAAACTCGACGCGGCGGCGAATCGTTGGGACGTGCCGTTGCTTGTCGTGCTGCATGCGAGCCACATGGAGGGCGAGGCGACGCTCCACCTGGCCGGCAGCGACCGTGTGCAGATCGAAGCAGTCGGGCTGCGCGATGCCCTACCGCCAACGGGGTCGGCGCGCGGCGCGCCGGGGCCTGGCGAACGTTTCGCTACAGCGGCCTGCCCGTCAGCCTGACGCTGTTGGGGCGGCGTGGTAGTGGGGAACAGGCGACGACCGCCATTGTGACCGATGCCCGGCTGACAACCGCTGTCAACGTTGACGGCTCGTTGCAGGTCCATTTCCAGTTTCAGGCGTCAAACTGGGCGCGAGCGACGTTTCCTGTTACGCTGCCAGCCGGCGCCCATCCACTGACGGTCCAGGTCGATGGTCACTGGCTCTCACAGCTGACATTGAACGAGTCAGACACCGGTGCCGCCGTGTTGGAGTTGCCGGTCCCTGCCGGGACGGGCGAAGCGGTCCACGTGTTCGACCTCGTCTATACCTTGCCGGGTGGCAAAACGGTGCCATGGCAAACCGCCGCGTCCCCCTCGCCTGGTCTACCCGTAGCTGCCGCTCCAGTTCCGGCAAACGTGGCGGTTGCCGCCGGGCGTCCGCCCACTGGACACGAATTACTGTCGCTTGCCCGACCCGGCCGAAGGGGACACGTCGGCGCCTGGGTCATGCGTATCGCGGCGAAGCTGCCCGGCGGTTTAGCGAAGCCCTGGCATGAGGGCCATGAAGATAGTGCCGCACAAATGCAGGCGCTCGAGCGATGCGTGCCAGGCGGTGCGCAAGGGCCATGCCGGGCAGACACTACCACTGCGCACCGTGCTTGAATTGGTGCAGCACGAGGCAGGAAAAGACCTCCGCGCTCTGGTACTCGACGCACTAGCTTTGGAAGAGGCAGGCCTTGGGCCGGAGACACCCGTCAAGGTGCAGCCGCTGACTTCGAATCAGGATCAGACACCACCGTGGGAAGCGCTCCAGCTGATGGCGATACCTGCCCGCTCCGCTCCGTTATTGACAACGCGTCGTCAGTGGGAAGTGTGGCCCGCCAGCGCTCGCGACCTGCCGGACGCGGTCGATAACTGTGTGGCCGAGGCGCTCGCGAACGGTCACGATTCGACCGGCCGTTTCATGCTGGCGCTGGATTGGTACGGTGGCGCGAGGGACGGCTCCGCCTCCGCGACGACACGGGTGCTGGCCGCTGCGCCGCCGGGGCCAGGGCTGGCGAATTGGTCTGAGTGGGAAGCGCTGCCGGGGACCGACCAGGCTACCCCGCCGATTCTGGTGCGCGATGACACCGTGTCGGCGGCGGGGTTACTGCTCGCGGCGCTTTTGTGCGCGTCGTTCTGGCTGCTGGCTCGGCGGTCGCGGCGCATGGGACTGACGTTTCTGCTGCTCTGGCTCGGAGCCGCCGGCGTGGCCCTGGCCTGGCTGCCACCGGCACTACGCGGACTGATCCTGTGGCCGCTGCTGCCGGCGGCGTGCACTCGCTGTGTTCCGGTATATTCGCGCACTCTACCGCCGGACGCCGCGCAAGGCGCCGATCACAGTCATCGCCCCGGTGGCAACGGCCGCCGCCTTGCTCCTCGCTTTGTTGGACCGCCCGGACATGAGCCAGGCATTGCCGACGGGCGCGCCGGTCGTTTACGTCCTACCCGGTCCGCCGGAGCATCCCGACAAGCAGCTTGTTCTTGTCCCTCCGAAAGTGCTCGAAGACCTGCAAGCGCTGGCGCGGCCCATCGGCGATGCCGTCGGGCCGTGCTGCTGTCCGCGTCCTACGAGGGCAAGATCGTCCAAGGCGTCGCCGAGATCGACGCCGTGTATCAGGCATTTTGTCTGAGCCAGGACACCGCGACGCTGAAGATACCGCTCGACGGCGTCCGCTTGCTCGGCGAGGTCTGGCTCGACGGTGCCCGGGCGTTCCCAATCGCACTCGCAGCCACAGGCCGGCTTCGCTCTCAAACTGTCCGGCGCCAGGCGCACAAGATCGAACTCCGGTTCAGGGTCACCGTCGTTAGGACCGACGAGGACCGCGACCTCCAATTCACGGCGCCGCGTTTGCCGCAGAGCCGGCTACGCTTGCAACTGCCGCCAGCGGCCGCGTTCGCTCAGGCAGTGTCGCGGTGCGGCGCCGAAACGCTCGCGGTGACCCCAGCCGGCAAGACACTCGAAGTCGACCTCGGCCGGCTCGCTGGCTCGGTGCATCTGCACTGGTGCGAAGAAGCATTGCCGCCGGCGCCGATCACGGTCCGTTATAAGGAGGCGTACATCTGGGACCTACATCCGACGACGTGCGTCTGAACGGGCTGGTGCTGTTCGAGGTGGTGAAGGGCGCGGCACTGACACTCGACGTGCGGCTGCCGCCGGAGTTGGAAGTTTATGACGTAAAGGCGCAGCGGGCCGATGGCGCCGCGCATCCGGCTCCAGAACTGGCGCATGCGCAGCGGGGCCGGCAACGAACGCTCGTTGCGTTTGCGCTTCCAAAGCCCCATCAGTGGCGAAGTGTTCGTCGACCTCGATCTCGTGCCGGTCGCGCCGCCTCGCTTCGCCGGTGGCGCTGCTGCTGCCGAAGCCGCAGGGAACGCTCGTCGATGAGAGCGGCTTCGTGGCGTACCGGGCCGCACGGGCTGGACGTGCGCCCCGCCGTGCAGCGTCTGCGGCCCATCAAGAGCGAGGACTTCGGCCCCTTCCTGCCGGCAACATCGCGGCCGGACACGGCCTCGTTCACGCGCTGTACGCATTCCGCCGTGATGGCGGCAGCGCCGGTGTTGCGCGTGCAAGTATTTCCGCAGCCGTCGCCCGTGCAGGCGCTGCAGGATCTGCGCATGCGCGTCGATGGCCGGCTGGCCCGTTTCCACGCCACCGTCGAATTGACGACGCCGCAGAACGACCTATCATTTTTCGAGTGGGACCTGCTGTCACAGCAGCCGTTGACCATCGCTAGCGTCACTGGTGCCGGCGTGCGCAACTGGAGCCAGAGTGATCGCCGGCTGCTGGTGTGGTTGGAGAAAACCGGCGCCGCGGCGAAACTCGAAATCTTCGGCTGGTTGCCGCTGGCGCTGCCGAAGGAGGGGCCACGCCTGGAACTGCCGTGCCTGCGGCCGCACGGTGCCCAGTCGCACCAGACGACAGTGCGTGTCGTCGCCGGAGCCGGCCTGTCGGTGGTGCCCGTGCAGTTGAAGAACTTGCTGCCCTGCCCGGTCAGCAGCCCGGCGATTCCGACCTGGCGTACACCTCGAAACAGGAGACCTACGACGGCACCTTCGTCGTCCGCCCGCCGCGGCCAGCGCCGACGTGCAGATCCTCACGTTCGTGGAAGATCGTCGAACGGCAAGTGCGGTTCACCACGACGTCGATTATCGCGTCCAGCGCGGCGAACTACGTGCCGTGCAAATCCGCCTGCGCGACTGGGAAGGCAAGGAGGTAGCGCCTCACAGCGGACGACTTCCTGCCGCCGCACGAACGCCGCCGCGGCCGCGATGAGCGGACCTGGACGCTGGAACCGCGCCCGGGCGTACGTGCCACCATTCGGCCCTGGTGGGGCGTGCTGGCGGGGTCGAGCACCGGGGTATGCAGCACGAGGGCGGTGCCGGGTTCTACCGGATGACGCTGAGCGGCGAGTTGCCGGTCGATGAGGCCATCGGCGGCGTGGCGGCACCGCAGGTGAGCGTGCTGGATGCGGCGTCGGCGGAGCACTTGGTTGGCCGTCGCAGGGCCGGAACTCGGCGTCGAAGGCGTATTCGGCCTGAAGGCGCTCAAAAATTATGACAGGGCACTGTCACCGTGGCCGGGCGAGCGCGAACGGTTGCACCGCATCGGCGGCCGCGTTTGGCAAGGCGGCGGTCGACGACGCCACGCTGCGCCTGGTGCCGCAGGATCACGGCTCCGAAACATCACCGATCCAGGTATTTTTACGCGAGCATATCGCCGGCCGTCGCCGACAACCAGCACTGGCTGCACGAGGCTGTCTACTGGCTGCGCCACGAGGCGCACACCGACCTGAATCTGACGTTGCCGGCGGCAGCGCGCGTGGTCGATGTGTCGTTGGATGGCGTGGAAACGTCTCCGCTCCAACCGGAGCCGACACGTCTGTGGTTGCCATTGCCGGGCCGTCCCGGCGTCCGCTGCGTGCGGCTGCGCTGGATGTACGAGCTCGCCCGAACCGCTCGACCAGCCCCAACCTCAACGCGCCGAAACTCAACGGCGCCGAGGAAGGGCCGTGTTTGTGGACGATCACGTACCGCCCGGTTACGAGGTGGACGGCTGGGCATCGGGCCTGAAACCTGGACTTGGCCGTGCCGCGTGGGTCGACCTCCGCGCGCCGATGCTCATTTGCAAATCATCCGCCGGCTCATCGATCAGCAAGGAGTCGCCCGGCAGCACGCTCTCCGTCGCCGCCGTTGCTGGCCGCGCAACGCCGGTTCACGGACCTGTGCCGCCAAGCAGAACGGACGCTCGACGTGTCCGCCGACGCCCCCGGAGAGACGGGACCGGGCGGCATCAGTCTGCGCGAATGGCTACAGCAGCTACGGACGCAAGACCACGACCTGGCCCCACGTACCGGCGTCGAAGAAACGCGCACCGAGCGCGACGACCGTCCCGGTGCATGTCCCGGCGCGGCGTGCCGCTCTACGGCCTTACCTACGCGGATGCGAGCGATCCGCAGTTACGGTTGAGGCCGGAAACGGTTCGCCGCGACCGCACGGCATGGTTTACGTCGGCGGCGTGCTTGAGCGGCGTCGTGTTGATCTGGGTGATGTCGTTCTTCCCGTCGCTGCTGGCGTGGGGCCGTTGGTTCGCGCCGGAGCAGTTCGCGCTGGCCGGTGGCGGCGTCTGGTTGGCTGGTGGGCCGGTGCTCGTGGTGCTGTTCCTGCTACTGGTCGCCGTGCTGGCCAGGATCATGGGTGCGGGGCAGTGGGTCGGCTCGCACCTGCGCCACCAACCGGCGGTATCGTCCGTCGCTCCGTCGAAGAATGGCAGTAGTGCGCGGCCACTCGTGTAAGCGTCGCTGGCTGCGGTCGCCTCCTCTTATCGCGCGGACCTGCCCCACTGGCGGAAGGCGTGCGACGGTCTGGCACGGTGGTTCGGCACGATCATGTTCGACCACTTGCAGCTCGCATCGGACCGAACTCATGGTACGGAGGTGGACAATGCATGGGCGGTTCGTCGATCCCTGGAAACCGAAGAGGCCCGGCTCGTTCCATCTGGGAGATCGCGTTCGTACGCCGTATGGCAGCGAGTTCATCAAGGCAACCATTGTCGAGGATCACGGCAATCGGCTCCAACAGAGACGCCAGCGTACCCAAATCCGATGGGCGGCGGATGTGACGGACGAGATTTACATGCCAAAACTAGAGAGACGCTCTCGACAGTTCATGCCCATATTTTCGCTCTTGCGACCTAAACGCTCTTGTGACTAATCTGGCGACTTCGCGGCGTTCAGGACGAACGCGCGGTAAGCTAGGCAGGAGGCGACCTATGCGTTTGTTCGTCAGCGCCGGCGAACCCAGCGGCGATTTGCACGGAGCCAATCTCATTCACTTCCTGCGCCGCCGACAGCCCGACCTCGAGGTCCACGGCTTCGGCGGCGACCGCATGGTCGAGGCCGGTGCACAGCTGCTCTATCCGCTCGCCGATCACGCCTACGTCGGTCTCATCCGCGTCCTCGGCAGCGTGCCCGAACACGCTGCGCTTGCTGAAACAGGCCGAGAAATCGTTCCGCGACCAGCGCCCCGACGCGCTGGTGATGATCGACTATCCCGGCTTTCACTGGTGGCTGGCGAGGCGAGGCGAAGAGCCTCGGCATTCCGGTGATTTACTTCGTGCCGCCGCAGTTGTGGGCCTGGGGACAATGGCGGCTACGCAAGATGCGTCAACTCGTCGATCTGGCGCTGTGCCCGTTGACGTTCGAGGAGCCGTTCTTTACCCAGCCATCACATTCCCGCGCGCTACATCGGCCATCCGTATTTCGACGAATTGCGGCAGCAACGGCTGGATCCGGAGTTTCATGGCGGGACAGCGAGCGCGGCCGGAGCCGATCATCGCCCTGCTGCCGGGATCGCGCAATCAGGAACTCGACTACAATCTCGACTCGCTGCTGCGCGCGGCGCAGACGATCCATGCGAAACGGCCGGACGTCCGCTTTCTCGTCGCCTGCCTCAAGCCGAAACATCAGCAGCAAGTCGAGGCGAAAGCGCGCGGCCTGAACTTGCCGCTCGAAGTACACGCGGGACGCACACCGGAGATCATTCAGCTCGCCCATTCGTGCATCGCGGTCTCGGGATCGGTCGGGCCTGGAACTGCTCTATCGCGGCAAACCGTCCGTCGTCACCTATCGCGCCAACTGGTTCGGCCTGTTCGTGGCCGGGAAACTGCAAGAAGTGCAAGTACATCAGCCTCGTCAATCTGCTCGCGGACAAGATGCTGTATCCCGAATTCCTGTCGTCGCGCTGCGAAGGCGAACGCATGGCGGCAGCACGTGCTGCACTGGCTCGACGATCGTGTCGCGTATGAAGCGTTATGCGGCGAATTGAAGGCGTTGTGCGACCGCGTCTCGGAACCGGGAGCGTGCGATCGAGCGGCCCAGGCGGTCCTGAAGTTGATCGCGGCACGGGGCGAAGAGAAACGCCGCGCCGCGTGAGCGCAGTGGAAAGGATGTGCCGCCGCGCTGCTCCGAGCAGCGCGAGCCTGCACTCTTCGGATACGCAGACCGCTACGTTTAGAAGCGAATGCCCAGCGTGCCCATCAGGTTGATGTCCATCACATTGCCGTTGTTGTCGTCCTGGAGAATCATGGCTGAAGTCGGTGCCCCACTCCAGGCGAAGGCCGGCATGCAAGACGGCGCAGCGCCACACGGCACTTCTACATCCGAATGCAACGCCGACGAAGACGCCGCCGAATGACCGCGTTGCGGTGCTGCAATCTCGTTCAGTTCCAACTTCTCCGTGCCCCAGCGGCCGCCGACGTCCCAGCCGATGCGCCAGTTCAGATCGTTGCGCGAACTGTCCGCTGTGCCCAGCAGCCAGATTTCGCGGCCGCCCGGACAGGTTCACCGACGTGCGGTTCAGGTTGCCGGGCGTCACGTTGAGCGCCGGGACGTTGACTGTCGTGGCCGCGCCCGTGGCGTCCACCGTTTTCATGGGGAAGTTCGTGAGCGTGACCTGGCCGGCGTTCTTGCTCGCCGGGTTGAAGACGTTCGTGATGCTCACATCGACCGTCCAGGCCGCGTCGTCGTCGCGGTTGAAGAACAGCGAGCGGAAGCCGCCTTCGATGTCCCAGCCGGTGTCGATGGCCTGGCTCAACGCGCCGCCGCTGATGGGAAACGACACGCCGGACCGCATATACATTTCGCCGCCGATGGGGCCGTCGCCGCCGATCGGGCCGCAGCAGCCGGCACAACGTTCGCCGAGAATCCACTTGGACAGCGTATACTGCTGGCCCGGCGGCGGGAGCATTGCCGGGTCGCCGCGGCGCCGTCAGGGACGCCCGGCGGCATGGGCAAGCTGCTGCCGGCGCTGGCGTCATGGCGGGCGGACTGCCGCTCATGCCGGCGCCTTGACCGCGAACCACGCTCAGGCCGAGGAGAGCCACGGCCAGACTGCTCAGCCAGATCTTCTTCCGATTCATGCCGCCCTCGCCTTTCCGGGACGCCCCTAGGAAACAGCCGCGCCGTTGGACCGCTGCGGCGGAGCATGGCGCTGCTCCGCCCGGCTGCGGGCTGTCCGTGTATTCACATTGAGTCCCGCGAAAGTGCGTCGCGGGATCACTGTATAATTCGGCGTCCGCAGGGTCTGGACATTAACAAGAATGCCGATCGCGCCGATCGCAGCGAACCTGCCGACTATCCGGGCGTCCTACGGAGATTGGGGAAATCGTCCAGCATGTGCATGATACGATGAGAGATCGAACAAGTCTGGGCGAATCGGGGCCAACCGCATGAACGAGCTATGAACTGCGCGACCTGGACGAAGCACGGCGTTTTCTCTTGCAAGGGCTATGGTGGCAGCGCGTCGTGCCGCCGACGGCGGCGACGGTGCGGCCGGCACTGGAATGGGCCTTGGAACTCGCCTCGGAGGGCCATCCGCTGCCGCCGCTCGGCTTCATCGCCGACCTCGGCCATGTCGCCTTCGGCATGGACTGGGAAGCGCGCGGCCGCCAAACCGTGGCCGATTCCGGCGCTGCCGATGCAACTGCGTCCGCACCTACGAGGACCACGTCCTCGGCAAGATTTACGCCGACTGGTCCTTCTCGCGCGCCAGCGACGCCATGCGCCAGCCACGCTATCAAGGCCGCGACCGGCGCGCGGGCTGGCGTTCTTCCTCGATCAGTTCCGCGAGCGCGCCGGCTTTCGCCGGCGTCGAGTTCAGCCCCGGCGTCATCAAGACGGCGCTGGAAACGACGCCGGAAGAACTGCTCAACCAGGGCTGGGAATCGCTGCGTCAGGACGGCTCGCAGCCGCTGCTGCCCGACCTGTACGAATCGCTGATCGCGGCGTCGCGGCGCACGGCGGAGGTGCTCGGGCCAGGAAGACATCTTTGAGCTGGAGCGCGGCACCGCGCTGGCAGGAGATGGGCGAGCGCGTCGCCATGCGGCAGGTGCTTGCAGGCGGCGGCAAATTCGAGGCGACGCTGCCGCGCCACGCATTCGACCCGCTGAACCGCCGCATGGAAGTGCCGACGCGCATCCTCGACGAGGACACCTATCCCGTGGGCGGCTTCACGTCGCTGTCCAACGCGCGGCAGCATCGAAAGCCTGCTGCCACTCGCAATTGGCGTTCATGGAGGAGGAAGGCGAACGCCCGGACCTGTTCGACATCAAGTTTCTGCGCGACGAACTGCTGTACTATTCGCGCGACGAGAACCAGTTTCTGCGCCGCCGGCGGACGTTCGTGTTCGTGCTTGGACGACGACCTGGTCGCCACGCGCTACAAGGAGAACGACCTGCCGTATCAGCAGGGCGTCCTGCTGCTGGCGCTGCTCGTGGTCGTGGTCCGCAAGTTGTCGGAATGGCTCAGCACCGACGCGCTGGCGTTCAAGATTGTCTTCGTCGGCGAAAGGAAGAGCCGCCGCTGGAACGCGGAGCGCGATCTGCTGGCAAACGCTGCTCGACGAACCAGATCGCCAACGGCACGGTGGAACTGCTGCACGTAAAGCGCACGGAGGTCGGCCGGCGCTGCACGAACTGGGCGCGGCGCAGCCTGTGTCATTGCGTGCCAGTGGCCTGCGGCGAACCGTCCGATGCCGGAGGCGAGTGACACCGTGTTGTCACTGCTACGCATTCAGGGACCGCGGCCGTGCTGGGCGATCAGGACTCGGAACCGGCGCTGGTCGAAGGCGACGACGCACTGGAGAGCTGGAATCGTCTGTTGGAGGAAATGCTGCGTCGTTGGATTTAGCCCAGCCCGCCCCACTTGCCGTTGCAAAAGTCGAGGGCATTCGGTACAAGAACTTCAGACCGCTACTTCTTCCCGACCCGACCGGAAAGCGCCCTTCCGCCGTCGATTTCACACCTTGGTTCCCCACCCGGACCACCGTTTATTGGGTCTCAACCCGGAAGAAGTCGGCATATACCGCTCGCGCAGCCGGTCACAACGGCGTGACCTGTCGGCCGGGCGCTTGGGACATTGAAGTCCCTTCGCGAGAACCACCATGTTCAACATTTACCGGAGCCAGGAGGCCGTGATCCCGTTGCGCGAGGTCTACGAGCAGGCGCGACGAAGAGTTGCGCGAGGCGATCCTGCATGCGTCGCGGCTCGTGAATCTGCGACTGCACGAAGACCCGCACGGCGAAGGCGAATCCCGCGACGCGCAGACGCGCATTCTGTTTCAGGCGCCCGTCGGCGTCCTGTACGAGGTGGACGAGGACAAGAAACTCGTCAACATCCTGCGTTCCTGGGCGTTTCGCCGGGCGACCGCTTCCAAGGTGACCTGGAGTAACGCGGCTCCATTTTTCATGACGCCACACCTTGAGGACACCATCGCCGCCCTCGCCTCCGCCCCCGGTGCCGGTGCGCGCGCCATCGTCCGCGTCAGCGGCCCGCAGACCGTCGCCGTCATCGCGTCCGTCTTCCGCTCCGTCGCCGGACTCGAACCGCAGCGCCGCTGTCTCGCTATCCGGCGAACTGCTGCTCCCTTCCATCCCGGCGCCGCTTCCCGCCGACGTCTATTTCTGGCCCGCGCCGCACTCCTATACCGGACAGGACGTGGCCGAGATTCACACGTTGTCCAGTCCGCCGCTGCTCGAACTGCTGCTCGCGGCGCTGCTGCAAGCCGGAGCGCGGGCGGCCCAGCCCGGCGAGTTCACGATGCGCGCCTTTCTCGCTGGAAAACTCGATCTGACGCGCGCCGAGGCCGTCGATCGGCGTCATCGAAGCGGGCGATCAGGCCGAACTGAAGCAGGCGTTGACGCAACTGGCCGGCGGCGTCGGCCGGCCGATGCAGGAATTGCGCGAGGATCTGCTGAACCTGCTCGCGGACGTCGAGGCCGGACTCGATTTCGCCGACGAGGACATTCACTTCGTCGGCCAGGACGATCTGCTGAAGCGGCTCGGCAAGGGCATGGCGCAGGTGATGCTGGTGAGCAAGCAATTGCAGCAGCGAGCCGTTTCCGAGCAGGCATTTCGTGTGGTGCTGGCCGGCAAACCGAACGCGGGCAAGAGCAGCCTGTTCAACGCCCTCGCCGGCGCGACGGCACTGGTCAGCCCACAGCCGGGAACAACGCGCGATTATCTCGTGCAGCGTTTGAAGATCGGCGAGCTCGTCGATCGAACTCGTCGATACGCCAGGCTGGCAGAGCGGCGGCGACACCATCGAAGTGCAGGCGCAAACGCTGGCCCGCGAACAGAGCGAACGCGCCGATCTGGTGTTGCTGTGTCTCCGCGCCGGCGAACCGATCAGCGACGTCGAGACGGAATTACTGGCGCGAACCCAGCCGCCGGTCGTCGGCGTCTCGACGCAGTGCGACCGCGCCAGCGCGCATGCCGGATTCGCTGCCGACCAGCGCCGTTACCGGCATGGGCCTCGACGGCTTGAAGCGCGTGCTCGCCGAGCGGGCGCGTCATCGCGGCGCAACCGGCGCTGGCGCCGAGCCTGAGCCGCTGCCGGCATCACGTCGAGACGTGTCTGGAACATTTGCGGCGGGCGCACGCCATTGTGCTGTACAATGATCCGCCGGAGATTGCTCGCGCTGGAACTGCGCGGCGCTGGAGCAACTCGGCGAGATGGTCGGCGCGGTGTACACCGACGATTTGCTCGATCGCATTTTCAGCCGCTTCTGCATCGGGAAGTAACATGCCGGATTTGAAGAGTATGCGAGACAATCACTATCCTGTTCGATGGATTACATGTACAGCGGTATGTCCACGACCGGAGACCACTCTGATGACGACTTTGAACACTGGATGACGCCCAAGCACAGTTTACGAGAAGTCCGTGACGGCCTCTGCAGCCGGGCGAAGAACTCGTCCTCACCGACATACGATCAGCCCACTGGCTAAGTTAGTCGCGGACGGAGCGAACAGTTGCCATCGCGGAGGGCAAAGTTATGTGGGACAACGGCTACGAATTGCGAATCCGTCTCCTGGCGGTGAGCTGCGGATCGAATACCCGACGAGAGCATTGTTGTCCGGATCACACGATGTCTGGCGGGACGGCTTGAAAAGACTTTGTGCGGAGTCGCTCGGATCCGTGACGACTCTGCGTGGTCCTCTACCGTTAATCAGGGCAGAGCGCTTATGGATCCGACGCGACGGTGACGCCAACTCATCTCGAAACTGACCTAGCCGCGTAATGACTTGTCCAGGACAATTTAGCATGACGCAACTGGTCGGATGTTCCAGAACCCTGTAGTTCAAGGCGCGCAGTGGGCAAATCGGCTCGCCGGTTCGACGCATCGCGTTCAGAGGTACGCTTGTGGCAATATCCTGAGCCTGCAGTGCCGGCACAACTGTTATTAGCGTCGCTCTCGCGGTTATCCGAACAGCGGCGTTGTCGCCTTGACGTTGCGACCGCAACAAAACTACGATACCCAGAGTAACCACGATTCCATACACGACCTTCCACAAGGACGGCGACTCATCATGACCACCAAAGTCGATACCGCAACGCTCATGGCCGACGCGGCCGCTCTTCGCAAGCCGCGCCACAAAACGCGCGAGGTCCGCGTCGGCAACCTCGTCATCGGCGGCGACAATGCCGATTGTCGTGCAGTCGATGACGACGCCCGACACCTACAAGATCGAGGAAACCGTCGCCGAAATTCTGCGTCTCGAAGAGGCCGGCTGCGAAATGGTGCGCGTCACCGTGCCGAAGCCGCAGGACGCCGCCGTGCTGAGCGAGATCAAGAAGCGCATCCACATTCCGCTCATCTGCGACATCCATTTCGACTACAAGATGGCCCTCGCCGCTCTCGATCATCCCGTCGACAAGATTCGCATCAATCCCGGCAACATCGGCGGCTACGACCGCTATCGCCAGGTCATTCGCAAGGCGAAGGCAGAAGGGTATGCCCATGCGCATCGGCGTCAACGCCGGCAGCCTCGAACGCGAACTCGTCGAGAAGCACGGCTATCCCTGCCCGTCGGCGATGGTCGAGTCGGCGCTGCGCTACATCGAAATCGCCGAGTCGGAAGGCTATCACGACCTCATCGTGTCGCTGAAATCGAGCGACGTCGTCACGGCGGTCGAAGCGTATCGGCTGTACGCCAAGTACGCCGACTATCCGACGCACATCGGCATCACCGAGGCGGGCAAGGCGCCGTACGCCGTGACGAAATCGGCGTGCGGCCTGGGGCCGATCCTGCTCGACGGCATCGGCGACACGATTCGCATTTCGCTGCTGGGCGATCCGGTTCCTGAAATCGCGGCGGCGTTCG
>CAWIRT010000057.1:0-102167 GCA_963838445.1 uncultured Acidobacteriaceae bacterium
GAGTTTCGAAGTCGGTGGTAAGGACCGAGTTTCGAAGGGAATCAGGTGGAGATCACGCCGGAGTACACGGCCATTCCGGCGACCGCGTCCACTCCGATCGCGTTCAGGGCATCAATCTCAGCCTGTTCGCGGATACCCCCGGCCACAATCAGCTGCCGTCTGGTCGTTTGCCTAAGCTGCTTGGCCACCGCGATAGGGAAACCCTGCATCGTTCCTTCCCGGTCAATATGGGTATAAAGAAAGGCGCCGCAATACGGCTCAAGCTGAGGAATGGCTTCCTCCGGGGTGAGTTCTACCTGGTCCTTCCACCCCTTTACCGCCACTCGACCCTGTTTCGTATCGACACTGAACACCAGCCGCTCCGTGCCCACTGCCTCGGCCAGCGTGCGCGCAAAGCCGGTGTTCACCAGTTCGGCTCCTCCGAAGAGAGCCGAGCCCACAATCACTCTCCGGGCCCCCGCGGATAGCACCGCGGCAGCCTTACCCACAGTTGCGATGCCACCCCCTATCTGGCAGGGCAAGCGGAGGGCGATCTGGGTGATCAGTTCGCTATTGTCCCCCTGGCGCATAGCTGCGTCGAGGTCGATCAACTGCACCAGCGGATAGTGTTGAAACCGGCCAATCCAATACTCAAAATCGTCAAAAGCCAGCTTGAGTGTCTCGCCCCGCACCAGCTGCACGATCCGGCCGCCCATCAGATCAATCGATGGAATCAGCATGGCAGCCTCATCGGAACCCCTTGCCGTGCCAGTTCCTGCTTGAGGGCCCGGACATCGGCAATGCCAAAGTGGAAGATACTCGCCGCCAAGGCCGCATGTGCCTTGCCTGCCTGGAATACCTGGGCAAAGTGTTCCGCCGTCCCGGCGCCCCCGGAAGCAATCACGGGTATCTCCACCGCTTCACTGACCCGGGCAGTCAGCTCGCAATCAAATCCTGCGCGGGTGCCGTCGGCGTCCATCGAGGTCAATAGAATCTCGCCCGCTCCTCGCTCTTCTGCTTCCCGTGCCCATTCGATCACTTTCCGTCTGGTACGGGTGCGCCCGCCGCTTACAAAGACCTCCGCTTCGCCCACCGGGTCGGCGCAATCTTCGTTCCGCGCTCGCCTGGCGTCGATGGCCACAATCACCGCCTGGGCGCCAAAGCTTCTCCCGATTGCGTCAATCAGGTTGGGATCGGCGATCGCTGCCGAGTTGACACTCACTTTGTCCGCGCCGGCATCGAAGACAGCCGCCGCCTCATCCGCTGATCTTATACCGCCGCCCACCGTGAAGGGGATGAAGAGCTCCTTTGCTGTTCGCCGGACCGTTTCCAATAAAGTGCCGCGGCCCTCGTGGGTGGCCGTAATGTCGAGCAAGACGATCTCATCAGCGCCGGCGGCCGCGTGCCGCCTGGCCAGCTCCGCCGGATCTCCCGCATCCACCAGGTCTACGAACTGTACCCCCTTCACCACCCGCCCGCTGCGGACATCCAGGCAGGCGATGATCCGCTTGGTTAACATCGAAACTCCAGAAAATTTTTCAGAATCCTGAGCCCGGGGGCGCTCGATTTCTCCGGGTGAAACTGCACTCCCATCACGTTCTGGTGCTCCAGCGCCGCCGCGAACATCTTGATGTAGCTGGTGCCGGCCGCCACCGGGTTCTCAACCTCATTCTGGCCGGACCCGTTTCGGAGGATGGTGGTGGGAACGTAATACGAGTGGGTGTAATAGACAAATTCGTTCTGCTCTACGCCGGCGAAGAGTCGCGTGGGTGATGAGGTGCGGGTCTGAATATGGTCCCAGCCCACGTGTGGAACCTTTTCGTTTCCCTCGGGAAAGCGCTCGCACCATCCCTCAAAATGTCCCAGTCCCGGTTGTTCCGGCGCCTCCCGGCTGCCGGTCAAAAGCCACTGCATGCCCACGCAAATCCCCAGGAACGGCACCCCCCGGGCGATCGCCCCGCGCACGGCCGGAGTGATCCCGGTCTCGTCCAGCCGGCGCGTAGCCGCGAAATGACCCACACCCGGCAGGATCACCCGGCTGGCTGCGTTTACGCCTTCCGGACGATCCGTTACCGTGACTTCGGCGTCCAGATAGCGCAATGCCTTGACGACCGAAGTCAAGTTGCCGGCCCGGTAGTCGATGACGGTAACGGGTATCACAGCAATCCCTTGGTGCTGGGCAACATCTCGCCTAATTGCTTATCCCGGGAGCAGGCCACGCGTAGCGCCCGCGCGAACGCTTTGAACAGGGCCTCGATCTTGTGATGATTGGATCGGCCGTACATGGTGGAGATGTGCACGTTGGCCCGCGCCCCGCGCGCGAAGCCTTCGAAAAAATCCTCCACCAGCTCGCTTTGCAGATCGCCAACCAGGCGCTTCTTCACCTTGGTCTTGACCACGCAGGACACCCGTCCGCTCAGGTCGACGGCCGCGACGCCCAGGGTGTCATCCATCGGCATCAGGAAGTAGCCCGCGCGCAGGATACCCTTCTTGTCACCCAGAGCCTGGTCGAAGGCCTCGCCCAAGGCAATGCCGACGTCTTCCACGGTGTGGTGCTGGTCGACATCCAGGTCGCCATCGCAGGCGAGCTCCAAATCAAAGGCCCCGTGGCGGGTGAACAGCTCCAGCATGTGGTCGAAGAAGCGAATGCCCGTCTTGACCTTGTAGCGCCCGCTGCCTTCCACCACCAATTTCAGCGAAATCCTGGTCTCAGTCGTTTTGCGATCGATGGTGGCTTGGCGCTTTTTCTTCGAGACAGCTTTCTGCTTTGCCTTCATGCTTTCTCCCACCCGATCTCGTTCAGTGCTTCCGCCATCGCGGCCACGGCCTGCCTCATTTGATCTCGTGTCCCCACGGTCAAGCGAACACACCCCGCGCAGCCCTGGTCTTTCGACCGGTCCCGCGTCAGGATGCCGCGGCGCTGCATCGCTTGCACAAATTCGGCGTGCCTGGGCCCGATCTTCACCAGGATAAAGTTAGCCTGGCTGGGCCATTGGGGAACGCCAAGCTGGCGCAGGCTCTCCACCATCTCCGTGCGTGCTGCCTTCACTTCACCGACATACCATTGCAGATACTGCTCATCGTCCAGTGCCGCCGGCAAGCAGGCCAGGGCCAGCGAGTTCACGCTGTAGGGGGAAATAACCGTCCGCAGCCACTGCTGCATGCCTACCGGGGCGGCAAGCATCCCCAGTCGCAGCCCGGCGAGTCCATAGGCTTTGGAAAAGGTGCGGGCCACGATCAGATTGGGCACCTGCCCCACCAGGTCCATCACAGTCTGGCCGCAGAAGTGGTAGTACGCCTCATCCACCAGCACCACCGCGTGCGGAGCACGATGGAGAATCTGCAGAATCTGCTGCCGGCTGGCCACAGTGCCGGTAGGGCTATTGGGGCTGGCAATCGCGATCAGCCTGGTTTGTGGCGTGATCGCCGCCAACAGAGCCTCCACCGGGAAGGCAAAATCCGCATCGGAAGGTACGGTCTTGACGGAGGCATCGGTGCAGGAACCGTAGACTTCATACATGGAGTAGGTCGGGGTGGGAAAAAGAAATTCGTCTCCGCGATCCAGATAGGTCTGGCAAAGCACGTGGATCGCCTCGTCTACCCCATTTGTCAGCAGTACCTGGCGGGGCGCAAGCCCCAGGTGTTGGGCGACCCTGGCTTCCACCTGGCCTCGCTCAGGATACTTGGCCAGATCCGAAGCAGCGATCCTGCCCAACGCTTCCAGCACCCGAGGGGAGCAAGCGACGGTGTTTTCGTTAAAGTCCAGGCGCAGCCCTTGCCGTCCGCTGAGCGGTGGGTGATAGGCATGCATCCTCTGCACCGCTGCCCGCGGCGCCGGTGTTTGCTGCAACACTGTCTCAGCCATCGATCCCCCTTGCTCGCACCGCCTCAGCGTGGCCGTGTAAGCCTTCTGCATTGGCCAGAGTGATGGCGGCCGGTCCCAGCCTTTGTAACCCGGCGAGGGTGTATTCCTGAACCGTGATCACCTTCAAAAAGTCCATCACGCTTAGCCCGCCCCGCACCTGCGCAACGCCACCAGTTGGCAGGGTGTGGTTGGGACCAGAGACGTAGTCGCCCATAGGCTGGGGCGAGTACTTGCCAATAAATACCGACCCTGCGTTGCGAACCCAATCGAGGTCTTCGCGGGCGTCGATGGTCAAATGCTCCGGGGCCAGCCGGTTGGTGATCGCGCGGGCTTCATCGACAGAACTCGCGACGACTGCCAGGCCATTGCGCTCGATCGCCTGCCTGGCAATGGAATTGGTCTTGACCCGCTGCGTAACCTCTTTGACTACTTCGCGGGCCAGCAAAGAATTGGTAGTGACCAGAATGGCCAGGGCTTCAGGATCATGCTCCGCCTGGGCCACCAGGTCTGCGGCGATACCGGCCGCGTCGCCGCTTTCACTGGTCACGACAATCTCCGTCGGTCCTGCCAGCATGTCGATGGCACAATCAAAGGCCACCATTTTCTTGGCCGCAGTCACATACCAGTTGCCCGGACCCACGATCTTGTCCACGCGGCGAATGCTTTCCGTGCCGAAGGCGAGCGCCGCGATCGCCTGGGCTCCACCGACACGGTAGAAGTCGCTTATGCCGAGCATGAACGCGGCGGCCAGGGTCTCCATGGCTGGTTTCGGTGACACCACCACGATTCGCTCCACTCCGGCCACCTGCGCCGGAATCGCCGTCATCAGGAGCGTGGAAGGCAACGGGTAGCGGCCGCTGGGCACGTAACACCCCACCGCGCCCAGTGCCCGGATCCGTTGCCCGGTAGTGAGCCCGGCCACAGTCGCACTCCACTGTTTGGGCATCTGCCTGGCGGCGAATCGCCGGATATTGCCGGCCGCGGTTTGCATCGCCGCCTGCAGCGGCTTGGGTGTCGCCTGCCAGGCCTGCTCCATCTCGGCGCGGCTTATTTCCAGAGGCTGTTGCGGCGCAAGGCCGTCCAGCTTCGCCGCGTAACGGCGAAGCGCTTTGTCCCCGCTTTTGCGCACATCGGCCACTATGCGCTGGACCACGGGCATGGCGCGCGCCGTATTCCGGGCGCCCCGCAGTTCCAGTTCACTCAGGGCCCGCAGCGTTTCCTTACCGCCGCGGCCCTGTGTTCTTACCAGCCTCATGCTGACGCTCCTCGATCTGCGGTTTTCACTCATCACCCACGCCTTCTTCGCTACTGGCGCACTAGAAAACAATCTTGTTAAGCGGATACTCGACGATGCCGGTGGCACCCGCGCTCTTGAGTTTGGGAATTACGTCGCGCAGCACGCTTTCTTCCAGCACCGTATTCAAGGCTGCCCACCCGGCATCGCTCAATGTGGAGATAGTCGGCGAATCCAGCGCGGGCAGCATCGCCAGCACCTGGTCCAGGTTTTTCTTCTGCACGTTCATCATCAGTCCCACCCGGCCTTTTGCCGCAATTGCCCCATTGAGCATGAGCGAGATGTTGTCGATCTTCTGCTTCTTCCAGGGATCGCTGTAAGCGGCTCGGTTGGCAATCAAATGGGTTTCGCTTTCCATCACCGTATCGATGATGCGCAAGCGGTTGGCCCTTAGGGAACTGCCCGTCTCGGTCACTTCCACAATTGCATCGGCCAGCATGGGTGGCTTCACTTCCGTCGCCCCCCAACTGAATTCCACTTTCACAGGAACATTTTTACCGGCGAAGTAATTCTTGGTGACCTCCACCAATTCAGTGGCTATCACTTTTCCGCTTAGCTCTTCGGCCCTCTGGAAAGGAGAGTCTTCCGGCACCGCCAGCACCCAGCGCACCTTGGTCCGGGTTGCCTTGGAATACGTCAGCGAAGTAACGCTGACTACATCGAGCCCGCTCTCGACCACCCAATCGATACCGGTGAGGCCCGCGTCCAGAACGCCCTTCTCCACATACCTTGCCATCTCCTGGGCGCGAATCAGCATGCACTCGATTTCGCTATCGTCGATGCCCGGGAAATAGGAACGGCCGTTGGCATAAATGTGCCACCCGGCGTTTTCAAACAGCTCAATGGTCGCGTCCTGCAGGCTTCCCTTGGGAATGCCGAGCTTCAACTTACCGGCTCCCATTGGCTGCCTCCATTTTGGCCGCCGCGGGCACTTCGATGGCATTGGTGAAGCAGCTCACGGTTCCCTGGTGGCAGACCAGCCCGTCACCTTCGATAATCACGCGAAAAAGCACCGTATCCTGATCGCAGTCGGTCGCAGCCGACACAACCCTCAACCGGTTTCCGCTGGTTTCGCCCTTCATCCATAGTTTTTGCCGCGTTCGGCTCCAAAATGTCACAAAGCCTGTTTCCAGCGTTTTGGCGTAACTTGCGTCGTTCAGAAAGCCCACCATCAGTACCTCGCCGCTTACCGCGTCCTGCACGATTGCAGGCAGCAGGCCATCCATCTTTGCAAAATCGAGTTTCACTGCTTCGGTCATCGCCAGACCTCTCCCTTTTACGTTTTCTTTAAGCAAACGAAAAAAAAGCCCGCTCGCGCATTGCGCGCCGGCGGGCTTTTCCTGATCCTGGTTTCCCGGCCTCTTAATGCTGGCCGGAACCGTCCGCCGACACGCTCGTCACGTGATGATGATGACGATGATGGTGGGTGCGGACCTGCATATCTATTAAAAAGCTAACCGCGTCTCTACCCGATGTCAACCTTCGGTCTGCTACCATGCCGCCTGACGGGTCCATGCAAACGAACTTCACCAAACTTCCGTACCTGTTGCTGGCCATCTTGGTTGTGGGTTCGACGCTGTTTTATGCGGCCAGTACGGCTGCGATCTTCGACAACTTTCTCAATCCCAACCGCGCGCGGCCGCCCCTCGACTACTCCCGCTACGCCCGGTTCCCGGTGTTGCCTGAGTCGAAACGCGCGGGCATGCAAGCCGAAGATGACGTGATTTCCGTCAACGGAGTTCCGTTCACGGGAATGGCCGGTCTGATTGGCCAGACCTTTAACGCACGGCCGGGAGACACGCTCTCCATCGTTTATCGCAATCGATTGGGTGGGATGCATACGGCGCAAGTGCAGCTGATGGCGCGGCGCGCCAAGCCTCCCAACTTCTCCGGCTGGCTGATCAACATCGTATTGGTGCTCGTCTTTCCGGCATTCTGCCTGTTGCTGGGCTATTGGGTCGTGCTGGCCAGGCCGCTGGAGTGGAATGCCTGGTTTCTGCTGGGCATCATGAATGTGGTTCCCGCGTTCATCGGCCGAACCGGATATTTCCCCGGCTTCCTGGCGCCCTTCACCATCTTCTGGCAACTGTTCGCCTTCCAGTGGATGTTCATCTCGCTCATCCTGTTCAGCATCCATTTTCCCGTCCGCTCCCGTACCGACATGCGCCACCCATGGATCAAGTGGCTGATCATTGGTCCCCAGCTCGCGATCGCCCCCGCCCAATTCGGTCTCGAGTACGGCCGGCTTTACCACGTCCGCGCTGTCCAACCCTACCTTTCCGCAACCGATCCCCTGACGCTGGCGACAAGCTTCTTTGAGGCGATTTCTCTGTGCATCTTCATTGCCGCCATCGTCGGCAAACTCTTCGCCGTTCCCGCTCCCGCGCCGGATGCCCGCCGGCGGCTGGGGGTGGTCGCCGCTGGTTCGCTGCTCGGGCTTGGTCCGTTGCTCGTCCTGCTGGTAACCACCACCCTTTCGGAGCAGACGGTCATGGAGGTGGTGCCTTCCTGGGCCCTCCTAACAGTGGGGGTTCTGTTCACATTCTTTCCCCTTTCTCTGGCCTACACCGTCATCGTGCAGCGCGCCCTCGATCTGCGCATCATCCTTCGCCAGGGCACCCGGTACGCCTTCGCTCGCGGCACGCTATGGGTGCTGCAGGTGATCGTCTTTACCTTTCTAGCCTTCCGGATCTTTCATTTCGCGCACACCTCCGGCCGCGTCGTTCAACTCATCGCCCCGGCGGTATTTGTAGTGGTCGCACTATTTCTGCGTTTTCGCATCGCACGGCCGCTCTCCCTTTGGATTGACCGGCGCTTTTTCCGCGAGGCGTATTCCGTTGACCAGATATTGGTAGACCTTTCCGAACAGGCGCGGACCTTCACCGAAACCGAGCCTTTGTTGCAGACGATCACCGAGCGCATAAGCCAGACCTTGCATGTGGAACGCATCTCTTTCCTTTTGCGCCAGGGGAAGCTCTTCCAACTGCAGTTTGCCCAGGGGATTCCGGATGGGATGGATGTTTCCCTGCCGGAAAACTCCTCCACCATGCGCGCTCTGGCCATAGATCGCGGTCCCAAGCGGGTCTACCGCGAGCATCCCGACCCCTGGCTGGCGCTGGCGGCCCCGGCCGAGGTCGCGGTTCTCGACCGGCTGAAGGCTGAGTTGCTACTGCCGTTGCCGGGCCGGGCCAGTCTCATAGGGGTCATGGCTTTGGGGCCCAAGCTCAGTGAAGAGCCATATTCTCGCTCCGATCGGCGGTTGCTTTCGTCGGTGGCTTTGCAAACCGGCCTGGCCATCGAAAACAGTGCGCTGGTGCACCACCTGGCCCAGGAGTCAGCCCAACGCCAACGCATTGATCGTGAAATCGAGATCGCCCGCCAGGTGCAGGAGCGCCTGTTGCCGCAGATCTATCCCTTGATCAAGGGCATTGACTTCGCCGGCTACAGCCGCACCGCGCAGGAGGTGGGCGGGGACTATTACGACTTTATTGCCCTCGAAAACGGACGCCTGGGTGTGGCCATTGGCGACGTCTCTGGCAAAGGCATTTCTTCCGCCCTGTTGATGGCCTCGATCCGTGCCGCTCTGCATGGCCTCACTTTCAGCGGCACGCTCAGCCTTGCCAGGATTATTGAGGGCCTCAACCGCATCATTTACGATTCCTCCACCAGCAATCGCTTTGTCACTTTTTTTTTCGGTGAATACGATCCTTCTACGCGCACCCTGGATTACGTGAACGCCGGGCACAACGCGCCCGTACTCTTGCGTCCTACGGCACCGGGGCAGGATAGTTTCTGCAGCTCGGAGGATCCGTGCATGGTGCAACGTCTGGAAACCGGCGGTCCGGTGCTGGGCATCTTCACCGACGTTCAATATGAGCAGGGCCAGCTGCAGCTGCAACCTTACGACGCCCTCATCGCCTACACCGATGGAATTAGCGAAGCCATGACCAGCGGCTACGAGGAATGGGGAGAGGACCGTCTGATCGCGGCAGCCAGAAAGAACGCTCACCGCACGGCACAGGAAATCGTTACCGCAGTCGTGGAGTCCACCGACCGGTTTACTGCCGGCGCCGAACAAAATGACGACCTTTCCCTGGTCGTCCTGAAGGTGCTCTAGATGCCATTCCCGCGGCTGGTTGCGTGGACGTTTTTGTGTTTGGCCGCCGCTGTGCTCCACGCCCAGACGCTGCCGGTTGAGTACGCAACCTTCATGAGCCATGGCAAAGCGGTATCGTGCGCGGTTTATGACGCTCATGACGCCACTGCCACGATTATCTATTTGCGTGGTTTGGGTCCTTCGGATCTCGCTCTTGGCCGGACGCAGGCCCGGTTCTTCTCCGAGCACGGTTTCCGTGTCCTGCTGGCCGACTATTTGTCGGTTACGCCCACGGTCGAGCTCACCGCCGCAAATTATCGCCGTTGGGCCCAGGCGGTCCAGGATATCGTCGCCGAACTACGCTCTCGGCCGGTGGCGAGGAACAGGAAAATTGCGCTCATTGGACAGGGCTTGGGAGCCTCGGTCGCACTGCTTGCCGGTTCCCGTAAGATGGGCGTCGACGCCATCGCCGAATGGTCCGGCTTGCTCCCCAACCAATTTTTTTCCCAGGTGCAAAACCTGGCGCCTCTTCTCATCCTTCACGGCGAACAGGATAAGCAGGTCCCAATCGTCAACGCCCGCCAGCTAGTCCGCCTCTGCGAGCTCAAAGACTTCACCTGCGAAGCCGGCCTTTATCCCGACGAGGGCCACGTCTTTAGCAGCAAAGCGACAGAGTCTGCCAACCAACGTACGCTGACCTTCTTTCGAACCTATCTTTGGTCAAGCCTGCCCACCCGGGCTGAATGATGGATGACTCTGAAGGTAATTCGCTTTGCGCCGACGATAAATCCCCGGCTTACCCTAAAACCGAGTTTTTCCGCAGCCTGTTCAGCGGTGCCACGCGACATTTGGGGGAGACCGCTGCCCTCAGGGGCTAAAAGCCCATTGTTTGTTTCAGTGTATGTACGGGCTGAAGCCCGTACCCTTCCGGAAGGAAAGCGCTGCCACCTCAACTACAGCAACCTGGCAAGATCTTCAACCGGGTCTTTGAGGCCTAGGCCGGTCATGTGCCGCCGCGACGATTCTTGCATGTAGTAGTGCAAGCGGGCTGCCGCGGCGGCGTAGCTCAACCCCTCTTCCCGGATGTTTGAGATGCAATTGCGTTCCGCGTCTTTACGCCCGGGTCGGGGCTCCCAGGTAAGGTAAACACCGAGAGAGTCAGGGGAGCTCAGTCCCGGCCGCTCCCCAATCAGCACTACGGCCAAGGGCGCACGGAGCGCCTCACCAATCGCGTCCCCCACGGCGACGCGGCCCTGCTCCACCACGCACACCGGCGCCAGCCGCCAACCCGCGATCAAAGGCAAAACCGTTCGTATCAATCGCAGCGCATGCCGCTCGACGGCCAGGGCCGAGAGTCCATCCGCAACCACGAAGACAGCATCGTATTCTCCCGGGGTTAACAACGCGGCCGAATCTTCGCTCAACGATCGGCCCAGGTCCGGCCGCGTGAGGTAGGTGTTTCGGTCCCCAGCCTTGCTTTCCAGCGCCAGCGCCGGCAGTCCACTGCGGCGGAGTTCATCGCACAGCATACGCACGTCGACGGCCGCATGCACCGCATCCCGCGCCCGCGCATGCGCCAGCTGAAAATCGAGCAAAGGGCGTGTCGCCAGGCTCACCCCGGCGCGTTCGAGGCCGATCCGCGCGGGGGTATAGCTGCGCAACGCCTCTCGCGCTGCGTGGGACATTTCCGTCAGGGTCAGGTCGAAAACCGGCTGAACCTGGTTCGTCTTTTGATCCCGTTTAAGAAACATCGAATTATGCGAGAAACGCCGGGACATTCAACCGCAATCGCTCATCGCTGTGCAGCCACGCCTCAAACTCCGGCGCCGGCCTCAGGCCTAATACCCGCCGCAGGTACAGCGCGTCGTGAAACGAGGTGCTCTGGTAGTGGAGCATCACATCATCGGCCCCAGGCACGCCCATAATGTAGTTCACGCCCGCGGCGCCGAGCAGTGTGAGCAACACGTCCATGTCATCCTGGTCGGCTTCGGCATGATTGGTGTAACAAACGTCACACCCCATGGGCAGGCCGAGCAACTTGCCGCAAAAATGGTCTTCCAGTCCGGCCCGAATGATCTGTTTGCCATCGTACAAATACTCCGGCCCGATAAAGCCCACCACCGTATTGACCAGCATCGGCCGGTAACGCCTGGCAACGGCGTAAGCTCGTGCCTCACAGGTTTGCTGGTCAACCCCATGATGGGCGTCTGCGGAGAGGGCGCTGCCCTGGCCGGTTTCGAAATACATTACGTTATCGCCAAGGGCGGGTCTGCCGCCGCTTTGCTCCGGCTTGAAAACCGCCCCGCGCTTCAACGCCCTGGCCGCCGCATAGGCTTCATCCAATAGCGCCAGGTTCACTCCGAAAGAATGGTTGGCGGCTTCCGTGCCGGCGATTGATTGAAAAACCAGGTCCACCGGCGCACCCTGTTCGAGCGCAGCCATAAGAGTGGAAACATGAGCCAGCACGCAGCTCTGTATCGGAATCGCATACTTCTGCCGCACATGGTCGATCAAACTCAGCAGTGTCTGCACCGTGCTCACATTGTCCGAGGCGGGGTTGATCCCGATCACCGCATCTCCGGAACCGAGCAGGAGCCCATCGACCATGGACGCAGCAATGCCTGCGGGGTCGTCCACGGGGTGGTTTGGCTGCAGGCGGGTGGAAAGCCTGCCCTGGAGCCCAACCGTGGTCCTGAACCGGGTGACCACTCGTATTTTGCGCGCCACCGTCACCAGGTCCTGGACCCGCATGAGCTTGCTCACAGCCGCGACCATCTCTGGCGTCAAACCTGGTCCTAACGCCGAAAGCACCTCCCCGGTGGCGGCATCGGAAAGGAGCCAATCGCGAAGATCTCCCACGGTGAGAGTGGCCACTGGGTTGAAAGCAACCGGATTGTGACTATCGACAATCAGCCGGGTTACTTCGTCGTTTTCGTAGGGCACCAAGGCGTGTTGCAGAAAGGCGCGCAGAGGCAGGTCGGCCAGCGTCATTTGTGCAGCGGCACGCTGTTCCGCGCTCTCCGCGGCAATTCCCGCCAACGCATCTCCGGAGCGGTAAGGGCTGGCTTTGGCCAACAGGTCACGCAGATCGTCGAAGTTATACGTGACGTCGCGGACCTTTCTGCGCAACCGCATAGTTTGACCCAATAGTAATACGATCCAGCGCACGGAATTGGATCTGCTGCTATTCTGCAAACCATCTTGGCCATCCGACACCTTCCTATTCTCTTGCTTGGGGTCACCGCCGGCATCGCGTCCGGGTCCTGCGCGTTGGCGCAGACTGCACCGGCAACCCACCCCGTCGTTCTCCATGCCGCGCGACTGCTGGATATTGAAGCTGGCCGCATCCTTACCCCCGGTGAGGTTTTGGTTGAAAGTGGGAAGATCACGGCTTCGGGCTCCTCGGTCGCCCACCCCTCAGGAGCGGAAACGATCGATCTCGGTGACACCACGTTGATGCCCGGCTTGATCGACGCTCACGTACATCTCTTCCTCCACCCCGGAGCGGAAGATCTTCAAACCGTGACCGAGTCCGTACCCCAGCGGGTGATCATGGCCACGTTGGCCGCCAAGGCCGACCTGCTTGCCGGTTTTACGGCCGAGCGGGATATGGGTACCGAAGGCGCGGGCCCGGCAGACTCCGCGGTCCGCGATGCCATTGACCAGGGCCAGATCCCGGGGCCGCGCATGCGCGTTAGTGGCAATGCCATCAACATTCTGGGTGGCCACGAGGACGCCCTCCACTTCAATCCCGAACAGCACGTGCTCCCGAACGCCACCTACGCCAATACCGGCGATGAACTGGTGGCCGTGATTCGCCAGCAGATCAAGGACGGGGCAGACTTTATCAAGATTTACGAGACCGGCCGCGACTTCTTTAAGGACGGCCAGTTTCATTCCGTTGTCCAGTATTCGGAGCCGCAGTTGGCCCAGGCCGTCGCCGAAGCTGCCCGCCTGCAGACGCGAATTGCCGTGCACTGTGAAGGTGAGCCGGGCGCCCTGTATTCCGCCCAGGCCGGAGTGGCCTCGATTGACCACGCTGATCAGTTGAGCGACGAGACCATGCGCCTGATGCGCGAAAAGCAGATCTACGCCGTCCCGACCTTTACCATCCAGGAATACTTTGCCGCCCACGCCAGCTCGCCGGAGGGGGCGGCGCGAGAGCACCAACTCCTCGATTATCACGCGCAGGAGTTTCGCCGCCAGTTGGAGCGCGGTGTACCCATGGCGGTGGGCTCAGATGTGGGACCCTTTCCCCATGGCACCCAGGCGCGTGAGTTTGAGCTCATGGTGCAATACGGAATGAAGCCGCTTGACGTGCTAAAAGCTGATTTGCTCGATGGCGCGCGGTTGCTCGATTGGGAACACGAAATCGGCGCCCTCAAGGCCGGCTACCATGCCGACATCATCGCCGTACCGGGCAATCCAGTCGACGACATCCGGGTGCTTGAGCACGTTTCCTTCGTGATGAAGGGCGGCGTCGTTTACCGGCGCTGAATCTAACCACGATTGATTCTCATGGTGAACTTGTATAGTATGCTCAGCGGTTACCGGAGGAGTTACTCCGGATTCGTTTCCGGCTCAGCCGCAGGCAATGTTGTATTGCTGCAATGGTGTCGAGATATCTCAAGGAGAGATCATGAAAAGAACAGTAGTGGCGCTAAGCCTCATGGGCCTGATGGTTCTGCCCGCTTTTGGGCAGGACAAGGAAGCGGATCGCGTCATGGCCGCGGGTACTGTAATTTCCGAGATCATGAACGTTCCCGACGACATTCCGCAGAGCGTGATCGACAAAGCGGATTGCGTGGTGGTTTTGCCTTCCGTACTTAAGGCCGCCTTTATTGTTGGAGGCAGCTACGGCCGCGGCGTGTTGACCTGCCGCAGTGGCAGGCACTTTCGCGGTCCCTGGAGTGCGCCCTCGATGATGGCTCTTGAAGGCGCGAGCTTCGGATTGCAATTGGGTGGTCAGGCTACCGATTTCGTCCTCCTGCTCATGAGCCCGACCTCGGCCGCCAACATTCTTAAGAGCAAGGTCAAGATCGGAGGCGACGCTTCCGCGGCCGCCGGTCCAGTTGGCCGCAATGCCTCCGCTGAGACGGACGTAACCATGCGGGCGCAGATTCTTTCCTACTCGCGCGCACGTGGACTTTTCGCCGGGGTCTCCCTGTCGGGTTCCACTTTGCGTCCTGACAACGACGGCAACAAGAAGCTTTACGACAAGGATGTAACTGCCGAGGCAATTGTTTTCGACAAGGCAGTTCCGGCCCCACCCTCCGCAGCCAAGTTGTTGCGGACCCTGAACAGGAAGTCACCCAGGAACCTGTCGAAGGAGAAGTAAGACAGGGTTAAGACCGGGATCCCGGGCCGGCCGCGTGCAAGACGCTTGCGCGGGGCTGTGCCGGTTGTGATTGCTGCGCTTTCCTCTTCAGCTTTTTTAGTTGCAACGGGCCTCATTGCAGTCTTCCAGGCAAGCCAGGAGGTAGTCATGTTCAACCTGTTGTGGGAAGCAATCATTGGCCTTATCGTTGGGGCGCTGGCGAAGTTCATCATGCCGGGAAAAGACCCCGGCGGTATCTTCATCACCATGTTGATCGGGATCGCCGGCGCCTTGCTGGCTACTTTTATTGGTAGTCACGTGGGCTTGTACAGAGAGGGTCAGCGCGCCGGCTTCATTATGTCGCTGCTAGGCGCCATCGTGCTGCTGGCCCTCTACCGTCTGATCAAGGGCAAGACGGCGACGACGTAGCTGAAATCAAGTAGCCGTGACACGAGGCCACACAGGTGGCTCCGGCATGCTTGCGCCTGATTTGTCCCGTCCGCGAAGCCTCTTTGCCATGGAAACGTTCCCTCTTATCCACGGATTCCACAGTTCTTCCCTCCGATGCACCTCGCCGCCGCCTTGTTTGATCCCCCTCCCGGGCGTAGCCTGATTTCAGGCGTTTTGGTGTGTGACCACGATGCTTTGGGTGTTCCACGTCGGGTTTGGCCCGGCTCAGCAAAGTGAATGAGATTCAAAGGCCCCAAAAGCCGCTCCCAGATTGGCCTTCCAGCGTTCTCCACAGCCGTTTGTTCGACTTCGGGAATGCGAGTGGAGGGATATGCATATAAACTACTAGATGTAGTGGTTCTGGCTTGACACACGCCATGGAGAGCGGTACTTTCGCATCTCACGGCTTTACTTTGATCTAACCGTTCCCCGTGGTTTGGGGTGTTTTGTCGCCAAAGCCTGGTTGGTCAGTATTTCCAGGAAGGCCGGTTTTACCTCCAGTTGCAAGGCGTCAGGTACGAGCGCCCGGGGGCGGCTTTTCTGTCATTCTTTAAAAACTGTGAGGAGAATTATGGCCGAGGCCACCAATTCCGCTACTTCCGCCGCCACAAACGGCTGGGCCGCCCACTATAGCCACTCCGTGCCAAAGTCTGAACCGACCACCGGTGTACGCTGCACCCGCCTCTTCTCGAAGCCGGGCATTTCACCTTATAGCGAGGTTGCGTGGGAACGCCGCACCGCTTCGATCACCGACGCCACCGGGGGGACGATTTTCGAGCAAAAAGACGTCGAGGTCCCCGCGGATTGGTCGATGACTGCCACCAACATCGTCGCTTCCAAGTACCTGCACGGTCATGTAGGGACTCCAGAAGGTGAGTTTGGCGCGCGCGAAACCGGTGTGCGCCAATTAGTCGCCCGGGTGGCAGAAACCGTCCGCGATTGGGGGATCGCGGGAGGATATTTTGCCACCCCGGAAGACGCGGCCGTCTTCCATGACGAGTTGGTCCACCTGCTGCTGACGCAGAAAGTAGCCTTCAACTCGCCGGTCTGGTTCAACGTCGGCTGCGAGCGGCTGGAGCCCAATTCCGATGCTCAGAACTGGCATTGGAATTCCCACACCTGCGCGGTTGAGTTCTCCGCCACCGGCTATCGTAATCCGCAGTGCTCGGCTTGCTTTATCAACTCGGTGGACGATTCGCTCGATTCCATCCTGACCTTGGCCAAAACCGAGGGCATGCTCTTCAAGTGGGGATCGGGCACGGGCACCAACCTTTCCAGCATTCGCGGATCGATGGAAACGCTCTCCGGCGGCGGTACCGCCAGCGGGCCGCTGAGCTTCATGCGCGGGTTCGACGCCTTTGCCGGCGTCATCAAGTCCGGCGGTAAGACCCGCCGTGCCGCCAAGATGGTCATTCTGAACGTCGACCACCCTGACATTGAAGACTTCATCGAGTGCAAGGCCAAGGAAGAGCTCAAAGCCTGGACGCTGATGCAGGCCGGCTATGATGGCTCCGGTCCAGACTCAGAAGCCTATAGCTCGATCTTTTTCCAGAATGCCAACAACTCCGTGCGCGTGAACGATGAATTCATGCGTGCGGTCGAGCGCGACCAGGACTTTACCACCCGCAAGGTCAAGGGTGGCGAACCGGCCAGGGTCTTCAAGGCTCGCGACCTGATGCGCAAGATCGCCGAAGCAACCTGGCAGTGCGGCGACCCCGGCATGCAGTACGACACCACCATCAACCGGTGGCATACGTCGAAGAATTCGGGCCGCATCAATGCCTCGAACCCTTGCTCCGAGTACATGTTCCTGGATGACTCGGCGTGCAACCTGGCGAGTTTCAACCTGCTCAAGTTCATCACCCCGGCGGCCGCCTTTGACGTGGAGGCTTATCGCCATGCCATCGACATCATGATCACCGCCATGGACATTTTGGTGGACAACGCCGGCTACCCGACCGAATCGATCGTGCGCAACTCCCACGACTATCGGCCGTTGGGGTTGGGCTATGCCAACCTGGGCGCCCTGCTCATGGCTATGGGCCTTCCCTATGACAGCGACGCGGGCAGAGATTTCGCTGCGGCGCTCACCGCCATCATGTGCGGCCAGTCCTATTTGCAGTCCTCCGTGCTGGCCGAGAAGGCTCCAGCGCTGGTCTCCGCCACCGCGCTTTGCCAGCAGGCTCAGTACGCCGACGGGGGCCTGGCGCAGCGGGGAGGCGCATGCCCCGGCTTCTACGTCAACCGTGAGCCCTTCTTGGACGTCATCCG
Source organism: uncultured Acidobacteriaceae bacterium (assembly GCA_963838445.1). Classification (GTDB taxonomy): domain Bacteria; phylum Acidobacteriota; class Terriglobia; order Terriglobales; family Acidobacteriaceae; genus PALSA-350. The sequence goes on from CAWIRT010000057.1 coordinate 17,273, forward strand.
CATGCACCGGGCGGAAGTGAACAAAATCGGCCACGCCAACTCGACGGAGCCCTTCACCACGCCTCAGCTTGCCGCACTCATCGCGGCGAGCAAGGATTGCTGGGACCAGGCCCTCGCTCACGGCGAACAACACGGTTACCGCAATTCGCAGGTCACCGTGCTTGCTCCCACCGGCACCATCGGCTTCATGATGGACTGCGACACCACCGGCATCGAGCCCGATCTTGCGCTGGTCAAGTACAAGAAGCTGGTCGGCGGCGGAATGATCAAAATCGTTAACAACACTGTCCCGGTGGCGCTGTTCAAGCTCGGCTACACCAATCCCCAGGTCGATTCGATTGTCAGCTACATCGACTCCACCGGGACCATTGAAGGTGCGCCCGGCATTAAGCCCGAGCATCTCGCGGTGTTTGATTGCAGCTTCAAGCCCAGCAAGGGAACGCGTTCCATCCATTCCTCGGGCCATATCAAGATGATGGCCGCCGCTCAGCCGTTCCTTTCCGGAGCCATATCGAAGACCGTCAACCTTCCCCACGACGCGACGCTTGACGATATTATCCAGGCCTACACCGAGGCATGGCGTCTGGGCCTCAAGGCGGTCGCTGTCTACCGCGATGGGTCCAAGGGGGCACAACCGCTCAATGTTTCGGATGGAAACAAGGCCAAGGTGATCAAGAACGCGCTCGGTGCGGAAACCAATGCCGATGTAGCCGTTAGCGCTGCCGCCGGCCGTGTTCTTGCCGCTATGGCTCAAGGCGACACCACCTCCATCGGCGACGATTTGCGGGTGCTCGAAGATAAGGTCTCGGCCCGGCTCGAGGTGACTGCCAACGCGGTGGTGACTGCTGCCAATGCCTTTTCCGCGTCGATCGCCAACGCCGTCACCCTGGGTCAGGCCGCTGCCTTGCGCGAAGATCCGGAGGCAACCCAGGGTCCGCCTCGTGCTGTTCGTCACCGCCTGCCGGAGGAGCGGCCTTCGCTCACCCACAAGTTCTCGATTGCGGGTCACGAAGGCTACATCACGGTTGGTCTTTATCCCAACGGGCAACCGGGTGAGATCTTCATCAAGATGGCCAAGGAAGGGTCTACCGTTTCCGGGCTGATGGACTCCTTTGCTACTGCGGTCTCGCTCTCGCTGCAGCACGGCGTTCCGCTTAAGGTACTGTGCGAGAAATTCGCCCACACTCGCTTTGAGCCTTCCGGCTGGACTGGCAACGAACAGATTGGCTTCGCCAAGTCCATCATGGATTACATCTTCCGCTGGCTGCAGTTGCGGTTCCTTTCCGGACATCAACTGAGCCTGTTCACTGGCCTGGCCGCCGGCACGCAGCAACTGCCCGCAGCTCCTGGCCTGGCGGAGGAACCGCCCTCAGCCTACGAGGTAAGATACGAAACCAAGTCGCCGGCAGGGGGCATTGTCCCCGAAGCCGGCGCTCCTGGTCAGGGTGGTGCCGGTGGAAGCATGGAAGACCGCGGAATCTATGGATCGCCTGAAACCCGCAAGGGAGGCCCCATCTTTCATGCGGCCGATGCCATGAAGGAATATCTCGACATGGGGGATGCACCCAGTTGCCACACCTGCGGGGCCATCATGGTCCGCAACGGCAGCTGTTACCGATGCATGAGCTGCGGTTCTACCAGCGGCTGCAGCTAGGAAAAACAGTCCTTGCCACCGAACACGGTTGCCTCGCATCTCGCCGCTTCCCGGCGAGATGCGGGGCAATCTTTCTTCTGCGTGTGCATTTCCACCGGTGAAGAGTTGTTTGGGTTTATATCAGGGCTCGATTTAACGTCTGATCGGCCGAAAAGGAACGCCGATACGGCGATCCCCGAAGGAAGTACGAGAGGTCACCCCCCCCGCTCAACGTCTTTCATTTCGAAGAAGAACTGGTCAGACGATACACGTTCACATAACCATTCCCACCCCGAGATCTATCGGCATCGTCGCTCGCTCAATCAAGCTATGGCTGAATTTAGGTCAGCTGCTCTTAAGCGCTGTGAAATTCGGCCGATGGAAGGTGCATGAAAGTATCTGCCAGTGGGCGAAGCATATTGCGTTCCTTAGGGATGCTTTGTGCGCTTGGCGGCTTGATTTTCACGACCGACTCCAACCTGGCAGAACCCATCAGAACACGGATCACTCTGCCCATCGAGATCATGGGGGCGGAGGGGTCCGTGGGCGCCGTCAGCGTCGACCTGCCCCAGGCCTCAGCTATCCAGGTCCGTTCGCTATGGTTACAGGTACATGGGCTGGAGTACCCTGACCTCGCGAGCGTTCGGGTGGACACCGGGCCGTGGATTTCTTTGAACAATGTAACGGCCATCGTGACAGAACCGGGAAGGAGCTATGGGGGCATTGGTGGGGCGTTTGCCACCCTGAAGATGACCGTGCCGATTTCACCGGGTTCAGTGGTGGAGGGAGCGAACCGTATCGAGTTTCGCTTCAATCGAACGAACGGAGTGGTGAGCGGGTTTCGCGTTCTGGCGTTCAATCTCTTGCGGGCGGACGGCACGCGCGTGTTACCGCCGGATGCATTTGCGGAGGATGACCCAGAGCGCTGGATCCCACCAAGGACCGGGCCGCGGGAAATAGCGGACGGTGAGCGACTGTGGCGGACCGCGGCCTTGCGAGCGAGCAGCTTGCCCGGGGCACCGTCGATCCGGGCACATTGTGCCGACTGTCATGCTGACGACGGCCGGGATCTGAAGTACTTCAACTATTCAAACCTCTCCATCGTCACGCGGTCCCAGTTTCATGGGCTTTCCCAGCGGGAAGGGGAGCAGATTGCGAGTTATATCCGGTCGCTTGACTTGCCGCATCCGGGGCGCCCCTGGAATCCTCCGTACCAGCCCGGCCCGGGGATGCAGGAGCGACCCGCGTCTGACATGGCGGCAGGTGCGGGACTGGACTGGGTACTAGAGAAGGATAGCGATACCCTGCAAAGCTTGTTCGCAGGAAGCCCCGGCACAGCGATTCCGGTGGCGGTGTTTGCGCCGGACGGCGATTTGAAGCTGCGAGAGATTCCCATCGCCCTTCAAATGCCGGATTGGAACCACTGGCTCCCGCAGGTGCATCCCCTGGATGCGTGGGGGGACAGGTTCGCACGGAGCGAGCTTAACCGGATGTATGGGCCACTGACCACGGGTAACACAGCGGCCTTTCCGGATGATCCACAAACCTTCTTCGTTAAGTGGCTGAAGGCAAGGTCCAGGTTCCTGGTCCCACCCAGGATAGGTGATTCGGCACGATGGTCGCCCGGGTTGACGCAGTCGCTTTACGCGACGTTGCAGTGGCAGTTGGTAAAGACTTGGGAAATTTCTCGCCGGTACGGCCTCGAAGCCGACCGCGGCGATGTGGTCTGGAACAATGTGGTGGCGGCCGAGACGGCTCCGGCGTCGGCCAACATTCCGGATAGCGCGAATGGTATGGCCGGAAGCGGGCTCACGAATGAGTATTTCAACAATGCCTGGTACGAATTGCAAATGTTGCTGAACAATGGTGGGCACCGGCACCATGGGCGTGGGCCGGTCGATTGGGTCTATGTCGCTGGACATGAGCGGGAACTTGAACGCTGGAGCGGTGTTCCTGAACCCGGGAGGGTACTGGTCACGGTGGTCGCAGCGACGCAATCGACTGACCAGAACATCGGGCCGCAGGATTACGCAAGCGGTTGGCGGCCCGACAGGGCGATCGATCCCAGGATGATAATCAGCTCGTGTTGGAGCGAGACCTTTGCGGGGCTCGCAGCGGGCGAACGGCGTGCGATTACACAGGCATGGCTCAGTGCGTGGCTGGAGAAGTGCACGCGCTATTCACTCGTGACCTACTTTCACCTGAGTCAACTACCTGACAGCTACGAACCCCCGGCAGAGCTGCGCGCGATCTCGGGTGGCAAAGTATGGGAATCTGGACCAGCCTTCCGCGCGGCAGGGGTGGACGAAAAGCTGGTTGACAGATTGGAATTGTGGGGGCGCCAATACATGACGATGTCGTCGCTGTTTCGATATTGAGGCAGGAAAAACCTGGTGAGACGATCCGGAATCCTACAATGCGGCAACCTTTTTAGCTAACTCTGTAGCCTTCGCGGGATCCATAATCGCCCGGCCGCCGAGTTCGTAGCAGCCCGCCAGCTCTTTGAGGTGGCTGGAAGCCAGGGCAGTCATGTCGATTTTAAGAAACAATTTGCATTGCCGCGCGAGAAAGGGCTCCGCAGCTGGTCCAAGGTAGGTTTTGCTCAAAGCCAACACTTTATTGGTAACATCGCTCATTGTTCACTCTACTCCGGAATCGGCAGTGCCTTTGAGGCCTCCGCTTCCATCTGAAAAAATCGGACCGCGACCACCATACGGGTAAAAGAGTCGGCCAGATCGCCGATTTCATCCTCGGAAAAGCGGCGTACTGATATTTGCAGATTTCCCATGCTCACGTTTTCTGCTACTTCCTTCAGGTGTTCCACTGGCAGCAGGATGGCTCTGGACAAAACAACGCTCATCACCAGAGCAATCACCAGTCCCAGCAAAGAGACGCCAAGAACCATTGGCACGGAGCGCTTGCTGACGCGTTCGATATTCTCCTGGGATGACTGGCTCGCATCGCGCCCGGCCATCTCGCCATCCTCTGCCGACTCGTTTAAGTGTTGCGCTGCTGCTTCGTAGGCGGCGACAGCTTTTCCGCCATCTGCCAGGTTCGTCTCGACCCCGTGGGCCACGGTTTCAAGGGCGGTCGCATAGTTGCCGGCGGCTTCAGAAATCAGTTGAAATTTCGCCCGCTTTTCATCGGTAGGGGCAATGCGTACCCCTCTCTTGGCCAGCGACACAATTTCGTGGATTTCGAATTCGGCCTCATCCAGATAGGTTTCGCGCGCCTTATCCGCGCCCAGCCGCTTAAATTCGGCCAGATAATTCTTGATTTTGCGCTGGGCCTCCAGATTGTGTACCTGGATCTCGAGCGAAATCGAATTCAACCGGTCGCCGACGCGGGCGGTTTCGAGCGCGCTGGTGCGCAGGCTGAGAACCGAGTAAACCCCGATCGCTGCAACCACTCCCATCAAAGCCAATACGGCGCTGAATCCTCCTACTAACTTGTTCTTGATAGTTGGTCTCATGCAAGCTCCTTTATCTGGTGCACTCGGCTAGAGCGGGTATCCCGGTTGACCCAACGTCTTACCCTCGATGCGAATAACTTTTACAGAGGCACCGATTGCGGGGAGCGAATTTGCCTCGACAATGGCGAGACCGCCCGCGGACCCGCTGACGTATTTTCCCGCTGCAGCATCGGAGTCCACGGTTTGGATGGCCATGGGTTCATCACCGCGAAATTCCGCGCTGATAATGTAACGATGGTATTCGGCCACCGAAAGCCGAACGATGGTGGAGAGAACGCATTGGAAATCTTTGGTAGAAGGGTCGCGCGCAATCAGAGCGACGTTCTTATTGTTCTGCCAGGCGCGCACATCGCCCAGGATGAGCTTTCGCAGCTGCGCCATAGAGAGGCTCTCTACAGGATTTGCTTTGTTCACAACGACAGCTAACCCGCCGGGCACGCACTGCGAACGCGCGCAGCCACAGAACATCAAGATAACCACCGCGATGTGCAAGCCGTGCTTTGCCATTTTTGTTTGGGTCCCCCCTTGAAGAACGTCAAGCTGCTTCAAAACGTGAAGGCAACTTGCGCGTTCAAACCATTTCCCGCCATACGAGTGCTTTGATAAAGATGGTTGTACTGCAATTTGAACGCAGCATATTCGGCAAAATCGATCCTGAGTCCAACCGAGGGACCGTAATAGGTCCCCTCCAGCAGATTCACAGGGTCGTTCGGATTGTCGCGAACGTATTGATAACGGAAATATGGCTTGTAGATACCGAACTTATGGGCGGCCTGGACATAACTCATCGGGCTGCGGAACGGCTTGACGAACCCGTCTTGATCGTTACTCTGCAAAACCGCCTCGCTCAGAAATTCCCAATTGGGAGTCAAATAGACGACGTAGGCGCTTTCGATGTTTTGTGTCACCGCGCCGACGCCCGTGGGATAGAGGCGATCGTGGTACCACGACCCGCCGATCTGCAGCCCCGGGACTACTTCCGGCCTGATATAGGCGGCGACATTGGTAGCTTTGGCGTTACGGTCGGACACGAAATTCTGTACCGACTCGATGGCGAGATTGTTGGTGTTGGAAGTGAGCCCGTTTCCGACCTCGACGATCCAGTGAAGCCCTATTTTCTCAGTCCGCGGAATGGCCCCTGTCAAGTTCACACCGACCATGTGTACCGGCAGTATGCCGCCGCTATCTTCGAACAGATACATGATGGGCCGGCCCTCCGCGGTTGAAAACCACACCCCGTGATGGTAGGCAGTGTTGTAATACCCGATGGAAGTGTGGAAGCGGCCGGCGGTCGCGGCAAAATAGCGGTTCGCCTTAAAGGTGAGCTGATATCGTTCGATGTCCAGTCCGAAAGTATTGGTGTCATCCGGACCAAGCACAATCTCCGCCAGAAAATTAAGCCGTTCGGAGAGCTTGGAGGTAAGGAACAGATCAAACTCGCCAGCCTGAAAGGTGGTATGGGGAATGGTGACCGGGTTCCCGCACGTTCCGCATCCACCGTCGACAATGGGAAAAACCAGGGGATTGGCGATCGACCCTACTCCGAAGTTGAAGTCGAAGAACCCTCTGAACTTTATCACTGGGCCACCGGGAATCGACATGCTGTGACCGCCCATGTTGGTATCCGTCTGGGCTACGGGAGCTTCTTCCGGAACGGGAGCCGCAGCTGCGACGGGCGCGGCGTCCGCAGGAGCCGTGGCTGCAGGAGCCGTCTCTGCAGCAGGAGGTGTAGCAACCGGGGTTTCGCCTGGCGTCGCCGGGTGCGCGGCCTTCAATTTAGAAACTTGTGCTTCCAGCTCCTTCAATCGCGCGTCCTGCGCCTTGAGTTGCTCGAGGAGTTGCGCCGTGGTTTCGGGCGACGAATCCGGGGCCGGCACCGGAGCTTGCTGCGCGCCCGCCACCTCTGCGCCAAAGACTATCAGGGAAAAAAATAAAACCAAGAGCCTGGTTAGACACATTGTTGTTGCGTTCCCTTTCCACCCGCCGCGTTGCTTCGTAGAAGCTCCTGTCTACTGCTGCCAGATCTGCCTATCTCACTTGGCATCACGTGATTCGATCCCAATACCGCGGACTCTGAGACTTCGAAGGGGGCGGATTGAAAAAATGTCGGATACGTCGACGGACGATTCTTTCTCCGCATCGGCCCGAATGAGCAACCCATACAGGTACTAATACCAAGTAGAGACTTCGGTTCACAGATCTGCAGTCGTTATCGACGACGATGTGAGGATGTTTAGGTGACTGTCTGAAGCTGGCCCATTATCGATAAACGTGAGAGCGGGATCGAGTGAAGACAACGGACACAGTGCACTCTGTCTTCCATGCCGGGCAGATCACGGCGCCACGACTATTTCATCGATCTGGATTCTCCACTACAAAGTGGAGGTATTGCCTGGGGCCGGTCTTGGCTGGGTGAAGTCAATGACCGCGGAAGTCGTGTTTGGCCTGTATTCCGTTTATCCGCCAGGCGCGGATTCGGTTGCCATGTCGAACCTGGAGGCGACTGCAATTGCGGACGGGAGCACGATTACTCGCCGGGATACGAGGCAGTTTCATGGCGGTCCCATGAGACTGTCGCGAAATGAGTCACCTTCCCGAAGTCCTCTTGGGTCGTCGAGCTACGTCCGGTGTGAAGTGCAACGCGGGTAGGGAAAGGGCGACAAGAAGATATTCTCGCGGCGTCACGGTAGCGCGAAGATGGGTTCGGGTTCACGACGGTCGTCAGCGCGGCCAAGTTGCGCGCGCCTTCAGGCCCATGAGCCGCTGTAACTACCAGCAGTAACCGCTGGTGGCGTTCTAGCGCACTTCCGGAAGCCCTGCGTGTAATCTGGCCGCACTTAGTTCTTATCGGTACTATCGGCACAGTGCCACAAAACTTTAGCCCGCACCGAAGAAATTAAAACCACCATGACCATTCCCACGCTCAATAGAGAACCCTACGAGATCAGCCTCCGCTTCTATTGCGCATTGGAGGCGAAAGCTTTGAGTCTTGAAGCCGACGCCCAGAAAGATGAGCTCATCGCCGCCTCGCTCCATCACCCAGGCCATCGTCATCGCCAGAATCTTCTCATTCAGGCTCAGCGCGATGACGCCGGGCGCTTCCGCGATTTCCTTGCCCGCACCCGCATCCGCATTCAATAACCCGCCCTCGCGGTCGTAAATCCAGAAAGAGTCCTTAGGCCGGGGAGAACGCACTCTTGCGTTTGCGCAAACCGTCCAACCGGCCCAAGAGGACTGCCGGGAATTGCGACGCTGCCAGCCGCCCCGGATGCGCTCTGCCGGAAGTCCGGTCAATGCGCAGCGCAATCCTGGATGATCCAGGTATCTCGTGGTGAATGTTTGAGGCGTGTCGCCGATACACTTGACAGCGCCGCCGCCTGCACGGCGGCACTTGCCACGAGTGGTCATTCGTCTGGTCAGTTGGGGCGCAGGACTGGCGCTGACAAAGACGCCAGGGTCGCGGCAAAAATCCGGAGAGTGAGCTTGAAGAAAAAGCACATGAAGGGTGGTAAACCGAAGCCGGCCGCAACAGAAACAGTCATCCATGTTACTCGCGACGGAGACTGGCTGCCGCCCGAAGAGTTCCGGACCCTCGCGCTCTCGGCAGTTGGCGCAGACGTCCACCTGAGCGTCAATCTCCAGGGCGTTGACTACCTGGACGCGAGCGCGCTCCAGATATTGCTGGCGTTGGCTGTGGAGCGTAAGAAGCGGGGGAAAGGATTACGTCTAACGAATGCCTCCGTGGCCTTATCGCGGTGGTTCGAGTATGCGGGAGGGCGAGCCTCTCTCTTGAACGTCAGCGTGAATGGCAATGCCTGAGACCCATCATCAAAGCTCGGCCCTGGCAGAGATTCGGTCGAATGGAAGTGCGCCTGCCGGCCATACCGAGGTTGAGGTGACACTCGCCCGATACTTGTCCCAGTTGGGCAGGATGAGTGAGCAGTTAAAACAAACCTCGAAGCAGATCGAGGAATCGGTGGTTGGGGTCTGCGACAGCTTTCAGGGAATTGCAGCGCGTGCGCGGGCCACGGTGGCGCGGGCGACGGATTTTCTTGGGAATGATCGGCAATCGACTTCCGGGAAGCAGTCGTTCGAAGGCTTGATTGAGGCCTGCAGCGTCACCCTGGTCAAGATCATGAACACCACTGTCGAGGCGGGCGATATCTCTCGCCGCGCGATCGAGCGGATCGAAGAGATGGACAAAGCCTCGCAACAGATCAGCGAGGCTCTGAGCCAGTTGGACCAGATTACCAACAGCAATCGGATGCTGGCCTTCAATGCCCGCATCGAGGCGGCGCATGCGGGAACCGCTGGAATGGGTTTCGCCGTGGTTGCGGTGGAATTGGCCGCTGCCACCGTAAAGTCGCGGACGGTCACTGCCCAGGTGGGCGAGCTCGCGCTCAACTTGCGCGCCCTCGCCGAATCGACTCTTGAGGACTTGCGGCGCATGAACGAGAAGGACAGCGAACGGGTCGAGCAATGCCGGCAGGAAGTGGATGAGTCCCTCCGCGATCTCCAGGGGGCGCATGCTGAGATGGCAGAAATGCTCAATGGCATTACCGCGGAGGGGGCACTATTGGCGACCGATATCGGTTCGGCGGTACGCGGCCTTCAATTTCAGGACCGGATTAGCCAGCGGATTGGTCATGTGATCGCAGATCTGGACACTCTCTCCGCGCGTCTGCAAACGCACGCTGGCAATGTCGTCCCCGGCGGCGACGCAGTCAATGAGGGATTCAGCGCCTACACCATGCAGGAAGAACGCCAGGTCGCCGGGCTCGGCGAAGTGGAAGCCTCTGCCGGAGATGTGGAGTTGTTTTGATCGGGCGCACGATTTGATGGGCAGCGGTCCAAGGAGTTGCGAGTTGAAAAAAGTGCTGATTGTCGACGATTCGGTTTCTATGCGACAGATGGTTGGTTTCACTCTGCGCGAAGGCGGCTTTGAGGTGATCGAGGCCGAGCATGGCCAGGATGCACTCGACAAGCTGCAGAACGCCACCGTCGACCTGGTCATCACCGACTTGAATATGCCGGTCATGGACGGCATCACTCTGATTCAAAATCTGCGCCGGCAGCCGGCCATGAAAACCAAGCCGATCCTCATGTTGACCACCGAAGGCCTGGCCGGGAAAAAAGAGCAAGGCAAGGCAGCTGGTGCCACGGGCTGGATCGTCAAGCCGTTCGATCCGGAAAAGCTGCTTCAGACCGTGGCCAAGGTTTTACCCTAGTCATGAAAATCGACCTCAGCCAGTTTCGCCAAACATTCCTGCAGGAGAGCGCGGAACATGTGGAGTCCATGGAAGCGGGATTGCTCGCTCTCCGTTCCGCCCCGGACGATGCCGAAACCTTGAACGCGATCTTTCGCTCAGCCCACTCCATCAAGGGCGGCGCGGGTTCCTTTGGGCTGACGAACCTGGTCCGCTTCACGCACGGTTTGGAAAATCTGCTGGACCGCTTGCGGGCGTTGGAGATGCCGGCGACCGCCGAGGTCATCAGCCTCCTGCTGCGATCTGTGGATGTCCTGCGCGCCATGCTGGGTGCCGGCAGCCATGGCGAGATGTCGGAGGACGCCGCGCAGCTTGCGGAACAAATCGAGAACTTGACTGCGGGGGAGCCCGCCGGGGCCATCGGACGAACGGCGAGAGAAAGCGAAGCCTCTCGACAAGAGTCTTTGCAGGATGAAGGTGTCTCTGCAGGAGAGGTAAATTTTTACCAGGTTGAATTCCGGCCCCACCGGGAAATGTTCTCGAGCGGCGCCAACCCTATCATGTTGCTGCGCAACCTGGCAGCTCTGGCGACGGTGAGCGTTTGCCAGCTGCACGCTGAGAATCTGCCTTCGCTGGAACAGCTGGACCCCAGCCAGTGTTATCTCTGGTGGACGGTTGAGCAGGCCAGCTCGAGTTCCGTAGAGGAATTGTGTGAGGTCTTTGAGTTTGTGGAACATCTCGCCGAGATTATGGTCCGGCGTGTCGATCAGCCTCCGCCGCAAGAGAACGGGCTGGCGCTCCAGCCGCCCTCGCCACCGGGACGCACACTCGAGGTTGTTCCCGTCGCCGTCCCCGACCAGGAAGACGCCGTCGAACGAAGAAGAGAGGAAGATCGAAGAAAGGCGGAGGAGCGGAGAGCCGCGAAAAAGCCCACCGCTGGAACGGAATCGAGTTCCATCCGGGTTTCCACGGAGAAGGTTGACCGGCTGATCGACCTGGTTGGCGAGCTGGTCATTGCGCAGGTGATGACGGCGCAGATGGTCGAGGACTTTGAGCCCACTTGCCTGCCCAAACTGCGCGAGGCGGTAGCCGCCATGGAGCGCAACACCCGCGAACTGCACGAGCGCGTGATGGCGGTGCGCATGATGCCCGTGGGCACACTCTTTCAGAGATATGTGCGCGTGGTTTATGACATTGCGCAGTCCACCGGTAAACAAATCCGGCTGGAAACGGACGGCGAAGAAACCGAGATCGATAAAAGCATGCTGGAGCTGTTGGGCGACCCGTTGACCCATTTGATCCGCAACGCCGCCGACCATGGTATTGAATCAGCCGAGGTGCGCATAGCGGCCAACAAGCCTGCGGAGGGTTTGATCCACATGCGCGCCTTTCATCGTTCGGGCAGGATCGTCATCGAGATATCAGACGATGGCGCTGGGATCGATACCAGCCGGGTGCGCGCCAAAGCCGTGGAACGCGGTTTGATTCAGGAGGACGCCGACCTTAGTGAAGATCAAATCAGGATGCTCATCTTCGCCCCTGGGTTTTCCACCCGTGAAGAAGTCAGCGATCTCTCCGGGCGCGGGGTGGGGATGGATGTCGTCAAGCGCAATGTGCAGCAACTCAGCGGCACGGTGGGGCTTAGCAGCGAACTGGGCCGAGGATCGACGATCTCGATCGAACTCCCGCTGACTCTGGCAATCCTCGAGGGCCTGCTGATCCGTGTTGCTGACCGCACCCTGGTGCTTCCGCTGCTCACGGTAGTCGAAGCGGTGCCGAGTAAGGGTAAGATCCTGCGGCTGGCTGAACAGGGTGAGGTGATTGTGATCCGTGAGGAGTCGATCCCGGTGCTGCGTCTATGGCGCTTTCTGGGCCTGACCCCGGAGGCACTCGACCCCGGTGCACTCAAGAACACCGATGCGCGCGCAAAACCAACCGAGGAGCAGCAACTGGTGGTGGTCGTCGAGGCCGGGCGCAAAAGGATCGGCCTGATCGTGGATGAACTCCTTGGACAGCAACAGGTAGTTGTGAAGAGCCTGGAGAAGAATCTACACAAGGTCGAAGGATTGATGGGCGCAACTATCCTTGGGGATGGCCGCGTCGCACCCATCATCGACGTTACTGCTCTGGCCGAATTGAAGTTGTTTTCCATCGGGCAGAAAACAAAGAACAGCAGGCGCGGCGGACTTTCAGTGTTATCCGTCAAGCCAGCCTTATCCGCACCTGTGGTAAAAGGAGCATCTGCACATGAGCTGGTTTAAGAATCTCAACGCAACTCCCAGGCTGATGCTCAGCTTCGGCGTTCTGATCGTCCTTATCGGAGCCATCAGCTATCTCGCGATCGTCAATCTCAGCCAGGCCAACGACCGGATGGAGGTCCTCTACCATGAGGACATGTTAGGCTCCATGCAGGCCGCTGACATCAACATTGCCCGAATGTCGTTGGGGCGACAGGGCAGAGATGCAGCCCTGCACATGGACGATCCCGCAGTAGTCGCTGCAGACAAAAAGACGATGCTGGCGAATTTCGTCACGATCCATTCGAACCTTGACGCAGCCGAAAAAACGTTTTACACGACGGAGGGTAAAGCCGTCATTGCGACCATGCGCGATGCCCTGCCGGCCTACGAAAAGGCGTACCACGATTTATACGAACGGGCTGAAGCAAAGGATCTGACGGGGGCAAAGACTGTCCTCACCGCGGTTACTGCCGTGGGTCAACCTCTCTACGACGCAGCCGACCGTGCCCGGGCATTGAAGCAAACACGTGGAGAGGAAAAATTTCAGGCCAACAACCAATCCTACAACAGCGCGCGATCCCTGATCTTGGCTGCTGCCGCGATATCGTTGACCCTCGGCGTCATCCTTAGCATCTTCATCGCCCGTGGGTTCTCGGTGCCTCTGAGCCAGGCGGCGGCCACTCTTGGCCTGGTGGCTGGCGGCGATCTAACCGTATCGCTCGATGTACATACGAAGGACGAGGTGGGGCGGATGGCGACGGCCTTAAACACGGCCTTGGAGAAATTGCGTTTTACTTTGCAGGAGGTCTCCGCAAGTGCCGCGCACTCGAACTCCTCGTCGCGGGAGCTGGCAGCGGCAGCACAAGAGATTGCCAGCGGGGCGCAGGAGCAGGCGGCCAGCCTGGAAGAAACGTCCGCCAGCCTGGAAGAAATCACAGCCGCAGTCCGGCAAAGCGCGGACAACGCCAGGCAGGCCAGCCAACTGGCGACCGGGTCGCGGGAGTCGGCAGAAAAAGGTCAGGACGTTGTTTCCAGCGCAATTGCCGCGATGGCCGAGATCAATGCCGCGTCAGCAAAGATTTCGGACATCATCTCGACCATCAACGAGATTGCCTTTCAAACCAACTTGCTCGCAGTCAACGCAGCGGTCGAGGCTGCCCGTGCGGGCGAAGAGGGCCGAGGCTTTGCGGTGGTGGCAACGGAAGTAAGAAGCCTTGCGCAGCGTAGCGCTGAAGCGGCTAAAGAAATCAAGGGTCTGATCCAGGACTCTCTGGAGAAAGTCGAGAAGGGTTCGGAGCTGGTGAATCGCTCAGGGGCTACGCTGCAAGGCATCGTCGGCTCGGTAAAACGGGTGACAGACATCGTGGGAGAAATCGCAGCCGCATCGGCGGAACAAAGTACAGGGGTCGAACAGGTGAATACGGCGATCGGTCAGATGGACCAGGTGACCCAATCCAACTCTGCACGTACGGAGGAACTCTCCGCTACAGCGCAAGCCTTCTCTGGGCAGGCGGCGCGTTTGATGGAGCTGGTCGGCACCTTCGATGTGGGGAATCGCCGTGAATCTCCCGGCAACCGCGGTCAAGAGCCCTCCCTCGAGGACCATCGGCATTCGGTGGGAACTCCCTATCGCGCGCCCATGTCCTCAACCCGCGCGGTAACCCGCAAGTCTCCATCCTCTGCCCCCAACGGACGCAAGCAGCTTACGCACGCGCCTGTTCTGGTCGGCAACACCGCAGCAAGATCAGAAGATGCAAGCTTTGAAGAATTTTAGGCAATCGAGCCATGCCGGCGCTCGTTCGAACCGGGAAAGGAAACAATCATGGGGGCGATAGTGAAGCACCAAGCTACGGCGTCCAGCCAGTTCCTCACCTTTCTCCTGGATGAGCAGGAGTACGGGCTCGAGCTTTTTAAAATCCAGGAGATCCGGGGATACGCGCCAGTGACGCCTATCCCCAATGTTCCCGCCCACGTTCGGGGAGTCATGAACCTGCGAGGAACGGTGTTGCCGGTGGTCGATCTGCGGATGAAGTTCCGGTTGCCCCCCATCGAGTACAACAAGTTCACGGTGATCGTGATCGCCATGGTCGCTGACAAAATGGTCGGACTGCTGGTCGATGCGGTTTCTGATGTCCTGCAGGTCACACAGGAGTCGATGCGCTCCGCGCCCGATTTTGGGTCGGCGGTCGACACGCGTTTTATCGACGGCGTCTTTCAGACACGTGAGCATCTTGCGGTGGCGCTCAACCTGGAGAAGCTGCTCAGCGATATTGAGCTGACGGTGCCTCAAGCCGAATAACGCAGAATCAAAGAGCGGATTGTTCGTGTGGGTTTTGGGTTCCAGTGGAGTCCGCCGCCGTGACCGTAGCCATTCCATCCGGTGCATGGCGCCGGCAGATCGATGATTGCCGCCGTTGCGGAACGGCGTGTGACTCGAGTACTTCCTGAGTGGAGGGAAAGCATTGACTACCCATGCGCTCGAAGCCTCACTGGTTGCGATGGACGCTCGCGAGTTCAAAACTTTCCGCGAATTAATTCACACCAAGACCGGCATTTGGCTGCGCGATGGCAAGCAGACAATGTTGGCGGGCCGCCTCTCCAAACGGCTTCGTCATCATGGCATGACTGATTTTGCTACCTACGCAGCCTATCTCGAAACGGTCCAGGACGGCGGCAAGGAACTGGCGGAGATTATCAATTGTGTTACCACCAACAAAACTTCCTTCTTTCGCGAAATGCACCACTTCGATTTTCTGGCTCAGACGCTGGTACCGGATCTGGTGGCGGGGGCTGCGCTCGGTCGCGCACGGACCATTCGTGTATGGAGTGCGGCGTGTTCCACCGGGGAGGAGCCGTACTCCATTGCGATCTCGTTGTTGGATGCGTTGAGGACCAGGCATGCGCCGGGGACGATTGCTCCGATCCCAGGCCAGCCGCTGTCTCCGCCAGGCGGCTGGCAAATTGAAGTGATCGCCTCCGACATCGACACCGTGGTGCTGGCGACGGCAGCTCAGGGCATCTATGACCAGAGGGCTTTGGAAGAGGTTCCGCCAGCCATGCAAACCAAGTACTTTCTTCGCGGCAAGGGAGATAAGAGCGGACACGTGCGAGTGAAAAAGGAGGTGGCGCAGCTGGTCAAATTTCAACGCATCAATCTCATGGATAGCCAGTGGGCGATCGATGGCCGGTTCGACGTGATTTTCTTCCGCAACGCGCTGATCTACTTCAATCGTGAGACCCAGGAACGGTTTCTGCGCAAAATGGTGGGCTACCTGAAGCCCCGTGGATACTTGATTCTCGGTCACTCAGAACATGTACCCTGGCTGAACGACTCGGTGGAGGGGCTCAGCAACACGATCCATCAGTTGCGAGCACAGAAACGGCCACCCTACACCGGGCCGGAGCGGCGGAGCCGGCCACGGCGATGAGGAATGGCACGGGAGAGCAGACGCCGGCTCGAACGGATCCAGCTTCGCAGTCCCGTCTGCCCAATGCGCAGAGGAGGCGCATTTACATCGGTGAGATCGTGGCCAGCGCCACGCCTTTACTGCTACAAACGGTTCTGGGTTCGTGCGTGGCGGTGTGCCTTCGTGACCCGGTCACCTGTATCGGTGGAATGAACCATATTATGCTTCCGGGAAGCTGCGCGGGTGACGACCGCCCATCGCGCTGCGGAGTGCAGGCCATGGAGTTGCTGATTAACGCCATTATGAACGAGGGCGGAGACCGGAGAAGGCTCATGGCCAAGGTATTTGGGGCGGGAAACGTGGTGGCCAGTCTCCAACCGCCGACCATTGGGGAACAAAATGCGGCCTTCA
This sequence comes from uncultured Acidobacteriaceae bacterium, assembly GCA_963838445.1. Taxonomy (GTDB): domain Bacteria; phylum Acidobacteriota; class Terriglobia; order Terriglobales; family Acidobacteriaceae; genus PALSA-350. The sequence goes on from CAWIRT010000057.1 coordinate 33,643, forward strand.
TTCGCCGCTTTCTTGCCACCGAGAGAATTCCCCTGATTGCCCAACGCTTGGGCGGCATTGGCGCGGTGCAGGTCAATTTCAGAACAGATACAGGCAAGACCACGGTTCATACCGTCGACGGCTCGCGGTTACCCACCATCCTGAGCCTGGAAGATGGTTACCGCCGCGGCTTGGCTAAAGCCAACTCGGGCGGGGATGTGACCCTATTTTGAAGGTGGGTTCCTCACTTCCCGTGCGACCGGGCGTAGTAAAAAAATACGGCGCGAAGCCTAGAATCGCGGCTTTCCCCCTGGTCTCTTTTGTTGCGCCCTTGACAGCCGATAACCATAACGGCGATTGACGTTTTCTATAACCGGAGCGTTTGAGGTTTCATGAATATGGTCGGTGCGGCAGTTCCCCCTCACGTCGCGATGGCGAATAGGTTCTTTGTAGCCGTTTTTCTCTGGTTACTCCTATTTTCAATCGGCTTGGCGCCCTGGTATGGAACCTGGACACTGGTCTTCCTGGTAGCCCTGCCCACTGCGCTCCTGCCGATTCTATCCATGGCAATGGCACCTGGGGCGCTATGGAGCAGGATGACGGTGGCGGCAGCGCTGATGATCTTTTGCGGTTTAAACATCGATCAGTCTCACGGCATGATCGAACTGCACTTCGGGGTATTTGTGTTGCTGTCGCTGTTGCTCATCTATCAGGACTGGCGCGTCATCATAGGGGCAGCCGCGGTCATCGCCGTGCATCACATTCTATTTAATTATCTGCAGACGGCGCACTATCGCGTCTGGGTTTTTACCGCGCCAGATCTCGCCATGGTTTTCGTCCACTGCGCCTATGTGGTGGTTGAGTCGGCGGCTCTCTGTTATCTAGCTGCCGTGCTGTACAAGATGACATTGGAGACGGTGAACAGTCGGGCCAGGCTACAGGAAAATTTTAACGCCATGCGATCGTTCATGGAGCAAGCCGACTTAGGCATAGAAGGGATGACGGAAGCGTCAGGGGAATTGGCCAGTTCCTCTCGAGCGATCGCCGATGGCGCCGTGGTTCAAGCTACGAGCCTGGAGCGTACCGCCGCCAGCCTGGAGCAGATTACGGCTACGGTGAAGCAGAGCGCGGAGATGGCCGGCGCTGCCAGGCGCCTGGCGTCTTCGAGCGAAGATGCCGCCGAACAGGCCGGCCTGGTTGTTTCCGAAGCGATCACCGCGATGGGCGGCATTAATGCGGCTTCGGCAAAGATTTCTGACATCATTTCGACCATCAACGAGATTGCTTTTCAGACTAACCTGCTGGCGGTAAATGCCGCGGTGGAGGCGGCTCGGGCCGGAGAAGACGGCCGGGGCTTCGCTGTGGTCGCGGCTGAGGTGCGCAGTCTCGCGCAGCGCACCAGCGAAGCTTCCAAGGAGATCAAAAGTCTTATCCAGGATTCGATGACAAAGCTGGAGAATGGAACGCGGCTGGTGGATCGCTCCGGACAGTCTCTGGCCGATATTGTGAAATCGGTAAAAGATGTAGGCCAAATGGTGGGTCAGATTGCGACGGCATCGGCAGAGCAAAGCGCCGGCGTAGAACAAGTAAACACGGCAATGGCGCAAATAGACCGGGTGACGCAGACCAATTCCGCGCAAACCGAGAAGCTTGCCGAAACGTCGCAGACGCTCTCGCAGCAGTCGGCCGGGCTTATGGTTCTGGTCAGGGAGTTCAATACCGGCAGCGATGGCGAACGATTGGCCGAACCGCGAAGGTTGAGTGCGTGAAGATCGAAATCAAGGGTTTGGAAGGATCAGTCCGCGATCAATGACCAGCCGCCGCATTTTGCCGGTGAAGACTTCAGCGAACAAGCCCCCCGAACAGAACCAGCCGCGCTGTTCGATAAAGACACGAAATTGCCTATGAACTCCCCCTATCGCGTTCTGATCGTTGATGATTCGGCCTTGATGCGCCAGTTGTTGACCAGAATTATCGACTCCGATCCGATGCTCAAAGTCGTCGGCACGGCAACCGATCCTTACGCAGCGCGGGAAAAGATCAAGGAGCTCAACCCGGACGTCCTCACCCTCGATATCGAAATGCCCAGGATGGATGGACTCACCTTTCTGGAGAAGCTGATGCGAGGCCATCCGATGCCCGTTGTCATGGTGTCGTCGCTCACGGACAAAGGAGCCGAGACTACTTTGCGAGCGCTCAGCCTGGGCGCCGTCGACTATGTCTCGAAGCCCAAGCTGGATGTATCCAGCGGGACCATTGAGCAGGCCGAGGAGATCATCAGCAAGATCAAGGCGGCGGCGAAGGTTAAGGTGTGCAGGCATGGGAATGTGCAGCCAGCGTCGCAGTCACCGGCTGCAAGCAAACAGGCTGAGCTGCCGGCGGTCAAGTTTTCAGCAACCCACAAAGTCGTTGCCATCGGCGCCTCCACCGGCGGCACCGAGGCACTCAAAGATCTGCTGAGTCCTCTACCTGCCGATTTCCCGGGCATTGTGATCGTGCAGCATATGCCGGAGGCATTCACGCGGTCCTTTGCCGAACGCCTGAACTCGCTTTGCCGGATCAACGTGCAGGAAGCTCGCGATGCCGACCGCATCCTACCGGGTCACGCCCTGCTTGCACCCGGAGGACACCAAATGCAAGTAGTCCGCCGGGGCATGGAATACAGCGTCCGTGTGTATCGGGGCGAACGGGTCAATCGCCACTTGCCTTCGGTAGACGTGCTGTTCTCGTCCTGTGCCCAGCAGCTGGGTAAGAATGGGCTCGGCGTCCTGTTGACCGGGATGGGCGCTGACGGGGCGAAAGGGATGATGGAGATGAAGGAAGCGTCCGCCTACACCATCGCCCAGGACGAGGCGACCTGCGTGGTTTTCGGTATGCCACGCGAAGCGATCCTGCTGGGCGCGGTCGACCAGGTACTGCCGCTGGGCCGCATACCATCGGCGCTGCTGCAAAGGCTTGCCGTCGCTTAGGTCCCGCCTCGTCCACGAGGCCGGAGCACGTTCCCAAAAAGGCGGATTTTCGCCGACTTCACACCGTTGCCACCCAGCAGCGACAAGAAGGACGATTCCTCTTCGGTCGGACTCGCTGCAACTATACGGCCATGAAGAAGATCCCTGGGATGCCGAAAATCTGGACAGGAATTGCTGCTCAAGTATTCCTTCCCGTTCAAACCCTTCTACTGAGGGCCGGTCTGGACCGTGGAAGAGCGTTCATCGACCCGCACAAGTTGGAGACTGAAATTTCGAAGGGATCTAACATGAAAAAAATCAGGAATACTATCACGGCACCCACGGATGATATTTACTATGTGAGCGCCGCCGACGTTGCAGACAAGATCATCGACCACATGCGACGCGGTTTGGATCCGCTACTGTTTTCGAGCTCCCCGTCGACTCATATCTCCATGGTTTCCATGTGGAGGACTCGAGCGCGGAAAGATCTTGATTAATGCCTGCGAAATTGTGACCGTAGTGTTCGTCGCCCTCTCCTCATTCTTCTTCGCATCCTTCATCAACGACCCATTCTGCATTCGAACGGCGTTCGATTGCCGGCCGGCTCGCACTGAGCTCGACTGACCGCACTGGGCTCGCCTTCCATGGCTTCCCTGCCTCGGCCGAGGTGTAGGACACTCTACAACACCGGTAACTGGAAAGTTCATCTCTTTGTCCCGATGAGTTCATGAGGGAAAAAGCACATGAAGACTAAGCCCATCGGAGAACCTCGAGTATGCCCTGCATGCAACGCGCAGTTGACCCGACCCAGCTTTTGCGATTGCTCCTGTTGTCCCAGTGATAAGAAAAGCGGGTTTGGGACGGACGAGACGAAGCGCACGGCTGAGCAGGTACGGTTTTTGTTGAGCTGGGACGCGGTGCTGCGAGAGTCCGGGATCACCAAGGCAGGGTGCCCTTTATGGTAAGGCAAGTGGAAAGCGCGCGTGAAGACATCCTGGTTGACGGCCCGGGGTCGTTGGAGGCGAAGCTGCCGCCGGCCGTAGATCCTCGACAGACCGCACGGCGCCTGGCAATCAGACCCTGCCCCATTTGCGGCAGCAGGACGGTGCGTTCCAGGGACGGCCGCGACCTCTGTCTTATTTGCGGTTAGAGGGGCATACTGACAACGTACCCATCCATAATGCGACATTCGCTTCAAACTGGGATTTGTCGACCGCGCGTGCCATGGCGGTGGCGATGATGTTGCTCAATGAGTCCGGCGTCGATCCCCAGCGGATGTCGATTGCCGGCTATGCCCAGTATCATCCATCGGCCACCAACGATACTCCGGAAGGCCGCAAAGCAAACCGCCGGGTGGATATTGTGGTTGTCTCTGCTGCCCGTCCCGCTGCCGCGGCCCAGTTAGATTCGCGTTAGAGCAGTTTCGCAATGGGGGTAGACCGAAGCGAGAGGCCTTTTCGTGTTTTCTCCCAAGGAAAACCACTCCTCGCGATCGTTTTCAGACCGCAGTAAATGCGAAACTGCTCTAACCCTGGAGCCCTTGCAAACTATTTCCTGCTGCGATCAGAGCCCGGAAATAGTAGGTGGAGCTGTCACCTGCCAACGCATAGGGGTGTGGCAGCCCTTGGGAGTCCCCTCCGCGCTCTTCGTATCTGCAGAGCTCTAATGCTCTGCCAAGACCTTCCGTGGACCCCAAAAGCGCTTCCTGGATCCGGGAGTCAACAGAGATCAGGTCGATCAGCCGGCTCATGGGTATATTCAACATCCTATCCATCATGGAGAGCATGCCAAGCATATACAGCTCTGCCGCGTTCTCGCCCAATACAGGTGCGAGAGACTCGCAAAAATAGGCTCGCTCAAGTGCCTGTTCCGCATCCCGGTTCACTGCCGAGTGAGATAGGTTCCCGGCCAGGACCACGGTGACCGCCTCCTGAAGGCGTCTTCACCAACCGTGTTCAATGCCGCCTGAATCGTTGATATCCGATGTCGAAATCCGTAGACAGCTGAATTGGCAAGTCGAAGCAATCGATAGCATAGCGACGGTTCCATCAGCAGGAGATGCTCAATCCTCTGCGTATCCAGGGAGCTATCAGCCAGTGCAGCGAACAGTTGCAGATAGACGGCCTTACCGGCAGATATCTGCGCCTCAGCAATAATCTCGGGGTGTGCATGGTAATAGCCTTGAAAGAGAGCGTTCCCTTCCGCTTGGGCAGTTAGCACCTCAGCCAATGTTTCTACTTTTTCCGCCAGAAAGATAACCTTCTTGCCACGAAATACCTTGTATATCTCCTGCCGCTCGGCGGCATCGGAAGCTCGAAAGTCCACCTTGACGTAGTCTGCAATGTCGATCAACTCACCCTTTTCCTCGTACGGAGAAAAGTCGTCCAGAGCCAGTCGGAAGCCAGACCGTTTCAGTTGTTTGCATGCTCTTATGAGCTCTGGGTCAGCGGGGACTGTTTCCAAAACCTCGAGCACCACCGTCCGGCTTGGCAGCAGGTTTACACTCATGCTGACCAGGGCATTGCGCGTACAGTTGATGAAAAGGTTTTCGCGGGAGGAGCAGGCAATCATCGAGAGGCAGCTGTCTATGGTCTGATTTGTGGCGTCTTCAATATCACCGCTAAAGGCGTTGTCTGTTCCGGAACGAAACAGCAATTCGTAACCATAAAGGCCCATCTTTTCGTCGAAGATAGCCTGTCTGCCGAGGAACCTGCGGGTGTTGGATGTTGTTTCAGACATGAAAATCTAATCAGCCGCTCGAGCGAGAACAAGGGAGACAGCCCTCAAACGCTTACCAGCTAAACTGGCGCGGATTGAGCAAATATCGTGAACTTACCACCCTGATAACCATCTACTAGGACGTTGTAGTAGCTCCTGTGATCCGGCTTCTTTAAGACCGTCCCGGCGGCGCCCTCGATGAACACCGGATCTGACACCATCTTGATGAAGACGGCGCGCCCTTCGGTGGTGATCACCGCGGAGGCAACGTTCAAAACCTCATGAATCGCATCGCGCAGGAGTTCGTCAATTGGATTTACCGCAAGATGCTCCTTTACCGCGGACTCCGGCAAGCCCACGAGCACCCCCGCGATCGAGCCGAGCAGCGGCAAGTCTGACTTGACCACGATCGCAGTCTCATGGGGCAGAACATTGTAAATACCGTACATCTGTTTGACTTTTGTTTCTGCCGCGACGGTTGTCTGGGCGAAGGTCACTTTGCGGCCGATCAGCGCGGTAAACAGGTGTGAAAGAGCGTAGGGGGTCGGCTCTGCCATGGAATTATCCCTTGCCCAGAATGGGGGACAAGGCCTCTTGCATCGTTTCCGGACTAAAAGGCTTGGTGATCAGGAAGTTTGCTCCCGAATTCATGGCAAGCTCCTTGATGGCGGCCGACGCCTCTGAGGTAATGAAACCGAAAGGTACTCTGTTTGCCGATGCTCTCACCTGCACCAGAAAGTCAATACCTGACATTTCGGGCATGTTCCAGTCGGAGAGGATAAGCTTTGGTTGGTCTACGCGGAGCTTTTCGAGGGCCTGGGCGCCATTTTCCGCCTCGCCTACCGTGAGCCCGCGAAAGCCGGCCTGCCGTATCGCTCGCTGAACAATTCCGCGCATCGTCTTGCTGTCGTCCACTAGAAGAATATCCATGCCGATGCCTCATCGATCTGCTTTGCTTTGACGACCCGGGGCAAGAATGGAACAAACTCGTCGTCAAGCTCTCTATCGGCACATCGCCGCAATCTGTCAGGTGTCAGGCCTCAAAAAATCCGTGGGTCAACATCTGTATACCCAGTCGCAGCCTGCCATTTCGATCTGTACGATCACTCTACGGCGCGTGTGCCAATGTAACCTATGCAATGTCGGGACAAATTGAGGCGGAGGTCACGGACGCAGCCTGCTTTCCATCGGGTTTTCCGTCGGCCGTGGCCAGAAGCGTGACCCAGAAGGGCCCTTCGACACACTGGAAAGCAAGCCTGATCCTGCACTGCGGGTCCGCAAATCCGAACCCCGTAGTCGCTGCCATCCGTGACCGAGGGCATCGACAGGCTTAGCCCCGCCGCCAATGCACACTTCATGTTCCCGCCGATCATGTTGGCCAATTCCCCAAGCACGTCGCGCACATCGTCGGTTACGGTATCAGGCGGATCCACGGAAAGAAACTTGCCGGCAAATTGGCGAGCCTGCCATCGGTTGCACTCCAACAGCAACACTCCGTTCCAATCGCCCGACAGGTGAACGGCAGATGTCAACTGCTCCTGCGAAGGAGCCCACGGAGTCTCACCAGGAAACACCTCAAGGTCCATCATGGTGATGAAGACGGACTCTACAATTTGCACCAGCATCTCTGCGCTTATTGTGGTTAGCACGGCGTTCCTCTCATCGCGCGACGTAGACGGTCACATTTCCTACCGTCTGCCGGTCGAACCGCTCCTCCAGGCTGAAGGCGGTCTCGGCGCCTCCGAGGAGAAGCCAACCACCGCGGAACAATGTGCTGTGGATTTCTTTCACGATATTTCGCTTGGTTTCATTGTCGAAATAGATCATAACGTTGCGGCAGAACACCAAGTCGAAAGGGCCAAGCGTACGCATGCTTTTGCGCAGGTCGATCGTGTCAAACCGAACCATCCGGCGCACCGGCTCACTGATCTGCCATTCCAGGCCGCTCCGGCGAAAATACTTCAGCATCAGGGGCGCCGGTAACCCCCGGTTTACCTCGATCTGCTGGAAACTGCCGGCCCGCGCGCGTTCTACCACCTTCGCGGAGAAGTCGGTGCCCAGGATTTGCGTGTTCCAATCCTGCAAGCCATTCTCCAGCAGCAGCATGGCCAGGCTATAAGCTTCCTGCCCTGTAGAGGAGGCAGCCGACCAGAAGCGCAAGGTCTTGGTATCGCGTCGCTCTTGCATCAGTCTGGGCAACAAAACCGTCCGTATCGCCTCATATTGGGCCGGATCGCGGAAGAAATAGGTTTCGTTCGTGGTCATGGCCTCCACAACCTGGTGGCCGATCTCAGGTTACATTTGCCACGGAGCAGCTGCACACAGGGCGTTGATCGAACCAAGGCCATGTTGCTTGACGATGGGCGAGAGGCGGCTTTCAAACAGATAATGTTTGTTATCCTCAAGCACAATGCCCACCAGAGAATGGACATGCTCCTGCAGGAAGCGATAGTTTTCGGGCAAGATCTCCGCGATCAGCGTTTGGCTATCCATACCATCTCTCTTAATTTCTGCCCGTAATGCTCAGGATCTCAGGCACAACTTCCTCGAGCGGAAGCACCCGATCGGCGAGGCCTGCATTCGCCACCGCGCCCGGCATACCCCAAACCACACTCGATGCCTCATCCTGTGCCAGGACCCTCGCCCCCCGGGCCTTTAGAAGCTCACACCATGCAAACCATCTTGCCCCATGCCGGTCAGAACGACAGCAAGCACTGCTCCGCCATAAACCTCCGCACCGAGGCAAATAGTGCGTCGACCGCGGGACGGCAGGAATTCTGTCGCGGTGACTGATCCAGAAAACCCGGTCACAGCCTCTGCTGGAGACCACTTTCATGTGAAAGTCTCCCGGCGCAATCAGAATCTTTCCCGCTTCCACCGGATCCCCCTGGCTTGCTTCTTCGACTTTCAACTGGCAGGTAGCGTTAAGGCGCTCGCCGAGTAACCGGGTGAAGAGAGGTGGCATATGCTGCACCAACAGAATCGGCAAGGGAAAGCTCGCGGGGAATGACGGCAGCATCGCGCCCAGCGCGGTGGGCCCTCCCGTGGAAACTCCAATCACCACCAATTTGGGCCGCAACTTAAGACCTTGCGCGATCGGCCTGAACACTGCCGAGACGGGCGTCGATGCCCGCAATGAAGGGCTGCGGCCATGCTTTGTCCGGCCACGCGGAAGAACTGCTTGATCTTCGGGATCATCTCCTCCCGCAGACGGGCCAACGAGCGATCAAGCGACCCTTCGTTAGAAGCTTTGGCCACATAGTCGTCGGCCCCGAGAGTCAGGGCCTCCAAGCGTCACTGCCGCGCCACGCTCAGTGAGCGTGCTAAACATAATGACCCGCAATTGTGGATGCTCGCGCCGGATACGCCGCAACATATCCAGGCCGTTCATGTCTGGCATCTCGATGTCCAATGTGATCACGTCAGGGTTGAACTGCGGAATCCTTTGCAGCCCAATGGCGCCATTCGAGGCAGTGCCCACCACCTCAATCATCGGATCCTGTTCGAGCGCTTGCGTGACCAGCCGCCGGATGACCACTGAGTCGTCCACGACCATGACGCGAATCCGGTCACCTGGTTGGAGCAAACGGCGATTGCACGACGGCCATGTCTATTGGTGCGCCACGGGAAGAATCCCGACCAGCTCCAGCTTTTCCCTAAGAATGTCTTTTGTAAACGGCTTCATGACATATTCGTCGGCGCCCGCTTCTAAGGCGGATGCCATGTGGTCTGCCTCGGTTTCGGTTGTCACCATAATCACCTTCAGTCGAAGACAGATCAGGGTTCTGACGCAAATGCTTGACCAGGTCCAGGCCATTCATCTCTGGCATATTCCAATCCGCGAAAACCAGATCGACGGCGGCCTTCTGGGCTTCGATCACTTTCAAAGCGTCTTTTCCGTCGATAGCCTCGCAGACCTCGTACCCCAGTTCTCTCAAAATCTTGCCCAGGATCATTCGAATGGTCTTGGAATCGTCGACAATGAGTGCTTTACTCATCATTTATGCACTGTCGTTCTCTGGGCCTGCCGTGCCAACAGAATTCAGAACGTAAACTTCGCTACGGCCGTGTGTAAGCGGGCCGCCATCTCACTCAGTCGCAGTGACGCGGTCTTGGTATCGTTTGCTCCCTGGGTGGTATTCCTTGCCGCCGTGGCCACGCCACCGATGTTCTTCGCAATATCGTTCACTCCCTGGGCTGCCTCGTTCACGCTCCGGCCAATCTCATTGGTGGTCGCCGTCTGTTGCTCCACTGCCGAGGCGATGCTATTGGAAATGTCATTGATCTGGTTGATGATGGTGCTGATCTCCTCGATCGCTGTGACCGCGCCCTTGGTCACTCCCTGGATGGCCTCGATCTTTTGCCCAATCTCCTCTGTCGCTTTAGCGGTCTGCTTAGCCAATTCCTTTACCTCATTGGCTACCACGGCAAAGCCTTTGCCGGCTTCTCCGGCCCGCGCCGCCTCGATGGTCGCATTCAATGCCAACAGGTTGGTCTGCTGCGCGATCGAAGTAATTACTTTGATCACATTGCCGATTTCCCGGCTGGATTCTCCCAGCTTTTTCATGGTCTCGTTAGTTGTGGAGGCCACGTTGACCGCGTTCTTGGCTACCCGCGCCGAATCGTTGGCGTTCTTGGAAATCTCCCGGATTGAAGCCTGCATTTGTTCGGAAGCGGAGGCAACCGAGGCTACATTCTTGGAAACCTCTTCACTGGCTGCTGAAACCACATTAGCCTGGACCGCGGTCTCCTCCGCGTTGCCTGCCATCTGTTGGCTCACCGCGGTCAGTTCTTCTGAAGAAGAGGCCAGCGCGCTGGCATTCTCAGCCGTGGTCTTGAGTGGTTCGACAATGATATCCAGTGTCTGGTTGAAGCCCTCGATGATCTTGCGGTACGCTCCCTGGTGCCTGCTGGCGTCTGAGCGCACTCCCAACCTGCCTTTCGCCGCTGCTTGATCGATCGCGCGGCTATCCGTCACCAGCGCCTCAATGTTGGTCTTCAGCAGAACGAGCCATTCATGAATCTGGTCCTGATCGGAAGCCTGGCTCATGGACGCAGTCATGTCGCCGTTGGCAATCTTACTCACAAATGCGATCAAATCGGTAAGCCACGCCTGCACACCATTCACCGCATTCTTCATTCGTTCGTGGTCGCCTTTGCAGGCAATCTCGACCTTCTCCCGCAAGTTGCCGCCGCGGACCAAAGTGAGGATCCGGTTGCCTTCCCCGATGGGCAGTAGGATGGCATCGAGCATTTCGTTTACACCTTTTACGATGCCGCCGTAGGCGCCCTGGAATTGATCCGCTTTACCGCGTTCCGACAACCTGCCTTCTCTCGATGCATCGGTGAGCCGCAATAGCTCCTTTTGCAGCCCTTGTACTGCTACAGCCACGTTGTTGACGGCCACCTTCATTTTTTCGTGGTCGCCTTTGTAGGTCTGCGCAATCAGTTCGTCGATCCTGCCCGCGCTGATCTGTGCCAGGATTCGATTGCCTTCTCCGATGGGCAGAAGGATTGCGTCGAGCATTTCGTTGATTCCCGTTACAATTCCGGCATAGGCACCCTGAAACTGGGAGGAGTTGCCCCGTTCCGAGAGTGCTCCCTGACGCGAGGCCTCAGTCAGAGCGCCTACCTCTTTCTGCAAGCCTTGTAGCACGACAGCCACGTTGTTGACGGCCACCTTCATTTTTTCGTGGTCGCCCTTGTAAGTCTGCGCAATGAGTTCATCGATCTTGCCCGCGCTAATCTGAGTGAGAACACGGTTGCCTTCTCCGATGGGTAATAGGATGGCATCGAGCATTTCGTTAACGCCTTCTAAAACCTTGCGGCTTTTTCCTTCGAATCGGTCTGACCTTCCACGCTCGCTAAGGCGCCCTTCGCGCGACGCTTCCACCAACCGGAATATCTCTAACTGCAGTGGATCCTCTGCATCCGTTACCGATTCACTGAGTGGGGAAACATCCAGGATGACCGCGTTCGCCAGGGACTTTCCGTTCTGACCAGGAGAGGCTGCGCGCCCCTGGCTTGCTTGTCTAGTCATTTCTCTTGCTCCTTAGCAATTCTCTTGCGCTACTGTCTCCGCTCCAGTGGGCGCGTCCTGGGCAGCCCCACCGACGGAATCTAGAACGCGAACTTAGCTATGGCATGTTGTAAGTGGGCCGCCATCTCACTCAATTGCAGTGACGCGGTCTTGGTATCGTTTGCTCCCTGGGTGGTATTCCTTGCCGCCGTGGCCACACCACCGATGTTCTTCGCAATATCGTTCACTCCCTGGGCTGCCTCGTTCACGCTCCGGCCAATCTCATTGGTGGTCGCCGTCTGTTGCTCCACTGCCGAGGCGATGCTATTGGAAATGTCATTGATCTGGTTGATGATGGTGCTGATCTCCTCGATCGCTGTGACCGCGCCCTTGGTCACTCCCTGGATGGCCTCGATCTTTTGCCCAATCTCCTCTGTCGCTTTAGCGGTCTGCTTAGCCAATTCCTTTACCTCATTGGCTACCACGGCAAAGCCTTTGCCGGCTTCTCCGGCCCGCGCCGCCTCAATGGTCGCATTCAATGCCAACAGGTTGGTCTGCTGCGCGATCGAAGTAATTACTTTGATCACATTGCCGATTTCCCGGCTGGATTCTCCCAGCTTTTTCATGGTCTCGTTAGTTGTGGAGGCCACGTTGACTGCGTTCTTGGCTACCCGCGCCGAATCGTTGGCGTTCTTGGAAATCTCCCGGATTGAAGCCTGCATTTGTTCAGAAGCGGAAGCAACCGAGGCTACATTCTTGGAAACCTCTTCACTGGCTGCTGAAACCACGTTAGCCTGGACCGCGGTCTCCTCCGCGTTGCCTGCCATCTGTTGGCTCACCGCGGTCAGTTCTTCTGAAGAAGAGGCCAGCGTGCTGGCATTCTCAGCCGTCATCCTGAGCGGCTCGACGATGATGTCCAACGTCTGATTGAAGCCCTCGATGACTTTACGGTACGCTCCCTGGTGCCTGCTGGCCTCTGCGCGCACTCCCAGTTTGCCTGATTTCGCCGCTTCATCCAGCTCACCCGCGTCCTCCGTCAGGGCCTTCAGATTCCTTCTCACCTGGCCGATCGAGCCGGCGAGTACTCCGTCGTCCGTGCTACCAGTCTCACGAAATATGCTGTTGTCCAAATCACCCGCTGCCAGCGCGTGCGCTTGCTCAACGATAAGGCCGACGGCTTCTTTGATCTGATCGAGGTGCTCCGTCTTATCCGCTCCCGTGGCGGTTAGAATGTTTGTGAGACTGAGTCCCATCGTCTCGAAGGTTGTCATCAGAAATGCATCTCCGATGGCTTGGGTGTCGTAGTTGAAAACCTTGAAGATAGCCTGCTCCGCGATCGCGATCTGCTCTGCATCCGTGAAGGCTTCTCGCAGATGCAGGCTGGTCAATCGCTGGTACTCGACGTACGAGCCGATATACCATTTGAATGGCAGGTTGATCTTGTCGTGGATCGCGCCGACATTGAGCCGCCTCTCGAAATAGTTCAGGCCCCAATGCTCCTCCGCGCCCTCAAAGATCTGAACGAAGTATCCCGTCTGCGCCCGTTCCAGGGCTTGACGCAATTGACTGACGGGAATGCTCAAGCCTTCGGCGTGGGCCTCAAAGAATCGCCGCGTGGGTCCGAATTCAAACTGCCAATCATAAAACTCCTTCGCGATCCTGGGTGCGGTCGACCGCGCCCAGGGAATCAGCCCGGCCAGCACGGTCCGTTCCTCCTCGCCCAGGCGGATGAAGAGCCTACGGGTCTCCAGGTTTGATTCGTCGATCCCGAAGTTCTGCGCTTTGCTGCGCGAATCCCCGGGGTCGCGTGCGCTGCCATGGTCCGGGCGGGAGGTTTGCGGTCGCTTGCCCGTGGTCGTTGCGCGCGCAGGATAGCGCAGTGGAGGATCGATGGTAGAGTCTTCGTATTTCTGATCAGCTGCCTTTTGCAATTGCTTCTCCCGCAGGCTCTATGCTTCCGCCTGAATCGTTCATTTCTCGCCATCCAATGGATGGGCCCCAGCACTGCCTGTCGGAGCAAGGTCCGCGGTGCGTTCCGCATCGAGGACCAGGAGTAACCGGCCTTTGAGCTTGTAAACCCCACGGATCAGCTCTCTGGCCGCCGGATCCAGATTCTCCGGCGGTGGTTCGTACGTGGCCGCGTCCATATCCAGCACATCGCCGATTTCGTCCACCAGTAAACTGACCGCTCCGTCAGAAGTTCGGACCACAATGTTCATCGGCGACTTGTCTCCGCCGCGTGGCGGCAATCGTAGCCGTCTCCGCATATCAATGGCGGTTACGATCTGGCCGCGCAGGTTGATTAAGCCCTCGATTACTCCCGGGGCTTGCGGCACCGGAGTCATTTGCTGGAAGCGCAACACCTCCTGGACGTTGAGAACATCCACACCAAAGAACAGGTCGGCGACGAAGAAGGTGGAGAATTGTTCGCTCTCCCGCAGCCGCTCGGGTTTTACGATGCCCGCATCACTCGCCATGGACTACCTCATGCCTCTACCAGCAGCGGCACCGCAAACGACGTCGACGGTGACATCAGCCTGGCCACTGATTCAAGCACCAGCGCGCGGTCCAACTTCGCATGGCAAGCCGCAAAACCCGCCGCTTGGGCTCCGGCTGCTTGAACCTGCTCAGCCAGGTCAGTCAGCGCCACGACAGGAATCTTCTCCCACTCCGGCCGGCGGCGCATGGCGTCAAGTAAGCCGGCCGCGCCACCGGGCGGCAGATCGAGCGCCACCAACACCAAGTCGACCGCCTGCTGTTCCAGCCTGGCAATCCCCTGTTCCAGGCTTGCAGCCTCGAGCACTACATAATCCGCCATATCGAGACTTCCGCGGACCAGGGCCCGCGAGAATGCCGAGCCGTCAGCGATCAGGATCCTTCCCCCGCCTACATGCCCTTCTCTCCCTTGAAACCAGCTTCCACCGGTCGCCTGAATGACCTGGTTGAGATCCAGAAAATCCGTGACCTGCTTGCCCACCACCGCTGAGCCGAGTAGTCCGACGCGGTCCGATCCCTGGCGCACCGTCACCGCCTCCTCCGTCACATCGAGGATCTCGTCGACGACCATTCCCACGCTGCTGTCGCGATCGTTGAAAACCACTACCTGCACAGGATCGGGCGGCTCGGCCTGATCAAGATCGGTGGGTTCCAGCACCGTCCGCAGCGACACCAGGGGAAGGATCCGGTTGCGATATTGCACCACCCGCCCCCCGCTGGCACGTTCGATGGATGACTGCGGGAATTCCTCGAGCCTGGCGACCAGCGAAAGGGGGACCGCCAGCCGGGCAAAGGAGCCAGCCCGAAAAAGCAACAATCGTTGTTGCTCATGTTCCGCCTGCACCCTTTGTTGCCCGGAGCTCCGCGCCTGTTCTACAAACTCGGCGAGCACTCCGGATCGTTGCCCGATGCCCAGCACATCGAGGATGAGTGCCACCCGGCCATCCCCCATGATGGTGGCGCCGGCATAGAGCGTGAGCCCCTTTAACTGCTTGCCCAGAGGCTTCACCACAATTTCCTGGGTGTCGTTGATGCCGTCGACTACCAGGCCGAACTGCCGGTCTTCCGCCTGCAGCACAACCATGCTGACGGCTTCGTCTTGGCTGGCCGATCTCAACCCCAGCACCTGGTTCAAATAGGCGATGGGCAAAAGCCTCCCGCGCCGGCGATATACCGGCGTTCCGTGCACATACTCAATGTGCTTTCCTGACCCATCCCCTTCTAAGCGGATCAATTCCAGCAGGCTTACTTGAGGAATGACAAATCGCTCGCCGCCGCTGGTAATGACCAGGCCGGGAATAATCGCTAAAGTGAGCGGGATTCGGATCTTGACGGTGGCGCCCTCGCCGAAACGGCTGGAGAGATCGACCACACCGCCAATCTTCTCAATGTGGGATTTCACCACGTCCATGCCGACCCCACGCCCGGAAAAATTGGTCACCTCTTTTGCGGTCGAGAACCCCGGCTGGAAAATAAGATTGAGTGCTTCGCGATCATTCAGCTTCTCTGCCTGTTCCAGCCGCAGGATTCCATTTTCCACCGCTTTCTGTTTAACCCGCGCCACGTCTATTCCTGCCCCATCATCGCCAATTTCGATGTTGACCTGTCCCCCTTCGTGATAAGCACGCAGGGTCAGTATCCCTTTTGGCGATTTGCCGTAACGCGTGCGTACTTCCGGCAATTCGATGCCGTGGTCGCACGAATTGCGGATCAGGTGCATCAGTGGATCCTTGATGGCTTCGATGATCGTCCGGTCGAGTTCTGTCTCCGCTCCTTCCATCTGTAACTGAATCTGTTTTCCCATGGCTATGGCCATGTCACGCACCACCCGGGGTAGCTTATTCCACACCACTCCGATGGGCTGCATGCGCGTCTTCATCACGCCCTCTTGCAACTCGGTCGTAATCAGGTTTAACCGCTGTGAGGTCGCGTTCAACGCAGGATCCTCGCGCTCAATATTGAATTGCAGAATCTGGTTGCGAGTGAGCACCAACTCCCCTACCAGGTCCATAAGCTTGTCCAGCAATCCGACGCCGACGCGGATGTTCGCATCCACCGCCGCTGAGGATCGCGCAACATCCTCCTCTCTGGCGCCGTCCTTCTTCTCCCCTCTCTCTTCTCCTTTTTCCTCGTCTTTCTCATGCGGCGTCCCACCGCGCGGATCTGGAGTTCTCTTTTCAGCTGATTCCTCCGCTGCCGGGATGGATACCACCTGCGCAACAGATACTTCGTCTGCGGGCTGGGTCTTGAGGGCACTCGTCATTTGCGCTTCGACCCGTAAGCGCTCGGTCAAATCTTCAAAACGTTCCGGGCCCTCCTTGCCGCTGGTTTCAATCGCCGCCAGCACCTTTCGTGTTGCATCCACTGTCTCCAGAATGAGAGA
Organism: uncultured Acidobacteriaceae bacterium; assembly: GCA_963838445.1. Taxonomy (GTDB): domain Bacteria; phylum Acidobacteriota; class Terriglobia; order Terriglobales; family Acidobacteriaceae; genus PALSA-350. Next base: position 50,189 of record CAWIRT010000057.1, read on the forward strand.
CACAAGAGCCGGGGTAAGCTCCCGCTGGCCATCTCGCAGTTGGCTCAGGAGTGTCTCCGCTTGATGGGTGATTGCTTCCAGAACCGAAAAAGCCAGAAAGCCGCACGCGCCCTTGATGGTGTGAATCGTGCGAAAAATGCTCGATAGCAGATCCGCATCATGCGGATGTTTCTCTAGTTCGACTAAATCCTGGTCCAGGCGCGAAAGGTTTTCATGGCTCTCGACCAGGAATTCACGAATCATTTCCTCATCTTCCGTGCTCGTGTTGTCCATGATGACTGTCCTCGGCGGCGCCGCATCTGATCGAGTTGGTTGAATTGGTGAGGCTTGGACGATACTGAAACGAACGCTGACCGAAGTTTAGGCATCTCCCCGCGGAGCTCGACGCACACTCCTGCGAGCGACCGCCAAGACCGATTCCCCAAAAAGGTAATCTTTGCGGTTCAACTATCGCCGCCCAATGTCTTCGATTGGTTTAGCTGAGCTTTGCCGCAGTTCCGAATATTCAATCGGTCAGCACCTCTTCTGTCCGGCTAAGCACTGCCTGTTGCATCGGCGAGGGGCAAGGGGGGTTGAGCTATGTTCAAATTCGGATCAGGGGACGAGCAGCACGGGCTTCCCACGCCGATCAAAAGTACTAAATGTAAGTCTCGCCCTGGGCGGTCGAGTGCCGCATACCGGGCGATAATCTAAGGTGATGAAAAACGCCTTGTGTCCAGCAACCACTTTTCATGGAAGCGGCGCCCGTCCCTTTGCCCTCCCGCCTGCCCCTCCGTGCCATGGGGCCTGCCGTTGGAGCAGCTGACTTGCTTGGGGCAAGTTGAGGGAGAAATGACAGGGCAAAGATCGCCATAGATGCAAGGCCCGGAGGGCCGACCGCCGAACGTCAGCCCAGCCCGGAAGGGCTGGGAAATCGTGGCAAGCGGTCGAGCGCCGGAGGTGCGGCACCACACTCTTCGTTTGTTCATTAGGAGCGTACCCGGATTTCCCTACCTCACAGCTCTCACCAGCTCCACCTAGCCCGGATTTCTCACGAGTGGTGAGTTTTTCGTGGTTGATGTGGTTTGAGGGATCTGCGGGGTATTTTGTGGTCAGGATTTTGGTTGCGGGGCGGTGTTTGTTGCTGAGCTGCCGGTTGGGTTGAGTTTTTGGTCGTATTTTGCGCACGCCGGGGCGGAAGCGAGGCCAGCAACATGTTGGAGAGGGCTAAGACGTGGAGGCCAGCGGGCTTCAACAGCGCAGGGCATAGAAGGCTTGTGCGTAGAGGTCTTTCCAGGGATAGGTGGAACTCATTTCCAAGCGCACGCGGCGCGCGCTGAGCCGCACGAGGGCACCGATTTTGAGCAGTTTCAGGCGGATGGTATCGACCTGGGCTTGAGCCCACTCGGTTCCCTTCAGGGCCAGCCGGCGCAGAGCCTCCATGAGCGTGTAGGCCAGGGCGGAGAAGTACAGCCGTAGCTGGTTGGCTTTCATTTCGTCGCTGGAGAGCCGGTCGGCAAACAGGCACATCTGTTCCTTGATGCGATTCTCCATCTCGCCGCGGGCGCAGTAGAACTTCTCGTATAAATCCTGTGCGGGCCATTGCTGGGCAGCTAGCGAAGTGACTACGAAGCGCGGGTTGTCTCCCTTATCGAGATACTCCGCCTTGGCCACGACGCGGCGGGAGCAGGACCAGCTCTTATGCGTTCGATACAGGAACTCTGTAAACATGCGGCTGGCTTTGCCGGTGGCCTGATGTTGCTTTTTCACCTCCTGCATCGGTTCCCCGATGATGGTTTGCAGGCGCCGATTGCGCTGCAGGCCGAAGACGTATTCCACCCGGTTTTCTTTCTGTTCACACCAGGCCATCAGCGCTTCGCGGCAGAAGCCGGAGTCAGCGCGCAGCACGATGTTGACTTGCGGCCAACGTTGCCGCAGTTGGCCAACGATACGTTTCAGTTCCTCGATCGAGCCGGCGGCTGCGTCCTGGTTGGCAGCTCTGAGCCGCGCACACAGCAACTGGTCTCCGGCAAAGATATACAGGGGCAGATAGCAGTAGCTGTCGTAGTAGCCGTGAAAAAAACGCTCCGGCTGATGGCCGTACAGCGGGATATCGGTGGCATCCAGATCGAGCACGATCTGCTTTGGCATCGCCGTATGGGACTCGATAAACAGATCCACCAGCAGCCGATCGATCGCTTCGACGGAAGGACTGATCTTGTGGTAGCGCTTACTGCGCCCTGACAGCTCCAGCCGGTTGAGCGTGCTCTTGCCGGCCAGCGGCGCTTCCAGTTCGCGCTTGCCGCTCAGCAAACCGAACACGACATCCTTGCGCAACTGCTCGTGGTCGTTCAGATCCTCATAGCCCAGTGCCAGCCCGTAGATACGCTGAGAGAGCATCTCAAAAACCGTGTGCTCGATTCGCTCTGGCCTGCGGCCATCGCTAAAGCAAGCTGCTAGTCGATGCAGAAGATGGATCTTGCCATCCACGGCACGCAACAGCATCGATCCCCCGTCACTGGACACATGCCCAGCGCTGAACCCGGCTTCCACTCGGCGGGAAAAATGACGTGCAAACGAGAAGCTCTCTTGGCTACACTCTGTCATAAGAAAGGCCGCTCTCCGCACGGCATTCACTACGCTTCGACAACGCAGTTATGCCACGAAAAACGGCCTTTCCCAACCCTTTTCCTCGCCACTCCTCTAGCTCAACACCCCCAACCCGTGAGAAATCCGGGCTAGAGCGTAGGCTCGTAGAGCTGCTTTAAGTCGCGCATTCGGCTGCGCGTCAAGGTGATGAGGCAACGCGTCTGTGCACTGGGTTCCGTCGACCCTGGATGTTTAATCGTGCCCAGGTCGTAGACCTTTACCATTGCGTCGCACGCGGTCACCCGGTACTTCTCCCACACCACTTCCGTCCCATCGAGGGCCAGGGCATTGGAGTCATTCGGGGAGCTTTCGATGAGAGCCTCCCGGAGTGCGTCGAAAAACTGGGTGTAGTTCTTGTACGTCTCGACCCGGGCGTCATTCAGGCATACGTTGCGGTCCGTGACGTCGAGCGCCTCTGGACACGCGCCCACCTCGTGCGACATTTCGGCCTCGTAAGCCAGATCCGCGATGCGTTGCTGCTTACCGTTCTGGGCGACGATGTTCAAGCTGGAAACGAGCGCCATCCACAGAAATAAAATCGCCCCCGTTTTGCGTGAGTGCATCGCTTGTTACCTCCGCACCCATACTAATTCTCTACGCCCTTTGTGCGCTGATACCTCTCCAGCAACCGGCGGCCTTTAGCCTCGAGCCGTGCCGCGGCGGCCATGGTCCTGGGAACAGGTTCGCCCCACGCGTGAGCGGAGAGCGCTAATCGGGTGGGCGCGCCATCTTTCATCATGGGGCCCCGGGGGTGAGTGAAGTGGCGGGTCAAGAACGAGCCTTTCCGCTTCATCTTTTCCGGCGTGTCGGCTGGCCCCTTCACCCCGGGGCGCAGATGGGAGCCCTCTTTCCTGGCGAAGGCTTTACGCCCTGCCGCCGTGAGGCCGCCCCTGGGATCTTTCTCCAACGGCTTCTTGTCTGCTCGGGAAGAGGCATGCCGTGTCTGAGTCGTGGAGGGGTTGCGTTTGCGTAGCTTTGGGTTCATAGGCTAGTTAAGAGCGCATGAGCCACCAGCCGTGCCGCCCGGCCGGCCAGGAACGTTTGCCTATCGTCAAAGAGTTCGGGGGAAATTTCAAAGATTGCCAGAACAAAACGAAAACCGGGGAAATGTGATTTATCCACATTTCCCCGGCGGGGGAGCTTGAAAAATCGCGGAACCGACTATGGTCTCCAGCTGCTGACAGCGCAGCCACCGAATCAGACCCTAGTAACCAAGAAACTTGCCCATGGTGCCGTAGGTTGGCTCGCGCCGTTCCGGTATTTCGACCGGTACCGGGGTGTCCTGCCACCGGCCGGACGTTTCCGATTGCACCGGCTTTTTCGCTGCCACCGGCTGCCCTTTTTGCGACCAGTTCCCGATGGCATTGACGATCCGGGCTGCGGCTAAGCGCCTCGACGCTGCATCCCCCTTGGTCCCGCCCTGAAATTCTCCCAGTGATTGCGGGGCGCGGCCGTCTTCCAGTGCATTCAGGGTCCAGTGACCCTCAGGCTGCGGTGCCAGCACGAAAATTGCCCGCAGACTGCGCACGATAAATTCCACTGTGGGTTTGCCGTCCTGGATGTCTAACCGGGGATCGAGTTCCAGCTTTTCCTTGCTGGTGAAGTCAAATGCCGCCTCGATCTGGGTAGAAAGCTCCAGCAGCTTGGATTCGCGTTCTTTCTCTCGGATGCGGTCGTTCTCTTCCGCCAATTTACGATCGGTCTCGACCACCAGCTTACGCGCCTGCTCGAACATCTCTAATAGAATCTGCTCCATGGAAAAACCCTCGGGAGCAGTATGCTGGCTAAGAGATGTACGCGGCCATACAACTACTTGGTTACATTGGAGAGGCCAAACTCTAGTGGCGCCGGCGATCGCGGTCGCGGTTCCCGCCTCCGCCCCCTCCGCCGCCGCTTCCGCCGCGACTCTGCCGTCCGCCCCCTCCCGCCTCCACCGCCTTGCTTCGGCCGATAGCAGCTCTTGCAGTAAACCGGGCGGTCTCCACGGGGTTCGAAGGGTACCGTCGTGGTTTGTCCGCAACTGGCGCATACCACCGTTGTGCCGGTGCTCATTCCGGGTCCGGCGCCCCCGCCTGCGCTGTAACCGCCTTCGTGCTGGGAATGGGACGGAGCGTGGCCGCCGCCACCGGCCCCCTGTTTGGCTTGCCGGCATGGCTTGCAACGCCGGGGCGACGAGTAGCCGCGCTCTTGGAAAAACTGCTGTTCACCAGCAGTGAACACAAATTCCTGACCGCAGTCGCTACAGGTAAGTAACAGGTCGCTGCCGCTCATGGGCTTCGCCCCCTTCAGCGAGTGAAGAGTGAACGCTCCACGCGCAATGGAATGTTACACGCAAAAATCGCTGCCTAACACCGTCTTTAAATGAGGGTAAGAGAAACGATTTAAACTGGCATTCTAATAGGAAGGAAACGAATGACGAAAAGACGGATGCTGCCGCTGTTGATTCTCTTCTCCGCCACTACCCTGGTGCCTGCTAAACCGCTCGGCTGGATGCAGCTTTTCGACGGCCATGACCTGCAAGGCTGGAAACATGTGGGCCCCGGCAGCTTCACCGTGGAGCATGGACTTCTGAAAACCCAGGGGGGCATGGGACTGCTTTATTCCATGGTCGGCCCCTTATCCGATTGCGAGATAAAAGTCGTGTATCGGATGGAGCACGAGAACGATAACTCCGGTGTATTCATTCGTATACCAACCGAACCTACCGAACCGTGGATGCCTGTCAACCGGGGATACGAGGTGCAGATCGACAACAATGACGACGATTATCACGTCACCGGCACGCTCTACTCGCTCACTCGTGCGCTGGCCAAACCAGGCAAACCGGGCCCGGAGTGGAACACCATGCTGATTCGCATCGAAGGAACGCGAACCCAGGTCTTTGTAAACGACGTAAAGGTGACGGATTACATCGAAGGGCAGCCGGTGCCGGACAAGAAAGCTTCCTACGAGCCCGACCGGGGAGCACGTCCCGACAAGGGCTGGGTTGGCCTGCAAAATCACAGCGATAAAGACGTCGTCTACTTCAAGACGGTCGCCTTGCTGAAGCTGGGCAATGAACAGCCAGGGGTGATCTACCACTAGAAGCTCCAGGCCTACATGCCGTCATAGTTCGGCCCGCCGCCCCCTTCGGGCGGCACCCACGTGATCACCTGGTAAGGGTCCATGATGTCGCAGGTCTTGCAATGAACGCAATTAGCGAAGTTGATGTGGATCTGCGCGTCTACCATCTCATACACCGCTGCCGGGCAGAAATGCTGGCACGGGTTGCCGAATTCCTCGACACAACGATGGTTGCAAATATCCGTATCGCGAATCACCAGGTGGACCGGTTGGTCGTCGTCGTGACGCGTGCCGGAGTGGTAGACGTCGGTCAGCTTGTCAAAGGTCAGTTTTCCGTCGCTCTTGGCCGGGCCCAGCGTTGCTTCGCGGCCGTAGGTCGATCGGCCGATGGCATCCAGGTGGCGCATATCGCGATAGCCGGCGTGGTTCTTAAAGTCAGGACCGAGGTTTCGGCCCCCCAGAACATGCTGTACTCCAGCGTGCACCAGGCCGGGCAATAAACCATGCTCGAAGCCCTGGTGAAAATTCCGTACCGGGTAGAGTTCCTCTTTGATCCAGCTGCCTTCCACCCGGCTTTGGTAGGCGCTGAGAGCCACGCTTGTGTTGTCCCCCACCACCATCGATTCGAAGGCCGTTTCCGCCGCCAGCATCCCGCTCTTGATCGCCAGGTGGATGCCCTTGAGCCGTTGCGAGTTGAGCATGCTGGCCGAGTCACCCAGGATCATCCAGCCCTTGCCGGCCAGCTTTGGCATCGTAAGCCATCCGCCGTAAGGTAGGCTCTTGGCGCCGTAGCGCACCATCTTTCCGCCCTCTAGAAGGGGCCGGGCCAAAGCGTGTTGCTTGAACGACTGAAATACGTGGTGCGGGTCGACCCGGGGATCCTGATAGTTCAGTCCAACCACGTAGCCTACAGAAAGCAGTGTGTCCGAGATGCCGTAGATCCATGCTCCGCCATACTCCTGGCTGGTGAGGGGATAGCCCAGGGTGTAGATCACTTCCCCTTTCGCCACCCGGCCGGCTGGAACTCTCCCACAACTCCTTGATCCCCACGCCATAGGTCTGGGCGTGCTCAGGGCTCTCGAGATGGAAGCGTTCGATCAGCTGTTTGGTGCACGATCCGCGTGCGCCTTCGGCCATGATGGTGATCTTCGAATGAAGATCGTACCCCGGCTCGAAGTTAGCCTTGGGATTCCCCTCTTTATCTACTCCCTTGTCGTCGGTGCGTACCCCGGCAACCCCTTCCTGGTCGAACAGTAACTCGCTGCCGGCGAAACCGGTAAAGATGGTGATGCCGGCCGCCTCGACTTTGGCCGCCATCCACTTTACGAACTTGTTAATGGAGATCACATAGTTGCCGTGGTCGCGCAAGGGAGGGGGCACGATGGGGAGCTTGTGTTGGCCTTTTTCCGTCAGGAAGTAGACCGATTCCTTGAGTGACCTCAGCATCGATGGGGGCTTCAGACTCAAAACCGGGTAACAGCTCACGCATGGAGCGGGGATCGAGCAGCGCCCCGGATAAACAGTGCTGGCCGGCTTCACGAGCCTTTTCGAGGACGTAGATGTTTTCTTTGGAAATAGGAGGAAGGGGTGAGCTCTTGAGTGCCAGCTTATCGTTGTGGGCGTCAATTAGCTGCGAAAGCCGCAGCGCACAGGCCATCCCGGCGGGGCCGCCACCGATGATGACGACATCCGCCTCCATCTGTGGCCGTTCGATTCCCTCAATTGGTTGGCGAAAGTGAATCATGGCTTTTGGCTGGGCCGTGCCTCAGGCCTTGGCCTTCTTGATCTCCTCGGTGAGCGCCGGGACCACCTCGAAGAGGTTGCCCACGACGCCATAATCGGCAATCTCAAAGATGGGGGCTTCCACGTCTTTGTTGATAGCCACGATCGTGCGCGCACCCTTCATGCCGACGATATGTTGAATGGCGCCGCTAATGCCGAGCGCTATGTAGAGCTTGGGGGCAACCGTCTGTCCCGAGCTGCCGATCTGGCGCTCCAGCGGTAGCCACCCGTTGTCACAGATGGGCCGCGAAGCCGCTAGTTCGCCACCCAGTGCCTTGGCCAGATCCTCGGCCAGAGCGACGTTCTTCTGTTCTTTGATGCCCCGGCCAATGGCCACGATGATCTCTGCCTGGGAAAGGTCCACGGCCTGCTTGGCTTCCTGGAAGATCTCGTGGGGGGTGATGCGCAGCGCTGGTGGCTGTCCAGCCTCGATCTTCTCCACTGGGGCAGAACCCGTCGCCGCCTGGTCCGCGCGATAAGTTCCGATCTGCAGCGTCGCCAGCCACGGAGCCTCTCCAGCAAAGGCCACATCGGCCACAAATTTTCCTTGAAACATTTGCCGCGTGAAGAGCAGCTTGCCGTTCTCGTATTTGTACCCGATGGCATCGGAAATCAGGGTGCGGTCGAGCGCCAAGGCGAGCCTGGGAGCAAAATCGCGTACCTGGTAGGTATGGGGGAAGAGCACCAGCTTTGGCTGCCGGCTGGCAATCAGTTGCTTCAGGGCGCTGACATAGCCGTCTGAGGTATAGGCTTCGAGCGAGGGCCCCACCAGGTCGTATACCTTCTCAACCTTGTGCCCTGCCAATTCCTGCGCCAGTGGGCTGGTCTGGTAGCCCGGCAAAACGACTTCTACCGGCCAGCCGGTCTCCTTGCCTATGGCTTGGGCGGCGGCCAGCGTTTCCAGCGAAACCCGGTTCAGCTTACCTTCCCGCTGTTCCGCGACTACCAGGATCCGATCTGCCATCACTGCCTTTCGCTAAGCGTTTTCACGGTAGGTGTAACCAGCGAGAACACCTCACGCGGAGCTTTCATCAGGAGAAGTCCAGTCACTCGCTGGTTTGGGCGCTTGAATCGCGAAAACGATCTAGAACTCGGGAGCGCCGCGTCGCAGGTACGCCCCGGTCAGCCCGGTGAGCCCTGAAACCACCAGCGAGAAGGCAAAGTAGTAGGCGACCGGATGCGCCCATCCCGGCGCATACGTCAGATCCTGTACCAGCCACAGCAGCAATATCGTAGTGATGATGCCGAACTGGCCGGAGATAACCATGAGCATGAAACCACGATTTCTGCGCTTGTCCAGCTGTTCGACCTGATTAGGGGTTAGATTTTGCTCTTCTATCGGGAGGAGTGTATTGTCCATGCCGTATATCCCTCGTGCGCAACACTGAATTGTATTAAATCACGCGTGCCTGATTCTTGAGTTGTTCAACCAGCTTCCGCGCCACCTCGGCGGGAGCACCCTCCAGCATCTCGGTCTTCTTCTGCTTTACCGGCACGTAGAGCCGTTCGATCTGCTGCTGGTTCTTGCCCAGTTTTGCCTCTACCTCGGCCCACGTAACCTTGCGCAGCGGCTTGAGCTTAGCCTGTTTGATGCCAATCAGCGTGGCATAACGCAGCTTGTTGATACCGCTTTGGATGGTCAGGACGGCGGGCAGGGGCACATCGACGTGTTGGTAGCGTCCGGCTTCGAGTTCGCGCTTCAGGCGCAATCCGGCATCGGTTTTTTCGATGCCGATGATGATGGTGGCGTGTGGCCAGCCCAGCACCTCGGCCAGCAACACACCGGTTTGGGCATACCCAAAATCATCCGATTGCAGACCGGTCACGATTAGATCGAACGCTTCTCCTGCGATCGCAGCCGCCAGCGCCCGCGCGATATTGGCTGCATCCAGGGTGGCGAAGCGGTCATCCTCGAGATGGATGGCACGATCTGCGCCTTTGGCCAGAGCTTCTCGCAAAACCTGTTGCGTTCTCGCCGGACCGGCGGTCACCACCACGACCTCGCCCCCGTGCTTCTCCTTTTGTCGCAGAGCCTCTTCCAGAGCGTACGCGTCGGGCTCGTTCACTTCGTAGGAAACGTCTTCGCGGATCCAGGTGCCGGCCTCATTCAGTTTGAGAGGCGCATCTTTCTGCGGCACCTGCTTGATACAGACGAGTATTTTCATAGGCCTCTTGGTCTAGATAAACGCCACGGATTGCAGGCTCGAAACCTCGAACCGCTTACGGCAGCGGATGTTCTTGCAACCGACAACGTCATCCTTGCGCACCATGTAGGATTGAGCCTTGGCAAACCGGGCGCGGTCGCGCTCGTCGGCCCTGCCCGGCAGTTGCGCTTTTTTGCGTCTTACCAGCCACGCCACCTCATATTCTTCGGCTTTGCCGCAATGAGGGCAGGTCAGCGTGTGTTTCCGCTGTTCAGATTTTTCGTCAAAGAAGTCCCGTTCTTCCATGGCCTGAGACCCGCTTTCCCGGCGCTGGACAAAAACTCCTCCCGCCGAAATCATTAGAAGTATTCCATACTTGGACAGGGATTCCATAACTCCGGCCCCTGAGGAGAATCGCTTTATGGCCAAGAGGAAACGGCGGCCGGAAAAATTTTCGATCGTCAAAGCAGTCAAGGCCAATGCCCGGGAGCGGGTAGGGCAGCCCCGGCCGGAACGGGTCATCGAAGATCCGAAGCGGGCCCACGGACGAAAGCCCAAACACCGACCAACCATGCCGCAGTTGTTGAGCGGAGAATGAGGGAGACGATGGCGCGAGCCACGGGAGTAGGGGGTGTGTTCCTGCGTGCTGCCGATCCGGACAAGCTTCACGCGTGGTACGAGGAGCACCTGGGAGTCAAACGCACCGAAGACGGCGCCTTTGCCTTCTTCAGCGAGGGGCCGCGGGAGATGACTGTCTTCGCCTTCTTTCCTCGGGATACGAAGTACTTCGGTCCCAGTGAACAACAGGCCATGCTCAATTTTCGGGTCGACGATCTGGACGCGGTCTTAGAAAAACTGCGCACCGCAGGCGCCGACATCGACCCCAAGCGAGAGGATTACGACTATGGCCGCTTTGCCTGGTTTAACGATCCCGAGGGCAACCGGGTAGAACTGTGGCAGCCCCCGACCGTGGCGGAGGGCTGAGCTGCCAAAGCTTGATGAACTCCTGCGTGAGAGAACGCAGTAGAGAACCCAGCCGTTGCCCAGGCCTGGAGGGGCGGCCCGCCAAAACGTCAGCCCAGCCCGGAAGGGCCGGGTATCAACCCGGCATGATCCCGAGCGCCGGGGGCGCGCGGCACTCAATGGCGCGGCTTACCTTCAGGGCTTTTTAGCACCGAGGGTACACCTTTTTCAGAGTGTTTTTCGCTGCTGTTGGGGCACACGGCCCTCGGGCCGCACGCAACCCGAAATCTCTTTCCTACAGCCCCTTACGCAGCAGAGACGACGAACGGATCCACGATCAAGGGCTCGATCGCGGCCTGGGGCAGAATCTCCGGCATGCAGACATCGGTGTAACGGCCCGCGGCGACGTCAACAAACACCACATTGGCGGTATCTTCGGTTCGGGTGGTGCTGATGTGCAGTTTGCGAACTGCTTTGATTGCAACAGTTGCGAGCAGAAACCGGTTCGCTATTTTAATGCCGGCCGAGTAGACCAGTTCAGAGCGCATAGAGCCTCACAATGTTCGGTTAAATATCCTCTAAGGGGACTCAGGCTCAGGGAGACAGGACACAAGCCGAAGCGTTACAAGCACTCTTACCAGCATACAGGTGCACAAGGTATGTTCCTATCGAATTCGTGCACCGTGAGGACACAACTCAGCTCCGTAGGTAACGGATCCGGCTACAGTTGAGATTCCTGAACGACTTAATCCCTCGATCAGCAGCGCCCGGCCAGGACCTCAGCCAAATGAACGGCGTGGCGCGGCGAATTCTGCCGGATTTGCTCCCGGCAGCTGAAGCCGTCCGTGACCAGGATGGTTTCCGCTGCGGCAGAGCGGACCGCGGGCAAAAGCACGCGCTCGCCCAGCGCCTGTGAGACCGCGAACTTGTCTTTCTCAAATCCAAACGGACCGGCCATTCCACAACAGCCGGAATCCAGCATGCTGACCTGGGCGTTGGTGGCCTGCAAGAGGGAAAGCTCATCCTGCATCCCCATCAAAGCCTTCTGGTGACAGTGGCCGTGGAGAACCATCTGCCGCCCGGCCAATTGTGGAGGACGATAATCCGCTGCCTGGTGGGTGAGAACTTCGCTCAGCAAAAATGTCTGCTTTGCCAGCCGCAGAGCGCGCTCATTGGTGGGGAAGAAATTGGTCAGCTCATCGCGGAAAACGCTGGCGCAGCTGGGCTCGAGGACCACGAAAGGCATCCCGGAATCAATCTGCGGGCCGAGCCGTTCGAGAATGCCCAGCAGATACTTCCGCGCCTGGTCGAGGAACCCGAAATCGTAAAGCGGGCGGCCACAACAGATGTGCTGGGCCGGGACCTGAACCTGAAATCCGGCTGCGGCGAGCACCTCATGCGCAGCTCCCAAAACCTGGGGATGAAAGTAGTTGTTCCACGTATCCGGCCATAGCAGGAGTGGGGTCCCACTGGAAGTAAAGCGGTTCCGGTATTGAGACTGGAAGCTTCGTCCGGCAAACTGCGGCAATGTGCGCTGCGGCGCAACCCCGGCGACCGTCTTCACCAGGCCGCTCAGCCCGGGAATCCGCATAGGCAGGTTGGCCAATCCCGGAGCGATCGAAGCAAGGTTGGCCCATCGGTCCATGAACCCGAACAGGTAGTGCTGCAGCGGGTGCACCCGGCCCTGATAATGATGGCCCAGAAACTCGGCTTTCCACGTCGCCATGTCGACGTTCACCGGGCACTCCGTCTTGCACGCCTTGCACGAGAGGCAGAGATCGAGGGCTTCCTTTACCTCTTCGTTGCGCCACCCGTCGGTGATTACCTGGCCCTGCATCATCTCCCACAACAGGTGAGCCCGCCCGCGGGTGGAGTGCTTTTCCTCCCGGGTCGCCATATAGCTTGGGCACATAGTGCCGTGATCCTGCTTGCGGCATGCTCCCACCCCCACGCAGCGCAGGGTGCTTTCTCCAAACCCGCCAGGATCCAGAGGGTACTGGAACCAGGTGTCCACTTTCCTGGCCTGATAGCCGACCCCCAGGCGAAGATTGTCCACCGCATCGTAGACAGCGACAGGATCGATCATCTTGCCCGGGTTCATCCCGTTATCCGGGTCCCATAGCGCTTTGAATTCCTGAAAGGCCTTCATCAGTTCCGGGCCGTACATTTTCGGCAGCAGGGCTCCTCGCGCTTGGCCGTCCCCATGCTCGCCCGACAACGATCCGCCATGAGCCAGGACGATATCGGCCGCCTGGTCGATAAACTCGCGATACTTCCGGATGCCCTCCGCGGTCACCAGGTCGAAGGTAATGCGCAGGTGCACGCAACCCTGCCCGAAGTGTCCGTACATGGGGGTCTTGTATTCATAGCGTTCGAGCAGCCCATAGAGCTCGCGCAGGTAACTCCCCAGCTGATCCGGCGGCACGGCGGAATCTTCCCAGCCCTTCCCAACCGTGTTTTTCACCGGGCACGAAGACCGTGGCGCCCAGGGCGGATTCGCGCACGTGCCAAACCCGTCTGGCCTCGGCATCGGAGTAGCGCCGCACGGTGCAGGTCTTGCCAAAGGAGAGAGCGGCCTGGGTGAATATTTCCGCGATCCGGTCGGCTTCCTCAGCGGAGTCGGCGCCAAACTCGCACAACAGAAAGCCGCGGCCTTCCGGCAACAGCAAAACATCGTCGACCGCCAGGTGCTTGCGGAGCATGTAGTCGACCACCAGGCCATCGAAGCCTTCAAGACCGATCGGCTTGTACTGGAGCACCGCCGGCACGTGGTCGGCAGCGATAAACGGATCGGCAAAACCGAGCACGACCAGGCGGCGATGCTGCGGGCTGTGCTTGAGCGCGCAGTGGGCCTGGAGCACGGTGACGCAGGTGCCCTCCGTGCCCACCAGGGCGCGGGCTACGTTAAAGCCGTTCTCCGGGCAGTAGCTCGTCGAGGTTGTAGCCGGAAACGCGGCGGGGAATCTTGGGAAAACGTTGGCGGACGAGGTCGCTATAAGTGTCCCGGATGCGTGCCAGGCCGGCATAGATCTGCCCCCGGCGGCCGCCGCCGGCGATAATGGCCTGTAGTTCGGCTTCTGTCGTAGCCCCAACCGTGAGCCGGGTGCCGTCGTACAGCAAAATATCGAGCGACTCGATATTGTCCACCGTCTTGCCCCCCATGAGCGCGTGTACGCCACAGGAGTTGTTGCCGATCATTCCCCCCAGCGTGCAGCGGCTATGGGTCGCCGGGTCGGGGGCGAACGTAAGGTCGTGTACTTCTGCAGCATCGCGCAGCCGGTCGAGCACGATGCCGGGCTGGACGCGGGCAAATTTCTGAGCCGGGTCCAGTTCGAGAATCGCGTGCATGTATTTGGAAAAGTCCAGGATCACGGCCACGTTGCAGCACTGGCCGGAAAGGCTGGTGCCGCCTCCGCGTGAGAGTACAGGGGCGCCCGCCTCACGGCACGCCGCCACGGTCGCTATGACATCAGCCTCGTCCAGGGGAAGAACCAGGCCGATGGGCACCTGGCGGTAGTTGGAAGCGTCGGTGGCGTAGAGGGCCCGGGTACCCGGGTCGAAACGAACCTCGCCGCGGACTACCTGCCGCAGCTTTTCTTCCAGCGCTCGCGAGGCAGAAAAGCCTTCGTGCGCGTGTGGCTCTCGGGGTGCCTGTTGCAGGATGGGAAAAGCAGTGGGCGCGGCCATGGTCAGGAAGATGTTACCAAGACGGACAGGGATGGGGGTAACATCGTCCCCGGCGCCCTGAATTTACCCGGATGTTGCCCAAAGCAGAGGCGGGGACAATGTTTATCCCAAACCGGAACGAACCTAAAGCCCGCAAGCCTTGTCTTTTCGGCTGTTTGAACAGTTGCTGGGGCACTCCGCTGTAAGCTTCTTTTGCAGGAGTCGGGGTAAGTCCTTTGGCCCCGCGCAATTACCGTTGTTCAACGAGCCGGAAACACTCCCGCCGGGGCGTTTTTGACCAGATTCCCCTGGTTCGGATCGCTGAAAATTTTCCTTCACTTTTACTGGACTTGTTCTCCTTGTCGGCGACAAACTTATGTGTGCAAGGAGCATTGCAGATGGAAATGGAAATTTCGGAGAAGATCCAACGCCTGACGCGCATTCTCTCGGAAGAGGCTGGTAAGTTTCCTAGAGTCACTGTCGACCAGTACTCAACCGGCGCGTACGGGTACAACTGGAAAGTCTACATGGACGAAGAGCGACAGCTTGGCACCATCGCTTTCACCACGGAGGTGCCTCTCTCCGAGAAAGAACTCCGGGCAGCATTCCGGCACGAGTTGAAAGCGCTGGTCCGGAATCAGGTGGCGTCTCCGGTTTCGGCAATGAGTGCCGGTGCCGACTAGCAGAATTTTTCAAAGAATCAAGCCGCACCATTCAAAGTAACCTTCGCTGCGGCTAGAGCCTACTTCTCCTCGCTACCTTATTCGTGGCCGGCGGGGTGAAGGTCTGTCACCTCTCTCCCCGATTTAAGTGACTGCAATAGTTGCGTATCCTTCTTCCAAACCAGACTCACAGAAAAACCGAAGGGGGTGCCCCAGCCTGCCCCGGCCTGCCGTGGGGTCTCGCTTTGAGACTTGGGATCCCCGCAACCCGTCCCGGCGTGCCGTGGACCAATGCTTCATGGACACCCATGACGTAACCACAGGGTAGCGTGTTCCGTTCCCATCGTGTTCCGCTCCCATCTGGAGACAGCCCTTGCTTATAGCCCGCGGGTTGAGTCTCGATAAAAAGCGAGCGTGGTTATAATTGGCCCTTGCCCATGCAAATGAATCCCGTCGCTTGAACAGGCCCGCGTTCGGAAAGCGACAGCCGCTTGAAAGAGGGAGGCTCGCGTGACGTCGAATCGCCGTGTTCCCCCGATCTGGCTGATGGGCATCTCCAATGCTTCCTTTGGGCTCTATGGCGGCATAGCCTTTTTCGCCATGCCCCAGGTTTTGGCGACGCATCACGTTTCGGAGGCGAGAATCGCCGCGATCACCGCGATGGCCTTGTCGCCCAATTTCTGGGCGGTGATATTTGGCCCTATGCTCGACGTACGATTCAGCCGCCGTTGGTATGCCACGTTCTTTGCCGGCCTGGCAGGTGTTCTGGCCTTCATCGCAGCCATCAACCTCCGGCATCTCGCTGTCCTGGAAGTTGCCCTCGTCACCGGCTCTGCCGCGGCCATCCTGTCCACAACAGCGCTCGGCGGATGGCTTTCCTCGGTTTGTCGAAAAGAAGACGAGAACAAGCTCAGCGCGTGGTTTAACTTCGCCTACATCGGTTCTTCGGGCTTCACCATGATGATCGGGGGAGAACTAATCCGCCATTTGCCGCTATGGCTTGCGGCGGCACTTTTGGGAGCCATCGTTTTTCTTCCAGCCAGTCTTTTCCTCTTCATACCCGCTCCCGGTCCCGATCGGCGATTGGCCGGTGAAAGCTTCACCCAGTTCAGTCGTGAGATCTTTGCCCTTTTGCGCCGCAAGGAGATACTGGTCACACTTCTGCTATTCATCACGCCCTGTGGTTCATTTGCCTTGACCAACCTGCTTGGCGGGGTCGGCAACGACTTCAGCGCATCACCCAGGATAGTAAGCCTGGCAGGCGGAGCGGGCGCCATCCTGCCCGGCATCCTCGGCTGCCTGCTCTTTCCTCTCCTCTCCAAACGCATACCATTGCGCTTGCTGTATCTCGCCAATGGAACCCTGGGCGGCCTTTTCACCCTGAGCCTCATCGTGCTGCCCCATGCCCCATGGACCTTCGCGCTTGCTCTATTGGGCGAATTCCTTTTCCAGACCATCTCCTACACCGGCACAGTCGCCCTTACCTTTGAGGCCATAGGAAAGAACAATCCGCTGGCTGCAACCACCTTCACCTTTCTCATCGCGGCCACCAACGTCCCGGTTGCGTACATGTTGTATGTGGACGGCAAGGCCTACTCTTTCGGAGGGGTGCGCGGCAGCTTCGCAGCCGATGCTGCGATCAGCATTTTTGTATGCGTGCTGCTCGGTTGGCTTCTTTCCCGGCGTCAGGGCGAGGCATTTGGTTCGGGTGTTCCAGCCATCGATCCCGTCAACAGCCTGCTGCCCGACGAATGAGTTAACTGTTCTGACTGAAGTTGGAGGAGTGCGCTAACCGCCCAACCTCACGCACGCCCGGAGTGGACGATCCCGCGATAGCGCTCGAGCGCGTTCAAGTGGTCGCCATCGCATCGCAGGCCAATGTAGCCGTCAGGGCGCACCGCGATCAGTGTGGTGTCTTGAACACCAAGACGAACGGCTTCCGCGATGTCCAGACGCCCGATCGATAACGGCAGATCCGAATGGATGCCCAGTGCGATTGCCATTTCGAACAGAGGTGAGCCGGTTGCGAATTCCTGCAAGGTCTTGTGCAATACCGCGAGTGTCGGACCGTCTGCGGTTGGGCCGCCCAGGAGCATCAAGGTGTGGCCGACGCGGTGTGCATACTCGTGCAGCCGGCAAGGCTGCCCGTCCGGCCGGCGGACCCAAATTGTGTCGGGTAAGCGTTGCCCCGGAGCGAGACCGCCATTGACATTCCCGGAGACGATGGGCGATTGCGAGTAGTTGATGTTCAGCTCAGTCTCGGCCACGATTTCGTGTTGCCGCACCGTCGGATCCGCGATCATGGCTTGGATGGCCTGGTCGCGGCTGTCGCACTCGGTTGGATCGGTCATTGTGAGGGCGTGTTCGAAGTCGTCTCCGGTTTGGATGACCAGTTCGGCGACGGGGCGCCGCTCGGCTTCATAGCTGTCAAGCAGAGCCGGTTCGGCGGCACCGTGGTGGACCAGGGCCAGTTTCCACGCCAGGTTGAAAGCGTCCTGCAGGCCGCAGTTCATGCCGTGTCCCTGGCTGGGCGAGCAGAGGTGCGCCGCGTCGCCGGCAAGAAACACCGCCCCGGATCGGTAACGGGTGGCTATTTTGGCGTGGCAGTGGAATCGTGTCGGGTTCTCCACGTTGACGAAAGACACCCCGGGCGCGTAACGGTGCACGGTGGAAGTCGCATCCGCGACCAGATCCGATTCGTCCGAATTCGGCGTCAGGTAGACACGCCACCGTTGACCGGGTATCGCAGTAAGGATGGCCGGAGGCGCACCGAAGTAGACGAACGTAGCCTCATATGTGTCGGTCCAGCCTTGCAGCGTAGCGTCGAAGACCGCCCACGGCTTGGCAATGTCACGGCCCACAAAATCGATGCCCATCATTTCGCGAGTCGGGCTGCGGGCGCCGTCGCACCCTACGAGCCATCGGGCCTCCACCTGGTAGCGCGCGCCATCGCGCTCGATCTCTGCCACCACACCGTCGGGATGGACTTTCAGCCCCACCAGCTTGGACGATCGATGGACCTCGCCACCCAGTTGGTAGAGATGGTCAGTCAGAATAGACTCGGTGATCTCTTCGGACAGGCCTAAATTGGACTCATAGATGCTTCCGCAGGACGAGAGGTCCATCGTCCCCAGCAATCTGCCATTGGAGTGGATTCTCACCGCGCGTTGTCTGCAGCCGGCTTGGAGAAATCTTCCGGCGAGACCCATCGACTCGAATATCTGCAGCGCGCGAGGATGCACCACCGTCGCGCGGTCCCAATGGAGCGCCTCGGATCGGGCATCGATCAGATGACACGGTACACCGCGCCTCTCCAACTCCGCGGTAAGCAGTAGCCCGGTCGGCCCCGCGCCAACCACCACGACCGCCGGCCGTTTGCCTGTCTGGGGAAGCGCTGTTGCAAGTTGGGAAGAATCTCTTTCCGTCACTACGGCACTCCTCGGCATTGCAAGCTGGGGCGCGCCCGCAATGGGACAGCCCTCGAGTTTCTCAAAATCCAGGCCTTTGGGCGATTGCGCTATTTATCCTACCGGGGAACAGCATTTTGCGGTAGCGCTGCCATCGTTAGGGCTGGAGTGAATCCCATCGAAAGACAGCAAGAATCATTGCCGGTATGTTCCAATTACGAAGACAAAGCGGCCCACCATAAGGAAACGAATACATGGCATCGATTCAGGAATTCAGATGCGAAGTCTGTGGACTGGTGACGAGTAACCCCACGCACTGGTTCGTGATTCGCTGCGGAGATTCGGAACTTACCGTGCACCGCTGGAACGCGGAAACCGCCAACGCAGCAGGAGCCCGCCATTACTGCGGTGAAGCTCATGCGCAGGTGTACATCAGTCGTTGGTTCGAGTCCGTGTGCTCCCCGCCGAAACCAACCTTCCAATAGAGCCTCGCCAGTCCCGGCAGTTTCAGCATAGATCCAACAAAGATCTGAGCTTCAGCCGCTGAGGCAGGGCTTTCCTCCCTGAAGGGTACGGGCTTCAGCCAGTACATATGACTTTGCAAATGAATCGGCCTATAGGCCCTGAGGTGTGTTCCTCGCACGTTAGGCAACTCTCCGCCAGCTAACCACACAGCCTGCGCACAAACCTTCAACCAAGGGCACCGCACCCATCCTCACTCCGTGCGCAGCGCCTGCATCGGGTCGACCTTCGAGGCGCGCGTAGCCGGAAACCAAACGGCGACAAGCGCCACCCCAACCAGAATAATCGGCGCAAAAAGGAACGCTGCTGGATCCCACGACCGGACCCCGAACAGAAAACCGGCGATCAAGCGGGTGAGACCAAAGGCCGCTGCCATGCCAATCGCTACACCAACCAGAGCCACCCTCATACCTTGCCAAACCACCAGCTTGCGGACCGCGGACCGGTCCGCGCCCAGCGCCATGCGGATGCCCATCTCCTGGGTGCGTTGCTGAACTGAATAGGCCATAAGGCCGTAGATGCCGATCGCGGCCAGAACCAGCGCAACCGCTCCGAAGATGGTGAGCACCATCATGTTGAAGCTCTCGCGCGCCGTGGATCGCCCCATCACTTCGTCCATGGTGCGGATATGCGCCACCGGAAATCCTTTGCTGGCCAGGCGCAGTTGTTCGGTGGCGGCAGCCATAACCTCGTGTGGATCGCCGCGTGTATGCATCACCCAAAGCAGCGCCGAGGTGTCGGCGTAAGCCCCGGCGTACCAGTCCACGACCTGAGCCGTGGGCTCCATCATCATTGGTTCGGGAGGCCGGCCGATCCCCACATTATGTGTGTCGCCCACTACACCGATGATGGTCCGCGCCGGTTCCGCGAGCTCTGCTCCGATCCCCACGCCGACGAGGATGTGTTGGCCCACGGCATCTCCCTTGGGCCAGTATTGTTTTTCCAGCGCCTGGTTGATGAGTACCACGCCAGGCGCGGCGAGCGTATCCGTCTCCTGAAAGTCGCGCCCGCGCAGCACGGGAATTTTATATACGCGCAAATAGCCCGGCGAAAAACTCATCCATCTGCTAACCAGCGAGCCTTTGTCGGGTGGCCGCCCAACGATCTGGAAGGGAAGAGCGTCATCGACCTGGTTCGGTAGCCAGACAGTGGTGGCTGAAATCTCCACACCAGGAAGAGCATTCAGCCGGTCGCGGCCATCGCGCGAGAGTTGCGCAATACCGGCTGTTTTGTGGTATCGCTCGCCGGTGAGCGACATCTCCGCCGTGAGAACGTTGTGGCTGTCGAAACCGGCGTCCACCTGGCGCAACGCAACAAAAGTGCGGATCAGCAGCGCTGAGCTGATCAGCAACACCAGCGCCAGCGAGACCTCGCTCATAACCAGGAGCGAGCGGGCCTTGCCTTGGTGGAATCCGCTGCCAGAGCGGGTGCCCCCTTCCTTTAACGCAGAGTTCAAGTCGTAACCAGCAGTGCTG
Organism: uncultured Acidobacteriaceae bacterium; assembly: GCA_963838445.1. GTDB lineage: Bacteria > Acidobacteriota > Terriglobia > Terriglobales > Acidobacteriaceae > PALSA-350. The sequence goes on from CAWIRT010000057.1 coordinate 70,501, forward strand.
AGCGCGGGAATGAGTCCGAAGAGGACACCGGTGAGCAGCGACACAGAAAGGGTAAAGCCGAGCACCCGCCAATCCACCCCCACGGCCGAGCCATTCTCGCCCAGGCGCGGCAAGCCCGCGGGGCTGATGGCGAGCAGAGCCCGCACGCCAACAAAACCAAGCAGCAGGCCAAGCATTCCGCCAATAAACGAGAGCAGCACGCTTTCGGTCAAGCAGTTGGCGCACGATCCGCGTCCGGCTCGCCCCTAAAGCAGAACGGATGGCAAACTCCCGCTTGCGCCCGGTAGCCCGCACCAGCAGCAAATTGGCCACGTTGGCGCAAGCAATCAGCAGCACCAGGCCAACCGCGCCGAGCATGACCAGCAGCGATTTCTGCGCGTCACCGATGATCAAATCGCGCAGCGGCTCGACCGCAAATCCAGACCAATCCGGAGGCCCCTGTGGAGGGTAGAGCCGATAGTACTCCGCGGTCGCCAGCTTCATCTGCGCGTTGGCCTGCGCCAAGCGTAACCCCTCGCTCTGAGCCGCCCGGCAACCTGGAAAGATTGGTTCATGTTGTTGCTGGTGGGATCAAATTGAAAGGGCAGCCAGACGTCCGCTTCCGGGTCAGAGAAAAACTCCTGCCCAATCACGCCCACGATGGTGTAGGGCTCGTTGCCTAGGGAGATCACCTTCCCGGTGATGGCAGGATCGCCGCCAAACCTGCGCTGCCACAGGCCGTAACTCAACACCACCACCTTGCCGCCGTGGGGCGAGTCTTCCTGCGGAGTGAAGGTGCGGCCTAGAATGGGGTGAGCGCCGAAGAGACGGAAGTAGCTCTCGGTAACGTGAATGCCTCGTAGCTGCTCCGGCCGATCGCCAGTGAGATTGAACCCGGGACTGGTGAAATCCAAGGCGGCCACTTCCTGAAATACACTGGTCTGCCGCTGATAGACATGAAACATCGGGATATTGGCTAGGCTGGAGGCAAGAAGAGTGCCCCCGTTGGCCGTTGTCTGAAAAAACTCAACCATGCGGTCTGCGTCGGGGTAGGTGAGCGGCTTGAGCAGAACCGTGTTGACTACGCTGAAGATGGCAGTGTTCGCGCCAATACCCAGCGCCAATGCGGCCACCGCAGCGAAAGTGAAGCCGGGGTTCTTGAAAAACATTTGGAGCGAGTGTTTGACGTCATCCCAAAGAGCGCCCACGTATCGACTCCGCCTCTTCAGCTTCAACCCAATCTATCTGAACTTAGCCCTGCACGTGAGTCCTACAAGCGTTAACCTATATGGGTTTTTTTCCGAACCTCCCACAAAATCGTCATTCTGAGCGAAGCGCCTCACAGATTTATCGTGTGGTACAGCGCTGGTTGGCGCGGAGTCGAAGGACCCCGAAGGTGCTTATCTTGTTAATGCTGTTCGGAGCTTTCGACTACCCAAGCCCGAGAACGGGATTCTTCCTGCGGTATGCACTTGATGGTCACGGATACATCTTTTCATGCACTGTAATCATCATCCATCCCCCGGTCTGTGCAAAATCTTTGAACCGTGGCGGGTCCGCCAGGTGCGGGCTTCAGTGGTTGAAAGGATGCCAACGGCATGAGTAGGATAAGCGCCCCTCGAGGTTCCTTCGGCTTCGCTCAGGACAGGCTCTTCGACTCCGCGCCCAAGCGCTGTATCACGTGATAAATCTGTGAGGCGCTTTGCTCAGGATGACGATTTTGTGGGAGGTTTGAAGAAAAACACCCCAAATAGGTTAACGCTTGGGCACCCGTCCTTAGTGAGGGAAATCAGAGACAGATGCCTGAAGGGCTGATTTCGTCAATGGAGTTCTCACGCAGACTCTTTAGCCCCTAAGGTCCATCTTTCCAACCGTCTGTCGCGAACTCAGACGCGGAAAGCGGGGGCGAATGCGTGGTATGCATGGTATGGGTGGCAGGCCCGACGAAAAGGGTGCGTGATATGCGTGGTATGCGTGGTAAGTCCGACGAAAAGGGTGCGTGATATGCGTGGTATGCGTGGTAAGTCCGAATCCAGGCAAGAGGTGTCCGGATAATTTGCCCGCTGAACCGTTCCTGGCGGGCCGCGCTTCACCCATCATCCGTGCACGTGGCCGGCAAACGATTTGCAATAGCACAAAGTTATTGGTGGACACACCTATATATATGCGGATTGGGGTCAGTTTTGCAGCAGGAGAAAGGTCTTTTTTATGTAGAAACTCCTGGGCACGGACTTTTGAGTCCGGGGAAGCGAGTTTTTGAACCCGCATGAACGCTCGACTGTATAGATTCGGGCGCTCCCCTCAAAAGTTGAAAGACACTTGAAGGTCGATGCTGCGATTCGATGAAGGCGATGAGAAGAATCCCCCTGCCAGGGCATTGGACTTGCCGAACAGAGGCGACTCAAGAACACCCACCGGCGGCGCCAGGTTCACGTTATTGAATATGTTTCTTCCCATGGCGGTGAAATTCAACGAATAGCGTCGGGATGCCTGCTGATCCAGCATGGGAGGGCGTCCGCCGCCGCTGCTGAGTCCGCCTGGGCCAAGTCCGCCTCCTGGAGGTCCACCACCCCCCGGTCCGCGTCCGCCGCCGCCAGGAGGCGGTCCATTGAAACCGCCGCCCGCTGCCCGCTCGCTGCGTGGTCCGATCCCGATCGATTTGCTGATCCGCAGGTTGGTGCTGAATTGTCCCGGGCCGGCCACAAAGTTGTAGGGAATTCTTGCCCCATCCCCCGTGGGATTCAGATCGAAGGTCCCATACTTCGTCTGCATGGTATCTGTGCTCGCAGAAGTGGCGAATGCCGGCCGATCGTTAAACTGGTTATCCCCGTTCAGATCCTGCCCCACCGTGATATTGAAAGGGCTGCCTGAATCGACAACCAGAAACGGACTGATCGAAATCCCCAACGGGGCCGAGTAATTTCCGCCCAGTAGAAACCGGTTATGGACATCGAATGTAGACCGTCCGTAGTCCGCCCGCGGGTCGAATTGATTGGAGGGAAAGTACGTCGCCCCCGACGTGTCGGCCTTGGCAAAGTTCAACACATAAAACCCGAAGAGCGTAAGCTTGCGCTCTCGAACGCTGAAGTTGGTGATCAATTGATTCTGGTGGTAAATACCGCCGGACTGAAACTGATACGTATTTTCGTTTATGCCGTTGGGCCGGATGCCGGTTCCCGTCGTGACGTCATACGTGCCAGGCAGGAAAGCGTTGATGTTGTCGCTATACAGTTGATGCAGACCTCGTGAATTGATGTAGGTGCTCGACAGAGTGACATTTTTCCCAAAGCGATGTTCTATCCCGATGGCCGCCTGCATGTTCACCGGAGCGGTTAGATTGGGCGCTATGGAGTAGGTCGTAGGCGCTGCTTCGCTCGCCGTCAGCGAGCCGGCTGAAATGGTGACCCCCGGAGTCGGGTTTTTGACTACATACTGCTGTTGGTTGATGCCGTTCTGGCGGACAGCCTGCAACACGTTGGTCGATTGAAAGCGGTCAAAGAACCAGCCGTAGCCGCCACGGATCACGGTCGTCGCCGGCTTGCTTCGGGCGCCCACGGCCCAGGCGAACGAGAAACGCGGTCCAAAATCAGCATGATCGCTGATACGGTTTTGCCCCTCATAGCGAATTCCATAACTCAACGTGAAATCCGGACGCAACCTCCAGTCATCCTGAAAAAATAGCCCCGCGTCAAAGAGATTGACGCGCGCGGCTGGATTACCCGAAGTCACCACATACTGCGATGGCTGGCCGGCAGCGTAGTTTTCGAGCGAGGAATATGTGTAGTTGCCATTGAAGCCGGCGGTCGATTCGTTGGCGTCCCGCACCGCCCGCAGCCGGCCGCCGAAGCGAACAGCGTGTGCCCCTAGCGCCACCGAGGTGTAATTCTGCAGCTCATAATGATCCTGAGCGTCGCGGATCGTGCCTTCGTTGTTGCCGCCCCCGGTAAAGGAACCCTGTACGGTGACGGTGGGCGTGGTGAAGAGCGGAGTTTGATTGTCGCGATCGCGAATGTATTCGAATCGCGTTTCATTCACCACCTTCGCGCTGAGAATCTGCGTGTCGCTCACCTGCAGAGTATTCTCCTGGTTTAACGTGTCGTAGCCCTGCGTCTGCAAGGCAAACTGGGAGACTCCGTTGTTCGAGCTCTTTTGCCGGTCATACATGTAACGGAAACTGAGCGTGTTCGTGGGCGTCAGCTGAAAGTCAAAGCGTGGGCTTAGGTCCATCCGCGATTGCGGATTGGAAACCGCCGCCGAGTAGTTGTAGCTCCCGCCAGTGGGGTCGAGCAATTGCGCGTTGATGATGGAATTGGCATTGTTGTCGCGTCGAAACCCACTCATAAACCACGATGACCGGCTGTTCAACGAGCCGCTGACGTTCCCCAAAAAGAAAGTGGAGTAGTAGGGCGGTTCGCTGGTCACAAACGTGTTCAGCGAGTTGAATGCCGAGTCATTACCGCTGGCCATGATCATGCCATGCAGGTGGTCCGTGCCCGGCTTGGTCAATATCTCAATACGGCCGTAACCCAGTTTGTCGTACTCCGCGGAGAACGGGTTCTGGTTGATTCTGATTTCGCGGATCGACGATTTAGGTGGCAGCTGTCCGCCCGTAAACCCATCAATGTAAATCTGCCCCCCATTGGGGCCGGCCGCGGGTCCGGCAAGGGCATTCAGTTCGTCCTGCAGTTGATCGGGGTCGTCGGAAAGCGCATCCAGATCCTTGCCCTTGATGACGATGGAACTGGCGTTGTTGTCCGGACTGGTATCGAGCCCCGCGCCCTCGTCGGTCACCGTGACCTGTTGCTGATCAACGGCGATGTTGAGCGCAAGGTTTGTAACGATGGCGTGGCCCGCCTCAACCGTCACGCTTTGCGCCTGCGCTAAAGCGAGGCCCGGCGCGGCAACCGTGACGACGTATGTACCGGGAGCAAGTTGAGGAAAAGAATAGGACCCGTCGGCGTCCGCTCTGGACTGCCGATGTGGTTCCATCCGTCGCTTGAACGGTGACCGTAGCCTTGACCACGCGCGCCCCGGAAGGATCGGTCACAACTCCGCGCAGCGATCCATTTGCTGGTGCCCCCAACAGATTTGCGGCTGCGATTAAGCTCATGGCGACTAACAGCAGGCCCGATCGTACAGCGGTGACGAGGTTTTGCATCAGATCACTCCTGAAAAGACAGCTGCTTTAGCAGCAGAGGCTCGTGGCTTACGCCATATTCAGAAGACACCTGTCGGGATTGCTATGCGGTCACAATGCGTAACTCTTGGTAAAGGACTGTCACCCGCCCGTGACAATTTGTTACATTTCCCGCGTTCCCCTGCCGCCTCATCGGCGTACTCTCGGTAGTGACAGAAAGACGACGGCATGGAGTCCATTCTTCTTATCGACGACGACGTGGAACTCTGCTCGATGCTGAGTGACTACCTTGGCCGCCATGACTACCAGGTGACTGCCGCTCACGACGGCAAGACAGGCCTGGCTAAAGCTCTGGGTGGGAACTACTCCATCATGCTTCTCGACGTGATGCTCCCCGGCCTGGATGGTTTTGAAGTGCTCCGCCGATTGCGGGCCGCGGCATCCCCTATGAACGTTCTGCTGCTTACCGCGCGCGGTGAAGATGTGGATCGCATTGTCGGCTTGGAGATCGGGGCAGACGACTATTTGCCCAAACCTTTCAATCCTCGCGAGCTGTTGGCCAGGATACGTGCTGTTTTGCGACGGCGTGGGAATGCCGAGGCGCCGGCCCTCGCTGGGAACTTCCTGACCGTGATGGGTCTGGAACTGGATACAGCTGCCCGGGTCGCGCGCTGTGGTGGCGCGCTATTGGACCTCACCGATATTGAGTTTGGGCTACTGCAAACGCTGATGCGGAGCGCCGGCGAAGTGGTGGCCCGGGAGCAGCTTGCCGAGGCCGTCCTGGGTCGTAAATTTCATCCCTTCGATCGTAGTCTCGATATGCATGTGAGCCGGTTGCGCCACAAGTTAGACCAGGCTGACAACTTCGGCGACCGGGTCAAGACCATTCGCGGCATCGGATATCAACTTGCCGTGCCGGCTCCACGTAAATCTGCAGGAGACCGATAGGCGATGCGAGGACTTTTCGCCAAGATATTTCTTGGTTTCTGGATCGCGCAAAGTCTCACGTTCTTGATTTCGACTGTGCTGATTCTGCGCCACCAGTTTGTGCGGCCCAACGAGATGATGGGAGTCTTGAACGCCACCTTGCCAACCGCTGCGACTGCAGCCGCGAACGCATACGAGGCGGCTGGATGTGCAGGCTTGCGGCAGTTTGCCGGGTCGCTTCACCAGACCATTTATCTTGCCGACACACCGGCTCACTTTCTTTGTGAAACTGACATCTCCTCTACGGCCGCCGGTGTGTTGGCCAGGGCCAGCAGAGAGTCGGGGGTCCACTCGACCCTGGTCGGCGAGCAAAATCTGTGGAGTACGGCGATCGAATCTGCGTCCGGCCGCCGCTACATATTTCTCCTCAGCCGCCGCCACAACGCTCAGACCTACGGGCTGCGTGAACTCCTCTTTTTCGCCTTCCCCCAACTCCCTGTGGCCATCGTGGTTTTCGGTATAACCACGTTCGTACTCGTTCTCCTGCTGGTCCGCCCGATCGGTCGCCTGCGTATAGCGGCGCGGGCTCTGGCCAATGGAGAGCTTGCCACCCGCGTCGCCAAACCAGACGGAGAAGAGCGCATATTTGGCGGCGACGAAATTCAAGGGCTGGTCCACGACTTCAATTACATGGCGGAGCAGCTGGAACGGCTTGTCGGCGCGCAGAAAATACTGTTGCGTGATGTCTCCCACGAATTGCGCTCGCCGCTCGCTCGTTTGAGCGTCGCCCTCGAACTGGCACGCGAGGAAGCACCAGCGGCCATGACGGAGCACTTGCAGCGCATCGAGCGCGAAGCCGGCCGCCTCAATCTGTTGATTGGGCAACTCCTGCGCCTGTCCTCCATGGAATCGATGAACGCCTCGAGCCGCATGGATAAGTTCAGTCTGCATGGGCTGATCGAAGAGTTGCTGCCCGATGCGGAATTCGAGGCCCAACAAAGGTGCTGCACGATTCGCGTGCTCAATCATTCTGACTGCATGGTGGAAGGGAATCCGGAACTCATTTATCGCGCCATAGAGAATATCGTGCGCAACGCCATTCGCTACACCCGGCAGGAATCGGTGGTCGAGTTGGCGCTCCGTTGCGAAGACCGTGCCGGCGTGCGCATGGTCACGCTCGATGTAAGCGATTGTGGGCCAGGTCTCCCGGAGGCGGAACTGGAAAATATCTTCCGCCCGTTCTACCGCGTCGACGACGCGAGGCAACTCGACACCGGGGGCTTTGGCGTTGGATTGGCGATCGCCGACCGCGCAGTGCGTCTGCATCACGGGGAAGTCCGGGCGCGAAACCGCCCGGAAGGCGGCCTGAGCATCAGCCTCAGCCTGCCTTGCGAAAAGTGAAGAATGCGTAGTGGATCGCGCCGTCTCCATCGCTGCTCCAATTTCGAGATCGTTCCCGAGATGCCCGGACTATGCGAAAGTGCTAACTACGAGGGAAGGGAATGAGCGGAAGACTGGTGTGGTGCGCGGCAATATTGGGGGTGCTTCTCATAGGAATAGCCTTGCCGAGTGCGGTGGCCGCAGCGTCTGCGCCGCTGCAGATCCGCGTTGTCGTCGTGACTACATTCGAGGTAGGCAACGATACCGGTGACGAGCCCGGCGAGTTCCAGAACTGGGTTGAGCATTATCCGCTACCCGCAATCCTGCCGTTTCCCGAGGGCTTTCACTCCCTGCGCTACAACCCCACAGACCATGTGTTGGGAATTGTGACTGGCGTCGGCAAGTCCCACGCAGCCGCCTCGATCATGGCCCTCGGCCTCGACCCTCGTTTCGATTTCACGAAGGCCTACTGGATCCTGGCCGGCATCGCGGGCGTCGATCCCAAACGGGCTTCGCTCGGCTCCGCCGCCTGGGCGAGTCACGTCGTCGACGGGGATCTGGCATACGAAATCGACGGGCGTGAAATTCCTGCGGACTGGTCGACCGGCATCGTACCCTACGACCGGTCGAGGCCTTTCGAGCAGCCCGCGCCGCCGGCCGCATCAGACAACGGCCTTCTCGCCCATGACTTGAATGACGGCCTCGCCACCTGGGCCTTTGCCCTGACCCGCGGCGTCGTCCTGCCGGAAAATGAGAAGCTCAGGAAGGCGCGCGCCGGCTATGCTGACCTGCCCAATGCGCAGCGGCCTCCCTTCGTACTAAAGGGCGATACCTTGACCGCAGATCGGTTCTGGATCGGCGCCCGGATGACCGACTGGGCGGAAAAATGGGTCCCTTACTGGACGAAGGGCGACGGCCTTTTCACCACCTCGGCCGAGGAAGACAGTGCCTACCTGCAGGCGCTCGTCTTGCTGGCTCATGCCGGCCGCGTTGATCTGGCGCGCGCGCTCGACCTCAGAACCGCCAGCGACTTTACCGTCCCGCCCAAGGGCATGCCGGCCGCGCAATTTCTCAAGAGCGAGGCCACGGGCAACTACACCGCCAATACCGAAGCCATCCAGAACGCCTACCGGGTGGGCAGCCCGGTCGTACGCGAGCTGGCACAGCATTGGCCGCGCTATCAGCAGACCGTGCCGACCGGCAAGCCCTGAGCCAGCCTTAGTCCGCGGGATCGCTCGTCAACCACCGAATCGTTCGCTTGCCATTCAAGCGGGAGTACCGGCGGCCCGTTCTTCGCCGCTCGGCTCGGCGTGCAGCGGCACAATCGAGGAGGCAGCTGCGATAGCTGGACCAAGCGCTCTAGCCATCATGTCGATGTGGGTAGACAAATCCTTCGAGAGCCTTGAGCGAAGAGCCATCTCGACGGCAAAGGCCGCCTCGGTCAAGTCAGCGGCTTCGAGTGCGGCAGCAAGGCTCTTGAGCGAATGGACCAGCCGTTGCGCCTCTTCCGTTTTGCCCTCATCAAGGTAAAGTTTCAGTTCGAAGATCGCGTTTGCGTACCGCTCGTGAAAGGCAAGAAGCAGTTTCCGAATAAGTTTCGGATTGCCATGATTGCGCAGCAAAGCGGCCGGAATGTCGAACGGTGGAAGTTGATCCGGAATGCCTTCCTGAGCCGGCAGCGGCGACGGCGACGGCGTTTCCCCCTCAGGTGGCATGGCCGGCCATGCCGGCATCCAGTGCAGCAGAGACTTGGTCAGCTCATCGAAGCTGATCGGCTTGGTGATGTGGTCATTCAGTCCGGCATTCAGACTTTTTTCCCGGTCGCCGCTCATGGCATGCGCCGTCATGGCCAGGATGGGAAGGTTACGAAAGCGGGCATCGGCACGGATGAGCTTGGTTGCTGTCAGCCCATCCATCACGGGCATCTGGATGTCCATGAGTACCAGGTCAAATGCTTGCGCCGCCACCAGGTCGACCGCCGCTCGGCCATTCGTTGCCACGCTGAACGAGATGCCTAGCTCTGCGAGCACTTCGCCGGCGATATCGCAATTGAAGTCATTGTCGTCGACTAACAGTACATGCCGCCCTTTAAGCCGGGCTCCATTCGCCTGCGTAGATTGCAACCCATCCGCATCGCCGCCTGGTCTGGCGCCAAATACCTTCTTAAGGGTGTACAGCAATTGCGATTCGGCGACTGGGCTCATAAGGAAGCCTTCCAGCTCAAGCCCGTTCAGTTGGCTCATAACCTCGCTGCGGTCAAATGCAGAGACCATTAGGATGGCCGGGATGTTGAATAGGCTCTTGGAAGCCTTGATACGCCGTGAGGTCTCGATTCCATCGATTCCTGGCAGGCGCCAGTCCATCAGCACCAGGTCGAACGGCTTCCCCGCCTGGGAGCCTCCGGCCAGGGCGGTGAGCGCTTCCTCGCCCGATGCAACAGCGCGGGCCTCCATTCCATTTGCGCGCAGCATCTCCACCAGCGACAGTCCGGCTTTCTCACTATCATCGACCACCAGGACGGATTTGGTCCGCAGTTCGCTCAAGGATGCGGAGACTGGCTGCGGGAGGGCTGCCACAGCAACACCGAACGCTGCCCTGAAGTGAAAGACACTGCCCACTCCAAATTCGCTCTCCAGCCATATAGTCCCACCCATCAACTCGGTGAGCTGTTTGCTGATAGCAAGACCCAGTCCCGTCCCGCCATACTTGCGCGTAAACGAGGTGTCCGCCTGGTTGAACGCTTGAAACAGGTGCGCCATCTGTGGCGGAGTCATCCCGATGCCGGTGTCGGAAACCGAAAATTTCAAATTCCCTGATTCGCCGGCTGTCTGGTCTTTTCCGTCTTGCTTCGCATCCGAGACCTTCACTTTGACGGCGATCTCGCCCTTCTCGGTGAATTTAACCGCGTTGTTGACCAGGTTGATGAGCACCTGCCCCAGCCGCAACGGATCACCAACCAGATAGTCCGGAACTCTCGGGTCCACAGAAAATACCAGCCGCAATTGCTTCTGTGCCGCTTTTTCGCTCACAATATCGCGAACGTTCTTCAACACCTCATCCAGAGAAAATGCAATGTGCTCCAGGGTGACCTTGCCCGCCTCAATCTTTGAAACATCGAGGATGTCGTTCATGATCCCGAGCAGGTTATGCGCTGCGGTGTCGATCTTGGTCAAGTAGGTTCGCTGCTTTGCATCAGGATTGGCGCGCAGCGCCAGGTGCACCATCCCCGTGATCGCGTTTACTGGCGTACGGATCTCATGGCTCATGTTAGCGAGAAAATCCGACTTGGCCTGGTTGGCGAACTCGGCTTCAACCTTTGCGTTTCTCGACAAAACTTCCGCCTGCTTGCGTTCGCTAATGTCATTGTTGCTTTCCATCACCTGGATAGGTACTCCATTCCCGTCTCGCTGCAATACCCAACGGCTCGCCACCACGATGCGTGTACCGTCTTGAAGCGTGTGCTCGAGTTCGCCTTCCCAGTGGCCCTTTTTGAGAAAGTCCGCTTCAATTTCGACCAGCGGCTTGGGAAAGATGGTGCCCAGCAGGACTTGAGAAATATTGCCAACCGCTTGCTCTTTCGAGTACCCGTACATCCGCTCCGCTCCATGGTTCCAGAACCGAATCTTGCCGCTAAGGTCGCGCATCAGGATGGTGTCGTGCGATAAATCGAGCAGGTTAGCCTGGTCGCGCAGCTCTCTCTCGCCCAGTTTGCGGGCAGTCACATCTGTAGCAAACTTCACCACCTTGGTGACGACACCGTCTTTATCGAAAATCGGGTTGTAGGTGGCTACAATCCAGGTCTCGCGCTGATCCTTGCTAATCCGCTTGAACTCTCCCGACTGGAACTTGCCCGCCCTCAGGTTATTCCAGAACTCCTCGTAGGCCGTGCTCCCTCGATCTTCCTCTGTAACAAAAATGCTGTGCGATTTACCTTTCAGATCGGCATCGGTGTAGCCAAAGGCGCGAAGATAGTTGTCATTTGCCTGGATGATGGTTCCATCCAGAGCGAACTCGATCATCATTTGCGACCGATTGATCGCCTCAACCTGGCCACGGTAATTGGCCACCGCGTCGTCCTTCTCCTGCTGGGCCACCATAATCGACAATGCGTCTCTGGTCCGTTCTGCATCCATCGACGTTTGTAACACCTTGGCTAGATCGCGCATCTGGCGTCTGAATAGCAACCAGATGCCCCCTGCGCCCACAAACGCAAATAGAAAGCAGCTTATACTCAGCACGACAGATCTGCTTCGGACCCTCTGTGATCTTGCATCGCGCCAAACGATTTCACTTGCGATCAAGGACTTGTATTTCGCGCGCAGGATATCCATGGATGCCTTGCTTTCGAGCATCTGGCTGAACAGGGCTTCCTCCGAATCCTGCACCGAGCTGTCTGCGCGCTGTCGAATCATCTCCTTCGCTCGTAGTCTCCACCGGTTGAAAATCTCCCGAATGTTTGCCAGTTCAGCTTGCTGAGCGGGATTGTCAGAAATGAGTTTGTTGAGCGCAACGAACCTTGCATCGATGACGTCTGCCGCTTCGTTGTAGGGCTCAAGGAAAATCGGTTTACCGGTAAAAAGGAAGCCACGGAGACCCGACTCCATATCGATAGTCAGTTTGACCAACTCCCGCTCTGCGCCGATCACCTGGCTGGCGTGGTCGACTGATTGGAGAGTCGTTCTCTGAAATTCCGCGCCTTCGAACAGTAGTATGGACGCGAACATGGTCACGGCAACGATGCGAAGCATCGTCGATCGCTTTAGCGACGGTTTAAAGTCACCCTGACCCATCACGAGATACCTCAAAAACTAAACATGTGCGAAACAGCACGATGTCGGACAAGGGATTGGCGTTCATCGTAACCAATCCGCGGAGAGTTCTAATGTAATAAGCCGCCGCTGCAAAACAGAACGTCTCGAAACGTGGCAGCCTGTTACTACAGGTCGGTATACCCGGCCGACGCTTGAGCCCGAGGGTTGCAGGTAGACTTCGAGATTCCAGGCACTAAGGCAAGGCATTCGTTTGCTCGGGGTCACCACCTCAGCTTGGACTTCTCACCATCTGCTACCTTCGACTAATTTCGAGACGCCGATGTAACACTTTCGGGCCATAGCCGTAGGCATGGCCCGAGCGTCCGGAATCGTTCCGTATGACACTCCAGTCGACGGTGTCACTCTGGCGGAGTATTACTTTTTCACAAATTTTAGGAGTGATGGTAGGGACGGGGCTCGGATCATTCTTCGGGCGCCTGGGCGCTGGTTGTACCGCCGCGGCTACCTTTGACCGCAAGGCCGCGCGGATTCCCGGCTTCAACCTTGCATAATTCATTCTTGATGCAGTTTCTGTGGCAAATCCCTCACCGGCCGCCTTTATCATTTGCCCGGCAAGTCGATTCCCGAAAATATCTTGATCACCGCTGAATCGTCTTCCCGCCCAAAGCCGGAACTGGCGGCCTGCAGGAACATCTGGTGTGCAGTGCTGGCCAGCGGTAGAGGAAACTTGCAGGCGCGCGCAGTGTCGAGCACCAGGCCAAGGTCCTTGACGAAGATGTCCACTGCCGAAAGTGGAGTGTAATCGGCGGCTAGCACGTGAGCCATCCGGTTCTCAAACATCCAACTATTGCCGGCGCTGTGGGTAATCACGTCGTAGAGCGCCGCTGGGTCTACTCCCTGGCGCAAGCCCAGAGCCATCGCTTCCGCAGCGGCCGCGATGTGAACCCCTGCCAGGAGCTGGTTAATGATTTTGACCTTGCTGCCATCTCCGGCCGTTGGACCAAGGCGATACACCTTCGCCGCCATGGCATCCAGGGCGCCGCCTGTCTTGGCATATGCCTCCGGACGGCCTGACGTCATCATGGTGATCTCGCCCTGCGCAGCCTTGGCCGCCCCACCGGAAATAGGCGCATCGAGGTAAAGAATGCCCTTCTCCGCCAGACGCTTCTCCATCGCGATCGACCAGCCGGGATCGACCGTGGAGCACATCACGAACACACTGCCGGCTTTCATGCCTGCAGCTGCACCGCCTTCGCCAAACAAGACCGTCTCTGTCTGCGCCGCGTTGACCACCACGCTGACCAGGACTTCACAGGTCGGTCGCGATCTCACCAGGGCTATCGCAGGCCACGCCGCCCTCTGCGGCAAAGGCCTCCGCTACCTCGCGACGAACATCGAACACATGCATGCTGTAACCTTTTCGCCGCAATGACTTGGCCATACCCATACCCATAGCGCCTAACCCGACTAGTCCGATTTGGTTCTCACTCATTGGTTACTCCTTCTCTTCGTGGATTCCGCGCCCACAAGAGTCGGGTGTGCGCAAACGATGCCTGATTAAATCCATTCGGCGTTGGCAACCAGCACTCTTACTCGACTTGCCGAAGATCGAGTCCAAGCTGCTGACACTTCTTGTATAGGTGGCTTCGCTCGAGCCCGAGCGCCTTTGCCGTGTTGGTTACGTGGTGGTGATTGCGTTCCAATTCCGCCAGAACAGTTTCGCGTTCAAAACGGGCCACGCGCTCCGACAAAGGCCCGCCCATAGAAAATGAAGACGCGGCGTTCCCCCCTATCCTTTTTGCACTCGGCAACGCCAGCTCGACCGCGCCTGTGTCCACCTCGCCTTCGGCCAGCAGGAGAACCCTTTCCACCACATTTCGTAATTCGCGGATGTTGCCCGGCCACGCATACTCCGTCAAGGCCTTAATCGCTTCGGGAGTAAACCGCTGGGGCTTCCAACCGTTTTGTGCGCATACCTGGTGCGCAAAGTGTTCTACCAGCGCCGGAATATCTTCCTGTCGCTCGCGTAGTGCGGGTAGCAGGATCGGGAACACATGGATGCGATGGTAGAGGTCACGGCGGAAGGTACCCTGCTTTGCCAGCTCTTCAAGGTCTCTGTGGGTCGCCACTACGACGCGAACGTCGACGGTAATGGGCTTGTCGCTGCCAATGCGTTCGACCTCCGATTCCTCCAGCACACGCAGCAGTTTCGCCTGCATAGCCAGGGGCATGTCGCCGATTTCGTCAAGAAACAGCGTGCCGTGGTGAGCTTGTTCGAACTTACCCAGGTGCCTGGTGGCAGCTCCCGTGAAGGAACCCTTTTCGTGGCCAAAAAGCTCTGATTCGATCAGCTCGGTTGGAACGGCTGCACAGTTCAACGTAACGAAAGCACCACCGGCGCGGGGACTCTTTTCATGCAACGTGCGCGCAACCAATTCCTTGCCCGTTCCAGTTTCGCCATAGATGCAAACCCGCGTTTCACTGGCAGCAACGCGTTCAATTTGCGCCATCACGCGCCGCATTGTCTCACCCTCGAATACGATCTCATGTTTGCCGATACGCCGGCGCAGCTCAGTGTTCTCAACTTCGAGGCGTTTCAACTTCAACGCATTTTCGACCGTCAACAGAAGCTTTTCCGTAGAGAGCGGCTTTTCCAGAAAATCGAGTGCGCCCATCCGCGTGGCCTGCACAGCCATCTCTATGTGCGCCTGCCCTGACATCATGACCACCGGTGTTGTCACGCCATTCGTTTTCAAGTCCTGCAGCAGGGCAATTCCGTCACGCTTGGGCATCACAACGTCAGAAAGGATCAGATCGAAGGCGCGCGATTTTGCCAGTTCCAACGCCTTGACCGCGTTGTCGCAAACGGTCGCTTCATGCCCAGCGAGGCGGAACGCACGAGACAACGAAGCAAGCGTGTTCGCTTCATCATCGACGATGAGGATGTCGGCTTTCGGGTTCATGCATGCGCCTCGTTGGCGATTGGCAGTGCAGGCAGCTCAATGACAAACGTCGCGCCGCTGCCCTGGAGGCTCTCGACGGTAATGGTTCCATGATGATCGGCGACCACGGATTGCACAATCGCCAGACCCAGACCGGTGCCATGCTGTTTGGTCGTGTAGTAGGGCGTAAACAAGCGCTCGCACTCTTCCGGAGTGAGACCGGTGCCGGTATCGGAGATTCTGATCTGGACCACATCGCGTCTCCCTGCCGCAACCACCGTCAGGGTACCGCCATCCGGCATCGCGTCGATTGCGTTCAGGACCAGGTTTGAAAGCGCCCGGTGCAATAACTCAGCATCTGCTGACACCATCAATGGGTCCGATGCAATTTCTGTCTTCAACGCAATCAACTGCTCTCGCCGATTGAGTGTCGGTGCGAATAACACCAAAACACGTTGAATTACTTCCCGCACATCGAGGTTCGATTCCTGCGGTTTTGACATCTTCGAGAAGTCGCTGAATCGGCCGATGATGGTCTTCAGATTCGCAATCTCCGCCATTAGGGTCGCCGTGCTCTCGTTGAAAACCTCGTCATACTGCTGTTGTGGCAGATGCCTGGCACGCATCATGTTCTCGACTGTGAGCTGCAGTGGGAAAAGCGGATTTTTCAACTCATGAGCGAGCCGCCGGGCTAACTCCCGCCACGCAGCAACGCGCTCCGCCTGAACCAGGCGGCCGCGCTGCTCCACCAGCTGCGACGTCATGCGGTTAAAGCTTTCCGCCAACAAGCCAACCTCATCGTGAGAACCTACGCGAACGCGCGTCTCCCAACGTCCATCCGCAACCTCGCCTGCGGCGCGGGCGAGCTGTTCAATGGGACGCGACACCCGCGCAGCGATCCATAGACTGGCGCCGATGGCGAATAGAATACCAACGCCGGCAACTCCATAAGCTATCGCCTTAATGTGTTGCTGAACTTCCACCATGCCTCGCCGCGAGTTGGCGATGATCAGCACAGCCATCACGTTGCCATCCTCTGCCTTGAGGGGAATTGCCGTCACATCCGCGCTGTCCTCGAGATTTCCGGTCGGGTAAACGACTGCCTCCGAATCCTGAGCTTTGACGCGCGATTGATTGATCAGCGACTCGTAGGGCGCTGCGTTGTCCACACTCCCGTTCACACCAACCAGGCTGTGAGGGTCGAAAACTGCGTTGAAGTTTCGATAGAGAAAGATCTGCGTTCCGGCAAGGGCGGGCAGACTCATAAGAAATTCGTGATCGAGCTTTGTCCCGCCGACAAGGTATACAGTCTTTTCACCGCCGCGCACCGCGCAAACGGCAAACAACCCGATCTGCGAAGAACCATCCGGAAGGCTTTCTTCTTTGAGAAACGGCTTACGGTGCATGCCCGTGATAGCGGTCTCCTTGTAGCCGAATCTGGCCGGCCACTGTGCTGAAGACACAATACTGCCGTCAGACGACACAATTTCCAGAAAATCCAATTGGTATTCCTGGGCGAGCGCTGCTGCACGATTGAGATACGGCGCAGGATCGCCTCCGTGCCCCAGTTCGAATGCGATGCGCGTCACCGGCTCGCTGCCCGCCATGCGATCGAGCGAGAGAGCAACAGAATCCGCCCGGTGTTGATACTCTCGTCGAAACTGGCCAACAAAGTCGGCCGTTCGTTCTCTGTCAATCTTTTCGAAAACACGACGCACGCGCAAGGAAACTGTCCAGCCGACGGCTGCGACGGTGACCATAACCGTCACTGCAATCATCGCCAGCATCTTTTGCCGGAGATTCACTTTGCACCATCGATCGAGGCATCCGCAATCATCGGAGTTCCATCTGCGGTCAATCGCAGGTCTCGAACCCGCTCACTCACGGCAAGCGCGCGGGGAAGATAGAGCAGCGGGATGGCCTGGTATGTCTTGAGGAAATCGCGCTCTTCTTTGTAAAGCGCTTGCGGATCGCGCGTCTCCCCTGTCATTTTCTGACCGAAGTTGTCCAACATTTCATCCAGGGCGGCAGCTGGATCGCCCGCTTCCAGGTGAATGCGCTTCAGCACCAGATCCGCAGTTGGCTGGCTTGATGCAGGCCTGACAGTGGCGTTCAATCCTGCCTCGCGCAAATTCAACACGATGCGCTCAGCAACAAGTTGCGCAGTTGCATCCGGATTTTCGATCGTGAGCACCAGAGGTGAGGTATTCGCACCAGCCCGATAGGCTACGTGCGCGCGTAATATCGCGCTCTGTGGGAAAGAGAAAAGCGTAGCCGGTAAGGTCAGAAGGCAGCAGGCTTCCAGTAGGTTCACCTTCCTTCTGAAAAATTACATTGAATAGCGCAGCTCGATCCACTGCGAGTGCGATCGCCTGTCTTAGCTGATCGTCGTGTAGAGCGCCTTTCGAGGAAACGCTCAAAACCAGCAGATCAGTGGGGCGAGAGCCAAGAACCATCAAACGATCCTGCAGGGCCTGATGAAGCAATTCAGCCGGAACCTCAACCACGTCCGCTCGCCCCACACTCAGGTCCAGCCATTGATCCCGCAAACTTCGGTTGCCCTCGATCTGAACTGTGTCGATAAACGGCCTTCCTTGCCAGTAGTCATTGTTTGCGGCGAGAGACGCCACCCGATCGGCAGCGTTGGTGATGCGAAATGGCCCCGTGCCAGACGGCTGCGGGGAATCACGGTGGCGAACAATGAAGGTACTTACTCCGCGCCAGCTCCGCAGGCAGCTCCGGCATGGGCGAATCGCTTGCGAAGACGAGGGAATCGCCAACGGCATTCAATCCGGTCCACGGACATTGCTTCCCGCAGGATTGCGACAGTGACGCTGCCACGGCGGCGGGTGTCAGCGCCGCTCCATCGTGAAACCGTACTCCTGGACGCAACCAAAACTGCCAGCGAAGATTGTTATTTTGCGATTCCCATCGAATGGCCAACCCAGGCGCCACAATGCCTGCATCATCGAAACGGGTCAGGCCATCGAACACGAGTTTACGTGCAATGCCATCCGGAACCCGCCACGGATCGCTCTGCGTTTCCATCCGCAGAGCACCGCCGTAATGCGAACGTGTGCGCGCGCCGGCACTCAGTGCAAGGCAAACCACGAGGCTGCTAATTACAAACGGCCGAGACATTGTAGGCCTCATACTGCACTGGTTGCTCTTTCCGGATAACCATCGTTGCCGTGGCGTTGTCATGCCGTTTGCCACAATGCAACCACCGAACCATCCAAAGGCATCGGACCGCTCACCGGGATTGCTTCCCTTCCTGGAATTTCGTACGCTCTTACACTGTCGGTTGGAGCAGTCCCCGCCGCCGATACAAGCAACAGCGAGCCTTCACCGCAGGTGGAATGGATGCTCACGATGTCGCTTCCCCAGTCTCTTGTGCCCGTGACCGTTCTCGAGACGCCCTTATCGTAGAGGACCGTTTGGCCAGTGGTTCGGCTGAAGAGGGTGACTGTCCCACCAGAGCGTGCATAGTCCGCGGCGCTATAAAACGGACCCGGCTGCGTACTGTAGCCCGGCACCACCACCCCGGTGAAGTAGTTTCGAGTTACGTTATAAAACGCCTTCTGCGAAGCGATCGGCCACGGACCATCGCTGTCGGTGCAGGAGAGTTCCAATCGTCCATTGCTCTCCGATCCACCGCAGACTACTCCCGCAACGTACGCATCGAACAAGTGTCCTGAAGCAGCGCTTGCCCCCACTACAATGCGCCCACGCGGGTCGCGCGGCAAGGGCCGTGAATGCGCGATGTCGAAAGATTGATCCTTCACCCACGTTCCATTATCTTGACGATACGCGGTGACCCGCTCCGGCTCCAGAATAACCATCCGCCGCTCGTCGCCTATTGGAACAAAATCCACGTCCAGGATAGGTGTCTCCTGCGCGTGCAGCAACGCTTTGCGGATGGTGACACCCGCGCCCGAGGATGGAGTCTTAGTCGCCGGCGGATCCGTGCTTACCATCACGACTTTCACCTCCGCGCCTTCTTGCACTTCGGCGATCCATAACTCATGTTGCAAATTCTGTGAAAGGGTCACGCGAATCACTGTCGCGACTTCGGGACTGCTCGACGCAGTCACGCCGTAGGACTGCAGATCGTGCTCCAGTGTCCGTCGTATGGCCGGAATCTGCTCTGCCGGAAGGGAAGAACGATTCCTTATGGTGAGCTTCGCGGGTCCAGGTCCGGCAATCGCGGCGATTTGCTTCGCAAGCTCATCCGAAGGGTTGTCCCAGCCAGAAGCACCCGCAGGGAAAAGGAAGACCAGAGCAAAAATCAGCAGAATTGGCGGTCTATGAGAGATCATTCGTTGCCGCGGATTATAACCTGCGACGCGCATTTTGACTTGCAACTGGATCCTCGTGAGAGACCGGACCAGGGCAAGATGCGGCCCGGTCTCCGCCTGGTCAATGCTAATGTCCTCGGCTGCCTTCTGCCTGCGGGTCTACGCCTTCTTTGACCGCTGCATTCGCGCCAAAGCCCTTGAACACCTCGTTGGCAAAGAAGAACTTGCCGTCTCCGGGCACCATCATCACCTGGATCTTGTCTGAAAGGCGCTCGGCAATGATCTTGTTGATCAGCAACGGCGACTGGTTCAACAGCCTGGCTTCGCTTTGCATGCGTTCAGCATCCGCCACAGCGGTCACGCGAATCCGGTTTGCTTCCGCTTCGGCCAGCAAGTTGCGGCGCTGAAACTCTGCCTTGCTATCGATAACCTTGGCTTCACCCTCGGCCTCCGCATTCTTGATCGTAGCTTCTTTGCGCGCTTGCGCTTCGAGCCTCGATTGCTCAATCTGTTTCTCCTTGAGCGGCAGGGTAAACTGCATAGCATCCGCCTCGCCCTTTGCTTCCATCACTCTGGCTTTTGCATCGCCTTCCGCTTGTTTGACCTTCCGTGCCGCTTCCGCCTCCGCCTCGAGTTCTGCAATGCGAACCTCTTTCTGCTGGATGTCCGTTTGTACGGTGAGCCGGTCGTCTTGCTGTTCTTTCAACAACAGATCTTCCAGGCCCTTCGCATACTCCGGCGGCAGTTGAATATTGCGCAGCATCACCTCTTCCACGATCACGCCATCTGCGCTTAGCTTTTTTGTGATCACAGCAGCCGCGCGCTTCCGCACCTCTTCCCGCTTGGTGCTGAAGATCTCTCGCACCGTATAATTCGGCGCCAGCTCGCGCCACGCACTGGCTACGACCGGCGGAACAATCTCAGATTCGACCGGCTGCGGAAGACGCGACTGGATGTAATCAAGTCTGCGCGGATCGAGACGGTATCGCACCGTGATTGCCAGCCCCATGCTGAGCCCTTCCTTCGACTGCACATCCAGGCTGTCAGGCCGCGATGTCACGTTGACCTTAGCGCCGTCCTCGACCATCCCGGTAGTGAATAACTTATCCCGCAGATCAAACGTCTGCAGCTGTTCCACAAGCGGCGCCACAAAGTGGACACCGGAGTACAGCGTGCCCGGCAAGGTACCACGCGTCTGGCTTATGCGAACGCTGCCCATGCCGCTGGGCACAACCGTAATGCTGTTGGCGATAAGCAGGGACACGCATCCAATGCCATCATCCCGAGAAAAAGGCGCCAGCGGACCGGCCCTGGCTCAAGTCTTGATGGTCCGAGCGCAAATGGCGCGGCTGCACCCTCGGGGCCTCGTGCCAGGTTGCGGCGGAACTGGAATATTAGCCAGAAATGGTATCCCGACATTATCAAGGTGGCAGCTATCGACAACACTGCAACCAGCATCAGTAGGTACTTCAAGGCAAGCATGTGCGTTCTCCCTTATCTTCTTGCGCCGGGGAAGGTTTCTCGCCGGTCGCTCGGCCGCCCAACGAAGAACAGCCGTGCCAGCCCGCCGAACACCAACTCTTCAAGCAACAAACCGCAGGCTACGGTCAGCTACGATTGCGATAACCGCGCTCAATATCTCGGCAAATGTTTCCACGTTGTACCTCTCTCCTCGATTGGTCATTGTCCAGAAACGAAACCGACGACAGGCGTATGTGGGCGGAGTCCCCAGCGCAACGAGAGCATCGGAAGTTCCGAAGGTTTGCGCCGTCAGGTCGTCGCTTTCCCCAAGAATGACGACTGCGTCACCCACCCTCACTTGTGAAAACAGTTCTTCGAGATCAGGCCGCGCCATGCGAATGCAGCCGTGCGACGCGGCATGGCCAATCGATTTTGGCGCGTTGGTTCCGTGAATGCCGTAGCCCTTCTCGCTTAACCCCATCCAGCGCGTTCCAAGAGGATTGTGTGGTCCGGGCGCCACAACCTTCCCCGCGTGGTAATAAGTGGGATCGGTTACGCGGTCAACGATAAGAAAGGTACCCGTCGGACTCGGTGCCGAGCCCTTACCCACGGCGACCGGGTAAACCTTCTTCACCGTGCCATCCTCGATCACGGCAAGTTTGCGATCGGCGATGCTGACCACAAGCGTGCGTTCCGGCGTTGTTTGCGCGAAACAGGAACCGTTCACTACCACGAAAATGGTCAGGAACCAGGCTGCGGAGGAAATTCGTATGTGCAGGCTCTTTGTCATCACTCACCTCTCTTAACTGCCTGCGCGATGACACAATGCACAACAAAGCCCGATTCGTGAAGCATTGAAAAACAAACACCTTAAGCGTGAGACTGCCCGTGAAGGCGTGTCATTGCTAATACGGTGTGTGTCAGCCGTGACACGAAAGAGTGGCGGTAGCACGGCCATCTCCTTCGTCCAGAGATTTGGTCAGGCAGCGGACTTACCCAGGCGCGGACGCAATGAAATCGTCGTGGGCTTTGGCCCCTGGGGTATGCGTTCCTGACCCAATCCGACTTTTTCCGGGCAGCCTGTTCAGCCGCGCCACAAGGAGGGGAAAAATGAATGGGCTTTAAGCCCCTGAGGTACGTTCTTGTTTAGGAACCAACGGGCTGAACCGCATTCTCCAGAACCCGAAGGCGGGAATGATGTTTGAGGAGCGTGGAACAGGCTGGAACGTCGTAACACCAGGACCCACATCGAGACCCGGAGCCGCCGACGCTAAACGTCAGCCCAGCCCGGGAGGGCTGGGTGTTGGCTCGCCATCATGATGACGAGCACCCGAAGGACTAACAGTCCCATAAACGACTAAGTTATTTAGAATGGCTTTCTCAGAACTTCACACAAAATCATCATCCTGACGAGCTTGAGACTTTTCCGATCTTTTCGTGTTTTCTGCGAAGCTAGCCGGATACATTTTTACCCCCCACAAAGTCCGTCATCCTGGGAGTCTGTGACTTTATTGGTTTTGCGAAAAAATCGACGCTGAAAACAAAAAGGTTAGGTGCGTCCAAGGGCGCGAAAAATCAAAAAAGTCACCGTCCCTACGGAGCGCTTCAGATTTATCGCGTGACACCGGGCTGGACACGCGGCGGCTAAAGGACCCCGAGGATACATATCTTCTATGCCGTTCGGAGCTTTTCAACCACCGAAGCCCGCTACTACCCAGGACGTCAGTCCTGGGTATACCTGCAGCCGCCGATTCCCACCGGCAAGCCCACGCCTTCAAACGCGAACCTTGACACCGGTCCTGATACAGCGAGAAATCTGTACTAGACGACAGCCGTTAAATCCTCTGCCGGCGTTCTGCCGGAAATCTTCATCACCAACGAGACAACTCCCGCAACCACCAAATTGAGCGCCAGCGCAGGCAAAGCGGCATACACACCATAGACGTGTCCGCCAACATGCAGAGGATAGATCGAGCTCCTGAGCCCGAGAGACCCCACCATGGCCGTACCGGCGGCCATTCCGGCGAACCACCCCCAGAGCAGTGCCGGGCCATGAAAAAAGCGAGTGAACAGCCCACCCACGACCGCCGGCAGCACCTGCAGTATCCACACCCCGCCCAGTAGCTGCAGCTCGATCGCGAATTGCGCCCGCACCAGCAGCACAAACGCCAGCGCACCCAACTTGATCGCCAGGGAAACCACTTTCGCCGTTGCGGCTTCCTGCCCACCCGTCATCGCTGCCGAGAAGAACGAGCGGTGAAAAAGCTCTCCATACAGGTTGCGCGTAAAAAGATTGGCCGTGGCAATGGACATGATCGCCGCCGGGACCAGCGCGCCGATGGCAATGGCGGCAAGGCAAAAGCCGCCAAACCAGGGGGGAAACACGGTCGTCAGCAGCAACGGGACCGTACTGGAGGAGTTCGCGGTGTGAACGCCGGCGGCAATGGCCACGTATCCGAGCAGCGCGATGAACCCGAGCAGCAGGTTGTAAGCCGGCATCAGGGCGGCGTTGCGGCGAATCACACGATCGCTGGCGGCGCTAAGCGTCCCGGTAATAGTGTGCGGATAAAGCATGAGCGCGAGCGCCGACCCCAGGGCGAGCGAAGCGTAGCTCGTGAACTGCGCAGGTTGCAGGATGATCGAAGCCGGGGGAGAGTGCTTGGCGAGCGTAGAGGATGCAACCGCGAAAACATGGCCATAACCACCCATCCGCGCGGGGATAATGAGCACCGCCGCCAGCACCATGATGTAGAGCATCACATCTTTCACGATGGCGATGAGCGCAGGCGCGCGCAGGCCGCTCGAATAAGTGTAGGCGGCCAGAATGATAAAGGCGGCAATCAGCGGCCACTCGCCACGGATGCCCAGGGCGGCGATAACCTCGCGCATGCCGATCAACTGCAGCGCGATGTAGGGCATGGTAGCGAGGATTCCGGTAACTGCGACGGCGACCGAAAGCCAGCGGCTCTGGTACCGGCCACGCACATAATCAGCCAGGGTAATGTAACCGTTGCTGCGGCATATACGCCAGAGAGGGGGCAGCACCAGCATCATGAGGGGATAACTCATGATGCAGTAGGGAATCGCGAAGAAACCGATTGCCCCGGCGCCGAACAGCGCCGCTGGTACGGCAATCACGGTGTAGGCCGTGTAAAGGTCGCCACCGATCAGGAACCAGGTGATCAGGGTGCCGAACTTACGCCCTGCCAGACCCCACTCATCCAGATCAGATAGGCCCGGACCGGCGAGGTCCGATCGCCTCCAGCGCACGGCCCAGAAGCCGGCACCGGTCACCAGCAGGAAGCAGCCGCAGAAGACAGCCAGTGCTACGGGATGGACGGACGCAGACAAGATCCAATGCTAGCGTAGCAGCGCGCCGGTCGAGCCAGTCCATTCGTCCACCACGACGCCAAGGTCGTTCAGGATCTGGATGGTGGCCTCCACGTTGCGGCGGATGGGGACGCGCTCGTTCTTGGGGGCGGTAGGCGACTCCTCGATCGCGACTACCCGGCCATAAGGCCATACGTCGGACGAAAGGGAGGCAAGCGCCTGGGGTAAATCGGCGATCCGCACGTCGACATCCTGCTTGCGCGCTTTCGCCGGGCGCAAAAGGCCTCCGGCGTTAAAACCATTCGGGTCCTGGTCACGATAGAGGACGGTTAGGGTGATGGTTTGCGGGTGGACCACGAGAAACGGATTACCGTACGCCTCCTTGGTCCGCACGCTGAGGTAGCGATTCTTGGATGGAGGTGGAATCTGTTCCAACTCCTGCCGGGCTGCGTCCATCTTGCTCTGCTCAGCCCGGCGTTCCTGCCGTACCGCTGCCCGCGACGGCGCGGAAGCGGGCGCTGCATTTCTGCAGCCGCTAGCGCCGGGCAGAAGCGCGCACAGCAAGGCGAGCTGCATAGCCGGGACTGATGAGCGCCGTTGCCGGCGTATCGGGAAAGGAGGAGGTTGCGGCCGAGCCACAAAATCAAGCATAGCAAGGGGAACACCCAATTGCCGCACAGTGTGCGCGCGGCGTTGGTGAGCGTGGTTCATTTTCCGCTCCACTTTGGGGCCCGCTTCTCCAAAAAAGCCCGCGCACCTTCTGCTTGTCGCTGGTCGAGCAAGCGAGACCGAAAAGCGACGCCTCCAGCGCAAGAGCACTGGCAAGGGGCAGATCGTAACCCGAGTTCACGGCGCGGATGCTGTCGCGGACGGCAAGCGGCGCCATCCCGGCGATGGTCTGGGCGAGCTTTTCGGCGCGCGGCATCAGTTGATCCGGTTCCACCACCTCATCCACCAGCCCCAGGCGCAAGGCTTCGGCGGCGCCCACGGCCTCGCCGGTAAGGATCATCTTGAGCGCAGCGCCCTTGCCAATCAGGCGCGGCAGGCGCTGGGTTCCGCCATAGCCCGGAATGATGCCAATCTTGACTTCCGGTTGCCCCAGGCGGGCGTTGGAGCTGGCGATGCGCAGGGTGCAGGCAAGCGCCAGTTCGCAGCCGCCACCGAGGGCGAAGCCATTGACGCAGGCGATCACCGGCTTGCCGCAGTTTTCAATCAAATGGAAGATGCGCTGCCCGCGGGTAGCGAGTTGCTCGCCCTCCAGCGGGGAAAGGGAAGCCAGTTCGCTGATGTCGGCGCCGGCCACGAAGGCTTTTTCTCCCGCTCCGGTAAGCAGAATCACGCGCACATCGGCGTTCTGCCCAAGCTCGAGGAAGACCTGCTCCAGTTCCGTCATGCTGAGATGGTTCAGCGCATTGAGGACCTTGGGCCGGTCGATAGTGACCACCGCAAGCGGCGGGCGCAGTTCATAGCGAATGTTTTCCAAAACCATGGTCTATCCACTCCGGGGGCAAAGGTGTGAGTCTAGAGCAATTTGCGATTGGTGTCAGCGAGGAAGCGGAACTGGACGTGGCCATTCCACGAAAATTGGCTGCCCCTGCCTCGCCCCATCACACCCCAGTAATAGCAAAATGCTCTGCCCAAGGCCCGGTGTTACAGTCAAAAGAGGATGATTAAGGGAATCACAATCGTGCGTCCGGCGGGCACGCCAGAGGCCTACGCCAAGCTGGCCAGCTTCTTCTCCGCACTGGGATTTGAAGGTGGCCGGGGTTGGGAAGAGGAGCTGAGCCGGGGGGTTTCGTTCCTTGCGCCACTGGGGAATCTCGAGTTTGCCGACGGTATCGCGCCCTCTTCCGCGGAAATCATGGTGGAAGTGACCGGGCTGGAGGCGGTTCAGGCGGTGGCCCGCGATTGGATGGTCCGCAACTGGGGCGAGCAGGAAGCCGAACACCGGCTGAGCGCCGTGACCGAGACCGACTGGAAGACCCGCCTGTTTATCGTAGAGCCGGCCCCCGGCCACTCTATCGCCTTCTGGGAGTGGGACGATCCCCATAAGGGGAGACCGTTGGCCGTGGAGGGCGATCTGAGCGCGCACGGCATGCGCTTTGCGATCGTGGTGTCGCGATGGAACGCGGTCATAACCGACCGCCTGTTACAGGGAGCACTGGACGGCCTCTACCGTAGCGGCGCTGCCCGGCGCGATGTGCAGGTGATCCGGGTACCGGGAGCATGGGAGATTCCGCTGGCGGCGCGCAAGGCGGCAGCGGGTGGCCAGGTGGACGCGGTGATTACCCTGGGCGTATTGCTGCGCGGGGAAACTGCGCATTACGAGGCTATTTACAACGAGGTGTCGCGGGGCATCGGCCAATCCCAGCAGGAGACCGGCATTCCCCATGCCTTCGGAGTGTTGACCTGCGAGAACCTCGAGCAGGCGTTGAACCGGGCCGGGATCAAGGCCGGCAATAAGGGATTCGAAGCCGCGAT
Source organism: uncultured Acidobacteriaceae bacterium (assembly GCA_963838445.1). GTDB lineage: Bacteria > Acidobacteriota > Terriglobia > Terriglobales > Acidobacteriaceae > PALSA-350. The sequence goes on from CAWIRT010000057.1 coordinate 97,208, forward strand.
CGCGGCCATTGAGATGGTCTCGCTGGACCGCAAGATGCAGACCCCATGAGCGCTACCGGTAAGCGGCGCAAGTCACGCGAGCTGGCGATGCAGATGTTGTTCCAGGCCGATGTGGGCAAGCACACTCCCGACCAGGTGCGCAAAACCTTCTGGGGATCGCGGGATGAGGTGGATGCCGAAACCCGCGGCTTCTCCGAAGATATCTTCCGCGTGGCCACCGCCCGCAACGAAGAGATTGATGAGCTGATCCAGGCTCATTCGGCGAACTGGCGGCTCAGTCGGATGCCTGCCGTCGACCGCAATGTGCTGCGTACAGCCATTGCCGAGCTGCTGGGCTTCCCTGACACCCCGGTACCGGTCGTAATCAACGAGTCGCTCGAGATTGCCCGCCGTTACTCCGCCCCGGAGTCCCTGAATTTCCTCAACGGCGTACTGGATGCAATCGCAAAGCAGAGGAAATCGTCAGCCGTATCATCTCCGGCAACCAGAGAAGAAGACGAACTAGCCTAGCCGGTCGTTTGACAACACAGGACTTAGCATCCTGGGCTACTCTCAGACATCCCTGCGGGACGCCGTCCTGCGCCCGAAAGCATCTTTGCTGTTAATCCATCCACAAAGAAGACGTAGAGACATTGCGGGCACTGCATGTGCAGGGCATCCACCGGGATGAGTGACTCAACCGGGGATGGAGCCTTGCAATCTTTGCAGAACACAATTGGCGCCTCGTCCGCCTCGTTGCGGTCATTGGTAAGCGATTCTCGGAATTGTTGCACAAATACTTTACGAACCAGCCCGGATTTTGGATTTCGCTTTTTTTTGCCTTTACCCTTCCGCCTTTACGCTTCATAGACAGCGACCGCGTTTTTGCCCCTCTGCCGGGAAGGAAAGCGCCGGGGATCAGGGTAAACTTGACCCAGCAATCCTACGAGAGAAGAGTTCAGGGGGCATAACTTGCCGCGGCCCCGTTTTATGATTCCTGCTGGAATCATTGCCATGAGGGCGAAAGCCAACTCGATCCGTTCTGAAAACCCGGGGAGTGACCGACCAATGGGCCCATATCAGCAGCAAGGACAAGCGTGAGATTCTCCCGTTCGTCTTGCACCCTGGGGGCATCAGTTTTGGCGCTGTGTTTGGCGGGGGCAGCCAGGGCTCAATCTACCCTGGCTTTGAACTCCGCTGCTCCCTCAACTTCGGTGCCCGATGCGCCCATACCCGCCGGCTGACGATATGCGGACCGGAGAACAATCGGCCGCTGATTCACAAAGCCCTCCACCGCTGGTCTCTCAAGAGGACCGGGCAGCAGAGCAGGTAAGGCAGCAAGAGAAACAACGAATCGCGGGTGTGGTGCCAAATTTCAACGTCTCCTACAACCAGGATGCTGCTCCGCTGTCGAAGAAGCAAAAACTGCACATTGCCTTTCGCACGGCCATTGATCCGGTTTCCTTTGGCATCGCCGGATTCGATGCAGCTCTCAGTCAGGCGGAGAACGACTTTCCTGGATACCGGCAGGGAATGCAGGGATACGCCAAGCGATTTGGCGCCTCGTATGCAGACAATTTCGACGGTACCCTGCTCGGGAATGCCATCTTTCCCATCCTGTTGAAGCAGGATCCGCGATACTTCCGGCGGGGAGACGGGAAGTTTCTCGTCCCGTCTTTTCTATTCTCTTTCCACCACCGTATGGTCCAAAAGCGACAACGGCAAATGGGGACCCAACTACTCAAACGTGTTGGGAAATCTGGCTGCGGGAGGAATCTCCAACCTCTACTATCCAGCTTCCGATCGTGGCGCGGTCTAACCTTCGAACGCGGGTTCACAGTGACCGCATACGGCGCCTTTGGCGGTGTCTTCAATGAATTCTGGCCGGATATAGCAAAAAAGATTTTCAAGGACAAGTTGGCCAAACTCCAACCAAAGGTTCCGCCGGCAACCACTCCAGTGCCATCGCCACCGCCGGCTGCCGCCCGCTAGCGAAAGCCCCGCACAAAAGAGAAACCGACCCCGCAGGGGGCGCTAAGCTCTCTGCCTCGCTTTCTTATCCCTGAAGGGTACGGGCTTGGAGCCCGTACATACAGGAAACAAAACGATGGGCTTTAGCCCCTGAGGGCAGCGCATTTAAGCCTGAGCGTGGCGGAGTGGAGACTATGCTTTCTTTCCGGTTTTAACTCACACTAGTTAACCTGCCGCAGTCATAGGATCCAGGCATTCGCCTCCATCCCACCGAATCATTTCAAATCCATGACCACGATGCGTCCATCCGATTGAAAGCTCCCGCCCGTCGCCGTCTTTGCCGTGGTGAGGGGATTCGCGGGCATCACATACGCAGCGCCCGCCAGAACCCCGGCGCCCGCGAAGCTTTGCTCCAGAAAATCGCGCTCCTGGTCAACATTGGCGTCGATGTGATGCGTCACTCCGCCATTGCGCTGGTCTTTCTCAAAACCATTATCGTGAGTGGCTGACCCCACCCAAAGCGGCTCGCCCGCCAATCACTTGATCAGTCTTCCAGACCCGTAGATGATGGCGAATGGCGGCCACCTCGAGCGGTGCGGCACGGGCGAACGACAGGTCCTGCGACCTGCCAAATAGATACAGCGTGCTCATCGGCATCTCGGTGTAGGCCGCGTGAGAGAGGGTGGAGACCAGGCCATGGACAACCGCATCCTGCGTGGTCTTGTCCACCTGCACCCATCCGGCCGCGGTAAACGCCTTGGTCACCTGGTCCTGGGTACCGATCAGAGCGTAGTTCACCATGTCGCCAGGGTTGCCTTGCAAATCCCCCACCCTCCGAGGGACATTGGCGAACAGTTGCGGTGACAGAAGAGTAGCCAGGTCCGGCGCAGAGATGGTTTTCTGCGTCGGTTGGTTGGTGAGCTTCATTTTTACGTCGATGCTCCCGGTCCCGGAAAGATCGGAGCTGAGATTCAGCCTCAGAAACAGGTTGCCGGTGGCGGAGATATCCATGTCCTTACTGGCGCCGATGAGGAAGGGAACTGCCGCATCTCCATTACCGATACGGCCAATCAGAGCGCCGCTATTCGCGGAGTTTAATGGGTACACGCGGAGCAGGTCTTTCCATCCCCGGGTGAGGCCATCGGGCGGGGCCGATCTTCCGTCCGCCAGCGCCAGATTCCCGGTCGCGGTGAAGTTGAGATGGTCCGAAGGCGTTACCGGGACGCCGGTGTCCGTCCAGTCTCCGCTTTCTATCTTGAAGGAGTAGGAGCCCTTGCGAGCCTTGAGCTTCGATGCATCCGGCGCCGTGGCCTTGATCACCTCAACCGCAGGATGTGTGGTGGTGGACGCGGGCGCCTGCGCCAGCATTCGGGTGCCGAGAAGCAGCAGGCAGCCGATGATGGGGACTCTCTGTTTCATGCTCATAAGACGTTCGAGGGACGGAAAGAGATAACCCGGAAAAAAGAAGGGCCCCAGCCAGTGGAGACCGGGGCCCTTCGATTATAGGGTCGTTCTTTAGTAGCGGTAGGTTTCGGGCTTGTAGGGGCCTTCGGGCGCGACGCCCAGGTAGTTGGCCTGCGCCGGGGTCAACGTGGTGAGCTTCACCCCGATTTTCTCCAGGTGCAGCCGCGCTACTTCCTCGTCCAGATGCTTGGGCAGCGTGTAGACGTCTACTTTGTACGTGTCCTTGTTCTTCCACAGGTCGAGTTGAGCCAGCGTCTGGTTGGCGAAGCTGTTGCTCATCACAAAGCTGGGATGGCCGGTGGCGCAACCCAGGTTGACCAGGCGTCCCTCCGCCAGCACAAAGATGGTGTGCGCCGGCTTCCCCTTGGCTGCGGGGAAGTTGTACTGATCCACCTGCGGCTTCACGTTCACCTTCTCCACACCTTTCGCGCTGTTCAGGCGATCGATCTGGATTTCGTTATCGAAGTGGCCGATGTTGCAAACGATGGCCTGGTCCTTCATCTGCGACATGTGGTCGAGTGTCAACACGTCCACATTGCCGGTGCAGGTTACATAGATATCGCCGCGGCCGAGTGTGTCTTCGACAGTGGTGACTTCAAAGCCTTCCATTGCCGCCTGCAGGGCGTTGATGGGGTCGATCTCGGTAACCACGACCCGCGCACCCATACCGCGCAATGAGTGGGCTGAGCCCTTGCCTACGTCGCCGTAGCCGCAGATCACGGCAACTTTGCCCGCTACCATCACATCGGTGGCGCGCTTAATACCGTCGGCCAGCGATTCGCGGCAGCCATACAGATTGTCGAACTTCGATTTGGTGACCGAATCGTTGACGTTGATCGCGGGAACAAGAAGCTTGCCCTGTTCCTTCATCTTGTAAAGCCGGTGAACGCCGGTCGTCGTCTCTTCGGAAACCCCGCGCCAGTGCTTCGCGACCTGGTGCCAGTGCTTGGGATCTTCGGCGTGCATCTTCTTCAGCAGGTCCTTGATCACCTGCTCTTCGTGGTTGGAAGACGGGGTGTTGACCCAGCCATCGCCATTCTCGAGTTCATAGCCTTTGTGGATCAGCAGCGTGACGTCGCCACCGTCATCCACAACTAACTCAGGACCCTTGCCCTCACCGTGGTCGAGAGCCTGGGCAGTGCACCACCAGTAATCTTCGAGCGACTCGCCCTTCCAGGCGAACACCGGAACTCCTGCCGCTGCGATTGCCGCTGCAGCATGGTCCTGGGTGGAAAAAATGTTGCAGCTTGCCCAGCGAACGCTTCCGCCCAATTCCACCAGGGTCTCGATCAGCACTGCGGTCTGGATAGTCATGTGCAGAGAACCGGTGATACGGACGCCGGCGAGCGGCTTGTCCTTGGCGTACTTGCGGCGGATGGACATCAGTCCGGGCATTTCGTGTTCGGCAATCGAAATCTCTTTGCGTCCCCAGTCGGCCAGGGAGAGGTCAGCCACCTTGTAAGCAGGAGCGGCGGCAGTGCGGTCGATCGTAGTTGGCGTCATGTTTTAAACCTCACATCAATACATCAGGATATATTGATACAAT
>CAWIRT010000058.1:0-47579 GCA_963838445.1 uncultured Acidobacteriaceae bacterium
GACCACGCGTGAGCTCGACTGTCAAAAAGTGGGGACAGTACCAGTACGGAATGGCGTCGCTGAGATCGAGCTTCCGGGCGAAGTAGTATTCACACTGGTGGCCAACCCTGGCAAGACGGATTGACACCATATCGGGTAGCTCGAGCGTATCTAAGAACATCTAGCCTTATTGCTGAAGACAAACTTTCGACGAAGGGCACGGCTAAAGAGGCTGCGGAAAAAGCCGGATCGAGCAAGAAAGCATGCCCCAGGGGCTAAAGCCCAAGTTGATTACATTGCATTTGCGCCGGGGATAAATCCCCGGCCTACTCTAAAACCGAGTTTTTCCGCAGCCTGTTCAGCCGTGCCGCATTGCTCTTGGGTTGATGAGGGCTTTAGCCCCTGAGGTCCCTGAGGTACGTCTTTCTTTCCCCGGAGGGTACGGGCTGAACAGTCTGCGTGAGAACTAAAAAGAAACCGCAGATCTCTCCGCTCCGTACTACAGGAAAAAAAACGATGGGCGATATCGAGCCCCTCAGATCCCATCGAGGCCCGGAGGGGCGTTTCGGCATGATGGGGGCTCCCGACAGTTATGCCAGCGCCGGCTCGACGTCAGGCAATCATTTAGTGACATCGTTCATTCTCGCCCTTTATATTTATCCGCGCGTGCCCCGAGATCGAAAGCTCCGGAGACGCGAATGTTTGAATGAACGATCTTCTCTGCTACTCATGATTAGCCGCCGCGCATTTCTTGGTTCCGCTGTTGCTGTCGGCGTGTGCTCGCGGTTGGCGATCGCCCGGGAGGAGACGCTGCGCGTTGGTGTGACCGACTGGAACCTGAACCTGGGCGCAAGCCCGGAGGCTGTGCCGCTGGCCGCGAAACTTGGATTTGACGGGGTTCAGATATCCTTCGGGCGAAAGCTCGTGGATGACAAGATGCCGGCTGACAATCCGGAGGTGATTGCCCGCTACCTTAGCCTTTCCCAGCAACATAAGATTCCGATTGATGGAACCTGCGTCGATAAGCTGCATGACAATGGTCTGAAGAGCGACCCGCTCGCCCGGAAGTGGGTGCTCGACTCCATTCGGCTAACCAAGGCGTTGCAAACCAAGATACTTCTACTGCCCTTCTTCTCCCGCTGGGCCCTACAGACGAAAGAGGAAATGGACTATGTGGGTGATGCGCTGCGCGACCTGGCGCCGGAAGCCACCAAGGCAGGAGTGATCCTGGGCCTTGAGAATACTATCTCCGCAGAGGATAACGTGCGCATCATGGAGAGGTCGCGCTCCACCAGCGTGCTGGTGTACTACGACGTGGGTAACTCGACGGTGGCTGGATTCGATCCGGTGAAAGAGATCCGCTGGCTTGGAAAAGACCGGATTTGCCAATTCCATCTGAAAGATAATCCGTACTACCTTGGGGACGGAAGCATTCAGTTTGGGCCCATCATGCGAGCGATTCGGGATATTGAATTCTCAGGGTATGCCAACCTGGAGACGGATGCGCCTTCGAAGCAATTGGAGGCGGACATGCGCAAGAACCTCGCCTATATCCGCAATGTCATGGTGCGATCCTGACGACAGCAAGCGTAGACCTGGTGATCGCCGTCACCAATGGCTTCTTCCATTCATTCGTCGCTTTTATCGCACTCGTCGAAACCGCAGCGCCTGGTAAGGGCGTCCGGTAAGCTTAAGCTTCGTGTTTCCGCTGAACGTCCCTGGAATCGCGCTCACCTTCATTTCCCATGGATCAATCATCTCCGCCGTGAACCTTCCCTCCGGTAAAGGGAACTCATAGTAGATAGGCTGATGAAAATCCATGTAGTAGAAGATCTCGTCCGTGATGTTGGCCGCCGGGTCAAGAGTGGATGCATTCAGATAATACTGAGCGGCGTCCGCCTCAAGCCCAGTCAGCTTCACTTCTTTGTCTGCCATGGCGGTCGTCTCTTCGAGCAGCTTCCGCAGGAACCCGATCCTCGCCGGACTCGTTCCCTTCAGCGTTCCGCCGTGGGACCACCACAGGGTTGGAGTTGTGTTTTCATCCAGCGGCTGGTCGGGGTCGAGATAGGTTTTGCCATGCGTTACATAGCAGCCTGCCACGACTCCCAGCCAGAAGCGGCGCGTATTCTCCTCGCCAGAGATATTGCCCCAACGCCTATACAAATTGCCTTCATACATTATCTCGTCAAAGATGATTGGCTTCCGCCACTCTTTCAACCATCCTTCTGCCGCTTCAAATTTCGAGGTCTGAAGAGAACTGTCGAAGTGATGGCGACAAGCGAACCTGCGCAACCAAGCTTCAGCATCTCGCGCCGATTCATTGAACCCATGGATAGCCACAAAAGCGAAAGGGCGATTTCTCTCGCGAGATCTCGCCCTCTCAGTTCCGATTTTCGGAGATCCGGATCGGCTTCCAGATCACAACGTCTGTTATCCCGGAATCACTCAGCAACCACGAGCTGGAGCCCGCGTTTTCCTCGCTTTTCCACGATCCCACTCGCCACAAAAGCTTTTCACTGTCATCCGTCTCCAGTTGCCTGGCGCGAGCATCGTTGCCGATTCTCTAAGATGACGGTTAGTCCGCTCTCTCCTTCTGGAAGATCACTCTTCCGCTGAAAGCAATAGTACGCTCCACCAACGGAAATGCTAGTGGCTCTTATAATTTTCTGCTGTGGAAATGACGTGACGGTAAGTGGAAATTTCGGCCGAACCGGACCTGCCGTTTGGTTTGCGCGCGCGCAGGTGGCTCCGCACGTCCAGTTCTACTGGTTCTTCAGCCCGTTCGGCACAAGCCTGGCCCAGTGATGCCCACGAAGGGATCGATAGCCGTCTAAGTTAATGGCGATTCATAACACTACATTACCGACAACGATTTTCATCGAAGGCATAGCCACATTGGATCACGAAAGGCAAAGTTGTAATCCAGGTGTTACCGTGAGCCTCAGCGTCTTTACCTTCAAGATGAAGTATTAAATACCCCTTGGTCTGCTCAAACTTTTTTGCATTCGTTGATAAGAGGGTCTCACCGTTTGGTTTATACACAGTCACTTGCGGCATTTTGGATCCGTCCTTTCCCACTTGTGAACTAACGCTTCTTAGAATTGTAGAATCGCCTTGATCTTATTGCCCTCGCCCTTCAGCATGTCGCGAAATCCGGTTTCGCCTTCCTCCAACGTATATCTCGTGGCCCAACTTGTCTCGAAATCACCGGTGGCTAAGAGTTGGGCGCTCTGCCTCAGATCGTCCATCGACCCGGAATAGGTACCTGATACGCACTTTTGCCCGAGGGTCAAGGCATAGCTATTCAGTTGGATGCGGTCCTGGTGCAGTCCAACCCATACCACCGTTCCGCCGGGTTCCACGATGTCGAGGGAAAGAAGTTTGGTCTCGGAGCTGCCGACAGCATCAATCACAAACTCTGCCCGCTCGCCGGCCCAGTATTTCAGGGTCTCCGTTGCCAGATCTTGGTGCGAAGCGTGTACCGTCAGATCCGCTCCCAGCATCCGTGCGGCATCCAGGCGCTCTGCAATACGGTCAGAGATCACCACGTTCGACTGATACAGGCGTTTTGCGGCGAAAAGACACATAAGTCCGATTGGTCCGGCTCCGATGACCACCACCCTTGACCTTCTGGCGTTTGGTCCTTGACGCATGGCGTTGATACCGTTCGCGAGTGGCTCGGTGAACACGGCCTTAGCGGCAGGAAGATCTTCTGGCCAGGGAATCAGAACCCGCTCAGGGACTGCCACGTACTCCGCAAATGCGCCCGGGCGATCCATGCCAAGCACCTGCCGGCGCGGACAGAGATTCGTGTCGCCTCTGAGGCAAGTTGAACATTCCCCACAATGAACCAGAGCATGGGCGATCACCCGGCGTCCTTTTAATCGATCCACCTGCGCGCCGTGAACCTCTTCAACCTGACCACAGAATTCGTGGCCCATGATCAATGGTGGCGTCCTCCGTACGCTCGCACCTCGAAACGTCTCCAACTCCGAGCCGCATATGCCACAGCCGGAAACACGGAGCAGCACTTCGCCGTCAATTAGCGTTGGGATCGGGACGTCTCTGACCTCAAGTTTCCCCCAGGCCGGGTAGTACAGCGCCTTCATTCTCGAATCCCCCGTCGCCGTTGTATCGAGCGGGATCAACATACCACGGGCAAGCGCTTAAGCGCCAATATCGAGGTCCGATGGCCCCTTCTGCATTCCCACTGTGATCAGAGGAGCCAACGCTGAGGGCATAAAGGGGGCTTCACGTTTGATGGGAAACTCCACATTTTTAACGATTAAGGTGCTTATTCCACAGAAATTGACGGCAAATTCGAAATTGGACGTTGACAAGTGCGTACGGCATCGACTAGCGTCATCACCGCTAAGAGAATCAAGCGCTTAGAAGCTCAGCTTGTGCGACTGCCTCATGCACGCAGAGGTTGGGTGTTCCCTGGGGAAATCGATAGTTGTTGCTTGTGGGGAGCCGCTCCGAACTGACCGACAAAAGTTCCCACGGATAAACATTATCCGAGTAAACGGAACCGAAGGTCGCCAAGTAGAACCGAAGGTTGAAATTTTTGGAGGAGATTGCAATGAAGTGGTTTCGGATACTCGTTCTCGGAGTTCTTGCGTCCGCATGTCTCAATGGATCCTTACTCATAGGGCAATCAGGCGGAGGCTCGGTGGTTGGTACAGTCCACGATCCCTCTGGAGCGGTCATTCCGAAGGCCGACATTACCCTCACGCGTGTTGAAACGAGTGCGGCACTTAGCACGAAAAGCTCGTCCTCAGGCGAGTACGTCTTCCCCCTGGTTCCGGTAGGAACCTACACTTTGGCGGTTTCCGCGGCCGGCTTTGAACGAGTAGAGCAGCAAAATATAAACGTGGGCCTTAACAAGACGGTCGAAGTGAACGAGGTTCTCACAATTGGAGCCGCGACCGCCACGGTCCAGGTCAGGGGGTTGACCAGCCAACTGGAAACAACTACCTCCCAGGCCTCGACAACGATCGACCAGAAGACCTTCGACGATCTGCCCATCGCCATGACCGGTGCAGCGCGTAGCGTGACCAGTGTCGCCGACCTGATGCCCGGCGTCGCCGACACTGCCGCCATAGGCTACGGATCCACCGGGGCGCAGGGGCAGGAGTTTTCGACCACGATTAGTGGTGGGCAGGCTTGGGGCGGCGCCGTCATGTATGACGGCATTCCGTTCATCTCTGCCAATCAGAGCGGCGATTACCGCATCCAGCCAGTTCCCGTTGAGGCGCTGCAGGAATTCTCCCTGGTGCAAAACAATTTCTCCGCCGAATTCAGCCGCACTCCCGGCGGCAACCTCACCTACACCACGCGTAATGGAACCAACGCCTTTCACGGCCAGGCCTACGAATACATTAGAAACACCGCCCTGGACGCCGCCGGGTATTTTGCCACCAGTACCCCTGTCACCCACCAAAACGAGTTTGGTGTAAACATCGGTGGACCGGTCACCATCCCGCATCTCTTTAACGGAAAAGACAAACTCTTCTTCTTTGCCTTTTACAGCGGATTCCGCCTGGCGGGCGGAGTTACCAACAGCTTAACCACGATTCCTACCATGGCTGAACGAAGCGGCGACTTCTCCGCACTGGGGAGAAATATCTACGATCCAAGATCGACCGTCTGCGATGCCTTCGGTAACTGCACGCGGCAGCAGTATAACTACAACGGAGTTCCGAACACCATGTCTCCCAGCCAGATCTCCGCTACGGGAGCCGAATATATCAAATATCTTCCCAAGCCGATCAACGACAGTTTGATTAATAACTTCCGTCAAACCGGCGTAAGCAACGTAAACGAAGATCGTTACGGCGGCAGGCTCGACTACAACCTGAACGAGAATAATCTTTTTCATGGATTCTTCTCCATGGGGCCAATCAACACCGTATCTACCAGCACCATCTTTCTACCGCCCATTTCCACCTATGGCGACAATGTAGGGAACAATAATCTCGCACTTGCACGCATAGGTTACGACCATACCTTTTCCGCATCCCTGCTGATGCACCTGGGCGTTGGATACAACTACGACACGCAAAACGGCACCGCACCCTACAGCAACGTCGTGAACACCTTCGGCATAGGGAACGCGCTTCCAATTACCCCGCAGTTTTATTGCAACCTCAATCTATGCCCCTACGCCAGCACCGGCGGCGGCGGCGGCAGCACCAACAAAGAGAACACCTATATTGGAAGTGGGTTCGTCTCCTGGACAAAGGGAAAGAACCAAATGAAGGTAGGTGGGGAATACGACAGGATTGAAGGCAATATCAAGACCCTGGACGGTATTGTCGACGCGATGAACTCAACCGAAACCGCACTTCCCGGCGTTGGCAACTCGGGAGATGGCTTCGCCAGCCTGATGGCCGGCGCCTTTGACACCACTCAGCAGGTAGACAACCCCTTCGGCGCTGAGAATCGCTTCAAGTATCTGGCCGCATATATCCAGGACAACTACAGGCTGCTGCCGAACCTGACCCTCAACCTCGGATTCCGCTATGACATCCCCTGGACTTTGACCGTGAACAACCACGTGAATGGGGTGCATGTCGCTTCCACTTTTGATCCCACCCTTCCCAATCCTGGCGCAGGCGGAATCCCTGGAGCGCTTGTTTACCAGGGGAGCGGTCCAAACACCTGCAATTGCTCCCGTTTGGCGGATACCCGATACGTGATGGCGCAGCCGCGAATTGGCTTTGCCTATCAACTTGACAAAAAGACTGTGGTCCATGCCGGGTACGGCCTCTACATCAGCATTGACGGGTCCAGCAATGGGAACGGTTTTGCGATTTTGGCGGATGGCTTCAATGCAAATGTCGTGACCAACACGGTGAACAACGGAGTTACGCCGGCGATGCTGGTGGAAAACGGCTACGCGGCCTTCACACCGCCGCCCTTCATCAGCCCCACCTTTGATAACTTCTCCGGAACCAGCTGGACACCAAGGTCGACCGGACTTCCTGGTGTTATCAATGACTACACCCTGAACGTGCAGCGGCAGCTGGGTGGGTTCGTGTTGGACGTGGGTTATGTCGGCAACGTGGGCGCCCACCTCGGATCGCGTCTGACAAATCCTAACCAGATCCCCATCGGTTATGTCGCCCAGTACGGCGCCAGCACTCTGAAGTCCCTGTTGAGTTCGCCGGCGGGAATAGCGAGTGGCGTTGCCGCGCCCTTTCCCAACTTCTCAACTGCTTTAGGAAGTGCGGCCACCGTCGCTCAGGCATTAAAGAAATACCCGCAATACACCGGCATTACCGTGGTGAAGCAAAATGACGGCCACTCAACCTACAACGCGCTTGAGGCTAGGCTCCAACGCCAGTTCAGCAATGGTTTTTCGATGTTGGCAAGCTTTACCTATGCCAAGCAGATGAGTAATGCGGAAGATGAGATCGGTCAGTTCAATGACGGCCCGCAGGATACCTACAGTCTGGGGGGCGAATACGTCAATGCCCTTACGCAGCCGCCGCTGACGTTTGTCATTTCCTATAACTATGAGCTGCCTTTTGGCTATCAGCGAAAGTATCTGAATCACGGAATAGTGGCATCGCTCCTCGGAGGCTGGGGCGTCTCCGGAATCCAACACTACCAGAGTGGTAATCCTATGTTCGAAACTTCGGTGAGTAACACTCTACCGATCGGCGGTTCCATCCTTCGTCCTGACTTCGTTCCGGGACAGTCCCAGAAAGCGCACTGGATCGGTAAATTCAACCCCCATACGGATCTCTATATCAATCCCAATGCGTTCACCACTCCAGCGCCCGGAACCTTTGGCAACGTGCCCCGCAACCTTACCCTTCGCAGTTTCGCGTATTACAACGAAGATTTAAGTGTGAGAAAGAACTTCCATGTCTGGGAATCTGTAAACGCGCAGTTCCGGAGCGATTTCTTCAATGCGTTCAACCGGACATCCTTCGAGACTATATTTACCGGCACGAACAATCCCGGAGTGCCCAATTCCGGCTTCGGCTCGATTGGGAATCAAGGAAATGAACCGCGAACCATTCAATTTGCGCTCAAACTGTTGTTCTAAACCAATAGCGCCATCAGAGTGAGGGAAAGCGTAACACCGCTTCCCACACTCTTCATGGCGCATTTCCATTTGAGCCAACAGATCGCGCTCATCGAAGTTTCCCTCCATGAACCCCTTTATGGATGACTGCAAAACTACTGTCCGGGTCAGTCTGTTTCAAGCCAATTTCGAACAGTGCTTCGTATCAGGGCACGACTTCAGCCGTGCCGAAAAGGGGCCAGTACGACGAGGGCTTTAGCCCCTGCGGCGCCATTTCCCTCTCTGTTTGGCTTCGGCAGCGTTCGGCACCTCAACCTGCGAGGAGGACATTACCTTTGCAGCATTCAATAGCCCACGAGGGCATCATCCCGATCCTGTGGCGGCTCTTCCTCTCAGGGAAGAAGCCGGTTGCAGAGGCGCGATGTTTTTTGCCTGTGATGCCATGTTCGAAAAAATCCCTGTGAAGGTATTCTTTCGACAGGTTGAGAAGGAGCGTTCGAATTGTCGAAAGATCGAAAACAGAAGGAAGTGCTGAGCCGAAGGGCCTTTCTCAGCAGTTCCCTCACGGCAACGGTTGCGTCGATTGCATTACCGGCAAGCCTGCCGATCGCTGCCGCTGGGAGCGTCGAGCAGCACACGGTGTCTGAGACTTCTGAAATCGCCTTTCGCTCGGCTAAGCCCATCTGGCCGCGCGGGCGCGAGAAAGAGATGAATCTATTTGTCGGATTTCGCGCTATTTTCGAAGCACCCCCCAAACAACACGTTCAACTGCGGGTTGCCGGTTCGACTCTTTATCGTATCTATCTCAACGGAGAATTCTTCGCATCGGGACCGGCTCGCGGCCCACATGATCATTACCGGGTCGACCTTTGGGAGATCGCTCCGCTGCTAAGGACCGGCAAGAATAGCGTCTGCGTCGAAATCGCCGGCTATAACATCAACAGCTATTACATTTTGAATCAGCCTTCATTTCTCCAGGCGGAGGTCGCGACGGACTCAATCGTGCACGCTTCCACTGGTGGAAGTGGAGTTCCCTTTGAGGCCAGGATTCTCTCCGAACGCGTGCAGAAGGTGCAGCGCTACTCATTCCAGCGCGCGTTTTCCGAGGTCTATCGCGTTGATCCTTCCTCTGCCGGGTGGCGCGACCGTTTCGATGCTTCTTTCCGGCCAGTTCCATGCGCCAGTTCCGTGCCCCGAAAACTGATTCCGCGCCGGGTTCCGAGCCCGGCGTATGAGAGACGGCAGGCCGAACAGGTAGCTTCTGAAGGATCTTTCCAATGGGGAGCCGTCGGCCCCAAGAGCCTCGCGCAGGATCGCTCTATACCTTTTGGCGGCAAGATCAGTCCCACGCTTCTTGGATACCCGGAGCAGGGATTGACGGTGATTCCTTATCTCGAGCTGCAGAAAACTGAAACCGTTGTCAACCATCGTGTCGATGAACCATATGTTTGCGATCAAGCCCTGCGGTTGCGCACAAACGAGTTCAAGATTCTCGATTTCGGCACCAATCTGGTGGGATTTTTTGGCGCAAGCGTAACCGTCCAGACCCCCACGAAGCTTTATTTCACCTTCGACGAAACCCTCACCGACGGGGATGTGGACTTCAAGCGTCTGATGTGCGTCAACATTGTTGCTTACACCCTTGCGCCCGGGTCCTACAAGCTCGAAACCTTTGAACCTTACACCCTTCGCTTCCTGAAGCTGATGATTCTGCAAGGAGAGTGTGAGGTCGACCACGTTTATCTGCGGGAATTCACCGCCCCCGACGTTTGGACCGCTCACTTTCGCTCGAGCGACGAAGGGCTTAACGAACTTTTTGCCGCAGGCAGAGAAACCTATCGTCCGAATGCCGTCGATTTCTATACCGACACGCCTTCCCGGGAGCGTGCCGGATGGCTATGCGATAGCTCCTTCACGGCACAAGTCTCTCCCTTATTGAGCGGGCATACCAGGGTAGAAAAATGCTTCTTTGAAAACTTCCTGCTGCCCGAACGCTTCGCGTATATCCCCAATGGGATGCTACCCTCATGTTATCCAGCAGACCATTATGACGGAGGGTTTACCCCGACCTGGGCGCTTTGGTTTCTGGTTCAGCTCGAACAATATCTGGCGCGGAGCGGAGACAATGAGTTAGTGGAGGCTCTGCAGCCGCGTGTGCTCAAACTCCTCGATTACTTCAAGCCATTTCAGAATGACGATGGCCTGCTTGAGGGACTGAAGGGATGGGTTTTCATCGAGTGGTCGAAATCGAATGATTACGTCCAGGACGTAAGTTATCCGGCGAATATGCTCTATGCCGCCGCGCTGGCTTCGGTTGGGCGTATTTATAATCTGCCGCAACGCACCGGTCAGGCGGAAGCGCTGCGAAAAGTCATCCGCACGCAATCGTATGATGGTGAATTCTTTGTCGATAACGCGGTGCGTCAGGGAGCAAAACTCGTTCCCACCCATAACCGGACAGAGACCTGCCAGTACTATGCTTTCTATTTCGAAACGGCATCTCCGGAAAAATATCCCAAACTTTGGGAGACGCTGCACACCGCATTCGGTCCGGGGCGCAGGACTACCAGGGCATTCCCGGAGATCCCACCCTCCAATGCCTTCATGGGCAACGTTCTGCGTCTTGAGCTTCTCTCTCGCGCGGGGCTCACGGATCAACTTGCCAATGAAGCCAAATCTTACTTTCTATACATGGCCGAGCTCACCGGCACATTCTGGGAGAACACGGGGAATGAGGCCAGTATGGATCATGCCTTCGGGTCGCATATAGTCGTGGCGCTCTATCGCGATATCCTCGGTCTCTATCAGGTGGACACGGTTCGCAAGGCAGTCCATCTGCGCTTTACCCCAACTTCGCTTGAGATGTGCGAGGGCCGCACCCCCACTCCGGATGGCTTTGTTTCCATGCGCTGGACGAGAACGCCGGATACCCTCACCTATCAGCTCGACGTCCCCGCCAGCTATAGCGTGCAAGTAGAGAATCGCGCAACATTCAGCGTCCTCCGGAAGCAGTTTCCCCACGGAAAGATCACCTACGGGTACAAGATCGAAGGAGGATACAAATAAGCGGATTCGCGTGCCGGACGACACGGCTTGCTATTGGGGCTTGCGCAGGCGCAAAGGTTTTTGTGTTGTTAAGGTCGGAGGAAAAAGCAGCGTTTCCTCGCGGTCGCGACGATGTCGCCATTATGGGTGGTGGCCATTGCCACGCTAGGCAGCGTGAATTGGTGCTCTCAATAAGTTGGGGAGTTGTTGAAGTTAGAGGGTGTAATCTCTTCGAAGCGGCCTGAACTCTCCGGCTTAGAATCCCCGGCAGAAGGTGGCTTCGGCGAGCTCGGGGAGAACATAACTCGGGTGTGTTCTTGAAAGGTGCTAATAGTCTGGATCACGAGGCGTTCTGCAAAAACTGGATCGTGCGTTTTTAGCGCCTCGATAATACGACTGTGCCGGTCAATGCTTTGAATCCACTGCCCCTTTTGAGTCCGTACCGTATGTATAACCACGAAAGCGAAAAGAGGGACGATGATCCGCCTGAGAGTCTGCACCAGCATTCCATTGCCCGTCATTTCAGCGAGCAGGAGGTGAAATTGCAAATCACGTTCGTAGAATGCGTTTATATTCTGGCAATCCGCAGCTGAGCGCATGTCGGAAAGTGTCTGTTCCAGTTCGCTCAGATCAATTTTCTTCTGGGCCACGATGCGAGCGCAGTAGCCTTCTAATACAGCGCGCAGCTCATAGCTGTGGGTTACCTCTTCATCCGAAAGGCGAGTTACCTGGGCCGTACGGCCTGATCCTTTTTGGACGAACCCTTCGGCCAGGAGGATATTAATCGCTTCACGGACGGAAGTTTGGGAGAGCTTGAGCTGTTTAGCGTACTTAATCTCTACGATCTTTTCGCCCGGCGCAAGCTTCCCCTTGATAATCTCCTGCCGGAAGTAAGCAGCAAGATTATCCTTTACGAGGAGGAGGTCCGCTTTTGCATTCTTCGTCCCAAGAGGAGAGACAGCCATCATCCCTTATTTTAACATGCCGCACCTTCCGAAACCGGGAAGACAATGACCTCCCCATGCCATGGCATTACTGATGACTGCAAAACTAATGTCCAGGTCACTCTGTTTCGAGCCAATATCGAAAAGTGCTTTGTATGAAGGCATGACTTCATCGTGCCGAAAATGGCGGCCAGTAGGACTAGGGCTTTAGAGTCTGCGTGAGATCTGCATTTAGGCTTTGTATCAGGGCACGACTTTAGAGCTTGCGGAAAAACTCACCGCTGAAGGTACGGGAGGGTAGGTACGGGCTTCAGCCCGTACATAAACGCAGCAAAATCACCCGGCCTTTAGGCCCTGGGGTACGCTCTTTATCTCGTTTCCGCAGAAATCCGTTCATTTTTCCGGCCTCTTTAGTCGGGCCGTAACGCAAGGAAAGAGAATTGGGCTTTAGCCCCTGGGTACGGCTTTCCTCCCTGTATATACAGGGCTTCAGCCCGTATATACAGGAAACACAACGATGGGCTTTAGCCCCTGCGGCGCTATTCCCTCTAAGTTCGGCTTCGGCAGCGTTTCGGCGGCTCAACCTGCGAGGAGGACATTACCTTTGCAGCATGGCATTAGCCCGTCAGATCGTCGTTATCGATGCCCAGCTCAGCGAAACTTGGCGGAGTCATACTCCGCAACGCCGATGCTTGGCTCCCGCCCGATGACGTTGGTCACAATTGGTTGCCTGATACAGCGCGTTCAGCAGCTCGGAGTTGCAAGGCTGGCTGCCGAGGAAACGGCTCGCGCATTATGTGATCAGCCGCCGCAGAGTCCGCATCGTCTGGTTACGCTACAGAACGGACTCACTGCACATAACCAGTGCGATGTTGACTGTTCCTTGCGGAGCGATTTTACCGCCCGGATCCCACGACATCTTGAGTCTCTTCAAGGAATGCGCTGACGGTTTGGGTAACCAGGCGTTCGGCGAAGACGGGGTCGTGCGTCTTAAGCGCCTCGATGATGCGCTTATGCGCCTCAAGGCTAGTGAGCCATTGCTCGTCCTCAGTCCGCGCTCCTTGCACACGCATCACTACGAAGGCGAATAGCGGCAGCATGATCCGCTTGAGGGCCTGTACCAGCATTCCGTTACCCGTTTTTTCCGCCAGCAGCATGTGGAATTGCAGGTCGCGCTCGTAGAACGCTTTGAGATTGTGGCATTCGATTGCGGAGCGCATATCGGACAGGGTTTGTTCAAGCTCCCCAAGATCGACCTTCTTCTGGGCTACGATGCGCGCGGCGTAACCCTCCAGGACAGCTCGCAGTTCATAGCTATGGGTTATATCTTCATCCGCCAGCCGGGTCACCTGGGCGGTGCGGCCCGATCCCTTCTGGACAAATCCCTCCGCCAGGAGGATATTCAATGCTTCCCGGACAGAGGTTTGCGAGATCTTGAGAAGCTTCGCCCACTTGACCTCGACGATCTTCTCTCCGGGAGCAAACCGCCCGCTGATAATCTCCTCCCGAAAGTACGCGGCGAGGTTGTCCTTCACCAGAAGGAGGTCTTGATGCGAGTGTTTTGGTGTCAACGGTGAGGAAAGCATAGCGGGCGGCTAGCTTGATTTTAGCATGGGAGCGGCAACTTAGTCCTCTCCAGCCGCTCAGGCCGCCGGTATCTTTTGGCTACATGTAGGTCCTATGATAGTCACCAACACGAAAGATAGCGAAGAGTGTGATTCGGGTGGAGGACTAATAGATATAAGGGCACTCAACCAAGCACTCGATAAGGAGCGCGGCACAACATCGCTGAGGGCGGCCTTTGAAATCGCGGCCAGGGAAATAGCTCGAGAAAATAGGGCACTTACTTCACCGCACCATCTGCCGTCTCATCCACCTGAACGATGCGATCTCCGGGTACATTCTTGAGGACTTGAACAATACCGCTGGGCCATTGGATTTCTACGCTTTGCGCGGACTGACTCGAGCCCAATCCAAAATGCGCCCGCGGATCACTTGAGGAAAGATAGCTCCCGGCGGTCGTGACCGTGACCCACTGCGAACCCTGAGGTGTGACCACTTTGATCACCGCGCCGATCCCGTCGCGGTTGCTTTTATGGCCAATCAGCTTCAAGGTCAACCAATGATTTGTAGTTGCGGTTTCGTTGCGCAGAACATAGGCAGGACCTCCGTTTGTAGTCACGACTGCATCGATGCGCCCGTCATTGTCGATGTCACCGATAGCCATGCCGCGCCCTGCCCATGCCTCATGGAAGATATCGCCCGACCTGGATGAAACGTCGACGAGCGCCTTCCCCGTGTTGCGCACCAACAACATTGGCTCCCGATAACGCAGTTGCGGGAAGCTCTTTTGAACGGTATCCAGGTCGTGCCCTTGTGCGATGAGCAGATCTTTCCAGCCATCGTTGTCGTAGTCCAAAAAGCGCACCCCCCAACCTGAATGCAATAGCGTCATGCCGGCGATGGCCGTCACGTAGCTGGCATAGTCGAAGGTTCTGTCCCTATTGTTTTTGTACAGAGCGTATTTCTGGTTCGCCAGATCCGTCACGATCAGATCCGCAAAGCCGTCGTTATCGTAGTCGGCGAAATCTACTCCCATGCCTGCGTAGGTGCGGCCGTCGCCATCGACCGCCACTCCTGATTCCAGTCCCACTTCCTCGAAGGTGCCATTCCCTTTGTTGTGAAAAAGAAACTCATCCATGGAATCGTTCGCGATAAAGATATCCGGATATCCATCGTGATCATAATCGGCTATGGCGATTCCCAGGGCTTTCGCCGGCTTGGCTAAACCCACCTTATTCGCAACCTCAGTAAAGTGGCCGTTTCCGTCATTGTGATAAACCAACATGCTTATCGGTTGGAACTGATCCGGATGACAAAATCCGCGATTGTCCCGGGGACCACACCAGGTGTCTTCCCAATCCCAGGTAACGTAGCGGAGCACAACAAGATCCAACAGCCCGTCATGGTCAATATCGACCCACGCCGCACTGGTTGACCAACCGCTTCCGGCCACTCCTGCCTGATTCGTTACGTCTGTGAACATGCAATGGCCATCGTTGTGATAAAGGCGATTCCCGCCATAGGCAGTTACGTAGAGGTCCTCATTACCGTCATTGTCGTAATCACCCGCAGCCACTCCCATGCCGTAGCCGGCGCCCTGCAAACCGGCCTTCTCTGTAATGTCTTCGAACCTCCCTTCCGGTGTCTGGTGAAACAGGCGATTCCAATACTCTGTGCCGGTCTTTTGCGGAATCGTGCCCTTTGGAGTGGGATCCGAAAAAGGAGCCCCATTGACCAGGAAAATGTCGAGGCGCCCATCGCCGTCACAATCAAACAGCGCGACACCCGGTCCCATTGTCTCGATCAAATACTTTCTGGACGTATGCGGAGCCTGATGCGCAAAATGAACCCCCGAAGCGGCCGTGATATCCACGAACTTCCCCGGTACCTCAACCGCGGGCGCCGCGGCAGGGACGGTACTTTGCTGGGCGCCAGACGAAAGAGGTAGAATCAGCCAAAGCAACCAGCAACTCATGGCAGAGTGCAGCCTTGAACGCCGGCGTGAAGCCGCATTTGTGCCGCACTGGACTGAACCGGTTGATTTGCTCCGCCAGTAAATCAGCCTTCGGTCGTTTGGGGACATACCAAGAGCCATATCCGGCGGCGTGGGGATCCTTTCCTTCGATTTCAGTGTAGACCGGGAGCGATGGAATTGCCCTCAGCGCATATCATGGAATCGTGCCCTTCTGGAGCTTGAGGCAGTCTTCCATTGAAAAACAAGGCTCCATCGTCACTCAAGGAAAAGGCAAAGATGAAACTCGCGGCCGTTCTTGTCTTGATTCTTGCCTTGCCGTCTCCAGTGTTTTCCGCTCCTCCTACACCCGACAAAATGTCTGAAGCCAAAGGGCTCATCGACGCCAGGGAAATTGACCGCGCCGAGAAGATCATCGTTGCCGAGATGATGACAGCTCCGCGGGATGCAGATTGGATAACCCTTCTGGCGCAAGTCAGGCTGGGTCAAAACCGCACGCCGGAGGCGTTGAAATTGCTCGACGATGCGAATCAAATTGCCGGCATTACTTCTTCCCGGGCGATGCTCACCAGCCTCGCAGAAAGCCAGGCGGGCCACATGGATCGTGCCGAACCACCGCTCCGCACTGCGATTCGGCTGGATCCTTTCAACGCCTCGGCCCACTATTTTCTTGGGCGGCTGCTCTATACCGACAATCGATTTGATGAGGCCATCGAGGAAACCAACAAAGCCATTACGCTTGCACCCGGCTTTGTTCGAGCCTATGAAAATTTGGGGTTGTGCTATGAAGGCAAGCACGATCCGGCAGAGGCGGAGCGCTGGTATCTCAAGGCGATCGATCGGGAGGCTACCGGCGAAAGTAAGACCGAGTGGCCGATGCTTGATCTGGCTACGATGATGATCCGTCAAAATCGCTACGCCGAAGCCAAGCCCTATCTAACTCAGGCCCTCGACATCAATCCCCGCAACATCCAATCCTTGTTCCAGATGGGAATTCTCCTGGAGAGGACTGGAGATCGTAAAGGAGCATTGGACCAGTTTCGTGCAGCAATCCAAAGTGACCAGGCTGGTGACCAACCTGGCCGCGCAAGCGCATACTATCGAGCTGCTCTCCTATGCAAGAAGCTCGGGTACGCGGACGAGGCGACAGAGGATTTCAAGAAGTTCAACGAAATCCACGATGCACACCACCACGTCTCACCATAACGTAGTAACGATAAGTCGACTGCGGAGTTCCAGTACGCCGGGTGCTATGATTTGCCCATGCGGGCTTGCCCCGGAATTCAATGCCTGATCGCATTATTTGCCGTCTGTTGTGCGGCCCAGCCAGCTAATCCGGGAGAGATTGAAGATCTCCTGCAAAGAGGCTCAGCTCTGAGCCAGCAAGCGGACTATGTACACGCAATTCCCTTACTAAGACGGGCAACGGAACTGGCACCTCAGAATCTTTCGGCCAACTTTTTGCTCGGTGTAGCCCTGTTGGAAAGCGGCCACCCGGCAGATGCCGTAGCTCCGCTGCGGATAGCTGCCAAGGCAAATCCTGTGAATGAGCCGGCAGAAGGCTATCTGGGCGACGCTGAGATGGAAGAAAACGAATTTGCCCTCGCCGCCGAAACTTTCCAGACGGCGGTTGCCCGATCGCCAGACTCCGAGAGAGCTTTGTTATGGTGGACCGACTATAGCCTGGAACGGTTCCGGGTATTAGCATTCTCACTTCGCGGTTCTCCACGGGGTAGAGCCGCGGTGTTGAGGACCAAAGCTGAAGACAGCAAGACCGGGGCGACAGCGAAGGAAGCGTTGTTGCGGCAAGCGGCAGCATTGGATCCTCAGCTCAGTGGGATCTGGGGAGAATTGGGCGTAGCGCAGGCGCAGCTTGGTATGGACACGAACGCTGCGGCTAGCCTCAAAACGGCGCAGCAACGGCAGCCGGAGGCCTCGTCAACTTTGCAGCTCGAGGCCATGCTTGAGGCCGCCCGCGGGAATTGGTCTCAGGCCGAGACCAGCCTTCTGGACCTGGGTGAGCGCTCGCCTGCCGGCTTGCAGAAGATTCTCGCCGCGTGGCCGCCGAGGTTGGTTCCAGGCCAGGGAGTGAAGGGTGCTGTTTGGCAATGTCTACGTCAAGGCACAACAAGTTGCCCATCGAAAAACGTACAGGGAAATGCTCTGCCTGCTGAGCGCCTCTTTCAGGAGGGACGTTGGGAAAAACTGGCGGCAATGCCTGTTCCGCCGCCGGGCAATGCAGCAGAGTGGTTCTGGCGCGGCTCGGCATTCGCAGAGCTGGGAGACTGTTCACAAGCGATTCCGGCGCTGGAACGTGGACTGAAGACAGGGGCTGAGACTGCTGCCGCCCGGCTGACAAGCTGCTATGAGTTAGAGGCTGTGCACACCGCAGACCAGCTGAAAGCCCAGGGAAAAGAAGCGTCTGTTCACCAGATCCGTGGCGATATTTTGCTATCCATCAGGCTCGATGCCTCGCAAGCCGCAGCAGAGTACACCGAAGCGCTACGCCTGAAGCCAAAGAATCCTGAAGTATTAGAAAAACTGGCAGAGGCATACTTCAGCCTCGGAGACATGGACCGGGCACGCCGCAGCGCGCAAGAGGCTCTGGACCAGAATCCTCACCGTCAACAGGTGTTGCGATTGTTGGTCCGGGTTGCGATGAGCGAACGCGACTATCCAACTGCTATTTCGCTTCTCGACCGATTGGCTGAGCTGGAACCTGACGATGCCTGGACGCGCGTGCAGCAAGGAACGGCTTATGCGCAGACAGGGCACCCGGAGGAGGCAGTTCAACACTTGAAACCAGCGTTGGACGCCGGTTATCCCGACGAGAAGGGTGCGCTGCATGCGGTGCTTGCCGGACAATTGCGTAAGCTTGGCCGCGATCACGACGCCAACAGCGCCACTGACGAGGCCATCAAGCTGGCCGATTCTTTTCAGCAGCATACTCAGAACAAACCAGATGAGCATCAGTAGGCGAAGATTTTTGCAACGGGTCGCGATGCTCGCATCATCGGCACTTGCGTATTCCAATGACTGGGCCGCAACAGCGGCCGGTCCAATCCGCATGATGAATGGAGCGCCGGCGAACGGCCTGGATTTTGTGCTCCGCAATGATGCCCAGGGACGCAAGTATCAGGTGGAGACACTGCCTGGCGGATTGGGCGTCATCGATTTTGACGGGGACAGCTGGCCGGATATCTTCTGCGTAAATGGCGCGGCTTTGCCCTCTCTCACCAAGACCGGCCCGGAGTTTTGGAATCGTCTCTACAAGAACAATCGCGATGGCACATTCAGCGACGTCACCGTCAAGGCCGGCCTTGCCGGGCGAGGTTACGGAATGGGCGTCGCTGTCGGCGATTACAACAACGACGGTCATGAAGACTTGTTTGTCGTCGGCGTCCACGGCAATCAGCTCTATCGCAACAACGGCGATGGCACCTTCTCCGATGTCACAGAAAAAGCCGGGCTCAACCAGCCGCCCGTTCGCAAATTATGGTCGGTTGCTGCGGCCTGGATCGACTACGATTGCGATGGTAGGCTGGATCTTTTCATCTCCAACTATTGCGACTGGGAAGCAGGAACCGATCCAGTTTGCGGTGGCCTCGCAGCGAATACGCGCGTCTACTGCCATCCCGACATTTACAGCGCGGAACGGATGCAGCTCTACCACAACAATGGAGATGGGACGTTTACTGAAGTGACCCTTAAGGAGGGTTTTCCGAACCTTCTCGGCAAAGGTATGGGAATTGCCATGGCCGATTTTGCAGGAGACCATCGCCCCGGTCTCTTTGTCGCCAACGACAATGCACGGAATCTGTTGTTGCGTTCCACAGCTCACGGGCTCGAGGAAGTGGGCGTGCAAGCAGGTGTCGCCTACAACGGAGACGGGCGCAACATCTCCGGCATGGGCGCAGACTTTGGAGATATTGATGGAGATGGGCGGCCGGATCTGGTGATGACCGGATTGAAGAATGAGACCTATGAGTTATTTTTGAACCGCGGCGGTACTTTCGATGATGGAAGCGCGGCCTCCGGCTTGCTCGCTTTGAGTACCCCGTGGAGCGGTTGGGGCTGCGGCCTGGTGGATCTTGACAACGATGGCTGGCTCGATCTTTTCATCGCCTGCGGAGGTTTAGATATAAGCGGGCCGCAGCAGAATCGAATCCTGCGCAATCTTGGCGGGAGGTTTGTCGACGTGTCGGAGAGCGTTGGCGCGCAGTTTGCAACCCCGCGGCTGCACCGCGGTGTCATCTTTGCGGATTTCGACCGCGACGGACGCATCGATGCGGCTGTCACCGCATTGAATGCGCCTATTGAGTTGTGGTGGAATCAAAGTCCCCATCGCAACTGGCTGCAACTGCGGCTCCAGGGAAAGCGCAGCAACCGCTCCGCAATTGGAGCCCAAGTAACCTGCAAGACTGCAGGCCGAACCCAGACACGTTGCGTAACAAACACTGTTGGCTACGCCTCCAGCAGCGATCTGACAGTCCATTTTGGACTGGACATGGAGAGCAAGGCCTCAGTGGAGATTCGATGGCCTTCCGGAAGAGAGCAACAGCTAGGTGAATTGACCGCGAATCAGCGTCTGCGCGTGGAAGAGGCGGATTAGTCTGTGTCTCGCTGGAAAGAATCCGGTGAAAGTGCGATGCCCAAGCGCACTGGTAGTGCATTTCAGTCGACTCGATTCACCCCTTAACCGAAGGGAAGGGATTCGCCGTCGCCCCCGGGAAAACTTAGTCCCGCAGGGACGGCCGAATTTAGCCCAGGATGTTAATCCCGGGTAGAACCCGAAAGCACAAACCAGTCCCGCAGGGACGACTGAACAGGCTGCGGAGAAACTCAATGCTGAAGGTACGGGAGGGAGGTACGGGCTTCAGCCCGTACATGAACCCAGCAAAATCATCTGGCCTTTAGGCCCGGTGGTACGTTCTTTATCTCGTTTCCAAAGAAATCGCGGCCAGTTGAGCTCATCTTCGTTCCCGGGTTTCCCGCTTCGAGCACTCTGTGCACCAAACCTCCCGGCTGGGTCAATGCAGTAATGTCCTTGTTGAGCAACGCGGCTGGCGCATTCCAGATCGACCAGTTGAACCAGTAATCCCATCCATAGTTGACTTCGCCGGTGTCTCCGCCGGCGCTGCAGCCGTTCGGGCCATCCCACATATATCCCCAGGTGAGGTAACTGAGCGCCAGATTCTTTCGTAGAAGCTCCAGCCCAAACTTCTTTTGCCCTTCGTAGATAAATGTCAGCGCATTCCAGATGACCTGGTGGTTGGTATACACATATTCGCCGGTGAGATACCCCGTTTTATCGGCGGTCCAAAGCGAGCCGTCGGGCATGGAGTAAATCGGCGGCATGCCGGTTTTGCTTAGATTGCAAACTTGCTCGCGCAGGGTCGAGAGCACGCGGCGAACATTTTCCCTGGGAAAGACTTCGGGCAAGCCGCAGAAACGCGCCCAGTACTGGCCGTTGAGTTGAGGCGAAAAGAAAGCGTCCAGAGTCTTACCTGTTTTCGTATCGTTGTAGACGAGGTAGTGATCGCCTTTCCACAGATACTGCTGCATGGCTTCTTTGCCGGCGGCGATCAAAACATCCAGGCGCTGCACCTCTGCAGTGTCGCCCATAGCCTGCGCCCACGTCTTGAGCATTTCAGCCCCGGCCAAACGCAGGCCGCCCGGGTGGGTAACGTAACCATACATGGAACGATCTTCGAACCATTCGATATCATTCCAGGCATGCGGTCGATGTGGCGGCATGGCGATAATTTGTGATGGTCCAAGGTCAGGACGCTGGCTGAAGGAATACTCGAGAGCCTTTTTCACCGAAGGATAGAACTCCTTCACGAAGGCTTCGTCTCCGGTGATTTTCCAGTGCAGGTATGCCGTCGAGACGTAGCAGAAGCCGGATATCACTTCCTGGTAGCCGTACGACATGGGGTTTGCCGGATCGGCCCAGCGGCCCATGAGCTGGGCGACGTCGCCGTCCTCCTTTTGTGTCGAACGAATGGCGCGCAACAAAGACAGGGCGCAATCCGGGAAGAAGAACGAAAGTGTCGGTCCCTGCATCCCCACGTTGGAAAGCGTGCTCATGTGCGGGCAGGCTCGCGGCGACTCTTCCAGTGCGAAGAGCCCGTCCTCTGCCCTGCACCAGCTTCCAATGGGATCTTTGGCCTGCGCCCACATGCTGCAAGGAGCAAAGTAATAAAGAGAATTAATCAGGGAGTCGGCCAGCCATCCAGGCAGCGTCGGGTCTTCGTAGATCGCCGATTGCCAGGCAATGACTCGCCGGAGCAACTGCTCGTGGTTGCGCTCAAGAAAACTTGCCACCTCGCCCGCATCGGCAAAGCGCGAGGCATACATATGGGTAAAGCGCTTGCCGGTGGTGGAAAGGGTCTCCCCCTCGGGGGCATAAGTCATGATGCGGCTTCCCCCGGTTCCGGGGTTGCCGTTGCCCTCCCATTCAGGCGCGTACCACGCCAGGAAGATGCGAATGACCTTTTCCTCGCCCGGTGGGATGTTGTAATCGACCGTCAGTGACGAACTTCCATCGTCTTGTTCGCCGGTCGAAGGCAGATTTTTTTCTGCAGCATTCCAATACTTCCCATCCACACCCAGACCACCACCCGTGCGCACCGAATCCCCACCGAGTGCCGCTAGCACGTAACTCATGCCCCAGGATTTGTTTTTGACCCAAACGCCGGAAAGTCCCGCAGGTGGCGCGTGGCGCGAGACTTGAGCAGGAGGCATGACAGGCTTAATTGGCAAGTCCGGCCATCCAATCGAAGAGTCCCTGGAATGATGGTCGGCAAAGCTGGGCGAGTTGAAGATCAAGCAACCTTGCTGTGCGGAGGAACCCGTGTTTCTAAGATGTGCCTCGAAGATAGCGCCGGGCGTATTCGACGCTATGGTATCCCCGGGAATAAAGGGCGACCAGCAGCGCACGCCAATTTGAACCGGCGCGTCAGATTTGTATTCGATGTCGGCAATGGGATAGTGTCCCCAGTATTCACTCTCCTGCATGGAGCCCAGAACTTTGAGCCCCATCGTCGCACGATTGTTTCCCGCGTAATTCTTCGTCTGCGCAGTGCCGCAGACCCACGATCTGCCACCGCTGGCCACGCCCAGGTAGGGAACATTCAGGGGGCCTCCGATGGGCGTGAGGTGATTGAAGATTGAGGTGTAACCGAGTACGCCAGAGGGTTCCAGATAAAGCGCTCCGGTGTCGATGCCGCCCAGCGGCATTCCGGAACAAGGATAGAGCCTATCTACATAGCAGGTGAAATAACCGGCTGCCTTGGTGCGATAACAGATGCCGGATACTTCTCTTGCGTACCCCGCCGCTTGAAAGGTGTTCCATTGCGAGCCCTCCAGGCCGGAAGAGAACAGCCGGCCAGGTTCTTTTCTCCTTTCCGGCGCGGCAACCGCAGATGAGTTCCCGCTGGAGGCAAAGCTCTTGATGCGTGACCAGTTGAGTGCACTGGCGGCTGCGGAAACTCGCAAAAAGCTACGCCGGGAAAGTCCAAGTCCCATAATTCGCCCTTTGCTTTCTCAGCTACGACTAACCTTCAGTTCGATTTCACGGGCATGAAGTTATCCGAGGCCGTAACGCTATCAGGCTTCACATCCGGGGCGAGTTGATAAGGGGTCTTCGCCTCATGGAAGTTGTTGCCATACAGATGTATGTCCTGGGTATTGGCTCCGGCGATCTTCAAAAAGAGGTCGGTGCCCGGCAGGGCTTCCATATTTCGGACGGAAGCGCCTTTAACCCGGTCCAAAACAATTGCGGGAATATTGCGTTCAGGAAAAGCCGAACTTCCGGTAAAGCCATCCAGCTGCAGCCGGT
Organism: uncultured Acidobacteriaceae bacterium; assembly: GCA_963838445.1. Lineage (GTDB taxonomy): Bacteria > Acidobacteriota > Terriglobia > Terriglobales > Acidobacteriaceae > PALSA-350. Next base: position 23,385 of record CAWIRT010000058.1, read on the forward strand.
CAACATTTTCGAGCGAGAGGGCGCTTTCCCACTTGTCGAACCAGGGCTTCTCCCAAGTCACCTCGATATTCCTGAGCCTGAGATTCCTGGCATAGCGAAAACTCATCGCGTTCACCGTGGTGTCGTAGGGCGACGTGGGATTGTTGGAGATGAAGAACTTGATATTTTCCAACGTGACTCCATCCAGCCAGCTATCCGGATGGCCGTAGAAAGTGGAAGCTCCCTGGCAATGCACGATAACGTCGTGAATGATGATGTTGTGAATCGAACCCGGACTCTCGTCGAGCTTCACGGGCTCGCCATTCCATTCGCTTTTCCGCTTGAGCTCGAAGTTGAATGCGTTGCCATCTCCGGCCCAAAACCAGTCAAAGCGGTGCAGGTCCATAGTGAGATTCGACATCACAACGTTGCTGATAGAGCCCCCAGTCGCGATCTGTAGAGTGACGCCACGGTTGGTGTCAAAAATGGTGCAGTTGTTAATCAATATGTCGCGGATAGCCAGATTGTTGCCTTCGCTGAATTTGATGGCGGCAGATGCGGACGAAAGCCGGCAATTGGTCACCGTGACATGTTCGCAAGGCGCCGTCGGCCCCCACTCGTCGATTCCGCAGACAAAGACGATGCAGTCGTCGCCGGTAGCAATCGTGCTGTTGGCGATGTTGACGTCGTTGCAGCTCACGATGTCGATACCATCGGCCCAAACAGCCTCCTTCAGGCTGGTGTACATGTAAATGCCATCGATCTCTACCCGCGAGCACGCATAGAGCGCGAAGGTCCAGCTGAAGGAGCGGACGAAAGATAAGCCAGTGACACTCACATTCTTGCAGCGTCCCAGCCACAATAAATGAGGATAGACCTGGCGATCAGGGTGGCCCGCGGGGTAGGAGCGCATCTGCGATTTGCCCAGAGTCTCCACCAGCACCTTGTGGCTGAATGTTCGCTCAATCGTATCCGGCGCCCAGAAATACTTGGCTTGCCCGTCCACCGTGCCTCGGCCTCCGAGCGAAATATCTTCGAGGTCTTCGCCAAAGAACAACGCATCTTTTGACTTAACCTTTTGCAGATCAAAAGCGGCGGGATCTTCTGATGCAAAGAGGGTGGCGCCCGCTTCGATATAGACGTTTACGTGGCTGCGCAAAAGAAGAGTCCCGGAAGTATAGTCGCCGGGCGGCAGATACACTGTTCCGCCCCCAGCCGCGGCTGCGGCGTCAATGGCTTTTTGAATCGCCGGCCGCGCGTCATCGGACTTTTTCCCCGTCGCGTGAAAATCCCTGACATTAAACACTGTCTTTACCTGGAAGACGGCGTCGGCCGCGTAAAGGCAGCCGCGCCCCGCTAGGAATAGCTGAAGCAGGATTGTGACCGCGATGAATTTCTTCGAATTAAGCCGTCCCATTAAATTCCCGTCCTTTCGGGTAATGCTGGCGCCTGCCCTCAATAGAAACGAAGTCCCGAACTTGGCGTGTATAGCGGTTTCGCAATTGGTGTAGACCGAAGCTACGTCGCCTTTCGTGGTTTTCTCCCAAGGAAAACCACTCCTCGCGACCTTTATGAGGCCACAGTAATTGCGAGACCGCTCTAATCCATACGCCTTGCATCGATCGAGCATTTCTCTCTCCTTCAAAGCGAAGAGCACTTCACCACCGCGGATGCTGGTAAGAGCCCATCCGACCTGGCCTGGAGAGTCATCGTACCCTCGCGTCCAAATGGGCGCAGAATGGCCAGGCACCTTCCCCGGAAGGTCCTGCACGTGGGCTCGCGGAAGCTGGTTGCATCCTTGGGGTTGGCGTTCCCCACTGCAGCCAGCTCTCCGGCGCCATCGACCTGGAATTGGATCTGACGAACAATATCGGGAACTGGCGAGCCCGCTGCATCCGTTATCTCTACTGTGACAAATGCCAAATCACCCCGCCGGGCAGGAATCGTCTGTCGATCCGCTTTGAGGCGGAGCCGCGCAGGCTTTGCCACCGTCTTGAACGTAAGCGAACCGATTTCCTGCCCGTCTTTGAAGGCGATGGCCCGCAATTCTCCCGCGGCATAAGGCACATCAAACTGAGCGATGAGCTTGGCCGATTCGGGCACAGCCTTGGAGCTGATCTCCTTGCCGTTCAAAATAAGTTTGACCTGGTCCCCGGAGGAATAAACCCGAACCTTCAGGGGCTTGCCCTCATATCCTGTCCAGCTCCAACTGCGAAGCTCGTCCAACCATCCCCAGTTAGCGAGTTCTTCTGTTCTTCCCGCCGGCAGCGGGCGCTGAACCGCCATCTCGAGCCGGCTTCGCCCCCAGAGCACATCTCGATAGTAGGATTGCGGCTTCTTGTCGCCGATAAGATCGATGTCGCCGCAGTATGCGTTGAACCATGGGTACTGCTGCCGCCACCATCCCGGGGTTTGCGAGAGGATCGAATGCCCAATCGCAGACTCGCCAAGGTAATCGATTCCGGTCCAGACAAAATCGCCAAGCACATAGCTCAACCGGTCCGCGGAACGCCAACTATCGTAGGCTTCGAAGGGAAAGGACTCCGTGCCCATCATGATCCGATTTGGAAACCGCGTGTGATCTATTTCATATTGCTGCCACTGGTAGTTGTACCCGCCCACATCCAAATGCAGGAAAGCTGGATCATTGGCTTGCCACTCGGGCAAGTTGTGGTCGTATGGCCCGGGGACCGCCATGATGACAGGCCGTATCGGATCGATACTCTTCACCGTGTCCCGGAGCTCTTTGGCAATTGCCACCCCTTTAGGTTCCCGGCGGCCATCGATCTCGTTGCCAATGCTCCAGAAAATGATGCTGGGATGATTTCTATCCCGCATCAACATGCTCTTTAGATCTCGTTCCCACCAGTCCTCGAAGTAGAGATGATAGTCGTCAACATTTTTGCCGAGATTCCAGCAATCGAACGCTTCATCGATAACCATCATCCCCAGCCGGTCACATGTATCGAGAAAGGCGGGCGAGGGAGGGTTATGACTGGTTCGAATGGCATTGAAGCCGTTGGCCTTCAGGATCTCTACCCGCCGCTCCTCTGCGCGGTCAAAGGCGGGGGCGCCGAGAATGCCGTTATCATGGTGCACGCAGCCGCCTTTAAGCTTCACTTGCTCCCCGTTGATGCGCAGGCCGCGCTCGGTATCGACCTCAATGCTGCGAATGCCAAAAGCAACGGTGGAGCGGTCGACTGCTTTCCCTGCCACCAGAAGCTCGATTTCGGCCCGGTACAATTGCGGCGTTGACGATGACCACAGCTGCGCAGGCTTGACATCCAGTGACTGCACGACGGTGGATTTGCCGCCGGCCGGTATATCCGCCGTTTTCTCCGCGGCGCCCGCAGGTTCCCCGTGCGGCCCAACAATTCTGGTGCGAACGGTAGCACCTTGCGGAATCTTGCTGCGGTTTTCCACCTCGATGGAAACTTCAACCACCGAAAGCTCCGGCGATATCTTCGGAGTGGTCACACCTATGCCCCACAGTGGTATTCGAACCTCCCCGGTCAAAGTAAGCCATACATGCCGGTAAATTCCTGAGCCTGAATACCAGCGGCTATTTGCCCCTTCATTTCGTACTCGAACGGCCAGGACATTCTCACCAGCCTGTTTCAGAAAAGGCGTCAGATCATAAGCAAAAGAGGTGTAGCCGTAAGGGTGGCTGCCGAGAGATTGTCCGTTGATCCAGACTTCGGAGTTCATGTAAACGCCATCGAAGCGCACTTCAGCCTGCGCATGCAAATCCGTCGCGGGAAGCAGAAGGTGCTTGCGGTACCAGCCTGTCCCGCCCACAACCCATCCCGTTGCTTCCTGGCCGGCGCTCAAAGCCATATCAAAGGGGCCGATCCTGGTCGGAGTGTTGCCACCAACCCAAATTGTGCCCTCGCCTGTCGCGTCGGAGGTTGGAACGAGATCTTCGATGCTCCAGTCGTGGGGGAGATCCACTCTCCGCCACTTGGAGTCGTCGAAACGCATTTGTTCCGCGCCGGCGACATCTCCACGGAAAAAGCGCCACCCCAGATCGAGAGACTGATCGCGCAGACGAGTCGAAAGAGGCGTGACTTCAGAAGCTCGAGCGATATTGACACCACGCTGCCCTTGTTCGCCGGAAGCTGGCTCCGCAAATAACGGTATCGCGGCGAATCCCGCAAGCCCTTTCAATGCGTCCCGGCGATTGACCTTGCGAGATTCCTGTTCCGACTGCTTCATGAACTAACCCGCATTTCCCACAAACCCCTGGGCGAACGAATAAACGAATCGCTGCCGGTAGTGAAATCTCAATGCGTAACGAGTGACGGGCTGTGAGAAATCCAGGCTAACCAACCACTTCCTCCTTATTGAGGGTTTCCCCCCAAACACACTGCCGCGTTTGTCCAGATTCAGGCAAGCGCTTGATCGCTTCAAGCGAGCAAACAGTAATTGATCAGCTATAACGTTGTCAACTTTTCGTTGGAGTCTCTACCTGACGGGCTAAATCTAATTTAACTCATTTATAATCAATATTATAACCGCTAGCAGCGACCAAGCCTCAGAACACTGGACTGAGTCCGTAAGACATTGGTCTCAGCCGTCCGCGCGCACGTATCTGATCGCCAAGAGCTTGTTAAGCGCTTAGCACGCTTTTTTTGCCCCTGCTACCTGAGCGTCTCTTCAACTCAGTTTCAGGTAGAGCGCAGTATAGCGATCCGGCTTTTCCAAAATGATACGAGTTTTTCCGTGATACTCCGTTACCCGCAAAGCCTTTGTCTTTGGCCAGACGACCTGCGCCGCCGTCACTTTCAAGCGGCCCGGATCAATGGAAATTTCAATCTCCGGCGTGGGGCGTAACTCACCCTTGGTCGCGAGTTGCGTGGTGTCTAAGAGTTGAACCAAAATCAGCTGCTTGCCCGCATCGTGGAATAAAGTGCCATGCACGTACTCTGAAAAAGGCTCTGTACGCAGTTCCGCCAGCGGATTCGGCACCAGCTGCCGTATCAAGCCAGGGATCCAGTTCTGAATCCAGTATGCCCGCCAGTGCATGGCCCAGAATATGGGAACACCCAGATACAGGGACTGCCCCTTGCCGAACTTGTTGAACGCCACCGCCGTTCCCGCGGTTTGTGGCCCGGGAGGAGGAGCGCCCCATCCAACCCACTGGTCATGGGCAACATCTTCTGCAAGCAGGGGTAATCGGTAACGCATCACCTCCTTGGCAGTAGTTTCCCTGACAGTGATGAAGGGTCCCGGCAAGCCTACCGTGCCTTGCCCTAGCCGCTCAGCCAAAGGATGGCCGGCAGATTCCATGTAGGTAGTAACAGCATTCCCCTCTCTCTGCTTGCCAGACGCGTCATACGCGTACGTTGTCACTTCCGAAACGTAGTCGACGCCGAAGACATCGGCGAGGGCGAAGTTTTCACGCTGCTTGTGATTTTCATCCAACAATCCGCACCTGTAGCTGGAGATCAACGTCCCGCCCCGTTCTACCCATCGACGAATCGTTTCCGCCTGTGCCGCGGACAGCACTGTGACTTCTGGAAGAACCAGAACTTCAAACTGGCCTAGAATTTCCGGCTTCAAATTGAAATCAGGTACGCTTTCCACCGGACGGCCGGCATAGGTCAGAGTCTCCAAAGCGCCTAAGGTGGAGCGCCTGAAATCATAGGGGCGCTTCTCTGCTTCGAACTCCTTGCGGGTCAATTCGCTGTATAGCATTGCCGTGCTCAACAGCGGTGTGAGGTCCGGCCCCAGAAGGCAGTCGACATTGCGGACGTCCTCCCAGGTGTTCTTGGCCACGGCAAACCATCGGTTGGAAAATCCCTGCCCGTCGACTCCACTTACCACCGGTGCATTCCCCACAAAAAAGCTTCGCGCATTCTGAACCATCAGTGCGTCCGCCTGCACCCTCGCGAGATCGCCAGGGTAAGTATCGGAATAACCGTACTCGGTAAAGATCCCAGCCTGAAAATAGGGCCTCCCCCATCCCCGCATCAGGATGGATCCAAGGGCGATGCCCGTGGGACAATCCAGAGGTTCGGCATAGATATAACTGACCCGCTGCATGATGTCGTCGGGAAACGATTCCGGGCCGCCGTTGAGCGAGACCAAAAGATTGGGCCGGTGCTTGCGGGCTCGAGAGATGATTTCATCGAGCATAACGGTCATTGTTCTTCGCTGATGCCATTGGAAGCGGCGCTCCCAGCCTTCGCGCGTCTTAAAGCCTTCCCGGTAAGGATCCCCAGGGTGCTCTTTGCTCCAGGCTTCCTCAGTGTGCCGGCAGAAGCAGAACGGATTTATTCCGTTCTGGTTGTACATCGCAAATTGAATCCCAAAGATATCCAGGAATAATTCATCCACGTCATAGCGGGAGAAGATTTCGTCCATCATGGCCAACACGTACTGGCGGTACGGGGTGTCCAGACACACGATGTGCCAACGACCGTAAAACCTTTGCGGTACTCCCTCTTCGTTCACCCAGGCCCAGTCAGGATGGCTGATCGCGCATTGATTGTTGAATTGCAGGCAGTAGTAGGCCATGGTCGAAATTCCGGCTTTGCGCGCCAAAGAACACTCGGTTCCGAACAGGTCAAACTTCAAATGAGGGTGACGCACCGCCGAGTCGCTGGGATAAAAGGCATATCCCCAGTGATCTTGCGTGTAAAACATCAGGCTTTCCGCACCCGCATCGCGGGCGGCCGCGATAGCCCCCTCAAGGTTAATATCGAACGTTTGCTGGGGGGGTGTGTGAAACTCCCACTCCATTGCCCGGTACGTTCGTCCTGGAGAAATAAGGCCTGCCAGCTGATGCGCATGCCGGAGCCGATCCAGATCGGGAAAGGTGGTTTCACCTGCGGCAAAGGGAATGCTGTTCGAGAGCACGATTCCGCCCGCGCTCGCGCTAGCCAGCTTTAGAAAAGTCCGTCGATCTGTCTTGGATGGATGGAGCGGTTTGCCGTGCAAGATCGTTCTCTCCACTGAGGCTTTCATCGCTTACTGAACGGCTGCCACAGCCCTTATTTGCACATGATTTCTTCCCACTGTCCGGCGAACATGTTCAGCTTGGCATCGGGATTCTCCGGATGCGCACGGATCAGTTCTTCGTTCACATCCACACCCCATCCTGGCTTTGTGGGAAGGGCATAATAGCCCTGTTCGACCCGTGGGGTCCCAGGAGTCAAATCGCATCGCCAGGGAACATCGTAATCTTCAAAGGTCTCCAGGATGTCGAAGTTCGGAATATTTGCGCAAAGGTGGATCGCTATTACCGTGCCGAGCGGTCCCCGGCAGTTATGTGGAGCAACGCTCACGTAAAACGTTTCCGCGATGGCAGCGATTTTTTTCGTCTCCAGAAATCCGCCGCTGTAGATGATGTCCGGCTGAATCAGATGCGCGCCCTTGCGGGAAAGCAGATCGAGAAATCCAAACCGGCTATAGGTGTGCTCACCGGTGGCGACGCGCAGCGGAGAGGCGGCGACAACCTGTGCCATAGACTCATGATTGTGAGCCGGAATCGGCTCCTCGCACCAGCGTGGCCGGTACGGAACCATCGCGCGAATGGCTTCGAGTGCCATGATCGGACTGAAGCGCCCATGAAACTCAAGCATCAAGTCGATGTTCTCTCCCACCGCGTTGCGCACGGCCTCCACGATTCGGCAAGCCATTCTTAGTTCTTCGCTGGAAAGTTCCCTGCCGCCCGGACCGAAGGGGTCAAATTTCATTGCTGTGTAGCCGCGGCTGACTACTTCCCGGGCTCGATCCGCTATCTTCGCGAGATCGCCCTGGAAGGCATACCACCCGTTGGCGTAGACCTGGACTTTCTTGCGAACCGCGCCGCCGACCAGGTTGTATACCGGTTGACCCAAAGCTTTCCCCACCAGGTCCCACATCGCGGTCTCGATTCCGGCCATGGCGGCATACATAATCGGACCCGTGTTGTGCTCGATCTGATACAGCTTGAACCACAGGTCTTCAATGTTGAAGGGGCTCATGCCGATGACATATCGCCGGCCAAAATCGAGGATCAGATCCCGAACGGCCGATTCTTTCCACTCGAGAGTGCCATCACCCCATCCGACGAGGCCTTCATCCGTCGTCAGTTTGACGAAAAGAAAATTCCGCCACGCCGTACCCGTCAAAAACACTTCAACTTTCGTAATCTTCATCGAAACATTGCTCCCAAGCACACCTTCTGTCCAGCAACCGCTCTTCTTCATTTCCAGCTCTTCTTCATTTTCCCGCAACCACTTTCCTTCAGAATGTCACCCTTTCCTTGTCATCCCGCCTGCCCCGGCTTCCCGTGGGAGCGAAGCCGAGGGATCTGCAGTTTTGTGAACCTCTCCTGGAAACGCCAAATTCTATGCTCAAACAGAATTGTCATCTCGCCTGCCCCGGCGAGCCGTGGGACCGGAGCGAAGCGGAGTGGAGAGATCTGCGGTTTTCTCTTAGTTGCTTTTGAGCTGCCCCAGCCCGGCGAGAAGGGCCCGAAGTTCTTCGCGCACCGACGCATCGACCGGGCTGAGCGGAGCCCGCGAAACACCGATCGGTATGCCACGAAGGGCCGCGCTCTCCCGGCAAACCGCCAGCCAATGGGGACTTGCTGCATCCGTTCCCATGGCCCGGTATTCCAGCCGGATAATCGGAAGGATGCGCAGCCAGAGGGCTCGCGCTTCATCCAGATTTTTCTCTTGAATCAGGAGCCGGCACAACTCGACCGCCAGCGCCGGCGCGATCATCGGTATTCCACCGATATAACCGTCTGCCCCAATCGCCAGCGCGGCAAACGCCGTGATGTCGATGCCGGCAAAAATTGCGAAATCTTTCCCGCACAGCAGCCGGGTGTCCTGCACTCTGGCGATCTCCATGTGGGACCACTTGACGGCGTGAACCACGTCCTCGGCGGCAAGCATCTGGATCTCTTCCGGCGTAATTTCGATACCGGTCAGTACCGGAACATTGTAGACCATGATGGGTAGCCCCACCCGCTCACGGACTCGACGGAAATGATTCAAGACGTCTTGCTTCGGCGGCCGCAGCAGATAGGGGGCCATCAGCATGAGCCCGTCACACCCAATGGACCGCGCGTGCTGACTGAGCTCGATAGTCGTTGCGGTGCTGTAATCGCTGGTCCCAGCGTAGATAGGCACGCGGCCTGCAGTTTCCTCCACAATGGCTTCCAGTGCTTTCATTCTCTCGGTAGTACTCAAAGCAACAGGCTCGCCGGCGCTCCCGAGCGGCGTCAGACCGTGCACGCCTTGCTCTAAAAGGAAGCGTACAAACGCACGCGTTCCCCGTGTACTGAGAGAACCATCGCTCTCGAAGGCTGTGACCGTCGGGGCGAATACCCCGCTCAATCGTGGTTTTTTCGAAGTATCAGTGGCCATCTTGTCTCCTGTATGAAAATCATTGCCTCAAATGAAGAGAGCAGAAACGTGGCCGGCGTGGGCATACCTTCCCATCAGGCCCCATCATTCTGTTTCCCTCTTTTGCTCACCAGACTACGGAAGAGCGAATGCAACATAAACAGCGCCTGGGGGAGACTTGGGATCTCTCGCCCCACAAGTCGCGATCACGATGTACTGTTTGCCATCAACCATATAAGTGGCCGGCGTGGCCACTCCGGAGAATGGAAGCTTCGCTTCCCATAACAATTCTCCGGTGCGGCTGTTGAACGCCCGAATCTTGCGGTCGAAGTCGGTGGCGGCAATGATCAACAGTCCCCCGCCAGTCACAATGGGACCACCGTAGTTTTCGGTGCCCGTATTCTTCAGCCCCTTGGCGGCCAGTTCCGGGTACTCGCCCAGGGGAAGCTTCCACAGATATTTGCCCGTATTCAAGTCGATGGCGTTCAGCGTGCCCCAGGGAGGAGCGACAGCGGGATAGCCATCCGCGTCGTCAAACCGCGTATAGCCAGTGATGCTATAGGGCATCATTCCCTCGGCATCGTCTGGTTCCACGGCCGCGGATCCAGAGGCCGGCGGTCCTGCGTCGCTCGCTACAGCGCTCGGCTTTCCAATGTCTTTTCCAGTGCGGAGATACTCGAGCAATCCATCCAGCTTCGCACCCTGGAGGTCAGGGAAAGAGGACATTCTTCCTCTGCCTTGATGGATGATGCCCGTAATTTGCGCAGCTGTAAGCTGGCTGTACACATCCACAAGCGAAGGGTAGGCCGGCGGAGCGCCGGAACGGTCCACACCATGACAGACTGCACACTGGCTGCGATAGGTCCGTAGGCCAATGCCGGCCGAGGGATCGTTCTTGACCAGCGTGGTCGTGAACGCAACTTGATTCGTATTGATGTAAATGATGCCGGTATTGGGATCAACGGCGGATCCACCCCACTCCGCGCCGCCCCCGACGCCGGGAAAGAGGATGGTCGCCTTGCCCAGGACGCCGGGAACGTATTGTCCCCCGCCAGCGAAGGTGCGAAACTGCTGGACCGCCGCCGCATGCGCCTGTGGAGTTCGATTGGTGAGCGTATTTTCGGTGACAACCTGCCGTGTATATGGCGCGGGTATCAGCGGCACCGGTTGTGTGGGCGAAGACACCTCGCCCGGAACAGTGCTCCGGGGAAATTTGAGCTCTTCAATTGGAAACAGTGATTGTCCGTTGGTACGGTCGAAGACGAACACCCATCCCTGCTTGGTCGTCTGCGCAACCGCATCGATGCTCTTACCATTTCGTCGTACCGTGACCAACGCGGGCGGAGAGGGGAAATCCCGGTCCCATAGGTCGTGGTGCACACCCTGAAAATACCAGAGGAGTTTGCCTGTCTCCGCATCGAGCGCAAGCATCGAGTTGGCGAACAAATCGTTCCCAACGCGGTCGCCCCCGTAGAAATCAAAGATCGCGGATCCCGTGGGCGCGTAGACAATGCCGCGCTTTACATCGAGCGCCATCCCTGCCCAGTTGTTGGCGGCGCCCGCGGTTGTCCATGCGGTCTTGGGCCAGGTATCGTAACCCGGCTCTCCAGGATGAGGGATTGTATGGAATCGCCAGCGCAGCGCGCCGGTGTGAACGTCAAAGGCGCGAATGTCACCCGGAGGCGCCGGCGGCGTCTCCGGATCTCGGCCGCCGACAATGATCAGGTCTTTATAAATAGCGCCGGGACTGGTCAGCCCGATCGACTGCAAGGTGTAATCGCCTCTGAGCTCTTTTCTCAGGTCAATGTATCCACCTTCGCCAAAGCTTTCGATCGGCTTGCCGGTGGTGGGATCCAATGCATAGAGCAGGTTCCGCATACCGGCGAAAAGGCGGCTCTCTTTTCCATCGGTCCAGTACGAGACACCGCGGCTGGCGTCAGGCTCATGCACCCCAGAGTCGAACGTCCAAAGTAGTTTGCCCGAAGCGGCGTCTAGGGCAACAACCTTGAGGGAGGGCGTATAGGTGTAGAGAACGCGCCCCACAATCACCGGGGTTGTCTCCAAACTTCCCTGTTCGCCGGTATCGAAGGTCCATGCGATCTGGAGTCTCTTCACGTTTTCGCGGTTGATCTGCGAAAGACTTGAGTAATGATCCTGCGATGGCTCGCCGCCATAGCTCGGCCAGCCATCGCCCGTCGGCTGTACCGGCGCTGGTCCATCTCCGGCCGCGCGCACAATAGCCGAGGGAGCGATGCATGGGCCCAGGATCAAAGCCACCGCTGCGACGGTTGCGACCCAGGCTGCCCGCGGGCCTCGAGTCTGAACATCGAACTGGTTATCGATTGATCCCAAAGCACGCGTGAAAGAAGGCAATCCCACAACCTGTCGCTACGGTTATCCGAACAAGGCTTCGGGATAACGTTTTCTTGGAATGGACCCAAAGCGAACCCGTTCGCCCTGCATACTCTACACTCTGCCGGGCCCTGTCTTCCAGCTTGTATTGATCGTCGAGCAAAATTCAGGTTCTCTCGAAGAACGACAGTGTCACAATTAAGGCAGAGCGAAGGCCACATAAGCCGCGCCTTGTGGACCTTTGGGGTTTCTCGCTCCGCTGGTAGCGATCACTACATATTGCTTGCCATCGACCATGTAGGTAGCCGGAGTGGCCACGCCGGAAAACGGCAGGTCCGCCTCCCAAAGCAGCTTTCCGGTCGCGCTATGAAAAGCCCTGATCTTTCGATCGTAGCTGGTCGCGCTGATAATGAGCACGCCGCCAGCGGTTACGATGGGGCCGCCGTAATTCTCGCTGCCGGTATTTTTCAAGCCCTGGGCGGCTAGTTCCGGGTACGTCCCCAACGGAAGTTTCCACAAATATTTGCCCGTATTCAAATCGATTGCGTTCAATGTGCCCCAGGGAGGAGCGACCGCGGGATAACCATCCGGGTCATCAAATCTGCGATAGCCATCGAAGACGTACGGCATCTCTTCACTAGCCTTCATTACAGCGCCCTCTGTCGCGGGAGGTGCGGCAGGTGCTTGCTCCGATGCGCCGTTCTCTTTGCCCGTTCGCAAGTAGTCGAGCAGCGCATCGAGCCGGTCGCCCTGCAAACCGGGGAAGGACGTCATCCTGCCCCTGCCTTGATGGATCACGTCGGCGATTTGCGTCGAGGTGTACCGCGTGTAGACGTCCAAAAGCGAAGGAAAGGCTGGTGGAGAACCAGCGCGGTTGATGCCATGGCAAACCGCGCACTGGCTCCGATAGATTTGTGAGCCCAACCCGCCCGATCCATCCTGCTTGACCAGGCTGCCAGTCCCCACAATGTCATTGGAGTTGATGTAGATGACACCCGTGTTGGGGTCGACCGCGGACCCTCCCCACTCCGCTCCACCGTCATACTCTGGAAATACGACCGTTTGCTTTCCGAAATCGAGGGGAACGAATTGTCCATCGCTGTGGTATCCGCGGAATTCCTGAACCGCCCAGGCATGTGCCTTTGGCGTCCGCTGGGTAAGAAGGTCCTCGGTCAAGCGCTGTCTCGCATAGGGCGCTGGCATCAGCGGCACCGGTTGCGTAGGCGACGTTACTTCACCTGGAACGCTACTTGGCGGGAACTTCTGCTCTTCGATCGGGAAAAGGGGCTTACCGCTCGTCCGGTCGAACAGGAAGAGCCATCCCTGCTTGCTCGCCTGCGCGACTGCGTCGATGCTCTTGCCGTTCTGTTTCACCGTAACCAACGCCGGTGGCGAGGGGAAATCGCGGTCCCATATGTCGTGATGCACGCCCTGGAAATACCACAGGAGTTTGCCCGTCGCGGCATCGAGGGCTAACAATGAATTCGCGAACAGATCGTTTCCCACGCGATCGGCACCGTAGAAATCAGAAACCGCGGATCCCGTCGGCACATAGACAATGCCCCTTCGGATGTCGAGTGACATCCCCGTCCAGTTATTGGCCGCGCCTGCCGTCTTCCATGCGTCCACAGGCCAGGTATCGTAGCCCAACTCCCCGGGATGCGGAATGGTGTGGAACCGCCAGCGTAATGCGCCAGTGTGAACGTCGAAAGCGCGGATATCCCCTGGAGGCGACGGCTGCGATTCCGGATTGCGCCCGCCGATGATGATCAGATCTTTGTAGATGATGCCCGGACTCGTCAGTGCGATCGACTGATCGCGGTAATCTCCCCTGAGTCCTTTCCTGAGATCGATGCGGCCGCCTTCGCCGAAGCTCTCGATTGGCCTGCCCGTAGCCGGGTCCAGAGCGTAAAGGAAGTTCATGATGCCCGCGAACACGCGGCTCTCGTTTCCGTTGGTCCAATAGGTCACACCGCGTGAGGGTTGCCGGCCGTCGATCCCTGAGTCGAATTTCCAGAGGAGTTTACCGGAGGCGGCGTCGAGAGAAATGACCTTGAGAGAGGGGGTAAATGTGTAGAGACTGCGCCCTATAATCACCGGATTGGACTGCAGGCTACCCGTCCGGTTGCCATTTTCACCGAGATCGAATGTCCACGCGACCTTGAGTCTATTTACATTTTTCCGGTTGATTTGAGAAAGGCTTGAATAATGGTCCTGCGCCGCCTGCCCGCCGTAGACAGGCCAATCTTGCGCGGTCTGCTCAGGTAGATTCTTTCCGGAAGCGACGGCCCGCATCACCAACGACGGTGCGACCCACGTGCCCAGGCCCAGGAACCCCACTGCAACGGCCGACACTTTGCCCATGCCACTCCTTATTTCCAAATGTCTCAGTTTGTCTCTTGCTCTGTAAATCCGGAGCGGAACACCAAACGGCAGTCAAAAAACCGATGTACGAGTTTCCCCATGTTTAAATCTGCATTGGTGCTCCCCTTAGCGTCAACTTTCCCAGGTAGAGGTGCTTCATGAAGAGACGAGATGTTCTGCAGGGACTTGCGGCGATGCTTCCAGCCTCATCCATGTTGGGGCGCTATTCAGCCATGGCCGAGCCGTTGAGAAAGAAAGTGAAGATTACGGATCTTAAAGCCATGGTCATAGGCAGATCCGGTGGCAACACCCTGGTGCGCATCGATACGGATGCAGGTGTAAGCGGATACGGTGAGGCCTACTGGGGATTCGGCATAAAAGACGTAATGATGGGATACCTGCGGGATGCCATCGTGGGCGAAGATCCGCTGGATATCGATCCCCTGTACACGAAGATGATTCTCCGCACAGGTGGAGCGGGTGCTATTGGCGGCGTAACCGTAACCGCGATCAGCGGAGTGGAGATTGCGCTCTGGGATCTTGCCGGCAGGCTTCTTGGCCAACCGGTGTGCAAGCTACTGGGCGGTCAATATCGCACTGGCGTGCGCGTCTATCTGACCAGTAGCCCGGAGAACTTCCTGGATCCCGCTTCCTGCCGCGAATGGGCCGGCGTGGTCAAGGAGCATCCCTACGGCTTCACCGCGGTGAAGACAGACATTCTGCGCCTGGGGTATCCCAAGGAGAATCTTTACGACACAGTCTTCGACAATCCACGTGGTTATAACCGCCAATTGACGAATGAAGACCTGGACAATAACACAAAAGGCTTCGCTAATGTGCGGGAGGCGTTGGGGTCGAATTTTGGCATCGCGGTGCACACACATTGGGAGCTGGACTGGTCCGACGCGCTAAACCTTGCCCGCGCGGTTGCGCCCATTCGACCGATGTGGATCGAAGATCCCTTGCCACCGGATTTTTCCGATTCCTGGGTCAAGCTCACCGAGGAATCTCCCGTACCCATCCTTACCGGTGAGAATCTCTATACCAGGCGTGGTTTTATGCCCTTCATCGTTCATCAGGGCTGCCACATCGTGCAAATCGACATACCCAAGGCCGGAGGCTTGTTGGAGGCCAAGAAAATCTCAGATCTGGCTGACATCTTCGACATGCCGGTATGTTCCCACAACGCGTCTGGTCCGCTCGGAGCTGTCGCCGCGGCGCACAGCGCCGCAGCCATGCGCGATTTCAAGGGGCACGAGCTCAGCATCGGGCGCCTGAATGGAAAATCCAATGACTCGCCCTGGGGACATATCGTCGGCGACCCGGTGAAGGCCTGGGAAAGCTTTGTAATCCACGATGGCCCGCTGGTGAAAGACGGCAGAATCCTCATACCGGATAAGCCTGGACTCGGCGTCGAACCTAACCCGGACTATGTCCGCGCGCATCTGGCTCCAGGCGAAACCTGGTGGGGCTAAGACCGTCATCGTGAGCCAGTTCAACTTAGTCCCGGAGGGGACGGAAAATAGCCCAGGACTGGGGTCCCTAGCGCTGACCTCGGGATGCTCCCTCAAAATTCCCACAAAATCGTCATCTGAGAGCTGTGATTATTGGTTTTGGAAAAAATCGACGCTGAAAACAAAAAGGTTAGGTGCTTCCAAGGGCGCGAAAAATCAAAAAAGTCACAGCCTGAGCGCAGCGCCTCACGGATTTATCGGGTCAACAGCGTTCGGGGCGCGGAGCCGAAGGACCCCGACCATGCTTATCTTGTCGATGCTGTTCGCACTTTTCGACCACCTAGACCGGAGTACACGATTCTCCCCTCCGTAACGCGAAAATACAGGTTGTTGGGACGCCAAGCTAAAGCGTGCCCGTATGGCGGATAGCAAGACGCTACCTTTTGGAACGTTGGCGGTCGCCAGGTACGGGCTTCGGTGTCGGAAAAGGCCGAGCGGCATGGGTAGGACAAAGTAGCCCTGGGGTCCTCGACCACGCGCACCGAGCGCTGTGTCATGCGATGAAATCGTAAAGCGCTTCGCTCAGGATGACGATTTTGTGGGGTTTTTGACGAAATAGATCCCGTAAGTTAGCGCTTATCGGACGACAGTCCTGGGCAGGGTAGGGACAAACTGCGGGAAGAAGGGCACAGCTTCCGCAGGCGTGCCAATGGAAAAGAGGGAGGTGGACAGACGAACATGCAATAACTTAGCCTGTCTCAGCATCAAAGCTCGTTGAAACAACAAGGTTCCATGTGATAGAGGCAAAAGAGTATAGTGCCAAACGTACCTCTATCGGGCATAAGAAAGCTTCGATAATCCCCCCCATTGCCCCGGCTGGGAGAGATTTCGATGTTTCGACTGGATGCTGACAAGCGAGTTCATTTCTGTGACGGTGTCAGCCGGCGGGATTTTCTGCACGCGGGATCGCTCGGCTTCCTGGGGCTGACGATGCCCCACTTCTTCCGCCTCAAGGCGGCGGGTGCGGTGCAGGGCGGCAAGGATGTGAACTGTATCCATCTGATGTTGGTGGGTGGCCCCAGCCAGTTGGATACGTGGGATATGAAGCCGGACGCGCCGGCTTCTATCCGCGGGCCGTTCAAGCCTATCAAAACCAACGTTTCCGGAATTGAGATCTCGGAGATCTTCCCCCGCATGGCGACCCATGCGGATAAATTCGCGCTGCTGCGTTCGGCCTACCATACCGCGGCGGCCGTGCATGATACCGGTTGCCAGATGATGCAGACGGGTAGGCTCTTCCAGGGCGGACTGGAGTCACCCAACTACGGCTCGGTGCTCAGGTTTGAAAAGGGCGCGAAGGGCGACATGCCCCCCAACGTTTTGCTTCCCTACACCATCGGCCAGCTCGGCGGAAACCTGCCTCACGGCGATACGGCCGGGTTTCTGGGCAAGGGCTACGACCCTTTCGTCCTGAACGCCGACCCCGCCGACCCCAACTTCAAGGTACCGGATCTGCTGCCACCCGATTACATCTCCGCCGTGCGCGTGGATCGCCGGCGAAGCTGGCGCCAAATGATTGACCAGTCCGTCGCGTACTTCGAGGAGAACAACCAGGACTCGAAGTTGATGGATGCAACCTTCAATCAGGCCTATACCTTGATGACCTCGACCAAGGCGCGCGAGGCCTTCGATCTGACCCAGGAGCCTGAAGACGTCCGCAAGCGCTACGGCATGAACCGGTTCGGCCAGGGTTGCCTGCTGGCCCGGCGGCTGGTGGAGAGGGGCGTGCGCTTCGTCACCCTCAATATGTTCGAGACCGTTTTCAACGAAATCACCTGGGACATCCACGGCTCCGCTCCCTTCAGCCCTATTAGCTGTTACAGCGAGCTGGTCGGCCCAATGTTTGACAACGGTTACAGCTCCCTGCTCGAAGATTTAAGCAAGACCGGTTTGCTCGACACTACGATGGTGCTGGCTACCGGTGAATTCGGCCGCACGCCGCGCATCAATCCCGCCGGCGGACGCGATCACTGGCCGCAGTGCTGGACCGTGGTGATGGCGGGAGGCGGAATCAAGGGTGGACAAGTGGTCGGCTCCTCGGACGCGATCGGGGCAGCGCCCAAAGATCAACCGGTCATGCCCGCCAACATCGCGGCGACCATTTATAAGTGCCTGGGTGTTCCCATCGACACCATATTGAAGACGCCGCAGGGCCGCGAAGTGCGGGTGGTGGACCACGGTTTTGAACCGATCAACGATTTGCTGATCTAAGAAGTGATTCAGGCAATTGCGGGTGTAGCAACTACGAGTTAAAAGAATTGCTGCCAGGGCAACGAAGTGTCGGGTGATGGCTATGACGACACGCAATACGCTCATGGTTATTGCTCTGGTGGCTGCCTTTATTCTCCTGGGCGCCATTCTGTTTTTAGCTGAGACTCCCTCTCAAGTCTCCGCGCAGAGCCAGGCGAAACCCGCCATCGGCGGTTCCCATCCTCAAGCGGCCTCGACACCGCTGGCCCGCAAGGCCTCCTCTGCCGCAGCAGTCCACCCCGGGCAATCGTTGGCTTCGCTCACCAGGATTGAGATCCTGCCTTCCTCGATCTCGATCCTCGGGCCGCGCTACAACCAGCGGCTGCTGGTCGAAGGAACCTTTGCCGACGGACATCAGGAGGAGCTTACCCCACAGGTCACTTTAACTGTATCGAATCCCAGGGTCGCGATCGTCGACAAAGACCATTTCACCCTTCCCCAGGGTGACGGGCAGGCGACCATTACCGGTACGCTCCAGGGCCATCGAGCCGTGGCAACCGTGAACGTCAAAGACTTTGAGTCCGCAACCGCGTGGAGTTTTCGCAACGATGTGCTGCCGGTCATGACCAAGATGGGATGTAACTCAGGTCCCTGTCATGGCGCAGCGGCGGGAAAGAACGGCTTCAAGCTTACCCTGCGCGGCTACGATCCCGAGGTGGATTACTACACGCTCACCCATCAGGCTCTGGCGCGGCGCACGGAAGTAATGGAACCGGCGCGCAGCCTGATCCTCTTAAAGCCCACCCTCACCATCCCGCACGGCGGCGGAAGACGATTTCCCGTTGACTCGCCGGAGTTCAAAGTGATTGCCGGGTGGCTTGCCCAGGCGATGCCGGCGCCCAAGGACTCCGACGCGCGGGTTACCAAAATCGAAGTGTTGCCTGGGGAGGCTTCGCTCCGCCCTGGCGCCGAACAACAACTACTGGTGACGGCATACTTCTCCGACGGCCATACCGCGGATGTGACCCGCTGGGCCAAATATGACAGCGGCGACGAGGGCGTCGCCACCGTCGACAATAACGGCCATGTCACCATGCACAGCAACGGCGAAGCTCCGGTTACGGTGTGGTACCAAAGCCACGTCACCTTTGCCCGGCTGCGCATTCCCTTCCCGTGGAAGCTGGAGGAAGCGGTCTTCCAGAAGGCGGCCCGCCACAACTATATTGATGACGCGGTTCTCAAACACCTGCAAGTGCTGCACATTCCGCCGTCGCCCCCCGCGGACGACGCCGAACTTATGCGCCGGGCGTATCTGGATGCTGCCGGCATTCTGCCCCGTCCCGCAGAGGTCGAGCGATTCCTCAAAGATCCCTCGCCGGAGAAGCGAAACCGGCTGGTCGATGACCTGATGAAGCGCCCCGAGTTCGTGGATTATTGGGCCTATAAGTGGTCTGACTTGTTGCTGGTTTCAAGCAACCATCTTTCCAACGAGGAGATGTGGAGTTACTACAACTGGATTCATAACAGTGTCGCCAGCGATAAACCCTGGAATCAGTTTGCCACCGAGATCGTAACCGCCACCGGCAACACGGTCGAGAACGGCGCAGCTAACTATTGGTTGATCCACCGCGATCCGCTGGACATCTCGGAGAACATGGCGCAGGCCTTTCTGGGCATCAACATCACCTGCGCCCATTGTCACAATCATCCTCTGGCGAAATGGACTCAGAAGGACTACTACGGCATGGCCAACCTATTCGCGCGGGTGCGGCTGAAGACTTTCGCACCCAGCGGCGCTCGTCCCGCGGTTGGCCCCCTTTTCAACAACGTCACCGTCTACTCCGCGCCGACCGGCGAGTTCAGCGATGATCGCTTCATGATGGTGCTGCCTCCCAAGCCGCTCGATGCCCAGCAGCTTGCCAACGAAGCGCCGGGCGACACGCGCTTTTATTTCTCCAGCTGGCTTACCTCGCCCGAGAACCCATTCTTCGCCCGCAACATCGTCAACCGGATATGGCGTAACTTCTTTGGGCGGGGCCTGGTTGAACCGGTAGACGACATGCGCGACACCAACCCGGCCACCAACGACGCACTGCTCAATGCGCTGGTAAAGGATTTTGTCGCCCACAACTACGATGTGAATTACCTGATCCGCACCATCATGCATTCGGCGACCTATCAAGCTTCCTCAACACCTCTAAAGGAAAATACCGACGACGACAAATATGGCTCGCACTACGTCATCAAACGTCTCCCCGCCGAGGTGATGCTGGATGCCTATTCCCAGGTGACCCAGGTCCCGGAGAAATTCGATGGCTATGCCGCCGGTATGCGGGCCATGCAGTTGCCCGATACCGCGGTCACTTCTTACTTCCTGACTGCTTTTGGCCGGCCCTTGCGGCAGCAAACCAGGGAGAGCGAACGCACCTCGGTGCCCACCATCACCCAGGCGCTCCATATCATCAATGGAGATACGTTGAACAATAAGCTGCGCGATTCTGACAACTCGGTCGACATGATGATCCGGCTCGGGTTCTCAGATGAGCAGATTCTCAACTACCTTTATCTGGCTTCCTTGAGCCGCTACCCGAAGGAATCGGAGCGGTCAGCCTTGACCGGCGCCCTGGCATCGGCAGAGCAACAACAAACCCCCGGGGTGGATGATCCGCGCCGGGCTGCGCTACGCGACATGACCTGGTCTTTGCTGACCAGCCAGGAATTCATGTTTAACCATTAATATGCGAAACGCCCTGTGGAATTGCCGGCCCGTGATCAACGCCGCCCGTTGCCTGGTTGTGCTCGGGGTCGCGTGCGGCACCAATTACGCCGCGGAAACACCGGGCTTCGATTCGCAGGTCGCTCCCATCCTGCAAAAAAATTGCCTGGCATGCCACTCCAGCAGCGGGCGGATGGGCGGCCTGGTCATGGAGAGCTATGACACTTTGATCAAGGGTGGAGCGCATGGGCCCCCGATCGTGCCCGGCAATGCAGACGGAAGCCGCATCATCCAGATGCTGGAAGGAAAGAAGCGCCGCGGATGCCCTTCGGCGCCGACCCGCTTCCCCCAGCCGACATCGCGGCCATCAGGGCATGGATCAATGCCGGCGCAGCAGGCCCGGCAGCAGGCGCCGCCAGCAAGCGCTTGCGCCCGCGGCGCTCGCGGATATCCCCCCGTGGTTCCGGTGGTTTCTCCTGTGGCTTCACTGAAGTGGTCTCGGATGGGAAACTGCTGGCCGTAGGCGGTTATCGCGAGGTTCGCCTCATCGATCCCTCGACCGGCAAAGAGGTTGCCACGCTCTCCGGTCACGCCGACTATGTGCGTTCCATTGCCTTCAGTCCTGACGGGAAGATGCTGGCCGCGGCGGCGGCCCTCCGCAGCGCTCGGGCGAGATCAAGATATGGGATCTCCAGTCGCATCAGCTCCTTCAGACCATGCAGGGCCATAAGGACTGCATCTACTCCGTCGCCTGGAGCCCGGACGGGAAGATCATTGCTTCCGGCAGCTACGACAAGATGGTGAAACTGTGGGATGTTGCGTCGGGCAAAGAGCTCAAGAATCTTCAGGACCATATTGACGCTGTCTTCGCTGTGGCCTTCAGTCCCGACGGCAAGCATCTGGCCTCAGCTTCACAGGATCGAACGGTGAAGATCTGGGACGTCGCTACCGGCAATCGCCTGTACACACTGGGTGACGCTCTGGACGGTCTCACTGGCATTGCCTATTCTCCTGCCGGCGATCGGGTCTCCGCTGCCGGTTACGACAAGACCATCTACATCTGGACGGTTGGGGAGACAGAGGGAACGCTCAAGCAGTCGTTGATCGGAGACGAGGAGAGCATCCTGGCTTTGGTCTGGTCGCCCGACGGCCAAACCATCATTACCGCATCGTCTGATGGTTCCATACGATTTCGCGACGCCAAAACTCTCGACCCGCAAGGGTCATCGATCACCAGCCGGAGTGGGTGCAAGCACTTGCCATCAGCCCCGATGGCAAATGGCTGGCGGCGGGCCGCTTTAACGGCACGCTGAGCCTGTACGACGTGAAGAATGACAAAGTACCAGCAGGGCAATGGACGGTCTTTACACCCCACCAGCCTGCTGCGGGAGAGGAAAAAAAGCAGGTTGCGAGCCAGTAACACCTCCTATCAGCCTGCGCGAGGTGCCAAGTGAAAGTCAAGATCCTGCGTTGTGTCTCATGGTTCGCCTTGGCAGTGCCGTCCGTTTTACCGCTGCACGCCGGGGAGCCAATCATCCCGCCGAGCCTTTCAAAGATATGGCCGGTTGGCATGGAGCGCGGAAGCACGGCCACCTTTACCCTCGACGGCCGCAATCTCTCCGGCGCCAAAGCAGTGATCTTCGATGCGCCCGGGATCACCGCGAAGGTCACTCAGATCACTGACCTTCCAGAGGAAGCGGCCAGTGGAAAGTTTTCCACCGCAGCCGCGGTGCCGCTTGCCAAAAAGCAGTCCGCTTTACTGGAAATTACCGTGGGCAAAGACGTTCCACCGGGTGTCTACCGTTTTCGCGTGCAGACCCCGTTGGGCACAACCAACATGGTCCCCCTGGCCATTGGATCAGCTCCCCGAGATGAAGAAAAGCGAAAAGTCAGCAAACACAGCGCCGTCACAACCGGTGGTGTTGCCGGCAACCATGGTGGGCACGATTGCAGCGCCAGGAGACAGTGATCGTTACGACTTCGACGGCAAAGCAGGGGAGGACGTGGTATTCGAGGTCATCGCCTCGAAGCTTGGCTCCAGGCTCGAGTCGCTGCTCGCTCTCAGCGACAGCTCGGGCCGGGTTCTGGCCGAAGCAGGAAGACATGACAACAGCCCTGACGCCGCGCTGCACTACCGCCTGCCCCAGGACGGGAAATACACCCTCACCATCTCAGACCGCGAAGGGAGTGGAGGAAAGGACGATTACTATCGCGTGGACGCAGGCGCCTTGCCCTATATCACGAGATACTTTCCCCTTGGCGTGCGCGCGGGCGAAACAACCGCGGTGGCCGTAGAGGGCGTCAATCTGGGGGGAATCCGCGAGCTGAAGATCGAAGCGCCGAAGCAGGCAGGGGACTGGAAGACCATGCCCATCACGCTCAAGGAGAACGCAGCGCTCCCGTTGAACAAGGTGAGGCTCGTGGTCGGCGACTTGCCCGAAATCCTGGAACAGGAACCGAATAACTCGGTTGCTCAAGCAGAGGCCGTATCCTTCCCCGTCACCATTAACGGGCATATTGATGGCGGAGCCAAGCCGGGGGAAGCCAGCGATGAAGATTATTTCCGTTTCCGCGCCGGCAAGGGGCAGCAGCTGACGATTGATGTGGAGGCCGCCAGAGTCGGCTCTCCCCTGGACTCGGTCATCGAGGTTCTGGATGCCCAGGGGAATGCGATTCCGCGCGCTACCATTCGCTGTTTGAACCAGACCACAACCACGCTCAGCGATCGGGATTCGCGCACCACCGGTGTCCGGCTGACCTCCACCACCGGGCTTCACGTCAACGATTACCTGATGATCGGAGATGAGCTCAATCAGCTGGACTACATCTCCGATCAGCCCGATGCCGATGTTGACTTGAAGGGAATCAATGGTCTGCGGCTGGCCTTTCTGGGCACCTCCCCGGTTGTGCATGCCGTGAACACGCCGGTCTACCGCGCGCAGATTCTGCCTCCCGACGCCGAATTTCCGCCCAACGGCCTGCCCGTCTTCCATCTGACCTGGCGCAACGATGACGGCGGCCCTGGGTACGCCGCAGACTCGCGCATCGACTTCGTAGCCCCTGCCGACGGGCAATATATCCTGCACCTCAAGGACGTTCGCGGTATGGGTGGACCAGACTTTGCCTATCGCCTTTCCATTCGCGAAACCGTGCCGGATTATCAACTCACGGCCACTCCCGCAGAATCCCAATATTCCCAAGGGAGGAAGGGTGCCCTTGACGGTTTCGGCCGATCGGCTGCAAGGCTATGAAGGCCCCATCGAGATTGAAGTGAAAGGTCTGCCTGCCGGCGTCACCGCCGGTCCCGCGAAGATCTCCGCGGGAGAGGATTCGACCGTGGTAGTGCTCTCGGCCTCTGCGGATGCTTCCGCAGACGCGCCGCCGGGTGCGATGGAAATTGTGGGCCACGCGACCATCAACGGCCGTGACGTTGCGCGGTCGGCGAACTTGAATGCCATGCTGGACGCGGATCTGCATCCGGAGTTGTCCCTGCAACTCGCCACCATTATTCCGCCACCGGATGTGGTGGTGACCACGGACACCAGGCAGGTCTCTCTTGAACCGGGGCAGCAGGTGACGGTGACCCTGCATGTCGAGCGTCAAAATGGGTACAAGGGTCGTGTGCCCTGCTATGTCAAGAACCTTCCCCGCGGAGTTCAGGTGGTCAATATTGGACTGAACGGCGTGCTGGTGACTGAAAGCCAAACCAGCCGCACCTTCACCCTGCGGGCCGAGGACT
>CAWIRT010000059.1:0-229741 GCA_963838445.1 uncultured Acidobacteriaceae bacterium
CCCCATCCAACCCACTGGTCATGGGCAACATCTTCTGCAAGCAGGGGTAATCGGTAACGCATCACCTCCTTGGCAGTAGTTTCCCTGACCAGTGATGAAGGGTCCCGGCAAGCCTACCGTGCCTTGCCCTAGCCGCTCAGCCAAAGGATGGCCGGCAGATTCCATGTAGGTAGTGACAGCATTCCCCTCCCTCCGCTTGCCAGACGCGTCATACGCGTAGGTTGTCACTTCCGAAACGTAGTCGACGCCAAAGACATCGGCGAGGGCGAAGTTTTCACGCTGCTTGTGATTTTCATCCAACAATCCGCACCGGTAGCTGGAGATCAACGTCCCGCCCCGTTCTACCCATCGACGAATTGTTTCCGCCTGTGCCGCGGACAGCACCGTGACTTCTGGAAGAACCAGAACTTCAAACTGGCCAGAATTTCCGGCTTCAAATTGAAATCGGGTACGCTTTCCACCGGACGGCCGGCATAGGTCAGAGTCTCCAAAGCGCCTAAGGTGGAGCGCCTGAAATCATAGGGGCGCTTCTCTGCTTCGAACTCCTTGCGGGTCAATTCGCTGTATAGCATTGCCGTGCTCAACAGCGGTGTGAGGTCCGGCCCCAGAAGGCAGTCGACATTGCGGACGTCCTCCCAGGCGTTCTTGGCCACGGCAAACCATCGGTTGGAAAATCCCTGCCCGTCCACTCCACTGACCACCGGTGCATTCCCCACAAAAAAGCTTCGCGCATTCTGAACCATCAGTGCGTCCGCCTGCACCCTCGCGAGATCGCCAGGGTAAGTATCGGAATAACCGTACTCGGTAAAGATCCCAGCCTGAAAATAGGGCCGCCCCCATCCCCGCATCAGGATGGATCCAAGGGCGATGCCCGTGGGACAATCCAGAGGTTCGGCATAGATATAACTGACCCGCTGCATGATGTCGTCGGGAAACGATTCCGGGCCGCCGTTGAGCGAGACCAAAAGATTGGGCCGGTGCTTGCGGGCTCGAGAGATGATCTCATCGAGCATAACGGTCATTGTTCTTCGCTGATGCCATTGAAAGCGGCGCTCCCAGCCTTCGCGCGTCTTAAAGCCTTCCCGGTAAGGATCCCCAGGGTGCTCTTTGCTCCAGGCTTCCTCAGTGTGCCGGCAGAAGCAGAACGGATTTATTCCGTTCTGGTTGTACATCGCAAATTGAATCCCAAAGATATCCAGGAATAATTCATCCACGTCATAGCGGGAGAAGATTTCGTCCATCATGGCCAACACGTACTGGCGGTACGGGGTGTCCAGACACACGATGTGCCAACGACCGTAAAACCTTTGCGGTACTCCCTCTTCGTTCACCCAGGCCCAGTCAGGATGGCTGATCGCGCATTGATTGTTGAATTGCAGGCAGTAGTAGGCCATGGTCGAAATTCCGGCTTTGCGCGCCAAAGAACACTCGGTTCCGAACAGGTCAAACTTCAAATGAGGGTGACGCACCGCCGAGTCGCTGGGATAAAAGGCATATCCCCAGTGATCTTGCGTGTAAAACATCAGGCTTTCCGCACCCGCATCGCGGGCGGCCGCGATAGCCCCCTCAAGGTTAATATCGAACGTTTGCTGGGGGGGCGTGTGAAACTCCCACTCCATTGCCCGGTACGTTCGTCCTGGAGAAATAAGGCCTGCCAGCTGATGCGCATGCCGGAGCCGATCCAGATCGGGAAAGGTGGTTTCACCTGCGGCAAAGGGAATGCTGTTCGAGAGCACGATTCCGCCCGCGCTCGCGCTAGCCAGCTTTAGAAAAGTCCGTCGATCTGTCTTGGATGGATGGAGCGGTTTGCCGTGCAAGATCGTTCTCTCCACTGAGGCTTTCATCGCTTACTGAACGGCTGCCACAGCCCTTATTTGCACATGATTTCTTCCCACTGTCCGGCGAACATGTTCAGCTTGGCATCGGGATTCTCCGGATGCGCACGGATCAGTTCTTCGTTCACATCCACACCCCATCCTGGCTTTGTGGGAAGGGCATAATAGCCCTGTTCGACCCGTGGGGTCCCAGGAGTCAAATCGCATCGCCAGGGAACATCGTAATCTTCAAAGGTCTCCAGGATGTCGAAGTTCGGAATATTTGCGCAAAGGTGGATCGCTATTACCGTGCCGAGCGGTCCCCGGCAGTTATGTGGAGCAACGCTCACGTAAAACGTTTCCGCGATGGCAGCGATTTTTTTCGTCTCCAGAAATCCGCCGCTGTAGATGATGTCCGGCTGAATCAGATGCGCGCCCTTGCGGGAAAGCAGATCGAGAAATCCAAACCGGCTATAGGTGTGCTCACCGGTGGCGACGCGCAGCGGAGAGGCGGCGACAACCTGTGCCATAGACTCATGATTGTGAGCCGGAATCGGCTCCTCGCACCAGCGTGGCCGGTACGGAACCATCGCGCGAATGGCTTCGAGTGCCATGATCGGACTGAAGCGCCCATGAAACTCAAGCATCAAGTCGATGTTCTCTCCCACCGCGTTGCGCACGGCCTCCACGATTCGGCAAGCCATTCTTAGTTCTTCGCTGGAAAGTTCCCTGCCGCCCGGACCGAAGGGGTCAAATTTCATTGCTGTGTAGCCGCGGCTGACTACTTCCCGGGCTCGATCCGCTATCTTCGCGAGATCGCCCTGGAAGGCATACCACCCGTTGGCGTAGACCTGGACTTTCTTGCGAACCGCGCCGCCGACCAGGTTGTATACCGGTTGACCCAAAGCTTTCCCCACCAGGTCCCACATCGCGGTCTCGATTCCGGCCATGGCGGCATACATAATCGGACCCGTGTTGTGCTCGATCTGATACAGCTTGAACCACAGGTCTTCAATGTTGAAGGGGCTCATGCCGATGACATATCGCCGGCCAAAATCGAGGATCAGATCCCGAACGGCCGATTCTTTCCACTCGAGAGTGCCATCACCCCATCCGACGAGGCCTTCATCCGTCGTCAGTTTGACGAAAAGAAAATTCCGCCACGCCGTACCCGTCAAAAACACTTCAACTTTCGTAATCTTCATCGAAACATTGCTCCCAAGCACACCTTCTGTCCAGCAACCGCTCTTCTTCATTTCCAGCTCTTCTTCATTTTCCCGCAACCACTTTCCTTCAGAATGTCACCCTTTCCTTGTCATCCCGCCTGCCCCGGCTTCCCGTGGGAGCGAAGCCGAGGGATCTGCAGTTTTGTGAACCTCTCCTGGAAACGCCAAATTCTATGCTCAAACAGAATTGTCATCTCGCCTGCCCCGGCGAGCCGTGGGACCGGAGCGAAGCGGAGTGGAGAGATCTGCGGTTTTCTCTTAGTTGCTTTTGAGCTGCCCCAGCCCGGCGAGAAGGGCCCGAAGTTCTTCGCGCACCGACGCATCGACCGGGCTGAGCGGAGCCCGCGAAACACCGATCGGTATGCCACGAAGGGCCGCGCTCTCCCGGCAAACCGCCAGCCAATGGGGACTTGCTGCATCCGTTCCCATGGCCCGGTATTCCAGCCGGATAATCGGAAGGATGCGCAGCCAGAGGGCTCGCGCTTCATCCAGATTTTTCTCTTGAATCAGGAGCCGGCACAACTCGACCGCCAGCGCCGGCGCGATCATCGGTATTCCACCGATATAACCGTCTGCCCCAATCGCCAGCGCGGCAAACGCCGTGATGTCGATGCCGGCAAAAATTGCGAAATCTTTCCCGCACAGCAGCCGGGTGTCCTGCACTCTGGCGATCTCCATGTGGGACCACTTGACGGCGTGAACCACGTCCTCGGCGGCAAGCATCTGGATCTCTTCCGGCGTAATTTCGATACCGGTCAGTACCGGAACATTGTAGACCATGATGGGTAGCCCCACCCGCTCACGGACTCGACGGAAATGATTCAAGACGTCTTGCTTCGGCGGCCGCAGCAGATAGGGGGCCATCAGCATGAGCCCGTCACACCCAATGGACCGCGCGTGCTGACTGAGCTCGATAGTCGTTGCGGTGCTGTAATCGCTGGTCCCAGCGTAGATAGGCACGCGGCCTGCAGTTTCCTCCACAATGGCTTCCAGTGCTTTCATTCTCTCGGTAGTACTCAAAGCAACAGGCTCGCCGGCGCTCCCGAGCGGCGTCAGACCGTGCACGCCTTGCTCTAAAAGGAAGCGTACAAACGCACGCGTTCCCCGTGTACTGAGAGAACCATCGCTCTCGAAGGCTGTGACCGTCGGGGCGAATACCCCGCTCAATCGTGGTTTTTTCGAAGTATCAGTGGCCATCTTGTCTCCTGTATGAAAATCATTGCCTCAAATGAAGAGAGCAGAAACGTGGCCGGCGTGGGCATACCTTCCCATCAGGCCCCATCATTCTGTTTCCCTCTTTTGCTCACCAGACTACGGAAGAGCGAATGCAACATAAACAGCGCCTGGGGGAGACTTGGGATCTCTCGCCCCACAAGTCGCGATCACGATGTACTGTTTGCCATCAACCATATAAGTGGCCGGCGTGGCCACTCCGGAGAATGGAAGCTTCGCTTCCCATAACAATTCTCCGGTGCGGCTGTTGAACGCCCGAATCTTGCGGTCGAAGTCGGTGGCGGCAATGATCAACAGTCCCCCGCCAGTCACAATGGGACCACCGTAGTTTTCGGTGCCCGTATTCTTCAGCCCCTTGGCGGCCAGTTCCGGGTACTCGCCCAGGGGAAGCTTCCACAGATATTTGCCCGTATTCAAGTCGATGGCGTTCAGCGTGCCCCAGGGAGGAGCGACAGCGGGATAGCCATCCGCGTCGTCAAACCGCGTATAGCCAGTGATGCTATAGGGCATCATTCCCTCGGCATCGTCTGGTTCCACGGCCGCGGATCGAGAGGCCGGCGGTCCTGCGTCGCTCGCTACAGCGCTCGGCTTTCCAATGTCTTTTCCAGTGCGGAGATACTCGAGCAATCCATCCAGCTTCGCACCCTGGAGGTCAGGGAAAGAGGACATTCTTCCTCTGCCTTGATGGATGATGCCCGTAATTTGCGCAGCTGTAAGCTGGCTGTACACATCCACAAGCGAAGGGTAGGCCGGCGGAGCGCCGGAACGGTCCACACCATGACAGACTGCACACTGGCTGCGATAGGTCCGTAGGCCAATGCCGGCCGAGGGATCGTTCTTGACCAGCGTGGTCGTGAACGCAACTTGATTCGTATTGATGTAAATGATGCCGGTATTGGGATCAACGGCGGATCCACCCCACTCCGCGCCGCCCCCGACGCCGGGAAAGAGGATGGTCGCCTTGCCCAGGACGCCGGGAACGTATTGTCCCCCGCCAGCGAAGGTGCGAAACTGCTGGACCGCCGCCGCATGCGCCTGTGGAGTTCGATTGGTGAGCGTATTTTCGGTGACAACCTGCCGTGTATATGGCGCGGGTATCAGCGGCACCGGTTGTGTGGGCGAAGACACCTCGCCCGGAACAGTGCTCCGGGGAAATTTGAGCTCTTCAATTGGAAACAGTGATTGTCCGTTGGTACGGTCGAAGACGAACACCCATCCCTGCTTGGTCGTCTGCGCAACCGCATCGATGCTCTTACCATTTCGTCGTACCGTGACCAACGCGGGCGGAGAGGGGAAATCCCGGTCCCATAGGTCGTGGTGCACACCCTGAAAATACCAGAGGAGTTTGCCTGTCTCCGCATCGAGCGCAAGCATCGAGTTGGCGAACAAATCGTTCCCAACGCGGTCGCCCCCGTAGAAATCAAAGATCGCGGATCCCGTGGGCGCGTAGACAATGCCGCGCTTTACATCGAGCGCCATCCCTGCCCAGTTGTTGGCGGCGCCCGCGGTTGTCCATGCGGTCTTGGGCCAGGTATCGTAACCCGGCTCTCCAGGATGAGGGATTGTATGGAATCGCCAGCGCAGCGCGCCGGTGTGAACGTCAAAGGCGCGAATGTCACCCGGAGGCGCCGGCGGCGTCTCCGGATCTCGGCCGCCGACAATGATCAGGTCTTTATAAATAGCGCCGGGACTGGTCAGCCCGATCGACTGCAAGGTGTAATCGCCTCTGAGCTCTTTTCTCAGGTCAATGTATCCACCTTCGCCAAAGCTTTCGATCGGCTTGCCGGTGGTGGGATCCAATGCATAGAGCAGGTTCCGCATACCGGCGAAAAGGCGGCTCTCTTTTCCATCGGTCCAGTACGAGACACCGCGGCTGGCGTCAGGCTCATGCACCCCAGAGTCGAACGTCCAAAGTAGTTTGCCCGAAGCGGCGTCTAGGGCAACAACCTTGAGGGAGGGCGTATAGGTGTAGAGAACGCGCCCCACAATCACCGGGGTTGTCTCCAAACTTCCCTGTTCGCCGGTATCGAAGGTCCATGCGATCTGGAGTCTCTTCACGTTTTCGCGGTTGATCTGCGAAAAACTTGAGTAATGATCCTGCGATGGCTCGCCGCCATAGCTCGGCCAGCCATCGTCCGTCGGCTGTACCGGCGCTGGTCCATCTCCGGCCGCGCGCACAATAGCCGAGGGAGCGATGCATGGGCCCAGGATCAAAGCCACCACTGCGACGGTTGCGACCCAGGCTGCCTGCGGGCCTCGAGTCTGAACATCGAACTGGTTATCGATTGATCCCAAAGCGCGCGTGAAAGAAGGCAATCCCACAACCTGTCGCTACGGTTATCCGAACAAGGCTTCGGGATAACGTTTTCTTGGAATGGACCCAAAGCGAACCCGTTCGCCCTGCATACTCTACACTTTGCCGGGCCCTGTCTTCCAGCTTGTATTGATCGTCGGGCAAAATTCAGGTTCTCTCGAAGAACGACAGTGTCACAATTAAGGCAGAGCGAAGGCCACATAAGCCGCGCCTTGTGGACCTTTGGGGTTTCTCGCTCCGCTGGTAGCGATCACTACATATTGCTTGCCATCGACCATGTAGGTAGCCGGAGTGGCCACGCCGGAAAACGGCAGGTCCGCCTCCCAAAGCAGCTTTCCGGTCGCGCTATGAAAAGCCCTGATCTTTCGATCGTAGCTGGTCGCGCTGATAATGAGCACGCCGCCAGCGGTTACGATGGGGCCGCCGTAATTCTCGCTGCCGGTATTTTTCAAGCCCTGGGCCGCCAGTTCCGGGTACGTCCCCAGCGGAAGTTTCCACAAATATTTGCCCGTATTCAAATCGATTGCGTTCAATGTGCCCCAGGGAGGAGCGACCGCGGGATAACCATCCGGGTCGTCAAATCTGCGATAGCCATCGAAGACGTACGGCATCTCTTCACCAGCCTTCACTACAGCGCCCTCTGTCGCGGGAGGTGCGGCAGGTGCTTGCTCCGAAGCGCCGTTCTCTTTGCCCGTTCGCAAGTAGTCGAGCAGCGCATCGAGCCGGTCGCCCTGCAAACCGGGGAAGGACGTCATCCTGCCCCTGCCTTGATGGATCACGTCGGCGATTTGCGTCGAGGTGTACCGCGTGTAGACGTCCAAAAGCGAAGGAAAGGCTGGTGGAGAACCAGCGCGGTTGATGCCATGGCAAACCGCGCACTGGCTCCGATAGATTTGTGAGCCCAACCCGCCCGATCCATCCTGCTTGACCAGGCTGCCAGTCCCCACAATGTTATTGGAGTTGATGTAGATGACACCCGTGTTGGGGTCGACTGCGGACCCTCCCCACTCCGCTCCGCCGTCATACTCTGGAAATACGACCGTTTGCTTTCCGAAATCGAGGGGAACGAATTGTCCATCGCTGTGGTATCCGCGGAATTCCTGAACCGCCCAGGCGTGTGCCTTTGGCGTCCGCTGGGTAAGAAGGTCCTCGGTCAAGCGCTGTCTCGCATAGGGCGCTGGCATCAGCGGCACCGGTTGCGTAGGCGACGTTACTTCACCTGGAACGCTACTTGGCGGGAACTTCTGCTCTTCGATCGGGAAAAGGGGCTTACCGCTCGTCCGGTCGAACAGGAAGAGCCATCCCTGCTTGCTCGCCTGCGCGACTGCGTCGATGCTCTTGCCGTTCTGTTTCACCGTAACCAACGCCGGTGGCGAGGGGAAATCGCGGTCCCATATGTCGTGATGCACGCCCTGGAAATACCACAGGAGTTTGCCCGTCGCGGCATCGAGGGCTAACAATGAATTCGCGAACAGATCGTTTCCCACGCGATCGGCACCGTAGAAATCAGAAACCGCGGATCCCGTCGGCACATAGACAATGCCCCTTCGGATGTCGAGTGACATCCCCGTCCAGTTATTGGCTGCGCCTGCCGTCTTCCATGCGTCCGTAGGCCAGGTATCGTAGCCCACCTCCCCGGGATGCGGAATGGTGTGGAACCGCCAGCGTAATGCGCCAGTGTGAACGTCGAAAGCGCGGATATCCCCTGGAGGCGACGGCTGCGATTCCGGATTGCGCCCGCCGATGATGATCAGATCTTTGTAGATGATGCCCGGACTCGTCAGTGCGATCGACTGATCGCGGTAATCTCCCCTGAGTCCTTTCCTGAGATCGATGCGGCCGCCTTCGCCGAAGCTCTCGATTGGCCTGCCTGTAGCAGGATCCAGAGCGTAAAGAAAGTTCATGATGCCCGCGAACACGCGACTCTCGCTTCCGTTGGTCCAATAGGTCACACCGCGTGAGGGTTGCCGGCCGTCGATCCCCGAGTCGAATTTCCAGAGGAGTTTACCGGAGGCGGCGTCGAGAGAAATGACCTTGAGAGAGGGGGTAAATGTGTAGAGACTGCGCCCTATAATCACCGGATTGGACTGCAGGCTACCCGTCCGGTTGCCATTTTCACCGAGATCGAATGTCCACGCGACCTTGAGTCTATCTACATTTTTCCGGTTGATTTGAGAAAGGCTTGAATAATGGTCCTGCGCCGCCTGCCCGCCGTAGACAGGCCAATCTTGCGCGGTCTGCTCAGGTAGATTCTTTCCGGAAGCGACGGCCCGCATCACCAACGACGGTGCGACCCACGTGCCCAGGCCCAGGAACCCCACTGCAACGGCCGACACTTTGCGCATGCCACTCCTTGATTTCCAAATGTCTCAGTTTGTCTCTTGCTCTGCAAATCCGGAGCGGAACACCAAACGGCAGTCAAAAACCGATGTACGAGTTTCCCCATGTTTAAATCTGCATTGGTGCTCCCCTTAGCGTCAACTTTCCCCCAGTAGAGGTGCTTCATGAAGAGACGAGATGTTCTGCAAGGACTTGCGGCGATGCTTCCAGCCTCATCCATGTTGGGGCGCTATTCCGCCATGGCCGAGCCGTTGAGAAAGAAAGTGAAGATTACAGATCTTAAAGCCATGGTCATAGGCAGATCCGGCGGCAACACCCTGGTGCGCATCGATACGGATGCAGGTGTGAGCGGATACGGTGAGGCCTACTGGGGATTCGGCATAAAAGAAGTCATGATGGGATACCTGCGGGATGCCATCGTGGGCGAAGATCCGCTGGATATCGATCCCCTGTACACGAAGATGATTCTCCGCACAGGTGGAGCGGGTGCTATTGGCGGCGTAACCGTAACCGCGATCAGCGGAGTGGAGATTGCGCTCTGGGATCTTGCCGGCAGGCTTCTTGGCCAACCGGTGTGCAAGCTACTGGGCGGTCAATATCGCACTGGCGTGCGCGTCTATCTGACCAGTAGCCCGGAGAACTTCCTGGACCCCGCTTCCTGCCGCGAATGGGCGCGCGTGGTCAAGGAGCATCCCTACGGCTTCACCGCGGTGAAGACAGACATTCTGCGCCTGGGGTATCCCAAGGAGAATCTTTACGACACAGTCTTCGACAATCCACGTGGTTATAACCGCCAATTGACGAATGAAGACCTGGACAATAACACAAAAGGCTTCACCAATGTGCGGGAGGCGTTGGGGTCGAATTTTGGCATCGCAGTGCACACACATTGGGAGCTGGACTGGTCCGACGCGCTAAACCTTGCCCGCGCGGTTGCGCCCATTCGACCGATGTGGATCGAAGATCCCTTGCCACCGGATTTTTCCGATTCCTGGGTCAAGCTCACCGAGGAATCTCCCGTACCCATCCTTACCGGTGAGAATCTCTATACCAGGCGTGGTTTTATGCCCTTCATCGTTCATCAGGGCTGCCACATCGTGCAAATCGACATACCCAAGGCCGGAGGCTTGTTGGAGGCCAAGAAAATCTCAGATCTGGCTGACATCTTCGACATGCCGGTATGTTCCCACAACGCGTCTGGTCCGCTCGGGGCTGTGGCCGCGGCACACAGCGCGGCGGCCATGCGCGATTTCAAGGGCCACGAGCTCAGCATTGGGCGTCTGAATGGAAAATCCAATGACTCGCCCTGGGGACATATCGTCGGCGATCCGGTGAAGGCCTGGGAAAGCTTTGTAATCCACGATGGCCCGCTGGTGAAAGACGGCAGAATCCTCATACCGGATAAGCCTGGACTCGGCGTCGAACCTAACCCGGACTATGTCCGTGCGCATCTGGCTCCAGGCGAAACCTGGTGGGGCTAAGGCAGTCCGCGTGAGCCAGTTCAACTTAGTCCCGGAGGGGACGAATGAAAATAGCCCAGGACTGGGGTCCCATAAGCGCTGACCTACGGGATGCTCTTCTTCAAAAATTCCCACAAAATCGTCATCCTGAGAGTCTGTGACTTTATTGGTTTTGCGAAAAAATCGACGCTGAAAACAAAAAGGTTAGGTGCTTCCAAGGGCGCGAAAAATCAAAAAAGTCACAGCCTCTGAGCGAAGCGCCTCACAGATTTATCGGGTGAACAGCGGTTGGGGCGCGGAGTCGAAGGACCTCGACGATGCTTATCTTGTCGATGCTGTTCGCACCGTTTCGACCACCCAGACCCCAGAACACGATTCTCCCCTTCGGCTCTTTATGCTTCATAACGCGAAAATACAGGTTGTTGGGACGCCAAGCTAAAGCGTGTCTGTATGGCTGCTCAGGATGTAAATGTGGCCGCCAGAGAAAGCAAGACGCTACCTTTTTTGCTCTCGATCCCGGGGAAAACCGTTGGCGGTCCGCCAGGTACGGGCTTCGGTGTTGGAAAAGGTCGAGCGGCATGGGTAGGACAAAGTAGCCCTGGGGTCCTTCGACTCCGCGCACCGAGCGCTGTGTCATGCGATGAATCAGTAAAGCGCTTCGTGCCATCTCAGGATGACGATTTTGTGGGGTTTTTGACGAAATAGATCCCGTAAGTTAGCGCTTATCGGACGACAGTCCTGGGCAGGGTAGGGACAAACTGCGGGAAGAAGGGCACAGCTTCCGCAGGCGTGCCACATCGGACTCACACTCATGAGGGCTCTAAGGCAGCCATGGACAGCCGAACCTTCAACAACTTAGCCTGTCTTAGCACCAAGGCTCGTTGAAACAACAAGGTTCCATGTCATAGAGGCAAAAGAGTATAGTGCCAACCGTACCTCTATGGGCTTAGGAAAGCTTCGATAATCCCCCCGATTGCCCCGGCTGGGAGAGATTTCGATGTTTCGACTGGATGCTGACAAGCGAGTTCATTTCTGTGACGGTGTCAGCCGGCGGGATTTTCTGCACGCGGGATCGC
This sequence comes from uncultured Acidobacteriaceae bacterium, assembly GCA_963838445.1. Lineage (GTDB taxonomy): Bacteria > Acidobacteriota > Terriglobia > Terriglobales > Acidobacteriaceae > PALSA-350. Next base: position 11,464 of record CAWIRT010000059.1, read on the forward strand.
TCGGCTTCCTTGGGCTGACGATGCCCCACTTCTTCCGCCTCAAGGCGGCGGGTGCGGTGCAGGGCGGCAAGGATGTGAACTGTATCCATCTGATGCTGGTGGGTGGCCCCAGCCAGTTGGATACGTGGGATATGAAGCCGGACGCGCCGGCATCTATCCGCGGGCCGTTCAAGCCTATCAAGACCAACGTTTCCGGAATTGAGATCTCGGAGATCTTCCCCCGCATGGCGACCCATGCGGACAAATTCGCGCTGCTGCGTTCGGCCTACCATACCGCGGCGGCCGTGCATGATACCGGTTGCCAGATGATGCAGACGGGCAGGCTCTTCCAGGGAGGACTGGAGTCACCCAACTACGGCTCAGTGCTCAGGTTTGAAAAGGGCGCGAAGGGCGACATGCCCCCCAATGTTTTGCTGCCCTACACCATCGGCCAGCTCGGCGGAAACCTGCCTCACGGCGATACAGCTGGGTTTCTGGGCAAGGGCTACGACCCTTTCGTCCTGAATGCCGACCCTGCCGACCCCAACTTCAAGGTACCGGATCTGTTGCCACCCGATTACATCTCCGCCGTGCGCGTGGATCGCCGGCGAAGCTGGCGCCAAATGATTGACCAGTCCGTCGCGTACTTCGAGGAGAACAACCAGGACTCGAAGCTGATGGATGCAACCTTCAATCAGGCCTATACCTTGATGACCTCGACCAAGGCGCGCGAGGCCTTCGATCTGACCCAGGAGCCTGAAGACGTCCGCAAGCGCTACGGCATGAACCGGTTCGGTCAGGGTTGCCTGCTGGCCCGGCGGCTGGTGGAGAGGGGCGTGCGCTTTGTCACCCTCAATATGTTCGAGACCGTGTTCAACGAAATTACCTGGGACATCCACGGCTCCGCTCCCTTCAGTCCTATCAGCTGTTACAGCGAGCTGGTCGGCCCCATGTTCGACAACGGTTACAGCTCCCTGCTCGAAGACTTAAGCAAGACCGGTTTGCTCGACACCACGATGGTGCTGGCAACCGGTGAATTCGGCCGCACGCCGCGCATCAATCCCGCCGGCGGACGCGATCACTGGCCGCAGTGCTGGACCGTGGTGATGGCGGGAGGCGGAATCAAAGGTGGACAGGTGGTCGGCTCCTCGGACGCCATCGGGGCAGCGCCCAAAGATCAACCGGTCATGCCCGCCAACATCGCGGCGACCGTTTATAAGTGCCTGGGTATTCCCATCGACACCATATTGAAGACGCCGCAAGGCCGCGAAGTGCGGGTGGTGGACCATGGTTTTGAACCGATCAACGATTTGCTGATCTAAGAAGTGATTCAGGCAATTGCGGGTGTAGGAACTACAAGTTAAAAGAATTGCCGGTTCAGGGCAATCGGAAGCTTTCGGGTGATGGCTATGACGACGCGCAACACGCTTCTGGTTTCTGCTCTGGTGGCTGCCCTTACTCTCCTGGGCGCCGCTCTGTTTTTAGCTGAGACGCCCTCGCAAGTCTCCGCGCAGAGCCAGGCGAAACCGGCAATCGGCGGTTCCCATCCTCAAGCGGCCTCGACGCCGCCGGCCCGCAAGGCCCCCGCTGCCGCAGCAGTCCACCCCGGGCAATCGTTGGCTTCGCTCACCAGGATTGAGATCCTGCCTTCCTCGTTCTCGATCCTCGGGCCGCGCTACAACCAGCGGCTGCTGGTCGAAGGAACCTTTGCCGACGGACATCAGGAGGAGCTTACCCCACAGGTCACCTTAACTGTATCGAATCCCAGGGTCGCGATCGTCGACAAAGACCATTTCACCCTTCCCCAAGGTGACGGGCAGGCGACCATTACCGGTACGCTCCAGGGCCATCGAGCCGTGGCAACCGTGAACGTCAAAGACTTTGTGTCCGCAACCGCGTGGAGTTTTCGCAATGATGTGCTGCCGGTCATGACCAAGATGGGATGTAACTCAGGTCCCTGTCATGGCGCAGCGGCCGGAAAGAACGGCTTCAAGCTCACCCTGCGCGGCTACGATCCCGAGGTGGATTACTACACCCTCACCCATCAGGCTCTGGCTCGGCGCACGGAAGTAATGGAACCGGCGCGCAGCCTGATCCTCTTAAAGCCCACCCTCACCATCCCTCACGGAGGTGGAAGACGATTTCCCGTTGACTCGCCGGAGTTCAAAGTGATTGCCGGGTGGCTTGCCCAGGCGATGCCCGCGCCCAAGGACTCCGACGCGCGGGTTACCAAAATCGAAGTGTTGCCTGGGGAGGCTTCCCTCCGCCCTGGCGCCGAACAACAACTACTGGTGACGGCATACTTCTCCGACGGCCATACGGCGGATGTGACCCGCTGGGCCAAATATGACAGCGGCGACGAGGGCGTCGCCACCGTCGACAATAACGGCCATGTCACCATGCACAGCAACGGCGAAGCTCCGGTCACGGTGTGGTATCAAAGCCACGTCACCTTTGCCCGGCTGCGCATTCCCTTCCCGTGGAAGCTGGAGGAAGCGGTCTTCCAGAAGGCGCCCCGCCACAACTATATTGATGACGCGGTTCTCAAACACCTGCAAGTGCTGCACATTCCGCCGTCGCCCCCCGCGAACGACGCCGAACTTATGCGCCGGGCGTATCTGGATGCTGCCGGCATCCTGCCCCGTCCCGCAGAGGTCGAGCGCTTCCTCAAAGATCCCTCGCCGGAGAAGCGAAACCGGCTGGTCGATGACCTGATGAAGCGCCCCGAGTTCGTGGATTATTGGGCCTATAAGTGGTCTGACTTGTTGCTGGTTTCAAGCAACCATCTTTCCAACGAGGAGATGTGGAGTTACTACAACTGGATTCATAACAGTGTCGCCAGCGATAAACCGTGGAATCAGTTTGCCACCGAGATCGTAACCGCCACCGGCAACACGGTCGAGAATGGCGCGGCTAACTATTGGTTGATCCACCGCGATCCGCTGGACATCTCGGAGAACATGGCCCAGGCCTTTCTGGGCATCAACATCACCTGCGCTCATTGCCACAATCATCCTCTGGCGAAATGGACTCAGAAGGACTACTACGGCATGGCCAATCTTTTCGCGCGGGTGCGGCTGAAGACCTTCGCACCCAGCGGCGCTCGTCCCGCGGTAGGCCCCCTTTTCAACAACGTCACCGTCTACTCCGCGCCGACCGGCGAGTTCAGCGATGATCGCTTCATGATGGTGCTGCCTCCCAAGCCGCTCGATGCCCAGCAGCTTGCCAACGAAGCGCCGGGCGACACGCGCTTCTATTTCTCCAGCTGGCTTACCTCGCCCGAGAACCCATTCTTCGCCCGCAACATCGTCAACCGGATATGGCGTAACTTCTTCGGCCGGGGCCTGGTTGAACCCGTAGACGACATGCGCGACACCAACCCGGCCACCAACGACGCGCTGCTTAATGCGCTGGTAAAGGATTTTGTCGCCCACAACTACGATGTGAATTACCTTATCCGCACCATCATGCAGTCAGCGACCTATCAAGCTTCCTCAACACCCCTAAAGGAAAATACCGACGACGACAAATATGGCTCGCACTACGTCATCAAGCGTCTCCCCGCCGAGGTGATGCTGGATGCCTATTCCCAGGTGACCCAGGTCCCGGAAAAGTTCGATGGCTATGCCGCCGGTATGCGGGCGCTGCAGTTGCCGGATACCGCGGTCACTTCTTACTTCCTGACGGCTTTTGGCCGGCCCCTGCGGCAGCAAACCAGGGAGAGCGAACGCACCTCGGTGCCCACCATCACCCAGGCGCTCCATATCATCAATGGGGATACGTTGAACAATAAGCTGCGCGATCCTGACAACTCGGTCGACATGATGATCCGGCTCGGGTTCTCAGATGAGCAGATTCTCAACTACCTTTATCTGGCTTCCTTTAGCCGCTACCCGAAGGACTCGGAGCGGTCAGCTTTGACCGGCGCCCTGGCATCGGCGGAGCAACAAAAGACCTCCGGGGTGGATGATCCGCGCCGGGCTGCGCTGCGCGACATGACCTGGTCTCTGCTGACCAGCCAGGAATTCATGTTTAACCATTAATATGCGAAATGCCCTGCGGAATTACCGGCCCGTGATCAACGCCGCACGTTGCTTGCTCTTGCTCGGAGTTGCGTGCGGAACGATTTACGCCGCGGAAACACCGGGCTTCGATTCGCAGGTCGCTCCCATCCTGCAAAAGAATTGCCTGGCATGCCACTCCAGCACCGGGCGGATGGGCGGCCTGGTCATGGAGAGCTATGACACTTTGATCAAGGGCGGAGCGCATGGGCCCCCGATCGTACCCGGCAATGCAGACGGAAGCCGCATCATCCAGATGCTGGAAGGAAAGATAGCGCCGCGGATGCCCTACGGCGCCGACCCGCTTCCCCCAGCCGACATCGCGGCCATCAGGGCATGGATCAATGCCGGCGCAGCAGGCCCGGTAGCAGGCACCGCCAGCAAGACGCTTGCGCCCGCGGCGCTCGCGGATATCCGCCCCGTGGTCCCGGTGGTTTCTCCTGTGGCTTCACTGAAGTTTTCTCCGGATGGGAAACTGCTGGCCGTAGGCGGTTATCGCGAGGTGCGCCTCATCGATCCCTCGACCGGCAAAGAGGTTGCCACGCTCTCTGGCCACGCCGACTACGTGCGTTCCATTGCCTTCAGTCCTGACGGGAAGATGCTGGCCGCGGGCGGCGGCCCTCCGCAGCGCTCGGGCGAGATCAAGATATGGGATCTCCAATCGCATCAGCTCCTTCAGACCATGCAGGGCCATAAGGACTGCATCTACTCCGTCGCCTGGAGCCCGGACGGGAAGATCATTGCTTCCGGCAGCTACGACAAGATGGTGAAACTGTGGGATGTCGCCTCGGGCAAAGAGCTCAAGAATCTTCAGGACCATATTGACGCCGTCTTCGCTGTGGCCTTCAGTCCCGACGGCAAGCATCTGGCCTCAGCTTCACAGGATCGAACGGTGAAGATCTGGGACGTGGCTACCGGCAATCGCCTGTACACACTGGGTGACGCTCTGGACGGTCTCACTGGCATTGCCTATTCTCCTGCCGGCGATCGGATCTCCGCTGCCGGTTACGACAAGACCATCTACATCTGGACGGTTGGGGAGACAGAGGGAACGCTCAAGCAGTCGTTGATCGGAGACGAGGAGAGCATCCTGGCGTTGGTCTGGTCGCCCGACGGCCAAACCATCATTACCGCATCGTCTGATGGTTCCATACGATTTCGCGATGCCAAAACTCTCGACCCGCAAAGGGTCATCGATCACCAGCCGGAGTGGGTGCAGGCACTTGCCATCAGCCCCGATGGCAAATGGCTGGCGGCGGGCCGCTTTAACGGCACGCTGAGCCTGTACGACGTGAAAAATGACAAAGTACCAGCAGGGAAATGGACGGTCTTTACACCCCGCCAGCCTGCTGCGGGAGAGGAAAAAAAGCAGGTTGCGAGCCAGTAAAAGCTTCCATCACCCTGCGCGAGGTGCCAAGTGAAAATTAAGATCCTGCGTTGCGTCTGATGGTTCGCCTTGGCAGTACCAACCGTTTTACCGCTGTACGCCGGGGAGCCAATCATCCCGCCGAGCCTTTCAAAGATATGGCCGGTTGGCATGGAGCGCGGAAGCACGGCCACCTTTACCCTCGACGGCCGCAATCTCTCCGGCGCCAAAGCAGTGATCTTCGATGCACCCGGGATCACCGCGAAGGTCACTCAGATCACTGACCTTCCAGAAGAGGCGGCCAGTGGAAAGTTTTCCACCTCCGCCGCGGTGCCGCTCGCCAAAAAGCAGTCCGCTTTGCTGGAAATCACTGCGGGCAAAGACGTTCCGCCGGGTGTCTACCGTTTCCGCGTGCAGACCCCGCTGGGCACAACCAACATGGTTCCCCTGGCCATTGGATCGCTCCCCGAGATGAAGAAAAACGAAAAGCCAGGAAACACGGCGCCGTCACAACCGGTGGTGTTGCCTGCGACCATGGTGGGCACGATTGCAGCGCCAGGAGACAGTGATCGTTACGACTTCGACGGCAAAGCAGGGGAGGACGTGGTATTCGAGGTCATCGCCTCGAAGCTTGGCTCCGGCCTCGAATCGCTGCTCGCTCTGAGCGACAGCTCGGGCCGGGTTCTGGTCGAAGCAGGAAGACACGACAACAGCCCTGACGCCGCGCTGCACTATCGCCTGCCCCAGGATGGGAAATACACGCTCACCATCTCAGACCGCGAAGGGGGTGGAGGAAAGGATGATTACTATCGCGTCGATGCAGGCGCCTTGCCTTATATCACGAGATACTTTCCCCTTGGCGTGCGCGCGGGTGAAACAACCACGGTGGCCATAGAGGGCGTCAATCTGGGGGGAACCCGTGAGCTCAAGATCGAAGCGCCGAAGCAGGCGGGGGACTTTAAGACCATTCCCATCACGCTCAAGGAGAACGCAGCGCTCCCGTTGAACGAGGTGAAGATCGTGGTCGGCGCCTTACCCGAAGTCCTGGAAAAGGAACCGAATAACTCGGTCGCTCAAGCAGAGACAGTATCCTTCCCCGTGACTATTAACGGGCATATTGATGGGGGTGCCAAGCCCGGGGAAGTCAGCGACGAAGATTATTTCCGTTTCCGCGCCGGGAAGGGGCAGCAGCTGACGATTGTTGTGGAGGCCGCCAGAGCCGGCTCTCCCCTGGACTCGGTTATCGAGGTTCTGGATGCCCAGGGAAATGCGATTCCGCGAGCTACCATTCGCTGTTTGAACCAAACCACAACCACGCTCAGCGATCGGGATTCGCGCACCACCGGTGTCCGGCTGACGTCTACCACTGGGCTTCACGTCAACGATTACCTGATGATCGGAGACGAGCTCAATCAGTTGGACTACATTTCCGATCAGCCCGATGCGGATGTTGACTTGAAGGGAATCAATGGTCTGCGGCTAGCCTTTCTGGGCACCTCCCCGGTTGTGCATGCCGTGAACACGCCGGTCTACCGCGCGCAGATTCTACCTCCCGACGCCGAATTTCCGCCCAACGGCCTGCCCGTCTTCCATCTGACCTGGCGCAACGACGACGGTGGCCCTGGGTACGCCGCAGACTCGCGCATCGACTTCGTAGCCCCTGCCGACGGGCAATATATCCTGCACCTCAAAGACGTTCGCGGTATGGGTGGACCAGACTTTGCCTATCGCCTTTCCATTCGCGAAACCGTGCCGGATTATCAACTCACAGCCACTCCCGCAAATCCCAATATTCCCAAGGGAGGAAGGGTACCCTTGACGGTTTCGGCCGATCGGCTGGAAGGCTACGAAGGCCCCATCGAGATTGAAGTGAAAGGTCTGCCTGCCGGCGTCACCGCGGGTCCCGCGAGGATCTCCGCGGGAGAGGATTCGACCGTGGTAGTGCTCTCGGCCTCTGCGGATGCTTCCGCAGACGCGCCGCCGGGTGCGATGGAAATTGTGGGCCACGCGACTATTAACGGCCGTGACGTTGCGAGGCCGGCGAACTTGAATGACATGCTGGACGCGGATCTGCATCCGGAGTCGTCCCTGCAACTCGCCACCATTATTCCGCCACCCGATGTGGTGGTGACGACGGACCCCAGGCAAGTCTCTCTTGAACCGGGGCAGCAGGTGACGGTGACTCTGCATGTCGAGCGTCAAAACGGGTACAAGGGTCGTGTGCCTTGCTATGTCAAGAACCTTCCCCGTGGAGTTCAGGTGGTCAATATTGGATTGAACGGCGTGCTGGTGACTGAAAGCCAAACCAGCCGCACCTTCATCCTGCGGGCCGAGGACTGGGTAAAACCGATTGAGCAGCCAATCTATGTAGTCGGCGAAGTCGAGTCAGATTCTTCGACCAACCACGCCTCGCCTCCGCTGGAGCTGAAGGTCACGGGGCATACCCAGGCACAAAGCACCGGCGGCGCGCAAGCCGCAAGCGCAAATTAGGCTAAGAGTCTGGGGCCGCCCTCTTTACTTCTTGAGGCCGAAGCAGTAAAGCGTGCCATCGTAGGTGCTGATATAAACCTGTCCGTTCGCTATTGTGACACCGGAGAAATGATTGAACGTGGTGATCTGGTCTCCGCTGGAATACAGTTCCTTGCCAGTCTGTGCATCCAGGGCATACAGCGTCACATGATTGGCCTGGCGCGCGCGAATCGACGAGTCGAAGTTGAGACCCTTGTCAGGAGAGGATTGCTGCGTGAAGTCGCCACTGCCATAAGAAAAAACAATTCCGTTCGCGATGATTGCCGGCTCGCCGTGATCCATGTCCCGTGAAACCCAGACGGGAACAGCTTCGAACTTCCCATCCTTCTCCACCACCTTGAATGCCGCCAGGCCGCCCTTCTCTGTCTTCGGCGTATTGGTAATGGGGAAATGAAACTGTGAATGTGCCGGACCCCAAAACGGAGCCAGAACCCACCGGTTGCCTTGTCCATCCTCCCAGCTCGACAAAGCCCCCCAGCTGCCGTGATCCTGGAAATCCACCACTTCGTTGCAAAACAGGTCGGAGCGAAACATGGGGTTCTGATGATTGGCGCCGCCGGGCGCCGCGGGATCGAGCAGCACCATCCGGCATTCCTTGCCGGATGCCGCGATGATCTCGTGTCCCTTGTAGGTAAAGATCGTCGGAGTGTTGTTTGGATCGAGATCGCGTTTGAGGAGCCATTCCCAGTTGGTTGGGGTGTAGTAATCCTTCATCACTACCCTGGAGTCCTTAATCTCAGCCCCGACGATGCTGTTGGCATACTCATCCTTTGCCGGATCATAGGTGCCGTCGCCGGTGGTAAACCAGGCGATTCCGTGGGAATCGAGCGCAGCGCCACGCCGGCCCCACACTCCGCCGCTTTTTGAGACCCAGGGTTCCAGCGGATGATCCAGATCGTCCAGGTGAATCGCAGTCATCGACTTGATGGTCGGCATCCAGAGCGTGTTTCCATCCAGGTTCATGGCCCATGCCTTGCCCTTTTCCCAGGTGGCCGGGGGCTTGAGGTCGGAGCCATCCGCAAGGTTGAGAATGTGCAGCTTTCCGCTGCCGTCGACGAAGTACACCGGGCGCTTGCCATCCTGTTGCGCATCGCCGATGACCGGGGTGTCGCTGCTACCACCGGGTTCGAGAAAATTCAGCGTCGCCGGTGTGTTGCCGCCCATGATCGGCGGCATGCCGGGAGGAGGTTGAAACCCCTCCTGCTTACTTGTGTAATCGTAATGTTTCTTCCAGAGCAGTGTTCCGTCGGCGGCGTCGATGGCATACAGATTGTCAGAAATGCCAGAGACCAGCACAATCTGCTTCGGCCCGGCAGCGGTTGTGACGTTTGCGGCAATCAGGGCCGGCATCAGCGCGTGCAGCGCCCGCGCCTCATTGCCTGTCTTTACCTTCCACAACAGCGTCAAGTTTTTTACATTGCCCGTGGTCAGGATGTGTTCATCCTGCTGCCAGCCGGAGCGCTGCTTGTCTTTGCCATCGGTCAGCCACTCCGCATTTTGCGCCGCACTCACGCCCCAGCACAATGCGAGCAACAGACAAACCAATCGATTCATAGTGCCCTCTCTTTTGCTGCGGCGCGATCAACGCTCCAGCGGGATACCGTAGGCATAGAGTGTGCCGTCGTGCGTCGTAAAGTAGATCTGCGAATTCGCCACGGCGACTCCGCCGCTGGAGTAGGCCGTTGCCTGGTCGCCAACATAAAGTTCCTTGCCTGTCTCGGCATCCAGCACATAGAGAATTGCCGGTCTACCCTTGTTCGCTTTGGCCGTCTCTCCTGTAGAGAGCGCAACTACCAGGCCATTAGCTATGGCCGGCGCAGCAGGAGACACCATATTGCGGGATTGCCACGCTAGGGTAAGTGACGGCTTTCCACCGTCGAAGGTGATCTTGAATGCCACGATAGAACCGTTTTGGGCGGGTCCGTTCGGTGCGTCCCCGCTCTTCGCCGGAAATTCCGCGCTCACCGGGCCGCGCACCGAGGCAAACAACCAGCGTACGCCATGGTCATCCAGGCAGGTCGCGAAGTTGTTGCGAAAGCCATCGCCTTTCGAGCCCGGGCTTGGCGGTACAATCTGCTCGCTGCGAAAGGCCGGCGTATGGTGATCTACGCCACCGAGCGAGTCCGCGTCGAGGATATAGATCCTGCCATCGTGCCCTGCTGTAACCACCCAATCCTTCTGTCCCAGTCCGAACACCGTCGGCGTCACCCCGGAAACATCCGCGGGATCCAGTTTGACTGCGGCCCCCGCCGGCGTGAAGTAATCCTGGACGGCGAGTTTGTCGGGGCTGAAGGCAAGCAACGAATCGTTGTAGTCGCCCGCAACCTCGCCATGCCCGTTGGCGATTTCCGCATATACCACGCCATCTGTACCTATGGCTGTTCCGCCGCTACCCGTTGCACCGCTGCCCCCGGTAAGAAACGACACCACCGTGCCGGTGGCTGGATCAACGCTGTAGATCCCGTTCGGGTTTCCCTGGCAATTGCCAATCGTCGCCACAAACACCCGGTCATTGTCGATGTTGAGACCGCTGGCCCTGGCCATGGGCGGCAGCACCTTGACGGGTGGCGGCGTGCTCGCGTTGCCGCTCAACTGGTTAATGGTATGCAAGGCACCATCATTCGAGATGCCATAGATCGGCGATGCAAAGCTGAAATGCATCGGTGCGGGTTTGCTTCTGGCCACCCTGCCTATGCGGTTCACTGACGGCGCGCCGAACCTTCCCGGGGCCAGGCTATTGCCGGCAAACGCCAGGTTTGCGGTCATGCCGCCGGGGCAGGGACCCGACAACTTGATCTTTGTCCGGGGGTCGCTCGTGGTCAGATGCGTGTCGAAGAACATTGTCCCCAGATCCGCATCGACGGACACCACGGAATTGTTGCCGGTTCCCACCGTCACCAGTTGCTTGAAACCCTTATAGGTAATGATGTTGGAAAGCACCACCGGTGTGGACGGCCCGGCATGCTTGCCCTTGGCGTCAGGAGCCTTGAACGCGTAAAGGAACTTGATGGTGGCGGCCGACTCTTTCGACAACTTTTTCTCGCCGCGTGACCATCCATCCCGCTGTGCATTTCCGCCGGTGCTGGGCCAATCCGCTGCAAACAACGTGGTCGAAAAAAGCACAAGCACAAGGTACGTTTTGAGCCATTTCATGGTTCGTTGACACCTTTTCGTATCGAATGCGAACTGGACTTACTGCAGGTCTTTCAGCCAGAGATTGCGGTGAGAAATTTTGAGCACCCCAGGTCCTTCGATCTCCAGGCCGATCAGCCCCTTGGGCGAAAAATGCTGGCTGTCGTTATCGATGGTCATGGACATGATGTGCCCATTGATCAGGTGTACCAGGAGGTGTCCATCGGCGATGATCTCCACCTGGTTCCACTCACCCGGTTTTACATACGATCGCATCTGCTCCGGCGAACCCAGCGTGGAGATCAGGTTCTTTCCTCCATCGTGCGCCTCGACGACCGTTCCCGGAAAGGTGATGATGAAGCGTTTGGAATCCTGTTCGTAAAGCTGGCCGCAGAACACGTTTGCGTAGTCGAGGTCGAGCTGGTAACCCGCCATATTCCAGGGCGCATTGCGTTTGATCAGCGGCGCCTGCGCCTGCATCATTTTTTCAAACTGTTGCCGCTGAGCCTCCGCAAGCCCCGGGGGAATCTCGCGCGGGGCTGGAGGCACGTTCTGGCTACGATACTGAACCCCGCCATTGGCGCCCGCGCCTTCCAGCTTGACCTCCATCTTCAGCATGAAATTTCCCGGCTGCTCTTTGGTGTAGAAGATGTTGGTCGTGCCCGAAGGCTTTTCCGGGCTGGACTCGCCGATAATGGCGTCATCGGCAACGTGCCAAATGTCCGGATTCCCATTCCACCCATCCAACGTTTTCCCATTGAAGATCTGCACCCAGCCCTTGTGATCCTCAAAATCGACCGGCCCTGGCTGATACCTGCGCAGAAAGGCCGCCATATCCGGAGGACCCTGGCTTTGGCCCGCACCCCCGGCGCCTTGCTGTGCGAATAGCGGCAATATTGCGAAAATCCCGAATGCGGCGACGACTGCGGCCGAGACGAGGGAGACAGCCCGGCTGAAAGCGGGAAGCGTGCGACTCAATACGACACCTCTATGGTGAAGGGGCACGATAACACGCTGTATATACGTATGTATATATTGAAGTATTGTCCATATTGAATTTTCGCCAAGGAGACGGACTGTGTAATCCGTTAACCGCAATTACCCTGTTCGCATTGGGGGGCGGCCATGTGTCGCGTTTCTCATCCTATCTGCGGCAGGGGCTTCGCAATGATGCAAACGAGGGAAATGCCACGGGTCTCCTCTAAATTCTGTTCGTCCCGAAAACGGCTGCCGTTCCTTTAAATCTGCAAGCTCTCCAGGTCGGAATCAATCCGGAGCTGACGGAAATGGTGAGTGATATGCGTGGTATGCGTGGTAAGGTGCCATCCGGGCAGGACGGTCGGATGTGCCGGGGGAAAGGGAGCCTGGCGTTAGTCGTACTCGGGTTTCGGGCCGAGTTGGTGTTCCGGTAAAATTCCGCCGCATGATTCTCCTGGGAAAACGGTCCAAGCCAACGATCCCATGGGTGGCTTCGGCGCACAAGAGCCTGTGATAAGAAACATGTGGATGCAGGTGTCGTTAACTAAAGGTAACCCCCCCAATTATTCCGGAACCCTCTGCTGGATACGGCCCAGGTCCAATGTCTCCCGATCACGCGGAGGAAGGAGCAAAGACCGCCGCAGCTGGCGTTGGGGCTGATCTAAAATGCATCCTGGTGCGAAGTTTTCCTAACTAAAATTACTCAATCGCTAGAGAATTGGGGGTCGCCTTCAGGGAAACAAATGCGGCACAAACCGGCTGACATTGGTTGTCACATATCCGTCCGGTTCGCGGATTCCTATCCCGCAGGGTTCACCGTCCACCAGCCAGCTTCCCAGCACGACGCGCTGATTTCCCTGCGGAGCCAACTCCACGTAGTGCTGGTAAACAAAGCGGCCATTCGTATATCTCCCCGGGGTGTCCTCAACCGTGATCCCGCCCAGCCTCACGGTGACATTCGCTCCCTCGCGCCCGAGCAGTGGCTTCCTTACCCACGTCTCCATCTCGCGGGGTCCGTCGAGATATGCTGGTAGAAGGAGTGGGTGCGCCGGAAACATCTCCCACAACACGGCTAGCAGCGCCTTATTCGACCACAGCATTTTCCAGATCGGCTCGATCCACTGCACTGTGCCCATGGTCTCCAGTGCATGGCCGCCGAAGCCGTCGCTCACCAGCGCCTCCCAGGGATACAGCTTGAAAATCGTCTCGATAGCGCGCCCCTGTTCATCGACAAACCGGTGCTTATTCCCATCCCATCCGATGTCCGCCATATCGAGGACGATGGTTTGCAATCCCGCCTGCTGCGCGGTATCGCGAAGATAGGTGATGGTCATCCAGTCTTCGTCGCATTGCTCGCACGCGAAATGTACAGGTTGCCGCACAGAGCCAGCCAGTTGCCTCCACTTAGCGACCAAATGCTCGTGGATGGAATTGAATTGGTCCGCTTCGGGAAAGACCGCCTTCAGCCAGTACCATTGCGCGACGGCGCTTTCTACCAGCGCGGTTGGCGTGTCGGCGTTATACTCCAGCAGCTTTAGCTCATATCCGTTGTAAGCCAGGTCCATTCGGCCGTACAGCGCAGGTGGTTCCACTCTCCAGGTCTCGCGAATGCGCTCATTCGCGGCCTCGGGAATCCCCATCGATGCGAGCCGGTCATGTTTCAGAATGAAGTCGCCGGCCGCGAGACACATCTCCTGCAGTTCGGTCGTGGCTGCCTCGATTTGGTCGATTTCAGCACCTGTGAACTCCCAGTACGCCGACTCGTCCCAGTATGTCTGCGTATCTACGGTGTGATACGTCAGACCTACGCGCTCGACCTCGCTTCTCCACTCCGGGCGCGGCAGAGTTCGGTGCCGCCGCATTACTCGCCGCCACCTTCGCCGCCTTCACCGCCGCCATGCGCGCCGCTCTCACCACTGCCAAAGCCGCCGCGCACCACGGAGCCACTCTCGCCCGAGACCACCTCCGCCCCAGCCGCTGCCTCGCTCGATCCTCCCTCGACCGTATCGCCGATGCTCCCGCCGCTGGCCCCGCCATAGACGAAATGGTAGCCTCCGCCGCCAGAGCCGCCCGGCGACGGAGATGGATTACACCCGGAATCGCGCACGATGTGGTTTCCGGCATCCACGCAGTTGCGGACTTCCCTGGAATGCTCGTTGCAACCCGGAGAGGTGGCAAGGGCTGCAGTTGCCAGCAAGGTCAGAGGAACAGCACCGGATTTGCGCATGATCCATCGTAGCCCATCATCCCCAACCACCTGCGCATGGCGAATTCTCCGCCTGAGGGATCTGCAGGTCAACGGTCCCGGGGTGAACTCAGCAAAAAAGTCCCTGCTAGAAAACTTGGAGACGGGAAGATCACCACCGCGGTCCAGCCCGACGACTGACAAGACGGACACTTCTCTCTGGGGTGGACCCCTTGATTCAGACAGGGAAAATAGGGGCAGATTCCGTTTGGCTGCAGAGCAGTTTACAGCAGCAGGATAGCGGCGCTTGCGTCACTGGTGCCTGCGCGAAGAGCGCATGCCATCAACCCGATCGAAGCGTTGCGCTCCGAGTGAAGGTTGGCCGTTTTCGAAACCGGGATTTCGGGCTAAGAGTGCGCGACAGAGCATTCAGCATCCTTAATATCGCCGCATGAGATTGCCGCAGGCTGGACCCTTGGCGCATATCGAACGCAAGTTGTTTCCAGGAGATCTCCGCGGAGCAGCAGATCCCTCCAGGGCACGCCGGGACAGGTCGTCTTCGCTCGGAGCTTGTGACTTTTTATTTTGGCCTGTAGCTTGTGGCTGGAAAGTTCGGAAGAGCATCTGCCAACAAGCATCGCCGGGATTGCTTCGTCTTCGCTCAGAGCTTGTGACTTTTTTGATTTGGCCTGTAGCTTGTGGCCGGAAAGCTGGGAAGAGCATCTGCCAACAAGCATCGTCGGGGTCCTTCGACTGCGCGCCATAAGTCGTCCGCTATGCGATAGATCCGCGCGGCGCTTCGCTCAGAGGCTGTGACTTTTTTGATTTTTCGCGCCCTTGGAAGCACCTAACCTTTTTGTTTTCAGCGTCGATTTTTTCGCAAAACCAATAAAGTCACAGACTCTCAGGATGACGGCTTTGTGGGGAGGGGTGAAAAGCATCCCGTTAGCTACCAGAAAACACGAAAAGATCGAAAACTCACAGGCTCTCGGGAGGACGAGGAAAGTGGACTCCACCAGCGCCTCAGGAAGAAACGAGGGTCCGCTTTACTTCGTCAAAGCTCTCCGCGAAACGGTCGATATCAGGCTTCTCTATGTAGTAAGGCGTGGAGAGGCGAATTCCATTGGGAACTCCGCCGCCACCGCGAATGCGGATCTTGTATCGCGACCAAAGGGCCGTTTCCATTCGAGGAATTGGAACTGGCGGGACACTCACGGAGACGATTGCGCAACGAAATTGCCCATCTCCGGTTACGTTTTCCGCGCCGCGCTCTTTCATCTTTGACCACATATAGTCGCAGAGCTGGCGATTACGCTTCTCGATCCGGTCGATTCCGATTCGATTCGCAAATTGAACCGCGGCTCTCAATCCGTAAAGCTGGGGCAAATTCGATGTGCCGAAGTGCTGAAAACGCTCAGCCCGTACGGTCACGTTGTCCCATTCTCCAGCGGTGATCGTGCTCCACATTCGATCGATCATTTCGTCGCGCACGTAAAGAAATCCGGAGCCTTTCGGAGCCATCAGCCACTTATGCGGGCTCGAGCTATACATGTCGCAACCTATCTCGCGGAGGTTCACCTGCATCGCTCCCGATACCTGGGCGCCATCAATCATGGATATCAGTCCCTTGGTGCGCGCCAGGTCGCAAATTTGCTTTACCGGCTGAATTACGCCTGTCGTGGTGGTGATGTGACTGGTAAAGAGAATCCGCGTACGCGGCGTGATGGCATCGCTGATACGGTTGAGCAGCTCGGAAGCATCGGTCAACGGCTTGGGGATTTCGTACTGTTTCACGACGATTCCGTATCGCTTGGCCCTCAGCCTCCAGGGCTCCTTGCCGCTGGGGTGCTCCTGATCGCTGATCAGGACCTCGTCACCCGGCTTCATGTCGAGGCCATTCGCCATGTAGTTGTTGGCTTCGGTAGCATTGCGCGTGAGCGCGAGCTCGTTGCGGGTTATGCCCAGAAACTGCGCCAGGGGATCGCGAACTTCGTTCGAGGGAAAGTATCCCCAGATCGGCCAGTCCTCGGGATCTTTCTGATCGAGCGAATCGCTACTGTAATAGGTATCGAAAACTTCCTTCAAAACGGGAAGCGGGCAGGACCCGAGGGTGCCGTTGTTCAGGAAGACTTCATCTTTGGGAATAACAAATTGGCGCCGAATTTGCCTCCAGTATTGGTCCTCATCCCGCTCAAAGAGCGCGTCGTCGGGCATGGGCGGAGTGGAAAGGTGAAGTTGTTCGGCAAAGACAGAAGACTTTGCGGCCGAAATACCAGCCGAGCCGGCAACTGCAAGCGCCTTTTGAAGGAAGTTTCTACGATGCATGAGCCATACCCTCCAGGGACATTCTGCGGCCCTGGACGACAGGGTCATTAGCGTTAATTGCGTCGCTCGTGCACGGACGCGTTCCAGCATTTTGACTGCTGCCGCATCGTCCTGGTTGTTGACAACGCGGTTCAGCGCACCGGCAGCACAACTTCATTTCCCGTCTTTGTCGAACCCTCTTATGAACCTGGGCCCGTCGACTGGGACACCGGGGGTCCTTGACTCTTTTCCCGGCGAACCAAAATACTTTGTACCACGAGCAATAGGAATGCGCTGATCGGAAGGAGCCAGATCCCGGCTTTGACGGTCGACGCCTTCGCAACATAACCAATGGCCGCGGGTAAGATCATGCTGCCGGTAAAACCAGCGGCCATAAGAAGCCCAAAGATTGTCCCGAAGATCTCCGGAAAAAGACTGCTGGTTATTCCAGCCGTGGTTGGGAAAATGGGGCCATAGCAAAGCCCGGTAACGACTACGGCAACGATCGCCGCCGGCAGATTCCATCCCAGGGCCAGAAATACCAGTCCGATGACCGCTCCCGCCGCACAGGCCGCAACCACGATGGGTCCACGTACTCTTTTCGTGATTTCGCTCGCTGCCAGCCGTCCGGCCAGCATGGACGCAAAGAACGCAGCGAGGATTCCTCCCGAGGTTTGCGCAGACGAAAAGAACTGCTGCTCAAAGTAAGTACGAAGCCAACCCGCTGTCGAGGCCTCCAGCGACGAATAGAGGAAAATCACCAGCGCGAGCAGGAGAATCGATCGGTTCAACAGTGCGTTGCGGATCAGCGTCCAGTCAAGTCCACCCTTTGAACGGGCAGCAGGAAACGTCTGCGTAAGGCTCAGAACTCCCGGAATCGCGTTCGAGATACCCACCAGGACCAGCGCCGGCGCCAAACCAAAACGACGGGCCATCAACGTAACCAGCACCGGGAAGCCCACGGTTCCCAGGCTAAAGAAGGAATTCGCCAGATTGAGTGCCGCGGAGGGGTTCACAGGGTAAAGGTCGGGCACCAGGGTGTTGGATCCACTGTTGATGCAACTGCCTCCCAGACCGACCACGAACACGAGCATGGCCAGAGCCTGGTAGTTGGGAGCGACGCTGATGGTAGAAAGAGCAACGGCGCAAAGCAAAGAGCCACTGGCCAGCACCGGCTTCTTGCCGAAACGGTCGATCAACGGCCCGGCGACGAACGACATGGGAATCTGAGGCAGGAAGAGCAAGCTTATGAGTGTCCCGCCCTGTGCAATGTCGAAACCGAAGCGCGCGCGCAGTTCAGGCAGGGTAGCTCCGAGAAAGGCCACTAATGTACCAAAAGCGAACGTCCCGGTACACGCCGTCACCATCAGGTACGACCTTGCGGTCTGCCGCGGAGTGGTGGGAGCGGGCATTATCTTGAGCGTTTCTCCTTGCATCGCGTAGATCTTACTCAGCGTGCCTGCATTTGAGCGCCGGGATCCCTGGTCCTGAATATTGCGCGCCGGCAGAAGGAAAATCTCCGGCCGCGCTACGAGATCATTGCTTTTGTGTACTATAGCCTTGGTTTCGGAACGAAGTTCTGAATTGTGCAAGAGGATGAAGTGAAACTCAGCCGCAGTGAATTCCTGAAGTTAATGGCGACCATGGCCGGCACTGCTTTTGCCCCGAAGGTCTGGGCCAATCCCTGGGGTTTACCCCTCGGCATTCAACTTTATACCGTTCGCAATGATCTCAAATCCAACTTCGCCGGCGTTCTGGGAAAGCTCGCCGCCATGGGATACAAGGAAGTCGAAGCTGGATTCACCGACTCCGGGGACATAGATTTCAATGGAGGTCCGGTGACCGAGTTCCGCAAGCGGCTTGAGGGTGCCGGGCTCCGCGTGCCTAGCTGTCATTTCCCTGTCCCCGAAAACGATGGGGAATGGGGTAAGAACATCGAGCGAGCGCACAAGCTGAATCTTCAATATATGTTGTGCGCGGGGCCGCCGGACAAAACAGACTCTCTCGACGCCTGGAAACGGGCCGGAGCCTTTTTCAATCACCTGGGCACGCTTTGCCGAAGCGCCGGGATCCAGTTCGCTTATCACAATCATAATCACGAGTTCGTCGTTTACGATGGCGTGATTGCCTACGATGAGCTGCTGCGTTCGACCGATCCAGCGCTGGTGAAAATGGAACTGGATTGTTTTTGGATGACATTCGCCGGCAAAGATCCGGTGGAATATATGCACAAATATCCCGGCCGGTTTCCTCTCTTACATATCAAAGGTCTCAAAGCCGGTTATAAGCCGACGACCGGACATTTCGAAGGCAATCCCTTCACCGAAGTCGGAAACGGCGTCATTGACTGGAAACGTATCTTTGAGGCCGCCCGTGTAGGGGGACTCAAACACTATTACGTCGAGCAGGATCAGTGGGATCGTCCTTCGCTGGAAAGCGCGGCCATCAGCGCGGCCTATTTGAAGAAGCTCCAGGTTTGAAGGCGGAGAGAATACGATGAAACTGGGACTTTTCACCGCGGCGCTTACCAAGGTCAGCCTTGATGAATTGATCCCGCGCGTCACGGCGCTCGGCATCGAGGCGATTGAACTCAGTACTGGCAATTACGGCGCGTCTGCTCACATCCAACTGGAGTGGATAGAGCAGCCTGCGAAACTTAAAGATCTGCAAAACAAATTGAAAGATGCCGGGCTGTTTATTAGTGCCTTGGGATGCGGAGGAAATGTTTTACATCCTGACGCGCGGATCGCCGAGTCGCACGCGACCACCATGCGGCGAAGTATTCTGCTCGCCGAAGCCCTGGAAATTCCGACAGTCATCAACTTTTCAGGTTGTCCGGGCGACTCTGATCAATCCAGGTATCCCAACTTTGTAACCGTCGCGTGGCCACCGGATTACCCCGAGATCCTGCGCTGGCAATGGGAAGAGAAGGTTCTTCCCTTCTGGCGGCAGGAGTCGCGGTTTGCCGCCGAGCATGGCATACGCATCGCGCTCGAGATGCACCCGGGATTTGTGGTTTATTCGCCGGAGACCCTGCTCCGGCTCCGCTCGGAGACCGGGCCGAACATTGGTTGCAACTTTGATCCAAGCCATCTTTTCTGGCAGGGTATCGATCCATCTCTTGCCGTTAGAAAACTGGGAAACGCGATTTTTCACGTGCACGCGAAAGATACGCGCATTTACGAAGCGAATTCCCGCGTGAACGGCGTTTTAGATACCAAGCCCTATGGCGATGAGATTAATCGCTCCTGGATATTTCGCACGGTCGGTTATGGGCATGGCCTGGAATTCTGGACTGATTTCATATCGACTCTTTCCATGATTGGTTACGACGGCGTGATTTCCATCGAGCACGAGGATAGTCTCATGTCGTTAGAAGATGGACTGGAAAAGGCCGCGGCGTTTCTTCGCCAGATTCTCATTCGCGAGAAGCTGCGGGAAATTTGGTGGGCTTAGCGGATGGCTCTTAGGAATGCGCTGACCCTTGCTGTGAGTGCGCTTGCTCTCCTGTCCTCGCCCAAAGGACTGGTTGCCCAGGGCGTGACGGATGCCATGCTGTTGCATCCCCCGCCGGATAGCTGGCCCGGCTATCACGGCGACTACTCCGGAAGACGGCATAGTGAGCTGGCGCAGATCACTCCACAAAACGTTCATGGACTCAGCCTCGCCTGGGCTTTTCAATCGGCGCAGCCGGACGGCATCAAAGCTTCTCCGCTGCTGGTCGATGGCATTATCTACCTCACCGCGATTCAGAACGTATGGGCGGTGGACGCGCGAACCGGTCGCGCGATCTGGCGCTATACCTACCCCAATAGGGGAGGAACCATCGGCCAGCGCGGTGTGGCGATGTATCACGACTCGATCTACTACCTGAGCCCGGATGCGTACCTGGTGTGTCTGAATGCCAAAGCTGGCAAGCTGCGCTGGAAGGTCGAGGTGGCAGATTCGGCGAAAGGTTACTGGGCGACGGCGGCCCCGGTGATCGTGGGCAATCATGTGATTGTCGGCATCGGCGGCGATTCAGACAACATCCAGGGTTTTCTGAAATCGATGGACCCCAGCACTGGCGCGCTGCAGTGGAAATGGGACTCTACACCGCCTGCGGGCACACCGAATGCCACGACGGGCGGCATGACATGGATCCCCGGAACCTATGACCCGGAGCTAAACCTGTTGTACTGGGGCACCGGAAATCCAACCCCGGTGTTGAATGGCGCCGTGCGTCCTGGCGATGACCTCTATACGTGTTCGATCGTCGCGCTGAACCCCGACACTGGAAAACTCGTCTGGTCATTTCAGCCTTCCCCGCACGATACCCACGACTGGGATGCCTCCGAAATTACCGTATTGGTGGACGGCGTGTTTCATGGAAAACCGCGCAAAATGCTTTTACAGGCCTCTCGTAATGGCTATTTCTTCGTGCTCGATCGTGCTACCGGCGAAAGCCTCTTGACCGTTCCTTTTGGTCCGACGAACTGGGCGCTGGGTATCGACAAGAAGGGCCAGCCAATTCCGAATCCCGAAAAAGATCCGGCCCCCGATGGCCGCCTGGTCGCGCCGGATGAAGGCGGCCTTACTAATTACCGATCGCCCAGCTTCGACCCCAAAACCGGTCTGTTTATCGTGAGCGCCAGCATTAGCTACGGTCTCTATTTCACCAAGCCCGAGGACGGAACATATGGGTGGGCCGGTGGGGACTATGACATCGCCGACCGCGGAGTGCTCGATGCCATCGATTACCAGACGGGCAAGATCCGGTGGACCCACCGCCTCGGCTATTTTGATGGCTCCGACGCCGGCGTTCTCACCACCGGCTCGGGGCTCACATTCACCGGCGATGCCACCGGGAACATGCTTGCTCTCGATACAGCCACCGGCAAGACGCTCTGGCATGCGGGATTGGGCGGGGACATACAGACCTCGCCCACGACGTATGAATTGGATGGCCGCCAATATGTGCTGGTGGGTGCAGGGCAAACGCTTTTCGCCTGGGCCCTTCCCGAGAGGTAGCCGCTGGTGAGGCGCGAGATTCAATCATGAAGAAGCGATGATACGCTTCTAACTGCGGCTGCGGC
Organism: uncultured Acidobacteriaceae bacterium; assembly: GCA_963838445.1. GTDB lineage: Bacteria > Acidobacteriota > Terriglobia > Terriglobales > Acidobacteriaceae > PALSA-350. Next base: position 33,073 of record CAWIRT010000059.1, read on the forward strand.
CGCATCTTTAACAACCGGACAGGAAGTCAACGAATGCCCGCAAAGAACCACATTGACCTTGTCGTCAACACTCTGGCGGTACTTGAAGCGCTGGCGACGAGCGAACACGGCAAAGCTCTCAGAGAAATCACCAATGATGTTGGGCTTGTGAAGAGCTCCGTTTTCCGGATCCTATTCACCCTAAAAGAGGCCGGTTACGTGGAACAGCCCGAGGAGAATGGCGTTTACCGGCTCACACACAAGACCGCCGGCCTGTCGCGGCGCAACACGAATCGCCTGGGACTGGCAAGGGTCGCGCGACCCTACCTCACTATGCTCCGTGACCAGTTGGATGAATCGGTGGCCCTCGCAGAACGTCGCGCCAGCTCTATCATTCTCATTGATGTCTTTGAGACATCGCATCCCTTGCGGTTGAACATCCACATCGGCGATGATTGCCCCGTACATGCAACGGCAATCGGTAAGGCGGTGGCTGCATTTCTTCCGTCAACTGAGCTCGCGGCATTTCTGCAAAACTCCAAGCTTCCGAAGTACACTGAACACACCCATACCAAATTGCGCGACCTGAAGTTGGACCTCGCGCGCGTGAATAAAACCGGCTATGCCTTCAATAATGAGGAAACCGTGACAGGCGTCTTTATCGTTGGTGCTCCTGTCTTCGACTCCCGGTCGACAGTATGTGGCGCCCTCAGCGTCAACATTCCAACCGCCCGGTGCTCGGCTGCGCGGAAGCAGCAGTTGATCGCTTCTGTGATCGATGTCGGTAAGCGAATCTCGGCTGAGCTGGCCGACATCGGCTTCGTCCGGTAGCCCATCATCTGTCTCTCATAATAAAAAAGATCCCAAAATTGTTCAGCAGCCTCTCGGACCGCTGCTTCGGTCGGATTGGCTGGGGTTGCATCAAAGACCTGTTTTTCCTCGTAAAGTAGTGGCGCGCGATTTGATCCAGCAAACCACACCCCTGATTCCCTCGCCGGTGAAAATCAGGGGGGAAACCAATGCTCAACCGCTGCAATTCATCCCGCAGTTTTGCAACTCTCATTGATCTGGGTTAAGTAGCTCATCAAAGTCATAAGAGTAGCGCACTCATTCGTAACTAAGGCAGTCTTTCTGATAGAGGCGAGGGAATCCAACTGGCTTTCATTTCAAGATCGGTTAAAACAACCTGGGCAGCGTTATAGCCTGGCAGTCCCGTGATATTGCCCCCGGGATGGCTGCTGGAACCACAGAGATAGAGTCCTGGCACATGGGTGCGGTAGTGCCCCGCCCCCGGAAAGGGACGGTTGTAACCGATTTGGCCATTCGTAAAGGCGCCAATGAGCAAATCGCCTTCTCGCATATTCGGGAAGCAGCGCTCCACGTCCAGAGGGGAACGCGTGAACGAATCGATTATCGCTGTCTCAAGATTGGGAGCGTATCTTCCCCAGAATTTGATCATCTCACGCCCGTGTTTCTCTCTCTCCCGATCCCAGTTTTTAGGATCGCCCTTAAGACGATAAGGAACCTTTTCCCACATGAATGCCGTATGAAAACCCGGCGGCGCTTGACTCGGGTCAAATATGGTGGGACATGCGCCCCACATTACCGTCGGCGGAATAGTACCCTGCTCATGATGCCGCACGAGATCGCCAAATTGATCGATATGATCCAGTCCCATGAGAACCATAAAGGCACGGGCTACTTCGGGATGATTGGCGGCGATCTTATACTGCGGAGGTTCTTTCAAATTAAGATTCAAACTAAACAGAGGCGCAATCAGATTGTACTGAAAGCCTTCGATGCGGGCTCGGATGGAATTCGGTAAATGTGAGTCGTCGAGTAATTCCAGAAACGTTTGATGCGGGTTAAGAGATGAAACGATAAACTGCCGCGCTGAAATTACCTCGCCATCGTCAAGCTCAATTGCAGTAGCCCGTTCGTTTTCAACCAATATTCTCGACGGGTTAACCATCGTGCGTATTTCACCGCCTGTTTCGCGAACCGCGGATTCCAGAGCGCGAGATAGCGTGGCCGAGCCGCCCCGTGCCATTTGGGCTTTGGTCGGCGTTGCCAGCAACGCGGCGATGTGATGACCGAATCCGCGTGCTCGCAGATCTACTTCCCTCAGTCCATTGAAAAATAAGAGACCGGCTTGGATTGTGGGGTGCTCAAACTCACGTTGGACGAATTCCAGGGGAGACAGTTCGCTCACTTCAAGGAGCCGCCTGCCGGCGGCGCTTCGCTGAAGGAGAGTCTTCCGGATTTCGGGAGGAAGGGGCGGCGAGAAAGATTCCGGGATTAGAATATTTTTTACTATTGGGACGAATTCATCGTGCCAGCGGCGTAGAGTTTCTGCATCACGGCGGCTGAAGTGGGCGAAGGACTCGACCGTTTTTTCCAGGTCGGTCCACCATTCCAAAGCGCGTCCATCGCTGGTTAAAAGCGCGACATTTAATTCAGGTTGGATATATTCGACCCCATGTCGATCGAGAGCCAGGTCGGTGTACCATGGCATCGTGGTGATCGCTCGATGGAAAAATGAATGTGTATTGTGAAGAAACCCGGGGTGGCGCGGATCTTCTATCGTGGTGAGACCGCCTCCTGCGATCGGCCTGCGTTCCAGGCACAGAACCTTCAATCCTGCCTTGCAGAGATAAGCCTGTAAGACAAGTGCGTTGTGTCCCGCTCCGAGGATGATGCCGTCATAGATTTTAGACATGATCAATAAACGTCCCCGCTAAGTTGGCGTGTCTTACGTTCACTGAGCCGGAAAAGCCGCCGACAAGGACGAAATGACAAGGACATCCCAACATCGGATTGTGTTGGTCCCTAGATGTTAGGCCCTATGTATAAGTGCCCTTGAATCCAAAGCAAGGTTTCTTCAACAGCACCGGTTAGAGCGAGCGCTACGCAACTCCAAAGAGCTGAAATAGCGCCCGCGGGAGAGCCGTCCAGTTCAGAACAACAACCGCAAAGCGACCTGGACGGTTCTGGAATTTCCATTTTGACCTGACACCACCCCGAATGCGCCGCTGGTAGGACTCGTGTTGGGGTCGTTCAGGTTTACATGATTGAGCGCGTTATAGGCCTCGCCCCGCAGTTGCAGCCTCAGATTGTCGTGAATCGGAAAATCTTTCAACAAGGCAACATTCCACAAGTCCTGCCCGTCGCCGCGTACATTGGACAGCCGGAGCGGGAACGTTCGTATATTATCGGCCAACTGATCAGCTGAATTCGTATCAAAGCCGGCCGTGTTGAACCAGTGATTTAAGTTGCGTTGACTGGCGCTCAATCGTACGTTCGATAGGTTGCCATTGAATAAAACGTCGCCCCATGTCAATGCGTCCCCGCTCTGGTAGGTGACAATTGTGTTCAACTGCCAGCCACCGGCCACATAATCGATCACTTTCGGCATGGTAGAGCCCAGCATTTTGCCTCGCCCGACAGGCACAGTAAATAGGTTGCTGATCGAGATAATGTTTGGGCGGTCGTACGCGCTGACTCCGTACCACGGGAGCGGATCGGTGTTGTTCAGGTAGTTGACGGCGTCCATGAGCCGGGAAAATGTGTACGCAATACCAAAGCTGTACCCGTGGGTGAATCGCTTATCCAGTTGGACTTGCAGAGAGTTATAGTTCGACCGCCCAATGTCTGTGGTTTCGGTGATCCCGCCAAATTCTGGATACGGTGTCACCAGTTGAGCCACATTGGTTGTTTGCGTGTACGAAGGGGCGAGGCCGTAGAACGGATTCGGATAGACAGTGCCCAGATAATCGATGACAGCCTGATCGCGGTTTGGGGAAGTGCTGAGATAGGAGGCAGGTGTATTGTTGGTTTGTGTCGATACAGGAAGTTTTTGCCCTAAATTGCCAACGTAACTTACATTGAGGACGAAATCGGATGTAAGCTGCCGTTCGACAGTCAACGAATAGCGCTCCGCGTAAGGGATGGACCGGCTCCTCGCATAAACAGACAATGACTGCCCTAGCGCCGTGGAAAGTCCACCCGCCGCGCCTAGCGGTGGGATGACGCCATTAGGAACAGGATTGTTCAGAGTTGCGACATACGAAACACCATTGTCCAAGCTGGAATTCACAGGCGTGACCGAACTGAAGCCATTTTGGATGGCCGGTGAGCGATAAATGCCGATCGTGTCGTAAAAAATACCGTACCCTCCCCGGATTACAGTTTTGGGCGTGGCTTGAAAGGCGAACCCAATGCGAGGCATCGGTTCAACCGCCTGACCGCTCCAAAACGAACGGCCATTTTGACCGCCCGCAAACAGCAGACCTCCCAGCACCTGGAAATTGCTGGCCGGAAGGGTTGGTATCGGGTTGGCCGCATAGTTCGCGATGGCCGCGGCGCCGATAGGATTCGCCGTGGTGTTGTCGAAACCTACGACAGCGCGGTTATAGCGCTCGACTTCGGGAGTTTCGTGGTCAAGCCTGAAACCGAAGTTCAGCGTCAGCCTTGGGGTCGCGCGCCAGTCGTCCTGCAGGTAGATGCCAAAATAGTGGTCCGCATCGGCATAACTGCTGTTGGTTTGTACTACCCCCCGGTCCCCGGGGTGCCCAATTCGAAGGAAGCAAGATCCTGGCCGATCGCCGATGCTGGAGACGTTGAAAATGGGCCGTTTGTATAGGTTGAATCGAAGTTCATACTCGCCGTATTGGGGCTGAATGAACGCTGGTTCGCGCGTTCGAGGCGAAAATCCACCCCATAATGAAGACTATGGCTGTGGAACTGTTGAGTTACGCTTGCCAGAAAGCTGTGAATCATGCTGGATTGGTCGACCAGGGTCAGGCCGTTGAAATCGCCAAACTGAGTGTAGGTAGCGCCGCCGCTAAAAGTCATAAAAGGAAATGGCGCGTTTGATGGGAAAAGAGCGCTGAACTCCGGAGAAAAACCCAACGACGGCAGATTGGTCGGACTGAGCGGCTCATTGGGAAATTCCTGAGCGGTAAGGCCGTAACGAAAATCGAAGATCGTCGAAGGATTGAGAACATAGACTTCGTCAAGCGCGACCCCAATGTCGGTGCGCCCATCCTTATTGCCGCTGGTTGGATTGCCGTAGCCGAACCAGGAAAGCTCCTCTTCAACCCAGTTGTCGTAATCTACCCTCAAAAACATGCGGCTGCGGTCGCTGAAGGTATGATCGACCCGCCCAAAGTGGGCGTAGACGTCTTCAGTATCGTTAAGACTAAGGGGCTCAAGATAGTTGTTGAATCCACCCGCGGTGCCTGGCGTATTCGGCAATGGAATTAGTTTCAGGATATTGAGGGCCGTGCTGTTCAAGAGGCCTGCCGGGATGATGTTGTTTGCGAACGGAGTCCGCTGGTAGACGCCGGCGCCGGCCGCCGTGGTAGAAAACGGATTGTAGATTTGATAGCTCGGGTCAATCGACAGAAGCGCTGAAAAATCGCCAGTACGTTCAGCGGCGGTGGGAACTGTTAGGTAGCCAACGGCGTCTGGACTGGTAAATTTGTGCCGTTCATACATGTAGTAGAAGAACGTCTTTTTGGTCCCTTTGTTTCCGTTGTAGAGGTGAGGCAGAAATACGGGCCCACCGATCGCGCCACCGTAACGATTGTCATTGAAGTGCGCGAGCGGCTGGCCGCCGTTGAAGGCGTAATTCGCATTCAAAATATTGTTGGCGACATATTCGTGGAGTTCTCCATGATACTGGCTTGTCCCGCTTCGGGTGTCCATGTTGAAGATGGCCCCGGACGTGTGCCCCAGAGAGGCATCGTAGTACACGGTCATCGATTTAAACTGGCTGATCATCATGGGTGGCGGATCGAATCCAACACGTGGCTGCGTGCCGCTGGCGAACATGTTTGGTATGCCATCGAAGTACCATTCATTCGCATACAGGGAACCGCCGTTTGACACGAGCCTGGACGTTCCATTGGTAAATGGCGCATAGTGGATCGCGATTCCTCCGCCTTGCGCAACGCCGGGGGCAAGTGCTGCCATTTCCGCAACGCCTCCTCCCGCATTCGCCAGATCTAGAATCTGCTTAGGTTCAAGGACCGTGCCCAGCGATGCGGCTCGCTGTATTCAAGAAGAGGCGGGGCCGCGGTGACTGCAACCTGCTGCGAAACTTCGCCTACTGTGAGCGAAACGTCGAGTTGCACGGTGCTGTCGATCAAGACCAGCACGTTTTCGCGAACTAGCCTTTTAAACCCGGAATGTTCAATCGTCACACTGTATACGGATGGAATAAGAAACGGCACTTTGAACAAGCCCTGATCGTTTGTCTGAGTAGGGATGATCACCCCTGTCTGTGTGTTCGTGATTTGTATCTGGGCGCCGCCAATCACCGCGCCTGAAGCATCCGTCACGCGACCAGCGAGAGTTCCGCGCGACTCCTGCGCCCCGGATACGGATGTCGCAAGCAGTCCGATAAGCAAATACCTGGTGATTCGTTTAACCATGACGAAGCCTCCCTCCAATATCCGAATGAAAATCCCTGAAACGCGCTCTGCTGGATGCAGTAGCTTGTTGCGCGCTTCTGGACGGATAAAGCCGGCGGAACTGAGCATGCCCCCCGCTCCACACCCTATCGATGGCCCATTCTGTTTACTTCAGCCAAGAATCCAGATTTTCCTGAACGAACTGGTCGTCGATCAAGTGTGGATAAGCCGCGACGACGCGATCGAGATCCTCCGCCTGGCCGGGCGACAAATCTTCCGCTGGATCCAGGCACCACCGGCCCGCCAGCAAACCCTGTCTATGGAGAATCTCGTTAATGCCTGCGATGCATCCGTGGAACTGATGTGCAACGTCAAACAGCGCCGCATTCATGTCGGTCACCTCAGCGCTTCGCACGAACCACTTCGGATCAATCTGGCTCCTGCGACTGTGCAGTCTGACGCAGGTCCCGTTGTAACTCCACTGCGCGCGCTGTCCACACCGCCCAATGCCCAAGCAGACCCCCCACCAACCGAAGGGTCTGTCCGCTAAATTGGAACTTGGAGATCAGGTCCAGGACGATGTGGTCGTCATTGCCCGTGTAGAGAGCGATCTCGCTCACCCGGCCGGACGCCGCTACACCGCGGAGCACATCCTGGGTGGCATAGCGATCGAAAGGCGCTATCTTGATTCCGATCACACTCTCGATTTCGACGAAGGCTCGCCAAAACTCAGCCGGAAAAGACTGGCCACCAATGGCCGGCTGAAGGTAAAAGCCAACGACAGGAATGATTTCTCCAACCGCGCGTACATGAGCGATGAGCTCGTCAATCGAAGCTTCAGCCAGAGCAGCAAGGCTGAGTAGTGCCGCATGATAGCCAAGGTTACGTGCAATTTCGGCTTCCTGCGTTGCCTGCCCTGTCCTCCCGCAGACTCCTGCGATACCGACTACATCCTTGGTAGCAAGCTCTTCCGCCGCTAAAGCCAGCACGGGCTCGTATAAGCCGAACTTGGGATCGCGGATCTGGAACTGAGTCGTATGCACACCCACCGCGATGCCTCCGGCACCGGCGGCGAGATAGTACCTTGTAAGTGCTCGCTGCCGTCGTTCGTCCAGTTTGCGCTTCTCGGTGAGCGCCAGTGGGTGGGCCGGAATGACCACGCCCGCTTTGAACGAATCACGCCAATTAAAACTGGAAGTTGGCATCCCGCCTTTCACTTCGTTGGTTTAAAAGCGGCCAGGCGCAGCCTCATCTTTGCGGCCTCCGTCTCGAACGCGACAGCAGTTCCCTACGGATACTCACGTTCATTGCCCGGCTCTAGAGAAGTGGAATTGAGCTTAGCCCTGGCCAAAAGTAGAATGCGTTCTACCTACGTTTCCACGGAAGCTAGCAGGTCAGTAAGCCTTGTGTCAACATTTTTTTTACGCTCTCTTAGAAAGAGTGGTTGACAACCTCCAGCTGAATAACATACGTTCCAGGAATGAGAAACAGAACGGATTCTACCAGAAAGAACGATTTGTCACGTGATTGACGCGATCCTCACCGATGACGCACTGGAAGAACGTTTGACGGCCCCCTCGGAACAGGATGTTTCCTTTGCATCTCAGCTCGAAGGCGATCTAATAATCCTGGGCGCAGGCGGAAAAATGGGGCCGAGCTTGGCCCGGCGGATAAGTCGGGCAATTCAGCGCGCTGGGCTGAAGCACCGGGTTATTGCCGTCGTGCGTCAAGATACGAATGGAGCATTCCTAAGACTTTCTGATCGCGTCGAAGTTGTCGAGGCAGACCTGCTCGATCCGAAGGGTTTTGACACGTTGCCCGATGCGCCAAACGTGGTGTTTATGGTCGGTCGGAAATTTGGATCTGTGGCTGATCTGCCTCTCACCTGGGCCACCAATTGTTGGATAGCGGGATTGGCAGCCCGGCGGTTTCGACGTTCTAGAATGGTTATCTTTTCGACCGGGAATGTATACCCATTTGTTTCCGTCGATGGCCCGGGCGCAAACGAACATACCCCGGCCGCTCCGACGGGTGAGTATGCTCAATCAGTGCTTGCCAGAGAACGTATCTTTGAGTATTTCTCAAACACAAACCGAACCCCAATACTGCTGTTTCGACTCAATTACGCCATTGATCTCCGCTACGGGGTTCTGCTCGACATCTGCGATAAGGTTTCTTCTGGAGAGCCGATCGACCTGACAACTGGTTTCGTAAACGTCATTTGGCAAGGCGACGCCAACTCCTACTGTCTGCGTTCGTTTGCTCTCTGCGATTCACCTGCCCGAATTTTGAATGTTACGGGCGCGAAGAAGCTCTCCGTTCGCGAGGTCGCCGAAAGATTCGGTCATCGCCTCGGCAAGAGGCCAAACTTTACGGGGACGGAAGCGGAAACCGCTCTACTCAGCGATGCCTCTCGATGTACACAACTGCTGGGCCCCCCTGGCACCAGCGAGCAGCAACTGATCGAGATGACGGCTGATTGGTACAGCGCTGGAGGCATGACACTTGGGAAACCAACGAGGTTTGAGAGGCGCGACGGAAACTTCTAGTTTTAATGACTGGGTTTGCCACTCAACCATTTTGGAATCGATCTGACCTTTCCGGAACTATTGATATTAGGATTAGCTATCTGGAGCGCAACGTGTGCCCTAGGCCAAAACGAGTCCGCAATTCCCTGAAGACCGTGCTTTGCCTCGGTCTCGGACTTTTTATCGCTCAAACAATTTGCGCCAATGCGAAACCGAACCCTCTAGCGAAACCGAACGTGCAGCGGGGAGCGGCCCAATTCCAGCAATCCTGCTCCCAATGTCATGGGGCCGAAGCCGCGGGGGGCGCCGGTCCGAATCTAATCGAATCATCTCTCGTGCGCCACGATGAGGATGGCAATCTGATCACACCCGTCATCCAGGATGGCCGCCCGGACAAAGGAATGCCGGCTTTTCCTTTGATAGGTTCCGCAAACATTTCGGATATCGTGGCGTTTCTGCACGCCCGCATAGAAGTCGCCGATAGCCTTGAACTCTCAGGCCCTGTGGGAGGCTATTCCATCAACAATCTCCTGGCCGGAAGCCCAGAGGCCGGAAAGCAATACTTCTATGGAGGAGGCAAATGTTCGGCCTGCCACTCGCCCACGGGAGACCTGGCCGGGATCGCGAATAAATACCAGCCTGCGGAACTCGAGGCCAGATTGCTCTATCCGCCAAACAATACTGTCATGGCGACCATTTCCTTACCTTCCGGCAGAATGACGAAAGGCAAACTTCTTCATCTGGATGCGTTTTACGTGGCGATTCAGAATGAGGAAGGATGGTATCGATCGTGGCCGCTTCCCGAAGTAACCGTCAAGGTGGACGATCCATTAGCAGGACATCTGAAATTGCTCCACGACTACACCGACAAGGATATCCATAATGTTTTTTCGTATCTGGAGACCCTTAAGTAGCGCAAGGACAGCGGGAATCCTGCTGTTGGCGAGTGCAGGCTGTCTGCTTGCGCAAACCACCGGCGTGAAGAATTCCATTCCATACGTGAGCGACTCATGGCCCACGTTTAATGGGGATACTTCGGGCAGACGCTTCAGCAGCCTGACGCAGATCAATAAGACAAACGTCAAGTCGTTGAAATTGGCATGGGCCTTCCAGACTCACGCGGTGACACTGAAATCGACACCGCTGGAAATAAACGGGATCCTGTATTTCTCTGTGCCGGATCAAGTTTGGGCCGTGGACGCAAAAACAGGAGAAAGTGTCTGGAAATTTCGGCGGCCTTCGGAAGGTGACCACCTCGCACAACGAGGCGTGGCTTTCTATAACGGGCGGATCTATTTCGGAACACCCGATGCCCATCTCTTTTGTCTCGATGCGCGGAATGGAAAGATAATCTGGGACGTTGAGATTGCCGACGTTAAATTTGGCTACTATATCAGCGTCGCTCCATTGATCGTCAGGGGACTTGTTGTCCTGGGCACATCAGGCGATTCAGCGAATGTATCCCACTCGATCGTAGCGCTCGATTGGAAAACGGGAGCAATTGTCTGGCAAACCTCGACAGTGCCGAAGCCTGGGACACCGGACGCCTTAACCTGGCCGAACGATAAGGCCATGAGTCACGGTGGCGGCCCGGCCTGGATAACGGGCACCTATGATCCGGAGCTAAACCTAATTTATTGGGGGACGGGCAATCCGCATCCGGTACTGGCCGGCGGCGTACGAACTGGAGCGAACCTCTATACTTGTACCATCCTGGCGCTGAATGCCGATACCGGCGCTATCGTGTGGTTCTTCCAGGCTTCTCCTCATGACACCCACGATTGGGATGCGGTGGAAACGCCGGTTCTGTTTACTGCGGAGTTCAAAGGTAGATCTCGCAAATTGCTCGCCCAGGCAAGCCGTAACGGCTATTTTTTTGTGCTTGATCGCACGACCGGAAAGAATCTGCTGACAGCTCCGTTCGTGCCTACCAATTGGGCCAGTGGTATCGACACCCAGGGACGCCCCATCTCGAATCCGGCAAAGGAACCTCAACCGGGTGGTGCGCTCGTGACCAGCGCGGCTGATGGTGGAACAAATTGGACGTCGCCCAGCTTCGATCCAGAAACCGGCTTGTTCTATGTAAATGGCTACACAGGTTATAGTTTCTGGTACGTGGCGTTAGGTACAGACAATATCCCGAAAGACCATCAAGGGGGCGGATCCGACGCATTGGTCGCCAAGTCCGTCCTGTTAGCTCTGGACTATCGAACAGGAAAAGTGGCCTGGAAACGTGAAAGCGGCGACGGGTACGGTAACGCAGGCATTTTGACAACTGCCGGACATCTTCTCTTCACCGGGGATGCTTCCGGAAATCTTCTGGCGCTCGACCCGTCGGACGGCCACGTGCTGTGGCACACTCGGCCCGGCGGAAACATGGATCCCGCTCCTATTACTTACCAACTAGATGGCACTCAATACATTGTGACCGGAGTTGATGGTGTGATGTACGCCTGGAGCTTGTCCGGAAGCTTGTAGCTCGAAGACGGGTTCAATGTTTGCCATGCTGTGGGCATTAGTAGGACTACTATCTATTCACTTCGGCGAAGTCCATAATTCATCTGGTTTCGCGGAATGGCTATCGACGATATCTGACATAAATACACCTTCGCTGCTAAGTTTAAGAAACGTGAACCAATGCTGAAAGGAAGCAATCAAATGTACAAACCAGGAGGCATATATATCCCGGCCACATTACTTGCCGCTGTGTGTCTGATTGCATGCTATTCTGCCTCGGCAGAAACGATGTGCAGCGGTACACCGTTAGCGAGCATATCCGTTCGGGACAACTTCAGCACGGGCAGCCTTAAGGCCTGGGAGATGCCTTTCCCCGAAGACTGGAAAATCCTCAAGGAGGGCAACCTTCATTATCTCCATATGGAGCGCTCCCGGCCGCCCGGCGTTCCTCGCCGTCCGGTACAATTTGCTCTGTTGAAAGGCGTAAAGGTCGGCAGCTTTACTCTCGACGTGAAGGTGCGCCGCGCCGGCGGTTCAATGATCCTGGTTTTCGACTATGTAGACCCGCTTCATTTCTACTATGTCCACCTTTCGGATAATCCTGGAACTAAGATAGCCGTCCACAATGGGATTTTCATCGTTGATGGTGAACCGCGCCGACGGATCGCCGGGTTGGAGGCTTCTCCCGCGCTGCCGGACCTTTCCTGGCATGACGTTCGCATTGTTCGCGATGTCGGCGCAGGCTCTATTAAAGTGTTCCTGGACAAACAAACGACCCCGCTATTTTCCGGGTTCGACCACACTTTCGCGTGCGGACAAGTCGGACTCGGTTCCTTCGATGAGACTGGTGACTTTGTTCAATTCCTGTTGCGGTCCAATTAATCGGATCAAGTGGTTTGCTGACAGATAAAGGTCCTTCATGGTGCGTAAAAGCGGCAAGAACGTTGAGGATTGAATAAGAAGGCGGCTTCGAGGTGGACAATTGTGATAACCGACACCCTACACCCGATACCATTGCACGCAGCTCGCGTCCAGCATGCTCTGCTGCTCTCAAGGGAGGCGGGCTGGAATCAGAATGCGGCGGACTGGTCGGTGTTTTTTAGGCATGGAACGGTGCTCGGATTCACGATCGGCGATCGGTTGGCAGCAACGGCGGCGACTCTTCCTTACGGCAACGACTTTGGCTGGGTCTCGATGGTGTTGGTCACCGCCGAATGGCGTGGGCGCGGCCTGGCTCATCGGCTCGTTGCAGCCTGCACGTCGATCTTAGGCGATCGTGGCCGGGCGGCACTTCTCGACGCAACACCCGCAGGAGCGGACATCTACGCATCACTCGGCTTCGTACCGCTCTGCAGGATGGAACGCTGGGAAGGCGATGGTGGCGGCGGAGACGCGACTGCGTCCGCTTCGGCAAACCTCGCTTTGGACCGATTCGCGTTTGGCGCAGACCGACGCTTCTTGCTCGAAGATTTCCTGTCGCGGCCGGGTAGTCTCGCGTTTCAATCTGCCCATGGCTTCGCCATCCTGCGGAAAGGGTCCGTAGCCTCCCATCTTGGGCCTATAGTCGCCGAACCAGAGGAGGCGCCCGCGTTGGCGGACCAGGCAATCCGCGCCGCCACCGGCCGTATCCTGGTGGACGTGCTGGATGCAGGAAGTGGGATCATTCCTAAGCTCATCGCGCACGGGTTCCGGCGACGCCGCTGTTTCACGCGCATGGCCCTCGGCCTTACCGTGCTGCCCGGTAATCCTGCACAACTGTTGGCTGCCGCTGGCCCGGAATTTGGCTGAGCGGACCCAAAACACAAACTCAGAACATGTGCCCAGGAAAATCGGCATACTTGCCGGGGTTATGCGTCCAATTTGGAGATGTTTCGGATGATCAAGACTGGGCACAAGCGTGATTACAATTCGGCTCCTCGCATTTTCTATGGCTGGTGGATTGTCGTAGCGGCGTTCCTGAATCTTTTTTTTACGACCGGGGTCATCTATTACGGTTTTCCGGTCTTCTATCCGGCCTTCGTCACCTATCTGGGGTTTACGCGGGCCCAGGTAACAGAAGGATTTTTAGTCGGATTCCTGGTAGTTGGCCTTCCCTTTGGCTTGCTCGCTGGTGCGCTGATTGACCGGATAGGTGCCCGTTCTGTGATCCTGTCTGGGGTCGCTTTCATCGGATTGCCGCTGATATTCATGGGATTGATGACCCGATTTTGGCAGTACGAATTGCTCTGCATTGTTGAGGTGCTGGGCTACACGCTGGCGGGTCCAATCGCCAATCAGGTCCTCATAACCCAGTGGTTTCGAATTAAGCGCGGTCGAGCGATGGGTTTCGCCTATCTGGGGCTGGGGCTGGGCGGAGTGGTTTCTCCGCCGATCGTCAATGTGTTTATCAAGCACTTCGGATGGCGGCACGCGTTGGAAATTACCGGTTCGCTCATCCTGATAGTGCTCATTCCAGTAGGGCTCTGGATTACGCGCTCCACTCCGGCTGAGATGGGCCTTGCACCGGATGGGGCTTCGCTGATTCCTTGCGAAAATAACGCCGACGATGAACAGGCATCCAATGGAGTCTTGTCCTCAATCCGCACCGCAAATTTTTGGCTGATCTTAGCAGGAGCCACACTTGTTGTGGGCGCGATCAACGCGGTAACTCAGCAGTTTATTCTCTTCTTGAAAGATCAGGGTTATTCGAGCACCACCGGCGTACACTTCCTGTCGATTCTGCTCGCCTCAAGTCTTGGCGGCCGGGTGCTGGTGGGCTATCTCGCAGACCGTTTTAAAAAGAAGAACACGATGGCGCTGTTCTATCTGTTGCTCGGGGGAGCGATTCCATTGCTGTGGATCGCGCAGCGACCGATTGCAGCCCTGGCCTTCGCGGTGGTATTCGGGTTTGCCATGGGAGCGGATTATATGTTGATTCCATTGGTAACGGCCGAATGCTTTGGCATTGAGTCGCTCGGAAAGCTGCTGGCCCTAATCATCATGGGATATTCCATCGGGCAATGGCTAGCACCGTGGACGGCGGGAAGGATTTTCGATACGTATCATAGCTATAAATTGGCATGGATCATCCTGACCGCGGCCTGCTTGTTGGGGGCGGCTGCAATTTATGCTATTTCGGTTCCGTCCAGACGAGCGCCCGCCAATCGAAAGCCGGCATCCTGAGAAAGCAAGTAACACACGGCCGGGGAGTATGTCTTTACAAACTTCACTTTGCCTGCCGGCAAAAGTAATTACTCCCGGTAACCCTCGCCTTGGGTATCAGGCTTACTACTAGCCCTATTGCCTGGGGCGCGCGATAACTTATAGAATCCATGACACTTTACGAACTCGGCCAGAGAGCCACACTAAGGGAGTGATTACAATGAAAGGTTTCATGCTAGCAATTGCTTTTGCAATTGTTTCTACTTCTGCCTTCGGTTACGAAAACCAGGACTACACATTCAAGGTGCTGGTACAAACAGGCCAGGCGATCAGCGGGTACCAGCTTGCGCAGCTCACTGACCCCGCCATCAACGATCTCAATAATGTGATCTTCACCGCATACGCCAAGGCGCCAATCGGCTCTTCCACCTTCTTCGCAGGCCTCTTTTCTCCAGAGGCGCAGATCGCCCCTTATACGGGATCATCCGGTAACCCATGCCTCGCTCCATATGCCATCAACAATGCGAATCAGATTGCGTTCGTGCGGGACGACAAGCTAAGGCCGACGGAGTCATTCGTCTCTGGCATTTATGAAACGACCTACACCGGTGGCACGGTGCAAACGCTGCTCGCGCCGGGCGCAGTCGTCGACGGCGTGTCGCTGACCGGAAACCTGTGCTCATCGAACAGCGCCGGCGGCATCTTTGCCTTCGACGACGCGGGGAGGATTGCCTTCCTCGACACCGGCGGCCTGTATAAATACAAGCCTGGTAAGGGTGTGAACAAGCTCAACCTCAGCAAGATCGATGGAGAACCGCTCACGGGAATCGGTCTGGTCAACGGCCCGGGGAGTGAACTCCTGTTCCAGGGAACCACGCAGTCATTCGGCGCCATCTTCACACGGGACCGTGTACTGGTGAAGACACCCGAGAAAATCGACGGCGTAAAGGTATCCAACATCTTTTTGACTCAGGGGGCACGCAATGACAAGTTCGTCTTCATAGGGATCATAGGATCCCCTTCCGCGAACGACTTCGGTCTCTTTACGCGAGATAGGGTCATCGCACAATCGGGGCACAAGATTGGCGGCAAAGTCATCAGCACTGCAGGTGCGCCGTTCTTTGGATCCCCGGCGATCAATAGCCGTGGAGAGGTTGCCTTCGAGGCACTCACCGGTGCCGGTACTTTCCCGCAGGACCTGACAATCTTTGCATGTGACTCCGTACTGGTGTCGGTAGGCGATACTATCAGCGGTCACACGGTCAGTTCGCTGGGTAATCCTGTAATGAATGACTACGGGGTGATCGCGTTTCTCGCATCATTCACCGATGGCAGCCAAGCGATTGTGGAGGCGACGAAACGCTGGCGGTAGTGGCTCTTGATTTTCCGTTGTTAATTTTTTTGATTAGAGGATCCGCTTGACTTTACTGACTTTCTAGTAAGGTAGAGCGGATTTTTCTTTGTGTCGTCCGTTCCTTCCACGTGGCGGCCTGGCACCCAGCCGAGCCGCCTGTCCGACCGTCATTGCGATTGGACTTGCCTCTGGTGTGACGCGAACGCCGCAAGCTGTGTCCCTGGCGCGAGCGCGACTAAGGCTGCGCCGATAATCACAAGAGCAGCCACCCCGATCAGTTCTCCACGTGCGACCATGTTTCGCCATGCCTGAGTGCCCATCAGTGCAGCGTGGGCGAAACTAGACCATGCTGTGAAGGCAATCAGGCTGCGACTCGCCGACGGATTGCGAATGGCCAAAAGCAAAAAGATGCCCAGGGTGACGTAAAGGCTGAACATCATGGATAAAGCAGGCTCTTGCCGGATGAACACTACCATTGGGTAGCAAAGAGCGATAAAGATGACTCCGACCACAGCCAGCACGATTTTCAATCCAAATTCACGATTCATGGATCTCCTCTTAATGGCTGCCCGAACAGCCTTATCTCCGATCTGGTAAAGCCTTCATCTGCATATATCGAGTCAGCAACCATCATACGCAGACCCAAGGTTCCTCGAAATCGCATGCGCACCTGGCGACTCTTCTTGAATGTCCAAGGGAACGCGTTTCCGCGACGGTTGATTTCCGCTGCTTGTGGGATTAGGATTGCGCTCTTCATGCAAAACCTGGCGGCGGGGTTTCGATGCGCGTAGCACGACTGCTTTGGCTTTTCCTGCTAATGCTCACGGTGTGGTCCGGGATGATGGCCTGGGAGTCGAGCTCGTACATGACACGGCCGTGTCCCGAACGGGGAGCCGCCGATCACTGGGGTTGCGTCCTGGAAAGCCCGATTCCAGAGCTGGAGCTAGCGGCGAGGTCGGCCGACTTCAAGGCGCGGATCGACCAGGGCAGTCCCGGGCAATATGAGACCTGGAACGTTGCGATTGCCGGTGTGAACACGTGCATGGACTTTCTGCTGATCGGGCTGTACTGGGCTGTGTTCGTGCTGTTTGCGGTCGAGGGCGGCGGCCGGCTCTCGCGTGCGGTGATCGGCGCGATCTCAGCTGCAGCGATTCTGGATGTGCTCGAAAATGTGCGCCTGCTGCAGGCGCTGCAGGCTATCGGCAACGCGGCGGCTTTTTCGTTTACGCCGCGGGGCTTCTCACTGGCGAAGTGGATTTTCTTTGCGGTCGCCGCGGTTTTGCTGGGAGGCCTGCTGGCGCGGAGGAAGGGCCTCTGGCAGCGGGCTCTAACGCCGCTGCTAATTGCTGCTGCTGCGATTACGATTGCCGGGCTCTTCTGGATACCCCTACTAATTGCGAGCTCTCTGCTGCTGCTGGGGTTTCTGCTGATTGCGATTGTGCTCTATATGCCCTTGCATCCGCGGGATTGGAGGACGGTCCTGATGTGGGTGGAGTTCGGCTATCTCATCCGCTTCCAGGTGATCGGTGGGGCGCTGCTGGCAATTCTGCTGCCGGCCGGATACTTTGCGGCGCCTTCGATTTTCGCGGGGATCTTCGATGCGCAGAGTTTTCTTTCCTTTGTCTTTGTCGTGTATGTCGCGCTGCAACTGGCTTTGATTGTGATGATCACCACCCGGCTAACGCTGGTCTACGGACCGCTGCGCTTTGAGGGGATTGCGACGTTGCCCGCGGCAAGGCGGGTCACGTGGGGGATGACAGGATTGTTCAGCCTGCTGGCGTGGCCGGTGATCGAGATGACCTGTTGCGGCACGGAGATTCCGGGGTGGGAGAAGGCGATCGGCATTCTTGCCGCGGCGGCTCTTAGTCTTGGAGGGTTGTGGCTGATCGCAAAGCTGCATTTCTATATTGAGGAGAGCCCGGGATACACGGCGCAGATGATTTTCCCGGGCCTACCGTTTCTGAAGACAAATCGGCGGCCGCGGTGGAGTTCGGGCGGGTTGCTGCATCGACAACTGGCGAGGCTCCTGCCGGGGAGGCTGAGCCGGGGTGTGTTGCGATCGGAATCGGAGGTACGCCTGGAGGGCGGCGGGACAGTGGGCTCACTACTCTCCGGGCACCAACTGGCGCTGGCCGCCATGTTGGTGCAGGGGTTGAGTTATGTCGCCATTGGAATGCTTTCCGCGCCGGCGCTGGGCAGCCATGCGGGTGCTGCAGGATGGTACAGGCTGCTGACACCACTGAGCAAACAACAGCCTGCAGCGCTGTTTTACCTGCTGTTCCTACTGGGGTTGGTTACGTTCTTCTGTTCGGGAGTTGGGTTCATTCTGGATATCGTCCGGGTTCCGGTGCTGACGACGAGCCTGGCGATCTCGCTTGTCTTCGGGCTGCTGGGCACGGACCACATCTACAAGTTGTATCGCGGGGACGGCCATGCGGCGCCGCGTTCGCCGGCAGGGGTGATTGACGCATGGGAGCAGAGGAGAGGCAGCGCGAACGGGCCGATTGTGATTGTGGCGACATCGGGCGGAGGGATTCGCGCCGCTGCGTGGACGGCCGAGGTGTTGACCGGCCTGGCGCAGGAGTGCGAGGTTATGCCGGGTGAGAACCGGTTTACGTCCTCGTTGGTGCTGGTGAGCGCCGTCTCCGGCGGCAGCGAAGGCGCGATGTATTTTGTGGGATCGTATGAGAAGGATGGGGTGGTTCCGCCCGGCGCACTCGGTGACATCCGGCAGAATGCGTACCATTCCTCGCTGAGCTCGGTGGGGTGGGGACTATTGTATCCGGATCTATTACGTATAGTGCCGGTTCTAGGCTCCGCCATGACACCTCTGTTGGGGAACAGTGTCGACCGAGGGTGGGCGCTGGAGCGGGACTGGCTGCGGAATTGGGCGGGTCATGCGTCGACGGCGGAGCCGACGATCGGGGAATGGAGCGACGATGTGGCGCGCGGCACGCGGCCTGCGGTGATCTTTAACGGAACGGCGGCGGAGAGCGGGCAGCGCTTCCTGATGAGCTCCACCACTCTGCCCCCGGATCCACGCTTCCAACGCGGCTATCTGCCATCGATCCTGTTCTGGGATGCATTCAAGGGGCTGGACCTTCCGGTGGCGACGGCGGCGCGGCTCTCGGCATCGTTTGCGTGGATCTCCCCAATGGCGCGTGCTTCGACGGGAGAGCCGCGGTTCCGTGTGCACGTGGGCGACGGCGGATACTACGACAATTCCGGTGTGGTAAGCGCGATGGAATGGCTGATGGCCGCAGGGGATTCGATCAAGACGCATCCGGTATACATCGTGCTGGTAGATTCGACGCCGGGATGGCCGGCGGCGGGTGAGAGCTGGACCTGGCAGCGGCAACTGACGGCCCCGCTGGAGACGTTGCAGTCGGTGAGGACAAGCTCGCAACAGGCACGGGCACAGTTTGAGCTGCAGCTTGCGACGGATTTTCTAATGAGCAAGGGCTTCGATGTCAAGCCGGTGCGCTTTCGCTATCCATCGGACTCGCTGACTCCCTTATCGTGGCATCTGACGCCGCATCAGCAAAAGAAGATCGGGGAGGCGTGGTCGAGGCCGAGCGCGGACCTGATTGCGCAGCGAGAGATTTTGCTGCGGGGGCTCGCGTGCGCAATCCCTTCTAAAGCGCAATGAGCACACGGAGGCAAGACTCCGCCTGAGTGCCCCTCCCTGATCTGATTTTCACCATTGGGTGTTCCCTTTGCTGGTTTTGGGTTTGACGGAAGCCGAATCCGTCAGCACCTGCTCCTGCATTGATGCCTCATTGTTTGTTCTCCTTACGGGACGCTTGTGAGGCTGCATAAAAGGTCTGTGCCTGGACGGAGTCGTCCCCTCAGTGGCTAAAGCCACATTCATTAGAGTAATAACAGACGGGCTAAAGCCCGTCCCCTTCAGACCAATCAGTTTTTCTGCAGCCTCTTTAGTCGGGCCAAAGGGTTGAAAGAGTATTAGGCTTTTAGTCCCTGTTATAGCAGTCCCCATGCCGCTACACTTACCTGGCAGAGAAAAAAACCAGGGGCTTAAAGCCCTCATCAGACTGCCCTTTACGGGACGGCTGAAGAGGCTGCGGAAAAAGTCTCAGCTTAGACGGAGTCGCTCCCTCAGTGGCTAAAGCCACATTCATCTAAAAGCAGTTATGTACGGGCTGAAGCCCGTACCCTTCAGAAAACGAGCTTTTCCGCAGCCTGAAAAGCCGTGTTCCGTACAGAACATTTACGGCACGGCTGGAAGCCGTGCCCTCCGTCCAGAGTCGGTTCTCACGCAGACTCTAAAGCCCTCATCAAACCCAACCATTGCGGCACGGCTGAAGCCGGGCCCTGATACAAAGCACGAGCGCGGTGACTTGGAATTGGGTTCTCACGCACACTCTTAAGCCCGTCCCCTTCAGACCAATCAGTTTTCCTGCAGCCTCTGGACATGAGGTCAAAAAGGGATCCTGATAGCTGTCGCCGAATCTCGCACCGGTCTCCAGCTCGCTGCCCGGCCACATTGGAGGCCTGTCATGGCGAACCAGCCTGTCCCAACAGGAACTGTATTTGCTCCAGCTCACCGCCGCCGCTCGTGCATCGGCGTCGCAAAAAAGGTACGTTGTTCGAACCAGACGACACCTTGTAAATTTGATAAATGGCGCTTAAGCGGATGGACAACGTAGGAATCGTCATCGATGACATCGGAGGGGCGGTTGATTTCTTTCGAGAGCTCGGCCTCGAGCTCGAAGGGCGGGCCACAATTGAAGGAGAATGGGCAGGACGTGTCACCGGATTGGGCGCTCAGCGCGTCGAGATTGCCATGATGCGCACGCCGGACGGCCACGGCCGTCTCGAGCTCTCCCGCTTCCTCACGCCGCCTGCGATCGCGGATCACCGCAACGCCCCGGTAAACGCTCTAGGCTATCTGCGTGTCATGTTCGCCGTGGACGACATCGACGAGACGCTTGAAAAGCTCCGCAAGCGCGGCGCGCAGCTCGTGGGCGAAGTAGTCCAGTATAAAGACGCATATCGGCTCTGCTACATCCGCGGTCCTGAAGGGCTTCTCATCGGACTGGCCCAAGAACTCAGCTGACCGTGACCGCAATACGAAGACAATGACGAAAGCGACCAATCATCCCTGGAACTGTCAACTACTGACGACTCCGGCGTTTATGAGGACTCAACTCATCTTGCCGCTTGCCAAAAGCGGATAGCGCTCTATTACGGCCGTCGCTCTTTCACGACCTGTGCCGTATCGTCTCTTCTTCGTCAGGTGAGCGTCGGCGAGGGAGTCCCTTTGCCAAGGTCTCGGATCCAGATGGTTCACGGAACGGTTCCACAGAAATGGGCTCGTAACGCACTTCCAGCACGCTCAGATATTCTGTCCCGCCCGGGGCTTCGAGAACCACGCTGTCACCCGCTGCCGACTTCATCAACGCGCGCCCCAGAGGTGACACCCAACTGATATGGCTACGGTTGAGATCGACCTCGTCGGTGCCTACGATGCTCACCACTCGCTCCGCTCCCGCGGCATTGGCATAGCGCACGGTCGCCCCGAAGAATGCCCTCGTCTCCGACTGGCCCGCTCTCGGAGCTTCCGGGTCCACCACTTCCGCGGCTTCGATTCGCTTCGTGAGAAAGCGAATCCGCCCATCGATCTGCCGCAGCCGCCGCTTGCCGTACTGATAGTCGGCGTTTTCACTGCGATCGCCGTTGCCGGCAGCCCAGGCCACCACCTCCGCCACGGCCGGGCGGTCCCTGGTGAGCAGAAACCTGTGCTCATCTCTTAGGCGCTGCAGCCCGCCCCGAGTTATGTAGTTCTTGCCTTGGGTCGCGGGCTCGTCCCGTTGTGGTTTTCTCGTAAGCCCTTTCCGCATCTCGTAGTCCTCCCAGCGCCTCCAATGGATGCGGATGAACGCCAATGGAAAACCCTGTAGGTCACCCACATTCATGGCAGTTCATCTACGGCCCTAACTGATTTTTTCACGTCTTCCGGTCCCTTGGCTATCCTATCCATCATCTCGGACAATGCCGGCTAAGGCATGCTCGCCGCGAAGCTCTTCGCGTTTTCCCAAGAGCCTGGCAAGACATACCAGATGAAGTCCTTGGCGGCGATGCCATCTAATGCTTCGTCAGAACCGAGATGAAAGCTCCGGTTGCGCCACATAAAGTCGCTATTAAATCCGCCGCTGATCATTTTGCCGGAAAAGTTGCTGGCTGGCATCGCGACGGCCAACCCGACAACCCTTTGCTCATCCCTGTACCAGCCGCCAACGATCGAGGACGTCCGGCTCGTAGTGCATGGGCAGTTTTCCGGGCTGATAGCCCTCGTCTTGAACTCCCACGGATTGTAAGAAGCAAAGTCGAAGGCAAACGAGCCGATCTGCTCATCCGCCACGTGGATGAGCCGCTCTTTGAGACGAAGATAGTAAGCGGGCGCGCCCTTAGGATTGGGCACCCAATCAGCATGGGTTTCCAGCAAATAAGGCGAGGCATAGCTGAGCGGTATCATATCGTTCACTCGCCCGTTCCATACCGCAACAATCGCCTTGGGGTAAAAGCCGTTGTTGTGGTTGAAGTCCAGCATGCTGGTTAAGAGATCGAGGCTGCGATTGTTATGGCAGGCGATTCCGGTCACGGGAGAGTTGGCGCTTCCATCTCCTGCCTGCGTGGGGTTGTAGTCGCCTGCCCATGCACCCTGCTTGTGATTGTGAAAGGCCATCTGCAGCAGGCCTCCCCCGTTGTATTTCCAGATGTGCTCCTGGCCGCTGTAGAGGAGAGAAACCAGGGCGCCGCCCTGCGTAATATCGAAGGTTGCCGTTTGTTCGCCCGCGGGGTCGCGCAGCAGCACAGCCTGGTCCGTCTGGTTCAGCTGCGGCTTGAACTCGGAGGAAGTACAGGCGATCGGATTCGCCTCTGCGGTGGCGGCGGTGGCAGCTGGCTCCGGGGCTTCCTGGTCGACCGCCTTGTCCGGCGCAGGTTGTGACTCGGCAAACGCGCGCGTCTGCTGCCAGGAACCGGCGCAAATATACCAGGAGAACCGCCGGGCCGAGGTTCCCTGCATCGATTGCTCGAGCACAGAGGCGAAGGTCCTGCGGGGCGCGGCCCAGACCGCGTTATAAAGCAGCACCACGTACTCGGCGATCGGTCGATAGTAAGCGCGTGGGGTGCGCCAACCCGACGTAGGCACCACCATCGCGATGCCATCGGTCCGGGCTGCGTCCTGGTATCGGCCGCTGGCAAGCGCTCGCATCTCCTTGCCCGAGCACGGCGTCTTATCCAGACATTTCTCGGGATAGCTGGCCTCATGTTCGAAGCTCCAAGGCGCCGCCACGTTCAGGTACCACTCCAACGGGCCGGTACTCTCAGGAGCAACGTTGACCACGGATTGATCAAGCTTTAGATAGAAATGCGGTGACCCGCCTGGATTTGGGACCCAGCTAGCATTGGTCTCAATTGAGAATCGGGTCGCATACCCGGCAGGGTAGTTGTTGCTGATGTGGCCGCCACTTACTCCCAGCAGTGCGTTCTTCTGAAACGAGTTGTCCGAGCCCCGATCCTCCATCATGGCAAAAGCGCGCATGCTCCCGTTGCCAACGCAACTGATGCCCGTGACAACCGCTGGAATGCCCATGCTGGAGCCGCCCTGGTCGGGACTATAAGCCGCCCAATACTGGCTAACGTCTTTCAATTCCGGATCCTTGCTATGGGTTGGAGCAAACATGGAAACACTCGCGCCCGCCGTCTGGCCGAAGAGCATCTCATGCCCCGAGTAGCGGAGGGAGATCAGGCTTGCGCCGTGGGTCAGGTCGAAACGAGCTTCCTGTTCACCGGCAGGGTCACGCAGCACTACCACCTGTACCTGCTTCTGTATCTGCGGAAATTGCCACGCGACCACAGCCTTGACGGGTAAGTCCTCGACCGGGCAGGTGACGTCCGGGATGGCTTGCCCTGAGGCGTGCAGGCAAAAGCCGAGCAGGAAACAAGCAAAAGCAATCATCTTCATCGCAAAACTCCGATCTTGCGAAACTCGCTCTAACGTGGTTTGGGGCTGGAACCCGAAGAGATTCCAGCCCCAGCCAGCAAACCAGCTCTTCAGAAGCTAGAAGCGGAAATAGCCCTCTAACTGTAGTTTTCGGGCCGAGTTCGACTGGCTGCTCACCTGGCCGAAGCTAGGCGTGGTGATATCGGTGTTCACGCCGCCAAATATCGAGCGATTGAAAATGTTGAACGCATTCGCCTTGATTTGCAGTCTCATGCTTTCACGGATGGGAAACGTCTTCGACAAGGCTATGTCTTCATTTTTGTAAGTCTGATTGCGAAGAGAACGATCCGCCAGAGTTCGTGGCGTGTTTCCAAACGAATAAGGGGCCGGGTTCGCAAAAGCATTCACATTGAAGTATGGAGTCATTCCGGGTAATCCGCTGCCGATCTTCGCCAGCTTCACTGCAGGGCTTCCGGGAGCGTAATCCGCGTAGCAACCGCTGGTGCCGTTCCCAATGACGCCCTTGTGTCCCCCATAGGGGTTGTTGGTACACGCCGCCGCGATGCTCGTAAGCGGTTGCCCTTCTATGTACGACTCAATTCCGGAAATCTGCCAATTGCCGACGATCCCGTCAAGAACCCGATTGCTCACGTTGAACGTCTTGCCCTTGCCGACCGGCAGTTCGTAAACCTCGGTAACGGTCAGAGCTTGCGGAGTATCGGTGTAACCGGCACTTCTCTCCTTATTCCACTGATAGGCCGAGCGCGCGTCCGCACCAAAGAATTGAACGCTATCGCCGCCTTCATCCATCTCTTTACTCCAGGCATAGGATGCGAGCAGATAAAGTCCATTTTTGAAGCTGTGAGTGATGGTTGCCTGCAAAGCGTTGTAGCTCTGTGTTCCAAAATTGGACCATGGGTCGGGTCCTTCAAACGTGCTGCCCAGAGCGTCATATTGTGGGAAGGGCCGCAATGCCTGGCCAATCGACCCAACAAAATTGGAGAAGGGGATCTTTATACCGGGTATGATCGCATTCGCTTGCGCCAGGGTGGTCGCATTCAATGGTTGGTTCAGTAATGATCCGAGCTTGAAGTAACTTGGCTCAACCTGGTTGGAGTAAATGCCGACGCCTCCGTCCAAGCCGGCAAAGTGGCTACTTGTTCCGGCGTAAGTAAGATTAACCACGAACGAGCCAGGAAATTCTCTTTCCAGGGTAAGAGCCCACTGCTCCGTGTATGGAGAACGGCCCGCTGTCTTAGGACGGTCGTAGGAATAACTTCCGTTGTCTCCCGGCATCTCCGTCGTGTACCCGGTAGCAAGGGTTGGCGAGAAGAATGGCGGATGCTGGTAAGCAGGTATCCCGTTATCCAGTTGGAAGGCGGGCGTTATGCCGCCGTCGCCGGTAGAGAAGGTCGGTGCAGCAGAGTAACCCTGGAGCCCTACTCCCTGCTGCTGACCATTACCGCCCAAGGCTGCACCATTGTAATGAACGATTGCAAAGGAAGAACGAACGACGGTAACCGGTGTCACCCTATACGCAAAACCTACTCGCGGCCCGAAGGTCAGGTAGTGAGTGGCTACATTGGTACGGCAGTTGCAGGAATCAGGGCCATGGCCGGCGAACTGGATGATGCCCGGAGCATTGCCGGCAGCGGTGTTAGGAAAATTTGGATTGAACCAGGAGGTGCGATTTTGGATTTCGGTGAAGGGCTTCGGTATTGAATAACGAAGACCTAAGTTGACGGTCAGTCGCGGGGTCACCTTCCAATCGTCCTGTGCGTACAATGCGTAATTTTGCCAGCGGCCGCCGGTTCCTTGCACCGATGCATCCAGGAAACTTGCATTGTCCACCAGCCCCATCAGGAAACTGGCGTACGCGTTGCCGGTGGTGGGATCGAGTGATCCGGCGTTGGGGCCGGTGGTGAGGAAACCGCCCGTCTCACTGTTATTGAAAACCAGACCGTTGTTCCACTGGCTAGGTAACTGAAGGTTTTCCTGTTGATAGATGAGCTGACCGCCAAAGGTGAAACTATGCCTTCCTTTGACCCACTGGAGGTTATCCTGGATGACCTCGGATGCGGGAATTTCAGCAAATCCAGTATTTCCCTGGTCCCAACCCGTGGGAGAATTCGGACCGCTAAAGCTTTCCATGGGGAAGATATCGGTTAATTGCCCGTCGGGAAGACCAGTCAGTCCGAGTTTGGCCGGCCAGCCACCACCCGCAGTGGGATTGTCATTCACCGACGAAACCCGCAGGAAGTTAATGCCAAGCAGATTTAGCAACTTCGGAGTGATGACCTGAGTGTCGTTGACCTGCGCAATATATTGTATGGCCTGCGAAGTGCGAGCACTGCTATAGGGCACAGGCAGTACCGTACCCAGGGAGAGCGGTACACTCGTGCTTCTCGAGAAGAGAAAAGAGCCGCGGTTGCCGTGGCTTAAATCTGCATCCACCTTTGCCAGATAAGCCTTCTGGGTGGTTCCGTTGGTGTAGGTATTGAAGTAGTTGTTGCTCAGGTTGGAATTCTGTGGCGTTGGCAGAAAAGATTGAATCTTTGCCGCTACTGCTGAGCTGACGGGAACCTGGTTACCGGGAAAGGGCGTTCGCGTGGTGACACCGTTGACCGTGGTGGTTGTTCGTGGGTCGTAGATGACATTTGGAAACGCGCTGAAGTCGCCCGTCCGTTCTGCCACCGTAGGGATGGTGACGAACGTCGGACTCGACCCGGTCACAACCTTGAATCCATCGTAGCTGCCGAAGAAAAAGATGCGATCCCGCCAAATGGGCCCGCCTACAGCGCCGCCGTATTCATTTTGATGCTCAACCGGCGTCGGTCCCCTGGTGAAGTAGCCCTTGGCATCAAACGCGGTGTTGCGGATGTTTTCGAAAGCAACGCCGTGGAAGTGGTTCGTTCCCGATTTGTACACCAGGTTGGCGATTCCCTGGCCGTCGTAAAAGGCCGGAACACCACTGGTAATGACTTGAAACTGATCGATGTCTTCGGTGGTGATTGTACTGAGGTTTTCCCAGCCTCCCTGTAACTCTGAAGAAACCAACGGAAGTCCGTTGATATAGATCTGGGCTGACACTCCGGTCCCACCGTTGAAATCGAGACCGAACGGGTCCCCTCCGCCTGGCTGGGAAACTCCCGGGACCAGGTTCAAAAACGCTACCGGGCTCTTGGGACCGCCGTTCATGGCAATTGGCAAGGACTCGTAGGTCGCTTGAGGAATGGTATTTTCAACCGTCCCGTTCTCGGTGTAAAGGTCGGGCAGCTCTGTTGAACTCACTACAACTCTCTGCTGCTCCGACCCGACCTTGAGAGAAACATTCAGCCCGAGTTGGGTGAGAGCGTCAAGGGTTATGTGCTCCTGGAGGTAGGGTGCGAACCCGGGCATGCTCACCTCCAGGTTGTAATCGCCTGGCGGTAAAGCCGAGAGCACATACGTGCCAGCGCTCGAGGTCTTCTGCGTGGACTTTAAACCAGTTCCGTTATTGGTTGCTGTCACCGTGGCGCCGCCGATGTTGGCGCCCGACGAGTCCTGCACGGTGCCTTGCATTGTTCCCGTTCCCGCGGCTTGCGCATGAGCGCGTCCCACAGAGAACAGTGACAGCAGTAGGCACAATATGATGGCCAGCGAATTTGCGTTTGGCCACAGTAAGTTCGAGGAACCCGTTGTCTTCGTCATGTCGCGCCTCAAAAAGAACCGTGTATTGCTTTTATGGACTCCGCCACCCTGGTCTGAGAAGTGGCGTTTCGCCAATAGCTGCCGAAGCTCTTGACCCAAATGAGAAACAAAGTATCTAATGGCTTGCAGCAGGGAGATTACCCACCGTGACGGAAGACTGTCAACACTCTTTTGAGCGAATTGCCTTGATTCGTTCAGAGGATTCATCACAACAACATCATCGTCACCGGAGGTACAGCCGGCATAGGCGGAGCCGTTACGTGGCGGCTCTCCGCGACTGGAGCAGGGATTGAGATCGCCGAAGTCGACGTCCCCTTGGAGCTAAGTTCCATCGTGTCTCTTATTTCGCTTTGGTTTTTCAATGGAGGCCGCCCCCTTACCCGCCGTCCTCAAGTAAGCTCACGTTTCCAGTCGTTGAACTTCGTAGGGATTGTCATGTTGCTGGTGACGGGCTGCGCCCTCGCCCAGCAAACGTCGAGCCCTCGGACGGGTAGGCTGGACGCCGATAACGTCGCCGGTTCCCTCATCGGAATCCAGTATGAGCAATGGTTCTATGGTCCTCAGTCCTGGAAGACCGCTGAGGCTGTGCCTATCCTCGGAAAGTACACGACGGATGCAACCACGGTTGCCAATCACTACGAAGCTTTTCGGCAGCTGGGCATCGATTGGCTCCTGATCGACTGGAGTAACATGCTTTGGGCAAAACCGGCCTGGGAGCAACACACAAGCGACACGCAGAGACTGGAAGAGAAGACGGCCGTGCTCTTTCAAACCGCGGTGCGGCTTCACCGGGAGGGCAAGTACGCGCCCAAACTGGTGTTCATGATCGGACTGCAAAACGGACCGCCGGTCCCCAACGGGGTCGCACGGCTGAATGGCATGCTCGCCTGGCTTAAAGCCAACTATCTTGACCGCCCGGAGTACAAAGATCTGTGGCTATACGATGGCGGGAAGCCTATATTGACGATTCTCTACTGGCCGCCCGATCCCTGCGCTCAGCTTCCCAAAGATCTGGCAGCTCACGCGTTGCATGCAGAGGATTGGACCGTCCGATGGATGTCAACGCAGCTTCAGGACAATCACGCCGAGCGATGTGGCATGTGGTCGTGGATGGACGGAGTGATTCCGCAAATCCTTACATCCCACGAGGGCAGACCTGAAGAGATTGTTGTCACACCCTCAGCGTTCCGCTTTCCGGGGCAAGGTTGGACTGCACCCTCCGCAATCGCAAGGGACCACGGGGTACCGTTTCTGGAAAGCTGGAAGGCCGCATTTGTATACAGACCCAAGTTCATCCAGGTACATCAATGGAACGAATTTGCGGGGCAGGAAAACGGTCATGGTATGCCCAGGGATTACTGGGGCCAGGGGGCAGCCCGGGCCAAGCCCGCGCAAGTGCAGGAGCTCTATGGCGATGAATACAATCTGCAACTAAGCGACGACATGGAACCTACGGTGTTGACGGCCTGTGCCTATCGAGGCTGCGGCGGCTGGGGCTATTACTATTACAATCTGACTCGCGCTATCATCTCTCTCTATCGCGGCGCGACACCCGGCATTACCGTGCTCGCCCTTTCCGGCCCGACAACAACAGTTAAGGCATCGATCCGCACGATTGATCTCCGCTGGGCGTACCTGGGTAAAGAGCCAAGCAGCTTTGCCATGGAGTTGGATGGAAAGGTCGTTGCACCGGCTCTCACGGGATCTGGATACAAACTTAATCTTTCTGAAGTCAAACCAGGAAGGCATCGTGTACGTCTGACTGCGGCTGGGGTGTATACGCACTTTTCGCTAGACCCGTTGCATGCGACGCACCAATCCACGGAAAAACTTCCCGTCCAGTCGGAAATCAGCTTCGATTACGGCGGCTCTGACGCTGCCAAGTGAGAATGCGTCGTTCTATTTTTTCATGACTGTCCAAAGTAGCGGGTTGGTCGACTATGTTGGGTTGATTTTATTGGGCGATTTGAATCCGCGACCGATCCTTCGAGTCGTAACAGAAGCAAAAGGTGCCGCACCTACGGCGCTCCCACGGCAGGCCCCACGGTAAACCGGGGCAGGCGGGGCAGGCCCGATCATCATCCGGATTCGCACCCAGCCCTTCCGGGCTGGGCTGACGTTTGGCGGGCCGGCCCTCCGGGCCTAGGGAGCTGCTTGATCCTCTTCTGCAGTTCTCTCACGCAGGTGCTAATCAAGCCTTGGCATTGCCAGCGACCGATGAAGGGCTAATTGGACAAGTCGGATTTTTATTATGACTGCATGCTGATGTGAAATGACGTGCTACCCGTGACTTGCGGGTGATGCCTGAAGGGTGACCGGTCCGAGCAATCCGGATTCCAGGAGCGAGTCGCCGGGATGGAAGGGATTGCCGGTGATCCAGGTAAACCGCTGTTCTTCAGGCAGATTGCTGTCTCCGATCAAGCGGTTGATCCAGAGGTTGGCAACCACAATCTCAAGAGAATTCCCGCGTGGCTGCAGCAGAGCTGCGGGGATAGCGATGCGCCAGGGCTCGCACCACACAACTCCCAGGTCACGATCGTTGATTTTTACAGAGGCTATATTAGCGACGCGGCCCAGAGAGAGAAAGTACCGCATCGCGGAGTCGAGCCGATCGCAATCGAAGGAAATCCTGTAGGTCGCTTTTCCGGAGTAGTACCGGATTCCGGGCTCTGGCCGCCTGCTCCAGTCTTCGAGCTGAGAGAAAACGATCCGCTGCGGGCCACCCCATTTCGGATCAAAACCGACATTCCAGGGCGCCGCAAGTGCCGTGACGGTTACATAGCGTGGAAAGTTTGCTCCACGGCCGGAGGAATTCCGGGACGCCGGCTTGCGGAACATAATGAAGCCGCTCTCGAAGGGTTCCAGGCGCATGGGTATCCCGGTGCGGCCGCCGCCCTGAGTAAACTCCGGCAGATCGCGGACCTCTCCCGTGACGGCATCCCACCACTCCGGTTGGCGGCCCGTCACACGAAAGCGGCAGTGGGCCTCTTGCGGCCGGTCTTCGCCGTTGGCGATGAAATAAAAATCCTCGCCGCCATCTTTGCGATGGATAGAGCGCAGGGGCGCGTCTGATTCAAAGTCGTTTTCGATGCCCATCCGCCGCAGCGACTCCGCGGCTAAAGCGTAACTGGGATAGATATCTTCCTGTTCGATGGAGGCGTCATTGAGATTCCACGGCGGCATATTGTAGGGACCCAGCTCCCGCGCGGGTAGCTGGGGGCCACCGTCGTTGAGCGAACAGGTCCATTGGTGATCCGTTTCGATGGCAGCCTGGGACCCATCGCGCAGACTAATGGCAAGCGACGCAACGAGGCCAGACTGGGCCTTTCCCTTGCTGGCAGAAACTGTGAACCGATTTCCACCGGAGCGGAGGAGGCTGGAGATGTCAACACGGCGTACACGTTGCTCGGCGTTGCCAGCCAAAATGAAGCTACTATTCAAGGATAGACGGTAGCTCTGGTCCGCAGTGATGGTAACGACGGCCGTTTCAACGTTGAGAGAATTCTCTACGGTAAACTCCCGGGTGAAATATACAACGCCGGCAATAGCCGGGGAGGCCTCTTCTTGAGCGCTCCAGATCCACTTAGCCCGTGTTAGCGGGTTTGCCGTGACCGTGTGCAACGCCCCGGAGTCCAAAATCACGCGGCCAAGGCCCACTCTGTGTTCAGCCTGCATTTCCTGGGGCCATAATCGTGCGGCAAATTCGGTTACCTGACGATCACAGTGGGGATAATTCGAAAGGCTGGGAGATTTTTGGGGAGGCGCTCCCAAAATCGTGGCGCCGTCTTCGACCAATGCGATGATTTTGGTGAGCAAACGCGGGGTCATCGTCTCCACGCGCGGGAGCACCAGGAGGCGATAGCTCATGCCGTCGGGAAAGACAATTTGGCCGTCTTTTACCGAGGCCCGCGCGATCAGCGTCTCTGCCGCACATCCGTCGAAGTTGTAACCGCGGCGGTCGGGCAACAGGCCGGGCCGGAAGGCAGAGCGCGGAGGAAAGAATACATTAGGCGCGCCCTCCGGTACGAGATAGAGGATGTCGGCGACAAATAAGCCACGGCGCAGGGTCTGCTGGCACCGGGTGAGATAGAGGTGGTAGGCGAAGACGAACTCCCACCAGGTCTGAGTACGTTCCCAATGCACGCCGTACCCGCCATTGGTCCCCATGGTCATGCCAGGGAAGCGGTCGAGCCAGGGCTGCGCCTGGTAGCGATGAATGACAAATTTGTTGATCCCCTGGCAGAAGGCCCAGTCGCCTTGCGCCTTCATGGAGGCAGGATGCTGGTGGCCTCGTTCGTCCATCGTTGCTGTGAACGACTCCGCGGCAATGACCTTGTGGCCTTGCGTGTGACCGACCGAGGCTGCCTCTGCCAGGCTGAAGTCCGTCGGCGGAGCGTCCGCCGTTTTCGACCAGAACTCGGCCATGGGTACGTCCGCCGTGGCGCCGAGATCGAGATCGGCCGAGGGGTTCAGGTCATATGGTTCGAGTTGCAGGTAAAGCCCGTATTGCTTGCCGCGCTGCGCTCAATCTTGTGGCCTGATTTTCACAGACCAGTTCATTGGCGGTCTGACGAATGTCCCAAAGAAAGCGATCAGAAACTTCGGGTGTATCGATCACGAGTCCGCCGAATGCCGGCAGGAAGCGGACTGGATCGTAACCGCGACGGCGCTTAAACTCCAGCTGAAAGCCCGGAGACCAATTTTGCGAGCTCATCTCCCAGCTATCGAAATGGAGGGCCACCAGCCCACGCCCGGGGTGCTGCGGTGCTTTCGTCTTCTTGAGTAATGGAGCGATGTAAGCGTCGAAGTGGGCGTCCATCGCGGCTGCATCGAATTTATCGGACTCGAGTCCAAGTCCGGGCTTAGGTGCTGGCCGCGTGGTCTGGCCGGTGATGGTGCGGCCAAAGCGCATGATGGTCCAGCTCCCGGCCGGCACGTTCCACTCCAGCCTTCCATCCGGCGATAGCTTACCGGTCAGGTTTATCACAGCGCTTGAGGCAACGCAGCCAGCGGGGCTCACATTCGCATAGCCGGCCCCGCTCGGCAGAAAGGGCCGTACCCATGGCCCCTGGGTGTAGGGACCGGGAATCTGCGACGAATAGGAGCCCCGGGTGTAGAGCGCCTTCTCGTCGATATCGGCAATCGTGGCGGCCGCAGGCGGAGTGGGAAAAGCGAGCACGAACTCGTCGCGGTAGAACTCTCGCCACATTTTTAGCAGATCGGGAGACAGGGTTTCCACACCGAAGAAGGGCGTACGCGGAGGAGGCTGGCGCAATACGGCGTTAAACGCGGTGGGCCCCTGTACTACTGTCTGGCTGGACACAAGGTGTTGCATCGACTGTCCGGGCGCCACCCAGGGGCCGCCGGCGCCGCACCAGCCTGGCCCCGCCACGAGCGCCATCTGCAGACCGAGCTGGTCCGCCGTCTCGAATGCATGGCCAAGCAATATCTGCCAGGGTTCGCTCATAAACTCTATGGCCCCCGGTTTGATCCCGATGCCAACCTCCAGGTAGACGGTTCCGCCGAGGCCGGCCCGCTGCATGGCGGCAAGGTCCGCGTCCATGCCCTCTCGCGTCAGATTGCCGTCCATGAAGAACCAATAGACCCAGGGACGCGCATCATCGTGCGGCTTAACGAAATCCCCGATCTCTTTGTTTGCATCGGCGAGGACGAAGGCGTCGAGCGGAATGCTCATTGCGGCCATGCCAACAGCTGTTGATTTCAGAACATCGCGCCGGCTGATCTTTCTGCTCACACGGTCCTCCTAACCTTTTGCACCCAGCTACTCCTCCTCGATAAGACCAAGCCGTGACCAGGTACGCGATCGTATGATCCAGATAGGCGACGCGAGATCTCCCGGGTACACAGGTGAGGAACGATCGTTGACATTATCGTGCATCAGGATGGAAGATGTTGGCCGATTGCCATTCTGCACCGCCTATTCCCCCCTCGCACCTGAGGCTTTTTCAAGCTTCCAGGACCGGAGCCATCCATAACAATCAATCGACGAGAGTTTCTGCAAGCTAGCGTTCTCAGCGCTACGGCTGCGGCTGCGACGGAAACCGGGCGGCGGGTAGTATCTCAACATCCGCGACTAGTCCGCAAGCGTATCCACGATGGTCAATTTCGGGTACGCATTTGCGCCACCGCATCTGCCGTCGGTGCCGGGTTCGGGTAGCATATCCTGTTCAGCACCCGCCGACGTTCTAGTATTGATCCGCTGTCGATGAGTGCATTGGCGGAGATAACCGGCCAAAAATCTGAATCAACTCTCAAGAGCTGTTTATAAGAAGCTATATTTTCTTTCAGTTGGATTCTTCAGGAGGCGGGGCTCTGTTTCCAGCTGAGATCTTGGCGGGTCACGCCTGGAGCAGAACCCCTGTGAGGTAACGATCCTCTTTGTCCCAGTTTCCGTCTCGCTGGACAGGGCTGCAGCCGGCTGGACGGAAGACTGCGACGAAATCATCTTACGCCATTGTCCGGTTTGTGAGAGCGATACGATCATCGGTCACGGGCGCCGCCGCAAGCAGGCGCACGACGAGCATCACGACTGGATCGGGATTCGCCGGGGCCGCTGCATCAAGTGCGGAAGGACCTTCACCTTCCTGCCGGTGTACTCACTCCCTTACACCCATTACAGCCTGGTGGCGCGCTGCCACACATTGCTGCGGCGCTTTGTGGAGCACTGTTCATGGGAAAGAGCAGTGTCGAGATTCAAGGATGCGGATCGCGTGCCGGATTCCTCCACGGTTCGCCGCTGGTCGAAGGGTCTGGACTGTTCTCAGCCGGCACTTTCATTTCTTTCCCACACTTTAACTCGCGTGGCTCACTGGCTGGAGCGTGGTGAGCCTGGCGTGCAGAAAGCAGCACCGTTGCCCTGGATCATTTCGGCTCTCGAAGTCCTCTGGCCCATGCGCGTATAAAAAATCCGCTCGCCCACCATCCTTGCCTGGGAACCGAAGAGGAGTCGTCCCAGACTGGGTTCCAGAGGCGGAAAAAAGCGTGAGCCAAGATGTCGAGACACGCAGACGGCGAATGCCCCTGCTGGAGTACCTGCGGCAACAGAACTGGATTGGCCGGCCTGCGGGCCGTTGGGAGTATGTGGGTCTCTGTCCGCTGCATGAGGAGAGCCGGCCCTCGTTCTACGTCAACACACACAAGGATGTCTTCTACTGCCACGGCTGCGGGCAGGGCGGCGATCTGATGCGCTTCCTCCAGCTCTCACATCACCTGGCCTTCCACGAAGGCCTTGCTTATCTCGATCCACCGGCCACTCGAGAAAAAGATGCAATCGCAGTGCTCGAACAGGCGGCCACTTTCTATCAGCACCAACTGGATCAGTATCCGGAGGCGCTCGGCTATCTCTGGCAACGCGGAGTTTACCATCCTGCCTTGATTCGAGAACTGGGCATCGGCTATGCGCCCGGCGGAAATCTGCGTCGTCATCTCACAGCGCAAGGTTATTCCTTCGAACTTTTGCGGACAGCCGGTCTTATCAACGCACAGGGCGCGGATGCTCTTTATCAGCGCATCGTCTTCCCGTTGCGTCAGGGCGAGCACATCGTCAACCTCTACGGCCGCAGCATCGGCTCTGCCTTCGCCCATCGTTTCCTGCCCGGCTGCAAGGGCGGCTTGTATGCATGGGAAAAGGTGCGCCATTATGACGAAGTCATCCTGGTCGAAGGACTATTCGACTATGGCTCGTTACGCCAGGCCGGTTTTCAGAACGCGACCTGCTCGTTGGGCACCCATCTGAATGACGCCCAGTTCCACCAACTGTGTGATGGCCAACGCACCGTCTATCTCACCTTCGATGTCGACGCCAACCAGAGCGGACAGCGGGCTGCAGAGCGACTGGCCCATCGCCTTGGCGCACACGGCATCATGGCCCTTCGCGTCCTGCTGCCACACGGTTACGATCCAAACTCGTTCTTCGTTGGGGGTGGGAACGCGGGACAGTTCCGGTCTCTGCTGGAGGCTGCCCAGCCATGAAGTTCCGCGTGATTCGTCAGCCCGCATCATCAGGTGCGCGCAGCCCCATGCGCGTGATCGAGCAGGATACCGGTCGGGAAGTGGCGTGGATCAATCGGTATCTCGATCGTGAGCATGTCCGCCGGCTGGCCGACAAATCCCTGTACAGCTACGCGCACAGCCTGCTGCACTTCGTGCGCTGGTGGGAGAGCGTTCATCACACTGGCGATATCTCCCAGCAAGATCTCACCGAATCAACTCTGCTCGATTACCTGCGCTTCCAGTCGAGCCGGCAGCCTCCGCCTTCTGCCACCACCATCAACGATCGCGTCGCACTGTGCCGATCGTGCGATCCGCAATCAGTTCCCCGATGCTCCCTGTCAGGTGGCGCATGGCTTCCATAAGATTTACCTGCACCGCAGGCCGATGGGTCTGGGACGCCCCCGCTTCGAGCTCAGCAGGTTGCGCATCAAGGAACCACGGCTCAACATCGTTCCGCTCTCGGTCGATGAAGTGGCACGCTTCTGGTCCAGTTTTCGAAACGCCCGCGACCTGGCCATCGTCGGTCTGATGCTCCTGCATGGGCTCCGCTCCGTCGAAGTCATGGCCTTGAATCGCGATGATGTGTTGTTATCCGAAGGGCAGCTTCGGGTGCGCGGCAAGGGGAACAAGCTACGCTTGCTGCCACTGGCGCCGGAAACCACGCAACTGCTCGATCACTATCTCCGCGTGGAGCGGCCCGATCCCTGCTCGGCGGCACTGTTCGTGGTGTTGAAAGGGCCCGCTCGTGGCCAACGTATGACACCCGCGGGATTACGTTCCCTGTTCCGCCATCATCGCCGCACTACCGGTGTCCAGTTGGCAAATCCCCACCGCTTCAGACACACGTTCGCCTCCGATATGGTGCGCGCCGGCATCAGCCTACCCGCATTGATGCAGCTGATGGGCCACGCCGACATCGAAACTACCTTGCACTATGTGAAGGTCTCGCCGCAGGACGTCTACCTGCAGTACGCCCGCGCGACAGCACAGTGCATCCATCCTCAACCGAGGATCCCGTGATGCGCTGGCGCCGTGCTCCACTCCAGCATCCGCTGGCGCCGCTCTTCGCGCATACGGTCGAGTCTCTGTGCACCGCACTCACCCCGTCCAGCAAGCGTAACTACAACATCGTGGTGCGCAGCTTCCTTGTCTATCTCGGCGCAGAATATCCGAAGATTACTCGTCTCGAACAACTGCACCGCGATCCTCATATCCTCGGATGGATGGCGCACCTGCGCGGCCAGACTCCGCCTCTGGTCGCGGCAACCTGCATCGGACGCCTCTTTGCTCTGCGCACCATCTTCCATGAACTGGCTCGCACCAGCCATCTCCCTGAACTGGCTCACTTGCTGCTGCGCGAGGATATTCCGCGCTCGCCTCACACTCTGCCACGGCCGCTCACCGCCGAGCAGGATCAACTCCTCCAGCAGGAGTTCATGCGTCGCAACGATCTTGGCGGAAATGTCTTCCTCCTGCTCCGCTCGACCGGCATGCGTATCGGCGAATGCGTCGACCTGTCCTATGACTGCCTGCGCGCCACAGGCCCCAACCAATGGGCCATCCATGTTCCCCTCGGCAAACTCAAGACCGAGCGCATGGTACCCATCGATGCCTTCGGCCGTGATCTCGTCCAACGGCTGCGCTTCTTCCGCTCCCTGGATCCTCTGCCTGCCGATGGACGGCTTCTGGCGCGCCCTGGAAGCAAAGTGGCTCTGCTCGTTCCACTCCGCGACTACCTTCATCAGGTCTGCCACTCCCTCGGACTCTCTACGCGTATCGTCCCCCACCAGTTCAGGCATACCTACGCCACCGAGATGCTTCGCTCCGGGGTCAGCTTCCCCGTCCTGATGAAACTACTCGGCCACGTCGATCCAGGTATGACCATGCGCTACGTCGATGTCGCCCTCACCGATCTCGAACGTGAGTTCCAGTTGGCTCGCTCCAAGCCTAGGCATCTGGCTCCACAACCCAAAACATCTACCGCACCAGTTCGTACAGGCATCGATGGCCTCATCGACTCCTTAGTCGCCGCTCAGCACGTCATGGAGATGTTCCGCCGTTCTCTCCCTAACGGTAATGCGCGCAATCGTCTCCTCAGACTCTCCATCCGCCTCATCAAGATCCTGACCGAGATAAGAAAACTCCAGACCACCTGAATGAAAATGGGAAGCGATTGGCCGCTTATGGCGATTACGCATTCGTTGAGAGAAAGGTCTCATGTCCCGCGGTCGGGCTAGCTCAGTGCCTTTACGAGTCGAATGAGTCCCTGCCGTATCGCAAGCTCGTCGAACCCGCCAAAGCCGAGGAGCAAAGCATTTGGATCAGAACGTCTCAGGATGCATCGATCGATGGCAAGAACCTCAACACCCTGGGCCGCCGCCAACTTTTCCGCCTGTCGTGAAGCCATTCCATTCTTGAGGTACCCGATCGTGTAGAGGCCTGCCCTGACGTTCGAGATCTCCAGCAATCCACCCAGATGTTGCGTGGCTCCTTGCATGAGCGCTGCGAGGCGCTCCGCATACAGGTTGCGCATCCTCCGCAGATGACGCGCCAAATGCCCATCGACGATGAAATCGCAAAGCACCGCCTGGTCAAAGGATGAATTCCGGAAATCGGTTCGGTAACGGAAACCCAGGAAGAAATCTATTAACGGCGCGGGCAATACCACGTAGCCGACGCGTAAAGCTGGAAATAGCGTCTTGCTGAACGATCCGATGAAGATAACGCTGGAGTGATTGTCGAGACTTTGCAGGGCAGGCAGCGGCGGTCCCTCAAACCTATACTCGCTGTCATAGTCGTCTTCAATCACAAAAGCGCCGGCGCGCGAGGCCCAGGTAAGAAGGGCCATCCGCCGCTCCAGCGACATGGTTACCCCCAGCGGGAATTGGTGAGCCGGCGTTACGTACGCGCCCTTCGCATCCGGACAGATCTTAATTCCGGCGGAAACAGACAGCCCTTCTTCATTTACTGGTACTGGAATCATCCTGGCTCCGACATTGTCGAATGCGATTCTGGCTCCGAAATATCCAGGATCCTCCATCCATATCGGATCGCTCTTTTTCAAGAGCAGCCGTGCCAACAGGTCGAGCGCCTGTTGTATTCCGGAAACGAGGACGATTTGTTCCGCAGTGCACCGCACGCCACGGGACGTGCGCAAATACTCGGCGATTGCCTCGCGCAATGGCCGATATCCGCGCCGATCAGCCTCTTTCTTTAACCATGACCTGAAATTACGCGCCCGGTCTGCGGCAATACGTCCCCAAACCTCGGATGGGAATTCGTTGATGGCTGGAACCCCGATGCGAAAGGGGCGGATCGCGTCAACAAAAGCCAGGTCGACCCAGGGTTGGGGCCGTTTATATGTCGAAACGACGCGACGAATGTATGCCGGTGTCGTGGTTGCCTGGCGGGCCGGAGGAGGCGCCTCTACACGATTGACCCAGGTACCGAATCCGACACGGGAGGTGATATACCCCTCGGCTTGCAAACGCTCCAGAACGCTGACGACTGTACCCCGGGAGAGTTCATACTGGCCGGCGAAATCTCTGGATGCCGGCAGCCTGGCGCCGGGCGCGAGCCGACCTTCCAGAATGGCAGAGCGCAGTTCGCCATACAACCAATTCGTGAGGGTCTGATGGCGCGCCCGGCTTTTGAGAGTGAGCTCGAATGAGCTGACGGCTTTGGGCATCTCAAATGGTCCAATAGATTTTACGAAAATGGCTCTGTTCGATGTACCACTGCGGCCATACTATCAGTTCTGAAGTCGAGAACGCATGTATCGTCACCGGGTTCTGGCTTCTCGTAAGTGACTCATGGGAGATCAACCGATGAAAGTTGGAGTTTGGTTCTATGGCGTGGGCACTGCCCTCACCGGCATTCTGGATATCGCCTGGGGCGCCTTCGATGCCTCTCATCAGCCCATCCAATCTCTAGGCAAGAATTTTCCTGGTCAATACATACTGGCCTACGTCGCGGGCGTCTGGCTGGTCGCAGCGGGTCTCGAAATTTTGTGGCGGCGCAGCGCAAGGATTGGCGCCGCGGCATGCGCCATCGCCTACTTGATTTTTGCGGCATTTTGGCTACCTCGGTACTCTGCTGGAATTCATGCGTATGGCTGGCGAGCCGCCGTCTTCGTCGGCATCTCTTTCGGACTCGCTCAACAGGTAATGCTGGCCGCTCCGGCAGCAATCGTTTACGCCTCCACCGCCTCAGCGGATTCCCTGTTGCAAAAGAGAGCAGCTATCGCCGCACGTTGGATGCTGGGATTGCCTCCTGTCATCTTCGGCTTATTTCACCTCACCAGCATTCGCGTCTTTGCGAGCATCGTGCCGCACTGGATGTCGTTTGGATATTTTTGGGCGGGGCTGACGGGAATCGCGTTCATCCTGGCAGGAAGTGCAATTTGTTTAGGAATTATGGATGTCCTGGCCGCCAGGCTTCTTGCGTTGATGCTGTTGCTGTTTGAAGGTTTTGTAGAAATACCTCCTATTTTTATCCGACTGCACAATCAGGCAACGTGGGGTGCCGCCGTCTACAATGTGGCTGCGATCGGGGCATGCTTGATATTCGCCGAGTTTCTCGTAAGCCGCGCAGATCGAAGACGACTCGGTTCCGCGGAGAATGTCAGCGTGTCACGCCCCGATGC
This sequence comes from uncultured Acidobacteriaceae bacterium, assembly GCA_963838445.1. Taxonomy (GTDB): domain Bacteria; phylum Acidobacteriota; class Terriglobia; order Terriglobales; family Acidobacteriaceae; genus PALSA-350. The sequence goes on from CAWIRT010000059.1 coordinate 73,265, forward strand.
CGTGGTTGCGTGATTAGTAACGCGTGGCCGACTGCGGGGACCTATCGTCTTGTCGATGAGTGCTTCGGCGATTTACGTCAATCCACATTCGCCTAAGGCAGGACAGACCGGTTGTCAGCTGTGTTCTTATGGTCCGGCAACGCCTCGAGACTGGCTTGGCAGCAAATGCCGCGAACCTCACGCCACATTGCCTTAAAGCGCATACTACTGTTGGCAGAGCACCCGCTCTATCCAGCGGTGAACCTGTTCTCGCTTCTTCCCCCCGCAAACCGGATTGCTTCGGTGGCTTCGACAAACCGGCGAATCTCCTCCAGACTCACCTTCTCTGCTTCCTGCACCCTGATGTTCAATACGACGCCTGTCTTTCTGGTGCCTTCCAGCCCAAAGCCACCTGGGGCGGAACAGTTATTTTGAGATTTTTTACTTTATGGTGAAACGCCAACCGACTTGCATTCACTAGCCTCCAATGGGCTTCACTGGCAACTCGACGCCATGTTGGCACAAACAAGATGGTCGGAGTCGAATTTTGGGAGAGGACAATCTGTATGGCCCTGACATCCACCTACGTTTTTGATCAAACGGACCTTCGTGGAAACTTTACGTTCACGAATGTTGCACAGCTCTTTGCGACGTTCTCTGAATCAGAATCAAACTCGGGTTCGACGAGTACCCTGTTTGTCGCCCGGGAGGCGCGAGAGTTTCTTATCGACCTTTACAGCCGATTCAATTCTGCGGATTTTCTGTTTTTGATTGATATTGCACCGGAGATTGGAGGAGTGAGCACCAATGCCAACGGGGGCGCCCTCATGGTATTAATCTCAAGCGCCATGGTTCACTTCGGTTATCGTAGTTCGGACATACGCGCGGGCTGGATGGAGTGGCGCTATGTTCCTTACTACGGCAAGGGCCCGGGCAGGCATCAGGATTCGGATCTACTGAACCAAATCGCCTTCAATTTCCACATCAACAGGGGAATTGGAACCGTCGACAACGACGGGTGGATTGCTTTCTATTACTTGTTTTTCCTTGATGAGACAGGACGACTCGGTGCGTACGTTGATGGGTGGGCTTACCAAGCGGGCGGGGGCGAGGGATTGCCGGATGACGGGCCAGACATCGGGCCAGTTTTAGGCGAAATTGTTCCGCAATTTGTCGATACGATCCAGACTTTTCTTAATTCGTTTTGCGCTACGGCAGCCGTTTTTACCCCAGGGATTCACGACTCCGACGGGTACCCGCTCTTTGATAAGTTCTATTTACTTCCCGGTGATGGGGATACGTCTTTCGGTCCGGTGGATCCGATGAGCGGCTACCCAGCTCCCGGTATTGGTAACAGCACACGCCCGGTTGATGTGGAAGTTTCGTTGGTACTACTTCCAAAGCAGAAGGTGGTGCGTCCCCCGGGCACGCACGTTACTCCTAATATTGCAGCGGAAGTGAGAAGCGAACTGAAACGGAAGGGCTGGGACTTTAAGGCGTCCGCCGAGGGCGTCAGCGGCCTGAAGGGAACTCGGGTGACAAACGGGCGCGTTGTGGAGATCGAGGTCTGCTTCAAGGAGAGAGCCAAGGGGGTGTCGAATGGGGCCCCTGTGGAACGAGCAGGCTCCAAGAAAATTAAGCCCAAGAAGAAAATGCGGAAGAAATAGAGCCGTGGCTCACCACATCAGGATATCGTTCCCTATCTAGACTTTTGAACCCACCCAGGCCCATCACAAACCCTGGCAAGTTCAAAGGAAAGTTGGAGTTTGGAAGCAGAGCCATGATATGGCCACGCAAACTACGTTGTGAACCTTTGTGCGGCCCGCGTCGACAATAGCATCCGGCTGAATTGCTGTCCTGGATAGTCAACTTCTGTTAGCCCGCAGCAACTAATAGCTGGTTAGCTCTTGAATCTTTTGAGGGAAGATAGGGCGCTTTTCGTGTACACGAACATGATGAAACAGACAACGCTTGCAACGAAAAGAGACCATAGCATCTCATCCATTGCTTGAGGACTGTGAAGCTCAAACAAAAACGCAGCCTGGAAGACGATAGCTAGAATTGCAGAGGACCACATCGATAAACGTAACCGCCTCATGACTCTGTTTCCTGGGGGGAGGGGTTAACGACAAGGTACTCTCATGAATTATTGCGGTCAAACATTTGTTTTGGGCGGCACCTCCATGCGCTTTTTGTTAAGGAGGACTCAACTAATGTATAGGTTGGCGCAACCGGTTTGCCGAAGTCCGATCGCGCCCACGTGGTAAAGATTCAACGCAGAGGGATTTACGGTAGTGGACGGCGAACCGCCGTAAGTCTCGACCTTACGCTTCGAGTCCAGGCGCTATCTGATGGCAACGGGTGTCCCAAACGGTGGCTAGTTAGTGCGAACTCACCTGGTAAATCGTGCTGTGAGAAGGCAAAAGAAACCCGACGACGGCGCCCCCCAGGCCACCGAACACCGCGCCGGCTCCGGCCGGTAGGGCTGCTCCACGAATATCCAAACAGAAACTTTGCGATGAGCACGGCTTGTGCACGGCTGCGCCGATTCCGGCTCCCACACCAGCGCCCACTCCGGCCACGATGAGGGTGTTGCGCAAACGGTGTTTGTGTTCCATGAGTTTCACGCTGAGAACCTCTTGCTTCGGAAGACTCTGTTCTCCATTGGTCTCCCGGTACGAGATCGCTGTTTCGGAGATGCTCACGAACTTTCCGGAATGTTTCTTCGAGGTCATCCCGACGACTTGAATCTTCTGTCCGGGCTGCAAGCCACTTAGCTCCGACCAGGATGCGTGGTTGCCCTGAGCCCACAAAGCACAGGGAATGGCAGAGAAAAAGAACAGGAACGATATGCTTCCCCGGTTGAATGATGTCGAAAATGACCTCGTCATCTTTGAGACCCCCAGCTTTCAGAATTAGAACGTCCGTCGTTTTTGCGGGCGCTTTTGAGTCCGTTCCGTGCCCGTAGCGGCAATCATTGAAGTGGAACCCATAAGGAGAATCCAGACCCGCTGTGGTCTGCTGTCATCTTGTCGCTACGGCAAAGCATTTTCCAGCGTGACTGCAAAGAATGCATGGCCAAACTACGCCGGGTGCCGGTGAAATGCCAGGGTCCCAGTCTCAAAACTCGAGACCCCACGGTAAACCGGGGCAGGCGGGGCAGGCGGGGGCACCCGGTTTCGTGGTCAAAACGACTTCCAAGCGCGGACTTTCTTTCCTACACTGCCTAACGAGAGGATGCCTTCCTTGCCGGCGACGCTCGTGACCACGGTGTCAATTTCGGAGCCGTTTTCCACCACTACGAAGTTTGTGACTACAGGCGGCCTGCCATCGGTAAAGTCGATGGTAAAAGTACCGGTGCAATCCGGGTTTACCGTGTACGTACCGTGGGCCGGCGGGTGGGTGAAATCGGAGACGGCGGTACCGGCGATGGTCACCGTATCGATCTGTTCAAAAGTTCCCTCGCCATCGAAGTGGGCCATGGCGACGCCTACCTGCAGACCCGTTGGGCTGGTGACGCCGGGGACGGCGAATTTGGTGCCTTGAAGCGTGAATCCGTAATGCCCGGAAAGAAGTTTGGCGTTGCATCCCTCGGTGTCACTCAGCGCATATCCTGACCCGGCAGCACCGAGTGTGAGCAGCACGAATGCTGCTGCATTTGTGAAAAGCTTGCTATTCATGATTCCTCCTTGGCAGTTAGCCGCGATCCTTCTTGTAGCGACCTGCCACAACCCAGTCAATTGACTGCACCTAACCCGTTCCTGACTTGCTACGAGAATGGTGGCAATGGATTTGTGTGATTTCCTGAACTGGGTAACTGAGATAACATGGCAGCGGGTCAGGGTGACCCTATGGATTCGCCAACCAGTTCCGGCCGCAAGGTTCGGGCGGGCCTTTTCGAGATTGACCTGGCCGCGGGCCAATTGCACAAGAACGGGCGGAGATTGCCGCTTCAGGAACAACCCTTTCGCGTTTTGGCCACGCTGCTGGAGCGCCCGGGAGATGTGGTCACCCGCCAGGAGTTGAGGGAGAGGCTCTGGCCAGCCGATACCTATGTCGGATTCGACGAGGGCCTCAACACTGCCATCCGCAAGCTGCGAACGGCCTTCGGCGACTCAGCCGGTAACCCAAGATTCATCGAAACTTTGCCCCGGCGAGGGTATCGATTCATCGCTCCAATCACCGAAACCGCGCCAGCGGATGGTTTGCCCGCGAGCATGGAAGTGCGAGGGGATGGGGCACAGATTGAGGGCCACGCTGCGGTTGTGGCGCCGGTCCATCCGGAGCAAGTCGAGCGACCGCCCACTGCGTCCAATCACAGGGAGCCAAGGAAGAGAATTGTTCTGGTCACCGCTTTTCTGGTTTTGGTGCTCACCGTTGTTGCCTACATCATGCACAGGCATTCTTCCCGGGTTATGCCCCTGCTAAACGCGCGATGCTTGCGGTATTACCCTTTCAAAACCTGAGTAATGACCCAGGGCAGGAGTACTTCAGCGATGGGCTAACCGAGGAGACGATTACCGACCTCGGCCAGCTGAGCCCGGAAAATCTGGGAGTGATCGCCCGGACCTCGGCCATGGCCTACAAGCACACGGGCAAGACGGTCAGCCAGATTGCCGGTGAGCTCCACGTCGACTACGTGCTGGAGGGAAGCGTGCGGCGGGAGGGGGGCAGAGCCCGTGTCAGCGTCCAGTTGATTCGGGTGAGCGACCAGACTCACCTTTGGGCACAGAATTACGATCGTGAATTGCAGGACTTGCTTGACGTGCAAAACGAGCTTGGAAGGGCGATCGCGGAGCGGGTGCGGGCTAATCTCACGCCACAGCGGCAGATAGAGTTGGCCACGAAGCATGTGGTGAACCCCGAAGCCTACGATCTGTATTTGAAAGGCCGCTTTTATTGGAACCAAAGAACCCCCGACTCCATTAAGAAGAGCATTGGATATTTTCAGCAAGCTACCGCCAAAGACGGCAACTTCGCCCTGGCCTATGCCGGCCTGGCCGACGCCTACAACATCAGCAATATCATCGGGCCGGTCTCAGCGAGGGATAGTTTTCCGCCGGCAAAGGCCGCAGCGATGAGGGCGATCCTGTTGGATCCCTCGCTTGCCGAAGCGCACGCCGCCCTGGGTATGGAGAAATCGCACTACGAATTTGACTTTCCAGGAGCAGAAAGAGAGTTTCTGAGAGCCATCGACCTCAACCCGAACTCGCCCTATGCCCATTTTTTTTATTCCAATTGTTTCCTCATGCCCATGGGCCGAAAGGCGCAAGCCATTGCTGAAAACAAGAGGGCGATGGAAATCGATCCCCTTTCGCTACCTATCAACAACTATATGGGTATGACGTACATGCTGGCGGGCGACGAAACAAACGCGTACCGGCAATTCCAGCACACCATCGCCCTGGATCCCAGCTTTGCGCTCGCGCACGAATACTTTTCCTGGTTCCTGTTGACGACGGGAAGATATGAGGAGGCGATCAAGGAGCAGGAAAAGAGCGATGTGCTTACCGGCTCCAGTCCCGAGGAAGCGGCGGCTGGGGCGATGGTCATGGAGGCTGCATACAAAAACGGCGGAGAAAAGGGATATTGGCAGAAGCACCTGGAGCTTGTGCTGGAGTCCAGCAAACAACCCGGGGACTACTTATCGCCGAGCGACCTGGCCGGTGCTTACGCTATGGCCGGCCAAACGGATAAGGCCTTTGAACTGCTCGAGGAGGGTTACGAGGCACGTGAAGGGCCGGCCCTGACTTTGTTGAAGTTCTTCCCTGCCTTCAAGAATCTGCGCGGTGATCCGCGGTTCTCCGCGATGCTGCGGAAGATCGGATTACCTGAATGAAAATTCACTCGCTGGCCGCTTCACTGCTGGCGCGGCATTGGCTAGGCCGGTGGAGTGGAAGCGTGGGCCCGACGTAGAGGAAACGGTCTTTAGATGGCAAGTGGAAGGTGAAGACGGTCCGGCCTGTTCAATATGGGAGATTCATCCGTTTAAGCAGATCGTTGTAGCGTTTGTCGCTCCGGATCCCGTCCGCCAAGGGGTCCACCATAATCTGGCCGACCTCCCAGCACTTCTGGTCGATTGCCGCATTGAACTGCGAAAAGGAGATATCCTGCTTTCCCAAGCGAATGTAATTCAGCCCAATGTCGTAGGGAACGCACATGTTGTTTTCATCGGCAAGCATCATCTTCATCCGCGCGTCCCAATAGGCCTTCCATCCATCTCGCTTGTAAAGGGCACGCAGGCTATCGATGTTGACTTCAGGTGCCTGTGATTGGACAAACGATGCATCGGATTCCACCGCCTTATCGCGCATCCCCTTCATCTCGTATATGCTTTTGGCCCATCGTGCAACATTTCCTACTTTGCCTGGCTCCATCTCGAGTGCTTGCTCCAGATGAGCGAGTGCCTCGTCGTAGTGCCGCGCCATATAGAGAGCTGCTCCAAGGTGCCGATTCGACCAGAACGACTGAGGATCAAGTTCGACCGCCCGACGCGCGTGCGCCACCGCCTCTTCCGGGCGGTTCACTGAGCCAAGATAAATTGAATAATACTGCTCGGCTTGCGCACTATCTGGGCTCAGTGCAATTCCACGCTTCAGGTTCCCTTCAGCGTCCTTCCATTTCCACTCAAAGACACACTGAATAAAGCCTAACGCCGAAAAAGCCTCTCCGTTCTGCGGATCGAGTTCGATCGCACGTCGCGCGGCGGCTTCCCCCTTAGGCATCGCATCCTCCGGCCTCAAGATACCGAAGACACCTTCGGAGGTCAGTGCTGCGGCCAACCCCGCGTAAGCTTCTGACCAGGATGGATCCATCGAAGTTGCCCGCTGAAAGTAAGCAGCGCTCTTTTCTGCTTCGCGTTTTTGCAGAAAATAGAGTCCCCTGAGATAAGCATCATGCGCCTCCGGACTCACGGAGTGGGCAGAACCTGACGAACCGATTGCGCGGTGGAGGCGGGTAGCGATATTGCGGGCTGCTACGCCGGGGAGAGCGGCAACCTCGTTGGGATTGCAATCGTAGCTTTCGGCCCAAAGGTGCGTATCGGTGTCGGCGCGGATGAGTTGGAGGGTCATGTGAACCTGATCGCCGGTACGCGAAATTGTGCCTTCAAGGATAGCGTCGACTTCAAGCACTCTTGCGATTTCAGGCAATGGAGGACGGGCAGCTTTGTATTGCATGACGGAGGTGCGCGAGGTGATGAGCAGGCTGGAGTTCTTGGCGAGCATGGTGGTGAGTTCGTCCGTCATACCGTCGGCGAAGTACTCCTGCGCGGGATCGCCGGAAAGATTCTCAAGTGGCAGCACCGCAAGGGATTTGATCTGGGGTTGCGCCGCGCGGTCCAGAAATCGAATCCTCCAACCGACCAATCCCAGGCCGATAGCGGCGACGAAGAGGGCCGGGATGACCGCTGCCCGGAGGGTGGGGCGCCAAACCGACAGGCGTCGGCTGGGCGTCTTTGGCTCGCTGGGCTGATGGCCGATGCTGACTGCCGGATCCTGACCTGGAAAGGGAGCGTAGAGTGCAGCGGGCTTTGACGGTGGTCTGGGTTCAGCCGAAGCAACGTCCGGTACGGAGGGGTGGTCCCCGTGCTTGCCGGTTTCTGCCGATACGCCAGCTTCACCGGCCCCCACCCCAATCACGCCATCTTCCGCAACCTGTACATCGCAGAGGAAGCGATAGCCTACCGTGGGCACCGTGGCAATGTAGCGCGGCTCGCGGGTGTCATCTCCCAACAGGCGCCGTAGGAGCGCGATACTGCGGGTGAGCGAATTGTCGGAAACGGCGCAATCGTTCCAAACCGCATCGAGAAGCTCGTCCTTTGCGATCAATCTATGGGGATTGCGAAGCAGGAAGAGCAGGACGCGAAAGGCCTTCGGCTCGACGGGCGACAGCCGGCCGGCCTTAACGATGCAGTACTCCCGTTCTCGAACCTCCACATCAGCGAAGGTGAAAACAAAGCACTTATGCTCCGTCATGAATTCATCAGCCCCTTTCAGGGAATGATCAGGAGACCATCATGACCATGCAGAGCCAGGCGCAGAGAGTTCACCCAGCCAATCCGGCTGAGGTGATCGCCAATGTCGCTTATCAAGTGCCTAGCTTGCATCAGTCTCGCCGCCATAGCCCTGCCCACACTCCACTCGGAACCACACTGCCCGGGAAATATTGCCAGTCTACCCTTCCACCTCGTACAGCGTTCGCGAATCATTGTGCCGGTAGTCATTAACCATACCGGCCCCTATGACTTTCTGGTGGATACAGGCACCTTGTCCACAATGGTGGATCCATCGCTGGCAAACGAACTTCACCTGAAGACCCAAGGCCCGGCTGAGGTCATCGGTGTCGGTTTCAGCAGGGACACTTCCTTTGCGTATGTGGAGTTGCTGGAAGCCGGCTCGCACTCGGTTGCCAACCATCCCGTTGTGGTGCAGGATCTTCAGCCTCTGCGTGCAGCCGATCTCCAGTTTCGCGGCATTATCGGAGGGGATTTTCTGGGGCATTTCGACGTGCTGATGGACTACGCGCACCGGATTCTTTGTCTCGACGACACAAAGGTGATGCAGGCAGGGGTGAAAGGAGGGCACGTCGCGCTGGTGACACTGCCACAGACGCCAGACGAAATACCCATGACCAAACTGCCCATCATCCCGGTTCATCTGTCCGGCTTCGGGGCACGGCGACTGTTGCTTTTGCTGGATTCGGGCGCGAATGCATCGTTCCTTTTTAACCATGCCATGTACCTGGCTCCCAGGTTGCCCGAAACCGGGCAAAGGGATGTTTTTAGTGCGGATGGCGTGAAACGAAGGTTTTCGATCTTGCCCCTACAGAGCATGCAGATCGGCTCACTCAACATTCAGCAAGTATCCTTCGCGACGCCAGCAGACTCCGGGGAAAACGCCCTAACGTCCAAGGAAGATGGACTGCTGGCGACGGCAGTGTTCCGGCGCGTCTTCATCAGCTACGCGGATCGTTTTGTTGTCCTTGATACGTGGTAGGGCGGGATACTCGGCAGCGAATTCACTTGAAACGGGATTTTCGATAAATTGCCTTACTGCAAGTCTTGGAGAACAAAAAGGTGAAACTGATATCTATCAGGACCTTCACAGAAGCTGGGGTTCTGGTTTGATCAATGACCCACTCGGGTATTACCAGTTTTTTCTTGATCTCATTCATCATTGTGCCGCGTTCAAAACAGAGTTCGAATCGAATTCATGGCTCCTCTCGTCAGGCCTTGAAGGAGAACGCACACAGACACGCCTTTATGAAACTATGACTGTACCATGCATCATTTACCGGTGGGCCAGGAACGCGGAAGGGAGGGCACCTTGCGACGTGATTCAAAACGTGGATGTGGCTATTGGATGGCACAGCTGCCAGCGGCCCGATCCCGTAGACCTAAATGGAGTAATCAGCTCCATAAATGCGTCATGTTGCGCCACGAGCAAGGCCGCCTGTCTGATTCGTAACAATATCGGGTTAAACTTGTTGACGGCGCGAGCGATGAAAGAAGTATACGAGTGGCATGCTCGCAGCGAACGGAGAGTTTGGTAAGAGCATCCCACAATTGTTGACAGGAGGCATCCAGGAATGCCACGACTCGACAAGCGCAGTAGTGACAAAGGCGAGGTGACGGATACCAAGTATCTTGTGCGATTTAAGCCAGCCGAGCTAGGCATCCAGTTTTTTACTGCTAACCGCGCTGAGATTCAGGATGAACACCTCGTTTTCTTGAACTCTAAGGGTGAGCTTGTTGCGCTGTTTTTGATGGAAGTCGTCGAAAGCTGGTCAGACTATCGAAGGCATGAGCGCTCTGTATCTTAGAGGGCATTCCAGTCAGCAACGAAGCATCCCCGGATGAGGATCGCAACAAGTGGATCGCAGAACGGGTGAGCAGCTTACTTGGCGAGAAGAAAGCACTCCGACGAAACTGGGCCACACGACACGAGAAGGAAATCGATGTGGAGCAAAAGGGGAAACCCTTTTTAATTCCAGCAGCGCCGGAAGCACGGGACGCAGCTCAATCACTCTTTATTTGGCCGATTTAGAGCAGCGTAGAAGAGTGTCGGGCACCAGTTCTCTAATCGCTCTCAGATGGCAAGAATGTCGAGCATAGGAATGCGCTGACTCTTTTGCAAAGCGGCCTTGAGAACTTTCATCCCTACGTAGCCGGTCTACTTTGGGGATGGGGCTGGAGGCCATCGTTGACAGTCAAGACAAGCCGTTCCTCGGCCTGACGACATGTGGAAGTGCGCCCAGCTGTTTACACAATTAGCCGAATGCATTCGGGTGTTTACAACTTGTGGCTCCGTCCTGCCCGGCTCGGGGGCGGTTTAACGTGACTGAGCGTGGCTACTTTCGGAACAAACGGAGAATTAGCCGTCAACGGCCCTCTGTTTAGGCTCATTTTCCCGATCTCCAACTATTGGTGCGAGGATTGCAATGCTTATTGAAAGGCGGCGCTGTCGGGCATAAGATCCTTCCCCTTTTTCATTTCAGCAGCCCGCGCAGATCGTCTCCGGTGTGATGTAGATGAAGTCCACTTGGTATTGAAGTCACGGAAGGCAAGCTGCTTCGGCACCGTGACCAGGCTGAGTTGTGAACATGCAAGAGAAAAGGGAAGGTCCAAGACGTTTGTGGCAGGCAGTGGCTCCGCCGCGGAGCAACACTCCCTTGAAGCTTGTCGCCCGGGACAGTGCGGGTGATGGGCCTCCTTCTCAATACAAAGGCGGCGATAAGACTAAGATTGGCATTCTCCTGGCTGATTCAGAGACGATCTACCGCGTAGGTATCCAAAAGATTCTTGCGCTTGAAAACGATATCCGGGTGATCGCGCGGGTTGACACCCTGGCCGGTCTTCACGACGCCATCGAACGCTGTCCCCCCGATCTAGTCCTGCTCGAAGGCGGGTTGATTGTGGGCGCCGTCGATATTATTTCTGAGCTGATCCGCCGGGTACCTAAGCTGAAGATCATTGTCCAGTTGTCGCAGTACGACCAGATCAATTGCGTCGAACTCTATCGCCGGGGGGTGCGAGGGATCATTCCTCGTTCCGTCTCAGCCGACCTGCTGATCAAATGCATGCGCAGGATCGCCGCAGGAGAAATCTGGATAGACAACGAGTCTATCAATTCGGTAATCGAGGCTTACCGATCCCAAAAGGACGCGGCAACGAGCCTGCAAACCCAGCCGCGTTTATCACCCAAGGAACTGGCTGTCATCACCTATATCACGCGCGGCATGCGCAACAAGGAGATTGCCGTTCAGATCGGTACCAGCGAGCAGGTGATCAAAAACTATCTCCGTAAGATCTTTGACAAACTTGGGGTCTCTGATCGACTGGAGCTTGCGCTCTATTGGGTAAATCTTCACGTGCCCAGCAAAGGTCCCTGACGCTGCCCACGCCATTGGGGATGGAAATCATGTCCTGCTGCTTGATGGCTTTAGATGGTGCGGAAAAACCGGATCGAGCAAGAGAGCATGCCCCAGGGGCTCAAAGCCCACGATGACTACATTGCGTTTGCGCCGGGGATAAATCCCCGGCGTACCCTAAAATATTTTTCCGCAGCCTCTTTAGCTTTCCCGACGGAACCTTGGCCGGACACGACTCGCGCGGGCAACGGGGTCGATGCCGAGAACACGGTACTGAGGATTCACCGCTTCGGTGGTCAGTGCCCCTGAGACAGCATCAATTCCAACATCACTGTTTCCAATGATTCGTGGGCAACGTTCATGATCATAGGTAAGCCTGAGTGGTTACGGAAATTGTTATCCGATAGGGATGCATGCCCTGTACCCATTTAAACGAACCCGGAGTCTCCAGTTAATCACCTTCATGGGGATGATGGATTACTTCAGCTGTTGTCTCGTCCGCTCCCGGTGTCCATCTCCAATCTCGCCAACAGCTCCTTGGGGTGCACAGGCTTTGGCAGCACATCGAAATCGTGACCTCTCCCGCGAATCGTTGTCAGAAGATCGGCTGTGGCCGCCTGGCCGGAGAAGACAAGAACCCGGCACGCGGGAAATCGGTCTCTTATCATCACCGCCAGATCGATGCCGTTCATCCCGGGCATAACGACGTCAGTGATTAAGCAATCTGGGTTGGCGAGTTCACAGGCTAGTAATGCAGACTCAGCGCCGTAAAACGCAGACGCCTGGTATCCGCTGTTGTTGAGAATGGTGGCAAGCGAATCGGCAATAATTCTTTCATCGTCGACTACGAAAATTCTTTTGGTCATCACCTTTCCTTCATCTCTAGCGCGCCGGGGCAGGCGGACCGATCCAGCAGGGTCTTCGAGGGGCCGCGACATGGTTAAGGCACGTTGATAACCAACATCTCTGTCCTTTTGTTCTTTTGAAACGCCTTGTTTTATCGAACCGGCTCTTGGCGAGAATGCAACCATCCGTTTACACGGCTGGCCGAATGCATACGATTGGATACAACATGAGTCCCGTCCGTCAGCAGGACGGGCAATAGGTATATACAGGGACTCCGCGCATCCCGGCAGACGCAAAAACCACTGAATCCTGTGGCGCTCCCCGGCCCGCTTTGTTTGGCCAAACAATTGCTCACTACGGCTCAGTGAACGCGGGGTCTACCCATGATGTTTCGTTGTTTTGCGGGTGGCTTATGCTTGGCCTTGAGCACGGCAGCATTTGCCCAGCAAGTGTTGACGAATGAATCGGTCGAAAAGATGGCGAAGGCTCGATTGGGCGATGACGTTATAGTCTCCATGATCCAGAGCCAAGCAGGACATTACGAAGTGACACCCGATGCTCTGATCGCACTCAAGAAAAAGGGTATTTCCGACAGGGTGCTTGCCGCCCTGGCTGCGAAGGGTAACCCAAGCGCAACGGCGCCCGCCGCTCCAGGGACGGCACCTCTTAGCGTTGCGGCCGATCCCTACGAGGAGCTCGATATCGGTGTTTATCGCAAGGTCAGACAAACCTGGACGACGATCGCAAGCGAACCAGTGAATTGGAAGACGAGCGGCGGCATAAAAGGCCTCATCACGGATGGGACCACCAACAAAGGCGCGACCGGCCGACTAACTGGCGGCTCAAGCCCAACGCAAATGAATGCTCCGCTTGAATTCCTGATTAAGACGGCAGACGGCGTGGACGCTACGGATTTTCAGCTTGTCCTGTTGCACGACAAGAACGACGGCCGCGAGTTTCGCACTTTGGCCGATGGTGGAACGCAGAATCAGATCGGTTTTGAGCAGACACGCATCGCGAAGCGGACCTACAAGGTTGTGTTGCCCGCCAAACTGTCCCCCGGCGAATATGCGTTTTTGCTACCAGGCATGGTCAATTCTCTAACAGGCGGCTCAATAGGAAAGGCATATACCTTTCGCGTGGTCGAGTAAAGGACGAGGCGCTCGTGCCATCTTTGGCACTCAGACAGACTAGGTGCGCATCCGGGCTCTGCATTGTCTTCGATAGGCACATCAGGGTCAACGCGACGTCGTTTGGCCGGCGGGGTAAAAGACAACAGGCCCGCCGAGACAGGAACATTTCGCGGGCGGGGCGCCGCGAGATCGAAGTCTACTTCGATATTGACCAATGCCGCCAATGGTAGCAGACTCTCTGTACGACAATAAGACATGCGGCCCCTTACTGGTGACAAACGCCGAATGCCTGATGACGTCACGGCGAACGGAGGGCATCTGTCGGACTACTTTGCAAAGCGGGGACATGAGATCGCAACCCCGTCTCCTGAGTTGAGAAAGCTTTACCTGAAGGTCATTCGACGAGTCCACCCTGACGGCGCGATCGACGAGCAGGACCGGCTCAGGTGTGAACGTCTTACCCAAGAGGCTAATCACGCGTATGCAGTAAGCGATGAGGCTGCTCTGAGAGCTGTGCTCGAACCGAACGCGCTACGTCCCGGATGGAACCCCAGGGGGTCGACCCGACGACGGTTCGTACTATGGTGGAGGGCCCTCATGAGCAAACCGTGGCAGATGGTGTGCGCGACCATCGCTTTTGTGCTCGTGTGCTGTTACATCGTTATTGCGGTGAGGCCTTCACAAACCACCCATGCGGTGCAGCCGCAAGCTGGGGCTCAGCAGCCACAGGACAAAACCAAAGCACGCACAACGAACATTACTGCCCCGCATATCCCGGCTGGGAAACCGTCACAACGGTTTGCATCCGTATACGGGAATAAGAACGCTGGCCGGCGCTCCCAATTGCATGACCCTCCAGATCTAAACCTTTATTTGGAAACAGTTAAAACACAGGTAGAGAAGAATTTCGACCGACTTTCCGTCGATGCGCCGGATGGAACCAGCGCTGACATCGCAGTCGTCATACGGAGCGATGGTCAACCGGGGGAACCACATCTGATGAAGCCCAGCGGCTATTCTGGAGTCGATTCCGCGTGTTTGCAATCTGTGCAGCAGATACACACCTTTGGGGTTACTCCCACCTACCAGAACATGACCGTTAATTTTCAGTGCACGACGAGAGTACGATAGACCGGCACCGCCGGGCCAGGCGCTACGAGCTATTCTTGCCCCTACACCAAAAGAAAGATGCTCTAGAATCTGCGGCTATTGATCGTTATCGGCTGAGCAATAGGGGCGCCTGGTCTTGCGCCTCTCTTGTGCACCGAGTGGTGCAGACAATAGAGTGCAAGCTCGAGTCGACCGGAAACGCCGACCTTGTGATAAACCGTGCGTAAGTGATTCCTGATGACCCGCTCGGAGGCACCGAGCTGATAGGCAATCTCCTTACTGCGCTTGCCCTGCGCGACGCAGGTAATGATGGCAAGCTCTTTGAGTGAAAGCCGCGAATGGCTTTGAGGCCGGGCCTGCGGAGTTGCCTGCGACTGGTAAGCCTCAATCACCCGGTTTATGGATTGGTTGTCGATCCAGGTTTCCCCTGCGGCGATCTTGCGGACGCACTTTACCAGCAGATCGGGCGAGATGGAGCGAGGGATGATGCCCCGGACCCCCTGGCGGTAGAGTTCGACAATATTGGTTTCGCCGTTCTGGGTATCCTGGACAATAATCTTCAGCTTCGGCGCAAGGCGGATAAGTTCAGGAACGGTATCGACCGTTCTGGCAATCAACTTGTCTTCGACGAGCACGATCACATCGGTTGGAAAGCGCTGGATGGCGTCGTGAAGACCCGCCGGAGTATCGGCCTGTGCTATCACCCGGATATTGTCTTCGAGCGCGAAGACCTTCTGGATGCCTTCCCGATAGAGAGTCTCCGAATCGGCTACGACGATGCGAATCGCAGCGCTATCCCTGGCTTCGAAGTCGCTGGGAGGTTCAATGCCGGCATCATCGCAGACGGGAAGGTTCAAGGCAGGGATCTGCGGCGGAACTACACCCTGCGAGAAACGTCTTGGAGCTTTCCCTTCCTCCTGCATATTCACCATCCGGCATGCAAATCGTCGAGATTCTAACTCTGACGACTGCGATCTACCATTCGGATACAGCAATTCTCCAGCCAAATCTTGGGTATGCATGAATCCGGGGTTCAAACCTGCCCGAAACCACGTTTTTCGAGAACCAGTTGGCCCAAAAAAACCCGAGGTCGCCGCTAGGACGGATCTCAGACATGAGCGATCTGCTGCTTCGAAATGCCCCTCCGAGAAACTCGCTTCTTGTTCCAATGTCTTACTTAACAATCTTGACTGTATACATAGGCGATCAACCCGGTGACGCTTGTATACAGGCGACGACACTCGTTCGTTGTGCTTGGCATTTAACTAATTGATTTTCGAAGAAAAACATAAATAACCTGGGAGGGCGTGCTTCGGCGCGGCTTTCTTGCCGGCCTCAGTAATGGTGTGGATGCTGTTTCGTTTCGGGAAAGCAATCGTAAAAGGCCGTATAAACAAGTAGGATGAAAAAGGTAGTTAAACCCCTCAATTCGTGCTCTCCTGAACGGTCCGCGATTTGGAGGCAGGATTGCTCCCTCATACAAGGTTGACCGCAGTCGAACGAACCACTTCGGAGAAGATCTCCTGAGTCGACTGCGCTTGGAGACGTCGTGAGACTAGTTTCAGTTTGCACTCTGCTAATCCTTTTCGGCCAGGCGATTTCCATCCCGGCTGTTGCCCTTGTCGACGCGAGTTCCGTGCAGGGCACGCCGCATACGGACTCGATGAAAAATTACCTAAAGCACCAGAAGAAAGAACAAAAGAGGGCGCGGAAATCGCAAAGAAGGGCAGAGAAAAACTGGAAGAAGGTTCACCATACAGCACACTGATTGCGTGGGGCCCGCTAAGAAACCTTCGATTCAACTTCATAGGCAGCCTGCCGGCAGCGAAGGGTTATCATCCGTAGCAGCAGAGGATCTAAATGAAGCTGGATTTCATACCCCGGGCTTGCCCTCTTTGCGGCGGAGAAGACGCTACCGTGATGGTGGAAGCAACACTCGATGAGGGCCGGCTGACGGCGTCTGCCTTTGCCTCTCGCAAGCTACCCGAGTATATGCACTCCAGGATGGTCGAGTGCGCAAGGTGCGGCATGCTCTACGCGAACCCGGTCCTTCGTCAGGAGGCTCTCGCGGAGGCCTACAAGGATGCGTCGTTCGATAGTGGAGTTGAATCGCGGTTAGCCGCAGTCACCTACCGGGCGGTGCTTGAGCCTCATTTACCTGTCCTGCCGAGCCGGCATAGCGCACTTGATATCGGAGCCGGCGATGGTGCGTTCCTGGAGGAGCTATTAGCATTAGGCTTCCACGATGTCGTTGGCGTAGAACCGTCGGAGGCACCCATCGCAGCAGCCAAGGCCTCCATCCGTGGTTACCTCAAATGCGGAATCTTTGCCGCTGACCAGTTTGCGGCAGAGAGCCTTGATCTCATCACTTGCTTCCAGGTGATAGAGCACGTTTGGGATCCAGTGAAGATAGCCTCTGATGCCCATGCATTGCTAAAGCCGGGCGGGCTGTTTGTCATTGTCGCGCATGACCGCCGTGCGTTCTCTGCAAGGGTGATGGGTACGAAGTCGCCGATCTTCGACATTGAACATCTGCAGCTGTTCGATCGGTCAACGGGTGCGGCGCTCCTCCGAACTGCTGGATTCGAATCAATCACCATCAGCTCGTTACGAAACAGATATCCGATCAGTTACTGGATCAAGCTGTTTCCGTTGCCCAAGACCGCAAAGGCCGCAGTTAGCTGGATGGCAAGGGTTTCAAGACTAGGGAACCTCTTGCTGTCATTGCCCGCCGGTAATCTGGTCATCGTGGGTCGGAAACCGGTTTAGGGCCTAGCTGGAGCGAACCGCTAATACTGTATAGCCCAGGCAATCATCGCCTCCCTGGCCACGCAGGGATAGATTCGCGACCACGGCCAGCAAAACGAACAAAGGTAGAAACACCAAGCCGGCCAGGCGAAGCAGCAGACGCGAAATCTTTGACGGGTTTTGAGGCATCAGGAGCAGCAGGAGAAGGGTCATGAGCTTGTAGCATGCGACCGTACAAGCGTTTCCGCGCGCGTAGACACGGACGGCATGAAAGCCGGCTGCCGTCAGCAGCTGATTAAGACTGGAGGGCGTAAATCGCCAGTAATCGTAGGGGATAAAGTGCCACCTGGCAGCAAAAGGAACAGTTAACAGCAAGGTTCCGCCCGGTGCGAGGCTGCGCGCGGCTTCCGCGAGAAAGCGGCGAGTGTCTAACACATGCTCCAGGGTTTCGGTGCACAAAACCACGTTCGCTGACGCAGCGGCAACGGGCCAGATGTCGCCGGAAAAGTAAGTTGTGTTGGGCATCTCATATCCGAAATGCGCCTTGGCTTCGTCTGTATCGATGCCCTGGTAAGTCGCGTGCGGGTTGACCAGCGATCGAAAGGGCTGCGCGCCGCAGCCAACGTCGAGCACGGTGCCTTGCAGCGCCGGAAGCACTGCGCGCAGATCGCGCCATGCCGATCCGGCCTGGATGTCAAAGAATCTTCGCGTCGCAGCCAAAAGTCGGGACAATCCGGTCGTGGTTTCGCGAAAAAGCTGGGGCCGCCAGCTTTCCGAGGTGGCTTCCACCATGTTCCTTCGGCCCTGGAAGGCCGGTAGTCCTTGTTCGGGTAACAAGGGCGAGCCACTACTTTCCATCAACTCTCTTTTGCCGCCAATCGTACTTCTCCATCTCGAATAATACTGCGGCGAATGAAATGAGGCCGCTGCTTGACCTCTTCAAAGATCTTAGCAATGTATTCGCCCGCCACACTGATCGCCAGCACGTTGAGCGACCCGAAAAAGACAATGAGAATGATCACACTGGCGAAGCCCTTGGGCGCCAGGGTGGGAAAGAGCAATTTGGCTAACAACTGTCCGACGACCATAAGAAATGAGATAGCGCATAAGACGATGGCCGCACTGCTCAGGATATCCAGCGGAACATAGCTGAAGGAAAGGATTCCCTTCTTGGCCCAACCCAGATTTTTCCAAAGACTGTTCGTCGTACGTCCGAACATGCGTTCCGGCCGCACATAGTCGACACCGACCTGGCGAAAGCCGGCGTAGGCGCGCACTCCGCGTAGAAACAGATCACGCTCGGGAAAGCGAAGCATCGCCTCCATCACTCTTCGATCCACTAGCGCGAAGTCGCCCGCATCGTGAGGAATCCGGATGTAGGAGAAGGTGTCGAAGGTACGGTAAAAGAGCTTATAGGCGATCTGCATGGGAAGAGAGGCCTCCCGTTTCACGCGGCGCCCATAAACTACGTCGAAGCCCTCGCGCCATTTCGAGACAAATTGCTCGATCAACTCCGGTGGGTCCTGCAGATCACCATCCAACAAGACACAAGAATTCTTGGTTGCGATTTCCATCCCGCTGCGAAAAGCCGCTTGCGAACCGAAGTTCCGAGAGTGGGAGATACCCAATACCCGGCGGTCATTGCGGGAGATGGAACGGATCACCTCTTCTGAGTCGTCCGGGCTGCAATCGTTGACGAAGATGATCTCGTGCTCGACATTCAGATTGTTGAAAGCCTTCTTCAAGCGTTCGTACATGATGGGGATCGCCTGACCATCCTTGTAGCAAGCGATGACCGCCGAGACGCTATGCCTGGTGTCGAGACCGTAGCGCTTCGACGACTGCAGGTACGCGGCCTTGTCTGGCAACGATCGATACCACAACGCGGTGCGTTCGAGCCCTTCTTCGAGGCCGACCCTGGGCTCCCATCCAAATCGCTGGCACACTTTGCTGATGTCAGCAAACCAGTCCGTCAGGTCCCACTCGCGGTTGGGCATGGTGAACACCGGCTCCTGGCGGATGTCGAAGACGCGCTGTGCGGCAATGACGACGTCTCCAATCGTCGTCTTGCATCCCGTCCCCAGATTGAAGGATTCAC
The DNA here is from genome assembly GCA_963838445.1 of uncultured Acidobacteriaceae bacterium. Classification (GTDB taxonomy): domain Bacteria; phylum Acidobacteriota; class Terriglobia; order Terriglobales; family Acidobacteriaceae; genus PALSA-350. Next base: position 92,549 of record CAWIRT010000059.1, read on the forward strand.
CGTAGTCGGGCTCGCTGAGCTTGAGGCCCACCTCGATGAACGCTCGAGCGACATCGTCAACGTAGATGAAATCGCGCGAGACGTTTGGATCCACCAGCTCCGGATATGAACCAGACGCTCCAAAGTGCACGATGTTGGGGATCAAGCGAGAGGAGTCCTCCAGCGGTCCGTAGGCCGAATACAAGCGGAGGTTCACGCAGGGCAGCCCCTTCTTCTTGCCGAAGTAATGAATCAAGCTGGCGGCCGCCACCTTGGAAACGGAATAGTGGCTATTCGGAGCCGGCGCAGCATCCTCTCGCGGCCCGGAGGAGTTGTCACCATATTCAGAGGAGCTACCGGCGTGCACATAACAGGAAAGGTTTCGCGGATCGAGCCTGCCCAGCAACCTGGAGATCAGATTGAAGTTGGTGCGGTAGATCAGTTCCCTGTCCGTCTCGAAGGAGTAAGCGCCGTAGGCAATGCAGTCGAAGATGGTTCGGGGCTTCACGTCCTGGAGCAGCGCATCCAGGTTGGAGTCGATCAGCAGATCGGTGACCAGCACGTGGTTGCGCGGTAAGCCCTCGAGCCGCCAGGCGGGCAGGCGCGTCGCTGTCCCATAAACATCTTCGCGATGCTCGAGGAGCATGCGCAAAAGGTTCGCACCAACGAAGCCACTTGCTCCGAGCACCAGGATTGGGCCCTGGAGCTGACGGATGCTGTTGGAGCTGGCCTGGTTTGCTGTCATCAGATCACTGGGAGTCATTGGGCAGAGACCGCAGCGACGATGGAGGCCGGATCCAGACCGCATTCCGCACGGTGGAACTTCTGTGACCCGTACAAACCGGAGACGTAGCCCAAAGCATGTTTGTGGATGAATGAATCGACTGGCTCGCCGGCGGCTGCCAGGTGAAGAGCAAGCATCTGACCGAAACCTCCATGCGCGGTGTGTTCTTCGACGACGACGAGCCGGCGCGTGCGGCGCACACTGACGATAAATTCATCGGGCACGTTGGTGATGGGGAGCTCGGTCACTAGCCATACTTCGGGGCGCACATCTTCGTCCAATTGTTGTAATGCGGTCAGCATACCGCCCACTAAGGGCCCGACCCCGGCCAGGACGGGACCATTACCGCGAAGAAGTCTGCGCCACGGGGCATACTCTGGTACATCCCAGCCTTTAGGCTCTTCCGACAACCCCAACCGCAGGTAGGCGGGCCCCTCGCATCGCATCAGCATCGGGATTATGGCGCGTACATCCGAGTCGAAAGCTGGGACGAATGCCCGTACGTGGGGTAAGGTCAGCAGGCAGCCGTAGTCTTCCAGGGCGTGGTGCGAACTGCCCATTACGCCGTATCCGTATCCGCCTCCGTTACCGACCAGAATGACGGGCAGGTTATGCAAGCAGACATCGTTACGAATCTGCTCGAAGGGGCGGGCATAGAGGAAAGGTGCGATGCTGTAGGTCCAGGGCCGCAATCCGCTTCGCGCCAGGCCGGCGGCGACGGAGACCATGTTCTGCTCCGAGATACCGGCATTGATGAAACGCGGGCCCAGGCTATCCTGCAGCGGTTCCAGGGCTTTGAAGCCCAAGTCGCCGGTGAGGAAAACAAATTCCGGCAGACCAGCCTGCTCCACTAGACCATTACAGAAAGCCTGGCGCACCCGGTCACCTCCAGCACGGCCTGGTGATACTGTTCCTCGGTCATCGGAAGGTAGTGCCAGGCCATTTGGTTTTCCATGAACGATACGCCACAGCCTTTGGTGGTTTTGGCCACGATAGCCAGAGGTCCATCATTGCACTCGAGCGCGGCACAGATGCTGTTTGCATCGTGACCATCCACCTCAATGGTCCTTACACCGAAGGCGCGAAACTTGTCAGCCAGGGAGCCGAGATCGGCCACCTGCCTGGTGGAGCCGAAACCCTGCATCCCATTCATATCGACAAGAAAGGTGAGGTTGTCGAGTTTCTGGTGGGCCAGAAAAATGAGCGCTTCCCAGCAGGAGCCCTCATTCCATTCGCCATCTGATGTGAGGCAAAAGATTCTGCCCGCTTCGCCACGCAGCTTTTTGCCAAGCGCGAGGCCTGCGGCGAGACTAAGACCGTGACCCAGGCTTCCGGTAGCGAAGATGACCTCCGGAATTCCGCTCAAGGGCGGGTGGCCGCTGAGCCGGGTTCCCTCCCCGTGGAACTGACGCAGATCTTCGTCACTCAAGAGCCCCATGGTCCATAACGTTACATACAGCGCCCCCGCTGCGTGTCCCTTGGACAGGACAAATCCATCGTCAGGCCCAAGCCTGTAATGATAGAGACTCATCAGGATGTCTAGCGCGCTGAGGTTGCCGCCGATATGGCCGACTTTGCTCTGGTAGTGCATTTCGAGCAGGCGGAGCCTGGCTTGTTCTATTAGAACGGCCGCTTCTGCCTGCACGATTCCAGTGGGGGGCCTGCCGGCTACGGCATACTGGCCGGATGGTGGGCAAACCTCTGGACTAGCTTGCATGATCGGCATCTTTCTGGTCCCCGGATATCATGCTGGCAAGTTGGTAGCCACTTCTCTCCGGCTTGGGTGCCTTTTTGAATCAATAGGTTGCGGGCAGACCTATATCCCTATACTGTGCTCGGGCGTTTACACAGTCAGGAAGATAGGTACGTTTGTATACAGCAGTGAGGGACTTCCGCGGTTCCCTATACGCGGATATTGGATAGTTTTCACATCAGGACAAATGCGGGCCTACCACTCGAAGGTACCCAACCGGCGCTCGGGAGTTCCATGGAGAAGGTTACCAATGCACAAGCCAGGTCTCTATGCGGGTGCTCGGGCGAGCAGTGCGTACTGACCGCCGAAGGGGAGTCTACGAAGCATCCCATCCAGAAAGCCTAGCCGGTGAAACATTTTCTCCGGCAGATAGAGGAAGTAGTCTGCACTCAGGGCTTGAAAGCCGGCTTCCTGGATTAGCCTACTGGCCGTTCGCGCCGTAAGAATCTCTGCGTCTGCATCAACCGGACATCTCCTTACAATTGCTCGCGTGACCGGATTCCAGGGATTGTGTTCGATGATGCAACATAGACCACCTGGGGTCAGCACTCGCTTGATCTCCCTGGTCAGCAATTTCCTCGCTGCCCCATGGACATGATGGTAGACGCACACAGCGGTTACAAAATCGACGGAATTATCCTCGAAAGGCAATTCCACGAGTGACGGCTGCTCATGCGTCTTAAAGGACGGATGAGAGGAAAGCATGCCGGCGGACGGGTCGCACCCGATCGCCTGCGCGAAGTGGCTGCCCGCAATTTCCAGCAACTCACCGCGGCCGCAGCCGACATCCAGCCATCTCTGCGTGCTCAAGGTCACGCCGGCCCGCTGCAGTAGCCTCTCGATCAGAAGCCACTTCCTGCGGTGGAAATGGAGGGGATCTTGCGCGAATCGATTCCTGAGCGGATCATCGAGCAACTCAGCATACGAGGGCGCATACTGGTCGAATTCCGGGCGGACCTCCTCGCTAGTTTGCATGAGCTTCGTCCTTCCGTTCCATGAGTCGGGTCTCTGTATCAGCCCAAATGACTTTGTAGTGCGATTCCAGGTATGGCTCGATAATCAGCTCGTCGTCGCGCAATTTCCTCATGCCGGGGAAGAGGGTTTTCGCATTCTTTTCAGAAAACCGTTGTTCCACACTACGTACTTTACCCGGCGTTGGTCCAAGACTGTCACGACCTCCTGGAACTGGGAGGGAGTGTTGAAGTCGTACATGATCGCGGCGTAGCGGGTCGGATTCACAGTGCCGGACAAGAAGTAGTACATGGCGCAGTATGGGTAGGCAAAGATTTCTTCACCGGGGGTTGCTTTACTCTGCAACAAACTTAGAGCGGGATCGCTCTTGAGCAAGGCCACGGATCCCACCCTGGTGGCCACAGGACGCGCGGAGAGGACCAGGAAAAGATTGAAGCCAGCCAGACAGGTGGCGCTTATGGCAAGGATCTGCAAGGCTAAGTCCGCTGCCTTGGCCCGGTACTGCTGGAGATAATAGACGCACAGGATCATCAGCAAGGGGATCCGAATACCAGATGGCAGATGTCCTTGCGGTGAAACTCCGAGAACCACAACGCAACTCCACAAAGCCAGAAAAGTACGATCTCCGGTGGAATCTTGTTTCTTATGAATCGCAGCGGCGAGTGCCGGCAACAGGGCGGGTAAAGCCGCGACAAAGAGGAAAGGTGTAATCAGGACTGACGCGGTGACGATTGTCCAGCGAAAGCCGCTCTTTGCGATTACGTAATGATCCCAGTAGTAGTGAACGATGCCTTGCGCGTATGGGACAACATTCACCGCGCTATAGTGCTGGGACGGCCAGAGCACGTTAACATAGAACAAATCCCAAAGTGCATGCCGGCTCCAGAAATAAACCAGCATGAGCGCAACTACGCTTCCATAGCCTCCCGCCACTGCCCATAGCCACGACAGCGAGGCTGATTGCCGCCGGTGCTGCATCCAGAGCCAGACCAGCAGGGCAAGCAGCAGCAGCATCCCCTTAGGCTGAAAACAGCACGTTGTGGCTCCCGCCAGGGCACCGGCGGCAAACAATAGAACACGCTTACGTTTATCCTGCCAGACGATCATGCAAGCGACGGCAAGCAAGGCGAAACAATTACTGTCCACGTGATGGCTGATGGCCGGCCAGGACGAACCAAAATAAGTACCGACGAGAAGGATGCAAGGAAGAACCTGGTAGTGGCTGCATATCCTGCGTGACAGGAAATACATCGCTAATCCCGTACCCAGGGACATTACGAACAGGCATATTCGGGTCGCCAAAAATGTAACGCCGAAAAGCTTAAGGAATAGGGCTAGCCAATACAAAGTCCCTGGCCCCACTACCTCGAAGAAGTCGCGGGCGAAGACCTGGCCGTGAACGATCCTCACAGCGCCAGAAACAAGTAGCCCCTCATCTCCATCCCCAGGCAAGAGGAGCCGCATGAAGGGAAGAAAGTACAAGCTGGCGCAGAGTGCGAATATCAAGATATGGAATGTATCCCCGTTTAGTCAGCTTTGCGCCTTGGCGCGCTGGTCGCTGGATAGGGAGCGGTTGCCTCCATCTCATTGGCGCAAGGCGTTTCGTGAACTTCCAGATCGTGTGGTGACGTCTCGCTAGTCTGCATGGCCCTCACCTTGCCGTTCCCTCATCTTGTCGTTCCAGGAGGCGGGTATCAGCATCCGCCCATACGACCTTATAGTGCGATTCCAGGTAAGGCTCGATAATCAATGCGCCGGGGGATATACGCGCCGATGCGGGGAAGAGAGCGGGGACTTCTTTCGCCTGGAAGTGCGTGTCCCACAGCACGTATCGTACCCGGCGTTGTTCTAATACGCTCACGACCTCGTCGAACTGCCCAGGAGTGTTGAAGTTGTAGAGCAGGCCACCGTAGCGTGTCGGATTCGTAGTGGCAGACAGGAAATAGTACATAGGGCAATATGGGTAGGCAAAAACCTCTTCGCCGGGGCGTACTTTTTCATTTAAAGCTGTGAGGCCGGGAACGTTTTTGAATACCGCTACTGAACCTACCCGCGTTGCCATGGGACGCGCAGACAGGGCCAGGAACAGATTGAAGCCAGCCAGGCAGGTGGCGCTTATGGCAAGAATCTGCAAAGCTAAGTCCGCAACCTTCGCCCGGTACTGCTGGAGATAATAGATGCACAGGATTATCAGCAGCGGCGATCCGAATACAAGATGGAAGATATCCTTGCGGTGAAACTCCGAGAGCCACAACGCAATTCCGCACAGCCAGAAAAGTACAATTTCCGGCCGAACATTGTTTCTCATGGATCGGGCGGCGAGAGCCGGCAACAGGGCGGGTAAAGCCGCGACAAAGAGGAATGGGACGATCAGGACTGACGCGGTGACGATGGTCCAGCGAAAGCCGCTCTTTGCGACTACGAAATGATCCCAGCAGCCGCGGACCATGTCTTGCGCATAGGGGACCACATTTACTGCGCTATAGTGCTGTGACGGCCAGAGCACGTTCGCATAGAACAGGTCCCAAAGGGCGTGCTGGGTCCAGAAATAAACCAGCATGAGCGCAACCACGCTGGTGTAGCCTGCGGCCACTATGCCCCAACGATGACAGCCGGGTTGACCTCCGCCGGTGCTGCATCCAGAGCCACAGCAGCAGGGCAAGCAGCAGCAGCACTCCCTTTTGCTGAAGGAAGCATGTGGTGGCTCCCGCCAACGCACCGGCAGCAAACAGCAGACCAAACTTGCGTCTATCCTGCCAGACGATCATGCACGCAATCGACAGCAAGGCGAAGCAATTACTATCCACGTGATGGCTGATCGACGGCCATAAGGTTCCGAAATAAGTGCCGGCCAATAGGACGCAAGGAAGAATCTGGTACTGGCTGCATATCCTGCGCGACAGGAAATACATCGCTAACCCCGTTCCCAGGGAGGTAACGAACAGGCATATACGGGTCGCGGCAAAGGTTACGCCGAACAGCTTAAAGAATAGGGCTAGCCAATAGAAAGTGCCTGGTCCCACCACCTCAAAGAAGTCGCGGGCGAAGACCTGGCCGTGAACGATCCTCACAGCGCCGTAAACAAGTAGTCCCTCAGGTGGCGTCTGCAAAAGAAGCCGCATGAAGGGAAAAAGATATAAGCCGGCGCATAGCGCGAATATCAGATACGGAAAGTATCCCCGTTTCGTTACTTTTGCCATGGGTGCGTGCGTGGCCGAGTCGCTCTTAACTTCGAGCTGCTCCGCATACGAGGGGTGCGCATTGGTCGAATTCAGCGCGTGATCTCTCGCTAGTCAGCATGGTCTTCACTTCCGGTTGCGCGAGCGCCATCTATCCTCGCACGCCGGCTAGCGGGCGATAGGACGAGATCTCTTCCGTTCGGGAACGCCCGCCGCCGCATCATCCATGGTGACGGGGACACGGGGACCGGAGTCCGTCAATATCACGGCGCGCGTCAATATCCCCCGGGACTCGGGGAGGTTGCGCATTTCCGTCACAACATAGAGAGGCCGGCCTTTTGTTTCTTCATAGGTTCGAGCGACATAGTCGCCAATAGCGCCAAGCGCCAACAGGATCATCCCCGAGAAAGCGCATTGCAGAGCGACGAGGGAGGCCCATCCGGGGACGAGAGTGGTTGTCCAAAGGGCCAGATACACAGCTCGCAGGAGGTATAAGAATCCGGCACCACTGAGCATGCAACCAGCGGCAATGCTGATGCGCAGCGGGAATGCCGAAAACGAGGAGATGCCAGTCCAGGCAAACCGCAGCATCTTGAGAAGCCCGTAGTTGGTGTGGCCTGCTGCGCGCGCCCGGCGCTCAAAGGGCAGCAGAGCCTCCTTCAGCCCGAGCCAGGCGACAATGCCGCGCATATACCGGTGTTGTTCGCGGAGGGAGCGGATCGCCAATACGGCTCTTCGGCTAAACAGGCGGAAGTCGCCAACATCGGGGACGAGCGGCTGGTCCGCCATGCGCGACAAAGCGCGATAGAACAGCATAGCTGTCCACCGCTTAAACCTGGTCTCCGCCTCGCGGGAGATCCGCTGGGGCGATACAACGTCGTAGCCCTGCTCGAAGAGGGCCAGCATGCGCGGCAATAATTCCGGCGGATCCTGCAGATCCGCGTCCATCACGACGACGGCATCCCCGTTGGCAAAATCCAATCCGGCGGTGACTGCCGCCTGATGGCCAAAGTTTCGGCTGAAGCGGAGCAGCTTGATGCGCCGGTCGTCGAGCGCGGCGCGCTCAAGGATGGTCAACGTCGCATCCGTGCTGCCATCATCCACGAAAATGGCTTCCCACGTCACTTCGCGAAGGGTGTCGCGGAGGCGCGAGAGCATCAGAGGTATCGTCTCCGCCTCATTCAAGACTGGAATTACGACTGAAAGCAGCATGAATGCATTCCCTCAAAAACCCGATTGAAAAGTAAGAGGAGAGCACGCTGGGGCAAAATGGCCTGTCCTGCATATCTCTCCGAGCAGGGAACGAGGTGGCCTGGCGTGTTCCGGCCTGCTCCTAACCGGCACTGGTGAGCGCCATGCCGATGGCGATCAAAGCGTTGTTGAGGGCAATGGCCAGCGTATTGATACCGGCGACTGCTGCGAGGGCGATCGAAGCAAGCACCAAGGTATATTCGATCAGGTCCTGACCTTCTTCCCTCTTGATCAGGCGCTGCATCCCAGAGAGCATCCACAATTTGAGCCGCCTTTGAGGTCCTTTTTAGTATGCAGTTGCCGGTCCTTGTTTGCCTTGGCCAAGGAGAGCATGCCTGGTATGGCTGGCTCTCCCGGCAAGCGAAAGGGGGTGCGCCTTGTGTTTGGGCCCGATCCTAGCCAGCGGCGGCGAGGGCTGTGCCGATGGCTGTGAAGACAGCGTTGATATCGACAGCCAGCGCTTGCATGGCCGCGACTGCTGCGAAGGCGATCAAAGCAACCACCAACGCATATTCGATGAGGTCCTGACCTTCTTCCCTCTTGATCAGGCGCTCGCATCCCGGAGTAGAGCATACCACATTTTGATCTGCATTTAAGGCCCTTTCTAAATGAGTTGCCGGTCCAATGTCCCTGGCGAGGGAGAGCACCCCTGGTATGACTGGCTCTCCCGGCAAGGAAAAGGTGGAGTGATGCCTGTGTTGCGGCCGCTGGTCCTAGCCAGCGGCGGCGAGGGCTGTGCCGATGCCTGTGAAGATAGCGTTGATATCGACGGCCAGCGCCTTCATTGCGGTGACTGCTGCGAAAGCAATTAAAGCAACTACCAACGCGTACTCGATGAGGTCCTGACCCTCTTCTTGCATCAGAAGGGTCTGCATCTTGACTGAGAGCTTCAACAATCCATCTTTCATTTGAGTTCTTCTCCTGTGAGTTGATTGCCCCAGCCAACAGCTGGGTATGCTGCGTATATGGCAAGTGAAGAGCCACTTTAGCCTGACTTGTTTTCCTTATTAATCAGCTAGTTACAAGGCAGACGTTGGGTTGAGTGTGAACGACTGTATACAGATTGATTGGGACAGATGCACCGCGTATACACCGCAGTAACGCAGCATAGGTATGGGAGCTAGCTAAAAGGAGTTTCAAGTGGTGGCGTGCCGGGTCGGCAGGTTACGGGGGGGTGCTACGCAAAGCAGGAAGATGGTACCCGAGCAAACTGGGTGCGGGGCCCGGATGTTTTGTATATCAGAGAAACTCGTTTCAGCACCCCTTGCCAGGGCCTTATTACAGCTCGGTGCCACGCGGTTTACCCTGGGCGCCTCCAAATCCGATAAACACGCAGGCCATCTGACAAAGGTATCGGCAACAAATTCGCTACGGCCAAGAAGCCGTTCACCCATGCGAACGTCCACGATAAATGCCAGCACAGTACACACAGAACTAAATTGATGCCCGGGCCGGCCAGCGAAATGAATGTGTTCTGTAGTGGAGTACCCGGTTCACGAACAATGTATGGGCCTTTCCAACTAAGGCCAATTTTTTTGACTCGCACCCCGGCGAGGTGGGCCGTTGCCAGATGCGCGGACTCGTGAAGAACAAGAGATACTACTAATGACGCCCAAAATGCAGGACTAATAAGAGCCACAGAATTAGAAATCACAGAATTTGCCCTATGGTTGTCACGGGCGTTGCCGATCCAAGAAGAATGAAACCAGGATTAGTGGATCCCCTCAAGAAAGCATGCCTCAGAGGCTCAAACGGTTTGCGGACAAGAGGATTTCGTGCGAGAGGCGCCATGGCAGGGGCTGAAGCCCAATTCACTTTCGATCCTTTATGGCCCGACTAAAGTCGTGCCCTGATACCTAGATCCGGCGTATTTGAACCTTCTGGGAACCATTAAAAGCCAATGGTTGACGGCTTGCGGCCCAAGTTGTAGAACTCTTACGAATTCCTAACCGTAGGTTAGGAATTCGTAAGAATGAAATATTCGCCAAAAAACATTAAAGTCGCCTGTGATCATAAGGGTTTGACGCACTTCGGCGGCGTGTACTTCTTTCACGAATTTCTTCGAGTGGTGCAGCTGCGGCATTTCCTTGCCTGCCATCTTATCTACCCGCGGCGGAACAGCCGTTATCATTTGTCGCAGATGATCTTCGCCCTGATGTATCCGATCGTACTGGGGCTAGACCGCATCGAAACCGCATCATTCCTACGTTCCAACGGCACCTTCCAGTATCTGACCGGGCTGCCCAGCTTTCCTGATCCGCAAACCTTGCGCCGCTTCCTATTCCACGCTCCGGAGCGGTTCTGGGAACAGCTGCATCGCATAAACGATCGACTGCTGCAGAGTTTCATTCATTTGCCCGATCACCGTTCCCGGCTCATCTTTGATCTCGACAGTACGGTCCTGACCGTCTTCGGCCATCAGGACGGGGCTGAGGTTGGCTACAACCCGCGCTATCGCGGAAAACGCTCTTATAACCCACTGCTGTGCATGGAAGCCAACTCTTCCTACCTCTGGGACGCCGAGCTCCGTCGCGGCAACGCTGGAACCTGGGACAGCACCCCCGAGCTGCTCGCCACCTGCTTTGCCAATGTCCCTGCCGATATCCGCGAAGTGCGCGTACGAGCCGATGCAGGTTTTGGGCTCAATCCCGTCTTCGACGCCCTCGAATCTCACTCCGCCGAGTATGCCGTTGTCGCTCGTATGACTCCATCGCTGAAACGTTCCCTGACCGGACTGCGCTACAGCCCCGTCAACCGCGATTGGGAGATGGCGGAACTCCAACTTCGTCCTCAGAGTTGGTCCAGAGCCCGTCGTTTCGTGGTCGCCCGGCGTTTGCTTTCCGCCGACGAAAGGCAACCTACGTTGTTCGCCTTGGGCCGTTACGCCTATCGCGCTTGGGTTACCAATCTCTCCCTCACCCCTCTGGGCGTTTGGCATTTCTACGATGCACGCGCGACCATCGAACCTCGCATCGGCGAGCTGCTGGTAGATTACGCGCTACGCAAAATTCCCACCCGCTCCTTCGCCGCCAATGCACTGTTCTTGGAAATCATTCGCCTCGCCTACAATCTGGTCACCGCCTTCCAACGACTCTGCTTGCAAGAATCCTGGCAACGTCTCACTCTTTCCAAGCTGCGTTACAAGCTCTTCCTGCTGCCCGGCGAACTCACCAGGCCGCAGAATCGTCCCGTACTGCGGCTCCGTGAGTCCTCCATGCTGCAGACCCTAGCCGATGACATCCTGCGCAGCATCCATAGACTCCCCCCTCTCAACCTCTGAAACAGCCCTTTTCACGCCGGATCCAGGTGATACAAAACCAAAACTCAGCAACCTGGGAAGTTTCTCTTGTTGAGATACCATACTCTTTGCCCCTGACTTGTAGAAACTTCAGTGTTAGGGTTAAGGCTCTGACCTAAAAGCCCAGACCTATGTTTCTTCCTGGGAGATCGGGCGGGAGCGCTGCCACATGGAAAATTCTATCCTGTCGCCGGGTTTGGTCTGGGTTTCGCGTATTGTGCCCGATGCGAGCTCGAGCACAGAGTGCGCGGTGAAACAGGCCGAGAGCCGCCAGGGACGCATGCCGCTCCTGACCTTTTTCACTTGCAGTTTGCGGTCCAGGTAAACGAGATCGATGGGGAATTGCATGCCGAAGGTGTGAACCGCCTCGCAGGGCCGGATCCACAAGCCTTCTCCTGCCCGGAGTTCCTGGCGTCCCAGCAAACCCTTCCTGCGCTTCGCGCCTTCATCCGCAACCTCCACGGAATGGGCGAGCACAGATTGGCTGGTGAGGTTCGAGATCCTGAGACGAAAATCCGGTTTTGGCCCGCGGTGGCGAGTAAGGCGATCGAAGATCGAACGAATCGGTTTCATCCAGCTGTGGCCTTAGTCCCTTCTCTGAAGAAATGCTCTGCGCTTAACTTCGGTCCCACGGCACGCCCCACACCACGCCGGGGCTGGCGGGGCAGGCGGGATGACTCATAGTACGTTGTTCAGCGGCCCAAGGTTGGCGATGTACGACCATGATTACTCCGGCTGCTTCCAAATCCGATAGACACGCAGACCATCCGACGAACGTATCGGCAGCAGGTTCATCACGGCTAGAAAGCCGTTCACGAATGCAAATGTCCCTGACAAATGCCAGCACAGTACACATAGAACCAAATTAATGCCCGGGCCGGACAAGGAAATGAATGTGTTCTGTACTGGAGTACCCGGATCACGAATAATGTATGGGCCTTTCCAGCTTAGGCCAACATGTTTCACTCGCACTCCACCCAGATAGGCCGCTGCAAGGTGAGCAGATTCGTGAAGAAGAACCGCCAGTGCTGCAGATCCCCAATAGACAGGTCCAACAAGCGTCACGGTATTTCCCTTAATGGGGGAGGGTTCTAACTGTTATGACTCGAGCGGTTCCCCTTCATCGGGGTTGGTTCGGGTCCTTTCCTGTACGAGCGCGTGCCGCAGGGCCTAAAGGCCATTCAATTCTCTTTGGTTAATGTACGGGCTAAAGCCCGTACCTACATTGCGGGGGAGGGTCGGGGCTAAGAGGCAGTACCTTCAGAAGAAGAACACCTCAGGGGCAGAAAGAAAGCAGTACCTCAGGGGCTAAAGCACTCATTGGGGCCAGTCTGTTGCGGCACGGCTAAAGAGGTGCCCGGATCAAGAAAGCATCTAGGGGTCGGCGGCGACTACCCTAAAACCGAGTTTTCCGCAGCCTGTAAAGCCGTGCCCTTCGTTCAGCCTGACCGTATCAAACTGCATATCACTGGGGCGCAGCAGGCGCCGCGGGGGTGCCTGATGATGTTCCGGATTGAGACCCCACACTATAGCCGCCGGTGGTATAGCCGGAATCGGTGATCAGCGGCTGCTCAGGCTGCATGCTCTGGATCAACTTCTCTACCGGCATGGTTGGCGGCGGTGGAGCGGGCGCTTTGGCACCGGTTACGTCCGCCCCCGGGGTAGTCATCGGTATGTTGGAATTCGGCGGCAGGAACTTGTCGGGATACTTCAACGCAGGCAGAGGCTGGCCGGCCGGTATGGGAGCCACGATCTCCGGCGTCACGATGACCATGAGCTCGGTGTTTGTCTTATTGGTCGAGATGGACTGAAAGAACTTGCCCAGGATTGGGATATCTCCGATGAACGGGATCTTCTGGAAGGTTTTGGTCTCACGATTGTCGAGCAGTCCGCCAATAGCAAAGCTCTGCCCATCGTTCAGCTCTACCTCGGTCTTCACTCTGCGGATGTCAATGGAGGGGATCTGGAACCCTGAAACCGTTACGGCCTGGGTGAAGTCCAGCGAGCTGACTTCCGGGGCGACCTGAAGATGGATGGTTCCGCGGGGGGTGATGGTGGGGATGAAGTTCAGGCGAACGCCAAATTCCTTGAACAGGATGGTGACCGCTCCCCCGACGCCGCCGGAGATTCCCTGCACCACCGGATATGGATATTCACCGCCGGCGAGAAAGCTCGCCTGCTTGCCGTTGGTCGCCAGCACGTTTGGCTCTGCCAGCACCTGCACCAGCCCCTGGGACTCCAGGGCCTCGATGGTGGCGCCCAGATTCAGGTCGGGGCGGAAGAAGAAGAGGTTCAGCGCATTCGATATCGTCGCCATAGGGCGCTGTCTGGGGTATCCGTCACCGTCGGTATAGGAAACTGTCCCGTGCCGACGGTGCCGATAGTGTTGCCCGCGCCCAAACTGAACAGATTGAAGCCGAGTTGTTTGGTCAAGGTTCGGTCAACACTGGCGAAGCGTACCTTCAAAAGGATCTGCGGGTCGGCGGAGGGAACATTGACGTAGAGCAGGTTGACTACCTTGCCCGCGGTGGACGCGATTTGCACGGCGCGATCGGAGCTGGTGAGATCCTTGACCGTGCCGCGAAGGAAGATGAGCCCGTTCTCGAAGCTTACCTTCACCTGCTGTTCGGGAAGCTCTGTTTTGAGCTCGCGGCGGAGCGCCTCCATACGATCGTTGGCTGCTGCCGCGCTGGGGCGGACTATCACATTGAAAAACTGGCGGCCGCCTCCCTCTTCCCAGACGATCAGACTCGTCTCCCCTGGAGCCTTACCATTGACCAGAATCTCGGAGCGGACTGACGGCAGTGGCTTCGGCAAATTCTCCCAGGCCCACGGCGATGCGCTGAACGGGATGCGCGACGTCGACCAGCACGGATTTGTCCACGGCCACGAAAAGCTCGTTGGAGGAGTCCTGATTCGCCACACCGGGAGCCGGAGTTGGAGGCTGATATGAGGGACGCGGGGCCTGGGTTTGGGCAGTTGAATCCGCACAAACGAAAAATGACCAAGCACAGAAACAAACGATGGTGATGCCGGCTTTCACTCTCACTGTTTTCCCTCGCCCGCGGCAAATTTTTCTTCCGTCCGCTTCGATCCGTTAAAAACCTCAACCAGGTAGATACGAGCTGCGGAGGAGGAGGCGGCCGGTGAGTCACGACGGGGGGCTTGACCGAGCCATCCGCAAAAAGGGTGGCCATGGCAGTCCCTGGCGGATGGGCCGTTTGCGTATCCAGGGGATTGCGCAAAACGAGCTGGATTTTTGCCTGGTTGCTCGCCAGACTCAGGAGCTCCGCCTGGTCCGGGGTCACCAATAGATTGACCACCTGAACTTGCTGAGGTTTACCTTCGGCGTCTTTCTGAATATCCGTACCGGCAGAGAGAACTTCGATGTTCTGCAGCAGCGTCTTCACCTTGGTCCCTTGCACAAGGTTCGCGGGTCCCGGAGGAGTGCCCGAGATGAGAACATCCACGCGCATTCCGGGAGTGACAAATCCTGCGACCCCCACGACCTCATCCACTTTGACCGCGCAGGCGCGCATGCCCTGGCGAATGGTCGCAGCCAAGCCGCCGCCGGAGCCGACGGCAGCCAGCCGGCTCTCAACAATCGGCTCCCCTTGATAAAGGTCGGAGACGACGCCACGGCCAACCGCGTCTTGCCGTTTGAGGATGGCGCCCTTGGGAAGGGGCCCTGAGATATCGGTGGTCGAGAGATCGGCATCCTTCAAGACGCTCCCTAGTTTCACATCGTTGACGGCAACAATCACCCGCGTAGATTTCTGCTGTCCCAGGGCCAACCGGGTACCGACCACACGGTAGACGAGATAGCTGCAAGCGGCAGCAATGACGAAAGCGCTCACGAGTATAAGGAGTAGTCTTCGATTCATTTAGAGACCCATCCAAACCGGCTGTTCTGCCAGTCAGGCCTTCCTGACCTCCTGTCGCAATTCATCTGCCAAAGAAAAAGGGGCAGGTTCGACGCGGAATCATGGGTTTAGATGGCGGCCCTGGAGCCAAGTGTGAACGTGTGTATCCACCCTCGGCCCCAGGTGTAGCCGGGGAGGCACGCTCCACGCGGCACGCGTGCCATTCTGCAGCGACTTACGGCGCTAACGGTTGGCCTCGAAATTGCAACCTTTGGTTCAAGATCTCTAAAGTTTGTGATGGCGACAGGGCGCCTTGGCGGGCGGCCAACCCCAGGACCCCGTGGTTGGGTTCCAGGGTGGGAAACAACGACAGTGTGCAATCGAGCGCATGTTTTATTTGTGCTCAGCCGTGGTGAGAAATGCTTTAAGTGTCACAACGACTGTAAGGAACTGCATTAACGCAGTGAAGAAGGGGAGTTTGCCTGGTTATGGAGTCCCGCATCATTACGCTTTTTGTGGATCCGCCACCGTCTCGCCGGGGGCCTTCCGGGTTCCTGGTCTCAATGGTGGTGCACGTGGTGGTGATGGGATCGCTGTATCTCAACCTCAAGCACAGGATCAGGGTTGAGGACGAGGCGATCGTCCAACGGTACACAGTGCGGATGCTCAGTCTGTGGCGGCCCGAACCACAGATACGGCGGCCGGTCGAACACCACAGCACACAAGCTCCCCAAGGCGCGACGAGCGAAGTTGCTTCCGCAGGCCGGCCCTCAGCGCCTTCCCTCCCCGCGCAGCCCAAGGATCGGATTCCCGCGCCGCAAACGCTGGTGCAGCCGGACCTTCCGCCCAACCTGCTGCTCCCGCAAGAAACTCCAGTTCCACTCATACTGATGTGGTCGCCGGAAAGCAACACGGCCAGGCAGATCGTTCTCCCTCCACCGCAAGAGAAGACCGTGGCTAACGTACGGCCCGATCTCAGCCCACCCAATCACGAATCGGAGCTGGCGGACCTCAAGATTTCCGCAAGCGCCTTTGTTACAGATACACCTTTACCTCTTCCCAGCACGACCTCCCCTGTCGTCGTACGCGGACCCGAGCTGGTAAAGCAGGTTCCAGAAACGGCCTCGAGGCCGCTCGGACCACCGGTACCGGCCAGGGTATTGTCGCTCTCCGATCTTCGTCTCGAGCGGGGGACCATCGCTTTGCCAATGGTCAATGAGACTGCGGCGGTAGGGGCCTCCGATGCGATGGCGCCGGCGCGCGAAGTCAACACATCCCAGGAAGGGAACGGCAACACGGCCAGCAAGCAAAATGGGATCGGGGCAGGAGAGACTCCTGGGAATCAGGCCGGGCAAGGTGCCGGCGCAGACCGCGCTGGTGGACAGGATGGCGTGAAAGATGGGCGTGACACAGGCGCCAGCCAAACGGTGGACGTAGCTTCTGGCGAGCAACCCACGGTGACGCGCATCGTCATGCCGAAGGACGGTAAGTTCGGCGTAGTGGTCGTAGGATCGTCAATGGCAGAGGAATATCCGGAGACAGTGGGACTATGGGGCAGCAGGATGGCGTACACGGTTTACCTGCACGTCGGTTTAGCCAAGAGCTGGATTCTTCAGTACTCGCTGCCGCGGGCCGCAGACAATGGGACTACGGCGCGGATTGACGCGCCCTGGCCTTATGTTATGGAGCGCCCCGGGCTTGCGCCTGGAGATCTAAACGGTGATGCCATTATGGTCCATGGGTTCGTCAACACTTCGGGACGATTTGAAAAACTTGCCATTGTGTTTCCTGTCGACTTTTCCCAGAGCAAGTTCGTGCTCGGTGCGCTTGAGCAGTGGCAATTCAGGGCAGCCATGCAGAATGGATTATTGACCGCGGTCGAGGTGCTGTTGATTATCCCGGCAGGTTCGGCGGAATAGAAACAGCTCAGGGACTCGTCAGCGGGAAAGAGCGTGGCGAGACCGCCAAGTGCGGGCTTCGGCGGTTGAAGATCCGAGCGGCATGGGACAGGGGAGACCCGCAGATTTCTTCGTTACGCGCCATGAAGCACAGTGTCACACGATGGATTTGTGACGCGCTCCGCTCAGAGCATGTGACTCTTCTGATTTGGCCTGTAGTTTGTGGCTGGAAAGCTGGCAAGAGCATCTGCTAAACAAGCATCGCCGGGGTCCTTCGACTGCGCGCCATAAGCTGTCCGCTATGCAATAGATCCGCGCGGCGCTTCGCTCAGGATGAGGGCGACCTTTGTGACGGAAAGAAGCATCCGGTTAGCGACGCAGAAATTCATCGACATGGGTCGAGGCCGCAGGCCCATGACGATCCTGTGGGAGTTTTGAAAAACATCTCCCAGATAAGTTAGCGCTAGAAGAAGTAAATGCGCTCCTGGGCTCGGTTGAGCTCCATAGGGACGTCGGATTTGCACGTCATTCTGACGCCTAAGGCCCCTCTACACCGTTCGATTGATGTCAGGGTTAAAACCCTGACCTACCCGAACCCTGACCTACCGACTGGGAAAACGCTATAAAGGCCTTCCGATCAGCCCCATGGGTGAAAGCACTCTCCTTGCTGGGAAAGAGGAACGTGAGGCCCACGCCGTCGATACCCCAGCGAACGACCTTCGACTGAACGGAGATCGAGAGGGGAGGCCGGGCATCTATATATTCGTTCGTACTTTGCAGTGTCACCATCAGGATCGTGCCTGGATGCCAGCGCTCTTCGGTTACGATATAAGCCCCGGTAGAACTGATATCGCGCACGCTATGCGGCACCGCGTTGGCGCCGTTCCAGTAATAGGCGTCTAACTGGGGCGCTCTCTGACGCTCGGTTTTCCGATGTTCCTGAAACAACATTCTCGCCAGCCAACTCATCCCCGGATTCACTTTCTACATACCTGGCTCCATCCATCATTCTTCTAGACTGAAAACCTTACTGCGAAATCACCATTGCCGCAGTGCTGGACATGCTTAGCGTCCGATTCGGCACAAAGGGAATGACCACCGGGAACTGATAGCTTACGGTCACTGTGACCTGATTCCCGGGATTGTTGCATCCTGCGTTCGGCGTACAGGTTCCTCCCGCGGGGTAGGCGGCCCATGCAGTGGCGGCCGTCAGCTGATTGGTATTGATGCCAGGAAAGCCGAGGTTCTCACGTAAGTCTGGATGTCTCCTTGCGAGGCTGGGCATGCCGAGGCGAAGTGGCAGGCGGAACCGCGAACGATGGCATAGCGGGTTCCTTCCCGCGCCGACTCGGAAACGACGTTGTAGCTATACAGTGCGAACAACATGGCGATAATACCGACGACCGTCATGAATAGAAGGGACGCCCCGAGGGCGAATTCGATCGTGGAGGTGCCCCGCTCGCCACGCAAGCCGGAACTGCTTCGCCCGGCGGCAGGGCGAAACTGACGGCGTCCGATTAACCGAGTCATGGCTGCGCAACCTGCATGAGCGCAGAGCCGTTTGCAGTAAATGTCGTCGGCAGCCCAGGCCAGTGGAAA
This sequence comes from uncultured Acidobacteriaceae bacterium, assembly GCA_963838445.1. Taxonomy (GTDB): domain Bacteria; phylum Acidobacteriota; class Terriglobia; order Terriglobales; family Acidobacteriaceae; genus PALSA-350. Next base: position 111,125 of record CAWIRT010000059.1, read on the forward strand.
AGCGGGCTGAATTGTAGACGACGTATTCACCTGAACGTATTCGAGAACGATGGCCGGGGAAGCACAGGCGCCGAGGGCGGTCGAGCACGCAAGCGTGGTCGTCGGCGCGGTGGAGCAGGCGCAAGAGTGACTCGGCGTCGCCGTCAGGCCGCTTAGATTGACCCCGTCGTTGAGAGCGGCTGTCTGCATCCCGGCGGTCATCGGAAGCGGTGATGTCGGTCTGAGCGCCATACTGGGCGCCGGCGCGCGCTGCGTTGGCGGTTTCGATGCTGGCCCACGCGAAGCGCGCAAACTCTGCCCCTCCCAACAGGATAAGCATGAGAAGCGGCAAGGTGAGCGCGAGTTCAATTAAACCCTGCCCGGCTGTCGCTGGTCAGGCGGGAGTGGGACACGCGTCTATTGAACCGCGGGATGTCATGGGGATGGGAACCGGAATCAATCGTGTTTGTCATTTCTTACTCCACTAATGCCACGGTGGTAAGCGGGGAGTTGTTTACCGTGGTGTTGTAGTTGGTTATGTTGACGGTTGCGTTACCCTGCTCAATCAATTGGTTGACGATTAAATCGGTGGTGAGATTCGAGGTGGTGTTTCCACTGAACTCCAGCTGGCATCGTCGGCATATAGATGATCCCGGTAAGATTGGCGATGGGCGTTCCATTGAACTCCGCCAAATTGCTATCGGTCCGATCCTGATAGATCAGAATGCCGTTATAAGTGCCGCTGGTAGGAGCGGTAAGGTTCAGGGTTGTATTCCCGTTGCCGGGGCCGCCCAACTGGCCGTTGGGGCCGGCAAAGTACAAGGTGACGCCCGGTTCCAGGTCAAGCTGCCATGTCCGGTGAAATCGAGATCTCCAGTGAATACGTAGGTACCGGCGCTCATGGTCACGTCTGTTCTGGACCTTGATATTCCCGCTGTAGCAGACGGTGCCCCCCGCGGTGGCCGGCCCCCAGGCCGTGCCGCTTGGGGCAGCGGTGCAGGAGGCCGGGTTATACGTAGGCGCGGGGAGGGAGGCGAGCGGGTCGCTTATCGGGGCAACTCCCGTTTTTGGGGCAGGGCTGCTGTCTCCGGTATGACCGCCGGCTCCGCCCACAACCCCGACTGACCCCGCTGTTAGTGAGCCGCCGCCGCCTGTGAAATCCAGGGCGTCTGGGGCTGTTCGAGTCATCCACAACGGAGCAACCTGGAAAATTGGCGTTAAAGGATCCTTGCAAATCGATGGTATCCGCTGCCGTCGGATTTGTTGCCAAGACGCAATTGCTGCTGGTAGCTCCGTTGAAGGCGACCGCCCGGGCGGTCACTGTCATCGAGGTAAAGCTGAACAGCTTCATAAAAAACACCGGCTCGACTTGCGAAACAATCGCTTCGACATAACCGGCGGCCCCCGCATGGGGCCCGTTCGCCGGCGGAGTGTTGATCGTGACTGTAACTTGATTGGATCCATTGGTAAAGCCGTTTTGGGTCGACGCCGTCTGGCCTGAGGCTTGTATATCGCCAGTTACGGAGCTGACTTTTTCCTCTACGGCCCCCGCGATGGCGGCGCTATCGGCTGCAATTTGCAGATTCCTTTTGTCATGTAACAGCGTCCCGACATCCGCGGCCATTGCAGTAAAGCCAAGGATGATGGTCATACTCAGAGCTACAAAGATCAGCGTCTGTCCACTCTCGTCACGTAGTAGTGTCTTCACAATTTCCCTCCACGGCGCCCATCTAACCCAATGGCGCACTGCTTGCTGCGTGGCCCCACTCGTGGAATGCCTTGCCTGCAGCCCTTCCATTTCCGATAAGTAACAGCCGTTGCTGCTCTCACCAGGACCCACCCCCAGGCCCGATCGGGCGGTTAACCCACAGGGGCTGCAGGAAGAGATCCAGTGTCTTTTTATCCGCCAACCCAACCCCACCGGCGACGATACTTGTAACCCGATGCGCATCTTCTGGCTTTGGAAATACAAAAGCCACAGCAACGCCATCTTCGCCCAACCGAATCACCTTCGCCTGGACCGCGACGGAACTCTTTGACCCGTCGTCGGACTTTTCTGTCCTTTGCAGGGTCATGGTGATCAAAGTGCCCGGATACCACCGTTGATCGGTCAACAGATAAAAGCCCGTGTTACTCACGTCCCGAATGTAGCGTGGTTGCGGAGCGGCGCCATCCCAGTAAAAAGCAACCAGCCGGGGCTCTATATGACGCTGAGCCCTGCGCCGATGTTGTGACATGAGTTCCTCGAACCAGTTCTTCATCACGTCCCCTTATCCGTTTGCCACCTTGCGGTCCAGCTCTTCGCTCTTGGGTTCCTCAGCTGACGGCGAGTGCGGCACTCAACCGGCTCTCCATCTCCTCGGCCGGGCAAATCACGAGCAGATCTCCAGACTGTGTCTGCGACGAATAGATTGTGTGGGGAGGTAGTTCCAGTACGCTCGCAGCCTTTATCTTCAGCGGAGCGATACGGAACGTCGGAAAATACTCGATGACATGGATGACCTGATAGCTGTCGTCCAGGTAGATCAGATCAAGCGGGAAAAGCACCCCGAGGGTATGAATGCCGCTCGAAGGTACGACCCAAAGACCCTCGCTCGATCTCAATCTGAGCCGTCCGATCAACCCCTTGAGGCGCGCGAAAGAGGTATCTGCGAGGGTTACACCCAGATTGAGAAAACATTCGCGCGTGAGGTTGTATACGCAGTACGTCGGTCGTTCCATGTAACCCCTTCGTTTTTGGCGTGCCCAGCAACCGGGCACACCTTACGGCTCTCGATTCATTTATGAGAGCCAAACCACGCTTGCAATTTCTGTTTCTGGCTTGGCCCCGGAATTGAGAGAAATCCTCCATCCCACTCTTAATGCGACGTCTCAAAGAACTCGAGTTTTTGATCCTGCTCGTTTTAGATACGGTTAAAAGTCCATACCCTTCAGGAGAAAGACGTACCTCAGGGGCTAAAGCCCTCATCAACTCCAGCCCAGTGCGGCACGGCTGAAGCCGTGCCCTTCGTCCGACTTTCTCCTCAGCCTGTAAAGCCCATAACTGACGTGCAACCAACAGGCTGGGTTTATTCTCAGCTACGATGCAGCGGCGTTAGCGAACTCGCGTCCGGCGGCGCTGAATCAGAATCACCAATATGACAACAAAAAATACGCCGGAAACTATCCGGATGATTGTTGGACTGTCCACGTTGTTCTCCCTTCTTTCAACGGTTGATAAGGCTTTTAAACTGTTCCGAAATGATGATGGCGGCCGGCCCGAGAGCCACCAGAAAAATAGAGGGGAAGATAAAAAAGACCAGCGGGAAGACCAGCTTGACGGTGGTCTTAGCCGCTTGTTCCTCCACTTTTTGGCGGCGCTGGACGCGTAAGGTGTCGGCGTGAATGCGCAGTGTCTTGGCGATGCTGGTGCCAAACTGTTCCGACTGCACCAGCACTGAAACCAGATTGCGCACGCTATCAACGCCAGTACGTTCGGCAAAATGTTTCCAGGCGTCGGCCCGGGGGCGTCCGGCACGCTGTTCCAGCACGACGACTCCCAATTCATCGCTGATTTCGGGCTTCGCGCGGCTCAGTTCTTCGGTAGTGCGCGCCGTTGCCTGGTCCAGGCTCTGGCCCGCCTCCATGCATATCACCAGCAGATCGAGCACATCCGGCAGACCAAGCTGGATACGCTTCTGCCGCTTCGCGATCTTTCTCCCCAGCCAAAAATCGGGCGCCAAATATCCCAGCGCCAGCGCTATGGCACAGATAAGGAAGGGGTTAGTAACTCGCGACGCCGCTGAGGACGACCAGCAGACACAGAGAGATGGGAACCAGGACCTTGGCGCCATACAAAACACTCACTGCCGAGTCGTTGCGATAGCCGGCGCGGATCAGACGTTGCTGCGCCACCGAGACTTCCGCCTGGCTCCTGGGCATGATGCGTTCGAAGCGCCCGACCATGGCGCCGACGGAGACACGTCTCTGCAGCGAGCCGTACAGACCGCCTGCTTGCCTGGCTCGCGGCGTGACTACGCTGGAGATGCGCTGAAGCATTGCCGCCCGGTAGAAGAGGAGCAGGCCGCCGCTGGCGATCAACAGGAAGATGACGAAAAATGTAAAAGCTGCAAATCCCATACTTCCCCTTCAGACTTCCATGCTTACGATTTTCCGAATGATCAAGGCGCCTGTGATGGTCATGCCCGCCGACAGATAAAGAAGCTTGACGCCAATCTCACGCTTCCACAGCAGGCTCATGTGGTCGGGGTCGACGAGATACAAGGCGATTCCGAGCACGATGGGAAGAAAGGAGAGAATCCATCCGGTCAGGCGGCCCTGAGCTGTATGGATACGGACCTGCCGCTTCAGGCGGAATCTTTCCCGGATGACGTAGGCGGTCTTGTCGAGAACCTCGGCGAGATTTCCTCCGCTCTCCTTTTGAATCAGAATCGCGGTGGTGACGATTCTCACGTCCTGCAGCGGAACCCGGGAGACCAGGTTATCCATGGCCGTCCTGAGCTCCACGCCGTAGTTCTGTTCATCGCAGCAGATCTTGAACTCGACGCCTATGGGATCGGGCGACTCGCTGCCCACCAGGCCCAGGGCAGCGACAAGGCTATGGCCGGCGCGCAGCGCGCTCACCATCAAATTGAGCGCCTCCGGCAACTCCTCTTCGAACTTATTGAAGCGTTTGCGCCGCTTATGGAGCACGTAAACAAAGGGCGTGGCGCCGAGCAGCAATCCGATCAACAAAGCAAAAGGAACGGCTCCCGTTCGCAGGTAAACCAGATAGGCAGGAAAGACAAAGCAGGCCGTGCACATGAGAATCAGGCCGCCGGCAGTCCACTTTACGTTGGCCTGGTAGAGCGTGGCGCGCAAGCGCGGAGCCAGCTCGACCTTGAGCAGCAAACGATTGATCCAGGGGACGGCGCTGAGCAATTCCTGCTTGCGGATATCGACGATCTGATCATGCAATTCCCGTCGTGCCTACGGCGAGGGCCGACGAAGCAGGGTCAGGGTCTGCTTGGTGCGCTGCGAGGCCCCGGTTCCGCTCGCTATCATCAGGAGCGCGACAACTGCAAAGATCCCCAAGAATACTACCGCTAACAAAAGCAACATACGGTTCTCTACTTTCCACTCTTCAGTTCACGTCTTCAATTCACTTCCAGGGTCTGCTCGAACAGACTCGGCGGCAGGAAGATGCCTCCGACACTGAGGCGCTCGAGGAACTTGGGCCGAATGCCGCTGGGCTGGAAGGCGCCCACCACTCTGCCGTCAGGCCCGATCCCCTTCTTGTTGAAACTGAAGATCTCGTGCATGCTGATCACGTTTTCTTCCATGCCCGTGATCTCCGAGATAGTGACCACCTTGCGGCTGCCGTCGCTCATGCGGGAGATCTGCACGACCAGGGAGATGGCGGAAGCCATCTGCTGGCGTACGGTTCTTTCCGGGATATTGAGATTGGTCATGGAAACCATGGATTCAAGCCTGGACAAGGCGTCGCGGGGAGTGTTGGCGTGAATGGTGGTCATGGAGCCTTCGTGACCGGTGTTCATCGCCTGCAGCATGTCGAACGCCTCTTCTCCGCGCACTTCGCCGATGATGATGCGATCGGGGCGCATACGCAGGCTGTTGATGAGCAGTTGCCGCTGGCGGATTGCCCCGTTGCCTTCGATGTTGGGCGGCCGAGTTTCAAGGCGCACGATATTTTGCTGCGCGAGCCGCAATTCGGCGGCGTCTTCGATCGTGACCAGGCGCTCGCTCTGGGGAATGTATTGCGACAGGATGTTGAGAAATGTCGTCTTGCCGGCGCCGGTGCCGCCGGAGACCACGATGCTGATGCGGGCGCGCACCGCCGCTGCCAGCATCTCCATCATTTCCGGCGAGATGCTTTTCAGCTGGACGAGCTGATTGGCGGCGATCGGGCCGGTTCCGAAGCGCCGGATGGAGAGGGTTGGCCCATCGAGCGCCAAGGGAGGAATGATGGCATTGACGCGGGAACCGTCAGGCAGGCGTGCATCGACCATGGGTGAGGATTCATCCACCCTGCGGCCCACACGCGACACGATGCGATCGATGATCTGCAGGAGATGGCGATCATCACGAAACACCGTATCTACCTTCTGCAGCAGGCCACCGCGTTCGATGAATACCCGGTCTTTGCTGTTCACGAGTATGTCGGAGATGGTGGGATCGCGGAGCAGCGGTTCCAACGGACCGAGACCGAAGACCTCATCGAGCAGATCTTCCTGAATTCTTTCCTGCTCGTTGAAGCTGAGCGGCACCTTCTGATCCCGGATGATCTCGTTGACCATGGTGGAGACCGCCTGCCGCGCCTGGCCGGAGTTAACGCGCGACAGCTTCTCAAGATCCAGCTTGGAGATCAGGGTCCGATGTATATCCGATTTGAACTGCTCAAGGCTCAGTTGTTCCACTCTTTACCATCCATTTCGTTCATTGCGAAAAACTCGCTATCTACCCTTACGCGAACAAGCTGAACCGCTTCTTCTTGTCCAGGGTGGGGGACAAATTGCATGCTGTTCTAGCCATTTGCTTAATCACCCGGGAGATGGGCGAATCCTCCAGCGCGAGGGGCGTTGCTGTGTCCTGTGCGCGGCGGGCTGCCTGATAATCGTTGGGGATTTTCCAGTTAATTGGTTTGGTCAGGGCTTTCTGAATGTGATCCTCGTCGATGCTTAGGGAACGGGGAGTGAATCGATTGACCACCACCTCGAGCGCGCGACCGGAGTTAAAGAACTCAGAGATCAGGCGGTTTCCGTTGCGCAGTTCAGGGATGCTGACCTGGGTGACCAGGTAAACGACGGACGCCGCATCGAGGAGCATCTTGCAGCCGGCACCCAGGTTCGACCCAGCATCGACCACCACATACTCAAAGTCCTGCCGGGCCACGGCTAATAGTTTCTCCACCGCTTCATCGGAAGCCTGCACCGACGTATATCTGTCGGGAGCCGCCAGCACGGAGAGCCCCGAGCTGTGTTTGATCAACAGCTTAGTGAGGAAGTTGGAATCCAGACGCTCGGAGTTCTGCAGGGCATTGGCGGTTGAAAACTCAGGGCTCATTCCGAGTTCGAGAGCCGCATCTCCAAAGGGAAGGTCGAGGTCAACCAGAACAGTGCTTCGGCCAGATTCCTTGGATAGCGCCAAGGCAAAGTTGCTGGCAATGGTGGTGACGCCGGAGCCGCCCTTGGCGCCGAGAAATACCATCAATTTGCCGCCCACTTTCTTCGCCGGCTTGGCTGCCGGGCGCCGTACCGAGGCGCGCACCAACGCCTCCGCAATGGTGTTGGGGGCGATGGGCTGGGTGAGAAATTCGCGCGCCCCAGCGCGCATGCAGCGCACCAGCAGCTCGGAGTCGGTGCTGGCCGAATAGACCATCACGGTTGCTGAACTGGTGCCGCAAATATGCTCCACCAGATCCAGCGCCTGCTCGGGATCGGAATCCAGTTCCACGATGATGACGTCATACCCGGGATCGAGCATGCGCGGCACATCGTCAAACCCTGGATAGGAGGTAAACTCGCGCGCCACGCTTGCTTGCGAACCGGCAAGGGCACCGGCCACCGCTTTGCGGCGTTGCTCCTGCGGCCCAATCAAGGCGACGGATAGCACCTTGGAGCCAAGTGCGTCGGGATCGTGGGTAAAAGTCGACATCAGTAATTCACGCCCTTCTGCGTTTCTTAACTTCGCGGCCGATTGAACTGAGTTAGACATGTTGTCCGTAAACTCTCCATGGTTTCTGTTTCAGTCCTCAACGAGCAAAAAAAGAGAAAATGGTCCCGATCGCGATCGCGGGAGCATAGGGCATCTTGCGTGTCATTGGATTGGTGAGTACCAGTTCCGGATGAGGACGCAAGCCGCGCTTGCCAAAACCGAGAATCAGATCGCCCGTGCCCTGGAACAACTCGCCCAGGAATCCGCCCACGAGAGCCCAGCCAAGCGCCATAATGCCCCCGACAATTCCCGTGATGACCAGGGCAGTCAGCAATTGCGAAGGCCCAATCCAGGCGCCGATCGCGGCACAGAGTTTCACGTCACCCATGCCCATTCCGCCCATCCAACAGAGAACGCCGAAAAGCAGCCCACCCAGCGCTATGCCTTCAAGGCTGTGCCCGATGCCAGACCAGCCGTGGAGCGCGGCGGAGACTACGATCCCTGCAAGCAGGAAAGGGAAAACCAGCCAATTGGGAATGCGGCGGCTGCGTAGGTCGGTCAAGGTCGCAACGGCGACGACAATGAGCGTTGGCCACAAAGCTATCGAGTGCATGCCGGCTCCTTCCGGTTTTTGGGCGAGGTACGGTGGTGCAAGAGCAATTCGCCGTCCAAAGCGTGAAAGGGCTGGAAAAACCGGAATTCAGCGCTTTAGAGCTGTCTCGGCCCGGATCAGTGTCCACGGCTGTTTACAGGGGATATGAGGACTGAAGCGGTCCATATACACTCAGCCGGTCCGGAGTCGGCCGATTAGACTGTGACAGCCACACGCGGGTGGCCTAGATTCCGGGCCGTGGAGGCGGGTCAGAACGGTACAGCGAGTTCGCGGCCACACTGTGGCAGGAAACTAATTTGCCGTTTGGGTCGAAGGAGTCTGGTCGGACCTTTGAACGACTGCAATGCCATTACGCTGAGCCAAGTACAACGATGTGACCAGCTCCGGCCGGCAACCTACAGATGCGTGGATAGTCATTCGCATAAATACCGCTAACTAAGTAGCCAACAAATTACTAAAATGGTTACCAGAGTTTCGTCGACATTGCCTACTTATTAAGATATTCCTTGGCAACCAATATTAATAAACGTTCATCCGCGCCCCCCGCGTGAATTTGATTCAAGGACGATGGATTGTTCCGCTCCCGCCGATATCCACCTTCCTATTTAGTCGCCGAAGTCGAGGAAAACGCTAATACATGATCCGCATTGGACTCTATTCTGAAGATCGAAAGCTCCAATCTGTACTCTCTTCCGCCCTGGGGAATGGCTTTAAGGTTCTGGTGGAGTCGGACGAGGCGGGAATACAACAAATGCTCCTCGACGGGGGATGTGATCTTGTCATCCTCGACCTGGACTCAAACAATGATTCGCTGGAGAAACGCCTCGCGTGCTCGCGACGAATTGCGGCGTCTGAATTCACATCGGTAGTGATGGTCGACGACGCGTTGCGCACGACAGCGGTCGAACTGGTGAGGTTGGGAGCACATGGCTATTGCCGGAAACCGCCTTCGGTCCGCGATCTGAAAACCATGCTGCAACGGGCGTACGAGAACGTTTCGCTCAAGCGAAAGCTGCACAGTGTGGAACAGCAACTGGCGGAGGCAAACAAAGGCTGCGACCAAATGATCGGATGCAGTTCACCGATGCAGCAGGTCTATGACCTGGTGCAACGCGTCGCCAGTCTGAATGCATCCGTGCTCATCGTCGGAGAAAGCGGCACGGGCAAGGAGCTGATTGCTCAGGCCATCCACAACCTGGGCTCTCGTTCCAATCGACCGTTCGTGGCTGTCTCCTGCGGCGCCATCCCTGAAACGCTGATCGAATCTGAGTTATTCGGCCACGAGAAAGGCGCGTTTACCGGAACCGTGGGGTCCCGAGAAGGTTATCTGGAACAAGCAGGCGACGGTACGCTCTTTCTTGATGAGGTCGGCGAGATCACGCTGAGCACGCAGGTCAAGCTGTTGCGGGTCCTGCAGCAGCGCGAATTTAGCCGGCTGGGCAGCAACCGGCTCCTGCCGTTACGCGCGCGCATAATTTTCGCGACTCACCAGGACCTGGGCGAGATGGTGCAGCAAGGCAAGTTCCGCCAGGATCTGTATTACCGCATTAACGTGATGAGGATCGACGCTCCGTCTCTGCAGGAACATGCGGAAGATATCCCGACGATCGCGATGCATTTCCTACGCCAGTATTCAGAGATGTACGAAAAGCCGATGGAGTATATCGATCAGGCGGCGATGGCTGTTCTGCAAGGCTATTCCTGGCCAGGCAACGTGCGCGAATTGGAAAATACAATTCAGCGCGCGATCATCGTTGCCACCGATTCCTGCATTCGAGTGCAAGACTTGCCCCGGAACATCCAGGAAGAAAATGTTGTCAGCATCGCCGATCATCATCCTGACAGTTCGTTCGAGCGTCAGATTCGTGATTTCAAGGTCAAGCTGGCCACCGCGGCGGTGCGCGAGAACAATGGGAACAAAACGCTTGCTGCTCGAAGCTTGAACATCTCGCGGGCTTATTTGCATCGGCTGATACGAGTCGCGGAAGGGGGCTTGGGCGACGCGCGGGATCTGGTCGACCGGCCCATCGCAGACGACGCGCTCCTAACGGAGTTGGGTTAGCGCGTGAGCACCACCTACCCGGTTGCAGCGCCGAAGTCCTGCGAAGCGCGAGCCACCGCTACACAGAGGATATTTTCTTTTCCAGGAGCCTTGGCGGCGTTGCTGTCAGTGCTGGCGGTGCTGACCGTCCGAGCGCGCTTTGATGACCCGGACATGTGGTGGCATCTGAAGATGGGGCAGATCATCTGGACAACCCACTCCATCCCGACTACGGACCTTTTTTCTTACACGACGAATCACCACGCCTGGATCCCCCACGAATGGCTATCGCAGGTGCTGATCTACGGTGCTTATCGATGGAGTGGATATAGCGGCATGATGCTGTGGCTGTGCTTCTTCACTGCCGCTCTACTGATCGCCGGCTATGCACTGTGTGCGCTCTATTCAGGAAACGCGAAAGTAGGCTTCGCAGGAGCCATGGTCATTTGGCTTTTTTCGACCTCCGGCCTCGCCGTACGGCCGCAGGTGATCGGCTACCTTTTCCTCGTCCTGGAGTTGTTGTTGGTGCACCTAGGACGCAGCCGCAATCCTCGGTGGTTCTTCTGCCTGCCGCCGCTGCTTGCACTGTGGGTGAACTGCCATGGATCCTTCTTTTTTGGGTTTGCTATCGCAGGGGTATTCCTTCTGGGTTCGTTTTTTGATTTCCGTTCGGGTTCGCTCGTCTCATCGCGCTGGGCTCCGCGGCAACGCCAAATGCTGGCACTGTCACTGATTTTATCGGTCGGAGCATTATTCCTGAATCCTATCGGCGCCAAACAGATCTTGTATCCCTTGAATACCCTGCTGCATCAGCCCCTCGGCCTCAGCCAGGTACAAGAATGGCAACCGCTGGTATTGAGTAACGCACGCGGGGCTGCGATGCTGGGAGTCCTCTTATGCATCTTTCTATTAATAATCGTTCGCCGGTCCGAGTTGTTTTGGGATGAATTGCTTTTGTTGGCCTTGGGCACGTGGCTCGCCGCGTCTCACCAGAGGATGGTATTTGTCTTTGGGATATTGGCTGCGCCTATTCTCTCCCGGCTGCTTTCGACCGCGTGGAACAGCTATGACGCCCAAACAGACCGGCCCCTGCCGAACGCGCTTCTCATCGCGGCATCGCTGGTCGTGGCTTTCTGGGGATTTCCCAATCGACAATCTCTCTCCCGGCAAGTAGAGCAGGGAAGTCCAGTCAACGCGGTTGCATTTATCAACGCACACCATCTTTCGGGCAGGATGCTGAACGAATATGTCTACGGTGGCTATCTGATTTGGGCGGCGCCAGAACATCCGGTTTTCGTGGACGGCCGCGCCGATGTCTTCGAGTGGACGGGCGTCCTCGACGATTTTTTAAAGTGGGCGGCACTCCAGAGCGACCCTAATGCGCTGCTGAAAAAGTACCGAATTGATTTTTGTCTATTGACACAGCAATCTCCCATGGTGCGCGTGCTGCCGTTGCTCGGGAAATGGAAGGTGATCTACTCGGATGAGCGCTCGGTCGTTTTTGTGCGCAACGGCACCTCCTAGCATGTCTACGCCTTATTACTGTTTGGCCCCGTCTGTAAACTGCCGTCTACACGCTTGTCTCAGCAACGTCGTCGGAGGTAGCTTGTGTGGGATCCTCGCAGTTCCGACTATATGAAGAATAGTGCCACGGCTGAACCTCCTCGAGTGCCGTGATCTTTGGAACTAACGTTGGTCGACGCCCATCCGCGATTTCCGCCAACCGCCTTTTTAGAAAATCTATGCGGGCCCGGGGCACGAACAGCCAAGGAGTGATCGGCCACTGCTCAGCGAGAAAACAGTCGCGCGCCAGCGCACTCCGCATGCGGTCCCAGTTGGCATCCCAACCCTTTAGCCGATTGATTAAACCGGCCAAATTGGCCCCGTAGGAGATTTCACAGAGAAAGATTTCCTTGCACCGGAAGTCTAAAGCGACCGCATCACAGCACCAGTGTCGGCCGCTATTGTCAGGGTTGGTCCCCTTGTTGATCTGGATACAGAACTCCGTATTGACGAAGATGGCGCGATCAGCTCGGAGGTAGTCCATAACAACGCTTTCATAGTTATTCATTTGCGCAGCCCCTCTGCGGAGGCTATGCAATCCAATTGCCAACCTCTCCGTGGCCCCCGAATGACTTCGCATATGCCACGGGATTACAGCCGGCGATCTGTTGCAAGGGTGGGCACTTGAAACCTGGATAGAGAGGCCGGTGACGCTGTGCTCTAAGGTCACGCGCGCATTAAATTCCCGGTGTTTACTAAAGCGAAACAGGTTTGGGGTTCGGCCGGCTGTCCTGCGATGGTGAGCCTTTAGAGGCTACCACCCATGGTTCTCTCAGCGGTCTATCCCCTTGTACGGTCAGGTTCGTCCCAGGTTCAGTTGCCGGCAATAGATAGCCCTTGCTTGTAATGACAACCTGGGCACTCCATCAGGACCCTCATAGAAGCCTGGATTCTGGTTTGATCATTGAGCCGCTCGGGTATTATCAGTTTTCTCCTAGTCTCATTCATCATCGTGGCGCATTTAGGACAGGGTTCAATCCCATTCCTAGCGCCTCTCGTCATACCTTGAAGGAGAACACACACAGAAATGCCTTTATGCCACTATGACTGTACTATGCATCATCTACCGGTGGCGCCAGAAACGCGGAAGGGGGGGACGCCCTGCGACAGCCAAAAGCCACGGTTACGCCGTACGATGGTTTCTGAGTGCCGAGCCATGGCCATTGTGATCGCCGCATCCGCTTCGCCTTCAGATCAACTCCCGACGCGAACGGGGCAGTTGCGCCAGCTCAACGGTGCAATGGGAAACAACGCAACTTCTAGACAAGAAAAAGCCCCCAGCCGAAGCTAGAGGCTCTTTCTGGTTCGTTTCTCTTTACCGGCATTCTTGCGAATGCGCCTGCGGCTTCTAGTGACGCCGGAGCTTACGGAGAACTTAGCGTCCAAAGCATGTATCTTTGCTACTAAGGTGCTCGGTGTAGCTATCGGTTCGTCGCTCGTTCGTCTGATTCTGCCTTGCCATATTAACTCTTCGATCAGCAGTCCGTCGCCGGTCACAAATGCTAAAGCAAATTCCTGCGGCGCTATTCCTCTCTACGTGCAATCGAAACTCGCTTTTTGAGATTCAGTCACCTCGGTATGGGTATCCAAATAGTTCGTGGGGAAGACTGACTACACGGCGAGCATGTTGGATGAGTTAGCCGTGCGTCAACGCCGGTCGGAGTTTCCACTGATCTGAGGGCACAGGCATCTAGCGCGAGTAATTCTACTTTACGATGCCTTTGAGGGCTGTCGGAGGCGCGGGGCGAGTTACCGAGGTTGATGATTGTCCGTAACAGCTGCTGGCGTTGAATAGGCGAACGTTCGGATACAGCACCGATCCACCCGAAGCGAATGCCCCGGGATTTGACGCTAGAAGGTAGCTGACGCTCGTTGGCGTAGATGCCGTGATCTGGAACGTGCCATTGTAGCCGGAAGGGTTGACGCCAGAAACCGTGATTTCACCCTGCGTGATTGAGCCCTTTGCGACTACAAGGGTAGCTGTAGCGGAAGACCAGGTCGCTGCGGTCACCGAATAGGATTGTTGATAAGATGTGTCCGCAGGCGTGTTTGCATAGCACAGTTCCGCCGGAATATTATTCGCGTGGCCTCCAACGCCTCCGATGTTTCCGCCTGTGACATCAGGACCAACCGCCGGCCAAGGCGGCGTCCCCCAGGGTGTCGCCCACCAGGAAGGTTGCGACGGCGGCAGAAAGAACGATGGGGGCAGAGTGTGACCTGCGGGTACCGGGACGGCGTATAGGCTAGGCGACCCGGTGGCGTCTTTGAGGGCGCTCGGCACTTCCGCCGAGTTCCACTGTTCGGCGGCATTTACGACGTCATAATTGCCCCAAAGCATCTGTGATGCAGCACCCAGGGGATAGTCATTGAGCCCTGCGGTAGAATCGAACTGATCCAGGTCACCGCTCCAGCCAACGACGTAGATTGTTGAGTTGCTGGCCGAGCCACTTGGCTGGGTCGAGCTGGTTGGGAAGGATGAGTAGTTTTTGTATCCTGGCGAACCAAGGACATTTCCGATGATGTTGAAGTAGCGAGAGAAATGGTTGTCAATCGCCGCAACCTGGTTGTTACACGCACTACCGTCGCAGGACGCCTGGTTTCCGATCTCATAGTTTCGGAACAGAGTTGTGAGGTTATGCGTCCCGTGGCGGTTGTCAGCGATGAATCCCTGACCCTGATTCCCCTCGAATAAATCCATCGCCGAGCCGGACGCGTGCAGCCAATTTGCCGGCATGAACCAACCCACAGAACTCGAATAATAGTCGTCGATGGAATAGTTATAAGCGATTACATCTCCCTCATCCGCGCCGCCTTCAACAGTGGGTGAAACGATATGTTGGGCGATATTGTTCACGATCAGGTTGTCAGAACCGATGTAGTGTTCGACTCCGTAGCTCTCGTCTGTGGAGTTTTGCGTTCCATACATATAATTACTCGAAATCGTATCGTGGGATGACTCATAGAGCCAGATGTGGCTTCGCTCCGTGTTGACGATGCGCGTTCCCGTCACCCAACAGCCATAGCAGAGATCCAGGAGAACGCCAGTCGAGTTAGTCGAGTTGCCGGTCGAACCTGACATGTCGATGGAGAGGTTTTCAACCCCATCCGCAGTAATGGGGCTATGTGTGGTGGGCCAGAACGCCCCGGGCGACTGGGCGCTACGCCAATTCGACATATAGAGGCCCGGCGAGATCGTCACCGTCGAGCCGGTGATATTGGTTACGAGGACTTGCTGCTGCTGTGAACGGTTGGTGCGGCCAGCGCCGCCAGGGCCGCCCCCGGCGCTTGCGCAAGTGCCAACCGCGTAACAATTCCACACTTGCCCGCTGTCGGAAGCTCTACCAGAAGCGCAACCGCTCGTGCCTCCGGCCGCACCGGAGCCGCTATATCCGTCATCGCATTGATCCAGGATGATTACGCTTCCGACTGATAGCCCAGTGGTGCTGCTCAAGGTGATTGAGGAATTCCCTTGCGCGTAGCCCGCAGTCCAGTCCGCGTAACCGGTATTGTACTGAGCACCGGGATAGGAATTTACCTGGGCCTCCAGGCACACACCGGCGCTGAGCCCAACGTAACAACCATCCGTCCCGGAAAACCGTAACTTCGTCAGGTTTGCACCTGCTCCACGTAGCGTCACATTCGAGTGCCCGGCAAAATCGATAGGACCCGAGAGATTGTAGGTTCCAGCGGATAAGAACACAACATCTCCGGAAGGACACGATGCGATTGCACTATTGATCTGTGCGACCGTGTTAGCTGTGGTCATTGTGGCGCAAATCGCCGTGCGCGTCGGGATGCCGCCGGGTACGCCTGCGTTGGCCCAGTTAACTGCCCGGCTCGGAGTAACGATCCCAGTCCATGGAGACTGCGCGCGAACAGAGACCGGCATGCTCACAAGCAACAGAAACAACGATAAAAGTGACCGCGCGCGGATCATTTATCCGGACAGCTCCTTCGCGTTCCCAGAATATTCACTTGGTCCCGTCGTCTAAATCCCTTGAAAACTCTTGTGGGCCGCCAGATCGATCCCAATCACGGGTTGGGGCTAGTGGTCAATACGAAGTGATTATAGTTATTGGCCTCGTCGCCTATTAGGAGGTATTAAGGTACCAAAGTTGTAGGTCAGATCTCAGGCCAATCGAGTACCCCACAAAAATGACTGCAGCCCTTCACACGGATCGCAAATAGATTGCCGCGTGGCAACAGAAAAGGCTGTGAAAAGGATGAGAAGGAAAAAGCCTTCCCACTTTCCCACAGCCGCGACGACTACGAAGTACTCTCAATAAGGGATACGAATTCAAAGGAAAAGGTCAAATAAGTTATCAGATATAGGTCAGCAATGTCCGAACCACCGCGCCTTTTTTCCCACTCAATGTGGCCCTGCCAGGTTTGAACTATGGCCGATCTCTTCGCAGCAATTCAGCGTAAACGTTTTGGGTCAATTCGCCGACCTTATCCCAAGAATGCCGCCCGTGAGCGTAATCTCGTATATGCTGTCGGCGTCTGCTCAAATTTGTGAACAAATCGCTCTCAAAATATGCCTCGATGGACTTCGCCAAATCGTCCGGATCGGATGGATTGCATAGAAAACCTGTCTCACCCTCGATCACATCGTCCCGTAGAGACCCAACGTCAGTCGCGATTACAGGCAGCCCGAAACTATAGCCCAGGAAAAGGACGCCGCTCTGGAAAATGTAAGTATAGGGCAGCACCAGAATGTCCGCCGCTTTGAAAAACAGCTCTACCTCATGATCTGGAATGTACTCGATCCGTTGGATTATCCTTTCGCGAATGGCATCATGACTGGTCGCAGCGCGGATCTCATTCACGTATTTCTCAGATCCTCCTCTGGGCTTACCAACTATGAGCAAACGGTATTCCGCATTTCGGCCCACCATCATTTGAAATGCGGCGATCAGGTGTTCAAGCCCTTTGTATGGACCGATCTTGCCGAAGAATAGGACCGTACGTTCGCCGCCCTTAATCCCAAGGTGCCGTTTTGCATCAGTGGGGGTCAGTTTCGTATTTGGCACAGAGTTGTTAATTCCGTACGGAATGACAGTCACAGCGCACTCTCGAACCTTAAAATCTTCGAGCAGTTCGCGCTTCATTTGTGTTGTATGAACGAAGATGTGATCAGCGAGCCGGTACTGGATTCTCAAAGTCAGACGATTGAGCAGCGAGTCGTTAGCATCCCTCTTGCCCGCGTTCACGTTATGTGCAGTGAACACAATCTTCTTTCCCATCAACTTGAAATAAAACATCAAAAGAGTTCGATCGAAATACTCGAACTTGAAGTTCCATAAGATATGAAAGACCTTTTCCTTGGTGTGGATCGTGTATGAAATCAGTCGTGCGTAGTATCTGACGATCCTGAACATCTTCCTGACTAAGCCGTCACTCTCTCTTGGCGCGCCGCCGAAATTGAGAAAGTTTAGCTTCGGCATCCCATGAAAGTCAGAGCTATCCACCTCATCGCTCCCGATGAGGTCCACATAAATGCCTTTTGAGAGCAATGCCGTAGCTAAGCCATATACATAATGCTTATCTCTACACCCCGTGAGCAACCCAACCTGGAGAGGAGTCGATGCCTCAGACACTACCCGCTCCAAATCGTCCACTGCTCCAGATGGCGACTTCTTTGCGGCAAAACCTGCCTGCATCGTCAAACCTCGGTACCCGTTTGGCTGAACTAGACTAGGCTCTTCGCTGTACCGGCTGCTCTGATAGCATCGCGAGTAGCAGAGGAATCGGGCAGCATTTCCATGATGAGCCGACCGGTCTGTCGAATGGGCGCAAGCCCGCGATGAAGAACGACGACAACACAGAGGTAGAGCGCAAAAAAGAGAACGGAATCTGCGGCGGCTCGAAAAAAGGCACCGCGCGCGCCGCCGGTGGTCGCAAATAGCGGGGCCGCATGAATGAGCCATGCAGCGCCGCAACCGGCCAGTACAGAGGCTGCAAAGAATTTCCAAATGACGGCGACTACGGGCATT
The DNA here is from genome assembly GCA_963838445.1 of uncultured Acidobacteriaceae bacterium. Classification (GTDB taxonomy): domain Bacteria; phylum Acidobacteriota; class Terriglobia; order Terriglobales; family Acidobacteriaceae; genus PALSA-350. Next base: position 128,970 of record CAWIRT010000059.1, read on the forward strand.
ACTCCAAGACCTATGGGCTTTCCCGCGTACCAAAATGCTGGAAGCATGAGAGTAAGAGAAGACGCTGTCCAAGCCAGGGCGACACCGCGGGGGCCCCAAGGCAGAGCGACCACGAAAAGGCCGACAGTCCAGAAAAATTCAATCACGCCCCAGCGAAACCAGCGGTCTGGTCGTCCGGCTGAAATATGAATCCATCCGTGCGTGTTGTAAAGCAACATCACACCGATGCCGGGACCAAAAAAGGTAAAGATGCGGCCGGATTCGGCCCAGCCCGGACCCAGGATAAAGCGAATCATATCTCGGCCCACTAGCGTGAAATCGGCGCCCACACCCATTCCTACAAAAGCCAGTAGAGAAATGCCTGCCAGGAGGTGACGCTGGTAGTAAGCACGGTCGCTTTTGAAGCGGCTGAGTGTGGCTATTGCGATCCCAGCTATAGGGGACAGGAGTTGGTTGGCGGGAAGATAAAAGAGGTCGAACGCTTTCTTATAGACCCCGAGCGTCGGGGCGCCGTAACGCCAGCCAACTAAGAGATTGTCAATGTTGCCCGTGAAATAGCTGAAGCCAAAGTGCCAGTATACGTTCATGGCGAACTTTACTGACGTAGCCGTGCCGGCAACCCGGCGCGGTAGGCATGGGGTCCAGCGGCACATGATCCACGCGCCGATTGAAATGCTGATTCGCTGCGCAATATAGCCGGTGACGAGCGCCCAATAGCCCCAACCCATCAGCGCCAGGATAATCGAGACAACTACGGATACCGTATATGCGACGACTGTGTTGGCCGCAACGGCTGAAAATCGCGTGGCGCGGTTGAGGAGAGCCAGGTGCACGACCGACAGGCTGCCAGCCACGATGGTCAGTGACATGCCTTCGCAACGCTCTTGACGAGCGGGTCGTGATAGAACCGCGCCATCAATGGTCCCAGGCAAGCGAAAACGATGCTCAGGGAGACGCCGGCGCCGAAGTTAATCCAAAATAAATTACTGGCGAGGGAATGGGTGACATCCTCGCGCTGTAGGATCACCTCCGAGAACCCATTTAAACCAAAACTACAAAACAGGAGACTAAAGGTGGTGACCATGGTCACGACTCCAAAGTCGTTGGGCGTGAGCAATCGTGCGAGGACCACGGTCGAGATCAGTTGTAGGCAGAAGGACGCTCCGGATGCAACGAGCGTCGTTCCGGCGCCACGAACTGCAACGCGGCGTAGCAGGTCACCTTCGGCGATGGGATGAAACTGGCCTTCAGCGTCGAAGGGATGCAAAGACATTCTCCTGAATCTCGATTCGAGGATCGTAGTTACTGCGCGAGACGGAACTCCCTCTAAGCGATCCGACGAAGATCAAGAGACGAAATTAGCCCCAGGCAGTACCAGCGCCTAAGGCACGATTGTGCGCCGGGTTCCCGCAGCCGCAAGAATGCATACGATAGGCATGATCGGTACCCGATAACGTGAACTTGCCCCCTGTCCCCCCGCCACCCCTGAGACGATTAGGAAGTAGAACGACGTTCCCAGCAGCAGCCATAAACATGCCTCTTGCATATGACCTCGAAAGGCTCCCCGCATAGCAAGGAAGACTCCGCGCATCGCAAATAGATACAGTGCCAGCATCACGGCCGTAAAAGCTGCCTTCTCTGCCGCTACCCAAGGATGATTTTTGGCAAGCAGGATCGGCCCACGCACCAGACCCGCTTTTCTGATCAAGCCGGTCACATGCCAGGGGTCTCCGGGAAACAGCACGGCGTCGAAGGCCGCTGCCCCGGGCTCGAACACGGTCATAAACAAGTGAGTGAGACACGCGCGCAGATAAACTCCCTTATGCGCCCGGAGAACACGAACAGCCTCCGTGTGCATGAAGGCTAAGCGTTGACCCTGGCTCCATCCGGCCTGCTGAGGATGCAGCGCGAGATAAGGCTGGAAGAGATAATCCTGCCCGCTGTCATTGGCAAACGGCAGATAGCCCAACTCCGTGCGCACATCGATCAATTCCCGGTGTTCCACGCGGGCTGTCACTTCGGAAGCGTCAAAAAAGTAGAGGTTTACTTCACGAACGCTTGAAAATCCGCCATAGCTGGCCTCAACCCAGTTGCGTATTTGCCAGGCGGCGAGCCACGGCAGCACACTGATCAGCAGCACAGCGGGTGCCTTCCAGCGCAGTCCGGGAACACGCGCCAAGACCAGAAACAATCCCAGAGACAGTACAACCGGCAAGTAATAAGTAACCGGACGCACAAGGGTTGCCGCGGCAAGCCACAATCCACCCACTGCGAGTACCCGCAAACGGTGCTCACGCAAAAACATCGCCAGCCGCTCCAGGCTGAGCAGCAGGAGTGCGAGGAACAGAGTCTCCGACAACAATACAAAGGAGAAGATGACCGAAATCGGCTCAAAAGCGAAGATCCAGGCTGCGCCAAGCGCAATACGTTCATCATCGAAGACCGCCCGCCCCAGCCTCCAGATCAGAAACACGGAAAATACCGAAAGAATCAGGTTGGCCACAGCCGCCGCGGACAGGCCGGCAAGGCTGGTCATGGCAAGGAAGATCGAATACCCCGGCGTGCGTAACAAGTCCGGGACGCCATCCGCAATAAATCGGCCATGCAGCAGCAGGTTGCGTCCGGGCTCAAGATAACTGTTTGTGTCGGCTAGGGCGAGAGCGCTGGTCCCATTTCGGACAACTAACAGAGCCATGGCCGCCAGGCGAATTACCGCGGCTGCGATGAGCGGCCCCACGAGTCGTGCGTACGGCGCGTAGGCATCACGCTTTGGTTCGCGGTCAGGTTACTGGATTCGATACTCAGGACGGTCATAGTTTTGAATGCTCCCCACGAGAGCCTGGGTGGCAGCACTATCTCTGGCGGACAATTGAGGGACCCAGTCAGCGGGTGCGTGGCGAGGCGGGCGACGATTCGCTGACGAAACCGGCGCTATGCCGCTCGAGGCGACGATCGCGAGCAGAAGGAATGTCCACATTGGATTCAGCATCCTGAAGCCCGCTTCCGTGACGTTGTAAAGCACCGCAACCATAAGGTAAGCCAGCAATAAGCTTCCGAGTGTCGGATTGCTGCGAAACGTTGCGACGCAGCGACGGTAGCCATGAATGAACACAAGCACAATCAGGCTGAGTCCGACAGCGCCGACATTCAGGTAAACCTCAAGGTAGCCGTTATGGGCCTCGTTGACATGAAGATTGGGAAGCGCGTCCCATACCTTTTCCAGGCGCGGGCCGAGCCAGAAGCTTTCGAAACCTGCGCCACCAAAAAAGTTGGGCGCCATGGGAAGAACAAGCTTCCAAATGTCTGTGCGGCCGGTAAGCGTCGTGTTTCTGCCCAACGTCTGCACTACGGTCTTCTCGCCCCCCAGTATCATGACAAGACCAGCGGTTATGAAGAGCGCCAGCATGAGCGCATGCACGTTCCCGGGGCGACGTCGTATGACTCGCAGCCCGGTCGCCAACATCAGAGATGTCCCTACGATAAAGCAGGCCAAAGAAGTGGCAGAATTGGCTGTCGTCAAAAGCGCTACCCCAAACGCCAGCAGCGTTCCCTGTGCCAACAGATGCCTGCGGCGCCAGGGCGTTTTAGGATATCGGAGGAGTGTGATAACTTGCCACGCCGCGGCAAGCGAGAGAACAAGTGTAATGACCCCGAGGGCATTTTTGCCGGGCGTCACACCAGTTTGTGACACATGTCCGAACCAGGGATCATACGACCTACCGAGATCAGGAAAATACTTGATAAGGAGCAGCGAAGCAGGCAACAGGATAAAGCCGGTCCGGGAAAAGAAACGTTTGAGCGCAGCAAGAGGCTGGGCATCCGTCACGACGATGATCACCATCACCAGGTCGCCCGTGGCCTTAATCCACCGTTTCGCCGCAACGTCCGGAAAGTCCGACCAAAGAACGCTTACTAGACAATAAGAAAAAAAGATCAAAATCGGCCAAATCGTTACCAGGAGGGCTCGTGTCTGTTTGGCCCGGCGCACAATGACGATGATCCCCGCGGCCACCAGAATCAGGAAGATAAGCCGGTCGGTCGGGGTACCCTCAAGTTGCACAGCTTGCAAAGCAGCATCGTTTTCCGGCGAGCTTCCCATCCAGGTAGAAATGGGCCTCGAGCCGATGATCCAGAGCCAAATCACCGGAAGCCACAGGGCTCGCGACGTCCGGATGGACTTATCACGATCCAGGTAGAAGAGACCAGCGATCCCAATACAATAAAGGAGAAGCGCGACCGAAGGTGCCATTCTATGGGTGCTCATACATGGCTTGGCGATGCCATGCCCGGTTTCGCCACAGAGGCCAAGGCCAATCTAACCGTGCTTTCCGAACTGCGCACAATCGATCCGCGAAGCCTGGAAGGAGGGTACGCATCTTTAGGCTTTAGCAACGTCACTCTGCAACGCGCGTTTGCTGGGTATCTTGCTGAAGGCTCTTTCGTAGGCAGCAAGAAGGTTCCCGACAGAGTACTCCCACGCCAGTTCTTTCTCTACCCGCCTGCGCCCAAACTCGCCCATCCTCTGTCTCTCTTCGGGATGGTCGAGCAACCAGAGAATTTTTTCCGCGAAATCGGCGACCCGGTTCGTACTATCGGTGTACAGCGATGCTTCCTGCGCGCTGACCTTGCCTTCTCTTAGATCGAATTGGACGATGGGTTTCCCCAGGGCCATGTATTCCATGATCTTGATCATGGTTGAGATGTCATTCATCTGGCAGGGCTTGTCAGGGTTAACGCAGACATCGGCAGTTGAGAGAACCTCCAGCAACTCCGCATTTGAAACTCGTCCGGTAAAATTGACTATGTCTCCGAGATGTTTATCCCGGGTCAGCCTCTGGAGTTCAGCGAGTCCTGGCCCTCCTCCAACGCAGGTGAAATGAATATCGGTTCGCCCTAAGTTCCGAATGTACTCCGCCACTTCCAGAAGGATATCCAGGCCCTCTTGATCGCTCATAACTCCAACATATCCAATGAGGTAACGGGCGCCGTACTTCAGAGCGGGATTTACAGGGACAGATTTGAAAGTCTTCAAATCCGGCCCATTGCGAACCACGAACACATCTTCCGGGGCATGACCCCCGCGGGTGGTGGCGATTTCCTTGTAACTATTGTTCGTCGACATGACCACATCGCTAAAACGGAAGGTTAGTTTCTCTAGCCAAATTTGAGCTTTGTAAAAGAAGTCCTCCCTCTCGTATTTTGAGAAGTACAACTCCGGATTCACATCGTGGTGGTCGAAGATGTATCTGACCCCGAAGAGCTTGAATGGCAACGCCACCAGGAAAATATCATCGGGAGGATTGCAACCCTGAATGACATCAAATTCCCGGCGCAAGTAAATCCACCAGGAGTACAAGAACTCCCAAAATAAGGCACACCCGTACTCCAGAACATATCCGAGTGGGCTGTTGCCCTCTTTCGGCATTGGATGCCGGTAGATATGAATTCCGTCAAGTAATTCATAGCCCTTCTTGTAGGCTTTGGTCCTTGGACACAATACAGTTACTTCATAGTCGGCTTTACGTAGTGAAATTGCCTCTTTCCATACGCGCGTGTCAAAGGGAACAGGTAGATTTTCAACAATGATGAGAACTTTCCTTTTCACACTAACCCCCCGTCGGTAGAGAGCTGTTTGTATAGTCCCCCGAGCGCGCAAAGCATCGTCGCTTGTCCCCAGTGTAGAGTGGGCGTTTTGTTTACCAACCAGGGAGAGTAACGGCGATAGTAAAAGCAACCGCTACGGTCCTGCATATTGTCGATCGTCCACTGAGCGACCTTTAGAGCCGAGTGGCAGGCTTTCCGGATCCCGATCAGAGAAGAAAACAAACGTGTCAATGGCTTGTGAACAGCACTGGATATCGAGAGGAAGAGTCTTATTATTGTAATACTTAGGAGTCCCATCCGATAGGAAGAAGGTGCTCTTCCAGAATTCGTACCCACGCATCATATCCTGGTCAAACTGGTTGTCGCCGGTGCTTTCACCGTAATGTTTGAAGCAGTCTAGAACGTATGCGGTATGGAAGTTGTCGACCCAGTGCAAATTGGCTTTCTCTCCATACCACCATGAGCCGTCCGGCCTCTGATATTGTGCCGTGTATTGCATTGCCTTCCGCGCTAGTACTCGATAGTCTTCATTGCGCGTGCGTGCATAGGTCCGCGCAAGCAGGCTGCCGCCGAGCACATTTGCATTGTGTACCAGGCACTTCATGGCCGGCACATAACTTATGCAAGCGCCTTCGCCATCAGGATATGTATCCAGATCGCGTAGGATATGCTCGCAGGCGCTCACGGCAATTTGCAGGTATTGCTCGTTTTTAAGATGCTCATATCCATCGAGGAATGCATGGCCAATGAGTGAGGTCCACACAATGGTAGGCACCCCTTTCGGCAGGAAGAAGGTTCTAGACTGATAATCAAAATGGTTTCCCCAACAGGATCCGCTGTATCCCTTGGATTGGTTGTCAATGAGCCACTGCAGGGCTGATTCAGCTCTTTTCCGCCAGGTCTGATCGCCAGTACACGCGTGAAGACGCAAGAAGCCACGTGCCAGGAAACCCATGCCTTTACTGGAATAGCTTTCCTGGATTCCCAGTAGCGGACGCAGATTGAGCGGGAAACGACGCACTCCCTGCTGCAAGACGGTGCGAAGAAATCTGGTCTCAAAGGTTAGTGGGCGGACCCAGCTTGCGTTCAGCCCGTCGAATGTGTCATAGCCACGGTAATCGTTCCTCTCCAGCCAATCGGCCAAGCGAAGAATTGATTCGTACAGTTTCGCCGTTGGAGCCTTGATCTCGCTCTTGCGGTCGAGCCTCTCACTAGGAAACGACGTTGTGATTGCCATTCTGCTCCTACGGTCTGCAGCGCGTACGTGTTTACGACGGATTAAGCCGCGCGCTGTTGATTCTACCCACTAACATTTCTGTCTTTGTTTTTCACCCGCTGATTAGCAGGCAGGCGTGCGGGACCCAAAGGGCTGCTGTGAAGCCTGCTTTTTAGGCCGCTGTCACACCAGAAGAGCATCCACATTTCGAAGCCATGCGGCTGCTCCGTCCGGACTGTAGCTACGCATTCTTGAATCGTGGCCCATCCAGAAATAGCCGATGGAAGAGTTCTAACGTGAGCAACTTGTGGATGGCCGTCGTATAGTTTCGGGTTCCATTGAGATGGTCCTCGACCACCGCCTCAAGAGTTGCTTTCTGTAGGTACGGTCGAGACAACGTCAACGGATCGAGCAGTATCTCGCGCACGTAATCCGCGAGCTGATCGCGATACCAAACCCTGAAATGGAGCATCTTATGGCGCCCTAAGAATAGCCGCTCCAAGCGCAGTCTGGAGAGGAGATGATCGATGCGGGCCACTGACTGAGGCATTCCGTAGTCGTAAGCATACTCGGCTTTGAACGTGAATTCTTGAGAAGCGCGTGCGAGTACGGAAGTCAGGCCGTTGCCGCCGACACCGCGGTCAGAGCGGATTCGTCCCAAAGCGGGGCTCCCCTCCTTGATCAGACGCAGCCGGATATCTCCATTAGCTGCGCTCTCCTTGGGCGCGCGATAGACGGCCCGGATAAAATCGTTGTCCATGAATGGGGACCTGACCGTCAACTGGCTTTGTTCCAGCGCCAGGATGCCGTGGTGGTACCACGGCGACTGCCGGAAGACAGCGAACGTCACCGGATGCTCCTGTCGCAGGGTTCCATAGGTGCTTCTTGCAGCACGAACGCTCGAGAGGAATTCTGGGCAGAATAATCCTGCTAGCGGTTCCGCTGGTTTAAACATGACAGCATGTCGCAATATCTCGCTACCGTAGGTCCCTACGATTTTCGCCGGGGCGATCTCTCGAACTTTCTTGCTGACATAAAGATCGGCCGCCCGATATACGTCGATGGTTCCCTCGCTCAGGTAAATGCTGCGCTCGGCATAGTCCGCAAATCCGGTCAGGAATTCATCACCGATCTCTATAACCCGATGAGATTGCCGGGAAACGGACGCGATTTTCCGTCCAATGCGGACATCATACGAATCACGAAACTTGCTACCGAATGTGTAACTCGGAAGCGATCCCTGGAGCCGGGGGATGACATGCCAAAATAACGCGCGTATCCAAACCACCGGTCATCGCAATTCCCATTGGTTGCCGTCCGGCGAAATATCGGGGAAGCGAGGTCGCCAGGGTCGAACGAAGCTCCTTATAGTAGGATTCTGCCGCGAGCGGAGCCTGCTCCTCCCACTCACGCGGCTCGAAGTAGGTAGCCTTGCGGTCAAGCTGGGCGTTCTTAAACGTCCACTCCGAAGCAGCGGGTAGCAGATGGATGTTTTTAAATATTGTTCGGTTTCCCAGAACACAACTGCAAGCTACGAACTCTCCCAGCGATCGCGAATCGCTCTCCCGGAGTTCTGGACAGACGGCCAGAATCGCCTTAGCCTCCGCTGCGAAATAGAAGCAATCACTTGATTCGTGGTAGTACAGCCGGTGCATGCCATATCGATCATTAAAAAGGGTGACGAGGCCACGGGTGCGGTCCACAACGAGTCCATGAAACATCCCGTTAAGATTCTGACCGAAGTTCGGATCCTCTTCATACAAGTGAACCAGGTATCCAGCTTCGGCAGGATCGAGGGAGTGGCCTCGACTCCGAAGCTGTTTGCCCGTTTGTGAATCGCTATACTCATCGCCTGAGAAGAATAGGGTGACATCCTTCCGTTCATTGTGTAGCGGCATTCCGTCAGAAAAGGAGCCCTTTAATGCCGTCCAACCGACGTAGACTCCCAGTGAATCGTCCACTTCGGTTCCAGTCGTGTAGAACCTTTCATGTCGAATGGTATTTACCATCCGCAGCAGCTCTGGCTCTACGAGACTCCGACACTTTTTGGTGATGATTCCGACGATGCCTGGCATATTCCTGGTTGATACAAAGCTTTTCAAAAGTGCATGGCAAAGACAGGAGGAGGTTTCCCGCAACCAGAAGAGGATTGGGAGCCTCGATGCACATTTCGTCTGAGTGAGTCGCCGTTGATGCTAGCTAGCCCCGCGTTCCGGGTAGAGCATCCGCAGCAAATTGCATAAGCCTTGCGAAAACAGACTCAGGCAATATTGTCTTTCTAGAAGCTGGAGCCGGCGGGAGGATTTAAACGCCCCATCTGCCGATTACGATTCGACTGCTCTGTCATTGAGCTACACCGGCTTATAAAGAATGCATACCACTTTGCACGAACACTAACTAAGGCAGTAATAACACGGTGAGGCAGTAGTCCAATAAGTCCGTGATACAACCTTAACTTTATACCGACTACACCTCGTAATGTCAACGGGACAAAATAACGCGGTACTAATATTTCTCCGAATCCGTTCCTGATCTTAAACTCGCGAAGAGCCGTGTCGTGCTTGTTATGGTAGTTAAACAACCCGAAAGTGACGTAGACCAGTTTTTTCTCCGCACATATTTCGACCACTTTCGCCATCAACGCATTAGCGGGCCGTTTATCACTGTGGCTAGCCTTCGGAAGGAAGGTTAGAATGGAGGCAATATCGCCTCGATAGACTAATTTGACTACTCCAATCAGCTCGTCCTCGTGATATGCGCAAATGTAGTCGCTACGATCAAGAAAATCTTCCTGGTCTCGTCTCACTTGATCGAGAGTTTTTCCGTAGTGGGTATAGGCCTTTCCCTGCCGCACCGGCGAGTCGTTATTCAATTCAACAAGGTCTTCGAGTAGCTTACGATCGAGCTTCTTTATTTGGACCGTCACTCCGCGCTTCTGGGATCTGCGCACGTTCTTCCGCGTCTCCTGCGATAGCCCTTCCCACCACTCCTTGAAGGTTGTGATGGCAATGGCCGCAACACTCTCCAATTCGATGGGATATGAGTATTGCGGCTGGGTCGCGGGCAATTTTTGGCAAAAGGTAAAGATATCCGCCCGGAGACCGCTCGATCGCGCTTTCAATGCCCGGATACAGCGGGCCGGATCATCAACCGGTGTCTCAAGCCATTGCTCCACATTAGGGTATGCGATCCTGAGCCATCTTCCCTTTCGAATGATGCTCTTTCCATTCACGTTCAGCGCGGGCACACGAAACCATTTGCCTTTGACACTGATCTCTACTGTCTCATCAGACATTGGACCTCACTCGAAATCCCCTACAACCCAACTCAAAACCATCCCCAGACAGAGTCCGAGATGACGTTAATGACTGCGAAGCTTTCCTTGCACTGCGCCCTCGATGGGCGAGTCAATCGCCAACTGATACGGCTTGACCATGAGCATCGCGGTAGGCTTCGGCCCCTTGCTCCTGTATTTGCGCGAAGATCGAATCCATTATGCTCGCTGTAAGGAGGATTTCACGGTAAGGAATTGGCAGTGGCTCGCCCTCTGTTATCGAGCGGTAAAAAGATTCGATTAAGTACTTCATGCCGGACTTCATGTGAAAGTCCTTTGCGGCAAAAGTGCCGAGATTGGTGAAAACATTGTCGTAATATTGTTTTGCAAGTGTCAGTGGAGCACCGAACTTTTCAAGATAGCTTTTGAGCCTGGTGCCCGGAAGTCTGATCAGTGTCTCCTGGTCCTGATCCAAAATAAGACCATTTTTGGGACCGTAAATACGGAATTGATGGAGCGCCGGTCTCATTTGAGAAGAAAAGGTGAAATAGGCTGTAGTCCGCTCCTGTTCAGAAATAAGAACTCTCAATTCATCAATGATCTCGGTTTCACCCCTTCCCCTAAGATGCGGGCTAGTGAACGCGTGTACCATGATGCGCGGCGACTCCGTGGTCAGGTATTCTGCAATTCTGGCGATGCCGTGACTGATGATGTTCTGCACCAACTTCCCGGGCAGCCGGCGCACCCAATGTGACTTATCAGCCAGAAGTGCCCGCGCATAAGCAGAGTTACCGAGCTCGTAGCAGTAGTAACTCTCCATATGCGCCGGTGGCCCACCCAGAAAGCCCTGCTGCACAAGGGCCCTCATGCGCCGAGCGACGTGGCTGAATTGATCATCATGCCCGGCTGTAACCTTGAGGTTCTTGGCAAGTGCCAGGTCGATCAAAGCGCGCGCGTCAGCCTCATACAGCGTGAATGGCTTTTCCACGTAGACGTGGCATCCCCATTCCAAACAAAGTTTTGCAATACTAAAGTGGCTCCCGGGTGGGGTAGTGATGTGAACAACTTGAGGCCGGGCTTGCTCCAATAACTGTTGCACGTCACTGAAATAACCCTTGACTGGAAATCGCTCGTACATCTGTCTGGCCATCAGGGGCTCCCGATCGCAGACGCCGACGATCTCGCATCCATGAATTCTCTGTATCTGTTCCGCGTGCGAATCGGCAATTTTGCCGCACCCGACAATGCCAACTCTAAGCATTTGGGCCTCGACCTTGGCAGGCCTCACAATAGCGGCGAAGCCCTTCCGCCATAGGAACTCCAGGTGTCCAACCTAACCGCTGCTTTAGTTTCTTATTGCTATAGTGGGTCTTCTTCCAAAACGCATGCCATCTTCTGCGGTTGAAGGCCGGGGGCAGCTGCCCTGCTGACCAACTCGACAATCTTTCCCAGAGCCAGCAAAGCATGTAGCTGAAGAAATGAGGAACATACAAGGATTTAAAACGCGCCACGTTCTTTTTGTACAAACTCAAGAATTGGCGGCTCGTCGGTAAGTCGTCGTCTACAACGTTGAATACTTCACCGTCCACGCCCGGCTTCAATCCCGCCAGCACGATCGCCTCTGCACAATTATCCACGTAGGTGAGTGGTATTCTGTTTGGCCCACCAAGATGAAGGAAAGTGCCGAATGTGCCGATTCCAACGCGAGCGCTGATTGCCTCATTGCCGGGTCCGTATACGTGCCCTGGCCTGACGATGACATACGGAATGCTCAACTTATCGCAATACTCTACGACAATTTCATCTTGTTTGACTTTCGCGAAGGTATAGGCGTCGCCGCGGAGTTCCGGATGTGCCTCCAAGGGGCAAGACTCATCCAGGATCCGCCTTGCGGCCTTATTGTAGTTGGAGTAAACCGCAAACGAGCTTATGGTGACAAATCTTCGCAGGGTACGGTGGGAGATCGAGGCCTCTATGAGATTGCGCGTGGTTACCACCGAGTTCAAAAAGGCGTCAGGATAAGATTTCTCGCCTCGACCGGCAGCGAGGTGAAGAATTACGGCTACATCTTGAGTTGCTCTGAAGCAATCTTCTGCTGAAAGCAGATTCCCCTCGACCAATTGAACGATAGGTGAGCCATGGATGCGGTTACAAAAGGGCTGGAGTCTGGCACTCGAACGGGACGTCCTTACAAAGCACCGCAGGTTACAGAACCCGAGGTCCACAAGCCGCTCGACAACCTTGGACCCAATAAAACCGGCAGCTCCCGTCACGAGGATTAAGTCGTGTTTGGAGATGATAGTGCTCTCGCAGCTTTGGTAGAGGTCCATGTCTTTACGATGTGCAGCGCACGAGATTGCCGGATTATTGCGCTGCATGAGGCTTGCTATCCGGCGGGTTAACGATGAGATAGGGCGCGAGATGCTTCTCTACTTCCTAGCCCATCGGGCTTCAGATCCTTAGCCGCGGCGCTCTTTGGTCGCAAAACAACTACCGTTGGGCGACCTGGCTCAGCAGATTGCAACTTCTCGACGACGTTGAATTCGGCCTCCAAAATTCCTAGCATCGCTGTCGGTCGAGATTTAGATTTGTCAGTTTCACGGCTTGCGGCGAACAGTCGAACAATGAAGACTCCGCCTTCCTTCAAAGACGGTGAGTATCGGTCCAACGTCGTCTTGACCCTACCTAAGGGCACATGGTACATCGATTCTCTGAAGAGAATAATGTCGAACTGTTCGGTCGGCACATAGGCGAGAAAATCGCCACACACAAAGCGATTCTTTTCCTTTCGGGCACTGGCCTCTGTCCGCGCTGCCGCTTTGGCCAACGCTTCCTCAGAAATGTCTACGCCTACGTAGCTGTGATAGACATGCGCAGCCAATTCATTGGCTGTGTTGCCCGGGCCGCAGCCTAGGTCCAAAATGCTCCCATTTCGGGCGTACCTTTCTAACACTGGGTAGACGCAGTCACCGACCGTGTGGTCGATGAAGTTCCATTGACCGGTCGAGAATCGCTTATCCCAAACACGCCGTTTAATCACTTGTGGACCATAGCTCAAGAGGAAAGACGACACTAGACCCATGCCACGACGAACTACACGCATGTTTTCATCTCCGTGCACCAATTAAATTTTCACGCCCTTGCGCGCGAGGAACATCCTGATGGCAGTCAAGTTCCGGAAATTATCAGCGATGATTTCGTCGACGTCCATAAAAATGCCGTAACGCGATTCGAGCGCCGCAACCAAAGCGGTAAGGTCAAGCGAGTCGAGTACACCTTGGTCGAAGAAATTCCGTGCACAGGAGAAATCCTGGCCCGGACGGATTTCATTTAGGATTGTGGTCAGTTCGTCCATAGACAACTCTGAGTGCCGGCCTCGCTCAGACTTCCTCCCTTAGGCTGATTTGGGGTGGGATCACGACCCGCGCTGGATCAATCGAAGTTGCATTGGCCCTTGCAAACGTCGCCGCAAAAAAGGCCTTGGCGGGCTCATTCCGGGGACCGTTGACAGGTAACGCTGTGACGCGATTTGCGCCGGCTGCTCGCGCCTGAGCCAGAGTATATCCGAGGATTGCCTGCTCGACCTTCTTGCCCATCACGCGGCAACTCATCACGAAATCCACGATTAAAGCATCAGGACCCTCGAGCGAGACGCTCGCCAATCCGGCGAGACCGAAATCGCCGAAACGGTCCGAGACATGGAAGGTGTAGGCGGAGTTACAGGGTTCCTGGGCCCAGTTCCAGAAGCTCTTCTCGTCCAACCGCCGGAGGCTTAGGTTGAACTGGTTCGTCTTGTTGAGCAACTGTGCCGCCCTGGAAAGGCTTTCCAGCCGCAATCGAGCCGCACGCACCTCAATTTGAAGCGAGCCCAACCAATTCTCCAGGTCACCACTCAGATCGAGTGCTTCTTTGCGGCCGCGCTGCGCTTGATACATTTCCGTTCGTTGGAAATCTTCCTTTCCCAGGCTCGATGTTTCGAAGCAGCTGAGCGAGGTGAGGAACGGCGCGAAGTCAGACGGCGACAATGGCAGGTCTGGAGTGTACACCTGGGGCAAGATTTGCCGGACCTGATCCCGCTCCTGCGGGCTGTCGTCAAGAAATACAAACGAGTCGAGGCCCAGGTTCAGTTCCTCTGCCATCGCAAGCAGGTTTTCGGCTTTATCCTTCCAGTTAATTCGCCAAGCGACGAAGTCGCCCTTGCGGAGTACCATCGCCGGGTGATCCTGGATCACGGAGAGCGCTACCTGCTCGTCGTTCTTGCTACAGATGGCAAGTAAAATGCCGCGCTTACGCAGCCCCTTAAGGACTGCCTGAAATGTATGAAAGCACTCCCCGAGTGGGTCAGGTGCACCGAGCCTGATGTTTTGTGGCCCATCGTCTCCAAGTACGCCTCCCCAGAGTGTGTTGTCCAGATCGCACACGATGACTTTTTTCCCTTGACCAACCAAGCCGCGCAAAACGGCCTTTATCTCCGCCGCAGCCTTTTCGAAGAGCTTTTGCGAATAGAGAATCTTGGCAACCGCGAACATCCGCGGGTCGTACGCCGGCCGGCCCAGGCTCGCTTGCCAGAATTCAGCGTCGAGCAAAACGATATTTGGGTGCGCAGCAAATTTCTCTGCCAACATGAGGTTAGCCCTGGCGAGCAAATTTGCAAGGCCTGTGCCTCGCCGCCAGGTTAGGTTTTGTATCCATCTCTCGTGCGGTGGGATTGCCCAGGTAGCCACGAGCACGAGCCCGATGCGGGCAGCTGCGCTGATAACCGCCTCTGCAAATTGCTCCGCTTCACAGAGGGCCTTATCATATTCTGCCGCTGCCGACTCAAACTCGAAGCGGAGGAGCTTCGCAACGGAAGGCAGTGTGAGTTGAGGCGTCGTCCAAACTAGCAGAATCTCCGGCTTAACCGACCAAGCGGGATGGCTCGGGTCCAACAGTATCTGATAAATCTGACCATAAGGCGCAGCCGAGGCTAGAAGCCGGGGTGTTTGCTGGCAACGTTCGAGCAGGCGTCCAAGCGGATCCAGGATCGTATCGCCCACCAGGAGGACGCTGCGAACATCTGTCATCTCGCTCATACAGATTTCCCGGATCCTTCGTTGGATGCTGCCGGCTCACCTGGCGGGGGCGAAGGAATCACGGTTGCCGGGGCTTTTCCGTAGATGGTGACTCCCCGGCGCGCCGCTTCGATCAGGCGTTCCGTAAGGATCCCCGCCTGTGGAACCAGAAACATCGAAACACCGTGGAACCGCCATTCAACCAGCTCTTCCTTGGAAAGCACTGACCAAAGAACCCTAAGGTCTAACTTCTTCGTCCGGTCTGGAAGTCCCAACGTGTGCTCATAACGTTTACCGTCATAGTCAACCAACGTAACCTGCGTCGAACGATTCACGAACTTGATCGGGAACGTGTCTCCCATCTGGTGCCCTGCGGTGTGCGCATGGGTAAGGCAGCGGTAATACTCGACACCGAGCCCCAGGACAGCGGTAGAACGGCGCGTCATGACTCCGAAGGGACTGTCCGGACTCAAGCCAGTACGGGAGATATGATGGGCGGCTGTCAATTCTTTTCCCAGGGGCCCGAGAGCGCACAGGCTACAGCTCGGGTGGAGGCTCCGCAAAACATGGGGTGTTCGCCGGAAGACCTCAGCAACTAGCCCCATGTCCGAAGGTGTTGTCCGAACGTCGAACGGTCTGGACCGGAAATACGCTTCTGAGTCATAAGTCCTGCCGCCCATCACAAAGGACGGCATCACCAGGGTGCGGTTAGGCCCACAAAAATCAATTAAGGCACTAACAAGATCCTTCGCGCTGCCTTTGTACATCGGCAGCAATCCATCGAATGAGCTATGGACCATTAGGATTTCGAAGTCCTGCCGTAGACGACGCGCCAACTCTGCCAACAGTTCGTCTGTGCTGAAACTTCCGTGAACGAGTGACAACACCGGCGCAAGTCTTTTTCGCGCCAAGCCTTGCAGGCGCTTGAGTTCGTTACGCCGATCCTGGCTAAGAGCGCGACGGAGCATTGCCCGGACTTGAGCCCGGGCGACCGTCGGGCCTTCAGATGCAAGCTTCACAAACCAACCTTCACGATCGCTTTCGTAGCCGCCAACCGGAACACTCCACCAGCAAACCTTCTCAGACGCCTCATTTGTTCGCGCCGGGTGAATGTGGCTAATTCGCGCGAAATGGGAATCTCCGCTCTCCGTAGCAGTGACGAAAGATAACCCGCACCCAAGGCGAATCCGCCGAGAACAAAGGGGGGCTTCGTCATCTGATAGAGCGTTCGGGAAAGTTCCCAAACTGGATGGTTACCAACGGAGTAATCCTTTGCACCCATTCTGAATTTGGCTTTCATCGCACCCTGCTGAGCTGTACCCATGACTCGATGGTGAACGCATACCTTATCGGTGAACGTCCTGGTCTTCCACCCTTTCATCCTCGCTGAAACAACGGCAATGTGATCGATACAGCCTCCCTTCACCGGGACATACCCTCCGATCGCTTCGAAGCATTCGCGCCGAAACATCTGACAGCCCCCCCAAACATTCTCTATGTTGGAGAAGCGGTAGTCGTATTGGCGCGATCCTTCGCGAAATGGCGAACCCCAGACACCGAGTTTGGGGTCCTCGCCGCACTTGTCCAGGAGGAACTGGAAGTGGTCGGGTCCAATCGAAACATCGGCATCGAGATTACAGACAACGTCTGGTTTGAGATCCTTCACCCTTGCATAACCAGCCTCGAAGGCATAGACCTTTCCGGCAAAGTGCCGCTCCCTACGCTCGGGCATCCGCAATAGTTCAATCCATGGATTATCGACGGTGTACTTGCGGACGATGGCATCGGTCTCGTCGGTTGAGCCGTCGCTGACGATCATCCACTTCAGTGGAACGATGGTCTGAGCAATTACGGATTTCATCGTCAACTCGATGAACTCAGCCTCGTTCCTTGCCGGGGTGATAATCACGTAGTTTGCGGTTTCTGGCATGATTCTTGAAAGAACGTTGCTGGCAAATGGACCGGAAATTAGAGCAGTGTCTCACTTGTCGCCCACGTCTCGCGCTCGCAACAGCGTGCCCACGCGGGTAGAGAGTTTTACATGGCCCAGGCGACAGAGATCCTGATTTCGCTGTCATGGGGTAGAGCAGTCTTCATTTATGCAGTTTGCTGTGCCGCTACGAACAGGCTCTCTTCCTCATCTGCCCGCTTAATGCGGACTTTGGAAGTAAAGGATAGGATCTCCGCGGCCACCCTGGCTTGCTGGTCTGCTGTGAGGTGCGGGAACATCGGTAAGGAGACGATTTCCGCGGCAACTCTTTCCGCAACTGGAAAGTCTCCCCGGGCGTATTTTAACGAGGCATATGCCTTCTGCAAATGAAGGGGAATCGGATAGTGAATCCCTGTACCAATGGCCGCCTTTTTCAGGTGGTTCATCATGCCATCGCGATCGTAGGTCCGGATCACATAAAGGTGATACACGGCGTGAGACCAAGAGGGCTCGTACGGAAGAGTCAGGGCGGCATTCTTCGCCAGAAGACGGTTGTATTCGGTTGCGCGGTCACGGCGCTGTGTATTCCAACTCGCCAGGCGCCCTAGCTTCGCATGTAAAAGCCCAGCTTGGATCGAGTCCGCCCGTCCGTTATAGCCTTCCACGTCGTGGTAGTACTTTTTGCTCTGGCCGTGATCGCGTAGCATTTTGATTTTGGCGGCAATATCGGGATCGTTTGTGGTTACTGCCCCAGCCTCGCCGCACGCTCCGAGGTTTTTTCCCGGGTAGAAGCTGAAAGCAGCCGCGCGCCCCATTGAGCCGGCTTTCATCCAGCAATCGTGTTTCCTGGAGAAGTATTCCGCGCCATGAGCCTGGCACGCGTCTTCTATCACTGTGAGCTCATACCCTTCGGCTAGCCTCAGGATCGGATCCATGTCTGCCATTTGACCATACAGGTGCACTGGCACAATCGCAGTTACCGGCCGCCCACTCCGCCGGGCGATCAGTCTTCCGCGCTTATCCCGAGTGCACTGCTCTTCCAGAAACCGCTCCAACATCTCGACCGACACGTTGTAGGTGCCCTCATCGATGTCGACAAACTCCGGCACAGCTCCGGCCTGAGAGATAGCTTCCGTTGTAGCGATGAACGTATGCGGCACCGTCAGTACCACGTCGCCCGGTCGCACGCCGCAAGCCATGATCGCGAAGCGTAGCGCGTCCGTACCACTACTTATGGCGATTGACTGCTTCGTGCCGCAGAAACCGGCAAATGCGTGCTCAAATTCCTCGACCATGGGTCCGCCGACGAAACCAGCCGTGAGCAGCGCGCGGCGGAATACGGCTGTGAGTTCCAGCTCGAGTTCCAGGTGCGGAGTAATCAAGTCTAGAAGAGGAACGTTGTCAGGAACTCTATTAAAGATGCTCATTTCAAACTTGCACAATCCTTCGAGGTGACGCAACAATTCGCTCGGGTCTTCGGCCACGATTGTTTGGTGGAACACTTCGTGACAACGCGTTTATCGCCGCTCTGTCCAGGCCTACGGAGCAGCGGTTCTAGGCACGTGATCGAACTGTGTAATTGACCTTCGTCTTGACGATGGAATTCGGGGGAATGTCTCGGGTGAGTATGGCTCCGGAGCCGATAATACTGTCAGCACCGATAGACAACTTCGGTTCGATGAATATTCCCGTTCCAAACTTTACCCCCGCTCCGACTCTGACCAGTGAACTCATCATTACTCCGGGACCGAAGGTACAAAAGTCCCCCACCGCGCAATGATGTTCGACATCTACGTAAGGGCTTAAGAAATTGCCATCCCCGAGGCTGGTGCAGGCACCAACGTGGCAAAACGAAAGAATGACATTCCCCACGCCTAACGCGGCATTCCGCTGCACGCGCGCACTCGGGTCGATGACGTTCGCCATGGGAATCTTCAGCTGACGAAGCTTATTGCCCATCTCTTGCCGGAATACGATGCTCGTACTCACAGAAACTACCGCAGCATCGAAGAGATTTTGCTTGAAGAGGGCTTCGATAGCTTCCTGTCCTCCTAAAATCGGCACGCCCAAAAGGGTCTTGCCGCATAAATCCGGGTTGTCGTCTACAACGGCGGTTGCTCGCTGATGTTCGATCCGGGATAGGGAGTCCAAGACCTGCACGGCGCCGAGTCCGCCACCGACGATCAGCAAACGTTGCTGACGGTTTCGTTGATAGCAATCATCGACGAGGTCTCTGTCCGCACCTTCCCTAATCGATTGACCGGCGTGATGCTGGCTGATGTACGCTGCCACGTCCGCCTCAGTAATCGTTCCATCACCTGGAATGTCAACCTGTATCCTCTTCAGTTCCAAGCCGGCCTTGGCCGCAGCGAACTCGGCCTTTTTTGTTATCTTGCGGTCTGCGCTGTGGTCTTTTTCTGATTCATACCTGTTAAGAGGCTTTTCAGGCATTTCGTCTGGATTTTCGCAAACCGCACCGACGATCTCACCCACCATAACCTCGGTTCCCGCGGGTACAAAAATATGGAGGTAGCCAGTGTCCTCCGATTCGACATCAATCGTCGCCTTGCTGGTCTCAAGCACGGCAATTGTCTCGCCTTTGCTCACCAGTGACTTATGCGGTTTCGTCCAGGCGCTCAGCAGAACAGCGTCATCGTTCGCATTGACGAAGGGTGTTCTTATAAACCGTGTCACTGCAAGACCCCGAAGATTGCATTCGTAATGTCGGTCTCGGTGGGTAACACGGCCCGTTCCAGCGTCCGCGCAGCCGGGATAGCGATATCTACAGCGCCAACCCTGCGCACGGCTGCTGAGAGTCTCCCAAACAAGCACTCGTGTATCCGCGCAGCGATCTCTGCGCCCCAACCCCATTGCACGCAGCCTTCTTCTGCGACCACGACCCGGCCCGACTCCTCCGCCGCGCTGCAAAGCAAGTCAACGGGCAACGGCTTGATCAGCGTCGGAATACAGGCTAGAACTCTGATTTCCTCCGCCGCCATGTCTCGCAGCACAGATACTACGAACCGGGTCATACTTCCGTAAGTGATGAGGGTGACGTCTGGGCGACCCGATTGGTAGTTCCGAACCATGGCAACAGGGTAGCTATGTCTATCGGAGACCGTTTCAACTGTTAAACCCGGAGCATTAGATAGTAAATCCAGCGAATAAAGCAGCTTTTGCTCGATAAACAGCACAGGCTTGTCGTCGAGTACTGACTGTCTGAGTACCTGACCAGCATCACAGAATACGGAGGGCGCGACAATGCGGATTTCGGGGATCCCCATAAAGAGGCTTTCAATGCATTGGCTATGCGTGGGTCCGTAGCCGCGGCCGCCCCCCATCGGCGTTCGGATAGTAACAGGCACGGTCACGCTGTTGTTATACATGGTACGGAATTTGGCGCCGTGGTTAAGTATCTGATCCATGCAAAGGGCCAGGAAGTCTCCAAACATAATTTCCAGCACGGGGCGCAGTCCTCGCAACGCCATCCCGTTCGCAATCCCAGTCAGCGCAGCTTCACTGATCGGCGTCGTCAGCACTCGACCTGGAAAGTCACGCTGCAGACCACGTGTAACTTTGAACGCGCCGCCATACGGATCGAGCAGGTCCTCTCCGAACACGACCACCTCTGGCAGCTCTGTCAGGAGTTCTCTGAGACCCGAGTTGAGACTTTCCAAATAGGTCATCGTGGGTCAATGTACGCCAGAAACTTGCCGGGTTCGAGGCTTTCTTCTTCGAGAGCCTCCGCTACATAGGTATCAATTTGGTGTACGACTTCGCGCTCCAGTCGATCCAGGCGTTCTGCGTCGCAAGTATGAAGTTGTTGCCGATGAAGCGCGATCGGGTCACGAGCCCGTAGTGCAGCTATCTCAAGGGGATCTCGTGTATCGTCTCCCTTGCTATGGGGACCAAGACGGCAAGTTTCCAAAACGAGAAGCTGGGGCCGCGAGGTGCGCCTGATTTCGGACACAATGGAACGTGAATCACGATATACGTCAAGCACATCGCTGGCACGCAACCTTGTTGTCTGAATTCCGAAGCTCTCCCCCCGCGAGGCGATGTCTCCGGCATGTTCATACTGCTTCCGCGTGCTTTGAGCGATACCATTATCTTCCAGCACGAACAAAACGGGTAACTCCCACAGAGAGGCTATATTGAAACTTTCGTACACGATGCCTTCAGCGATCGCTCCATCTCCAAAAAAGACGACCACTACGCCGCCACTTCCCTTTGCCTTCTCCGCATAAGCGCACCCGACGGCGCAGGCAACTATTCCGCCGAGAATACCGTTACTGTAGAAATTACCGCGGTGCAGGTGCTGGCTTCCCCCGATCCCCGCACACACGCCACTGGCTTTGCCGAGGAGTTCCGAAACGAGGCCTTTAACGTCGCCAGTAAATGCGAGATAGTGTCCGTGCCCTCGGTGACTAGACCAAACAACATCTTTGTCCCTATCCAGGTTTTGCGTGACGGCAGCTGCGCAGACTTCCTGTCCGATGCAGGTGTGGATGGTGCCAAAAATGAGACCGCGATCATAGAGCTTCAAGAGTGATTCTTCAACGTACCGGATCTCGAACATGCAGCGGTACAGTGACCAAAGCAAATCGTCTGCGACAATCTTTGTCTCGTCCTCTAGCGCATACTCCGACATATTCCTGAATTCAGAGAGGGGGGCGTCTTTCCACTGGTTGCCGTCCCTTGTGATGCAGTTAGGGGAATTCATAGATAAACCAGCAGACCTCTCTTGCTCAGTGATTCGCTAGCCGCTTCCAGCATCTTGACTACACGGAGGCCGGCGCATCCGTCATTGAACGGCTCCTGTCCACTCGAAACGCAATCGACGAAGTAAGACAATTCCTGACGTAAGGCCTCGACTTGCTCCAGTTGCGGCGCCCACATATCTCCCGAACGATAGTTCACCAGCAGCTCGTAGACTCCTTCGCGATTTGTGATGTTCACTCCCTTGTTGTAAACCTTTACCTTTTCGTCGGCCTCGAGATCGTTCCAGACAAGCATCTGCTTCTCTCCGCCGATGAGCGTGGTCCTAACCTTTACCGGCGAGAGCCAATTGACGTTGATGTGGGCTATGACTTTCTCAGGGAAATAGAGCGTCATGAAGGCCACATCTTCGAAGCCGTTCAGATGTTTTTGGCCAGTCGCGACGATTGCCTCGGGACATGCCTTGATTAGGTGATCCATGATGGAAAGATCGTGCGGCGCAAGGTCCCAAAGAACGTTGATATCGTGCTGGAAAAGGCCCAAGTTGACGCGAGTGGAATCGTAGTAGTAGAGCTTTCCTAAGCTCCCTTCATCGAGCAATTGCCCGATTTTCTTAACCGCTCCGGTGAATAGGAAGGTGTGATCCACCATGATCCTTAGATTCTTTTGCTTGGCGAGATCGATAAGTTCCTCCCCTTGGGCGGTACTGCTGGTGAACGGCTTTTCAACAAAAACGTGCTTACCATTCTGCAATGCAGCTTTCGCCAGCGCGTAGTGTGTCCAGACCGGAGTGACGACCGCAACGGCGTCAATCTCGACCGAGGAGATCACGTCCGCGGCGTCCGGGGTTACATTGATTCCCGGATACGCCCTCTGTGCGCGCTTCCTTGCGGTTGGGTTCGTCTCCGCGATAGCGAGCACCTGGGAACCTTCCAGACTCGTAAGGTTCCTCACGACGTTTGGTCCCCAGTAGCCGTAACCGATTACGCCGAAATTAACGATGCTTCACCGCCTTCAACGCTACTGATCAGTGCACATAGGGCTTGATTTAGAGAAAAAGTGAGTCGAGGATCGGGTAAAGCGCGTGGAGTATTCATCGGAATCGAATGAAAGGCTCAGACGCAAATCAATCAATATGCGCCGTGGCCCTTGAGTACCGCGCGAGGTGTGCGCATCAGAATATTGATGTCCATCCAGAGAGACCAGGACCTGGCATATTGCAGATCCAACCGGACCATTTCATCAAATTTGACCCGGCTTCGTCCGTTCACCTGCCAGGACCCGGTAATTCCAGGTTTGACTTCCAACACGCGGCGCCGGTGCCAGGTCTCATAAGCCGCCACCTCATAGGGGATGGGGGGACGAGGTCCGACCAGCGACATGGTCCCTTCGAGAACATTCAACAATTGCGGCAGCTCATCCAAGCTGGTTCTCCGGAGGAACTTCCCCACCCGTGTGGTCCTCCGATCGTTCGTGAGCTTGTAGACGCCTTCACCGTTCCCGTTCGACGGTTTTCGCTCCGCGTCGCCGGCGATTAATTTGATTACATATTCTTTGTGAACGCTGGGATCATTGTTCGTGTGCATCGACCGAAATTTGAGGAATGTGAAGCACCGGCCATACTGCCCAACCCGTTGCTGTCTAAATAAAGCTGGGCCCTTCGACGTTAGTTTGATTGCCAACGCAATGGCAAGAAAGAGAGGCGTGCATATGATCAATATCAGCAGGCTGCCGACAATATCCATCAGTCGTTTTATGCCCAAGAGGGAACGTCTGCCGTGGTCGCGGCTCGAAAGGTCGGGATACAAGGCCGGGTTGCTTGGACGTCCAGAGAGGTCATGATCCCAATCGTCGGGAAAGAAGTGAAACGATATGCTCACATGATTGAATTGCTCGAATGTCAACTTGTCCCGTAAAGTGGAACTCACTCTGGTTAGAATCGTGGTAAGGATCGAGCTCTTGTCGTCGGCTAAGAGTCCGGTAAAGATCACTCCAACGGTGGCCCGGTCCTTGTACCAGCCAATCACATCGGTTTCCCTGGTGGATGACAGCAGAGCAGGCACGATCCCCTTCAGGGCTTTGCCATAGTTTTCCGCAGTTTGCTGGGGACCAGCATCTAAAAGCATGAGCAGAAAGGGCTTCCTGGAGCGCTCCGTTCTTTTGCGCTCGATGGCGATCATCCTCTGAAAGGCTTCTTCGTTCAGGACCTCGCGTTCCTCAGCCCTCGCCACATTGACCGGAGAGCCGTCTAGGTCCCTACCACTACCCGAGCGTTGCAGACTCACGACTTCCTCCTTTGCCCTGGATCCTTGTTAGTAGGACAGAAACGCGCAACTTACTTACCTTTTTCCTTAAGCGATCTCGTGCGCTCACCACTTTGTACTTGGCAAGCGGAAAAGATAACTAGACGCACACGGCGCAGGAGCTGTTATGTCGAACGGTTAGTCGACCGTGACGTTATCGATGAGGGTCCAGCGTAGTAATAGTAGTCGCTACGGGCCGGTCGATTAGAGCCGTTCAGTAGCGCACCAATAAGCTTGTTGCGCTCGAGTGTTTCGAGTCCTCTCAGTAATTGGCGCTTCTCAGTGATTCCTTGACGCACGACCAGGAGGATTCCGTCCGCTAATCGCATCCAGACGCTCGTGTCAGCCAGAGGCATTACGGGAGGCGAATCAATGATGATCCAGTCAAACCATGCACTTAGCTGATCCATCATTGCAGACAGTTTCCCTGACTGCAGGAGTTCGAGGGGATTCGTAGGAGGACTGCCTGCTGGCAAGAACCAGAAGTCTGGACCCACACAATGGTAGACACTGGTAAGCAGATTGCGTTCGTCTCGCAGGCATTCACAGATGCCCGAAATCTTTCCCAACCCGAACAGCTGTGATAGAGACGGCCGCCGCACGTCTCCCTCTAGCAGCAACGTCCTCTGTTGCCTTCTACGAGCAAGAGTACAGGCCAAGTTGGCGGAAACCGTACTTTTGCCCTCCTGCGGAATTGTGCTCGTAATTAGTATTTTCTTGAGCGGCCGGTCCCGCCGAAGATTTTGGAGGCCGACCCCCAGAAAGCGAAATTTTTCCGCGGCCAGACTTTCGTTGTCTGTGAGGCAAACGAGGCGGTTTTGAGGAGGAACCGTGATCTTTATGGATGGGAATTGACGAAACACGTCCGAGTGCTTGTCATTGACAAGCTCGTCTGGTCCGGAAACGTCCGCTGCGGTCGCGGCTCGCGGCACTCCTTCGAGTGGGAGCGACGGGTCGCCTCTCCGCGGCGCGACCGGTTGCTCAAACTGAACCACGGCTCTTCGCTCTGAGGCCGCATGAAGCTCCGCACGCTGCAGCACTTCAGTCGCCACTGAAAGAGACGACACCTCAACGCCCGAGCGTTCGGCTTCCGATCTTTGTAATGCGTCAAAAATAAGGCTCATGCTTGCTTACTCAATGGTTAAGGGCACTCTCACGTTTGATTCCTCGGCAACCGCTCCTTGCAGAAGGGAATAAAGATCTGGCGCGCGGCCTATGTCTCGTTTACTATCCATCCCTTTATGGTCGCCCTCAGTGTCGGCAAAAGACGAAGGAACCACATCAAGGCGGAATTCCCTCGCTACATCCTCAATAATGTCCGGCGTAACCCTTCGTATCTGCTTGGCGTAAGCAGTGATGAGTGCGTTTTCGCAAATTGTGTTGATCAGCCGGGGAAATCCGCCCGAGTGGCGATACACAGCCATCATGGTCTGCTCAGAGAACAACCCGTCTGCATGAGGGCTTGTTCCTGCAATCTGCAGTCGGCGTTCGATGTATCCCTTGGTCTCATCCCAATCGAGGGGCGCCAGCCATGCGCGAAGAGCAATTCTCTGCTTCAGCTGCCTGAGCCCAACGGAATCCAGTTTCTCATCGAGTTCTGGCTGACCGACCAATACGATTTGCAGCAGCTTGTCCTCGGCCGTTTCCAGATTCGTCAGAAGCCGGACCTCTTCAAGAATGTCCGCAGACAAATGGTGCGCTTCGTCGAGAATAAGGACGGTGGTCAATTTTCTCGATCCCCGCGAGACCAGGAAGCGGCTAAGGTCGAGCAAGAGTTCGCCTTTGTTCTTACCAGAGGCAGAGAGTCCGAAGTCAGAGACGATGTACTGTAGGAATTCCGTAGCACAGAGCCGACTGTTAAAGAGATATGCATAGTTGATGTCTTTGCTTTCCTGCAGCAGTTGCAGCAGGCACCGAAGCAGCAGGGTCTTCCCGGTGCCCACCTCTCCAGTCACCACCACAAATCCCTTGTGCCGCCGGATGCCGTAATATAGCGTCGCCAGCGCTTCGTTGTGCCTTCTGGTCGAGAAGAGAAACGAGGGATCAGGCGTGAGCTCGAACGGGTTTCGAGCCAGATTGAAGTAAGCCTTATACATTGGAAATTAACCCTTAACTGTGGCGGTAGCTGAACGCGGAACCTGCCAGAATGATGGCAAGTAGCAGAGCAGTCATGGCCCATCCTAGCCATATTCTCCTCTTGCTCCTTCGTTCATCCGAGGGAACTATGATCTCCGGGATCTCGGAGATGACCTTCATCGGTAATAGGGCTTTCATTTCCCTTTCACAATGCAGCCGATCATCCATGAATTCAAATACACCCGCTACCACAAGCCCCAACGCCAGACCAAGGCCCAGCCCGATTCCACAGAATTTGAGCCGGTTGGGAAAGTCTGGTTTCAGCGGCAAACTGGGTGGATCGATCATGCGGAATCGCTCACCCTTTTGCATCTCTTCCATGCTGGTAGCCATCTTTGACTCGTTTTTCTTTTTCAGCAGGTCGTCGTAATTTGCCTTCGATTGGTCGTAGCCGCGGGTCAGGTCTGCCAGCTGCTGCTCGCGCACCGGTTCGTCGTTCAAGCGCGCCTGATAGTCGCCGACTTTGGCTTTTAGCCCGGCAATCGCTTGCTCACGATTTGTGATTTCGGTCCGGTTGGCTTCCAACTGACCTTGCAGTTGCAATAGCGGCGAATTTTGTGAAGGATCCACTAGTTCTCGGGCAACGACAGCGCTGTCGCGTTGGGTTCCGCTCTTGGGTTGGTTCCTCAAATCAGCAATTAGATCGTCCCGCATCTTCTCGCTTTTGGCTATCTGGACCTTCAACTTCTGAACATCCGGATAGCGATCGGTGTATCGAGAGCTGAGATCCACCAGTTGGGCCTTTAGTCTCTCGAGTTCCTTGTCAATCGCGGACAGCCGACCCGGCTGACCCATCGGTGAGCCGTCAGTTGCCCTGCCCTGGAGCGTGCGATATTGATTGATCAGCGTTTGTAAGTAAACTTGCTGCTGGTGCGCCGTATTAAGCGCGTCTTGCTCGTTTCCCAGCTGTGATTGCATGCCAGCCAGGATTTGGAGATTACTCGTTTGCTGGGAAGGCAAGTCGCCTACGTGCTCTCCTTTGAACTCTCGGATCTTTGCATCCTGTTCGGAAAGAGTTTGACGCGCGCTTTCCAACTGTTCCGAAAGAAACCTGGTGGTATCTTCGGACTGTTGCTGACGTACTTCCAGATTTTCGTTGATAAATAGATTGGTCAACTCGCTGGTGACCCGCTGGGCAATGTGGGGATCGCGGGCTGAATAGTAAATTTTAAATGCCGTAATCTGGAGGTTGCGAGAATCATGAACAAGCTCGATCTCAATATCCTTGCGCATCTGTGAGACTTTTTCATCTGGCGTGAACTGCCTGTGACTCTCGCTGTAGAGGTTCATCTGGTCGATGATACGGAGAAGGCGCGTGCGGCTAAGAATTTGCTGGCTGATGTTCTGGACCCGATCTTGCAAATCTTCGTTGATGTTCGACACGACGTAGTCTTTCGGCATCGTGGGCTGCTCCACCAGGATCAGCGTGCTCGACTTATAACTAGCCGGCAGAATCCAACTGGCTCCCCAAACCATTAACCACCCGAAGAATACCGAAATCAGAAAATAGGGATAACGACGGCGAGCTACATCCAGGTAGCGCTGCACGTCAAGCGGTTCTGACTTATCTTCCTCGACAACCTCTGGCATGATTATTCTCCCAGTGCCCTGGCAAAGCTATACGAGAACGAGACATACTCCCGATTGATATTAGGAGAATTGGAGATAACCGGGATTCCATTGTAACTCTGGTGCAGGAGAGAGTATCCAAATTCCACTTTGAAACGATCGCTGAGCTGGTGCTGAGCCGAGACACTTCCCCCGACGCCGTGACCTCCGCCGCTGGATATGAAAGATGACGGGGTCTCATCTTTGTTGATTGAGTAGTTTGCCGCTGCTGTTGTGCTCCAGGTGCGTGCTAGTTTCCATCGGGCAAATGCGGCTGCTGTATTCGATTGGAAGACTCCAACCAGGCCGCCACCGCCAGTAACACTCCGCAAGTAGCTGGCTGCAAAACTCGTATGGCGCCCTTGCCAGCCTGTGCTTGCGCTTAGGGTCGGCGACCATGAGCCATACGTCGGCATGGGAGACTGAGCAGCGTCGAAGTGTTGGGGGCCAACCGATAACGACAAGGAGAAAGTTCGCGTGAAATAAATTGTGTAGAAAAGGAAGACCGTGTCCGTCTGAACTTCACTTATTACTTTCGGTGGATAAGCCGTGATTTTTGAATACTGATACACGCCGCCGATATAACTATTTCTCAGCAGACGGTGGCTATAGAAGGCCGACCCGCCGCTCGAATGAGAATCGTAAAGACCAGGGACCTGGGTAGGGTTCAGGAAATCGAGATTGGTAAATCTTCCCGACGCGCCGATCATTCCATTCCTACTGAACTGATAAGTCATTTCTGCATCTGCGGTATTTCCGAGCTGGTCCGCCACCGGGCCGATGACAGTATTGAGCGGAGGTTGGGGCAAGCCAGACACCGCGCCGCCGGAAAGCAAACCGGGTTGGTTGAACACATTCGAGATCTTTTGCAGGTTGTCCCTTAGGCTGACAGTCACATGTGGGCTCAATCGGTACTGGAAACTCAGGCTCAGATTCTGATTCGTTTGATTTTCAGAACTTGTACGCTGATAGATCGTGAAACTTGGACTGTAGGTCAATGTCAGATGTTCCCGAGGCGTGGTCTTGTCAACAGTAAGCGTAGGGAAAAACGAGTAACCGAAATCGCTGACCGGAGGGACGTTCGCTTCTCCCACCACGTCGTTGCTGTACGAAGGAGTAAAAGTGAATCCCGCGCGCAGATAATTTGACCGTACTTCGGAACCGACCTCAGTCGGATAGGCCTGACCGCTCACTGGAGGTGGTGTGAGCATTTTGCCGCCGGTGCCGGGAACGGCTGCTGGGTCGCTTATAGGTACCTGGGACCAGCTCGGCATGGCCACGAACAAAGCGAGGCTCAGGTAAACTTTAAGATACATAAAGTACCTTCAAGGAACAACGATGGTGTCGCGTGGTTCAAGCTTAAGGTTTTGCTGAGGATTCTTGCCCTTGATGACCTGCTTGTAATTGAAGGCAATGCGGGACTCACCACCACCAGAATTCTGACGAAGAATGTAAATCCCTTTTACGTTAGCGAAGTCCTTGAATCCGCCAGCCGCTGCAATCGCGTCCAAAACCGTCGTCACAAGTTCAAGCGAGTATGATCCGGGCTTTGTGACCTGCCCCAGAATGTTAAACTTCTGACTGCGAATCTCCTGAACCATTACCGTGACTTCTGGCTCCGCTATATAGTTCCGTAGTCTGCTTGCGATATCCTCTTCGAGTTGTAACGGAGTGCGCCCCGTCGCCTGTACCTCCCCCACCAGGGGCAGCGAAATTCTCCCGTCTGAGCGCACTGGAATAGAGCGAGAAATGTCCGGTTCTTTCCAAACATTGATGGCCAACAGGTCATCATTGCCAATGACAAAGCTGGTTTCGTGGGGCTTGTTGGCTGATTGGGCAAGCGAAGTTGCGGCGCCCGGCACCCGAGCGTCTGCTACTTGTGCCCACAAGGGGCCAGCAAGGGCTATCATTGCGAATCCAAAGCCTACGCGATCGATTCTATTTTTCATAACAACTCCGGTAGACCAGCCGTGGATTGCGTTGCAAATGTGGCTCAACTCTATCCGAGCGGATCAAGCTGTCGGGTGTTTTCGCGAAACCCATTTCCCTTACTTTTTGGCCCAGTATCCCCTGGAAGGATCGGGAGAGCGGATGGTCTGATCTGGTACTGATCAATCTTATATAGCAAGGTTCGATAGCTGATCTCGAGTAACCGTGCGGCGGCTTTTCGATTCCAGCCGGTCTTCGTCAGGGCGCCGGCGATCGCGTTTATCTCGGCCTCCAGCTTCACCGTCTTGACAAGAGACTTAAGCGAGTCAGATCCGGCGACGGCGACGCGAGAACCCTTCCTGGCACTCTCATCCAGATCTGGCCGGTTCTTTTCGAACACCTGCCCTTTGTCGCCACTCATGAGGTAGCGTTTCACGAAGATCTGCAGTTCCCGCAGGTTGCCCGGCCAGGAATACGCCTGGCAGGCTTCAATCGTAGCCGGCGAAAAGTCACGTGGAGCGAGGCCATATTGCTTGGCAATTTTGTGCATGAAATGGCGCGACAGAAGCCGTATCTCCTCCTTGCGCTCCCGTAGGGGGGGTACGTGAATGGTGTAGGTGCTTAAGAGATAGTAGAGATCTTCTCGAAATCGCTTTTCAGAAACGGCGTGTTCCATATTCGCGGTGCTCGACGCCAAAACACGAATGTCGACCTCTATGGCGGCGAAAGTTCCTGGTCTCATAAATCGCCTGGTCTGCAGGACGCGCATAAGGTTGGCCTGCACTCCCATGGGCATCTCAGTGATTTCGTCCAGCAGGATCGTGCCTTTTACGCCAGGGTCCAGTTTGCCTGTTTTGATTTGCACCGGTGCGGTTGTACCGTCCCACTCGTAACCAAATAGCTCTCTCTCCAGCAGATCGCCCGGCAGTGCTGCACAACTGACTTTTGTGAACTCGAATCCGGAACGGAGAGACAACTTATGGATGAGGCGGGCCGCGGTCTCTTTACCCGTCCCGCCCTCGCCAAGAATCAATACAGGTACGTTGGTTTCCGCCAGGGAAGCCGCTTGGGCGCGGAGCTTCCGCATGACCGGACTGATCCCAATGAAGCAGCTATCATCGCTAATCAGCTCAACATCTTCACTAGTGATATCCGCCTCGATCGTTTCACGCACACTGGAAAGGTGGCTACGGATGACCGTTGCAAGTCGATGGTCGTCGAGGGGTCTCACAAGGTAGTCGCGCGCGCCCACGCGAATTAATTCTTGTCTCCTACGAACATCACCAGGGTGACCAATCAGGATAATCGGCAATGCGGGACGAAGCCGGCGCAGCCAGCGCAAGATGTGCAAACCATCGACATCGCCCTGGGGCAGATCCAGCAAGAGTAGATCCGGCGTTACTCCTGATTGGACACGCTCCATCGCCTCCCACACGTTGCCGACGATTTCGAGCTGCCAGGAGCTCGATTCCCCTATTGACCAAAGTGTCCGAACAAAGACCGCATCGCGACTGACGAATAGCAGTCTCGCTGTCTCGATCCCTTTTCTTACGGGGAGCTGGTTCATACGGGGCAAAAGCGGGGGAAGAGTCCTAGCCCGCACTTCTGAATACACGGAGGGAGATAAGAAACCAATGAAAGAGTCTTAGGCCAGCCACGCTAGAGAACCGGCGTTTGCTGACAAATTTCGGCAGATCGTTTCCTTAAGCTTGGTGACGACGCAGAGTTCCGATGTAACGGCCGCGGTTTCGCAGTGCAGACGCAATCACCACACTCAATTGCTAAGAACTGCTAATTGGTTCCACGTCGTATCCTTCCACCTGAATCGCCAAAGATCTCTGCATGGCCTCCACGGATATGATCAGCCGCCGTTCCCCGTGCCGAGACAGGAAAATTCCCTCTAAGCCCTCCAGTGCGCCCCCCCGGATCCGTACGCGCTGTCCTGTCCTCAGAAAAGGATGGGCGCAGCAAGGAACTTGCTCTTTAAGCAAGATTCGAACTGCATCGATTTGCTCCTGGGGAATGGGAGTGCCAACTCCCTGAGCGCCGACGAGTCCGAGCACACTCGCAGTCCGAAGCACCCGCTGGCGCTCCTCGTTGCGAGGCAGCAGCTTGACGAACAAATAACAGCTGAATAGTGGCAATTCTAAGGTCTTTCTTCGGTCCTTCCAGCGATGTACCTCCGTAAGCGTGGGTAAGAAAGTTGTTACCCCTCGATCACGGAGGCGGTGAGCCACGGCTCTTTCGTGCGCCGCACGGGTATGCACTGCATACCAATTCTCACCATTTTGCGCGACGATAGCACCTGAGTCTGGAGACTTCGATTTCTGATTGCCGGTGTCCACAGCTTCGTCCTCTGCAAGCTACCTGATGGCCCTGATGGTTTTAACGGCCCAGCCGGTCCTGCTGCCGATGCCAGTCTTAGTCGCTAAGCGTAACGCAGCGAACTGCGTGGTGATAGGACATACCTAGCTTCGCCCTACGAGTCACATTTTGCAATGACCCACACTTTTTCTTCCAGTTATAGTTCCACCTACTAAGCAGGGTGACCCGGCGTCACCCCGCTGCTAAGCACCGTAACTCGGAACGAAGCGTGAAATCACTCCAGCGCGACCGTACGTCACCCTAGCATTAGCAATAACTCGCATACTTGCGTTCATCCACTGATTAGTCAGCCGTGTTTCCTCGTTGCCGTTTTATGTCCCGCCGGAACTCAACTGACGGTGACACTCACAACATTGACCTAGAGCCTACGACTTTGGATTGGACAGTCAATATGCACGATAACTTGATGGGGACTTCGGCCGAGCCAATACCATAAAGCGAACCCAGCGTACAGATCGATGCAAGTTGCTGCAAGAGGTACACCACCTCAGGGAAGCAGTTCTCCTCGAATGTTCTGCTGGTAGGGCCGATCGACTCCGAGGGGGTCTTCTTGTGGATTTGTCAGGGTTACCCCAAAGAACAAAAGGTAACGGTTGTCGATTACCAAATATCCCATTGACATCGGATGAGGATCTCTCTATGGTTCTCGTGAACTTCTCTTAATGTTCTTATTTCAGTTTGCGGCAGCTACTCGATCAGCTTTGAATCTTCTTACAGGAACACTCGGTGACGTCTTAACTCGTAGATTCTCAAGGAAAACTGCTCTAGAAATGTTGCAATAACTCTCCGTCAATTGTACGTGCGTATACAACCCTCCCGTGGACCTTCCGCGGACCTAACCTGTAAGCCAAAATCTAAATAGCAGCTGGTTTTTGCAACCCGGGGAGGCTGCCGTCGGCCGCACGCCTTCGGAGCATCTTTAGGTGTCTCGTACGAAAGAAATCAGTGGAGGATTGTTACGGCCCACTATTCCTTCACAAAGGCATAAGAAACCTGATGACGGAGTAAGGGAATGCCCGATGGACTTCTAGAGTCAACCATCCGCGTACTGGTTGCCGACGATACTCGGCTCCACACCACGCTGCTGGCCGATGCACTGAGACGTGATGGCGCGTTCGAGGTCATAGCTTCGAACTCGCAGGAATTGATTGCGCGAGCGCAGCTGCACGACATTGATGTTCTTCTCCTCAACTCTGAACTCGATGGGCAGCCTGGTCGCGGGTTTGAGGTTTTGAGGGAGGTGCGTGAGCCACACGCAAACATCCGTGCCATCGCGCTTCTGGACTCCTCAAAAAATGAATTGGTCTTAGAGGCGTTTAGAAGTGGCGCCCGCGGGGTGTTAAGCAGGCACGAACCAATTGAAACCCTGAGCAAGTGCGTGATAAGCGTACATCAGGGGCAGATCTGGGCTAACAATGAGCAAATGGGGTTGCTGCTTCAGGCCTTGCTTGATTCGCGGAATGTCCCCACAGTTAATGCTCAGGGCATGGAGCAGCTGTCTAAGCGAGAAATGGAAATCGTGGAGTGCGTTGCCCAAGGCTTGTCAAATCGGAAAATCGCCGAGCGCTTAGGGTTAAGTCAACACACGGTCAAGAATTACCTTTTTAGGGTGTTTGAGAAACTCGAGGTTTCGAGCCGGGTTGAGCTTCTGTCGATGGCAATGAGCCGGCATGGGCAAGGAGAATCGGCAAATTGCCTTGAGAAGAGCTACACGGGTAACGGGTTGCCGGGTGATTCTGCTTCGGTTGGCTGCCGGCGAGCTGCTGAAGATGGTGTGGCGATCGCGCAACTCGAGTTGGCTCGATCTTATATGGCTCGAGGGGCGGATCACAAGGACCTTACACAGGCCTACAAATGGTACTTGATCGCCGGCCAACAAATATCGCGAACTGCAAAAAGCGTTGGAAGTGCAATGACGATCGCGCAAAGGCTCGAAGCGGAGAGGATGGCTGCTGAGTGGCTCAGGAAAAAGGACACGCTTGTGCCGTCTCCCCCTAGAGATCAAATGATCGTCAACAGAACACGGAAAGGCGTCCAGCCTACAGCTAGTTTTCCTCGTGATATGTTAATCGGGATGTAGAGACTCGGAATCTTCATATATCTCTTTGAGAGTAACGTGCCAAGCTCTCGCGAGTGTGGAGTGGACTGACTGGACGACCCGTGAGTGGCCATCCCCTCCCGTGTTAGGGAAGTGTGGCGGTATATTCGTTGGAAGGAATACTTTCCACTCCGGAGGAGTCAACACTTTTTACGATGTAGTCATATGTCAAGCCACTTTCGACTGTGCTATCCACATACGCCGTCTGAGGATCGACCGACGAGTTCAGCAGTTGATACGTAGAGCTGTTTCCAGGTGACCGGTAAATGTTATAGCCAACGACCGCATCTAAAGAATTGACGGGTGCCTCCCAACTCAGATCAACCTCAGCTGCTACACCCGTGCCGCTCAGAGTGATGACCGCCGCACTATTGCTCGATGAGTTGCTTTGGATGGCCAACTGTCCCGTTATCGCCCCAGTGCCGGTGGGGTCGAACTGCACATCCAACGTAATTGCCAAGCCCGGATTCAGGGTCACCGGGAATGTGGCTCCCGACATCGTGAAGCCGGTCCCGCCCAATGTAGCCGAGTTGATGGTCACCGGCGCCGTCCCCGTGGAGCTCAACGTCACAGGTTCTGTCGATGTCGTGTTCACCGTCACATCGCCAAACGTCAAACTGGCTGCGCTAATCGTCAACTGCGGACTCGACACTGCCGTGCCCGTTCCACTCAGATTTACAACCGCCGTGCTGTTGGTAAACGAGTTGCTCTGTATGGTCAGCTGACCCATCACCGCCCCAGCCGCCGTCGGATCAAACCGCACATTCAGAGTCACCGACTGGTTCGGATTCAATGTTATCGGGAACGCGGCTCCCGGCATAGTGAAACCGGCCCCGCTCAATGTAGCCGAGTTGATGGTCACCGGCGCCGTCCCCGTGGAGCTCAACGTCACAGGTTCTATCGATGCCGTGTTCACCGTCACATCGCCGAACGTCACAATCGCTGCGCTAATCGTCAACTGCGGGCTCGACACTGCCGTGCCCGTTCCACTCAGATTTACAACCGCCGTGCCGTTGGTGGACGAGTTGCTCTGTATAGTCAGCTGACCCATCACCGCCCCAGCCGCCGTCGGATCAAAGCGCACATTTAGAGTCGCCGACTGGTTCGGATTCAATGTTATCGGGAATGTGGATCCCGACATCGTGAAACCGGCCCCGCGCAATGTTGCCGAGTTGATGATCAGCGGCGCCGTCCCCGTGGAACTCAAGGTTACAGGCCGGATCGATGGCGTGTTCACCGTCACATCGCCAAACGAAAGACTGGGTGTGCTGACCGTTAGTCCGGAGATGGAACTGTCACTGCCACTGATTCCCGGATCCACTGATTGAGCCTTGCGCTATCGGCTTGCCTGCAGCACTCATTACGGTGAATTGACCAGAGTAGCTGGATTCTTTGTCAGGCTTGAAGCCGACGACGAAGCTATAAGTCGAACCGACGCTGATAGTAACGGGAAGGCTGCTCTGACTGTTCGCAAAAAAGTTCTGTCCGGCAATGTTCAATTGAGAAATATCGATCGACGCAGAACTCTCGTTGAGGAGCAAGACTTTACTAGTAGCTACCTGCCCGACAGGCACGGCACCAAATATGACTGCGTCTGGGGAGACGGGGAACTGACCATTCGTTGATCCATTCATCACGTATCCGCAACCTGACAGCGCGACGAGGCAACATGCGACTACGGCAAACAGCGCTGAGAACAAACCGTCGAGTTTGCGGATCGGGTTGCCCCTGCAGAAACAATGCGAGCCAAACACCAGCGTCACCCCTGTAGAAGTTCGCTCATTCCAGAGGCAGATGAAGGAAGACTGTAGGTGGTGTTCCCTGTCAACACCAGGGTCTGCGCACTCTCGATTCGAGGAGACATCTGGCGGCAGTTAATACCATCAGCTTGTACTGGGAAGCCTGACCATGAGTCTCACGTCATTTAAAGGCTCTCATGCAAGCTGGGATTCAACGCGCCTGATAACTCCGCGATGCGATGACCATATGACTAAGTAGGTTGTGCTTTGTCCCGCGTATAAGGATTGTTACTCCATCATCGAGGGCTCTCAATGACACGAATTAGTCATTGATCGATGCCACGGGTTCGATGCAGCTCCGAGAAGTTTTTGACTTCAGCCAGGTTACTTTCGTCTTATTTATCCAATTCGAAAAACCCAGTTGCTGCGTTTTCGTGTTAGGCGTCCGACTGAGAATCTGCTTAGCCTCCCCTGCGGTGGGTCAAGAGCCAGAGATATACTCGGGGGTCGGCATATGCGAGTTGCGCCGTCTCCCCGTGGCCCGGCGCTACGTAATCGTAGACCGAGGCAGTACTACTCGCCGCCGCGGCCTGCTGCAAGCGGAGGATGCTGGTAAAAGCTGCCGCCTGCGGATGAGCGTACCGGCCGGCCGAAAGCCAAACCGGCCACGGCGGACATCCAGCCGGTACTGCCGGGGGATCGACCGCCCAAAGGGCCGCCCACGGACCGCTTGGATCCTGGCCCAGGCTAAGGACTCCGTTGCCTCCGTAGCTAAAGCCTGTCAAGTACATTCGGGTGAGATCGCCGCCGTGACCGGCGGCCACATTGCGAGCGAGATCGGCCACGGTCACTTTGTGTTTCGACCAGACGTCGCCGCCGGGCGCTGCAAGCTGCGGGGCGACGACTACGAAGTCATTGATGCCGATCTTGGCGCTGCTTGTGGCCAAGGGGCCGTGGAGCGTCAATTTCTCCATTATGTTCGGGGAACTACCAGGGAGGGGAGGACTAGCCTCGTCCCGGCCGTGGAGGAACACCAAAACGGGCCGTAAGGCGGAAGCGGTCGCCGGGTGCGGTGGCACGGAGAGCAGACACTGAAACGAGTGATACTGCCGGATAGAGACAGGCAATTGTTCCTCCTCGACTGGGAGAGTGCGCGTTATGTCCGGGGCGCGATCTTAGCTGTACTAAATGCATTGGACTATTTGATCTCACCGACGGATGGTCAATATGTGAAATGAGTAATTCCAAGAACATTCGCGTCTTCTGAGACATTCCGTGCGCACGGGTCGATTCGCAATCGCCGAAAACAACGAAGTCACTCAGCTGCAGGTTGGGAATGGGAGCCGGCTCGTGCTGTAGAAATGTGCGAAGAAAGCGAAGTAAGCGAACTAAGTCTGTGGGGTGACCCAATTGACTCCTCGTTGGCTGTTTCCTCAAAGGTTGATTCATGGTGTAAGTCTTCCCCGGCCGCGCACTCCGACTCCGGTATCGCAGACCAGAGGGTCGAGGGGCGGCCCCCGGTGGGCTGACTGTTTTGGTAGATTGCCCCCAACGATATGAGTTGTTCGAGTGCGGCTTCTATGCGGCTGCTGCTGAGATGGCCGTGGAAGAGAGCACTGATTTGCTGTCTGGACAAGCTGCCGCCGGATGCGTTGATGGCTTCCATAATACGGTCGGCGATGTGGTCACCGGTGGATGTGCCGAAGAAGAGAGAGGCGCTTGCGGCGCAGTAGTCCCACACCGCGAGGGCAGCCTGAAGGTGAGGCAGCCCGATGATGGGGCTGCAGTCGAGGACAGCGTATATGGCGCCAAGGCGCAGAACCTGGGCTTCGGCGCGACTGGTGGCGGCGCCGTAAAGGCCGGGACGGACCTGGCTCAAGGCCGGGTAGCGCTCGTGCCAGAGAGCTCGCGCCTGGTCGTCGCGGACGAGGCGGATGGCGCCCGCATCGGCGGACCAATCGAGAGCGCGGCGGAGTTCGGCGGCGACGGCGGATAGTTCATGAGCGTCCAGGTTGCCGCCTTCCGGCAGGCATTGGCTACGCTGCACTCCTGTCCAGAGACAGCGGTTGGCGAAGCCGTTGTGCGCTTCTGTGGGGCGGAGATTCTCTTCGAGTTCGCGCCGCGTGATGTGGGCGATCAGGCTGATATGCGTGCCGGTGGCCTGGATGGGATGAAGACCGGCGAGCGAGCGGAGATCGCCACTATCCCAGGCGCAACGGAGCAGAGGCGAGAGGTGCCCCCTGGCGTGCCGCAGGGAATGGAGAACGGCGGCGAATTCCTCCGAGAGCGCAAGCAAGCGGCGGTCCGTGGCCGGCTGCTGATCGCGCAGAGCATAGATAAGGGCAGCGGGTGTCAAGCGAGCGGTGGTGACGCGTTCGGTGACCCAAGGGCGATCGACTTCAGTGAAGAGGCGGCGGATTTGGTTCCAGCTCGTTCCCTTGCGGGCCTTGCTGGACTCGCCGACCAGCACGACGAAAAGGTTGAGACCATGGCGGGTGGCATCGACCATGCAGTGGGGCGCGGGACCAACGGCATTGCCGAACGCGGCCAGCAACTGGAGAAGGATGGCGGCGGGATGGGCTTCGCTGTGCGGGGCCAAGCCGCATACGGCCAACCCCGCGACGCCGTAGAGTGCGGCATCGGCGAGGATTGGAGCGGGGGACACACTGGGCGGTGGCGGTGTGGGAGGCGTGGGGTGGGCCTGTAGCTGTGTCTGTGGCATAAGCTTCTGGTGAACGCCGGTGAGTTCGGCCATGCGGCGTTCTATGTCGGACAGAGTAGGTAGGGATGGAGAGGTTATCCCGTTGAAAGGATTAGATATCATGATTTCCCCGCTTGCACGATTTCGCATTGGTGTTGAAAGTCGTTGGTCTGGCATTGTTGTCGAAGGCGGATAACGCGGGCGTAAACGAGTCTGCCGGCCCCAGGGCCGCGTTCTATAAGCGGTGGAGCGGCGTGTCGATTCGATTGTTGAAGGGCGCTTTCTCATTTTTGTCCGCACGTCTCCATGTCCCCGGTAAGTGGGGTTTCGGAGGATCTACCAGTGGGGGACTCTTGATTAAGAAGATAATTCCGCATGCGTGTGACGTCCATCGCGTTTGCGAATAAAGACGAGGATAAGGGGGTATTTAACTAGTAGTTAACAGTCTCGTTTTGACGCACGGCTAAAGAGGGACCTTATAGGCTGCCTGCGAATCTCGCGTTACGTTTCCCAAGGTCGCTGCGTCGTCACTACCCACGGTTCAAGTCGGGTGATTAAGGGAACGAAAACCTCTATAAAGCGGTAACGCTTTCGCGGCGACCGGTTAGGAGCGGCTGACCAGGCGCATAAATCACGTCCGTCCGATTCCACCTTGACGCGAAGCGGCCCTTTTTGTAGGGTTGCAACATTAAACAAGGTTCTTGGGCAGACGCTGCAGGCGGCTAACGCCGGCAGCAGAATTCTTCGGTGCAGATGAGTCCTAACGCACGCGACCGGGAACTCGGGATGGGCCGGACAATTACCCGGCGTGATTTCATGAATGGGGCAGCCATGCTGGTGGGCGCCTCCATGCTTCCGAATAACGCCATGGCCGGCGCCGAACAGATTCCTGAGCCACAAAACCAGCCTAGCTACGATCCACCG
This sequence comes from uncultured Acidobacteriaceae bacterium, assembly GCA_963838445.1. GTDB lineage: Bacteria > Acidobacteriota > Terriglobia > Terriglobales > Acidobacteriaceae > PALSA-350. Next base: position 168,587 of record CAWIRT010000059.1, read on the forward strand.
GTATCGACGGGCATGCGCGGAAGCCACCCCGGGTCGTTTGAAACAGCGCACAGCTTGCGCGACGGCACTTTTTGGAGCAAAGCGGGCAAGCCAATCGAACTTCGTGAGAAATTCGATCTGGTTGTGGTGGGTGGTGGAATCAGCGGGCTTGCCTCAGCCCATTTCTTTCGCGAACGCTTCGGCAACTCGGCACGCATTCTCATTCTCGAGAATCACGACGACTTCGGCGGCCACGCCAAGCGAAACGAATTTCATCTCGGCGGACGACTCGCCCTTCTCAATGGCGGAACCCTCGAGATCGATAGCCCAACCCCGTATAGCCGCGAAGCTGCCGCACTTATCCAGAAGCTCGGCATCGATCCGCCGGCGTTTGAGAAGAATTACACCGATCGAAACATCTATCAGTCACTGGGGCTTTCCGAGGGGATTTTCTTTGATAAGGAAACCTTTGGCGCCGATAGGCTGGTGGTCGGCGTGCCGAGACATAGACGCGGTGCCGGGAAAAACAGCCATGAATCCACCTCCTGGTCCGAGTTTCTTGCCAGAACCCCTCTGTCTCCGGTATTACAGCGCGATGTGGCTCGGATTCAGGAAGCCGACGTCGACTACATGCCCGGCTTAACCTCCGAACAGAAAAAAGACTTTCTGTCCCGGATAAGCTACAAAGATTATTTGCTAACCGTGGCGAAGGTCGACCCCGGCGTGATTCCCTTCTATCAGCGGCGCACCCACGGCGAATGGGGAGTGGGCATCGATGCTGAGCCCGCGCTGGACTGCTGGGCTCTTGGGTTGCCGGGATTTCAAGGCCTCAATCTGGAGCCTGGCGGCGCTCCACGGATGAGCTATACCGCCGCAGGGTACGCCAATGGCGGTTCGTACCGGTTTCACTTTCCCGATGGCAATGCATCCATCGCCCGCTTGCTGATGCGCCATCTGATCCCGCAAGCGGTGCCGGGATCCACGGTGGAAGATGTAGTCACCGCACAGGTCGATTACAACCAGCTCGATCGCCACGGTTCTCCGGTTCGGGTTCGGCTCAACAGCACCGTGGTCCGCGCGCAGAATGTAGGCGACCCGTCGGCCGCTCAAGGGGTGGAAATCATGTATGCCACTGGCGACCAGGTCTTCACCGTGCAGGCCGGTCATTGCATCCTCGCGTGTTGGAATATGGTGATTCCTTACCTATGCCCGGCGCTGCCGGACAAACAGAAACAAGCGCTGCATTACCTGGTAAAGGTTCCCTTGATTTACACCAGCGTTGCAATTCGCAACTGGACGTCGTTTCAAAAGCTTGGCGTGCATAGCGTCTCCGCTCCCGGAGCCTATTGGCTGGGAGCCAGTCTCAATTGGCCCATGAAAATGGGCTCCTACTCGACTGCAAGCAGTCCGCAGGAGCCTATCCTTCTGCACCTTTCGCGAACTCCGTGCAAGCCAGGATTGCCGGCGCGGGATCAGCAAATCGCCGGGCGGCAGGAGATTCAGGCGACCTCTTTCGAAACCTATGAGCGCACCCTACGCGATCAACTGCAGCGCACGCTGCACGAAGGTGGCTTCGATCCTGCCCGGGATGTCGAAGCGATCACGGTCAACCGCTGGCCGCACGGCTACGGTTACGAATACAACCCGCTCTTCGATCCTGAGTGGCCCGAGGGAGAGCAGCCGCACATCGTGGGGCGGAAACAATTCGGACGCATCGCGATCGCGAACACGGATTCCGGCGCGACGGCCTACACCGATGTTGCCATCAACCAGGCCTTGCGGGCGGTGAATGAGCTGCTGGTGGAGGAAAAGCATTCTTAGCGTGGTGTTCACGGCTACACGCGGATCACAGTGGAAAGGATGGTCTCATGGGAAACGATGACCGAAGCAAGGCTTACGATAAGGAATTGGGCATGCGATGCCCAATCTCACGCCGCGATTTCCTGAACGGCGTGGCGGTTGGAGTCGGCGGCGCGTTCGCGGGGTCTATGCTTCCAGGCTTACCCTGGACCGCCGAAGCCGCCACCCAGATGGCGCAGAATGCTCCTGGATACGACCCACCCGCACTTACCGGTATGCGCGGCAGCCATCCCGGTTCCTTTGAAGTGGCGCATTCCGTGCGTGATGGAGCTTTTTTCGCCCACGACGGACAAATCTCTCAGACCGGCGAAGCCTACGACCTGGTGGTTGTGGGTGCGGGAATCAGCGGGCTGGCAGCCGCTTATTTCTATCGTAAGCTTGCGGGCAATAGTGCGCGCATACTGATCCTCGATAATCACGATGACTTTGGCGGCCACGCCAAACGCAATGAGTTTCGTCCCGGCGGCCGCCTGCTTCTGGCCAACGGCGGCACGCTCTCGATCGAGTCGCCGTTCCCCTACAGCACGGTTGCCCATCAACTGCTCTCGGATCTGGGGATCGATCCGCCGGCGCTGGAGGCGAAGTGTGTGGACCGATCGGTCTATCGCGGCCTGAAGCCGGCGGTGTTTTTCAATAAAGAAACATTTGGCGTCGACCGCCTGGTAGTAGGGAGCCCGGGAGGCCGCCGGTCCGGGGGAGACGCCGCGGCTGCGTGGAGCGAATTTCTGCTGAAGACGCCACTTTCCCCAGAGACGCAGAGCGATATCCTGAAGATTCAAACCGCAGCCGTTGACTATATGCCGGGCCTCTCGCAAGGCGAGAAAAAGGACCGGCTTACGCGCATGAGTTACAAAGACTTCCTGCTGAATGTGGTCAAGGCCAATGCGGCATCGATTCCCTATTACCAAACCAACACCCACGGTTTGTACGGAGTCGGCATCGACGCCGTGCCTGCGCTCGATTGCTGGGCCATCGGCTTTCCTGGTTTTCAGGGGATGGGGTTGGATCGAACGCCGACCGGCGGCCGATTGAGCTTTACCGCGTTAGGCGAGGTAACACCGCGGAAGGGCGAGTACACGTTTCACTTTCCTGACGGAAACGCTTCCATCGCGCGGATGCTGGTGCGTTCTCTTATTCCGGCTGCGATACCCGGTCACACCGCCGAAGACATTGTGACCGCGGGGACCGATTACAGCAAGCTCGACAGCAGCAGCTCACCCATAAAGATTCGGCTGAGCAGCACGGTGGTTCGGGTTCGCCATCTGGGAGACCCCGCTTCCGCGAAAGAAGTGGAGATTGCGTATGCGACGCCGCAGGGGCACATCTCGGCAGTCCGCGGCAAAGCAGTGGTCATGGCCTGCTGGAACATGGTCACGCCCTATCTGTGTCCGGAGCTGCCGGAGAAGCAAAAAGAGGCATTGAAATACGGCTCGAAGGTGCCGTTGGTGTACACCGTGGTGGCGATTCGCAATTGGTCTTCGTTCTCGAGGCTGGGGGTGCAGCGGATTGCGACCCCCGGTATGTACCATACGTCGATTGGGCTCGATAGTCCGGTGAGCATCGGGGCCTATGAATGCTCGAAGAAGGCTGAGGATCCCATCCTGGTGCGCATGCTGCGTACACCATGCCATCCGGGGCAGGACGCGCGAGCGCAGCAACGCGCTGGACGATACGACCTGCTGAGCACATCGTTCGAGACGTTCGAAAGAAACATTCGCGACCAGCTGCAGCGTGTTCTTGGCCCAGGGGACTTTGATTCCGCCCGCGACATCGATGCCATCACCGTGAACCGCTGGCCGCATGGATACGCCTATGAATACAACCCTCTGTGGGATCCCGAGTGGCCGGCGGGCCAGTCGCCCTGCGAACTCGGCCGCAAGCCATTAGGCCGGATCACGATCGCCAACTCCGACGCTGCGGCCGCTGCCTACACAGACCAGGCGATCGATCAGGGATACCGGGCCATACAGGAAATTTCCGCGTACGAAGCGAAGGCTGCTGCGGCTGCCTTGGAGCCGCCGAGGCCCCTGGGTAACGAGGGGCGACTGGTAACGCGCAGTTCGTAGCGTGAATTCAACTGCGTTCGAGGTCGTTTTCCGCCGTAAATCTGAATCGCTTTCTGCGGGGATGTAGGAACCTACTGAGCCGCTGCTTGAGCCGGCCTTGGGTTGAGGTTGATATTTTTCTTGACATATAGGGCGGGTTTTTTTAGGTTTAGTTTTATACTACGGGCTTTGGTATCATTCTTGATTTTCAGAAAGGCACCTGGCCCGGCCCGTCCCCGGCCACGTCGCATGGATTGATCGCTTTAAATCTGCAGCGATGCAATAAGTAAGCCCCTGTTTCTTCAGAGTATCTTGGCAAACAACAACGTAGGCTGTGACCGCACCCTCTTAACGAGGTGTCTGTCAGGAATTTTCCAATCGCGACCGCCAAATGATTTTGCGTCACTGGTTTGCGCAGTTTTGTCCGATCCACAACGTGGAGAGTGCTGAATGAGCTCTGGAATCAAGCCGGCCGCAGACCGCTACGCGGTGCTGTTCTTGTTGTTCTTACTAATAAGTCTCGGTCTTCCTCTTCGAGCGCAAACTTCCGCAGGCAGGATTATTGGAACCGTTACAGATACGCAAGGGGCTGCGATTGCGGGCGCCCAGATCACGGTTGTTAATACCGGTACGGCCATCACACAGAAGACCACCAGCAATGGCCAGGGGTTCTATCAGGTGCTCGAACTGCCGGTGGGCACGTACAGTATCTCCGCCGAACACGGAGGGTTCGCCAAAGAGGTGACGCCCGCTCAATCACTGGATATCAACCAGTCGCTCCGGGTTGATCTGCATATGCAGGTCGGTTCGGTATCCGAGACCGTAGTCACCGACGCGACCGCTACCCAGGTGGAAACGGTGAACCCGACGATAGGCGGAACGGTCACCGGCGCACCCATTCAGAATCTCCCGTTGAACGGGCGAAACACCCTGGATCTGGCGCTGACTCTTCCCGGCGTAGTTCCCATTGCGGACGATATTGGCACTTATGGAACCAGCAACGGGGGGTCCAATGGATTTGGCGGGATCAGCATTGCCGGCGGCCGTGGCGATGCCGTCACCTATCTGCTCGATGGCGGCCTCAACAATCGAGTGACCAGCAACCAGGTTGTCTTCAATCCCAATCCGGAGGCGGTGGAGGAGTTTCGCCTGCTGGAGAACAACTACACGGTAGAGTATGGCCGCAACGGCGGCGGCACCATTTCCGAAGTGATCAAGTCAGGAACGAACTCTCTGCATGGCAGTTTGTATGACTACTTTCGCAACGATGCTCTGAATGCCAGTGATTACTTCGATAACCTGCAGGGGAATCCAAGGCCGGTGCTGAAGCGCAACCAGTTTGGCGGCGTGATCGGCGGCCCGATCATCATTCCTGGTCTGGTCCACGGCAAGGATCGCTTCTTTTTCTTCTTCGGGTATCAGGGTCAACGGCAGACGCAAACCGTCAACCAAGGATTTGTGACGACCTATACGCCGGCGCAGTTGAACGGCGACTTCTCGCAATTTAACAACTCTGGTCCTGACCCGAATGTCGTCGCGTTTCTTCAGGCAAACCCGTACTATCAGGCAGATCCAAACAAGGCCGCGCAAGCGATCATTGATCCGACGACCATCGATCCGGTGGCGCAGAACTATATCAAGGCCAACCTGATTCCCACGTCTTCGACCGGGCAGGTATTTGCTCGGGGCGGCCAGACCGATAACGTCGACCAATATCTGGGGAAGTTCGATTTCTACGCTACCCAGTCCGATCGCATCTCGGTCACGATCGGCGACAACAAGGAGCCTATTCTCAACCCATTCTTCGGTGCCAATGTCAACGGGTTTACGGCCAATACGACGACCTACGACAACTTCGTGAACATCGGCTATACCAAAACAATTTCTCCGACCAAGCTGAACGAGTTCCATGCCACGGCACAACGCTTTTACCAAACCGTGGTTCCTACCAGCAAGCAGCCTACCCCCACGCAACTGGGCGTGAATATCGAGTCAGACGACCCCTTCGGACCGCCGAACCTCTACTTCAACAGCGGACTCTCGATTGGCTACGACCCCAACGTCAGCCGCAAGGCCGACAACACCTATGCCTTCAGCGACACATTCAACTGGAGCCGAGGGCGGCATACCTTCAAGATGGGTGGACGGTTTGCCATCATGCAGGAAAATTCGGTGTATGCCTACCAGACCAACGGCAGCTTCTACTTCTATGGGCCGGGCAGGCGTTGGTTCAGGCAATGACCTGGCGGATTTCCTGTTCGGCGCAGCGGATGAGTACTATCAGTCGTCGAAAGCGCCCAGCAATGAGCACCAAAAGCAATATGCCGTCTTCGGGCAGGATGAATGGAAGGCCACACCACGTCTAACGCTCACCGTGGGGCTGCGATACGAGTACACCTCGCCGGAAAAAGATACGCGTGGGTTCAGCTTCACCATTATTCCCGGTCTGCCGTCCCAACGATATCCGGATGCTCCCCTGGGCCTGGTATTTCCCGGAGATAAGGGAGCGCCGACGGGGTGGTACTACCCTGACTACAAAAACATCGCACCACGCTTCGGTTTTGCCTGGGATCCGTATGGCAATGGACGCACCAGCCTGCGCGGCGGTTTCGGCATGTTCTTTGACACGCTGAATGGGTGGATGTCCGACTGGGCGACCGATGAACCTCCTTTCGCCGGCAGCGCCGATCTCTTCTTTAATCCGAGCGGCAACGCGGCCAACACCCAGTTGGCGGACCCCTACGGAACCGCAGGCGCACCGGATCCTTTTCCTTCGCAGATTCCTCCTCCCTCAAGTCTGAATTTCAATGACGAGGGCCTCATTCCGTTCGGCAACGGAAACAATAACTTTGTCGATCCCCATCTTAAGACTCCGTATATCTATCAATACAATCTCGACATTCAGCAGCAGGTGTCCAGCGGCATGATGATGGAGCTCGGCTATGTGGGAAGCTCCTCGCACAAATTGCTGACGTGGCTGGACGAGAACCCTTTTGTCCTGGGGACCACCACACGCATTCTGAACCAGGGGCTGCCGGCTGACTCGCCCAACTTCGGCTACATCACCACCTTCGCCGGGCTCAACAATGCCAACTACAACGGCATGATTGCCAGCCTTACCCAGAGGGAGATGAACGTTGCCCAGCTGGGAAAGATGTTCTTCACCGTGGGCTATACCTGGTCACACAATCTGGATAATGGCTCAGGGTTCAACTCGCGCAACACCCAGATAGCATCGTACGACCACCATGTTCTTTACGGTAACTCGGACTTCGACATTCGCCAGCGACTGACCATAAGCGGCGGGTGGGATTTACCGTTTGCTCGCGCATGGGCGCACGGACCGCATCGGGTCACCGAGGGCTGGAGCCTCTATCCAATTTTCTTCGCGCAGTCCGGCATTCCCCTCGATGCACTGGCCGGTCTGCATCAGAGTCAGGATGTTCCGGGCCCCTCGGGCGCGGGAGACCGCGAAGTGGTGCGCGCCAACCAGGTCACCCCGTCCATTCATACTATTCGATCCGCATAAGATGCAGACATTCAATGGTGTAACGGCGAATTACTACTTCGACCCCGGTGATTTTGATGTTCCATCCTGTTTCAGCAGCTCCGCCCTTCCCGGTTCGGGTGATCCCGGAGCGTGTCCGTCGCCGACCTATGGCACCTTCACCAGAAACTCGTTCTATGGGCCGCGCCGGGTTAACCTCGACCTGGCGATGGAAAAATCAACCGACCTGACGGAGAGCGTGAAGCTCCTCTTCCGCGTGGAAGCGTTCAACATCGCGAACCACGCCGAGTTCAGGCCGCCGGCGTCCTCGTCCTTTGCTTCGGGAACATTCGGGCAGATATCGGGAACCTACGACCCGAGAATTCTCCAATTGGCTTTACGACTGAAGTTCTAGAGAACCGCGAGGCTATGGACGAGCAGGAAGATAAGCGGCGGGGCAGTTGCCCCATCCATCGTAGAGATTTTCTCAATGGCGTCGCGCTCGCCATCGGCGCTTCGCTCTTTCCCATGGAGCACTTGTTCGGACAGGGCGCGGGCCCCGACTCGTCCGCGGAGGAATACTTTCTCGCCCGAGGAATTACCCAGCAGGATGCACGCTACTATCCGCCGGCACTGAGCGGCATGCGCGGCAGCCATCCCGGTTCTTTTGAGGCTGCACACGCTGTGCGTGACGGCGAATCTTCGACGGCGGCGGTCGACACGGAAGAACACTATGACCTTATCGTGGTGGGCGGCGGCATCAGCGGCCTGGCCGCGGCCTACTTCTATCGCAAGACGGCGGGGCCGAAAGCCAAAATCCTGATTCTCGACAACCACGATGATTTTGGCGGCCATGCCAAACGCAATGAGTTCCAGGCCGGCAATCGGTTACTGCTTGGCTACGGTGGCACGCAATCCATTGAGGCACCGGCGCGTTACAGCAAAGAGTCCATCGGCCTCCTCAAGGAACTGGGCATCGATGTGCAGCGCTTCTATCAATACTTCGATCAGAAGCTCTATGCATCAATGAAATTGCGAGGCGGGATCTTTTTTGACCGCGAAACCTTTGCGGAAGAAAAATTGGTTCTAGGCGCGGATCATGGGGAGGACTACGCGAACTCTTTTGTCCCTGTGGAATCGGTTGCCGAGATGCCGATCGACCCCCAGGCGCGAAAAGACCTGGTTCGTCTTCACACGGAATCGATCGACTACCTGCCTGGCTTGACGCCGGAAGAGAAACGCGACCGGATGGCGACCGTAAGCTACAAGGATTTCCTGCTGCAGATCGCCAAAGTCCACCCGGACGTCGTAAAGGTATATCAGACACTCCCTCATGACCTTTATTGTGTCGGCATCGACGCGGTATCGGCAACTGCCTGCCGGCAGATGGGCTATCCCGGCTTCAAGGGGATGACGATCGCCTCGCGAAGCCACCACCCGCAGCCCGCTCAAGGAGTGGAAGAGGAGCCCTATATCTTCCACTTTCCCGATGGGAATGCGTCGATTGCGCGTTTGCTGGTGCGCTCTCTGGTAGCCAGGTTCGGCGCCCGGTAACACCATGGAAGACATTGTCACGGCAAAAATGGATTACACCAGGCTCGACCAGGCTTCTTCGCCGGTGCGCATCCGGTTGAACAGCACGGCGGTACGTGTGAAGAATCTGGGCGAAGACGGTGGAGGTGACCTACTCTCTTGCCGGAAAGCTACACAAAGTTCGCGGAAACGCGAGCGTGCTCGCCTGCTACAACTGCATCGTGCCGTATCTTTGTCCTGAGATGTCTGAGCCGCAGAAAGAGGCGTTGGCGTATGCGGTCAAACAGCCTCTCGTCTACGTGAATGTCCAGATCCGCAATTGGACGGCCTTTGCCAAACTGGGGGTCAGTGGTATCTATGCCCCCAGCTGTTACTTCAGCACGACTATGCTGGATTTTCCGGTATCCATGGGCAGCTACAATTTTCCGACCTCTCCTGAGGAGCCTTGCGTGCTGCACCTTCTGCGCACTCCATGCAAGCCTGGGCTGACAGCCAAGGAGCAATTCAAGGCCGGGCGTTACGAACTATTCACCACTCCATTTGAAGTGTTCGAACGCAATATTCATGACCAATTGAACCGCATGCTTGCGGGCAGCGGATTTGACTCGTTGCGAGATATCCAGGCGGTCACGGTGAACCGGTGGCCGCATGGGTATGCTTACGAATACAATTCCCTCTTCGAGCCTCAGAATCGTCTCCCCGCGGATCGACCGTGCGTTTTGGGGCGCAAGCCGTTCGGAAGAATCACGATTGCAAATTCAGACTCCGATGGTCACGCCTACACGAATATCGCCATCGACCAGGGATATCGCGCCGTGCAGGAAGTTTTCTCGTTGAACCAGCAGAAAGCCAAGGGCTAGTTGGGTGAACACACCGAACACCTTCTAAGTGCCTGTTCATCACGGGAATGCTACGCCTGGTACATAACCACACCGCCCACTACCGTGCGGAAGATCTCAATGTCCTTGATCTTTTCCTGATCGACGGTATGCAAATCTTCCGCCAGAACAACAAAGTCTGCGAGCTTGCCGGCAGTAATTGATCCTTTGCTAGTTTCTTCAAATGAGTTGTAGGCGCCATGCAGTGTATTGACGCGCAACGCCTCGTCGACGGTAATGCGCTGGTTTGCACCCCAGGTCTCGCCGTTCCAGCCACGGCGCGTCACCATTCCCTGAATACCCATCCGCGGATCGAATGGTCCTGGACTGAAATCCGAGCCGGCCGCCGCAGGTATACCAGCATCCAGTAGAGTTCGGAACGCCATAGAGCGTTCCATGAAGTCTTCTCCATAAAAGTGAAACTTATCGGAATTGTAATAGGCATAGGTAGTAAATAGCGCCGGCGTGACACCCAGCGCCTTGAGACGACGCACCAGATCATCATTGATCAACGTACAGTGGGTAATCTTGGGACGCGCGTTGGCCCGGGGAAACTTCTTCTGCGCCCGCTCGTACGCCGTCAGCACCCGATCGATGGCTACATCCCCATTGGCGTGGCAGTTCAGCTGGATGCCCGCACGATGGACCCGCTCGGCCCATGCATTCAGAACATCCTGGCTTTCCGTCAGATTCCCCTGGTACGGAGGACTAACCCCAGCATAGGGGCGGCTGATCGCCATCGTGCGCTCAGAGAATGATCCATCGACGGTGTGTTCAGATGTCGCGCCAAAGCGAATCCAGTCATCGCCGAAGCCGGTCGTAATTCCGCAATTGATCATCGCCTCCAGGACCTTGCCCGTCGCCTCATAGCTCACGCGATGCTTGAGGTCTCCGCGCGCTCTTACTTTCTGCAAGGCAAACAGATCGCCACCCTGGTGATGCACGCTGGTGAGGCCATAGCGCGCAAATTGCTTCGAAATGTGCGCTATACCGTTGCACTCCCGGTCAAGGCTTTCCGCTTCACTGAAGACAGGTCGAGTGCCGGCATTCTGAAAGACGGCCATAGCACGATCGGTCACCCGACCATTGAGGCTCCCACTTGCATCCCTGTCAAACGTTCCTCCTGGAGGATTGGGCGTGCTCTTCGTCACCTTTGCAAGCTCGAAGGCCTTGCTGTTGCAGTACACGGTATGGCCGCCGCGATGATGCACGGCCACCGGGTGCACCTGTGATACCTGGTCCAGATCCTGCATGTTGAGCGGCCGTTTGTCCTTTACCTTGGTATCGTCGTAGAAAAAACCTTCGACCCAGTTGCCCGACGGCGTCTGCTTTGCCCGCGTCCGCAGCTTGCCAACTATACTGTCAATGCTGACAAACTCAACCACGAAGGGGTTGCCAACCAGCACCTCGTATAGGAGCGTGTCACCCGGTGCGTGATTGTGGCAATCGATGAACCCGGGTACGATCGTCATCTGCCTGGCGTCGAAGCGCTCGGTGCCGTTGCCTATCAAGCCCTTGACATCATCATTGCTGCCGACCGCGAGAAAGCGGCCGTTCTTGACCGCAAAGGCCTCCGCCTTCGGCCGGTTGGAGTCCACCGTATAAATTTTGGCGTTAAAGACGACCAGATCTGCTGATGCCGGCCCGATTTGGGTGACAGCGTTCGCCCCGTGCGCCGGCGCTACGGCCAGGCCAGCAAAGCCGGCGCTGGCCCACTTTAAAAAGCTTCTGCGGTCGTGCACGTTATTCCTCTTTCGGCGATCCCGGCTGTTTGGGTGCTGCAACTTTAGAACATTTAGCTGGTTTGGATCCTCAACCGCCTTTTCTCCAGCGGGCAGGCCGTTGGATTGCAAGATGCAGGTCGTGATATCGATGGGATCGGTAAGCAGACTTCGAATTTACTGTGAGACGCTGTTGGTGGTGCGCTAGCGCGGCGCAAGCGATGACCAGGAATGATCGAACAGTAACGCGTTTTATTTTCAGTGTCTACTATTTCTTTGTAAAGCCTATATTTTCTTGTGTAGACTTACCCTTCAACGCGGCATCCCAGAAACACTCTGATCGTTAGAACGGCGTTCATGCTGTGGCCGTAGCCCTATGTTTTGGCAGGCAAGCCGAACGATCCCGTGCCCGTGAGCGCGGGATGCACGAACCGCCTCATTGCACAGCCATGGCAGTAAATCCGCCGAGACGGAGAACTGATTGAGCGACGGCGCCGAACGTAGGAGCGAATTTTCCGACCACACTCTGGGCATGCACCGAAAGATCGACCGGCGCGATTTTATTTACGGTGCTGGCGTAGGAGCTCGCCGCATCCCTCATTCCCGGGGCGGCGCATGGCATGATGACCGAGGCGGAACAGGAACCAGCAGCGGCCACGACCCAGAACCCCTACCCGCCGCAGCGCACAGGCATGCGCGGAGACCACCCTGGATCCTTCGAAGTGGCGCACCAGATGCGCGATCAGCGCTCATGGAATCTCGCCGGCGCGTTAAACCCTGATGAGCCCTATGACCTGATCGTGGTGGGTGGCGGCATCAGCGGCCTGTCGGCGGCGCATTTTTTCATCAAGGACGTGGGGCCCAAGGCCAAGGTGCTCGTTCTCGATAACCACGATGACTTTGGCGGCCATGCCAAGCGTAATGAGTTCGTCTACAACGGCCGCACCCTGGCAATCAATGGCGGCACATTGAATATCGAGTCGCCTCGGCGCTACAACCAGGCCGCTATGCAGGTGCTGCTGGATATCGGCATCGATCTCGACCGTTACAAGACCGAGAACGCCAAGAATCATAATCTTTACAACTCGCTGGGGCTTAAGCCTTCCTATTTCTTTGATAAGGAAACCTGGGGCAAAGACCAACTGGTAGTAGGTGGGCTCGACTACGAGGAAGGTGTAGGGCGTGTTTTTTCCCCGCAGTTCCTGGCGAAGACGCCGCTCTCTGAAGCGGCGCAGAAAGATATGCTGCGCCTCTTCGATGCCAATCAGCCGGACTATATGCCTGGTTTGACCTCGGCCGAGAAAAAGCTCCGCCTGGCGAAAATGAGTTATAACGACTACCTGCTGCAATGCGCGAAGGTCGATAAGCAGGTCATCTGGTTCTTTCAAAATGTGCCGGCGGGTGTCTTCGCCGTTGGTACAGATGCTACCCCGGCACTCTTCGGCTGGAACATGGGGCTACCCGGCTTTCGCGGACTGAAGCTGGACCCGATGCCCGATGGAGTACTGGCCGATTTGCCCGGCGGCCAGCACGGGCGGCAAAAAGAGAGCGGCACCGCGGTGCACTTCCCTGACGGTAACGCGACCGTGGCTCGCCTCCTGGTGCGCAAGCTTATTCCAGATGCCGTTCCGGGTAAGACCATGGATGATGTGGGGATGGCCAAGGTGCGCTATGACTGTCTCGACCGCGCCGGCCAGAGTACGCGCATCCGGCTCAGCAGCACGGTAGTGAATGTTACTCAGGAAGGTCCGGAAGCGAACCCTACCGGCGTGGTGGTGAGCTACGTGAACGGCGGCAAGACTTATCAGGTGAAAGGTGCGGCCGTGGTGATGGCCTGTTGGAACATGTTCATCCCCTACCTGGTGCCGTCGCTTCCGGATGCTCAAAAGAAGGCGCTGGCGTACAACGTCAAGGCGCCGCTGGTCTACACCAGCGTTGCGCTCAAAAACTGGCAGGCATTTCAAAGACTTGGCGTTCGCAGCGTGACCACGCCGACCATGTATCACACCAGCATCGCTCTGACCGAGGCTGCCAGCCTGGGGGAACTGCGCCATGCGCAAACGCCCCAGGAGCCGATTGTGCTGCACATGGTGCGTACGCCCTGTTCGCCGGGGCTGCCGCGCAAAGACCAGTACCGCGCCGGCCGGTACGATCTGTTAAACACCAACATCGAGACCTTCGAACGCAACATCCGCGATCAACTGGCTCGCACCCTGGGTGGAGGCGGCTTCGATCCGGCGGAAGATATCATCGCCATCACGGTGAATCGCTGGCCGCACGGCTACTCCTATACCTACAGCAGCCTTTACGATCCGCTGGAGTGGGTGTACACCTCATCGCCGGAGCGCCCCTGTGTGATTGCGCGGCAACCCTTCGGGCGAATTACGATCGCGAATGCCGATGCGGCGGCCAGCCCGCACACGGATGCAGCGATTGGGGAAGCGTATCGCGCGGTCACCGAGGTAGTGGATCGGCAATCGATGCCGCTGCGCTCCTGAGTGCGCGAACTGCCATGAGCGCGCAGCCAATGCAGCACGTCGGAATCGATGCGCACAGTTGTTGAGGTTTTCGTTTGCCGATAAAACGGTTTGGCACTGCCTTCTTCCAGAAATCCTCTTGCAATGGCGGAATATCACTGCAGTCGATCTTGTTTCCGGCTTGGCCCGGAGCGCCTTCAACTCCGCTTTCTGCGCTGCTGTCATTTGCAGGGGGATTGGACGAATCGATCTCATAATTAACCATTTTCTTCTTCATTGCCCCTGGACGCCTCCCTCCCTACTTGCTGATTTCCTCCAACATCTGTTTCCGAAGAAGGCCGTTCACTTTGGTTTGATAGCCGTCCCCCTTGGCTTTGAGCCATGCCAACACATCCGCGTCCAAACGAATGGATACAGGTTGCTTCACGGGGCGATACCATTTGCCTCGAACAGCTTTCTTCCATGCTCCCGGTGGAAGTTCGGGAATGTCCGAAGTGTCGATCTTTTCTTCGGGCATTGCGGCTAGCGCCTGAATTTCCCGTTTCTGGCGGGTAGTCAGCGGTTGGTCAGGCTTCAGTTCGCGGACGACCGTCTTAGATTTGGCTCGCTTCTTCATACTCGATTCGCTCCTGTCGAGTGACTCTGCGTGCTGAGATGATACGAAGAACTTCTTCCTTCTCGTCAACCACGATGTAGGCCACCAAAATGAGCAGGACGCCGTTCACCATCCCGATGGTCTGCCAACGTTCTTCACCCTCAACCATCCGATCCTGACGGCTAAGGTGCAAAGGATCAAGAAAACCTGCGAAGCCGTATCGAAACTGATGCCATGCTTTCGTTGATTGCTGCGGCTCTTCGGCTGGTCCCAGCTCACTCGCATCTGTATATACAATACTGCATATACGATTTATGGGCGTTTAGAAAAACGAGCGGAACTGCCCGATGATCTGGAATTTCACTTTAGGGTATTTATTTGGCGTCCCCGACGGGATTTGAACCCGTGTTATCGCCGTGAAAGGGCCATTCTTGATGTCTTTCACCATGTGCGGGATTTGCACGATTAGCGATATACCTAGATAAACATTGCCGTTTGTGGATTTTATGGGTATTCTTCCCTTGCACGCTTTGCAAGGTTTTACAATTATATCGTGACCACATCGTGACCACACCCTAAACAAAAACGCGCCCCGCAGGTGTAATCAGCACTCACGGAGCGCTAACCGAAGTCGCCCGCTGGAGGGCAACATGGCTAACACTCAAAGTAGCAGTCTGTACGATTCCCCTCAAATCCGCGCCAAAAGCACGCCGGCGCCAGCCCAAACCACCAGCCTCGTTGAACAGCAGCTTCGCCTGTCAGTTGAAGCACCCCAACTCTTGGCGGCGATCGAGATTCTTCTTCCGCTGGCCAAAGAGGTGTATCGGCAGCTGAGTGGCCCGCGATCCAGCACCTGCGATCCACGAACAGCCGAGCTGATCAAGAACGAGGCAGACGCTTGGGCCATTGGTATCGCTCTAGCCGAAGACGCTTTGTCGCGGATCAAGCCATGCCCTCACCTGTTCGTTCGTTACTTTCACCAGCTTGAGAAAGCGCTGACGAAGGCGGTGCAGCTATGAGCCAGCGCGTCGCAATCTATGCCAGGGTGTCCACCCTCCACAACCAGAACCCCGAAATGCAGCTTGCCGAGCTGCGCGAATACGCCTCCCGCCGCGGTTGGGAAGTCACCGCGGAATACGTCGACCTGGGCGTAAGCGGATCCAAAGAATCTCGCCCCGAACTCAACCGGATGCTCGCAGCCGCTCATGCGCGCGCCTTCGATGCCGTCGTCTGCTGGAAACTTGACCGGCTCGGTCGCAGTCTCAAGCACCTGGTCACGACGATCGAGGACCTGAGCGCCTATGGCGTTGCCTTCATCTCCCTCCGCGACAATCTCGACCTCAGCACCCCATCCGGACGCCTCATGCTGCACATCATTGGCGCAATGGCTCAGTTTGAGCGGGAGCTGATCAAGGAGCGGGTCTCAGCCGGCATGCATGCTGCACGGAAGCGCGGTAGCAGGATCGGCCGTCCACGAGCGTATGCCAATACGGATAAAATTCGTGCCCTCCGCGCCCAGGACGTCCCCTGGCGCGCGATCGCAAAGCAGCTGGGCATCGGGACGGGCACTGCAATCAGAGCGATTCAAAATGGAGGTGTAGCGTGAACGAGATTCAAGTGGCTGATTTGCCGTTTCCGCGGGCCGCAGAATTGTGGTTCGAGGCGCATAAACGCTATATCAAACCGAATACGATCAAGAATTACCGGGTATCCCTGCGGCCACTCACGGCCTACCTGGGAGATGTCTTGGTCAAAGACATTCACATTGGCCACATCCGCTCGTATCAAGCGGAGCGCAGCAAAACCGTGGCCTCCTACACTCTCAACGGAGAAGTCTGCGTCCTGCAGATGATCCTGAAGGAAGCCAGGTGCTGGAAGCCGCTTGCCGATCTCTACAAGCCGATACGTGGCCCCAAGAGACGCGGCGGCCACTCGATCAGCGCGGAACAGGAAAGGATCCTGCGCGAGGTCGCGTTTACCAAACCCAAGTGGAGACTTGCTGCTCACTGCATGATGGTCATGCTCTCGACCACGATGGGATTTGGCGAGCTGCGCCACGTTCGACGGCGGGATGTGGACATGCACCGCAAGTGCATTACGGTGCGGGACGGGGCCAAAAATGACTACCGTGATCGGACAATCCCGATGAACGCTGCGGCGTATGACTCTATGTGCTGGATGCTGGACCGCTGGTCCGACCTTGGCGGGCAAAAGGAGAGCGAGTTTATTCTTCCTCACCGACCGCGCTCGAAAGGTGGCCAGTGGCTATTCGATGAACCCATGACTGCCATTACCACGGCATTCAATCGGATCCGGGCGGAAGCTGGGCTGCCAAAGTTTCGCGTGTACGACTGCCGCGTGCAAGCCATCACGAAGCTGCTCAGCAACCCGGCCGTGAGTCCTCAAGTGTCCAAAGAGATAGCAGGCCACATCTCGCAGGCCATGCAAGACAGGTACTCGATCCAACAGCATGACACCAAAATGGCAGCGCTCGAAGCTCTGGAGCACCCCGCGGTGCGACCGGAAACCGAGCCGACCTCGCCCGCCCAGCAACGAGGATCTGCAGATCTCATACAGCCTGCTATTCAAGCGGAGATTGACCGCCTCCGAGCCGAGATAGCTCGCTTGGCTGATCGACAGTTCGGTTCAGCCGGACGGGAACACCCTCCGGAGTCCAGCGCGCCTGAGAAGTATGTCCGCGCGAAACGGAGAACGAGAAGGACTGGCGCGGACGCGGTCTGCCACCGGACCCCATCAGTCAAGAACCTGATCACCTTCCCGACTCGCTCAGCATAACCAATCGCCTAAACCGAAAGGACTGGCACAAGCCATGCAAGAGAATCCGTTTTCGACCGAATTTACTGGCGCTCTAAGCGATCCGCCTGCTGGGAGGCAGACATGAACTCAAACACTACGCTTCATCCTTCGACGCCGTGCAACGAGGCGTTAGCCAGCTGGTTCGATCAGCACAGGACATATATTCGCGGCGGCACGGTCAGAACGTACCGTCAGTACGTCACGAGCGTTTCTAATTTCTTCGGTGCAAAACCGCTCGCCGAGATTGGGGTTACGGAGATCCGGGCGTATCAAGCATGGCGCAGCCAGACCTGTGTCGCGACCCGAGTGAACGCGGAACTATCTGCGCTGCAGATGACGATGAAGGAGGCGGATCTCTGGGCATCCGTCGCCAAGCTCTATCGCCCGCTCCCAGTCCCGAAGACCAAAGTGCGCCAGAATATGAGCGAAGAAGAGGAGCGGCGGTTCCTCCGGGTCGCCCTGGATCCGAAGATGACTCGCCGGTTGTTGGCAGGACACTGCCTGGTGGTGATGGCCAATACCAGCATGGGTTTCGGGGAGTTGCGCCACCTGCGGAGACAAGACGTGTTCCTCACAGATGACCCGCCCTTTGTCGAAGTTAACGGTGGTAACAAGAATGACTATCGCCTGCGGTCTATACCACTCAATTTCCTCGCGTTGCGATCTATGCGCTGGATCGTAAAGCGCTGGGAGAAGCTTGGAGGAACAGACGCCGGTCAGTACATCCTCCCGCATCACGCCAGACGCACGACAGAGGAGAAGTCCCAGCGCGGTCATGCGGCTGCGGGACCCATCTTTAGCGAACCGATGGGGCACATCTACCGGGCAGCTAGGGGCATTCTCCACGATGCAGGTCTTGACCATCTGGACCCATACGATATGCGCTCGCACGCGATTACGAAGCTGCTCTCAAACCCGGAGGTGTCGGACCAGATGTACACCGAGATTGTTGGGCATGTGGGCAATGCGATGAAACGTCGATACAGCAAGCAGCGAATGGAGAACAAGCGCGGAGCCATGGATGCCATGTGTCGAACTCAGATCAACCTGTACGAGCAGCAGGCGGAGGCGGAGATCCTGGCTCGCAGACAGCAGGTCGAGTCTGAGTCTCGTATTCCCCTGGGTCTGCCCGAAAAGAAAGCGACCGAATGCCCCGAGTACACCTCGATGCCGCAACGACAGATTCCAAATATCGAGCACCCATCGATTCAGGCAGAAATTGATCGCAGAGTAGCCCTGGCCTTGGGAGCCCGTCGCAGCACATCTCGCATATCAGAGAGGCCCCTCCGCAGGAAGCTGATCCGCAGGAGGCGATTAGCCAGCAACGCCAACGGTGAGCACATCGGAACGATTCAACGTCCATCCGCGCCAAACGTGATCTCCTTTCCAGGAAACAGATCAGCTGAGCGCTAAACCAGTCCCCTGTCAGGAGGCAGGCAATCGTGTCTATTTCTGCTGAAATGCAATTCTCAGAGGCTGCTCTCGTATGGTTGGATATGCGGGGCGCCGGAACCTCCCGGGCGAGGTATTTGAAACCACGCACGATTAAAACCTACCGGCACGAACTCGAAGCCCTGGCGCTCTTCTTTGGGGAAACGCGACTCTGCGACATAACCAACGAGAGCATTCGACAATACCAGCACAAACGCTCAGATGGCCTTTCGCCGTTCAAACATCAACGCCATCCTGACCACATCAACGATGAGGTGGCGAAGCTGCGACACATTCTTACCCGCGCCAACCTCTGGCACCTACTCGCGGATGACTATGAGGAGCTAGACTCCCCCTTCGAAGAACCCAGGCGAGTAATGACGAAAAAGGAAGAGGCTCACCTTTTTCAGGTAGCCGCACGGCGGCCGGAGTTCGCGTTCATTTACGCTTACTGTCTTCTCTCACTCAGTACAAGTGCTTCCGGCGCCGAGCTAAGAGGCCTGCGCTTGATCGATGTGGACTTGATCGGCCGCACACTTCAAATCAATGCGGACTCCGCCAAGAACGCTGTCAGGGTACGCACGATCCCGCTAGTTGACGATGCCGTATGGGCTGCCAACTCGCTGGTGAGCAGGGCGCGGCAGCTTGGGTCGGTCGAACCCTATCACTTCCTTTTTCCCTACAGACACGGGAACACGCCCTACGACCCAACCAGGCAGATGGCTGACAATGGGCTGCAGAAGCGCTGGAAAGCTCTCAGGGAAGCTGCCGGAATGCCATGGCTAACGCCGCATGTTCTTCGTTATCAATGCATCACCAAGATGGCGGAGGGCGGCGTTGACAGGATCACAGCTATGAGGGTGGCCGGCCACGTTACAGACAAGATGTGGAGCAAGTACTCTCAAGTGCGCATGGATTCTGTCCGGGAGAAGCTGACGGAAGCATTCAGGTCGTCGAGTAGGGCGCCCGGAATATCGCGCGTGGTGGCCTTTCCTTCTAGTCCGGTGCGAGCCTAAAGACAACCAAGCGCTGCTTTTCCGTTCGAAACAAGGAAACGGCTATATGATTGTGCGCGCCTAATGCGACACCTTTGGAGTACCCATGAAACACTTCCTGCCGCTGCTTCTGATACTTGCCACAGGCTGTGCCACGCAATTTCAAACCGCACCACATGGGCCCCAGAAAGACCTTGCAGTCACGCCAACCGTACTCTTTGTAGGAGATAACCAGATGGCCTCATGGTATACGGCTGGAAACCTTGCACAGCACCCAGGATGGGTAAATGGAGGGACGCCGGAGGGTCAACCCTACGAAACATCGGACAGCGTGCTGGCGAGACTTCCTGACTTGCTGGCTGCACATCCCAGCGACGTGGTGGTTATCATGGCTGGCATTTTCGACATGACGGAAGCAAGCTGGGAGCCACCGTGCGGGCAAACGTGTAGCAACGAAATGGCGATGATTGACCTGGCGCAGAAGTCCGGAGCGAAGGTCATCTTGTGCACGCCACCGTTTATAGAGGCTGGATCTGCCGGCACACCACTGCTCAATGCAAACCCAAACATCGGGTCGAATGAGGAGTATTACTACCACCAAGTGATGTTAGGGCTCAGGATAGGTAGCTCAATTGGCTGGAATGAGGATGGCTTTGCCGACATGGCCTTAGCTGTTGAGGAGGAGCAGACATCAGGCACAGACTGGACAGATGATGGGGTGACGTTTAATTCTGCCGGGGCAGAGCTGGCGACCGAAATTATTGAAGCACAGATTACGCCGCTGCAGGTGGGCGGCACGAAACGCACGAGCAATTTGATAAGGATGAATAAATAACTTTGCCGCTGATGGACTCACGCAACAGGTAGGTATGAAGTCCAGAAACCACCTGTCGGGAGGCAGGCTATCAATGGCCACCTATAACTCATAAGCTACTGTCGAGTGCGATAACAATGCCATCCCAGATATAACCTAGCCGGCTAAGTCTGGGCGAATGTGATGACGACCCGCTATCACGGCCACAACGAATCTCTAGCGCAATCCCGCTAGTGTTGCCGTTCTTACGAGACAGGCAAAAAAAGCCCTCCACCAAGATCGATGAAGGGCAATATCACTAAATCACTGTGCGTGGAACTGTATGCCGATTAGATTCGATTGGTATCGGCCATATGACGCCAACGGGTCGATGTATTTCGAGACTCTTGTTCCTCTCCTCGGCAGCCTCGGTCGAGCTTGACGGACGTCCAGCCAGCCTTATTTTTTCGACACTGCCTGGGCTGCTCGTTTCAATCGGCCAGCCAGCTGATGCCTCTCCACGGATTTCGAGCATCTCACTGTGGTTATGCCCGATGCTATACCGTGCCCCGAATATAAGCGCCTCCGATGGGACTATGAGGTAGCGCTCCGGCGTTGGGGTGATGTGTTGCTAGACCAACATGGCGTAATTTTGGGCGGGGATTTCAAAAGAGCTTTGGAACTTAGGAAGGATGCAGGAGACGAGAGGGACGCAGCCAACAAGCGTCTGGAGGACCACAAACGGAGCTGTCCGGTCTGTAGAGAAGCGATCAGACAATACCGAAGTCCTCAGAAAAAATTTTGGAAGACGAAATCTTGAGGCTCGTCAAATAGCCTTTGGCGCACCGCCCCGTGACCGATACCGCTTCATAGATCCTGCATGGCTTCCACAAGTCGGTACGACCTGACAAGGTCCCAGATAGCCGCAATCTCAATATCCAGTGCAGGGATCTGCTCCGAGTCAGCTGTCATCTTGGCCCTTTGATCGATAAGCAAGAGCAACCTATCTTCGTGGTAAGCATGGTCGCTTTGTTGACTCTTGTTCATGTCGAGTCACCCTATACGGGCCGAGCGTTCAGATCCACAAGCCATACTGACGCCGGAAACGTTGCAAATCTTCGTCTCTGACCTCAGGTGGGCTGCCGATCCTAGACAGCTTCAGAATACGCTTCGAACTGGATTTCTTTTTCTCCTGTTCGGCCGCCATGGCTGGAACCCGGTCGCGGAGGTTGACGACAGCGTTCTGGAGGGACATGGGCGTAAGGTTAGTGCGCCCGGCGGCAACTAGTCAAACACATTTTGGCGCAATATGGCGCGCCCGGTGATTCGATCCTCCTACTCCTATGAGCGATATTGAACAGTTCCAAAGCAGGGTGAGGAAGATACTTGTTTTAGAACCCACCCCGCGGTGCCAGGGCCCGATAGAATCAAACCGCCAGCAGACTCCCTCCCTTCTCTGCGAGCGCTTTCGCTTTACACGGAAAAGGTACTCGAAAGAGGACGTATGTGTCTTCCAAACCAGTTCCACGCATTTTCGTTGTTGACGATGAACGTGTGATCTCCTCCACGCTGGCCGCCATATTCAACATGAATGGGTATTCCGCCAGATGCTTCACCGACCCAATAGAGGCGCTGGCTGCCGCCCAGTCGGACGCTCCCGATTTACTGATATCCGATGTCGCGATGCCGGGCGTATCAGGAGTTGATCTTGCGATTCAAATGAGGGCGCGACATCCCATGTGCAAAATACTGCTTTTTTCGGGACAGGCGGACACGCTGGATCTACTCGAAAATGCCCGCGCTCAGGGTCATGACTTCCATTTGCTTCTGAAGCCCGTACACCCCACAGCGCTTCTCGCTGAGATAGGAATACTGCGTGATGGCATTCCTCTTACCCTCTCTCCCTTGCCCTCCGTGCCTTCTGCGCAGCGGCAATCCTCGCCCGTCTCTTTGGGCTGATTGTCCGCTTCTTTGCGGGGGCGGCAGGCTTCGAGGGAGCGTTGCCGCGCTTCAGTGGCGGCGTATGACCCGTCAAATTGCCTACCGGCACGAAGAATGGTGCTGCAACCATCGTCGACGCGCAAACCGGCTCCACCAACTACCCCCAAGACCTACAGCCGCGGTGCCAAAATCATTTGCTTCTGGCACATGACACAGCGCCACTTTCCGCTCCCGGAATGAGACCTTTACGGGGGCGCCCCGCAGTAAGCCTTTTGGAACACCCGACAGCAAGTTCAATTCCCGCGTCTGGAGCGCCACAGGCAAGTTAATGGAATGGTCCGCCGCTTCTACCCGACAGTGAGGTAGGGCTATAAGCTGCGTGAGAGGAGGAGTTACATGAAATTGTCAACGTTGGGTATTGATTTGGGCAAGACGACGTTTCATCTGGTAGGGATGAACCAGCGCGGAGAAGTGGTGTTGCGGAAACGATTCTCTCGATCGCAGCTCTTGCACTGTACCGCGAACCTGAAGGTGGACCTAATCGGCATGGAAGCTTGCGGAGGATCACATTTTCTGGGGCGGGCGTTGCGAGAGCAGGGGCATGAGGTGCGCCTGATCCCTGCGCAATATGTAAAGCCCTACGTCAAGACAAACAAGAGCGACTACATCGACGCGGAAGCGATCGCTGAGGCGGTGGGACGACCGAGGATGCGATTCGTGCCCGTCAAGAGACCAGCTGGACCTACAGTCGCTGCATCGGGTCCGTGAACGCTGGGTGACGCGGAGAACGGCGGTGGTCAACCAGATTCGTGGGCTTTTACTCGAGCGTGGCACGACACTGCGCAAAGGCCGGCGCTACGTGGATGAAGCACTGCCCTGCATACTCGCAGGGGGTTCGTCCAAGCTGTCGGGGGCGGTGCTTGTATTGCTCGCGGTGGGGCGGCTCCGCCAAAATCCAAACAGAAGCTTGGCGATGAGCACGGTTTGTGCACCGCTGCGCCGATTCCGGCTCCCATACCAGCGCCCACTCCTGCCACGATGAGGGTGTTGCGCAAACGGTGTTTGTGTTCCATGAGTTTCACGCTGAGAACCTCTTGCCTCGGAATACTCTGTTGGCCATTCGTCTCCCGGTAGGAGATCCCTGTATCGGAGATGCTCACGAAGTTTCCGGAATGTTTCTTCGAGGTCATCCCGACAACTTGAATCCTCTGTCCGGGCTGCAAGCCACTTAGATCCGACCAGGATGCCTGCTTGGCTTGAGCCAGCAAGGTACCGGGAATGCAAGAGAAAAAAATCAGGAACAATATGCTTCTCACGTTGAATGATGTCGAACATGACCTCGTCATCTTGAATCCCGTCGGGTGTCGGTGAAAATGCCAGACTCTCGTGCGTTTGGCCCAGTCGTCATTCAGCAAAAACTCCCGCCGGAGCTGTTCTCTATACGCTGGGTAGTTTCGGGGGGATGCCACGAAAATAGAGGATCCCAGGTCTCAAAACTAGAGACCTGGGGCACCCGGTTTCGTGGTCAAAACGACTTCCAGGCGCGGACTTTCTTTCCTATACTCCCTAACGAGAGGATGCCTTCCTTGCCGGCGACGCTAGTGACCACCGTGTCAATTTTGGAGCCGGTCTCCACGACTACGAAGTTTGTGACCACAGGCGGCCTGCCATCGGTGAAGTCGATGGTAAACGTCCCGGTGCAATCCGCGTAGTGACCGGAGAGAAGTTTGGCGTTGCATCCCTAGGTGTCACTCAGCGCATATCCTGACCCGGCAGCACCGAGTATGAGCAGCACGAATGCTGTTGCGTTTGGGAAAAGCTTCCTGTTCATGATTCCTCCTTCGTAGTTAGCCGCGATCCTTCGTGTAGCGACCTCCACAACCCAGTCAATCGACTGCACCTAACTCGCTCCTGACTTGCTAAGCAAATGCTTCCAATGGATTTGTGTGATTTCTTGAACTGGGTAACTGAGATAACATGGCAGCGGGTCAGGGTGACCCTATGAATTCACCACCCAGTTCCGGCCGCAAAGTCCGGGCCGGCCTTTTCGAGATTGACCTGGCCGCGGGCGAATTGCACAAGAACGGGCGGAGATTGCCGCTTCAGGAACAACCCTTTCGCGTTTTGGCCACGCTGCTGGAGCGGCCGGGAGATGTGGTCACCCGCCAGGAGTTGAAGGAGAGGCTCTGGCCAGCCGATACCTATGTCGGATTCGACGAGGGCCTCAACACCGCCATCCGCAAGCTGCGAACGGCCTTCGGCGACTCAGCCGGTAACCCAAGATTCATCGAAACTTTGCCCCGGCGAGGGTATCGGTTCATCGCTCCAATCACCGAAACCACGCCAGCGGATGGTTTGCCCTCGAGCATGGAAGTGCGAGGGGATGGGGCACAGATTGAGGGCCACGCTGCGGTCGTGGCGTCGGGCCTTCCGCAGCAAGTCGAGCGGCCGCCAACTGCTGCCAATCACAGGGAGCCAGGAAAGAGAGTTGTTCTGGTCACCGCTTTTCTGGTTTTGGTTCTCATCGTTGTTGCATACATCATGCACAGGCATTCTTCTCCGGGTTATGCCCCCGCTAAACGCGCGATGCTTGCGGTATTACCCTTTCAAAATCTAAGTAATGACCCAGGGCAGGAGTACTTCAGCGACGGGCTAACCGAGGAGACGATTACCGACCTCGGCCAACTAAGCCCGGAAAATCTCGGAGTGATCGCCCGGACTTCGGCCATGGCCTACAAGCACACGGGCAAGACGGTCAGCCAGATTGCCCGTGAGCTGCACGTCGACTACGTCCTGGAGGGAAGCGTGCGACGGGAGGGGGGCAAAGCCCGCGTCAGCGTCCAGTTGATTCGGGTGAGCGACCAGACTCACGTTTGGGCACAGAATTACGATCGTGATCTGCAGGACTTGCTTGACGTGCAAAACGAGCTTGGAAGGGCGATCGCGGAGCAGGTGCGGGCTAATCTCACACCACAGCAGCAGATCGAGTTGACCAAGAAGCACATGGTGAACCCCGAGGCCTACGACCTGTATTTGAAAGGCCGCTTTTACTGGAACCAAAGAACCGCCGACGCCAATAAGGAAAGCATTGGATATTTTCAGCAAGCTACCGCCAAAGATGGCAACTTCGCCCTGGCCT
Organism: uncultured Acidobacteriaceae bacterium; assembly: GCA_963838445.1. Classification (GTDB taxonomy): domain Bacteria; phylum Acidobacteriota; class Terriglobia; order Terriglobales; family Acidobacteriaceae; genus PALSA-350. The sequence continues at coordinate 194,278 of CAWIRT010000059.1, forward strand.
ATGCCGGCTTGGCCGACGCCTACAACCTCAGCAATATCATCGGGCCGGTCTCAGCGAGGGATAGTTTTCCGCAGGCAAAGGCCGCAGCGATGAGGGCGATCCTGTTGGATCCCTCGCTTGCCGAAGCGCACGCCGCCCTGGGTATGGAGAAATCGCACTACGAATTTGACTTTCCAGGAGCAGAAAGAGAATTTCTAAAGGCCATCGACCTCAACCCCAACTCGCCCTATGCCCATTTTTTTTATTCCAATTGTTTCCTCATGCCCATGGGCCGAAAGGCGCAAGCCATTGCTGAAAACAAGAGGGCGGTGGAAATCGATCCCCTTTCGCTACCTATCAACAACTTCATGGGTATGACGTACATGCTGGCGGGCGACGAAACAAGCGCGTACCGGCAATTCCAGCACACCATCGCCCTGGATCCCAGCTTTGCACTCGCGCACGAATACTTTTCCGGGTTCCTGGCGACGACGGGAAAATATGAGGAGGCGATCAAGGAGCAGGAAAAGAGCGAGGTGCTTACCGGCTCCAGTCCCGAGGAAGCGGCGGCTGGGGCGATTGTGATGGAGAGTGCATTCAAAAACGGAGGAGAAAAGAGATTTTGGCAGAAGCACCTGGAGCGTGAGCTGGAATCCAGCAAACAACCCGGGGTGTACACATCGCCGAGCGACCTGGCCGGTGCTTACGCTATGGCCGGCCAATCTGATAAGGCCTTTGAATTACTAGAGAAGGGTTACGAGGCACGTGAAGGGCAGGTCCTGACATTGTTGAAGTGCGATCCTCTCTACAAGAATCTGCGCGGTGATCCGCGATTCTCCGCGATGCTGCGGAAGATCGGATTACCTGAATGAAAATCCACTCGCTGGTCGCTTGCTCGAAGGCTGAACTTCGCGAAACGGGGTTATAGGTAACTTGCCTGCCTGATCGCCGGGGGTGAGGCACATAGACGGGATACAGCTCAACTCCAAGTGGCGAACCCAGTCATACGGCGTCGCGGCTTGAGAGTCTCGATGGCAGGCTGGACTCCATATTGGAACTCATCCCGCTGGATTCCAGTCGAGCGAATATACATCCTGGGTCCCGGCGTCGCGGAGCATCAGCGGATTGTCCTCGGGATCCAGCCCGAGCCAGAAGCCCCACAACCCTATGGGGTTGAAACCCTTCAAATCCGCTACCTGCTCAAGTTTGCGGTCGCTGATCCGGATTCTGAGGATCGCTGGGTTCTCGGGAATGCGGGCAAAGTAAACATATTGTCCGTCGCGCGACCAGTTGTGATAGGTGACCGGTATCCCTGCCAACAAATCAGACCACTTGCCAGTTTTGAAATCGAACAGAACCAGTTTCATAGCATCCCTGGTCATCGCGACGATGTGTCGTCCGTCTGGAGACCAGTTAGACCCCGTGTAGCCATCGGAGCCGGGCACGGGCACGACACGGTGCGTGTGCAGATCCAGCACTTTCAGCGTCCGCGAGCCGTTCGGCAGAGTTTCGTCAAACAGGATCCTATTTCCGTCTGGCGACCAGGACGGGTCATACCGAGGAACAGCATCGCCCGGCAGCAGTTGCTCCGGGGTACCTCCGTCGGACGATACTATGTAGATCTTAACGGGTTCGCCCGTCTGCTCTACCCTGATCAAAATATGTTTTCCGTCCGGCGACCAGCGCGGATTGACTGCATAGAACGGTGGATCGGTGAGGCGCAGCCGCTCGCTTCCGTCGAGTCTGCTCCGCCAGAGAGCACCTTCGGGATAGGTAACGTAAGCGATCCACTGTCCATCTTTGGAGAAGTTGGTCATCTCCACGGACAAGCCGGAGAGAAACGGAACGAACTCGCCAATACTGCGTTCGTAGCGGGACAGAATTCCATGCTTGGCCTGGCCAACTACGAAGAGCTGTTTGCCGTATTGGTCGGGAAGAGGAGACGCGAGTGTGAGTGGGCTGTTTGTCAACTGTATGGGCTTGCCATTCGTCCGGCCGAAGAGTCCAGCCCGATGCGGCAATGCCCATATCTGACCCTGCGCCTCGAAGATGAAGTATTTTCCGTCCGGAGTCCATTTGCCATCGGCATCACTGGAGGGTGTCTGCCAGCCCGGTAGCAGAGGGTGAAGGTCTGTTCCCTGTGCTGTTACTTCCCACAGGGATTGGCTTCCATTGTGGTTGGCATCCAGGAAAGTAAATCGAAGCCTGCGCCCATCCGGTGATAACCGGGGTCCGGTAATTAACCCCGGCATCGAAGCAAGTTTTTGCGATCCCGTACCGTCGCTTTCCGCCAGGAAGAGATCGCCCTGATTGCAATACACGAGCTTCGAGCCATCGGCAGACCAGCTCGCATCGGTTGCCAGGATCGTCCCGACCGGTCGTGGCGCACCGCCCAGGATCGGAATCCGCCAAAGTCGGCCGGGGAAGCGAGTGGAGACGCCCGGGTAGGCAACCGCAAGAAGTTCGTTGCCGTCCGGTGATAGCCCCAGAGGATTCATATGCGGAAGGGAAACCTCCATGCGGACCGGATCGCCACCGGAAACGGCCATCTGCGCGATTCCAGAGAGATTCCATGGGCCCAAGCCCAGATAAACCCTCGAACCATCGGTGGCTACCAGGCTCTTTACCTCGCCGTCATGCGTGAGCTGCGTGTAGCCTGAAACTCGTGGCGGCGGGTCTTGGCGTCCGTAGTAGACGACCGTTGCGGCGATGACAATCAGCAAGGCTGCGAGCGCAGCGACCCAACGCAGGCGCGGGGTCCCCCGAGTTAATTCTGGTTTGCTTATCGTCGATGTTGAAAGTACGTGCGCCGGCGCTTCTCTCGGCCTACCATAAAAGGGCGCCTCTAACTCCTCCTCTGGGTTGCGCTGCAGTTGCTTCAAGTCCGCGCGGATCTGGCCCACATGCTGGTATCGAAGTTCCCGGTCCTTTTCCAGACATCGATCGATGATTCGCGATAATCCCTCCGGTACATCGCGATTCAGCTGCACTGGAGTGATCTGGACCTGCTGGACGATGGCGATCAGAAGCTCACCAGTGGTGTCCCCTGCGAACGGCGAGCGGCCGGTGCACATCTCGTACAGCGTGATGCCGAATGAGAAGAGATCGGTGCGCGTGTCGACAGCCTTGCCGAGGGCCTGCTCGGGTGACATGTATGCCGCTGTTCCCAGTGCGCCTCCCAGTCCGTCGGTTAGCTGCTCTCGGAAGTCTGCCCCGGCGAGCTCCTTGACGGGCATCATCTTGGCCAGGCCGAAGTCCAGAACCTTGGCATTCCCGCGTTGAGTGATGAAGATGTTTGCCGGCTTAACGTCGCGGTGGATGATGCCCTTCTCGTGCGCAGCTCTGAGGGCATCCGCGATGTCAATCGCGATTTGGATCACCCGATCGATGGGAAGCGGATCCTCCTGGATCAACTGCTTCAGAGTCTGGCCATCCAGGAACTCCATGGCGATGAAGGTACGACCGCCCTCTTCGGCGATCTCATAAATCGTGCAGATATTGGGATGGTCAAGCGCGGAAGCAGCACGCGCTTCGCGCCGGAAACGCTCCAGAGCAACGCTGTCATTCGCGAAGTTATCTGGCAGAAATTTGAGGGCGACATACCGTCGAAGAACAATGTCCTCGGCTTTGTAGACGACGCCCATGCCCCCACCGCCGATCTTCTCTAATCCGCGGTAATGGGAGATGTTCTGCATAGGCCATGGGTCAATGGAATCAATTCACCGAGAGCAGTCTTGGCCTCGCAAGCGGCCACTCGTCCCCCAAGCCCATCCGTGCCAACGTGTGCCACAGTGTGCCGTAGTTGTGCCGCCTCAACGTCCACGATGAGATTCAAATCGAGGATAACCGTTGTCATTTTGGATTGCTCAGCGGGTTGCGCTCAGCAAATCGAGCAGGATGTACTCTGGCGAAAAGTCCTTGGCTTCCATCCCCTTGATTAGAAAGGGACCTGGACGCATTTACGTGTTTAGCTTTTACGCTAGCTCTTAGCTGTTTTAGAGTTACTTACGAGTGTGCAGTATTACTTGACAGCGCCACTGCCAGCCCCTACCCTCCTTCTACCGGCCCTCTTCGCGAGAACGCTTCGGAGGCGTTGTGCGGGGATGAACGAATGAAATTGAATACGGGTCCAGTCAAAACCGGTGTTCGCAAAGCGGTGCGGGATTTTGGTGCGGAGGAACGGTTAAGTGAAAATATGCCCTACCGTCATTTCATTGCACCATTGTTGGTTAAGTCATTTAAGTATTACGCTCATTTACTTTAATCGAAATTCGTTCCCCCACTCGCCAGAAAAGCCAATGGGACTTATGTTCCAAAAGGCTCGCTGCACGCTGATCCGCAAACGGCTCATTTTTCGGGGCGCGTAGCTAACGGAACGCGTGTGCCAGAACCAACTGTTTTTGGAACAAGCTACCTTCTCAAGCCAACCACCTGGCGCGCAGGATTTCTGATCGGCTGTCATTCTATTGAATCGTGGTCGAACCCGCCGAAGTAGTGGGTACCGCTGGCTCAGGATCATTCACGGTCGATGATTCATGGGCATACGTAGGGACGAGGCCTTCAGCCACGTACGCTTGCTGGCCAAAAGCAGCCGAGGTCTTATTGCCGAGGTAGTCCTCAAGGCTCACCTCGACCCTAAACCTGCCTGGTTGAAGGTGCTCAGTCACGTCGCCGGGAAGCTTGAAGAATAGCCGCCCGACCCTGGCTGCGCCGCGAGGTACACGCTGTTCGCAGGTCTTCACCGATAGCTCGGCCCCAGGGTGGATGGTCACCTCTTGACCTTCTCGAATCATCGTCCAGGGCCCAAGAAGGCAAGACTTAGTCATCCTCGCAATAGCATCGCCCACAGTGATGGTCGCCTCCCAGTTAAGGGCAACCGATGGCGACCCGCGATTTACGAGGAGCGCCGAGAAAACGAAGATTGTTTCGTCGGTCGGAACATTGTGCACAAAAAAGAGGCTCTCGATGTTGAGGTGAAAGTCGGGCTTAACATCTCGCGGCATATTCAGTCTCTCCAGCTATCACGGCTATATCCGACACGGGCGGAGGGCGCTCGCTCTCAAGCCGACCACCCTGCCCGAGCCCGTTGCGGCTTAGTCTCTCCTCTGGAGATCGCGCCTTCAGCCTTCTTCGCTGGCGGCTTGCAGTCGGGTGAGCAACAAGGCCCCCATGGCCAATAGCACTTCTCCCTGGGCCACCGGAGCCGTTCACGGTAGTCCGCAGCGTCAGCGCCGAGCAAGAAGCGTGAGCATACCTTGCAGCGACGGTATTCGTAGGTATCGAGCGATCCTTGCCCGCCGAACGCGCGATCCCGCTCTATCAGGGCTCTTGCCCCACGCTTGCTCAGCATCCAGCATGTTTTATCGGTTCGCGCGCGGCCGCATATGGTCTTTGTGCTGGCGGGGATCGTAGTTGCAGTCAGGCGAACAAAATGCACATGCCGTTCGCAGGGTACCGAACGAAACCTGCGCATGATTTTGTTTGCCTGCCGCCTCTGGCGGAGAAGTGGGTCGGTCATCCGGCCACTCCAAGGAGAATCGTGGCGGTTTTGACGACTTCGGAAGCTCGGAAGGAATATTCAGGGTGAGAGAAGGGGTAGGAGCTTATCAAAGGAACCCCTACCCCTTGGATTGTAATGCGACGCTGCTTCATTGCCGAGGGATTATCCTCGAGGCGCCTATTTCCTGCTGTCATGATTACGCCTCTTAGCCAGTTTTCTGGGCTTGGCGGTGCTCTGTATTTGAGCGGCAATCCCGGCTTTTGTTTCGGACACTATCGCCTTCTTCCGGTCAATTTCCGCCCTGATCTGCGGGTTGGCATAGAGCTGAATCCCGTATTCCTTAGGGTAGCCAGCTTCAATGGCAGCACGGGTAGGGTCTTCCATGTGCACATAGAGATCGATGAATTTCTGTTGCTTACGGTTAAAGTCCATTAGTTCAAGCCCTGCACTTGTTTTTGGCACGCCACGCACCGGGAACCCCGTCAGTAGGTAACCCATGAACTGCCGTTGCATAGGACCGGTGATTTGACACTGCCGCCGCTGGTATATGTTCCCAAGAAGGTCGGGCTGGTGGCATCACTCACCACGGCTTCTTGGCCCGTGATGCCGCTCACGCAAGAAGGGAGCGCCGTTCCTGCTGCGGAATAGATGACCCCCGGAAGAATTGCGGCTGTCTTGAGAACTGCAAGACCATTGCCGTGGGCAGTAGTATCGGCGCTTATGCTGCCACCCGATTGGCTGAATCCTGCTACCTGCGCCGCGCTCCCCGGGTTGGTGGTGTAGTTGCCCCAAACGTAATTTCCGTTCGATGGGACCATCGCCACTGGACTCCCGGAGTTTAAATCTAACGCAAAAGGCCATATCGATCCGTTGCCAATACCGAAAGATCCGGCCCAAGCGCCGCTTCCTTCCGAGATCAGATTCCAGTCTGCCCCGCCACTACTTTTATTCGAGAGCAAGAAGTTCGTGCCGAAATTCCAGTCGCCTTGAAATGTAACTATGTTGGCTCCAGGACTATAGGACGCTCCACCAACCGCAAGAATTCCAGTGGGCACGAAAATATCCCCGGAAGGGTCCCACAACAGCGCAGAATCGAATCCGCCAGAACTCAGTGTGCCTACGAACCCACGGCTGGATGAGTTATTGTTGCCGAGCCAGTTAAATCCAAGTACCGCCTGATTCCCGTTGCCGGAGTCACGTCCAACATACGTAAGGCACGTTCCGGTAACGGCGGGACACAGCTCGCTTCTCACGGCATTGAGCGCGTGCGTGCCCTGGAGAGTGTCGGTGGCAGTTGGCGTTGCAGTACCCTGCGCACCTAGCGGACCACTTATGGAGAATGACGCAGAACCGCCGATGCTGATTGGATTTGCCGACCACCCGAACGGAGGAATAATCTCTCCTGAGAACTGAAGGACGTTAGTCCCTGTGGCGCTAAGTAATAGAGCTGTGGCATCGGCACTGTTGTTTTCTACAGATACAAATAGATTTTCAAGGGGCGTGTTGTTAAACCCGGCGTTGGGGACACTGAAGCTGTTGTTGAATTGCAGGACGCCTCCGCCGGTGCCCTTGTAGTTTCCAATTACAGATAGGCTGCCACCATAAAGCAGCCCGCCTCCGTTGAACACGAGAGCATAGCTTGGCCCAGTGGAAACAGCGGAAAACTCAAAAGTGTTGTACGCGAACGATTGGTGACTGTCTCCCGCATCCTGGTTAAATAAAGCTCCTGTACCGCAATGCTCGCCGAATTGGAAGTTGTACGTCCTATTCCGCTCGGTGAACGTCTGATCCGCAGTTGTGTTTTCAAACTCCATGCAGGTTGGCTTGTGGGTTTCATCGGTCCCATTAAGCGCGACGTCATGAATAGTGAAGCCGTTCAGCCCTTCGCCGTGGATGAGAACCTGATTGGACGCGGTGGCGGCGCTACCAAACATCGTGAACCCGGCAATCTCGCTGCCGATAGCAAGCGACGCCATTTGCGGCGGCGTTCCAGCCCAGTCCACCGGCTCATGAATATCCAGGCAGTCTCCTGCAACCGAACACGTAATTTTAGTAGCCCTGGTACCATAGCCCATGAAGGAAATGTTTGGCGGAAGCTGCGAGGTCGCCGTGGTCCATGTGGCCGTGGTGCAGTTCGGGAAGACGATGACCCCGCCTGCAGATCCGAGCGCGGTAGCTGCTGCAGTCACTTGTGCGCCAAGCTCTGAAGCGCAAGAGAGATACTGGACATTCTGAAGCACTGGGATAAGTGGGGCGATGCCGGGATTAGGATAGGTCCCGCTCAGAGCACCGCCAGCCGATCCTGAAGGAGGCCCACCCCCGGGTGCCTGCGCCGTGTAAGTTGTCCCTGCTCCGGTCGAAGTCGGCACCTGCCCGGCACCGGTGGCCACAGGCAAGCTGGTACCAAATGGCTGCGCCGCATAGGCCGAACCGCCCCAGATGTAGGGAACAATCACCGCTGTCCGTGCATCCATAATCGTGACGTTCGTATTGCCAGTGGCAGAGGTAATCAGTCCTGTCGATCCACCAAGTCGTGTCCAGTCTGGGGTTAGCCAAATCTCATAGTTCTGCTGCCCAGCAAAGACGAGTGCTTCATTCAATCCGCCCGTTGCGCTTTGGAAGTAGAACGAATTGTGCACGTGGCTTGGGTGCACGGAAATCGAGCATCCCGATGTGCCGATATTGACGTTTGAGGGCGTGACCGATTCATTGTTTGCCGGGTTGCCCGTATCAATGATTTCGACAGGCACGCCTATAGTGAAGGCATAGAACGTTGCCCCTGCACTGTGCACCTTGCAGATATCGCTGTTAGACCACGTGTAAGATCCCTGATCACCTTGCGATACTGTCCACTGAGCAAAGTTTGAGGCGTACAACAGCCCAGCCAGATTCGCAGGGCCGACGTTGGGATTATTTTGTGCCTGGACGAGCCCGCAGGCCGCCAGAATGAATAAGAAAACTCGCCTCATGTCTTACTTCGCTCCTAGTCGATAACCCTGTAGCCTCTAGCCTTGGCCTGTTTGATCGCTTTATTGAGATTCCCGTTCGGGTGCGCTTTTTTCCATGCCTTCTGACTAAATGCGTGCGTCTCCCGGGGCGGCAAAGGAGGCCTTTGTTCCCCCGTGCTGCCGTTCGTGAAAGCTGTAGGATCGTCCAGCGTGGATGCGGGATCATGCAGATCCTGCTGGGTCTTCAGCTCCTCCTCGTGTACTTCATCGAACAGGTCGCGAGGCATCAGAATTGGTATCCTTCCTTGCGAGCTAATTCCCTGGCCTTTTCTGGATCTCTACCTGCGCGGTCGTAAATCTCCTTCGCTGTTGCCCTATCCAGCGGCTTTGCTGGTGGCGGCAGAGCTGGCCTTTGTATCGCTGCCTGACCCTCCGGGCTGACGTGTATGGTCCGCTGGGGTATTGCCTCTTGCGCTGGGCGAGGAGTCCCAGCGTTAACGTTTGTAACCGCAGTTGGTTCGTTCAGCGGCGGTGGCGGGCTAGACGGAGGCGCAGGCGGGATACCTAGGCCTTCTGGTCCGGCTTGTGCGGGGAGCTGGCGTAACGCTTTGGGCGAGGGTGTAACAGTTGCGGGGACTGGTGGCGTGGTCGGTGGAGGAGGCCCCAATTGCCCTCGGTTGCCCCCGGTCTCCACATTGGCAGGCACGTTGCGAGGCAAGCTTTCGGTGCCGGTTGCCACTGTCCAGCGAGCGGGCCATTGTAGACAGACTGCTTTGGCAGATCAGAGAACACGGTCTTTAGCTGGCGGTGCATTTGATCAAGCGGTGTACCGCGTAATTTCTCCGCCACATATCCAACGCCGGGAATACCGCCCTTGCTGATCTTGCTGCCACCCTCTAAGACATCGCCGAACCTGGAAAACGCCCCTTGCTTCTCGTTGGCAATTACGTCTTTGTTGACCGAGCCCGGGGAGGCGTTTCCCAGAGCCTCCTGGGCCTTCAAGAGACTCGACTCCATGCGCTTGGCAGGTTGGAAGTCTAGGCCTGTCGCATCCTCTAGGCTCTGGTAGTAATGATCCCTAAGGGTGCTGAGCACCATTCCTTAGCGCATCGTCAATAACAGAGCTACGCCCCGCCGCTATGGCGTTATTGCGGAACGATGGTGCCTGCTCCTTGTCCAGATACTGCTTGAACTTGTACATATCACCGAGAGTCTGAACCTTACCTGCCCGGTCCCGCAGATTGTTAAGCGCCGTAACCTCCGATGGATCGTGGAACGTTTCCGCGGAGGGGACCGCTGCCTGGACGGGCTTCATATCCGCTGGCACATTCGCCACTGGCTTGAGCGCTGCCTGATGCTGGGTATCGATCTTGTTCTGTGCTTCTTTCAGTACCGCCTGGGTGCCGCCGAGCGCATCCTTGGCCGTTCCATTCTGGATTGTCTTAGCCAAGGCCGGGTTGTCTGCCGCAGCCTGCCTCACTGGGCTAGCAATATCTGCAGCCACGTCGGGAGCGAAAAAGTCCTTGCCCATCCCTGTACCGCGGGCCAGTGCTGCTGATAGCGCTTGGTGGTGGGCTGGCGTGTAGTTCTCGCCCGGCACAACTACGTTGTTAGTCCTGGAAGGGAACTTGCTGACCGCGCCCTCCACTACCTTAGGTAGCAGCGCATTAGCGGCGCCTTCAGTCACGGCACCAGTAATGTCGCCGGCCGCTGCACGTTGGCCGAGAGACTGGCCCAATGGCCCAAGGAATGGGATGGCGCCCAATTCCGCTCCCGCTGCTGCAAAGGGGTGTCCTGTATTCCATAGGCTCTTGGCGGTCGCGTGGGCGTTCTCTGCTGGCTGCACAATCATTCGGTCAGCCGCCAACCCAATCGGGCCTCCCGCGCCTTCCGATGCAGTCTCCTCAGCGTTGGTCGGTGGCGCGAAAGCAGACTTCGCGGCGGCAAGTGGGGTCGTTACAATCCCCTTGATGGTTCTCCCTATGGCCTGTATTCCAGAGGTGACGGGATTATCGGATGGGTGAATCCCGGTTATGTCCTGCGCTGCTTGTGTGGATGATTGGGAACCATAGGGAATGAGCGTGCCGCCTGCCTTCTGGGCATCCCCTACTTGCTCCATTGGGACATAGCGCAGCTTGCCCTGCGGATCTTTCATGGTGGCAACAGGCTTCCCGCCTGCCTGACGTGCAGCGTCTACCTGATCCGTAGGTATCCCGTGCACATTGCCTGTGTCGGGATTCAAGACTGGTACTAATGCGCCCGTGCTCATGGTTTCACCAATGGGTGGTCACCCCAGTTAAAGCCGCCTGTAGCTGCTGGCTTGGCTGCGGTCGGTGCTGCCCCACCAGCTGTCTTCTTTTTCGAGGCAGCCAGGTCTTTCATGGTCTGCACGATTTCCTTGCGCTGGTCATCAGAAAACCATGTGCCCTTGGTCGCGTGGCGGATGTGCGCCTCAGCGCTATTCATCCAACTGCGGGAGTTCTGAAGTAAGTCAATCTGCGGCTGCGTCATGCGGAAGCCAACGCTCGGCTTAGCCAACTCGAAGAACTTCTCCTGCAGCGCTTCGTCTCCGGAACCTGTAAATCGCCCGTTTGTCAGATAGTCGCTGGCATAGTTCATGGCCGCATCCACCGGTTCGTTTACCTTGTCGATCGCTGCCTGAGCCTTCGCTGCAGTACCGGATTTCTGCATCCCATTCGCATCTTTGCGTTCCCCAGTCTTCGAATTGAACAGGATAGGTTTTCCGTCCTTATCCTCATCGAGCGACCATGTGCCCTCAGATCCCACCCGAATGTTGGTCGGCTTCTCTCCTGTCGCCCCAAGATCCTTGATGGTGTTGCCCTTGTCATCCACCTCCACGGTGTGCGGCTTGCCACCTATCTCGAGCTGAACGTACTTCCCATCTCGCTTCCCCATGATGGGCTTGCCATCCGGACCGGTAATAGGACTCGGATGGGTTGGGTCGTCTGGGTCAACGCTGAATAGTGACCCATCGCCGGCGGTGATGATTTGCGCCTTTCCGGTCGGCTTGTTGGCGTTCGTGTTCGCGTTCTCGGACTCCGCGGCCTCTGTAGCCGTAGAACCCAACCCAGCCCCTATTCTGGTCAGGTTCTGAATGTCCCCTTCGCGCTGTTTAGCTGCCGTATTGCCTTGTGCGATCTGCTGATCCACGTCGGCAATCTGCTGCTGATTCTGTTGCTGCGCTGCGGCGAATTTTGAGTTAGGGTCACGATACCCAGATAGTCCGGTTGATTGGGGGGCAATGCCTCCCGCTATGGCTCCGCGCAGGCCACTTTCAGCCAATCCCAGTCCGACTCCCTCAAGTCCACGAGCGATTCTGCGGCCCACGCTTGGCTTGTATTGCTCATCGTTCGCATTGGGTGCAGCCGCTGTCAGTGCAGCGCGCCGAGACTCGAGGTTATTTACATCGGCTCCCGCTGGCGTGTTTTGCGCCTGACCGAGCACTCCCATCTTTTGCTGCAGTGCCTGCCGAGCAATATCGCCGAATGCCGACTTAGCTGTCCCGCTGGGCGTAACCGTAGAGGGCACAGCACGGGTTCGCGGCGGGGCAGTGGTTGGCTCTTCGCTGGTTGGCGGTGCAGTGCTTGAAACATTGCCGCCATTGGGCGGTCTGGATATGCCCGTAGACTGAGCTGACTGCACTCTCTGCGGCTGATACGGTACCCCGGCAAGTTTTGCAGCAAGCATGCCATGGGGATCACCAGATGCTAGGAGCTCATCTGGATCAAGCCCAGCGCTTGCAGCTTGCGACAGAGATGGGATGGAAGAGCTAAGATCAATGCCCATTGCGTACCTTCGATTCGCTCATCAGACTTGCTCCTTGAATTCGATCAACTGGTGTTTCGTTAAGCTCACTATGGCGCACCCTGGTCACTGCTCCGGGGAAGCTCGGACAAGAGATCAACTCCACACGCTCACCAAGTCGGAATACCGTCATGCGGACTCCTGAACGCGGCCCAGTGAACTCCTGCGCTCTTCGAACATGACGGAGGTCTGGCTGAAGCTAACCGGGTAGGTTCCGGTAGCGCCGTCTCGCTGCTTCGCCAAAATCAACTCAGCGGTGGATCCCATGAGCCCGGTCTCTTCGTCGGGCGGCCTGTGAAGCAGAACGATGAGATTGCCGTCGTTCTCGAGCTGGCTCGATTCTCTGAGGTCGCTCAATCGTGGACGACGCCCCGCATTTGACCTGTCAGGCCGAGCCAGCTGGGCCAGCATGATCAGCGGCACGCCTTCGTCCTTCGCAATGCGGGTGAGGGCTCTCGACGCGTTCGTTACCTGCATCCGCACGTCCTTTCCGTCCGCGCGAAGGATCTGCACATAGTCCACGCAAACGAGCTTTACGCCCTCTCTTCGGATCGCATGCCGGGCCTTCGCCGCCAGCTGGTCAACGTGGATTCCGCTGTTGGGCTCAATTTCAAGAGGCCACTCCGCGATTTGGCTCGCCGCATAGCGAATGGCCGCCATGTCTGCATCCGTTGCCCACTTTGTGTCACGTACGCGCGTGTAGGGAATGTTGGAGATCATCGCGATCATCCGCCGGCGAAGCTGATCTTTCGTCATCTCGAGCGAGAAAATGAGCACCGGCGTTCCAGCTCTCGCGTTGGTGACTGCCGCCTGTAGCATCAGCGAGCTTTTGCCGACACTGGTCCAGGCGCCGACAATCGTGACTTCGGACGGAAGCAGTCCGCAACTCAGCGTGTCCAGGGTTTTCAGTCCTGTCGGGAGCCCAAGAAGATCGCTTTTCCTTGCGCGCTCCCGCTCCATACGGTCGAGTAACGAAACCATTTCGCGGCCATTGTCCGTTTTGCCGGACGTTTGGAATTCCAAAAGCTCAGAGATGCAGCGATCCCGTACAGCATCTGCGCTTGTCCCAGCGTCGATTTCCCCCCCGGCCCTTTCGATCAACCTGCGAATGTTCCGAGCTCGCGAAGCTTCGGCAATCGTCTGGATGTATCCGGTGATTGCCGGCCTCCGCGGAAGTCCTTCGTCGAGTGCAGCCAGGTAGGTCATCCCACGGATCGTGCCCAACTCACCGCGTTTTTCCAGATCGAGCCCAAGCAGGTACCGGTCGATCTCCCTGCCTTCCGTTCGCATGGCGAGCATCGCCCGGTAGATCAGCCGGTGGCTGTCGAGGCCAAAGTCGTCCGCCGTGAGGAACTGGGCCGCCTCGTCAAAGTGCTTGTTGTCGAGGAATATCGAGCCGAGCAGGTTCTTCTCGATTTCGTGGACGCTGTCCGTCACATTGCCCTCCTGGCGGGTATACCAAGTGCGGCGAGTTGGGCGTTCGGGTCGTTGTACTTTGGCTCGGCGGGCTGGCCATTATTGCTATTCGCCTTGGGCGCTCCAAACTCCAGTGGCCCGGCGCGATATCTCGCCAAGTTGGGAATCCACGTCGAGGGCATTTCGCTGACGCTGACGTTCGCGCTCGCAAAGCGGTTGGTGATGCATTGGTTGATTTCTTCGGGTGTCCACGGGCATCCGTTGAGAAAATTCTTGAGCACTCGTGCCCTGTGACCATGGTTGTCCGGGAGCGGCATCGCCAAGCCACCTGGTCGCGAGCGATTGTGCCTCCCGTAGATCTCTTCAATGAACCGCATCAGTGGAGCGTGGCGGTCATCTACTTCCGGCTTCACCCGGGATTTTCGCTTTGGCTTTTGCTCTCCTGCCTCAGCACGTAAAGAAAATTCCTCGGCATCGGAAATGGGCGGTTTCATTTCCGTGCAAAGAGTATTTAGTTCCTGTTCCTGTTCTTCCTTATATACAGTGCGGGAAATGTCACCCTTCCGACACCCTTCCGTCACCCTTCTCGGAATAGGGTCGGACGAATTAAGGGCGGCTTGGGTGTCACCCTTTTGCTTTGGTAAGGGTGGCTCGGGTGTCACCCTTACGGCGCTGTCATCTAACTGAGGGAACCGGTAGAAAGTTGTCACACCGCGAAACTGAACCGGAGGCCGAACTCGGACAATTACGCCCTTACGCTCGAGCGAAGCCAGGACCCTTTGGCACTCTCGCTTCGTCATGAGGGAATCTTCGGCCAAAACCTCGACCGATGGGAACGTATGCGAATGTCCCCTATCCTGATGTGAATCGGCTACGGCATAGGCAACGAGTTTTTCGCTTCTGGTAAGTGGCTCGCTGTTCGGGCAAACCCTTAGGGCTTTGATATAAGCAGAAGCGCGCCAGCTCATGCGAGCCCCGCGAAGTGGGGCAAGTGCTCACAGGGAAAGAGCCGGACCGCGGCGCCGATCCCGTTCCGGTGAGCAAAGAGCCCGTTGCTCACCGGGATCGAATACGTCGGTTTTGAGGAACCTTTCGTTGTCATCGCGCCAGAGCCTCGGCGACCAGGCACCGCGGGCAGTGGGCCATGTGACGATGTCGGCGACGGACAATTTCGACGATTCCATCGGCGAACTTTGCGGCGCGATAACCGTTGTCACGGAGCGATAGCTTTGCTCGTGCCGCCCGTTCAAGCTGTGCAAGCTCCAGGCTGGTTTGGCAAAACAGGAGATGCTGTTGATTTTGAGTAGTTGTTGTGTGATGCTCTGTATACACCGTATTTCCTCCTTGTGTGGCCTCGGGTTGCGCCGAGGGTTGGTTTCCCTGGGGCTGGCGGCTGTAACCGCCGGCCCTTTAAGTTGGGCAAAAGAAAGGCCCTAACCATCGCTGGTCAGAGCCCTCATGTATCTCCCGCTTACACTCTCCGCCTCTTGAGCTTTAACTAGCGTGTTCTGAGTTATCCCGCCTGTAGTGTCGACACCTCGCCCGACCATACCGGATCAAAGAATCAGGGACCGAGGCGCGCGAAGATCTATCTTCGGATTCGGCGGCGCACGTGTCGCCGGACAAGACAGAGACCAGCGCCGGCAATTCACGGGTGATCCCGCGGTCGAATGCAGCAAGATGTAGCCGGACCGAACGCCTGTCCAATGGCAAACTCTCAAGCGCAGCTAGTTCCTCGCGTAGGCCAGGGTCGCTAACCATGGAATGCGTGATGTGGCGGCATGCGCTGCGATGCGCATCTTGAATCAAGACTGTGCCCCGGCGCCGAAGTGCGCCCAACGTGGACGAAACTCGTGTTTCCACTAGGCTTAAGCCGTTTCTCACCAGTTCATCGTCGAACTTTTGGAGTCTTCCTATGCGGAATGAATCCACGAATGCTTCGCGACACAGCCACACGTGGTGAGCTATCCGCCGCCATTTGGGGGCACTGGGCTCGAAGTTCCTATAAGACTGAGTCGAGGCTTGTTCCATACTTGCTCCTTCTGTCGGGCTACGGGGAACGGCGAGCCGCCCTACTTATAGGGGGGCGATATTGCGTGGTCCGGGACATTATTTTGAAAATTATTTTGTTTTCTTTCGTGGTACCGGGGCCGCCCACCACGGAATAGGGTCGAACGGCTGGTTCGTTTTCATAAGCCTGGCGGGGGTAATCCCCGCTATGACTGATTTTGGCGGATGCGGATCGCTCCCCGGCTTCTGTGAATACCAACCCCCTGCTTCGGCGTTCGAAGTGCGGCCCTTCTGGTCGCGGGTTCGAGGAGGGATTACGGCTTTGAGGTGGCCAAACCCACGGCGCCTTAGTTGTCGGTAACCCGCCTGGAGCGCCTTCCTGGCTGTCTCATCCGGTTGCTTACCGAGAGCTTCATCGCGACTCACGCCCGCGGCTATGAAGTTCAGGGCTTTGTGTTCTGATTCGGAAAGGCCCGCCGCTTGCGCCCATGCGCCAAAATTAGGGGTCGCAACGGATCCAATGTGGAAGTAGGGGGTGTCAGGTCCCGATAGAGCGTTGCCTTCATCGATCTCCGACTTCCAGGAGGACGAAGGCTGCCTAACTGTTTTGAATTCCTCGGGAAGCCTGCGAACAAGGCCGCGATAACCGGGTCCACGAGCTCCACCATGAGAGCTTTCTGACACATACGCACCCCACTCGAGTTGAGCGCTGTCCGCGGTTTCTAGAAACCTTTTATCTTTGGGCACTTGTCGCTGCGCGCTGTTCCGCGTGGCTTGCGCGACATAAGCGTAGGGGTCGTCTTTTGTTGCCCATTTGCCTTCGCCAAGGACCTCACACATCTCGATGAAGTGGCCTAGCTTGACGCCAAGAGCACGCATAGTTTTCAGTAGGACGCCTTCGCTACCCTCGCACCCCTTCTTCGAGGCAGCCTCGGCGGCATCTGCCAATCTTTTCAGCATCTCGTCTCGGCTCAATCGATTCATCCGCGCATTCCTGAGCGTTTGAAGCGGTTGAGACTGTTAACTGCTTGCGGTGGGGCGGTGTCTTCAATGCGCGCTTCAGCGACGTGCGGATGCTGCAGCCGCACGTCGCTAGGTGGTTCTTCGGCTGCCGTGACGCCCCCGCCCTTTCGCGGCCGTGTGTTTTCCAACAAGATTCGTTCACACTCTGATTTTGGGATGAGCAGTCGGACCCCGACTTTAATCGAGGCAACGCGGCCGCTATACGCGAGCCGGCGCCAGATCCACTGGGAAAGACCGTACTTCCTCTCCGCCTGGGCCGGCATGAAGTTCTCTTGTTCGATAAGTTGAGACACGGCAGTCATTGCAAATCCTCTCCGCCGACGGCTTTTGGCGTCGGACTTAACTTGCAGGCTTAGTGGAGCATGATTCTGCTTGCGTCTTCCATAAACTGACGGATAGGCTTGTTTTGTGCCAAAAGATCGTCAGTTTATAGAGAGTGCAGAATGGTACGGCGAACGTCTGGTCGAGTTCCTCAACGACCCTCAAACAGACCAATTTCCGAACCTAAATCGCGGGCAGACTGGTTACGAACAGGCTGATCTATGGCCCTTCTTCTTTGCTCGTCTAATCCGTAATTGCAATTGGTTTCTCGATAGAGGGGCGATCTGCTCGCACCTCGCTATGCGTGGAGCGGTAGCGTTTACTCGCCTCCAAGAAACCCTAATCATGGCGCTCAGGACCGCGCCCGGGATTGCTCGCATTCGACAATGTGCCTGCGGATGTGAGAGATGGTTTGTCGTCCGTACCCAAAAGCAGCGATTCCACAACGCCGCCTGCCGGAATAAACTCTGGGAACAAAAGATGACGCAAGAGCAGAGAGAGAGGCGGCGCCTTCGGATGAAGCGCTCTATGGCTGTCTACTACAACCGCAACTTCAAAGCAGAATAGCCTCATGCCCAAGACAGCAAGGACCATCAAATCCGCTTCCACTTCATCTGGAGAAGTGCTGAGTAAGTACCTGAACGCAACTGCTGGACGACCAGACCCGGGATTGCATGATCTCTGCGCGGATTTCGATCAAGGACTGATTGGTTCCGAGCAGTTTGCGAAAGCGGTCGTAATGTTCACTCGCCTCCAGGATTTGCTGGCAACACTATGGGCCACTGTGGAAAGCGATCGCATGCGGCAATGCGCCTGCGGATGCGGTAGATGGTTCTTCGCGCGAAAGAGGGGCCGGCAGTTCCACGACAAAAACTGTCGGAGGAGTGCGCAAGTTTTGACCCACGCGCAAAAAGAGCATCGGCGCGTCTACATGCGCAACTACATGAAGAAGTATTACGCGCAGAATCTCTCCACCTGGCGCGCCGCAGGCTCAAACTTGTAGGCCGCAGAGCCGCCGTAAAGAACGCCTTGGGAAGTTAACGCGCGAGTTGCCTTGCGGCAGCGGGATAATCACACGGGCATCCCGAGTCCCCCAGCGCCGATTCTCCAAACGGTCGTAACTACCTTTGCTCCAGCGACGACCATAAGACTTGTAGAGAATTTCACGCGTGGCTTCGAGGATTGATCGAGGGCAAGATTCGCCACCCCGTTCAACTGTTGGTCGAACCGAATGGACGACGATACGGGTCTTGCCGTACCCCGAGTAACGCTGGCAAAGCGTACCGAAAGCCTCAGCGCCGCGGCTACCTACTTCGCGGGATCTGTAAACTTTGCAGAGGTAGTCTTGGGTGTTCCGAAACCTTGTGATTTCGGTATAGCGGAGAACCTGCAGTTCGGGCTACTTCCATTCGATCGGTGCGTATTCCATCTCGAAATATTTTTCTAGCAACTTCATGTCGGGAGACGCAACTAGGAGAGAACGGTGATCCCACATCGGAGTGTAAAGGTTGAACATGACGCCTCGCTGATACAACTGGACGGTTCTATGCGCCGCGGTACCGGTTTTGATGGGTGACTCCGGCGTTGGCTGCCTTGCACCAATCTCGCAGGCAGGAAGCGGATGTTGCTTTCGGAACCCATCGGTTGTCCAGAAATAGACTTCATTAAAGGTAATAGGGCTAGCTAAGTCAGCTGCAGAATACAGTCCACGCGCAGCAGATTTCGCCTGGTAGATAACCCGCACGTAAGTTCCAAGCCGAATCAGACTATCCACAAGAGGCACAAAATCGAGATCCCCTGCTATCAAAAAGACCTGCTCCATATTCTTGCGGAACGCATGATCAAGTGCATCTACAGCGAGCAAGACATCGACCTTCTTTTGCCTGATCTTGCGATTCTTACCAGACACACTGCCCAGTCGTACGTGAAATCCGTCCAGGGACTGTATAGCATCAAAGGCCACCTGTTGCTTCTGGACCCTTGGATCAAAATCCGTTTCGGATTCCCCGTCCTTCCGGACATCGTTTAAGCAGTCGTAATAGAACACTCGGCGCGGATGTGGTGAAAGGTTTCTACGAACAGCAGCAAGATCAATGTCTGCTGGAACCCCGAAGAGGGCTTGCATTAATTCGTCGGCGACCTTCCGTAGATACCCGCCGTCGATGAACAGGTAGGTCTCCGGCGGCGCGAAAAACGGTCCTGATACCACGAGACGTCCTCCTGATGAATTTAACTGTGCCGGGCGGTATTGAGGCTTTTGAATCTCAGGCTCTATCCCTACCTCGCCGAATCACCATCGCAGCATCGTAGCATCCGAGGTTGCAGTGGATTCAGAACTCGTCTCTGCCGGTCACATCCCTGAGAACGCCCACCAACTGCGCAGCCACCAAAGATGAAAGTAGTTCCTCCATCTGACTAAGGTCCAACTTCCCGGCCAGCGAAGCTAGATCGGCTGCTTCCAGTGCTTTGTAGTAGGGGTCTTTGTTGCTCGATATCTGATCTGGGATGGACTTTTTGCCTGGCAAAAGGTAGCCGATCTTCAAGCACAGAATCATGTAAGAAGCGGTGCGAGAGGTCCGTCCGTTCCCATCAGCAAAGGGATGGATCCAATTCAGCTTCCACATGACGTAGGAGGCCAAGTGCATCGCTGTTTTGCTTTCCCAATTTGCGTTGACGTAGTCGCATAGTTCTTCTACCAGCTCCGGCACCAGGTGAGCCCCGGGCGGTTCATGCTTGCTACCTTTAATTTCGATGGGACCGGGCCTGTAATTTCCTGCGTACGACGATATTCCATCCAGAGCGTCGCGATTCAGCTTTAGCAGAATAGAAGGTCGGAAGCGGAAGGGTCTTTCAGGGTGCAGGTGATATTCGACTGCCTGCACCGCCGTATCAAACTGGCGGAGTCCGTTTAGGGCTTCACGGTTCGCCAGTTCGACGGGGTCTTTGATTAGTTCTGCATCTTTTGCGAAACTATGTCGGGTCGCATCATCGGCTGTCAAGCTCTTTAGCCCTTTGCGCTAAGATTTCTGCCTGTTTGTCAATTGTCTCGCGTGTGATGCGGGGATTTTCGATGTTGGTATTCCCAAATGCGAAACTGCGACGCTGAGCCTCGCGTTCTCCCGCAGGGAACTCTTTGTGGCGGGCGGCATTGATCAGTTTTTCCAGATTTGTAGACATTTTCTTGCCACTCCCTTGGCTCGGGTGATCATACTAGGTTCTACCTGTGAGTTTTACACACACTCAACCAGGGCATCACTAAGCTAACCTTTCCGATGCTTTGGCACTCCGATTTGCCGCAAAATTTGCCTTTATTTAGACGAAAAGCCGACTTTTCTGTCACCGTGACCTTTTTTCAGACAACTCGAAGCTGGGTCTCTGACATGGTTGGGTACAGCGTCATTTCGGCTCGCCCTGGCCCAGCGTGAGCGGGTCCGTGAAAACCTCGTCCAGCTTGCTCGCCGCCGTGCCGAGATATTCCGGGTTCAGGTGCGAATAGCGGGCGGTCATGCGGAGGTCCTTGTGACCGAGCAACTGCCCGACCGTGTGCAGGTCCGCTCCCTTCATTCGTAACTGCGACGCAAACGTGTGCCGCAGGTCATGGAGAGAGAAATCCTCGATGTTCGCGGCTTGGCAGGCGCGGATGAATGCGACTGTCACCTGCTCAGGCGTCAATCCTGGAAAGAGCAACTCTTCCGGGCGCCGGCCTTTTGGCTCGAGGGAGGTGATCACCTGATTCGAAAGCTGGTTGAGGTACGCGAACCGCGGTTTGCCACTCTTGGTCAACGAAAGCAGGATTCGGCCGCTCTTGATGTCGACATCCTTCCAGCGGATCCGCATGAGCTCGCCGCGCCTCATGCCCGTGCTCACTGCGAGTCCGACGATCGGGCGGAGCCAGACTGGGCAAGCCAGGAGAAGCTTCTGCAGCTCTGCCGGCTCCAAGTGTCGCGTGCGTCCTTCGGGCGCCTCCGGCATTCTCACGCGCCTGGCCGGGTTCGCGGGAATGAGTTCCCAGACATCGCAGGCGACACCAAAGAAGTGCTTCAACACGTTCGTTTCTTTGATGATCGTTCCGGCCGACACCTCTCCGGTTCTGCTCTCGATGTAGGCATTGACCTTGGATGGTCGGATGCTCGCCAGCTTGATTGACCCAAAGAACGGAATCAGATGCTTCTCGACGATGCCTTTCTGGCGCTGCATCTCTTGTTCGCTGATCTGGCCGGCCGCGCACCGCTTTCTCTGGTACTCGACGTAGCGCTTGGCGACTACACCGAAGGTGTCCTCAGTCGGAAGTGGCTCCCCGTTCGCGAGCGCTTCCTTGACCTCGCGGACTCGGGTTCTTATCTCCTCTCGCTTATCGCGAGCCTGGGTAACGGTCGGGCCGCCGTATTGCTGCCGGCGCTTCCCGTACTCATCGACGTAGGAAATCCAAAAACCTGGCCGGCCATCGCGCTCATAGACCCCATCCCGGCCCCTCGTCTTCTTGGGCATAGATTTTCTATCGTGACCCCATCGTGACCAGTGGAGGGAAGACAGCTTTTCGCGTCTTTCGCAAATCTTTCATTCTGTTTGCTTTATTTGGCGTCCCCGACGGGATTTGAACCCGTGTTATCGCCGTGAAAGGGCGGTGTCCTAGGCCGGGCTAGACGACGGGGACGTTGCTTGGCCCGTAGCCTCCGGGCCGGCCGGAGTCGACCAGCTTCAACTCTAGCAACTCGGAAATGAGGTGTCAAAATCCGTTTGCCTCACGCCTCGCGCCGGCCCTCCGCCTCTAGAGTGTAATGAGACTGGGTGGACTTGAGGGGATGGGTTGGGACAGCCCGGTCTGCATCCGAGGTATTTTGAGCCATCCCGCGGTACCAAGTTCGGAAAAGCCAGGTTCTCACGCAAGACGCTTAAGGCCCCGTTGTACCCTATGTCAGTCCCCATGGCCCGCTACAAATACCTCGATACCCTGATGCTCGTCTTTGTCGTTGTCCTGCTGGTGTCGAACCTGGTCGCCCAGAAGGTCTGCCGTCTTGGACCCTTTACCATCAGCGGCGCGGAACTCCTCTTTCCCATTACCTATATCTTTGGCGATGTCTTCACGGAGGTCTATGGCTACCAGGTGTCGCGGCGGGCGATCTGGATCGGATTTTTTGCGTCCGCGCTGCTCAGCGCCGCCGGCGCCATGGCCGTCGCCCTGCCCGCAGACCCCGGCTGGCATAACCAACAGGCGTTCGAGACAGTCTTTGGCGTGGTGCCGCGGTTTGTGGCCGCCAGCCTGATTGCGTACTGGACGGGCGAGTTTGCCAATTCCTTTACCCTGGCCAAACTTAAGGTCCTCACCGACGGGCGGTGGCTCTGGACCCGCACCATCGGATCCACGATCGTCGGCCAGGCGTTCGATACGTTTCTGGTCATGTTCATCTCCTTCGCCGGCACGGTTTCGCGGCCTACCCTGATCCGGTTGACCGTCTCGTCGTACCTGATCAAGGTGGCCTACGAAACACTGGCGACACCCCTCACCTATGCCGGGGTCGCCTGGCTCAAACGCCGCGAGGGCGTGGATGCCTTCGACACCCGCACGGACTTCAACCCCTTCTCGCTACAGAGCCTTTCCCCGGCGAACGAGGCGAAAACGCGATGACCGCCAACCCGGCTTCCATGCGCGCTATCGAGATCGCTGCCCCCGGGGGAGCCGAGGTTCTGCGCATCGCTCCTTTGCCGATCCCCAAGCCGGGCGCCGGGGAGGTGCTGATCCGTACCGTGGCTGCCGGCATCAATCGGGCCGATTTGCACCAACGGCAAGGGCATTATCCGCCTCCACCGGGCGCTTCTCCGATCCTTGGCATGGAGGTATCCGGGCACATCGCCGAACTCGGCCCCGGCACCACCTCCCGTTGGCGGGTGAGCGACGCTGTCTGTGCCTTGCTCGGCGGGGGCGGATATGCCGAGTACTGCGCGGTACCCGAAGGCCAGTGCATGGCTGTGCCTACTGGTGTATCGATTCGGGACGCGGCTGCCCTTCCTGAGGCGGTCATCACCGTTTGGGCCAATCTTTTCGAGCCGCGGCGGCTGTTCCCCGGCAACCGGTTTCTGGTGCAAGGCGGGTCCAGCGGCATAGGGACCATGGCTATTCAGATGGCCCGCGCCTTCGGCGCCAAAGTCGCGACCACCGCCGGCTCAGACGAGAAATGCAGCTTTTGCCTGGGTCTCGGTGCCGACGCCGCCATCAACTATAAAGGCGACTGGGCCGCTGAGCTGGCCAGGTGGGCCCAGCCCCACGGTATCGATGCCATCCTCGACATGATCGGCGGGGACTACTTCCCCATACACATCGACTTGCTCGCCACCGGGGGCCGGCTGGTGCACATTGCCACCTCCCGCGGCAGCAAGGTCACGGTGGATCTGCGCTCTATTATGATGAAGCGGCTGCTGATTACCGGGTCGACCCTTCGCTCGCGGTCGATCGAGGAAAAGTCCGCGCTGGCAAGGGGTGTGGAGCAGCAAGTTTGGCCACTGTTCGCTAACGGACAGATTCATCCGGTGATCGATACCGCTTTTCCCCTGGAGCAGGCCGCCGAGGCCCACCGGCTGATGGAGTCGGGCCGTCATTCCGGAAAAATCATCCTGGTCCTGGAATGAAGTACGCGGATGAAGCAGTCTTTGGCCCAACCCATTAAAATTGTGAAGCAACCGCCGCTGTAATCACATCCAAGTGTCACTGTCAGAGTAGAGCCCTCCTGATCACCGGTCAGGAGCAGTGAAAAAAGCTGTCTGTCAGACTGCAGATGAAGGTACGCGAGCGTTCTGCAGCATTCTTTGCGTTCGAGGATTTCGTTTTGAGAAGGCTACCCGTTTGGATCGCACCAAGTCTGTCCCTCACCGTGCTGGCGCTCACAGCATGCGCCAAGTCGGCTCCGCCGCAAGCTGCGCCGCAGGCGATGCCGGTACAAACACAGACCATCTCGGCCGCGCCAGTTCCGCAATACGATGAATATGTGTCGACCATCAAGTCGCGACGCTCAGCAACCATCAATCCCCAGGTGGACGGTAACCTGGTCCGGATTTATGTCCATTCCGGAGACCGGGTGAAGGCCGGTCAGGTCATGATGGAGATCGATCCAGCCAAGCAGGAAGCGACGGTCTCTTCTTCCAAGGCCACGGAACAGCAAAAGCTGGCCGTATTCCAGTACAACCAGATTGAAGTGGAGCGGCAACGCAAACTCTTCGACCAGGGCGTCACCAGCCGCGATGCCTTCGACCAGGCGGAACAGGCCTACAAAAACTCCCAGGCCGACTATGAGTCCGCGGTCGCCACTACACAGAGCCAGAGGAAGCAGCTGGGCTATTACCACATCGCCGCCCCCTTCGACGGCATCGTCGGCGATGTGCCCCCGCACCTGGGGGATTATGTCTCATCCACCACCTTGTTAACCACGGTCGACGAAAATCGCGACCTCGAAGCCTACATCTATATCCCGACGGAACGGGTCACACAGATCCGCAGGGGCCTGCCAGTGGTGATTCTCGATAACCAGGAGAATGTGCTGGAGCACACCGCGATCGACTTTATTTCGCCCCAGGTGGATAACGGACTGCAGGGGATTCTCGCTAAAGCTCCGGTCCATGCGGACCTGGGCAAGCTGCGCAACCTGCAGCAGATCAAGGCGCGGGTGGTCTGGACAACGTCGTCGATTCCGGTTGTGCCGGTGCTGGCGGTAACGCGCCTCGGTGGACAAACCTTCGTTTATGTCGCTACCAACCAGGGCGGCAAATACGTTGCCAAGCAGCGACCCATCACTGTCGGTGACACGGTGGGTAACGACTACGCGGTTCTGAGCGGGCTGCAAAATGGAGAAAAGGTCATTGTGTCGGGGACGCAGTTCCTGATCGATGGCGCCCCAGTACAGCCGTTGGGCTAAACATCCAGTAACAGTCTCTGAGCTTCATAAGCCGCTGCGCCGCGCGATCCAGATTATGCCGGCCAGACGAGTTTTCACAAGGGTTGTGAAAACGGTCTGAGGCGGCGTACACCAAAGGGAGCGTTCTCGTGGTTGATTTTTTTATCCGCCGGCCGGTGTTCGCAACTGTCTGCGCTCTGTTGATCATCCTTGCCGGGGCCGTCTGCATTCCGACGCTGCCCATCTCCTTGTATCCGACGTTGGCGCCGCCGGTGGTTCTCGTGACCAGCAACTACGTGGGCGCAAACGCACAGACGGTCGAATCCGCGGTGACCATTCCCCTGGAACAGCAGATCAATGGCGTGCAGGGCATGCACTACATCTCCTCCACCAGTTCCAACGACGGAACCAGCGCCATTACCACGACCTTTCAAACGGGTTACAGTCTCGATATCGCCGCGGTCGACGTACAGAATCGCGTCTCTGCGGCGACCGGCCGGTTGCCGCAGATCGTGAATAACACCGGTATCACGATTAGCAAGGCGAACTCCAACTTCGTATTCGCTGCCGCTTTCTACTCTCCGGATGGGCGCTATTCCGATCTCTTTATCAGCAACTATCTCGACGTTTATGTAAAGGACGCCCTGAAGCGTATCCCCGGCGTGGGCGATGTTGTGATTTTCGGCGAACGCCGGTATGCCATGCGTCTATGGCTCGATCCGGCACGCCTGGCTGCTCGCGGCTTGACCAGCGCCGATGTGACCAGTGCGCTGGCGGAGCAGAACGTCGAGATTCCCGCCGGCCAGGTGGGCCAGCCACCTTCGGATAAGAAGCAGACTTACCAGATCCCGGTGCGTGTGATCGGGAGGCTTTCCGAGCCGGCAGAGTTCGACAACATCATTGTCAAAAATAGCCCTGGCGGCATCGTGCAGCTGAAAGACGTTGGCTATGCGGAGTTAGGCGCCGAATCTTACTCTACCGACCTTAATTACAACGGCGCCGATGCTATCGGTGTGGGCGTTCAGCAGCTTAGCAATGCCAACGCGCTTGCGGTGGACCGCGCCGCCAAGGCGGCGTTGGACGAACTGGCCAAGTCATTCCCTCCGGGAATGACCTACGTAATTCCCTTCGACACCACCACGGTGGTTGGCGATTCCATTCGCGAAGTCGTGGGTACTTTGGGCGAGGCGATCATCATCGTCATTGTGGTGATCTTCCTCTTTCTGCTCGACTGGCGCGCGACGATCATCCCCGCGATTACCATCCCGGTGTCGCTGATCGGGACGTTTGCTTTCATCAAGATTTTTGGGTTCTCTATCAATTCGCTGACCATGTTCGGTATTACGCTGGCGACCGGCCTGGTGGTGGACGATGCCATTGTGGTGATCGAGAACGTGCAGCGCCATATCAACGAGGACCACTCCGACCCGCACTCCGCTACGTCGGTGGCGATGGCTGAAGTTACGAGCGCGGTCATCGCTACTTCCCTGGTGCTCATCTCCGTCTTCGTGCCGGTTTCTTTCTTTCCCGGCACTACCGGCATTCTCTACAAACAGTTCTCGCTGACTATCGCTTTCTCTATCGCGATCTCGGCCTTCAACGCGTTGACCTTGTCACCCGCGCTGGCGGCGATCTTTCTGCGCGGCGAGAAACACAAACGCGGCCTGTTAGGTTTGATCGACCGCGCAATTGTAACCAGCACAGTTTTCTACGGCAAAGCCATCCGCCAGGTGTTGCGGTGGCGCTACGTCGTGGTGCTGTTCTTTATCGCCGGCCTGGCCGGCACGGTCTATCTCTATAACCACACGCCGAGCGCTTTCCTGCCGACGGAAGATCAGAATTACCTGATCTGCATTGTGCAGACACCGCCCGGTGCTTCGCTGACCTACACCTCCAACGTTGCGGATAGTGCCGTAAAGCTGATCAGGCAGGATGATGACGTCTTTGGAACCTTTGCCGTCATGGGATTTAGTCTCAGCGGGGGCAGCTCTTCGAACTATGGCCTCATCTTTGTTCCGCTCAAATCCGTCGACCTGCGCAAGAAAAAGGGACCAGGCCATTCGGCGGCGGAAATCTACGCCACGACTTGCCCCCAAGCTGTTTGGTGTGCCAGGCGGCCTGGTGGCTATCTTCCAACCGCCGGCCATTCAGGGCCTGGGTAACTTTCGGCGGATTCACTTTTGAGTTGCAGGATCTGGGCCGCAATACGCTTCAGGATCTGGACCGTGTCGCCCACCAGATTATTGGGGCCAGCCGCCAGGACCATAAACTGGTTGGCCTGTACACCAGCTACACGGCGAGCGATCCCCAGTTGCTGATCACGATCGACCGGGTGAAGGCGAAAGCCCTGGGGGTCCCTCTCAGTCAGATCAGTTCTGCGTTGAGCGTCTACATGGGCTCGGCTTACGTCAACGATTTTAACTACAACAACCGGTCCTATCGGGTTTACGTACAAGCCAGACAGTCTGCTCGCATGACCCCAGGGGACCTGCGCAGGTTCTATGTGCGATCCGACTCCGGGCAAATGGTGACGCTCGATAACCTGGTGACGATCGCGCAACAATCGGGCCCGCAGGTGATCAGTCATTACAATCTCTTCCGGTCAGCGGAGATTGATGGTTCTGCTGCACCGGGGTACAGCACAGGAGAAGGCCTGGCTAACATGGAAGCTTTGGCCAAGAAGAACATGATCCAGGGAATGACCTACTCCTGGACCGGTCTGTCGCTGGAGGAGATTGAAGCCGGCGGCAAGGCAGTGCTGATCTTTGGGCTCGGGATCCTGGTGGTTTATCCTCACGCTGTCGGCGCAGTACGAGAGCTTTGCTCTTCCGTTCATCATCCTGCTGGCTGTACCCATGGCGGTGTTGGGAGCATTGGGATTGGTGACGCTGCGCGGTTTGTCGAACGATGTGTATTGTCAGATTGGATTGGTCATGCTGATCGGGCTTTCGGCTAAGAATTCCATTTTGATCGTGGAATTTGCGGAGCAGATTCGCGGACAGGGTAAGCCTATCCTGGAAGCCGCGATTGAAGCTGCCGAGCTGCGCCTGCGGCCGATTTTGATGACCTCATTTGCGTTTATTCTCGGTGTGCTGCCGCTTTATTTCGCCACCGGCGCGGGCGCCCTGGGGCGGCGTTCTGTAGGCACCACGGTCGTTGGCGGGATGTTGGTGTCGACCATCCTGAACCTGGTTTTCATCCCGGTGCTTTATGTGATTCTGAAGTCGCTTCTGGAGGCTTTGGGCCGCAAGAAGCCTCGGACGGGACCGGCGGAGTATCCGGCTAAGCTGTAGGGGGGCTATCGCAAAGTGTTAGTGGGCGACTTTACAGGAGGCTCCTGACGGGCCCATATCCTTCCGGAATCGAGTTGATGAGCTAAGGTGGGTGCCGGAGAACCGGAAGAGAAACCGCAGGTCGCTCCACTTCGCTTCCACGGCACGCCGGGACTGGGCGGGATGACATACTCTGTCGAAAAACCTTTCCAGGAAAGGTCCGGGGAACTGCAGAGCCCTCCGCTACGCTCCCCAAGATTTCCTGTGGAATTTAGTGGCTTTGGCAAACTTCATGCGCCTTTCTCTACGGAAAAGCCGCATACGTGGTTGTTGCGAGTGCCATGAGGTAGGAAATCTGGGCACGCTTCGGTCGGAGGCTGTGACTTTTTTAATTTCCCTTGTAGTCTGTGGCCGGAAAGCTCCGAAGAGCACCTGCTAACAAGCATCGCCGGGGTTCCTTCGGCTACGCTCAGGACAGGCTCTTCGACTGCGCGCCATAAGCCGTCCGCTATGCGATAGATCCGCGCGGCGCTTCGCTCAGGACGACGGCTTTGTGGGGGTAAAAAGCATCCGGTTAGCTACGCAGAAAACACGAAAAGATCGAAAAAGTCACAGGCTCAGGATGACGCCTTTCTGGAGGGGACTAAACCACATCTGGTCGGGTGCAAAAAAAACGAAAAGATCGAAAAAGTCATAAGCTCAGGATGACAAAGTGGAGGGCAACGGTTCCATAAAGGAGTGGTGCTGACCAAGGCGTTTTTCATCACCTTGGATGGGCCGCAAGCCCATGATTCCTTCGGTCGAGATAAAGCTTGATCGAGGAAGGTCACCCTCACTTCTCATTAGGGCGCTTGCGAGGCCAGGTAGCCGGTGATGGCTACGATGTCTTCAATGGTCAGCTTGGAGACTACGCCCTTCATCATGGGGGCCATGGAGCCGTTCCGGGCGCCGTTCTGGAAGTCGATAAGCTGCCGCGTCATCTGGCTGGGGGACCGCCCGGCAATCGAGGGGATGTTTCCCGTTCCCTTCAGGTCCGGACCGTGACACATGGTGCAGGCCATGGTCTTTCCGTTGGCGCCGGTGGTGACCAGGTCCTTCCCCTTAGCCAGGCTTCCCTTGGGAACATACGCGATGAAGCCCGAGGTGGGATCACGCAGCTCAGTCCGCTCCAGGCTTTCTGAAACCTCGATCACTCGATCGCCGATCGGCTCGTTTCCTCCGCCATCGACCACTACCATCATGCCGCCGGCCGGCTTGGTCTTGGGCACCTGCTCCACTTCAACCACGCGAATCCAGGGCTTGAGCTTGAAGGAGGAAAAATAGGCCGCGGCGGCTTTGACGTCGTCGTCGCTGATCGATTTGGACAGCTTCATCATGTTGGTGACGGAGAGCATCTCGGGGTCAGAGCCCTTACGCGCCCCACTCTTGAAATCCGCCATCTGCTGCGTGATGTATTCCGCGGGAAGCCCGGCGACGCTTGCATTCTCGGGACGGCCCTGGCCGTTCGGCAGGTGGCAATGGCCGCAGGAATATACATCGGGCTTGCGCCCGTGGGCGACAATTTCCGGCATAGG
Source organism: uncultured Acidobacteriaceae bacterium (assembly GCA_963838445.1). Lineage (GTDB taxonomy): Bacteria > Acidobacteriota > Terriglobia > Terriglobales > Acidobacteriaceae > PALSA-350. The sequence continues at coordinate 224,029 of CAWIRT010000059.1, forward strand.
CGGATGGATGTCCGGGTACCAATCCGGCACGACAAAAATATCGTTGATCTCGCCCCTGGTATAGCTTGCTTTGCTCCCGGGTAGATGTTCCGCCTGGGTGCGATTAGGGGCGGACGATGGGCCTTGCGAAAAATGATCAGGATAAGCCCAGATGGGGAGCTGTTCCTGGGGCGTCGGCTGGGCCTGCGCGAACGACGCAGCGGCGATCAGGGCAATTACAGATAGAACGCGATGTAGGGTTCTCAAAGGAGTCCCAGAATAGCAACTATCTCACTCCGGCGACAACAGTTCCCACACGGGTTGCGGACTCCAGCGCTTGCCGCAGCTGCTGGTTTCTGGCCAGCAGTTCGGCAACCAGCCTCTGCAGGCGGGCATTTTCCCTCTCCAACTCGTCGACGATTTTCTGGCTAATTGCGGGGGCTTCCAGGTTCATCACATACCTCAGACCTTCTGTTCTTCGGGTTGAAAGTCGCGATAGCCACAGCGGCCTCGCATGGCCCGGGTGAATTTTTCCCTTTCTTCGGGAGTCATCTTTTCCCATCGTTCTCCCATACGGTGCCTCCAGTGCATTCCGCCTCTGCCGCGGAAGCCCCCGAAGAGAATCTTGCTCAGCAGCAGGATGCCGACTGCCTGCCAGAAGTTAATGGCATGCCATCCGACAATCGCGGGTATGAGCCAGTTCCACAGATGTTGCACGATGAAACCAAATACGGCAACCGCCGCGATTACGATTAGGAGAATCCCCGGTGCTTTGTATAGCCATTTCTTTCTCATTCTTTGCCTCATTTCTTCACAAACTCCTCATAGATCGATTGCAACCTGCTGCGCAGATGCAGCACGGCATAATGCTTGCGCGACAATAACGTGTTGACGCTCACGCCGGTTTCGGCGGAGAGCTCCTTGAAGCTGTACCCCTCCCATTCATGAGCGATAAAGACGGATCGCTGCTCCGGTGGCATCTCTTCCAAGGCTTCGTCTATTTCGTCCAGCAGCAGGTTCCGCGCATAGGCCGCCTCGGGTCCGCCATCCTTTGAGGGCAACAGATCTTCGAGCGAGACGGCGGCATCGTCATCCTCGCCATACTTAGCCTGGCTCAGCGACTCGAGCTTGCGGCCGCGAAAACGATCGATGATGCGGTTCTTTGCGACCCTGAACAGCCAGCCGCTTACCTGTTCGATTGGCTTGAGCAGCCTGTAGGCCTCAACCAATTCAACGAAGACCTCCTGCAGGATGTCTTCCGCAGTCTCCAGGTCGACCACATGCTTGCGGATGTAGTTACGCAGACGTCCGCCATCGCGTTCCATCGCCTGCGCGATCGACTGGTCCTGTTCCGCGGTTAACTGTTCCAAGCTCGACATCGAGTTTCTAGAGTGAAGACGGAATGAAAAGGAAAATATTGTGCCCAAAACGCAAAAAGGGCTCCGCAGCGTGGCGGAGCCCTTCGGCAAGACTGAGCGAAGAGTTAGACGTTAAAGGAGGAGCCGCACCCGCAGGTGCTCTTGACCGCCGGGTTGTCGAACTTGAACCCAGCCGCCTCCAGGGTCTCAACGTAATCGACCACGCAGCCATTGAGGTACATCAACGAGGTGGCATCGACAAAGACCTTCAGATCGTCGAACTTGAAGACCTTGTCCATCATGCCCGCCTGGTTCTCAAAGGACATGGAATACTGAAATCCGGAGCAACCACCGCCGACCACGCCAATGCGCAGGCCTGCCGGCAGCGGATCCTGAGTAGCCATGATTTCATGTACCTTCGCAACCGCCTGCGGTGACAACGTCAGGGGCATAGATACGGGATTGAGGTTTGTTACCGGTTCGGCGACGCTTGACATCTGTTTATCTCCGTTTGTTGCCTATACTTAGTAGTTTAGTCCCGGATGCCGGGTGAGTAAAGGCGGAATCCCTTAAAGAGTAGATGCGTTGGCGGCGCCCTAGACTCACCCTAGTGGACAGTAACTTTAGGAGCGATTTCATCGAACTGCCGCTCCGTGAGCAGGCCATCCTTGACCAGGTCGTGAGAGGAGGTATAAGGGCGATGGTCGATGATCTGTTTGGCTTTCCCCACTGAGATTCCGTGGAGCGAAGCCAGATCCGCCTCGGATGCGGAATTGAGATCGAGGCGACTGCTCCCGTCGGGTGCGTTGTCGTTATGCAGGCCTTGCTTAACCCCTGCAGCCACATCATTTACGGCCTGCTCGGCGTTCTTTGCCGCCACCCGGGCATCCGCCACCGCCTCCTTGGTGCCCTGTTTGGCCTGCTCGGTCGCCTGCGCAGCCTGTTCTTGCAGGTGCTGGTCCGAGGCAGGTGGGTTACAGGCGGCCAGAAAGGCCGCTCCTACGATCGTCGCTATCGCCAAAACACGTCGTTGCCTCTTGCCGTTCATTTTCGTGCTCCTCGTATTGATCTGAGAGCGCCCGCAGCCCCAACGAGTTGCCGGGAACCTGCCCGGTAAATGAGAAAATTGTGGGCAATCGACCCTCTGCAGGATTATATTTTTAAGCCGTAAGCCCCTCCTACCCTCTGAGCCCGCCAACTCTCGGACCCGCTCGGTATCTGGGACTTCTTGGGGTATCCCCTAGGAGGCAAGTATGCACGTAGTTCCTACTTTGTGGATAGTTTGGGCAGTATTCGCGGTTTGCCTGCTGGGTCTGCTGCTTTACCGTGGAACCATCACCCGTTACGAAGACGACCAATTGTTTCTCGATGATATTTCCGATCGTGCGCATAAAGAAAACGACGCGATCATTCGCAAGCTGAATACCATTCAGCCATTTCTACGGGTTTTTACGGGCGTCACCAGTATTTTGACCGCTGCGATCATCGGCATCTACGCCTGGGACGCGATCAAGACGTTCTACATGTAGAAGCGTCAGCAGCTGGATTTTTTTGGGTGCGATGGGTTCGCCCCGTCGTGTCGTCACTCTAGCTGTTGGATTTTGCCTTTTGCAATTACTTCGATTTCCACCTGCTTGCTCACCTTGAGCAGGAATCTACTCGGATTCTTCATTCCCCAATCCACATAGGGCACGGTAAATCGCGTCGTTGCCGTGACTGTGCCGGCGCTCGCTTGTACTTTAAGCGGCAGCTCCAGGGGATGGTCCGCCCCGTGGATGTTGAAGGTGCCTTCCCCCTCCAGTTGCTGGGTACCTTCCTGGGTTTTGAACGCCCCTTTAATTCTGGTCGGATGGAAAAAGATTGCCGGGTAGCGATTGCTCTCCAGGACCTCGTCCTGCATTCGTTTGTCGCGGGTCGCGTTTCCACTTTCGCCGGTGGTCGCGTCGACTAGAATTTCTCCCTCGGCCAGACCGGTAGCCGGGTTGAAAAGGAACTCTCCGCTCTTCAGTTTGAAGGTGCCATGAGTGGTGTGCAGACCATTGAGCTTCCAGTGAATTTCAGTCTGTGCCGGGTCGAGCTGGATTTTCAGGCCTTTGTTTTGCGCCTGTGCCAGTTGGGAACTGACGATGACCAAAGCTGCGATGATGCTGGACTTACGTATTTTTCTCAATGTACCTCGCCCTTATGCCAGGAACCGCAACCCCAGCGCAGGCGCGTCCCGAAGCAGGAAATCTCCGACAGAGCGCTCGCCGAGATGGACTGCGAGCAATTGGGCGAAGAGTTGTGGCTGGCCCGAGAGAATACTCATGGCCCGCTCCCGCATCCAGGGCCACGCATCCATCCGGAGCATGACTCTAGACATGAGATGCGGCATCCGCTGGATGACGGGATGGCCCGCCTCATAGACGTCCAACTTTTCGACCGCGATGGCCTGGGCCAGCAGCAGGGCCTGGCGAAAAGACAAGCCAATGCCTTCGCCGGTGACGGCGTCGGCGGATCCCGAAGCATCCCCTACCAGGGCCACATTGCCGGCAGTCACGCGGCGCAACTTGCGGGTAGTGGTCAGCGCTCCTCGTACCCGGCTCACCTCGCCGGCGCCCTCAAGACGCGTGCGCAGGGCGGGCAGGCAGGCGAGGACCTCTTCCATCCTGATGGCGGGACCGCGGGCGACGGTGGCGACACAGATTTCTTCCGCGCCGACGGGGGTGATGTAGGCCTGACCCAGATCGCCCCAGTGCACCTCCACCATGCGGGACCACGGTTTCACCCGGTAGTGACATCGGGTCCCGAAACGGCGGCTGCAAATTTTTCCCTGACCCAGGCCGATTGCCAGGCGCACGCGAGAGGATTGGCCATCCGCACCGATCGCGTAGCGATAAACGCAAGGTTCGCCGTTGAGGCTGAGAGGTTGCTTTGAAACTACGTGGACGCGGCTGCCCCAGGAGAGTCGCACACCCAATTCCTGACAGCGGGCAACCAGTAACGCATGGAGTTGCAAGCGGCGGATGCCGATGCCGCTCCCACGCTCGAAATGGGCTGCTACCTGGTGATGCCCGGATAGGAATGCGATGCCATCAAACGCAGCGCCGGGGGTGAAGTGTATACCGAGGGCGGCCAGATCTGTTCGCGCATCCGGCATCAGGCCCTCGCCGCAGGCCTTGTCGATGGGCGGACGAAGCGCATCGGCGACCAGAACGTCCAATCCTTTTTGCCGCAGGGCGATCGCAGTCGCGAGGCCGGCGGGACCGCCGCCGACGATGAGTGCATCACAACGGATCACTCTGCGCGCTCCATTTACCACTCCAGCAACAACATTTCGGAACAAAATCCGGGACCCATGGCCGCCAGCACACTACGCGATCCCGGTTTGGGCCGGCGATGGGTCATGACCTCATCCAGAACCACCAGCACCGAGGCGGAGGATAGATTGCCGACGCGTTGGAGTGCCTCCCAGGAGAGTTCCAGCTCGCCATTGTGCAGGCCGAGTGCATCCGCAACTGCCTCCAGCACCTTGGGGCCGCCGGGATGCATGATCCAGGAGTCGACCTGGTCACGAGTGAGTGCATGCTGAGCCAGGAAGGCATCTACATCGCGGCCCAGATTCTCGCGTACAACCGTCGGCACGTCGGGTGACAACACGACCTGAAAGCCCCTCTCAGAGATCTTCCAGCCCATCACATCCTGAGTATCCGGATAAAAAGAGCAGGCGCTTCCGAGGATCCTGGGCCCCGCCAGCTTGACCTGGTCACCGGCTACCAGGACGGCGGCCGCGCCATCTCCGAACAGGCCAGTAGCAATCAGGTTGGCTACGGTGAAGTCATCTCGCTGCCAGGTAAGAGAACATAGCTCGACGGAAAGAAGAACCGCAATCTGATCGGGATACGCACGGACGTAATCTGCAGCGCGAGCCAGCCCCGCGGCCCCGGCAACGCAACCCAGACCAAAGATGGGGTTGCGTTTGATGTGTGGGGAAAGGCCCATCCGGTTGACCAGCCGGGCATCCACCGAAGGGCTGGAGACTCCGGTCACGGAGACGAAATACAGGGCGCCGATTTGCTTTCGGTCCACGCCCGCTTTGCCGAGAACACATTCGATCGCATGCGCACCCAGCCGTTCCGCGGTCTCGATCCAGACGTCGTTGGTCTTGCCCCAGGTGTCGAGTGGTGGGTATTGCTCTAAAGGGAGGGAGAAATATCTGCCTGCCACGCCTGTCCGGGAGTGCAGCCTTTCCAGTACGGCTGCATTTTCCAGACCCTGCTCCCACTGACCTTTGAGTGCCTCCACCACGGTGTCCTGTAAGAAATAATGGGGAGGAAAGGCAGTGGCCGTTGAGATGATCTGCATGTGTTTGGCCAGTATACGTGGGAGAAAGTGGA
>CAWIRT010000060.1:0-55511 GCA_963838445.1 uncultured Acidobacteriaceae bacterium
AGAGTCTGCGTGAGAGCTAAGCAGAGGAGTATGCGGCAAAGCGAAATGCTGGTTGCTTTTGCGTTTTGCGTGGTGACCGAGTACATCCGGGTGAGGTTGTAGGCAAGGTTTGCCAGGGTGAACTCGATAGCGACTTTTTCTTTTCCCCTGGTACGAAATTGACGCATGCCACGTTGCTCTTTTAAGACCCCGAAGCCGAGCTCGACGATTGCCTTGCGCTGAGCATAGGCTTGTCGTCCTTGGGGACTTCGCAGCTTTTGGCGCATACGCCGGTGCACTGCCCTACGCGCTCGGCCGCGGCATTTCTTTCCCAGGTTCATCTCCCGTGCCATGTTCGAATCGGGAAGACAGGCATCTATCTTTTCCTGCTCCAGCCACTCCAGATTCTCCACGGAGAAGTACCCGCTATCGGCCAGTACCTCACCCGGTGGTGAGCCACACTCCAGTTTGACCTTCTCCACCATGGGTGCCACGACGCATTATCGGTTGGCTGCTGGCTCACCCGCTGGGCCACGATCAGATGGTCCTCAGACATGGCGATTTCCGCTGTGTAGCCCAGCTCGAAGCCGCGTCGGCTACGCAGAAAGCGCGCGTCCTGGTCGGTGCGGACTGCTTCTTCAGTCCGCTTTTGCGCAGCTGCTCCAATCGCCCAGGCAACTCGGCCAGCTTACGCTCAGCCTCTTTGATCGCGACCTTCAGCCCTCCTGGTTCGGAGTCGTCCTTATCGCAAGCCTGCTGCCAGCGGCGTATGTTGCGGCGTAGCTTAGCTCGTTCGTTGCGCAGTCTTTGCTCGCTATCGACACGGTCCCGGCTGGCATTGGCTTTGATCCGCGTGAGTCGATCGCCACTCGGCCCAACTTGCCCAAACCCAAGCTGCGTGCCATCTCCAGCACTTGCGTGAACGCGCTGTTCAGCGCCACTGCGTGGCGCCGGCGAAACGCGCTCAGCGCCCAATTATCTACACGAGCACCGCCAGACAGATAGCGAAGAGCAAGATCTTCCCCTAGTCGCTGCGACAAGCGACGTGCAGAAGTCATCCCCGTCGCATACGCGTACAGCCACACACTCAGCATCAATTCCGGGGCGTACAACATACCCCCCTCTGGGCTGTAACTCTTTTCAAACCCGCTCATGTCCAACCGCCGAACCACCTGGCGAACAAAAAAACAAAGGTGATCCGAACCCAACTCCTCGGCTACGTTCGGCGGCAGCAAATACGCCTGCTCAGGCAAATATGGAAAATAGCGAGACATATCTTCTTATCTGCTTCACACCCCGTGCATTACAAGTCATTCTCCTGATTCTCACGCAGACTCTTTAGCCCTGCCTGAGCACCCCGTTTCCAAACTAGTCCCGAAGGGACGGCTGAACTTAGCCCAGGACGCTGCTAGTCCTGGGTACATCATGAAACATGATTGAGTCCCGCAGGGACGACTGAAGGAGCATTGCGTCGCGGCCCATTTTCAGCCGTCCCTGCGGGACTGGGTCGCCCTTTCGAATCAAACCCAGGACTGACGTCCTGGGCTAAGCTCAGCCGTCCCTTCGGGACTAATTTCGTAGTCCCAGTTCTCACGCAGACTCTTTAGCCCGTTCCCTTCAGAAACCAAAGACGGCCCTCAGGGGCTAAAGCCCTCATTTGTTCCCGCACCAACGGCCCGACTAAAAGTCGTGCCCTGATACCTGGATCCGGCGTGAAAAGGGCTGTTTCAGAGGTTGAGAGGGGGGAGTCTATGGATGCTGCGCAGGATGTCATCGGCTAGGGTCTGCAGCATGGAGGACTCACGGAGCCGCAGTACGGGACGATTCTGCGGCCTGGTGAGTTCGCCGGGCAGCAGGAAGAGCTTGTAACGCAGCTTGGAAAGAGTGAGACGTTGCCAGGATTCTTGCAAGCAGAGTCGTTGGAAGGCGGTGACCAGATTGTAGGCGAGGCGAATGATTTCCAAGAACAGTGCATTGGCGGCGAAGGAGCGGGTGGGAATTTTGCGTAGCGCGTAATCTACCAGCAGCTCGCCGATGCGAGGTTCGATGGTCGCGCGTGCATCGTAGAAATGCCAAACGCCCAGAGGGGTGAGGGAGAGATTGGTAACCCAAGCGCGATAGGCGTAACGGCCCAAGGCGAACAACGTAGGTTGCCTTTCGTCGGCGGAAAGCAAACGCCGGGCGACCACGAAACGACGGGCTCTGGACCAACTCTGAGGACGAAGTTGGAGTTCCGCCATCTCCCAATCGCGGTTGACGGGGCTGTAGCGCAGTCCGGTCAGGGAACGTTTCAGCGATGGAGTCATACGAGCGACAACGGCATACTCGGCGGAGTGAGATTCGAGGGCGTCGAAGACGGGATTGAGCCCAAAACCTGCATCGGCTCGTACGCGCACTTCGCGGATATCGGCAGGGACATTGGCAAAGCAGGTGGCGAGCAGCTCGGGGGTGCTGTCCCAGGTTCCAGCGTTGCCGCGACGGAGCTCGGCGTCCCAGAGGTAGGAAGAGTTGGCTTCCATGCACAGCAGTGGGTTATAAGAGCGTTTTCCGCGATAGCGCGGGTTGTAGCCAACCTCAGCCCCGTCCTGATGGCCGAAGACGGTCAGGACCGTACTGTCGAGATCAAAGATGAGCCGGGAACGGTGATCGGGCAAATGAATGAAACTCTGCAGCAGTCGATCGTTTATGCGATGCAGCTGTTCCCAGAACCGCTCCGGAGCGTGGAATAGGAAGCGGCGCAAGGTTTGCGGATCAGGAAAGCTGGGCAGCCCGGTCAGATACTGGAAGGTGCCGTTGGAACGTAGGAATGATGCGGTTTCGATGCGGTCTAGCCCCAGTACGATCGGATACATCAGGGCGAAGATCATCTGCGACAAATGATAACGGCTGTTCCGCCGCGGGTAGATAAGATGGCAGGCAAGGAAATGCCGCAGCTGCACCACTCGAAGAAATTCGTGAAAGAAGTACACGCCGCCGAAGTGCGTCAAACCCTTATGATCACAGGCGACTTTAATGTTTTTTGGCGAATATTTCATTCTTACGGATTCCTAACCTACGGTTAGGAATTCGTAAGAGTTCTACAACTTGGGCCGCAAGCCGTCAACCATTGGCTTTTAATGGTTCCCAGAAGGTTCAAATACGCCGGATCTAGGTGATACAAAACATGAGTGCAGTGACCTTTGGAATTAGGGTTCTCACGCGGACTCTAAAGCCCAAGTTGATTACATTGCATTTGCGCCGGGGATCAATCCCCGGCCTACGCTAAAACCGAGTTTTTCCGCAGCCTGTTCAGCCGGGCCGTAAATGGCGGAGTTGATGAGGGCTTTAGAGTCCGCGTGAGAACCGAGATCTACGAATTAGTCCCGCAGGGACGGCTGAAAATGGGCCGCGACGCAATGCTCCTTCAGTCGTCCCTGCGGGACTCAATCATGTTGCATGACGTACCCAGGACTGCGTCCTGGGCTAAGTTCAGCCGTCCCTTCGGGACTAATTTCGTAGTCCAGTTCTCACGCGGACTCTAAAGCCCAGTGTTCGTTGGCCTCTAACGGCCCGACTAAAGAGGCTGCGGAAAAAGCCGGATCGAGCAAGAAAGCATGCCCCAGGGGCTAAAGCCCAAATTGATTACATTGCGTTTGCGCCGGGGATAAATCCCCGGCCTACCCTAAAACCGAGTTTTTCCGCAGCCTCTGAATTCGTGCCCTGATACAAAGCATTCGAGCGCCTTTGCCATCTGGGCCGCGCGCTCTTGCATCAGGAGGCTCTTTTCCGGAGTGCGCGCTATCAGAGCGGTGACTCCACCAGAACACTCGCTCTTTCCGCAGATTTTGGATCTATCCGCCCTCTCTGAAATGTAGAAAGTACAGACAGGGGGCGCGGACGCGGTCCCGTTGTCTGCATGGCCTCGGCGGGAATGCACGGTAATAGACGCACGACTGTAAAGTGCGTCTTAACGCCATAAGACTTTTATTTGAATTTTCATCTTCCGGCAATGTAATCAACCTCCGGGGTCTAGTAACCATTGATCCCGGAGGTAGTAATGAAGAATGCAATTGCTGCACTAACCGTGTTGGCTGCGTGCGCGACCGTTTCTGCGGTCGCGCAAGACAATGACTGGGGTAAGGGTCCCATCAAGCACGTACTTCTGGTCAGCGTCGACGGCATGCACGCTGTAGATTTCGAGAATTGCGCGAAGGGGATCAGCACTGCCAACAATGGCGAACCCTACTGCCCGGCTCTTGCCGCTCTGGGCAAGACCGGCGTGAACTATGTAGCCGCCAGCACTTCGAAACCTTCCGATTCATTCCCTGGCCTGATCGCGATCGTGACCGGGGGGAGCCCGGCCCTGACTGGGATCTACTACGACGTCGCCTATTCGCGGAATCTTGATGCTCCGACTATCACGACCGGGAACGGCCTCGGCGCCGGCCCCTGCACTCCCGGCGCGGCCCCAACCGGCACTACCAGCGAGTACGAAGAAGGCATCGACCTCGATAAGACCAAAGTGAACGGCGGCGCACCTGGTGCTGCGCTCACCGACGGCGGCATCGCCTCCATCGATCCCAAGAAGCTTATTCGCGACCCTGCGAAGGGCTGCGCTCCTGTTTATCCGTGGCAATTCGTCCGCGCCAACACCATCTTCAGCGTCATCCACCAGGCTGGAGGCTACGCCGCGTGGTCCGATAAACATCCTGCTTACTCAGCAGTAGCGGCCGGAATCGGTCCCGCAGCGCTCGACGACTTTTACGGGCCTGAGATTAACTCGAGTGTGGTCGGTCTGCCCGGTGTGAAGACACCGACCGGCATCTCCTGCTCCAGTGTTCCCGATCCCAGTTCGGACATTACCGCCTGGACGAACAGCTTCCAGAACATCCAGTGCTACGACCAGCTAAAAGTCAACGCAATCCTCAACGAGATCGACGGCAAAGACCACCTGGGCAAGAAAACAACCACGGTGCCGACCGTCTTCGGCATGAACTTCCAGGCTCTTAGCGTGGGCCAAAAGCTGATCGAGGCGAGCAACGGTGTCAAGGGTGGATATCTTGATGCCGCCGGCACGCCTAGCGCGGCGCTGCTGGGCGAATTCAAGTTCGTCGATGATTCCATCGCTTCCTGGGTAGCGGAACTGAAGGCCAAGGGTCTGTTCGATTCGACCATGATCGTGATCACTGCGAAGCACGGCCAGTCTCCGATCGACCCCAGCCGGTATGTCGGTCAGACGATCAACGGCACCTCGCCCGTAACCCTGCTCTCCAATGCGGGCTATATACCTAATTCTGAATCCACCAATAACCCGACGGGCATTGGGCCAACCGAAGATGACGTTTCGCTGGTTTGGCTGAAGAGCTCTTCGGATACCGAGGCCAGCGTCAAGATTCTGGAGGACAATCCCTCTACCAGCACGGGCATCGGGCTGGGCCAGCTCTACTACGGTCCTTCTCTCTCGCTCAACTACAACGACCCGACCCAGGACCCGCGCACTCCGGACATCATCGTCACTCCGAATGTCGGTGTCACTTACTCCGGCAGCAAAGCGAAACAATCCGAACACGGCGGCTTTAACCATGACGACACCAATGTCGTTCTGTTGCTGTCTAATCCGTCGTTTGTACCCAAGACAGTCAGTGTGGGCGTTGGCACCGCGCAAGTGGCTCCCACGATCCTCAAAGCACTCGACCTCAATCCAGCGTCACTGCTTGCCGTTCGGGTGGAAGGAACCAGCGTTCTTCCGGCCGTGAAACTCTCCTGGTAAACCCGTACAGCTAGTCCGCTCCTGCGGAAAAGGACGCTCCCTCAAGGGAGCGTCCTTTTTTTTGAGTTACATTCGCACTAGTGAGGTGATGGTTGGTGAAATTGGGAAATTGGATGAAGGTGGGGCTTGCAGTGACTTTTGCTGGGGCGACCGCCCTGGCTCAGAGCCCTGACTGGAATGCGTTGGGCAAACTCTGGTGGTCCCACGTTCAGTTTCTCGCCGACGACAGCCTCGAAGGCCGGGGTACCAGCAGCCCCGGCTTCGAGAAAGCAGCCAATTACATGGTCGAGCAGTTTCGCGCAGCGGGTTTGGAGCCCGCCGGAGTCGATGGTTATCGCCAGCCAATGGACTTCCAGGTGGTTAAGATTGACGAATCTCGCTGCTCTCTTGACTTATTGCGGGACGGAAAGGCGCAAGCGGTGAAGCTGGGTGATGATGCCACGCTGGGGGTAAGTTCGCACGCGGCGGAAAATGTGGAGGCTGGCGCCGTGTTTGTGGGCTACGGGCTGACGGTACCCGAATCCAACTACGACGACCTGGCGGGTCAGGATGTGAAGGGAAAGATTGTCGTGCTGGTGACGGGCGGCCCTGCCGGTATGGCAGGCCCGGTCAAGGCGCATTACCAATCGGGAGAAGAGCGCCGGAAGGCACTGGCGAAGGCTGGCGTGGCTGGGACGATTACCATCCCGAATCCGCGCAGCGCAGAAGTACCGTGGTCGCGTATTGCGGCAGCGCGTTTCCAGCCACGTATGGAATTGACTGACCCTGGTCAAGGCGTCCCACCTCCGCTGCCGTTGAGTATCGAATTCAATCCGGCGCGTGCTGAAATGCTGTTCGCGGGCAGCGGGCACAGCTTTCAGGAAATTCTGACCGCTCTCAATGGAGATAAGCCACTGCCACACTTTCCTTTGGCGGTGAAGGTGCATGCGCGGGTTGGCATGACTCGTTCGGAGGCGAAATCCGAGAATATCGTGGGTGTTCTGCCTGGCAGTGATCCCCAGCTCAGGAAGGAATATGTGGTCGTCAGTGCGCACCTCGACCATCTCGGCATCGGCGAGCCGGTCAACGGCGACCGCATCTACAATGGCGCGATGGACGATGCCTCAGGCGATGCGTCGCTGATCGAAATTGCTCGCGCAATGAAAGATGCAAAACCGAAGCGCTCGATTCTGTTCGTCTCCGTAACCGGGGAGGAGAAGGGTGAGCTCGGCTCTCAGTATTTTGCGGCCCACCCGAGCGTGCCAGGGCCGATTGTCGCCGACATCAACATGGATATGTATCTTCCGTTGTTTCCTTTGAAGTACCTTGAAGTCCAGGGCCTGGGTGAGTCGACTTTGGGTGACGATATTCGCGCGGTTGCTGGTGAAGCAGGGGTGGAAATACAAGCTGACAAGGAACCGGAACACAATCGGTTCATCCGTAGCGACCAATACAGCTTTATCAAGAAGGGTGTTCCGGCACTCGCATTCAAGTTTGGTTGGGTGAGCGGCTCACCCGAAGCGAAGACCTTCAAGGCGTGGTATGCGGAACGCTATCATGGGCCTTCGGATGACCTGAGCCAGCCGGTCGACATCGAGGCCGCGGCACAATTTAATGCCATACTCGCAAAGCTGGCATTGCGTGTTGCCGACGCCGATCAACGTCCGGCGTGGAAATCGGATAGTTTTTTCCGGCGGTTTGCGCATTAGGCTCCGCAACGCTCTTCGGAAAACATTTCCACGAAAGGTCCGCAACTGCGGATCCCTCGGCCTCGCTCGGAGCATGTGACTTTTTTAATTTGATCTGTAGTTTGTGCCTGGAAAGTTCGGAAGAGCATCTGCCAACCAGCATCGCCGGGGTTCCTTCGGCTACGCTCAGGACAGGCTCTTCGACTGCGCGCTATAAGCCGTCCGTTATGCGATAGATCCGCGCGGCGCTTCGCTCAGGATGACGGCTTTGTGGCGGGGTGAAAACATCCAGTTAGCCACGCAGAAAACCCAAAAAGATCGAAAAAGTCACGGACTCTCGGGACGACAAAAGAAAGGGCAACGGTTCCATAGAGAGCGGTTGCTGGACAGAGTCGTTTTTTCATCCCCTTGGGTGGGCAGTAGGCCCATGACTCCTCCGGTCGAGATGACAAATTTATTTGCACCAGAAGAATTGTCACCTCGACCGGAGCGTAGCGTAGTGGAGAGATCTGCGGTTTCTTTCTGGGGTGCAGCGTAGTATTCGCTATTTAGCGGCGTACGAGGGCTACGGCGGTCAGATCCTCGTTGTTGCGCTGGCGGCGTGAAAACAGAAAATCGTACACGTGCGACCAGGGATTGTTACCGAAGTCGTAGGCCTCGCGCAGCACAGTGTCGCAGATTTGAGAAGCAGAGTCTCCGTTGGAATGTTCGAGTACCCGCTCGATGCGCTTCACCCCGAACTCGGCTGTCCCCCGGCGACTCTCGGTTACTCCCTTCGTCACCAGCAGCAGCTTGTCCTGGGGTTCGAACGCGAGGACCGCTGGTTCATAGGTGACGTGGGTGAAAAGTCCAAGTGGAACTCCGCCACGCTCGAGAACACACGCGGTCCTGGCATCGCGAAACACGGCGAGAACACGGCCCGCATTGCAATAGGTCAGAATGCCAAGGTTCGCGTTGAAACAGCCTAAAAAGGTTGGAGCAAAGCGCACACCGTTGGCCGCCTCCATCAGCGATCGATTTACATCATGCGCCAAGGTGGCCAGGGAGTCCGACTCATTGGCGTCCGCAGGGCCGAATAACTCCTGAGCTCGCTGCCGGAAGGCCACCTGAGCTTCCGCTGCAATCGCATGTGTCTCCGCTCGCGGACCGGCGATATCCGTTAAGAGAAAGACGAGCCGAAAATCGATCGTCAGGCCATCGAAGAAGTCGCCCCCGCAACGGTTCGAGTGGTAACGAGCGCCTATATCCAGGCCTTTCAGCCTGGTCATGTTGACGGGACACGGCGTAGGCCCCGTGAGACCCAATGGGCTGGGCTCTAACTCGGTCAGAAAAGACGCCATCGTGCCTTTCCGCAAAACGGGGACCATGCTGAACCATTGCGTGAAACGCTTCGCAAAAGTGAGAAACCCCGGATGCGTTCTTGAATTCCCGATGTGCTCGAGTTTCGCCAGTTGCTGGCAAGGTACTACAGTAATTAGGCAGGCCAAATGGTTCTGGAACAATACACCAAGTGTGTGATGCTCCGGGTTTGACAGGAGAACGACCGGGCATTAGGGCTGTTAAGCGTCGTCAACGGCGTCAAAAAGCCCCAAGGTTGACGATCGGGTGACGCGGAGATGAATTCAGGAGATGCCGATGATGGCCGAGATCAAAATTCCACCCATTCTCAGGATTGGGGGAGGATCCCTGGCGGGAGTGGCAGCCATACTTCTGCGCCTCCGCTGCAGCCGGCCGTTGATGGTGACGGATGCTTTCCTGATGAAGACCGGGCTTGCTGAAAAACTGGCAACGCAGATACGAAATGCGGGCCTGAGCTGTGGGACTTTCCATGAGACGGTCGCAGACCCGACGACGAAGGTTGTGGATGCGGGGGTTCACAGGTTTGTGGAGGGCGCGCACGACAGCCTGGTGAGCCTGGGAGGCGGTAGCCCGATCGATACAGCGAAAGCTATCGGGATGCTCGCGGCAAACGGGGGCAAAGTCAGGGACTATCGGGTCCCGCATCCGATTCCGCTGGCGGGGCCTCCGCACCTGGCGATTCCGACGACCGCCGGTACCGGTTCGGAGGTTACCCGATTCACCGTGATCACAGATTCGGAGACGGGAGAGAAGATGCTGCTTGCCGGGGACAGCCTGTTGCCGTCGGCAGCAGTGGTGGACTACGAACTGACGCTGACTATGCCGCCGAGGCTCACCGCCGACACCGGCACCGATTCACTGACCCACGCGATTGAGGCGTTCGTCAGCCGCAAGGCCAATCCGTTTACGGACGCGCTTGCCTTGGCGGCGATGAAGACTATCTGGAGGGAGCTTCCCAACAGCTTCCACCACCCTGGCAATGCGCCAGCACGCGAGGCAATGATGTTGGCAGCGACCCAGGCGGGCATTGCCTTTTCTAATGCGAGCGTAGCGCTGGTGCATGGAATGAGCCGGCCACTGGGCGCGCATTTTCATATTCCGCATGGACTCTCGAACGCCATGCTGCTGCCGGCAGTCACGGCCTTCTCAGTAGAAGCTGCCCTGGACCGTTATGCCGAATGCGCCCGCGCCATGGGCGTGGCGCAGGCGCATGACACAGATCAGTCGGCAGTGGACCAGTTGATTCACGGTTTGTACAAACGAAACGCCGAACTGCAGGTGCCTTCTCCTAAGCAGTTCGGGATAGCGAAAGAGGAGTACTTTGCGCTGTTGGGAACTATGGCGGCGCAGGCGCTGGCCTCAGGTTCACCGCAAAACAACCCTCGTATCCCAAGCGCCGAAGAGATCGAGGCGATCTACCGGCAGGCGTGGCAATAAAGCATTCTCAGGCGCTACGCCTCAAGGGGCGCACAAGTGCCAAGGCTGTCAAATCATTTTGCCGGCAACGGTGGTTTGCGCGCAGAAATCCGAGAAAACGGGACCAGGGATGGTTTGCGAAGTCATAGGCCGCCCGCAGTACAACCTCACAGATTTCTGATGCCGATTTCGTAGTGGAATTTCTTAACAACCGCGCCACCCGTTCGACGCCAAACTCGGCTCCTCCCCGCCGGCTCTCCGTGACTCCATTGGTGACCAGGAGGACGGAGTCCCCTTCCTGGAGGACTAGAATCGCCGCTTCAAATGTTGCGTGAGTAAAAAGTCCTAAAACCATTCCGCTGGATTCCAGAGCGCGCACCGTTCCACCCTCGCGCAGCAAGACGACCAGCCCCGCGTTGCAGTAAGTGAGGATGCCCAACGCCAGATTGAAGCATCCCAGAAAGGTGGGTGCGGGCCGAACGCCGCGAGCCTCTATCCCGGAGAGGTTGACGGCATGAGCCAGGGCGGCGATTGCGTCCGACTCATTGACCTCCTCTGCTGCGAAGAGTTCCTTTGCTCTTTGGCGAAAGACATTTTGCACCTCTAACGCCACGTCATGATCTTGAGGTTCTGTGCCCTCGATATCGGTCAACATGAATAGGGCATGCCGGCCGATCGGCAGGCCATCGAAAAAATCGCCCCCGCGACAGGATGCGTGGTGCTGGGCGTGCAGATCCACGCCATGGAACTGTGACCAGTCAACGGGAAGCAGGGCGGGTGAGCCTACTCGCGTGCCTGGCCCCTCAACCGCACCGTCCATCGTGAGATCTCCCTGACTCGCATCTCGCTAGAGTGATTTCTGATTGTACTCATTGTTGCGGTGAAAGCCAGAGGAGAGGAAGAGCTTTGGTGGCGAATTGGCTTGAGCCGTTCACCCGAAAGGGGCGAATTCCTGAGCCGAAAAACGAACATCGAGTCTTAGACTGTATAGGTGACTTGCTCGCTGCCCTGTGTTCTGGATGTCCCGATTGTCGAGACTGAGCGGCTCAGGCTGCGAGGGCACACGATGAGCGATTTCTCGCACACGAAGGCGCTCTGGTCAGATGCCTCCGTTATGCAACACATGGGAGGCAAGCCACTGAGCGTCGAAGAATGCTGGACCCGCTTTCTACGATATCTCGGTCATTGGTCCCTTCTTGGTTTCGGCTATTGGGTAGTCGAGGAAAGAGATACGACAGAATTTGTTGGTGAAGTCGGTTTTGGGGACTTCAAGCGAGATCTGGAACCGGCACTGGGACCTATCCCCGAACTCGGCTGGGTGCTTGCTCCCGCGAAGCAGGGCAAGGGATACGCCACCGAAGCTGCCCTGGCGGCGTTGGCCTGGGGACGAAGGTATTTTCATTCGAACGAGTTCGCATGTCTCATCCACCCCGACCATCGAGCTTCGATCAGAGTTGCCAAAAAATGCGGGTTTGAGGAATGGCAACCCGGCCGGTACAAGGACCGGCCAGCCACTATTTTCAAGCTAAAAAAGGATTGATGATAAACCACCTGATCTGGGCCGCCGGGCTCCTTGGACATTTGCTACTTCTCGCCGTACTTTTCATGCGCAAGCGTATGGGGCGGTTTCCCTGGTTCACGCTGTTGATCATTTTTTACCTCGTGCGCTCAGTGGGGCTGGCAGCCGCGCTGCGGGTCTCCGGTCATCCTGCGCCTCTCTTTGCATCCATCGTCATCGACCTGACGGATATTCTTCTCCAGTGTGCTGTGCTTATTGAGCTCACGTGGAACGCCCTGCAGCCGCTGGGCGGCGTTCGCCGCTTTACCCTGCCCTTGCTGCTGGCCGGGAGCGGCGTTCTCATCGTCATGCGTCTCGCCCCATCCGGCCACTTGTCACTGCGCACGATTTTGGTTTTGATGCACTTCCTGCTCTCGGTGCTGATGGTGGAGTGGGCAATCGTGCTGGCTTTTCTTCTTCGCCCCTTAAGGCTGTCATGGCACAGCCATGTCGCAGCCATCAGCTTCGGATTCGGTGTCTATTCCGCCGCTCTGCTGGCCGGGGGTGGCTATTTCACCACTGGTCGTGAGATGCGTGACTACGTCTTCTTTTCGTTCTTTCGCATCTTGGTTTATCTGGTGATCCTGGTTTTCTGGTCGGTTAGCCTTTGGTTTGCGGAGCCAGCGTCGAGGGCGTAGGGGTGAATCGAAAGCCCTTCAGAGAAAGAAATACGCAGAAGCGATCGTTGGGCTGCGCCCGTCTTTTTCGGCCCACGTACGCTGGGGCGAACGTGGGGCACCGGTCCGATTTCCTGGAACCTTCCTCCGCCTGGGATTTTTTTCGCTGCTTCCTGGCCCTTGTTTCTCCATCTTGGATGCAGGAGCAAGAACCGGATAGCCCGCTTGGCCAAGCTCGGTTCAAGCTGGCTGCATGCACATTAACGTCGAACCCTCGATCCTTTATTTTGGCACTCCGGTTGTTCTGATTAGTACGCGGAACCTGGACGGAACCACCAATGTTGCTCCCATGTCTTCCGCGTGGTGGCTGGGTTGGAATTGCATGCTGGGCCTGGGGGCCAGGTCTCATACTGCGCAAAACCTGCTGCGTGAAAAGGAATGCGTTCTGAATCTGCCGTCGATTTCAAATGTCGCGGCCGTCAATCGATTGGCACGCCTGACGGGATCAGATCCGGTGCCGCCGCACAAGCTGGCGATGGGATACCGCCATGAAAAAGACAAGCTTGGAGCCGCCGGCCTTAGCGCCAGTGCATCGGACCTGGTCAGGGCACAGCGTGTTTCTGACTGCCCAGTGCAACTTGAAGCCGTGCTGGAAAGCACCCACCCATTCGGTACCCGCCCGGATAAGGCCAGCACCGCACTCGCCTTTGAAGTGAGGATCGTTCGCACCCATATGGACGAACGCATCCTGATGGATGGAGACGAGGATCGTATCGACCCCGACAAATGGCGCCCGCTTATCATGAGTTTTTGCCATTTCTACGGGCTCGGTGAAAGAGTATGGCAATCGACGCTGGCAGAAATTCCGGAAGCTGCCTACCGTCCGGTCCCGCAAATGACGCGGTGAGCGACAATGCAATCAGACGCCCGCCAGGGCACGGCCCGCGGCCGCGCCTGAGGCCCAGGCCCACTGGAAATTGAAACCGCCGAGATGCCCGGTAACGTCGACCACTTCTCCTATGAAGTAGAGTCCGGGAAGTTTGTGGCTTTCCATGGTCCGCGCACTCAGCTCCGCGGTATCCACGCCGCCCGCAGTCACTTCGGCCTTTTCGTACCCCTCGGTCCCCGCCGGATAAAGGGTCCAATGATGGACCGAGGCCTCGGCTGCTTCGATGCCTCGGTTGGTCCATGCGGAGAGCGGCTGCAGCTCCAGCCAGCGTTCGGCAAGCCGATGGGGAAGAACGCCGCGGAGTGCGGCTCGAGCACCCGCAGGCGTGCGCTGCGCGAGCAGACCGGCAGTCCAGAGCTGGTCTGGGGCGAGATCGACCACTAAGGCTTGACCAGGCTGCCAGTAAGAAGAGACCTGGAGTACGGCCGGCCCGCTGAGGCCACGGTGGGTAAAGAGGAGCTTTTCTCGAAAGCGCCCGGCCCCGGCAGACACCGCCACTTCGGTCGAGACCCCGGCAAGATCTGCATAGCGCTTGAGATCCTCGGTTGCGAAGGTGAGGGGCACAAGCGCCGGCCGGCATGGTTGTAGCGCCAAACCAAATTGCTGCGCGACCTGGTAGCCAAACGGGGTGGCCCCCATTTTCGGAATGGAGAGACCTCCAGTAGCGATGACGAGAGATCGTCCGGAGAAGACGCCCCGGCCGGTGCTTACATGGAAGCCCTCGTGGTGGGTCACTTCTCGAATGGGCGTCGCCACCTGAATGGTTACACCAGCCGCAGCGCACTCCTGTTCCAGCATGGAAACAATGTCAGTGGCAGTCCGGTCGCAAAAGAGCTGCCCTAACTTTTTCTCGTGCCAGGGAATCTGGTGCTTCTCTACCAACTCCAGGAAGTCCGCGGGGGTGTAGCGGGCCAGCGCGGACTTGGCAAAGTGAGGATTCGCGGAGAGGAAGTTCTCGGCCGTGGTGTGGAGATTGGTGAAGTTACAGCGGCCTCCCCCCGAGATCAGAATCTTCTTGCCAATGCGGGGGGCATGTTCGAGCAGGAGAACGCGACGGCCGCCACGGCCTGCATGCATGGCGCAGAACAGGCCAGCGGCGCCGGCCCCCACAATGATTACGTCATAGTGGGAGCCGGCGTGATCGTCAGATATGGCAGAGGAGTGCGCCAGCCTCGACTCCCCAGGAGCATCGCACGCCGAAAGTTGCTGTCTCCATCAACCCTCCTGAATTGTGCCAATCGTTGGTTGGGACGAGGATTTCGACACGCCGCCTATGGTCGCCTGGTGGGGGTGCGCTTGCGCGCGGGGCGAGGGAGCGTGGCTGGTCCCGATCTGGGGCGGCGGGCCGGTTTCTGAGGCTGCTGCACCAAAGTTGCCTTCTTGCGCGATGCCCGCTTCAGTTTGGTCACTTCTTCCTCATTGAGCTCGCGCATTTCACCCGGTTCTACATCGAGAACCAGGGGCCCAAAACCAACCCGCCGGACCTTCTCGACAAAATGGCCTACTTCCTCAAACATTTTGCGAATCTCACGGTTCTTACCTTCGGTCAAGACCACCTCGAACCAAGGATTGTCGGTGTCGCGGACCAGGCTGATCCTGGCTGGTTGGGTCATCACGCGGCCCTCCCGCTCCCCTCGCCGGCCACGTTCGATCATGACGCCGCGGCGCAGTTGCTCCAGCTCTTGCTCCGTGGGTTTGCCGCTGACTTTTACCAGGTAGGTTTTTTCGACCTGGGAAGCCGCACTGGTCAGGATGTTGGCCAGCTCGCCGTCGTTGGTCATTAACAGCAGGCCTTCGCTCTGATAATCCAACCGGCCAACGGGAAAAACGCGAGCCCCGGCGCGGGCGAAAAACTTCATCACCGTGGGGCGCCCCTCGGGATCGGAAACGGTGGTGACCACGCCCTTGGGTTTGTTGAGCATGAAGTAGCGGAATTGCTGCGGCTTCTTGAGCAGTTTGCCGTCGACGCGGATATGGTCTCGCTCCGGGTCGGCTTTCGAGCCCAGCTCGGTCACCTTCTGGCCGTTCACCTGCACCCGGCCGGAGGTAATCAACTCCTCTGCCTTACGCCGGGACGTGATTCCTGCAGCAGCTACGATCTTCTGCAAACGCTGTTCGTTGCGCTCGCCACCGCTTTCCTGATTCAGGGTCATACCTGGTGCTCAGTTTGCGGCTCGACTTCGTGCTCAGCCTGGGGCTCAGCTTCCTGCTCCGCGGCGACTTGGGCAGGAGATTCCAGCGCCGATTCTGCCGCTTCGGATTGGGGCAGCGGGTCAGTGCCAAGATTGATCGCGTCCTGGGCTTCGCCCTCAGCTTCCGATTCGGCCAGCTCTCCCGCCATCTTTTCAAATTCTTCCATGCTGGGCAGGTCGTTCACATCTTTCAGCCCAAAGCGGAGGAGAAACTCCTTGGTGGTTTTGTAGAGGATGGGCCGCCCGATCACCGGCTTTCTTCCCGCTGTGGTGATCAGCTTGCGGCTGACCAGGCCGCCCAGCACCCCTCCCGAGTCGACTCCCCGGATCTCACTCACTTCAGGTGCGGTTACGGGCTGCTTATAGGCAATCACGGCCAGTGTTTCAAGCGCCTGCAGCGAGAGCTTCATGGGCGGTTTAAGACTCTTCACGAACCCACGCACCGCGTCGTGATATTCCGGCTTGGTCGCCATGCGGTAGCCACCGGCGATCTCCCGAATCTCCATGCCTCGCTCGCTGTTGGCGTAGTCCGCGATCAGTTCATCGAGCACGGGTTGCAGTTGTTGGCGGACGCGGCGGTCGCGTTGGCGTGCGGCTTTCTTTTCGTCGCTCTCAGCGGGTTCCGCTGGGGTAGAGGTCTCTTCAACAGCCGGCGCATCCTCGGGGGTGGGGCTTGCGGCCGGAGCGTCGGATTCGACTAAAGCAATCTGCTCTGCCGCCGGTTCGGCCGCATCGTCGACCGGCAGGACTTCAACCGCAAAGATGGTAGCAAGCTGGGCCAGGGTCACTGGCTCCTCTGCTGCATAGATAACCGCTTCTAGTTTGGCTTTTAGACTCATGGAGAAACAAACGCGCCTTATAAAGAAAAGGCGCCTCGTTTCATAGTATCGAAGCGGTCATATTTTCGCTTGCGAAGGGCAAAAGCTTGGGTTTGGTGGAATCAAGAGCTTCATGTGGAGCCGATCTCCGCCGAGCATTCAGGTGGGTCATCGAGAATTCCAGGGTTGGGTTTGTGGTATCCCGGGGGTGGGTGCCTGTTGGGAGCTGAGCGAGAGGTAGAGGTGGGTCCCTGTGGATCTTTCCCTGCGAATGGACCTTGGGTGCCCCATATCTCGCTCGTTTTTCGCGAAATGTGGGATACCACCGCGTTCGATAGAACGAACCTATGGGTGAATGTAGGCCAGGTTATCAAAGCGGAGTTTTTCTCCGTTGAGGATGCCGAACGATACGCTGGTGCTTGGGTCACGCCATCCGGTCCGCAAACGGCGGAGTTCCCTGGGCTTGATGGTGAAAGCCATTTCGCGAACCTCTGGGGAACGTACTGTGACTGTTGCATCGCTGTCTCCATCGTTGTAGACATCTACACCGGCAAAGATGCGGGGAGAATAAAATGCAAATTCCGCCCTTTGCGCTTTTGGGTCTGCGAGGGCGAGGGTAAAGGTCCCAAATTTTCCGTAGGGAGTGCCGATCTGCCAATCCCCTTCATGCCAATCGATGACCCCAGATGGATATTGGCCCAACAACGGAGTTCCGGCGGGAAGATGCGGATCGTCAAAGGTGATGAGAGAGGGCATTCCCTGATCTTTCTTTCCCTGGATGTCTATATCCCGCGAACTTGTGTGGCGGATGTAAAGGGTGTGGGTCGCATCGTCAAAGGTGTATCCCTCAGCCTCCAGATCCTTCCGGCGGCTCATGGCTTTTCCTCCCGCCGTTATCGAATCCGGAGTAAAGTCCAGGCGCAATACGTCAGTGGACGCCGAATCAAACGTTGAATAAGTAACCGAGCCGGCGCCGTAGGCGATCCTGGTCACGACCGAGAGCGACCCCAGCAAATGGGATTCGTCCGCGGGCGCCCATTCCGGTACTGCCCAGAAAGCGTCCATCATCCGTCGCGGGCCATCGGCAAACTGGTCGGTAAACCACCATTGCGTGCTAAAGGGAGCGTGTGCTCCTCCGGGGAGCCCCTGAAAATAGGTAACCCAGTTATAAGTCCGGTAGGCCGCTTCCTTATAGGCAACATCTCCCGTCCTGGCATAGTAGAGAGCCTCAACGGCAGCAAGACGCGAACTATGGCTGTCGCAACATTGATTGGGGGGATTGCAACAGTAATCCTTAAGGCTGCTTCCTTGTTCGGTGGTCACCAATGCACCATGCACCAGGTACTTGGGCCACCTGGGAGTCGTCTTCACCCAATCCATGAGCTTTCGCGAGTGATCGCGCCATTCGGGATCTTTCTCCGGATGGAGGAGGATGTAACGGGCAAATTCCAGCGGAATGACCTGGTTCATGTTTTCCATGGAGGCCTGCACATCTTCGAAATACCCGACCCACACGTTATTTTGCATGGGGTACTTCATCAGCCAGGCCCATGCCCCCTCCCGTACGTGTTGGTAAGAAGCGGTGTCGCCCTGATCAAGCCGAATCAACTCATCCAACAGCATGATCGGCTCAACCACGTTGGCGGAATAAGGAAACATGCCTTTCCCGCCCTCGATGCGGCCATCGCGCGCGAAACAGCGATAGGGCCAGGGCGAATTGTGTTCATCCCCGGGCTTGAAGTTCTTGACCAGAGCCTCGGCACAGCGAATCGCCGCCCGCAGGTACTTGGTGTTGCCGGTCATCTCGTACAGACGGAGATAGCCGTAGCCATCCTCGCCCACGACGTGAGGCTCGACAAAATCTTCCCTGTGCTCACTCCAGCCGGTGTAGCGGCGGCTACCCGGGTTGGCGGACGGATAAGGCACCTGGGCCCAGGCATAGCCTTCCGGAGTCAAGCCGTTTTCCAATTCGTAATCGACAAAGTTCTGCAGGAATTCGAGGGTGTGGGGGTCGCCGGTGTAGGGGTAAAGGCGTTCCATGAAACCCTGCATCATGGCCCGCAGATAGCCGGTGGAATTGGCCCAATGCCATTCGGGGAACATCTCGTAGGTGGTGCGATCAAAATCAAAACAGCAGAAATAATACGGCTGTCTCTGGCGGTTGTACTGGTCCCACACGATTGTCCATTGGGAAAGAAAGTAGCCAGAATAGGAGTATCCCGTGTTGTCTGGCATTGGCCAGGGCAGCAGCTTTCCCTGGCTGTCCAGCGCGACCGGCCGGCCGGCGATGGATGAGTCGTTGACGGTGGTGACGGTGGCCAAGGGTTGCTGCCCGGCAGCCACGGCCGTGCTCAGGACAAATGCAACCAATACTCTGGCTAATTCAGTAGCTCGTGTCATAACGCACCACCAGGATCGTCGAGATGAGTACGATGGCAGCTCCGATCAGAGCTGCGGGATTCAACCGTTCACCCAGTAGAACGGCGGCCAACAAAACGCCAAACACGGGAACCAGATAAAGAGACGTGGAAGCTGTGGTTACATCAAGATGCTGCAATGCCTTGAAAAACAGCAGCATGGACGCGCCATACATGAAGAGCGCCAGGAATAGGAACGCGGCAATGCTTTTTCCATCGAAAGCAAGCAGGCTGCGAGGATGGAACGGCTCTGCCCAGATGAGGAGCGGGATGCTGGCAACGGACGCAGTCACGTAGCTGAATATCAGGATCTCGATCTCCTGAAATTTCTGCATCAGCCCTTTGCAATACACGTTGTAGAACGATGATCCGAAACATCCGCCGAAAATAAGCAGATTGCCGGTAAGGTATTTCATCGAACCAAAGGACGCCTGGCGCAGGTCTCCCACGGAGAGAAAGACCACACCTACCAGGCCTATGGCCAGAGAAACGATACGTAACAGCGTCAGGCGCTCCTTCAGCATGAAGGAGGCCAGGACCGCGCTAATTACAGGAATGAGAAGATTCAGGATTGAGCCGTTCGATGCCAAGGACTTGGAAATTCCCCAGGTCATCCCCAGTTGGGCCAACACCTGGCCGCCGACGCCGGCGATGGTAAAGCTCACCCAATCTCTTGCCGTGGGAGCCGGGGCTCCTGGACTTTGCCGTCGCAGCCTCAACAAAAGCGGGACAAACAGCAGCGTGGTTACGTAGAACGGCAGGAAAGTGATCGCGATCGGGCCCAGGTGCGGATCCAACACCTTGACCGCAATGCCCTGCCCCGACCAGATCAACGAAGCGAGCGTGAGAAGGCAAAAATACCAGATGGTTTGGCGCTTGCCGGCCTGCACGCCCGCCGCCGTGCTCATGCGCCGGCCTGCAACTCATGAACGCCGTAACGATCGGCGCCGATGGAACTGCCTTCAAAAACGTAGGGCTCAAAAGATTGCAGCTCTGCGTAAGCTGAGACCACTTTTTGAAAAGCACTTTCTGCTTGCGCGGAACCCAACACGGCCACCGTGCCTCCCGCGCCTCCACCGGTGATCTTCGCGCCAAAGAGCAGGTCATCGCCACAATGCCGGCGCACAAGGTCAATCAGTTGGTCGGTTGCCTGGCAGCCCAGGCCGCATTCTGTGTAGGACCAGTGGGATTGAAACATCAGTTCCCCCATTTGGCGGAATGCTGCGATGGATGCTTGTTGGGTGGTTCCGCGGGCCAGCTCGATGAACAACTCAATTCGTTGATTCTCTTCAATGGCGTAGCGTGTGCAGGCGCGCACACGGTAGTTCACCTCGGGACGAACCACGGTGAACGGGTCGGGATGCTCCCCGCCACGAGACAGAATCTCTGCGCCGGAAATCAACTCGGGCAGACGCTCCTCGTATTTCGAGCGGAAGATAGACGGAACTACATTGGACAGAAAACCCTTCCATCGCGGATCGGTATAACGAGGGATAGACCCACTTTCTTCTTTTTCAATGGGCAGGTTTTCCCACTCACAGATCATCCGGTAGCCGATGAAGGCAGCCGCACGAGCGGCTTCATATTCAATACCGGTGACCGCGTGCCTGACGCCCGAGTCAATGGCCCAGCATCGTAGCCCTTCCGGCAGCTTGACCAGAGGCCGTAACACGCAGGGCTGGCAAAGAAGGGGTAAGACATGGCCCTCATCGCCCAGAACTGAGGCTGCCTGGTCCATGATGCCGCAGGCGGATTCCGCAATCACGTTCTCCACCCACTGGCACGCTTCAGCAAGCTCTACACCGCCCAGCGCAATGCCGTAGCAGGCGGCAGCGGCCTTCATCACTGCCACTTCCACGGCTGCCGAGGAACTTACTCCTTTGTTGCGGGGCACCTCGGATTCGATATAGACGGATGCTCCTGAATTGACCTGCCGGGGATAGCGGTTACGCAAGAGGAAGAACGCGCCCAATACGTAAGCGGTCCAGCGAACCTGCGGGCTTGCGTTTACCAGGGGCTTCACCGCGGCCTCATGGGTGAGCTGATGGAAATCGAACTCTACCTGCTGCTGCCATCCCTCTTCTTCCATCTGCGGATTCAGAAAAATGATTCGCTGATCGTTTCGCTGCTGCGCCGCGGCCCAGGTTGCTTCGCGAATCGTGCTTTCGAATACCAGGCCGCCGGTGTAGTCCACGTTGCCGCCCATCAAGTCAAGGCGGCCCGGGGCGCGGCTGATGTACACCGGCGCCTTTGAGGAGAAGAACTGATTCTCACCGCGAATTTTCATGACCGCGGATTCGAAAGCGCTCACGACAGCTCCTTGATACTGTCAATGACGTACTCTACAACCTCATCCGTAAGCCTTGGGTGAATGGGTATGCTGACATACTTTTCAAACAGATTTTCGGCGACCGGGCATTCTCCCGGCTGGTGGCCCATTTTGCGGTACACCGTCGTTAGATGGATGGGCATGTAGTGCGACCATGCCTTGATCTTCTTGCTGGTATAGAGCTCCCACATGAAATCTTCTTTGCTCAGGGAGAAGGAATCCTCAAGCAATAAGCAGTAGATATGGAACACGTGTTTATTTTCGGGAGAGACAAACGGGAGCGTTAGCCCTTTTATTCCTTTAAGACCTTCAGAATATCTTTCCGCTATCTGAATTCTTCGCTGGTTCAAAGACTCGAGCTTACGATGCTGCACCAAACCCACTGCGGCTTGCACATCCGTCATACGGTAGTTGGACCCGATTTCTTCGAAGTCGAGATACCAATAGCGTTTTCCCATGGGATGAATGGACTCATCCAACGGCAGGTACTTGCCCTTAGGGTCGTAGGTGAGACAGCAAAGAGAGCGATGCGAGAGCATCCGTTCGTAGAGAGACTTGTCGCTGGTCGTGATCAAGCCACCCTCACCGAGGGTGACCATATTTTTCTGCTGATGAAAACTGAATACCGCAATATCGCCCAGCGAGCCCGCTTTTCGCCCCTTATACTCCGCGCCGGCAGCATGGGCCGCGTCTTCCACGACGCAAATGTTATGCGGGCGGGCCAGGTCATTCAGGGCATCCATGTCGCTGCATTGCCCGTAAAGATGAACGGGAAGGATGGCCCTGGTGCGCGGCGTGATCTTCTTCTCCACCGAAGCGGGATCCAGGTTCAGCGTGCGCGCATCCACGTCGGCAAAGACGACCTTCGCTCCCAAAATGGCTGCGGCGTTGGCGGTGGAGATCCAACTGATAGGAGTGGTGATGACCTCGTCTCCGGGTCCGACGCCAGCCGCAATCATCGCCAGCTGCAAGCCGGTGGTTCCCGAGGACACAGCCAGCCCGTACTCCGTTCCGCAATACCTGGCGAAGGTTTCTTCAAAGCGCTTTACTGCCGGCCCGCAGGAGGGGGCCCCGGCGCGCATAACCTCGAGAACCGCGTCCTGTTCTTCCTTCCCATAGCAAGACCCGTGGCCAAATTCCAATTCATGTACTGCTTTCGGTAGCGTCATGTAAAACACCTTTCAATTACCTGATCACACGATGCAATTTCGCTTTTGTAAAGCCGCTGAATTTTCTCGGTCAGCAGGAAATGATCGTCACCCCGCGGTGCTCTCCCCGGGGGAGGATCGCCCTGCGGCCGAACGAGATCGACCGAAACACCTGCTCGCGCCGCCAGACGCTTGCCCAATTCGTATCGCGAAATGCTGTCGGAGGCACCCACATGATAGAGGCCGGAGACCTGATGGTCGGCAATCATGCTGATTATCAGGCCTGCGAGCGAAGAGGCATCAATCGGATTGCGCGTCTCTCGAGTGGAGAATGAGACCGGCTCACCAGCTTTCCATTTCTCGATCACAGTATCCAACATGGCATTGGTACCGCTTTTCCGGGCAAACCCCAACACCAGTGCAAAGCGGATCACGATGGCGGAAGGGTTTAGCGTCATTACCGCGTTCTCTGCCCACGCCTTGGTTTTTCCATAGACGCTCAGCGGGGCGACCTCATCCTCCTCGCGATAGCCGTGCTTGCTGCCATCAAAGACCGCCGCGGTCGAGGTGAAGAGCAATCGTGCGTTCGATCGCGCGCATGCGTTGGCAACATTTTCGGCCCCGCGGGCATTTGCGGCAAACGCCTGCTCTGGCATTTGCTCACAGCGATCGATATCCGACATGGCCGCAAGCAGCACTACGAAATCCGGTTCTATTAGCCGAAACGCACGTTCTACGGTGGAGGCGTCCGCGATATCCAGCTCGATGCTTCCTGGCTGGCCGGTGCCGATACGATCGGCCCGGATGACATCAAAGGTATCGCTGGCTGTAGCTGCCTGGGCCGTGTACGTGCCAAGGAAACCTCTTGCGCCAATAACGAGAATCCTTTGCCTGTCCACGCGTGACCCCGAACCAATCGAATTCCCGATGCTTTTACTCATTGTGTATCGAATCAGAGACGGCCCGGTCCCGAGCGGTCGAGCCGTCCCCGTCGCCGCCTAGAAGGAGTATCTAAGCGCGACCTGTAGCCGGCGGTTGTCGAAGACGGTGGAAGTCACTTGTCCTTCTGCGGAGTCTCCCACGGTGGCATCCGGTGCGGCAAAATTCGGATGGTTAAAGGTATTGAACACGTCGGTGCGGAACAGTAGTTGCTGGCGCTCCGTAATGTGAAACGTCTTGGAAAGGGAGGAATCGAGCTGTTGCTCTCCATCGGCATGCAGCGGATTGGCTTCGGACGTGCCATACGTCATCGGTGTGGTGTGAACCACGAAGGCACTGGTATCAAACCACCTGGACACAGTGGGATTGCTTAGCTTTCCGTTTCCGACGCGGTCGGGCCGATTTGTCTGTCCATTGTTGAGAGAGGTGGTGTCGTTGTCGGTCACGTCGAAGCGTGTTCCGCTGCGGATATGGATCAACGAGGAATATTGCCAGCCGCCGACGATGGCATCCACCACGCGGTTGGTATTGCCCAGGAATCTCTTGCCCCGGCCGACTGGAAGTTCGGTTCGTAGCTGCGCATTAAATATGTGAGCAATGTCTTGCTGGTAGGACCGTAATATTGATTGATGTTGGACTCATCGAGGTTATTGATATTGCCATTGTTGCCATTGGCAAAGTTTCGGCCGTGAGCGTAGCTGGCGTTGATCGCCGTTGCCTTGCCGATGTTAGCGGCAAATCGCGCCGTCAACGCGTCATACCAACTACCGCCAGCGGCTTCGGAGATAGGAAGATCGCCCAGTTGCGGATATTGGGAGAATAGAGGACGTTCAGTGTTGTAGTCCGTGCCTTGAGGAGTGGGCGGAGCCTGATTGATATTTTTGGAATGGTTGTCATGCAGGCCGCGAACATTGAGGTAACCGATATCGACAATCATTGCCGGGGCGGATTTCCCGTTCCACGTTCAGACTGGCCTGGTCCACTCGCTGGTTTTTCCAGTTGTAGTCTGCGCCGCGAATTAATGCGCCTGAGGGAATGAGCAGGTTGCCCGACGAATCGTATTCCGGCTGTGCCAGCGGTATTCCATCCTTCGAAAGCACTAAAGATGGGGTGAGATTGTTGGGGGTAAGATCGACTTGCTTGGCGTAGTTGGGATAGGTGAGGCCCAGAATGGTCAATGGCCCAGACCAGTACGCCATCTAATAGGAAATGCCATATCCCGCGCGGATACTGGTTTTTCCCCGATCCGGACTCCACGCGAAACCTACGCGCGGCCCCCAATCGTTCTTGTCGAGGTTGAGCGCCGGACTGCGGTCGTTGCTGGTGGCAAGGACCAGGGCGTTGGTGCGGGTATCCCAGTTTGACTCCCGGTTGTGGCGCGCGATCGGTCGCGTAGTGAGCTCGTAACGCAGCCCGAGATTGAGAGTGAGCGAGGGCAGAATCTTGAAATCATCCTGCGCATACCACGCATTTTGCCAGAAGCTTTGGTAAGGAACTCCGGCGACAAAATGCGCGCGAGCGCTGGCGGTCATGTTTCCCAGCAAGAGGCTCGGATAGCCAATGGGCTGGACGGCAAGCGCATTGCTTGGATTGGCGCCCCCGTTATAACCAACACCATCATAGGACGTCATGGCTTCATTGAACGTCAGCGCGCCCCGCGGATTGTCGCCGCCGATGGTATCCGCAGAAACATCCACAACGTGATTGATATTGGCGCCGAACTTGAAGGCGTGCCTTCCCTTGATCCAGGTGAAGTTATCCGTGGCCGCGATGGTATTGCTGATGATGTAGCCGACCCAATCCGGTTGGGCAATGGCAGACCCGCCATTGACGCTGGGCACTCCTTGCATGTCGAACTCCGCCAAGCCTTCCGACCCTGGGCCGGATGGGTTGCCATTCGGAATGCCGAACTGATCGTTCCAATTCTGGAACTCAGTCTTGTTGCTGGTCTTCACGTTCGACCGGTTAAAAGCGATCCGCAGCTCGTTCATCTTTGTCGGGCTGATGGAGAGCAGGTCGGAAGCCTGCATGTTCTGATCGAAGGTTTTGGAATCCGCATTGCCGTTCTGGAAGAACTGGTTCACGTTGGTGGTATTGTCGTTGATGGAATCGAGCACGGAATAACGGAAGAAGATCCGGTCCGCGCTGGTGCGATTGAAATCGAGACGGCCGTCGGCCTGATGTACCGTCTGACTGTTGTTGTACAGGTACTGCAGGTTCTGACTGATACCGGGAAGATTTGCCACACCGAAGACCTTGGCCGCGTTGATGGCGGCGCCGGAGGGATCCCAGCGGGACTGGGGAATGACATTGCCCACAAACGGGGTCGCGCTGATGACATTTCCATTGGCATCGAAGAGGCGGGTATTGGGATCATAGATCTGCCCATAGGTGTTACCGGCATCATCCAACTGCCCGGGAACATAAAGTTCGGAGAAGTCTCCCGTCAGCATTTTGGCCGTCGGAGCAGTGGTAAACCCGGGAGTGCTGGTGTGCACGATCGCGCCCTGGTAATCGGCAAAGAAAAATAGTTTGTCTTTTCGGATGGGCCCGCCCAGAGCGCCTCCGAATTGATTTCGCCGAAAGGGTGTCTTAGGCTGTCCACCGGCAAAATAGTTGAGAGCGTCGGTGGCTTCATTGCGAAGAAAATCAAACGCCGCGCCGTGGAATTGATTGTTGCCGGACCGGGTGGTGATGTTGACGACCGCGCTGCCGGAGAAACCAAACTCCGCATTATATTTGCCGGTGTACACCTCCACTTCCTGGACACCTTCGATCCCAGGGGTCAAGCTGATATAGGCGTTCTGGGGCTCGCGATTGGGAACGCCATCGATGTAGATGGAATTAGCATTTGCATCGACACCGCCAATCGAAGCAAGTTGTGGCCGCGACTGGCCAATGGCAGAGCCGTTCTCGCCCCCATTGGTTCCGTAGTTGCCGCTGCCCGCTTCGTTATTCGCTCCCGGAATTAGGTTCATCTGGTAGAGCGGATTCCGGTCCAGGTTGGGCAACGTATCCAGTTCCTGGTGGGAGAAATTCTGTGATAGCTCCGAGGTTTCCGTTGCGATGTTGACCGAGCTGGCCTGGACTTCGACGGTTTGCCCGGTATCTCCGACCATTAAGGAGAAGTCGACGCGATTGGTGCCACCGGCGTCGACAACTACGCTCGAACGGATGGCTTTTTGAAATCCTTGCTTTTCCACTTCCACGTGGTAAGTTCCCGGCACCAGGAAATTGACCAGGTATTCGCCCGTGTCCGTGGTTATGGTTCTGGTCACCACGCCGGTGGTGTCATTTGTCGCCGTCACCGGCACATTGGTAACCAGAGCGCCGCTTGCATCTGTCACAAACCCTGAGATCTTTCCCGTGTTGATTTGGGCCAGGCCGATAGCGGAACACACTAGAAGTATGATTGCGAACAACAGACCGTTCCGTCGCATAGACACAATCCTCCTTATGGTTTTCCGCGGACACCTTCTCGGGGTGGGCTATTCCGCGATGATGACTTTAGTTAGTTTGCGGAGTTTTCTGATCTCCGCCGCTTTTACTCCTTGATCGGTAATCACGAGGTCGCATTGCTCGATGGGACAAAACCGGTAGACCGCTTCAATGCCTACTTTGCTGCTGTCGATGACCAGGACTCTTTGCTTTCCAGCTTGCAGAATCGCCTTGGGCATGTCCTGGTCGTAATTCATTGCTCCTCTTGCAAAGGACAGGGCCGCGGCTCCGAAAAAGACACGATCCGCATAGATGTTTCCCAGGGCTTCGTCAACACTGCTCCCACAAAGGTCGTGACTGATCCGGCGATACACTCCGCCGGTCAAACGGACTTGCACTCCCGTGCTGCCGGCCAATTCTTCCAGCACTGCCAGAGAGGCCGTCACCACTACCAGGTCGCGCCGGGATGCAAGGTGCCTCGCGATATATTGCGTGGTCGTTCCCGAATCGAGCACGACCGTTTCCCCATCCTGCACGAGACCAGAGGCGGCACGGCCCAAGGCGTCTTTCGCCGCGGACATCTTTTCCGAGCGTTCCAGGAACGTTCTCTCCATGGAACCCGAAGGAGCGACCATCGCGCCTCCTGGAGTCCTGATGATGAGTCCCGCGTCGCTCAACTTGTAGAGCACGCGGCGCACGGTCATTTCCGATATAGAGAACCGCTCCGCAAGCTCCCCGATCGCGGCCGAGCCCTTCTCCTTGATATGCAACAGGATTTCGCCTTGCCGTTCCTCTGAGGATCGGGGCGCCTGGCGGATGTTCAAAATTCTCATGCCCGGTGTTAAACAATAACAGACCATAAGTCCCGCAGGCCGTCAAGCAATTTCCGTGGGGAGCGGTTTGGTGGAGGCGGTGGGCTGGCAGACCTCAGGGGCTAAAGCCCTCAACAGCGCAAACGCAAAGCGGCACGGCTGAAGCCGTGCCCTTCGTTCAGAGACGCTTTCCCAGGTGACGGTTGTAGCTCAGGGGCTAAAGAGTCTTCGTGAGAACCGCGAATTTGCATGCAGTCCTGTAAGGGACGGCTGAGAGATTTGGTTATGTTAGCCGTCCCTGCGGCCTGTTCGCCCATCGGATCCCACCCCAGGACTACGTTCCACAAGCGCTAACTTGTTAGCGCTTACGGGACTGAGCCCTGGGCTAGGCTCAACTGTCCCTGCGGGACTGCATGCAATTCGCGGTTCTCACGAAGACTCTTTAGCCCCGGGGTAATGCTTTCCGCACATCCCGCAGAAATGCGTGCCTCAAGGCCTAAAGCCCAATTCTCTTCCTTCTTTTACGGCCCGACTAAAAGTCGTGCCTTGATACAAAACCTCCACGCAGATCTCGCGCAGAGTCCCCCGGCTCTTAAGGCACGGCCGAAGAGGCTGCGGAAAAAGCCGGATCGAGCAAGAAAGCATGCCCCAGGGGTTAAAGCCCAAGTCGATTACATTGCATTTGCGCCGGGGATAAATCCCCGGCCTACCCTAAAACCGAGTTTTTCCGCAGCATCTGAAGCCGTGCCCATGGTTCAGAGCTTTTTGCATCTTTAAAGAGTCTGGTGGCTTGATCTGCGGAATCATTTCGGTTCCTACGCAGACTCTGAAGCCCGTATGGAAAAGAGAAAGGCGCCTCGAAAATCGAGGCGCCTTTGCTCTTGTCGTAGCCGGCTGAGATCTTGCTAGCCCTTGGGGGCAAATTGCACGAAGACCCAGAAGAGACCGGCAGCCATGAGGGCCGCCACCGGTAAGGTGAAGACCCACGCCGCCGCGATGTTGCGGATGGTGGACCACTGCAGTCCGCTCTTGTTGGCCATCATCGTTCCGGCGACGCCAGAAGAGAGCACGTGCGTGGTACTGACGGGCAGGCCGTAATTGTCGGCCGCCCAAATGGTAAACATGGCCACAATTTCAGCCGATGCTCCCTGTCCGTAAGTGAGGTGTGTTTTCCCAATCTTCTCGCCTACCGTGACGACAATGCGCTTCCAGCCAATCATGGTGCCAAGGCCCAGAGCGATCGCCACAGCTACCTTGACCCACGGCGGGATGAATTTGGTGGCAAGATCGAGTTTCTTCTTGTAGTTCGCCATCACCGCCGCTTCCTCCGGGGTGAAGGCCGGCTTCTTTGACTTGGCGAAAAGGCGGAGAGCCTCACTCGAGATATACATGTCGTTGCGCACGTTCGACTGCTGATTGGCCGGCACCCCCTTCAGCGTCTTGTACTGGTGTACTTCATGCTCGATCTCAAGAATCATCTGGCGTTCCGCCAAAATCGTGGTCGGTGTCTCTTTCTTGGTTTGGAGGTATTCGGTCAGATCGGCCCGCGGATCATCGATGACAGCGTTCGAGTCGACATGGGCAGTCATTACGTTGGCCGCCTGTTCGGATACGGCGACAAAATCCTGCACCTGGCTGTAGCCGACCGCGTGATTGAGGGCATACGCGGTGGGCACCGTGCCGATCAGGATCAGCATGATGAGTCCCATGCCTTTCTGACCGTCGTTCGAGCCGTGGAAGAAGCTCACGCCGGTGCAGGTCAGCACCAGCAGGCAGCGAATCCAGAATGGCGGCGGTGCGTCGCCCTTAGGCGCCTCGAAGAGCCGCGGATCCTTGATCACGAACTTGAGCACGAGTAATAACAGCGCGGCAAGCACGAAGCCTACGACGGGAGAAACCAGCAGTGCGCGGAAGACGTTGCCGACCTGCGACCAGTCCACGCCCGAGGTGCCCGTGGAACCCTGCATCAACTGGTTGGCGACACCGACACCAATGATCGAACCGATCAGGGTATGCGAGCTGGAGGCCGGCAGGCCGTACCACCAGGTACTCAGGTTCCAGAGTATGGCCGATACCAGTAGGGCAAAGACCATGGCGAATCCAGCGCCCGATCCTACTTTCAGGATCAGCTCGACCGGAAGGAGCGAGACCACGGCAAAGGCGACAGCTCCGGAAGACAGCAACACCCCAATCAGGTTCCACATACCGGACCACATGACGGCGATATGAGGTTCGAGCGAGTGGGTGTAGATCACCGTAGCCACCGCATTCGCAGTGTCGTGGAACCCGTTGACGAACTCAAAGCCCAGCGCGATCAGCAACGCGACACACAGCAGGGTGTAGGCCATCACCGAGGCGGTACGCGGGACCGAGAAGAGGTCGCCCAGAAATTGCGATGCAGCCCATCCGATGCCGCCAACAAGCACAAGCCCGAAGATGATGATCGGGATCTTGCCCTGTTTCCGGTTCATTTTGTCGTGCACAGAATTTTTGCCGGGGGGAGTCAAAACCGCAGAGGATCCATCATTCACGCGCGTACACTCCAACACTTGTAGGTGTTGGCAACGGTACCAAAGTACGTCAATCGGGAGTATGAATTGTGGCACCCCGCGATGTTAAAGTTACGTGAATTGGGGGTGGAGCGGAGTGGGATCAAAGAGAAAATCTGCGGTCTTCTCTTTGAACCTGTTAGCGCCAGTCGTCCTTGGCCTGTAGACCTTGGTTGATTACCGACTCGAATGACGCGTGCTTCTTGATGTAAACCTCGCTGAAGTTGTTGTCCTGTCTCAGCAGAATGGCCTGCAAGCGCACCAGCTCGAGGAGAGCCAGAAACATGCAGATGAGCGCTCGCTCCGAGCGGGTATTTCGGAGCAGACTGCTTAAGGACACCGGCCGCTCCTCCATGATCAGACGGCGGCGAATGTAGTCAAGCATCTGGGAAACGGTTACGGCTTCCTCATCCACATCGAGCACCGGCCTCTGGCGTGCCCGATCAAGAATTTCGCGGAAAACGCGCACCAGGTCAACCGTGTCGGCCGCGATCTCAGGCTCGGACCCCTCTTCGGTACTAAATTGCCGGATCGCCGGATTGGTCCAGGTGGCGGCTTCGATCTGTTGCTTTTGCAGTAGCATCTGGGCTGCATTCTTGAAGCGCTCATGCTCCAGCAGCCGCTCCACCAGTTCACGCCGCGGATCTTCCTGCTCGCCGTCGGTTCCTTCCGCGGATGCGCGGGGCAGAAGCATGCGGCTCTTGATGTGGATCAGCAGCGAAGCCACGTAAATGAAGTCTGCCGCGGCATCGACCTCGGTTTGCTTCAGGCCCTCCACATAGGCCAGGAACTGAGCGGTGATCCTGCCGATCGGGATGTCATAGATGTCGATGTCCTGCTTGCGGATCAGGTCGAGCAGCAGGTCAAGGGGTCCGTCGTACACCGCCCCCACGCTGACGCTATAGGGCGATGCGCTCTCGGCTTCTTCCCTCTTCTTGTCTCGCGTTTCGTCGCTCATTGGGCGCGCTCTCCAGACTCGGGCAGCACCAGGTGCATTGCTTCCCTCACCTGTTCCATGGTTTCTTCGGCGCGGGCGCGGGCCAGTTCTGAGCCACTATGCAGAATGTCATGGACCAAACGGGGCTGGTCCTCATATTTCCTTCGCCGCTGTTGCATTGGCTCCAGTTCGGCCACGATCGCGTCTGCGGCCCAGCCTTTGCACTCGATGCAACCGATGCCGGCCGAACGGCAACCGGCATAGACCTTCTGTAGTGTGTCCGGGGTGGAAAAGACTTTGTGCAGATCGCCCACAGGGCATACATCGGGATCACCCGGGTCGCTGCGCCGTACCCGCGCCGGATCGGTCACCATGGTCTTCAGCTTCTGGCGCACCACCGGCTCCGGGTCCGTAAGCAGGATGGTGTTGCCATAGCTTTTTGACATCTTGCGGCCATCCGTGCCGGGCAGCTTTGGGGAGGGAGTCAGCAGGACCTGCGGTTCGGGCAAAATCTCTGCCGGGCCGGGATAAAAATGGTTGAATCGCCTGGCTACTTCCCGGGTAACTTCCACATGCGCCACCTGGTCTTGCCCCACGGGGACAAAGTCTGCTTGATAGATCAGGATATCCGTTGCCATCAGCAATGGATATCCGAGGAAGCCGTAGGTGGCGAGATCCTTATCTCCCAGTTGCAGTTGCTGCTCTTTGTAAGTCGGTACCCGCTCCAGCCAACCGAGCGGCATGATCATCGAAAGCAACAGGTGCAATTCTGCGTGCTGCGGCACCAGGGACTGCACAAAGAGGACACAGCGCTCAGGGTCTAACCCCGCTGCCAGCCAATCCATAGCGACATCCACCGTATTTTGCCGCAGGTTGGAGGTGTCGGCGTAATCGGTGGTGAGGGCGTGCCAGTCGGCGACAAAAAAGTAGCAGTTGTAGTCGTGCTGCAGGCGCACCCAGTTGTAAAGGGCGCCCATGTAATTGCCGAGATGCAATTTGCCGGTAGGCCGCATGCCGCTCAGCACGCGCTTGAGTTGGGAACGATTCGGGTCTTGATTCACTGCCTCGATTGTACGGAAAACCTTCAAATCGAGAGCAGCAAAACGCGGAAGAAGCCGAGCACGGGATTCACCATCGCCATGGTCAGTCCACCGCCAAAGAACAGCATGAGGAAGAGGCTCAGGATTCCCAACCGGTCATAAACCGGCAGCCAGCGATGAGGCAGCATGTGGCGGAAGATGTGGCTTCCATCCAGCGGCGGCAGAGGAAGTAGATTGAATGCTGCCAGGAACAGATTCAGCAGCATGCCGATGTAAAAAATCAACGACAGCGGATAAGCGACCGGGCTGACGGCCAGGAGCTGCGGATCGAGCCCGCTTATGCCACGCATGGCGACCGACCGCACCGAAACCAAGCCGACGGGAGACGTCTTGGCGATAATGATCAGAACGATTAAGGAGACCACTGATCCAATTACATTGCTGACCGGACCAGCCAGCGTGGTGAGGATGTCGTCGCGCACGAAATTCTTGAAGTTGCGGGTATTCACGGGGGTCGGCTTGGCCCAGCCAATCAGAGGGATGTGGGTGACCATCGCCACCAGGGGCAACATGATGGTGCCCACCGGATCGATATGCTTGATGGGGTTGAGTGTAATCCGGCCCAGCATACGTGCCGTCTGGTCACCCAGACGCGAAGCCATCCATCCGTGTGCCGATTCGTGAAGGCTGAGCGCGAACAGCAACACCACAAATTCACAGACGTTCAGAACGATTTCAGGAGTTCCCATTGGAAGCCTGATGGTAGCATGCCGGCTGGGGCCTAACTACGTTTACAATCTT
Source organism: uncultured Acidobacteriaceae bacterium (assembly GCA_963838445.1). Classification (GTDB taxonomy): domain Bacteria; phylum Acidobacteriota; class Terriglobia; order Terriglobales; family Acidobacteriaceae; genus PALSA-350. The sequence continues at coordinate 32,715 of CAWIRT010000060.1, forward strand.
CGCGGTGACTCACTTCTTGACCCTGATCTCGCGGGCTGGAACACCTCCCCAGATGGCATGCGGCGGCACGTTATGGGTGGCGACGCCCATCGCGCCGAGCATGGCATCTTCGCCCACCTTGATGCCGGCCATCACGGAAGAGTGATAGGTGAGGCGCGCGGCCGGGCCGACCTCAGTGATGCGATTGTCGATATCGTGAGCATCCGTAGAGTCATGCCAGTGGGAGTACAACGCCGCGTAGTCGGAAATGGACGTTCCTTTGCGGATGATGAGCTCGCCGCGGTCATCCAGCATTACGTATTTATGAATGGTGCAGTCGTCTTCGACAGTCAGGTTGTAACCGAAACTGAACTCAACGCCGTGAAAGATCTTCACGTTCTTGCCCACGTGTTTGAAGATGTGTTTGGCCAGCATCTTGCGGAAGCGAAAGCCCAGCCAGTGGTTTAGTCCGAGCGCCGAGCGATCGAACATCTGCCAGAAATAAATCAAGGGCTTGCGCTCGCAGTATTTTTCGATGTCGACATCGCCGTAATACTCCGGTTCCAGGGTGACGTTTGCCGGGTCTAAATTCAGTTGCAAGACGTTGCCGGGCAATTCTGAAATGAGCGATGTGTTGAGCTTGCCGCCGTGGGGGCGGCCGAGGTAAATCTGGTGCAACGCATCGCGGACGATTTCACCCCGCAGCCGGGATTCTTTATGGCGGGTGAATTCTTCATCCAGATGGCACAGCCAGCGCCGATAGAGCTCTTCGGCTTCAGCGGTCGGTTTCAAATCACGATACTGGTATTTCGCCATGGGTTAGCGTCCCTTTCGTCCAGCATACGATGCCACTCTATTGAATGCTGAAGACTGCATAGACCGTAGCTGAAGCAGTAACCTTGGGGGCGCTTACGCTCAGCGGTGCGACTTCTTTGGCCATTGGTGCAGCCGCCATGAGGTGCGCGGACTGGAAAAGAGGCTGGGGTCCCCGCGCGGGAGCCTCATTGCTGGCGTATACCAAGGGGCCCAGGGTGGCGTTCAAGCCTGCGGCCATCTGCTGAGCGATCTGCCTGGCGCGATCCAGGGCCAGCTTCGCGGCCTTGGCCTGAAGGGCGTCCTGGTCGGCCACGCTCCAGGACATTTGCCCGCTCTGGTTGGCGCCCGCCTTGACCGCGATATCCAGAACCCGGGCGCCATTGGAGGCGGCGGTCTTCACGCTCCAGGTCTGCTGCACCTGGAATTTGCGTTCGGCTTTCTCGGCCGGGGTCCAATCCTGGTTGGTGTATTGCTGGACTGGGGTGATGCTCTGCGACTCACTCTCAATGGCATCCTGGGGAATTTCAGCCGCTTTCAGGGCGGCGGCGATCGCATTCGAGGTTTTGGAGCCCAGGGCATAGGCCGCATCCTGGTCCGCCCCGTAGGCGACGAAGCCGATCTGGACAGTCGCGATGTCGGCAGCGGCGTTGGCGTCGGCGCTCGTCGTGACGGCAATCGTCCGGTTGTCTTTGTTGACCACGATCTGCTGCGCGTGACTGGTGATTGCTACTGCCGCCAGGCAAAGGGCGGCAACCGATTTTAATTCGATGGACATGGTGCAAACTCCCTTACGGCCAGTCAGGCAAATTTGCGCAGCTGCGCCAGCAGCCGCAGACCAGCACCTGAGTCTATCGCGTCGGCGGCGCAGCGGACACCGCCGGCAAAATCGACCGTACGGCCGGCGATCACCAGGGCTGCGGCGGCGTTCAGCAAGACCACATCCCGCCTGGGGCCAGGTTCACCTTGCAGAATTTTTTCTATCAACGATGCGTTGCCGCTGGCGTCACAGCCTGCCAGAGCGCTGAGCGGCGCCTGCGGCAAGCCTGCATCGGCCGCTTCCAGGGTGAAGTTGCGGACGGTGTGCTCCCGCACCTCGGCCACGTCGCTTACGCCGTTCAGCGTGAGCTCGTCCAGGCCATCTCGTCCGTGAACCACGAATGCGTGCCGCACACCCAGCCGGGCCAGGCTTTCGGCCACCAGATCCACACCGGCGAAGACGCCTACTACCTGGGCCTTGGCTCCGGCGGGATTTGCCAGCGGACCGGCAAGGTTAAAGACGGTGCGGAAACCCAGTGCCCGGCGTACAGGTTGCACCCGTTTCATCGCCGGATGCAGGGCAGGAGCGTAGAGAAACATGAAACCGGTCTGACGCAGACACTCGACCGCGCGCTCCGGCGGCAACTCCACCGGGACGCCAAGCGCCTCCAATACATCGGCTGAACCGCATTTGGAGGTGAGGCCCCGGTTACCGTGCTTAGCTACCTTGACTCCCGCAGCGGCCGCCACCAGGGCGGCGGCGGTCGAGATATTGAAGGTACCCTGGCCATCGCTGCCGGTGCCGCAGGTGTCGACCAGCTGATCCCGTTCCGGCTCGCTCAGTGGGATCGGACTGCTCATAGTCCGCATGGCCTGGACAAAACCGGACAGCTCTTCGACGGTTGGTCCGCGGATCGCGATCGCGGTCAACAAAGAGGCGATTTGAATATCGGTCGCATCGCCTTCGAGGATTTCCCGGAGCGCCGAGCATGCCTGTGGTTGCGTCAGGGTGCCGTGATCTTCGATCACATGCTTGAGCAGCTCTGTCAGTTGAGACATGGGTGTTTTTATCCTAGAGCATTGGCTTCACCCCCTGCTCATGACTGATCGCCCTAAGGTGCGTATTGTGGCGTCCCTGCTGGATTGGATCATTCGGTTTAGAGGCCGGATCATGCCAGCCTCGGGATTTGTTGGTTGATTCGGCCAAAGGCTTTCGAAGGGCTTCGCCCGCCGTTTTCGGCCCACGTACGCCGGAGCGAACGTGGGGCACCCGTCCAGTTCCTACTGCTCGTGAGATGGCCGGGTACTTTGCCCTGAGGGACAATCCGCTTTAGTATGGAGGTTCTGTCTAAAGACCAAAACGAATGAAAATTCACGAGTATCAGGCAAAAGACATTCTGGAGCGGTACGGGGTCGCGGTTCCCAAGGGTGAGGTGGCCAATACGCTGGAAGAAGCGCTGGACGTGGCCAAGCGGCTCTTTAGTGGGGGCGCAAAAGGCGTGGTGGTCAAAGCGCAGATTCACGCCGGAGGCCGGGGAAAAGGCGGCGGCGTCAAGCTGGCCAAAAACCTGGCGGAAGCCGAGGAACATACTAAGAAAATTCTCGGCATGCAGCTGGTGACCCACCAGACAGGACCCCAGGGCCAGAAGGTGCAACGGGTCCTGATTGAAGAAATGTCGCCGATCGCGCGCGAGTTGTACCTGGGCATTGTGCTCGACCGGGCCGCCGCCAAGCTGGTCTTCATGGCCTCGCAGGCCGGCGGCATGGAAATCGAAGAAGTCGCGGCCAAAGATCCCGACGCGATTTTCAAAGCCTATATCGACCCAGCAGTGGGCTTCCAGCCCTACCAGGCCCGTAAACTGGCGTTCGCGCTGGGCCTGAAGCCGAACCAGATCAACGATGCGGTCAAGTTCATGACCGGCTTGTACAAAGTATTTCTGGAGACAGACGCTTCCCTGCTGGAAATCAATCCCTTCATCACCACCACCGACGATCGCCTGTTGGCGCTCGATTGCAAGATCAACTTCGACGACAACGCTATCTTCCGCCACAAGGAACTCAAGGAACTTCGGGACACGGCGGAGGAAGATCCGTTGGAAGTGGAAGCGTCCAAATATGCGCTGAATTACATCAAGCTGGACGGCAATATCGCCTGCATGGTCAACGGCGCGGGCCTGGCGATGGCGACCATGGACATCATTCAGTACGCCGGGGGCTCGCCGGCAAACTTTCTGGACGTGGGCGGCGGCGCCAACCAGCAACAGATCGAGCACGCCTTCGAAATACTGCTGTCGGACCAGAACGTGCAGGGCGTGTTCATCAACATCTTCGGCGGCATTCTGCGCGTCGATACCCTGGCGCAGGGGGTAGTGGAAGCAGCCAAGAAGACCAATGTGCAGGTTCCCGTCATCCTTCGCCTGGAAGGCACCAACGTGGAACAGGGACGAGAGATCCTGAAGAACTCAGGTCTCAACTTCATCATCGGAGAGACGATGCAGGACGCAGCAGACAAGGCAGTCAAGGCCGCCAGGCAAAAAGCCTCAACCAAGTGAGCTGGAGCAATCTATGTCGGTGTTAGTGGACGAAAAAACGCGGCTCATCGTGCAGGGGATTACGGGCAAGGAAGGGACTTTCCATGCCAAGGGCTGCGCCGAGTATGGGACCAAGGTGGTGGGCGGGGTGACGCCGGGCAAAGGCGGCACTGTCCATGAGGGCTGGCCGGTTTTCGACACCGTGGCCGAGGCAGTGGAGAAGACAGGGGCGAATGCCACGGTCATCTTTGTGCCCCCGCCGTTTGCCGCAGATGCCATCCTCGAAGCCGAAGATGCCGGACTGCCGCTCATCATCTGCATCACCGAGGGCATTCCGACCAACGACATGGTCAAGGTGTGGAGCGTAGTGAGCAAGTCCAAATCGAGGCTGATCGGACCCAACTGCCCGGGTGTCATCTCCCCCGGCAAGGCCAAAATTGGAATCATGCCTGGCCGTATCCATAAGCAAGGCAGTGTGGGCATCGTTTCCCGCTCCGGCACCCTCACCTATGAAGCTGTCTATCAGCTCACACAGCGGGGGATCGGGCAGTCTACGGCAATCGGCATCGGCGGCGACCCGATCATCGGCACCACCCACGTCGACGCGCTGAAACTGCTCAACGAGGATCCGGAGACAGAATCGATCATCCTGATCGGCGAAATCGGAGGCACGGCAGAAGAGGCTGCTGCCGCGTATGTAAAGGCGCATGTGAAGAAACCGGTGGTTGGATTCATCGCCGGCCAGACCGCGCCCCCGGGGCGGCGGATGGGCCACGCAGGGGCTATCATCTCTGGCGGCCAGGGCACCGCAGCCGACAAGATGAAGGCGCTGACTGCGGCCGGAATCCACGTAGTGCAGTCCCCTGCCGCCATCGGCGAAACACTCGCTAAGGTTATCGGGAAATAGGAAGCCAGGAACCATTACTTATGGAACGCACGTTCAGCATCATCAAGCCCGACGCGATTCGCAAAGGCTACGCGGCCGCGATTCTTGCAGAAATCGAGAAGGCGGGCTTCAAACTCATCGCCATCAAGAAAATGTTTCTGTCCAAGGCGCAGGCCCAGGGCTTCTATGCGGTACACGCGCAGCGCCCCTTCTTTGATTCGCTCACCAGTTTTATGTCTTCGGGCTCGATCATAGCCATGGTGCTGGAGAAGGAAAACGCCATAGCCGACCTGCGCAAGCTGATGGGCGCCACCAATCCGGCCAATGCGGAACAGGGCACGATCCGTAACCAGTTCGCCGGCTCCATCGAAGAGAATGCGATCCATGGTTCCGACGCTGAAGACACCGCGGCATTCGAAATCGGCTACTTCTTCGCCGGCTACGAACTGATCTAACCATCGAAGACATTGGGGCGCGGCCGGGAGGCCGGCCCTTCCTATTAGAGATCACGGGCGCGGTCCCGGGCAACCGAGTGGAACGGTGCTCGACCGCGTTTTCCGAACGGTGCTCGACCGCGTTTTCCGATGATGGGAACGTTACCGTACACGTACGGTATTTACTGCGTTCCGGCCGCGGGCAGGCCGCGACATATAAAATAACTCAAGCTACTATCGGGACAATCTGCTCGATCAGGATGAGGTTGGCTAGATTCGGAGCCGGCATCTACCGACATCGCCAGGATTCAACTTTGTTACACACGAGGATCCGTGGATGAAAAAAGAGAGACGCGGAGTTCGCTTGATAGCGGAGCTTGCCGGCGTCTCTATCGGGACGGTGGATCGGGCATTGCACGGACGCGGGGGAATCAAGGACGCTACGCGTCACCGCATTCTGCAGGTTGCACGGCAGACGGGTTATACGCCTAATCTGGCTGCGCGCGCTTTGTCGGGAACCCGCGAAAACGTTTCCATCGGAGTATGCATACCCCGCGAGATCCATTTCTTCTATGACCAGCTTTGGAGCGGAGTCCTGGACGAAGCCAGGCGGGTTTCGCACCTGGGTGTCCACTTTGTGAATCGCCCAGTTCGGGTGTTGGGCGAACACGATACCGAGGCGTTTCAAGAACTAATTAAGAGCGGAGTCAAAGGGATCGTCTTAACGGCGGGCAATCCAAAGGGGCTTCAACCGCTGGTGGATAAGGCGGAGGAGAAAGGAGTTCGGGTGGTTTGCGTCTCTACCGATGCTCCTGAAAGCCGGCGCTCCTGTGTGGTGTACGTGGAGCCTAGGCTGAACGGCTGTTTGGCCGGTGAGTTGATGGGCAAGTTTGTACCGCCAGGCTCTAAAGTCGCAGTAGTGGCCGGCATGCTGAATACCGAAGATCATTTCCGGAAGACGGACGGTTTCTCGGAGGCATTTCCCCAACACTGCGCCGGCGGGAAGATTGTCAAGGTACTGGAAGGGCATGAGGATGAGGACGAGAGCTTTCAGAAAACATTCGACCTGCTTCGCCGTGTGCCTTCGCTCGCTGGGCTGTATGTCAATACCGTGAACTGTCTGCCCGTCTGCCGTGCACTGGGAGCGCATGGCATGGCTGGAAAGGTAAAGCTGATCACGACAGATCTTTTCCCGGAAATGTCACCGTATTTTCAAAAGGGCACAATCACTGCTTCCATCTACCAACAGCCGCATCGTCAGGGGCAAATTGCAGTGCGCCTCATGGCCGATCACCTGGTCAGCCGAACCCCGCTGCCTCCGAATGTCCGGCTGAGTCCGGGAGTAGTCATGTCTTCCAATTTGAATCTCTTCCGTGAAATGAGATTCGCGGATGCAAAATTCGACGATTCTGCTCTCAAGACACTCGCCATTCCATAAAGTCTTCCCGCAAGTACTTTGCCTGCCGTCTAATTCAAAGTTCCATGCCCGCCTGTAATTCCGCAAACTCCCTGTAAGCAAGCTCCCTTAAGGCGAAGGCTGCACCTTAAGCAGGTCATAGTAATTATTTTGGCTTGACAACTATACTTCGCACTGGGTAAAAGCCTACTGCATCGTTAACGGTACCGGAAACACAAACGAAACGACAGGACCAGTTGGCGATCGACAAAAGAGAGGCAGGTAGACCTATGGAGACCTGGGTGGCCAGAAGTGTGCAGTTTGCCAGGAAAAACGCCAAAATATTCACATTTATCGCCTTTTGCCTGATGCTATCGGGAACGCCCACAGCTGCTTCAGCGCAACAGGCAACCGTTGTCGGAACCGTTACCGATCCTGTGGGCTCGGTGATCCCAAACGCGACCATTACGGCAACCGCCGTCTCCACCGGCCTGGGACGCACGGCTACCACGACCGATGCCGGCCAGTACGTCCTGCCGGATCTTCCCATCGGCCTCTATAACGTCAAAGCCGAAGCGAGTGGCTTCAGTGTTGAGAACAAAAACGGCCTGGTGCTCAATGTCGGCGATCGTTTGCGGCTCGATTTCGCGATGAAGGTCGGACAGACACAGGAGACGGTAACGGTCGCGATTCCCGACGTAAAGCTGCAAACCGAATCCGGAGAGGTCAGCGACGTGATCACCGGACAGCAGATTACCCAGCTTGAATCGAATGGGCGAAGCCTCTACTCGCTGGCTAACCTCACGCCGGGAGCGGCCAGCCTGCAGGCGGATTTTCAAGTTCCCACGCCTATGGGCGGCGACGCGAACATCAGCTTTAACGGGATGCGAGTATCCCACAACCTGTGGTTGCTGGACGGGGGAGAGATCGACGATCGGGGAGGTGGCGGCAGCGCAGTCGTTATGCCTTCGGAAGACGCGATTGCGGAGTTCCGGCAGCTGACTTCCAACTACAGCGCCGAATATGGGCTGTCTTCTGCTGCCACCATCAGTTCGGTCATCAAGTCCGGCACCAGGCGCTTCCATGCCTCAGGATGGTGGTTTGGCCGCAACGATGCTTTCGATGCGCGCAACTATTTCAATCCCCAATACAACGCCAACGGCACGCATAACCAAATTGCGAAGTTACGCTTCAACACCTGGGGATTTAACGGCGGTGGGCCGGTCATTTTCAAGCACACCGATAATCCCAAAACCTTTTTCTTTTACAACATGGAGTGGCGAAGCCTGATTCAGGGCAACAACTTCAATGTCGGGGTTCCCTTCACCAGTGCCTACGGCGGCGACCTTTCGCAAGCCCTCACCTCCGGTCTCGTGACCACCGGAATTCATGCTCCCTATGCGTGCCAGGTCTCGGCAACCGTTCAAGCGCAATTCGCCGGCGCTGGACAAGCGCTGAGCGGCTGCACGAATGGCGCTCCAGACTCCTCCAAAGCGGTGGGCTTCAACAACAACACCATTCCCGCCCCGCTGCTCGACGCCAACGCGGAAACGCTTTTAAAGGCAGGTATCTTTCCCGCGCCTAACAGCGGAGCGCGCTTCGTTGGCCCGGCCAACGCGCCTACGAATGTGAGAGAGGAACTGGTTCGCATCGACCACACCTTCAGCGACAGGTTCTCTATTTTTGGCCACTGGATTTCCGAGCAGGTGTCCCAAACCGATCTTCCCACCCGTTGGAGTAGCTCGAACGTGCCCACGGTTGGCGATACGTTTGGCAACCCATCGTATAGCGCAGTGATCGGGGCTACTTATGCGATCAGCCAGAGGATGCTCAACGAAACCCGGTTCACCTACGGTGGCAATCGCATCAACATGGTCCCGATCGGGCTGAGCACACTTCCCTCAGGATTCAACTCGAACCGAATATTCAATGGGCAAACGAATATTATCCCGATCATTGCACTCAGCAAGCAGACCGGCTCGAACTTCAGCAACAATTGGAATCCCTGGATCAACAAAGCAGACTCTTATGGGATCTCCGACAGTGTCGCCTGGACCAAAGGTTCGCAACAGATCAAGATCGGCGGGAGCTGGCAGTACTTCCTGAAGGCCCAGCCGTTGCAGGTCAGCACCCAGGGGAATTTCGGGTTCAACGGCAGCTTCACCGGGTATGACTTCGCCGACTTTCTGCTCGGCTACGCTCAGTCCTACAGCGAAGCTGCGCTGAAGGATACTCGCCATTGGGACAGCATGTCGTATGCCCTCTTTGTCCAGGATGATTGGCGGGTCACGCAGCGGCTCACACTGAATCTCGGCCTCAGGTGGGATGGGATACCACACACCTACGAGGCCAATGGCCAGATGTCGAACTTCTATCCCAACCTTTACAACCAGGCCGCGGCGCCCACGTTTCTCGCGGGCAACAGTCAGATTTCCCCAACCAGCGCCGGGTTAGGCACGAGTCCAAACCCGATTCTGAAGGGCTATCAGTTTTACCTGAACGGCATTGGGATACCCGGCATTACGCCCGGGGTTTCGAAAGGGCTGGTGCAGAACCATTGGGCAGCGTTCGGGCCGCGCCTGGGCTTCGCCTACGATTTGACCGGCAACGGGCAAACGGTGGTTCGCGGGGGGTTTGGAATTATGTACGAGCGCATTCAAGGGAATGACATGTACCAGGCGGGCGCCAACGTTCCCTTCAGCTCTTCCGCTTCGCTGAACAATGTCTCTTTGTCCAATCCGAAGCAAAACATCCAGAACGGCAGCCTGATCACCGCGCCCCCCTTGCCCATCGTGGTGCCCACTATTACCCAACTCAACTCAGCCAGGTACCAGCTACCGTTGAGCTACCAGTACAGCTTCGGTGTGCAGAGAGCGCTGGCAGCCCGATCTGTCCTCTCTCTTGCGTATGTAGGCAATGTCGAGCATTACCAGAGCGACGCGGTCAACACCAACCTTCCAGCCTTTAACCAGTTGCCGGCCCTGTCCGTCAGCTCCGGCGCGTATAACACGCTGCTCCCCTATTTGGGCTACCATGCCATTCTCACGGATCAGGACGAGGGCAACTCCAGCTACAACTCGCTGCAGATCGAGCTTCACTCCCACCTGCGGAATGGTCTTCAACTTCAGGGCGCTTACACTTTTTCTCGGGCTATTGATCCATCGACCGGCAGCGGGGGAGATGGATTCGATCTGGATACCGTCTCCAATCCTTACGCTGGTTGGAGTTATGACCGGGGACCATCGGTGTTTGACCGTACTCATGTTGCGTTTGTGAACTTTATCTATGACCTTCCCTTCTTTCGTAACAGCCAAAGCGGCTTCTTGAAGTCGTCCCTTGGTGGATGGCAAACCTCCGGCGTCGTCACCATGGAGTCGGGAGCACCCCTCAATCTCGGAGTTTCGGGGTCGACCGTCTGTAGTTTTGTTCCGAATTGCGCGGTGCGGCCAAACCTTACCGGAAAGATCTCCTATCCCAAGTCAAAGGCGACGCTCTCGAGCGGGAACAACACCATGCAGTGGTTCGATCCGACTGCATTTTCGATCGCGCCGGTAAGCACTGGATCCTCCGTAGCCACATTCGGCGATCTTGGCCACAATGCTCTGCGTGGCCCGGGGCGCGACAACTGGAACCTGGCCCTGTTCAAGACCTTTCCGTTGGTGGAACAAAGCCACATTGAGCTGCGCGCGGAGGCTTACAACGTCTGGAACCACACGCAATTTAGCGCAAACACCGTGGGCGGAGGAGCCAGTGGCGGTATTGGTAGTTCCCTTGCCGGCACTGACTTCGGGAAAGTCAATTCGGCCTACGACCCCAGGGTGTTCCAGTTCGGCGCCAAAATTATCTGGTAGGCCCCCTGGTCGAAGTCCCTTCGCTTCGCTCGAACTCCCCGCGGGCGGAGCGAGGGGGAACATACTAAGATCCAACATGGTATCGAAGCCGGGACCTGGAAGGGATGAGCTGGAAGTCAAGTCTGGTGCTTTTCACGCTGCTACAGACCGCCATGGGAAGCGCTCAAGCACCGCGTCCCTCCGATGCGGCGGCCCTGGAGCAAGAGGGAAAGCTCGCTCAAGCGGCCGCAGCCTGGCGGTCCATCGTAGCGGCGAATCCTAAAGACGCTGAGGCCTTTGCCAGTCTGGGCTTTGTGCTTTCCGAGCAGGAACAATACGAGCAAGCGGTCCCTGCGTATCGCAAGGCACTGGCCCTCAATCCAAGACTGAGAGGCGTTCAGCTCAACCTGGGCTTAGCCGAATTCAAGCAAGGCCATTTCGCGGCGGCGATCTCTCCGCTGAGGGAGGCTTTCCGCGCGGATCCCAACAGTCTGCAGGTGCAAACGCTTCTTGGCATGAGTTACTACGGGACGCGGCAATTTGCTGAGGCGGCAAGGTACCTATCCGAGGCGGTGAGGACCGATCCGGGTAATGTGGAATTGCATCAGGCTCTAGCGCAGAGCTGCCTCTCCGCCAGGGAATACACCTGCGCCTTGGACCAGTACCAGCAGATTCTGCAAAAAGAGCCCGATTCCGCCGCTGCGCATATCCTCTCCGGAGAGGCGTTGGACGGCCTGGATCGAACTCCCGAGGCCATCGCTGAATTTGAAGCTGCCGCAAAGGCTTCCCCGCACGATCCGGAGGTGCATTTTGGCTTGGGCTACCTGCATTGGAAGCTGCTTCAATTCGATAGCGCGAAAGCTGAATTCGAGAAAGAATTGACCATAGACGCTAACCACGCGCAGGCCCTGGCTTACCTCGGGGATATTGAATTAAAGCGGGGCAATCGCGAGCAGGCACTCCCCCTGCTGCAAAAGGCGGTGCAGTCGAGAACTGACATGCGCATCGCGTATCTCGATATAGGCACGATCCTGGCTGGGCAAAAGCGGTACCCTGAGGCAATTGCAGCCCTTCAGCGTGCCGTGGAGCTGGATCCGAACCAACCCGACGCGCATTATGGGCTGGGGCGCGTCTACCAGGAAGCAAATGAGGAGGCAGCGGCCAAGCGGGAGTTTGCCAAGGTGCGTGCGCTGCACCAGAAGGCAGAAGACGACCTAGCTTCCCAGATGGCTCGCCTGAGCAAAACAAAGCCGCAGTGATGGCTGCGCTTTTACGCGGCGCAAGCTGCTAAGCTCTGATTGTGCCTTGACATGTGGCCGCTGGCCAAGCAAACTTGCGCACAAGGGGCTTCCGTCGGTAGGCCCAGCGCGGCACACGAGGTCAGGCAATTGGGCGGATCACAGGCTAGCAAGGTTACCTACACACTGGAGTCCTCGCTTGACAGCGTCAATCGCGTGGAACAAACCGCGGAAGAAATGGCTAGAAAGGCCGGCCTGGAGGAAGAGGAGATCTACCGTGTCGCCATGGCGGTTCGCGAAGCCGCGGTAAATGCAGTGCTCCACGGCAACTCCTACGACCCTGAAAAGCGGATGACTGCGTCGTTTGAACAGACAGCGAATGACCTGGTAATCCGCATCGCAGATCAGGGAAAAGGCTTGAACCCGGAAACACTGCCCGATCCTCTGGCGCCGGAGAACTTGCTGCGTGGGTCAGGACGGGGTATCTTTCTGATTCGGTCGTTCATGGATGAGGTACACTTTCGACAATTGCAGCCCGGCACTGAACTTACCCTCATCAAACATCTAGGAACTGCCCGTTCCGCTATCTAAGGAGGAGTTTTCGTGAGCATGAAAATCAAGACCCGTCAGGTGGACGGGATCACCATTATGGATTGTAGCGGCCGCATTACCCTGGGAGAAGGCAGTGTCCAACTGCGTGACGCCGTGAGGGATCTCCTCAGCAAAGGCTCCAAGCAGATTCTTCTCAATCTGGGTGACGTGACCTATATCGACAGCTCGGGAATCGGCGAGTTGGTCAGCGCGTTTACCACCGTCCGCAACCAGGGCGGCGACCTCAAACTGCTCAATCTCACCAAGAAGGTCCACGACCTGCTGCAAATCACCAAGCTCTACACGGTTTTCGACGTCAAGGACGACGAGGCGAGTGCAGTGGCTTCCTTTGCTCGCGCCTAAGCAAAAGGCGAGATAGTTCTTAGAAGGATCGAGTCCCGCCAGGGAGGGCTGAACTGGTCGTATTCAGCCTTCCCTGCGGGACTCATTCGTTTTTGAAGCTTGGGCCAGAGCTGTCCAACTTAACGGCGTGCGTGCAGGTATACAAAGGGCGGACGTCCGGTAACTCTCAGCCGTCCCTGCGGGACTGGTCTTGCTAGGAACGTCCACCCAGCACTACGTGCTGGGCTATTTTCAGCCGTCCCTTCGGGACTGGTCCAGATCAACTTCGTGGCTGATATTTTCGAGTTGCGCCTGGCCTTAAGCCGTCAGCCTGTGCCCTTCGTTAAGAGATTTTGACGCAGATCAAACACAGGGGCTAAAGCCCAAGTCTTTCTCCAGCTTTGCGGCCCGACTGAAAGCGTCACATTCGTGACTCCCGAGAGAGCTCAGCCCACTCAAGCCAAAACGGCTTGAATGGGCCACAGACAAGACTGCGTTAGGGCAGGTCTGCCCTTCGAACTAAGGATCAGAAGCTGACCTTGGGTACGTTCTGAGCGCCCGGACTCGCCTGGAAGTAGTCGTTGTTCCGTTGGAACCCACCCATTCCCGCCCAGATGCTGTTGGGAAACTGCCCGATAAACGTGTTGTAGTCCTGAATGTTCTGGTTGTAGCGCATTCTCGCGACGCTGATCCGGTTTTCCGTGCCGGCCAGTTCGTCGGAAAGGCGCTGGAAGTTTGCATTCGACTTTAGATCGGGATAGTTCTCGGTCAAAGCCAGCAACCGTCCCAGGGCTCCATCGAGCGCGCCGTTGGCCTGAATAGTGGCCTTCGGATCGCCATGTGCGTTCAGTAGACCCGCCCGCGCATTGGCGATGTCGCCAAATACAGTTGTCTCCTGCTTGGCGTAGCCTTTGACCGTCTCCACCAGGTTGGGGATTAGATCGGCACGCCGCTGCAGTTGATTGTTAACCTCGCCCCAGGAGGCCGTGACCGCCTCCCGCTTGGTCACCATCTGATTTTTTGCGCTCACATAGCTGCCGAAAACCAGCAGCACCGCCAGAAACACAACCACCAACGCCGCGATTGCTACCCAAAGCCCGCGTCTCATTCCAAAGTTCTCCTTATCTTGCTTTGCTGTAATAGCCTACCAACTGCCTGAGGCCCCACCGCCGCCGGAACTCCCGCCGCCAAATCCGCCGAAGCCGCCGCCATCTCCTCCGCCGCCGCCCCAGCCGCCTCCACCGCCGCGTCCGCCCCAGCCACCTCCCCCACCGCCCCCCATGAACATGCCAATCAGGAAGCCAAGCAGGCCGGACCCGCCGAAGCGCGCCAGGAAAAAGATCACGAGCAGCAGGATGATGCCCAGCACCACGACCTCACCGAGCGTAAGCGGCCTCGCCTGGGGCGCCGGAGCATAGCCAGGTCGAACTCCCGTGCTCAGTGTTACTCCAGCATCCGCCGCAATCACGCCGGCGATCTGGCGGACGGCCAAAGTGACTGCGGCGTCAAAGTTATTTTGTTGCAGATACGGCACCATTTGCCTGCCGATATCGCCGACTTTGCCGTCGGGCAAAATGCCCTCAAGGCCATAGCCCACCTCGATGCGGTACTTGCGATCGTTGGGTGCGAATATCAGCAGCAGGCCGCGGTCGGTGCCCTTCTTCCCCACCTTCCACTTGTCTTCGAGCGCGGTAGCGAAATTCTCAATGGGTTCGCCGTCGAGCGATTTGATAGTGACCACGGCAATCTGAGCGTGGGCCAGACGGTCCACCTGAGCACACAGGGCATTCAGGGAAGTCTGGGTTTCCGGGGAGAGCACACCTGCAAAGTCACTTACGTAGTTCGTGGGCGCCGGCAGATCCTGCACTTTTTCCGCCGGGACCAGACCAACCCAGGCAAGAAAAAGTAGAGAGAGTGCAAGCAGGCATTTACGCATTGCCCCATTGTACTCAGACGCAGTTGTGCCCGCCGCCCAAGGAAAACTGGGCCAGCGGGCACAAGGTTAAAGCGGCAACAATCTTACTTGCTGGCCATGTTCACGTTCTGGTCCTTGGCGATCCGCTGGATCATCTGCAGATGTTGCGAGATGACCTGGCTACCCTGGGTCGCTGCATCCTTCACCTTCTGATCCTGACCGGTAGAAGCTTCACCTTGAAAGTCACTCAGATCCTGTTTGTGATCCTTCACCATGTCGCGAATATAGGCCTCGTCGTAAGCTGATCCCGAGAGGGCCTGCAGCTTGTCCATGGTCTTTCTGTCCTTCTTCGAAACTTGAGTCGGAGCAGAGACGCCGAGCTCCTGAGCGACAGGCTTCATTTGTTCGTTGAGCTTGGTATGGTCGTCAATCATGTGTTGGGCGAACTGCTTCACCTGATCGTTATTGCTCTTCTGCAACGTCAGTTGGCCCAATTGGACTTCCGCCATGCTACCTTCCATTGCCTTCCGGACAAACATCTTGTCGATCATCGACGGTTGGCCCGCATTTCCCACTCCGTTCATCTGAGAATCCATGGCGGGGTTGGTTTGACCGGGGTTTTCGCCTGCTGGGCTGCTGGGCTGCCGACCTGCTTGTGCCAAACCCATACTTCCGCAGAGCAGGATCGCGCCAGCCAAAGCCACCGTTCGTTTGCTGCCAATTGGGGGATAGTTCATATCGTTTTACTCCTCGGAAAGTAGGATGCGCGAAGGCAGCCGCCGGCAACCTGTGGTTTTGAGCGCATGCACAACCTCTCCCTCAGCCGACGATATATGCTTGATTCATATATGACTTCTCCCGTTGTTGCGCAACCACCGATCGCTCGCCGGCAGGAAACGATCACTACCATTCACGGACACCGGTTGGCCGACGACTACGCGTGGCTACGGGAAAAGACGAGCCCGGAAGTCATTGCCTTTCTGGAACAGGAGAATGCCTATACACGGGCGGTGATGAAGCCGACCGAGGAGCTGCAGGCCAAGCTCTATGCGGAAATGGTCAGCCACATCAAAGAGACCGATGTCTCGGTTCCCTTTCGCGATGGAGCTTATTTCTACTACTCGCGAACAGAACAGGGAGCACAGTATCCGATTTACTGCCGCAAGCACGGATCGCTCGACGCCGGCGAAGAGATCATGCTCGATATGAACCAGTTGGCGGCCGGGGAGGCGTTCATGGCATTGGGTGCACTCACCGTCTCTGACGATGGCAACCTGCTCGCCTATTCGACCGACACCACGGGCTTTCGGCAATACACCTTGCACATCAAAGATTTAAGGACAGGGGAAGTGCTCACCGACCAGGCGCAGCGAGTTGGTTCCGTCGTCTGGACCGCCGATAACCGGACCCTCTTCTACACCGTGGAGGATGAGGAGACCAAACGGCAATTCCAGCTCTTTCGCCATGTGGTGGGAAAACCGCAGACTGAAGACGCCCTGATTTACGAGGAAGCCGATGAGCGCTTCAATGTTGGAGCCGGCCGCACCCGCGACGACAAGTACATCGTGCTCGAGAGCGCCAGCCACACCACAAGCGAAGAACAGTTTCTACCCGCGGATGATCCGGAAGGGCGCTGGACATTGATCGAACCGCGCCAGGAGAACATCGAGTACTCGGCGGACCACCGGAACGGACTTTGGTACATTCGCGTGAACGACACGGCTCGAACCTTCCGCATCGTCACCGCACCGGTTGGCAGCCCTGGCCGCGCCCACTGGAGCGAATTGATCGCTCACCGCGACGACGTGATGCTGGAAGAGTTGGAGCTCTTTCAGTCCTTCGCTGTGCTGGTGGAACGGTTCAACGGCCTGCCGTATATGGGGATCAAATTCTTTGATGAGCAGGGAGCATTTACCGGACCTTCTCCCCAGATTGCATTTCCTGAGCCGACCTACAGCGCCCATCCACACGTTAATCGCGAATTTGTAACCGACACATTTCGCTACGGGTATCAGTCGCTGGTTTCGCCGACTTCGGTTTACGAGTACAACGTGCTCACGAATCAATCGACACTATTGAAGGAGTTGGAAGTACCAGGGGGATTTGACCGCACGCTCTATCGCTCGGAGCGTCTGTTCGCAACCGCCCCTGACGGGACGGAAGTCCCGGTTTCCATCGTCTACCGGAAAGACAAGAAAGGCGACGGTACAAACCCTCTTTATATCTATGGCTATGGTTCCTACGGATATGCTCTTCCCGTAGGTTTCAATTCCAACCGCTTGAGCTTGCTCGACCGTGGATTTGTGCTTGCCTATGCGCACATTCGCGGTGGCGGCGATATGGGTAAACCATGGCACGACGCCGGGCGGCTGATGAACAAGCTGAACACCTTCACTGATTTCATTACGGTGACGGAATACCTGACAGCCCACGGCTATGGAGACCCAAGGCGCGTGGCCATGGAAGGCGGGAGCGCCGGTGGCCTGCTGATGGGCGCGGTAGCCAACTTGAGGCCTGATCTGTACCGTGCTGTTCTCTCCCACGTGCCCTTCGTGGACGTGATGAACACCATGCTCGATCCCACGCTTCCCCTGACCATCGCAGAGTATGAAGAGTGGGGTGATCCTAACCAGGCAGACGCTTTCGCCTACATGCTGCAGTACTCGCCTTACGACAACCTGGAACGCAAGGCGTACCCGGCCATGCTGGTCAAAACCTCGCTGCACGACAGCCAGGTGATGTATTGGGAACCGGCCAAGTATGTAGCTAAGCTGAGAACGCTGAAATCGGACGACAGACTGCTGCTGCTCGAAACGAATATGAGCGCGGGCCACGGCGGCTCCTCCGGACGGTATGACTATCTGAAAGAGATAGCGCTCGACTACGCGTTTCTGCTGCAGGAGTTGGGACAGGGGTAGGACTTCAACAAAAAACCGCAGCTCTCTCTCCACTGCGCTCGGTCGAAAAGACATGTCCAGGAAGGGTCCGCGCCCCCGAAAAACTTGCAAGAGCGCAAAAAGGACGGCCCGCAGCATCTGCTGCGGGCCGCGCTTGTTTGGGCCGTAGTGGCTAGCGGTGTTCGTGCTCCCCGCCGCCGCCGCTCGGGTGCGATTCGTTGTGCGGTTGGCCGCCACCTTGATGAGGTGGCTGCGGCGCGGTCGTGTAATGCGCCTGGTTGTTGGTAGGGCCCTTGTAGGCATTGTTGGCATTGTTGTTGGAGGCCGGCCGGGTGTTCGCGTTCGCGTTGTAAGCCGGATGATTATTGGCATTCGCGTTGGCGTTAAAGGCCGGACGGTTATTGGCGTTGCCGGCGTTATAGGCGGGCCGGTTGTTGTTGTTCATGGCCGCGTGGTTAGCGAAGTTGGCAGACGTCATCGGACGGCTTACGGCCGGGTTCGCGGGCCTTCCGCCATTTACCGAGGCAAAGTTCTCACGGTTGCTGCTGGCAAAGCGTTCGTGGTTCGTCTGCTCTGAGGTCGGCTGAACGTGCGATTCCCGCATCGCCGCCATTTCCTGGCCATTGGGCCGGGCATCAACCCCGTGGGGCCCGTTGAAGCTGGTGCGGTTGATCACGGTCGTGTTGTGGATCACCGTATTGTCAATGTACGTGTTGTGGATAACCGTCCTGTCAACGTGCAGTACGGCGCTGTTATAGGCAAAGTGCCCACCCTCCCAGCGGCCGCCATAAAAGCCCGATCCGCCATAGCCGTAGCCGTAGTTCACGCCACCGTAAAAGCCAACATGGGGTCCCCAGTAACCGGCATGCCAGAGGTAAACACCTCCACCCCAACCCCAGTAGCCGGGTGTCCAGAGAACTCCAGGCCGGGGAGCCAGTACCCAGGTTCCGGGCACCCAGAAGTAGCCCGCATCGCCGTAAGCCCAGTAACCAGGGGTCCAAAGATAGCCGTCCCCGGGACAAACCGGCTGAGCGTACACCGGCAGGACCGGCGGAGCAATGGTGACTGAAAGGAGTATGCCGGCAAACGACGACGCGGGCACGATGGATATAAGGGATGCGAGGAACAAAGTTCGAAGAGCTCGGATTGCACGCATTGGATTGCTCCTTAGCTGAGCCCCACGGCGCCCAGCGTGTCGGGGTAGCTGGCCCTTTGACCGGCACGTTCTGTATTAACGCGATGCCCAGGATTATGTTGCTGGCAGGTTACCGGGCGGGTAATGGGCAGACCCAACCGTGCTGAGGGTACCGGCCATAGATGTAGGTGGCCATACCACGTTCGCAGCAAGGAGGCCGCCGAGTAAGCCTACCGGCGGCCGGTGCCGCCAAACAGCGATCCGAGTACACCGCGCACGATCTGCCGTCCTACGGTGCTGCCAAGCGTGCGCGCGGCGCTTTTGGCCATGGTTTCTGCCAGGCTGTCCCCACGCCGGCCGCTGGTCGACCCTGAACCCGGCGACAGTAGGTCACTGTACCAGCTGGTGGCCTTTGGGGCCGGTTGTTGAGTAGAGACGGGTTGCGAGCTACCTGCCTTCCCCGCCTTCACGGCACGGTCTTTCAGCAGCTCATAGGCCGATTCGCGGTCGACGACCTTCTCATAAACCCGAGCCACGAGGGAGTCGCGCATGATTTGTTGCCGTTGTTCCGGAGTAATCGGGCCGATCTGACTGCGCGGCGGGCAAACCAATGCGCGTTCCACCATCGCCGGCGTTCCTTTCTCATCCAGAAAAGAGACCAGCCCTTCGCCCACTCCGAGCTCCAGGATCACCTGCTCTACATTGACCTCGGGATTGGCGCGGAAGGTCTGGGCCGCCGCCTTGACCGCTTTTTGGTCTTTCGGGGTAAAAGCACGCACCGCGTGCTGAACCCGGTTTCCGAGTTGACCCAGGATACCGTCCGGGACATCAATGGGACTCTGGGTCACAAAGAAGACGCCCACGCCCTTGGATCGGACCAGGCGAACCACCTGGTGGACCTTGTCTTCGATCACTTTGGGCAGGTCGGAAAAGAGTAGGTGCGCTTCATCAAAAAAGAAAACGAGCTTAGGTTTTTCCGGGTCGCCCACCTCGGGCAGGCGCTCGAAGAGCTCGCTGAGCAGCCACAACAGGAAAGTGGCATAAAGCTGGGGTGAGTTGATGAGTTTGTCCGCCGCCAGGATGTTGACCACCCCGTGACCCTGGGCGTCGGTCTGCATAAGGTCGTCGAGGTTGAGCGCCGGCTCACCCAGAAACTTGTCTGCACCTTGCTGCTCTAAAGAGAGCAGGCCCCGCTGCATCGCTCCGACGCTGGCCGCGGAGATGTTTCCGTACTGGGTCTGAAACTCCTTGGCATTCGCCGCGGCATACTGCAGCATCGCCTGCAGGTCCTTGAGATCGAGCAGGAGCAATCCCTGATCATCCGCTATCTTGAAAACAGCGTTCAACACTCCGGCCTGGGTGTCATTCAGGTTCAGCAGGCGGCTGAAGAGCAGGGGGCCCATGTCCGATACTGTGGCGCGAACCGGGTGTCCCTGCTCGCCGAAGACGTCCCAGAAGGTCACGGGGCAGCCGGCGAAAGAGAAATCTGTCAGGTTGAGTTTCTTGACGCGGTCGGCAATCTTGGGGTTCTCCACCCCCGGTTGACTGATGCCGGAGAGATCGCCCTTGACGTCCGCGGCGAAGACCGGGACGCCAATCCGGCTGAAAGACTCTGCCATTACCTGCAGTGTTACCGTCTTGCCGGTGCCGGTTGCTCCAGCAATCAAACCGTGACGATTGGACATGGCCGGCAGCAGGTAGAGCGGGCTCTTGCTTTGGGCAATCAGCAACGGTTCGGGCATATTCGAGGATTCTATATGGATGGAGTTCGCCCGCAAATAGCAAGCGCCCGTGAGCTTTAGCTCACGGGCGCGCTGAAGAGCAGCCCTCCCCCAGAACTGATCCTCGAAGAACACAATAGCGGCGACGTTGAAGGTTGGCTACGTCACCCTGGTTATACACAACGGTGACCTGTGGTTGATTACCCCGCTGGCCGTTCAGCTGTGATACATCCTTGTGGTAGCCGCAAATGACCCTCCTCCGCTCTCTCTACGCAGTCACGATCTTCCTGAGTGCCTTCCTGCTCTTTGTTGTGGAACCGATGGCAGCAAAACAGCTGCTTCCCACGCTCGGAGGGTCGTCTGCGGTGTGGACCACCTGCCTGGTCTTCTTCTCCGTGGTGCTTTTGCTCGGCTACCTCTATGCGCACTGGATCTCGTCATTCTTCAACCCGGCGAAACAGGCGGTCATCCACATTCTGTTGCTGACGGCGGCGCTGCTGACGCTGGGCATTCACGTCCGCCCCAGTCCTGTGGCAATCAGTTACCATCCCGCTCTGACTGTCTTCAGGGTGCTGACTGCGGTGATCGGTTTACCCTATCTCGCGCTCTCTGCCACCACGCCCCTTCTCACTGCCTGGTTTGCCGGCAGCTTTGACGGCCGTTCGGCGTATCGGCTCTTCGCCCTCTCAAACTTTGCTTCGCTGCTGGCTCTCGCCAGCTATCCACTGCTGATCGAACCGGGCCAGACCATGAACCAGCAGACGGCGTGGTGGAGCAGAGGGTTCCTGCTGTTTGCGGTGATCTGCGGAGCCCTCGCCTGGCAGGGCCGCAAGCGGATTGTTTCCGCCAAGCCGGAACAAGCCGACTTGCTTGCCCATCCGGAGCCATTTTGGTTTTTGCTCGCCCTGGGCGGCGGGATGATGCTGACGGCGGTGACCAGCCACATGAGCGCAAACATCGCCGCCATTCCCCTCTTGTGGCTGCCGCCCCTGGCGCTCTACCTGTTGACGTTCATCCTGGCTTTTCAGGGAGCTTGGGACCCGGTACGGCAATCGATGCTCCGTTTGGTGCTGGTTGCGGTGGCATCCATGGCTTACGCGCTGCGGGATATTCGGACCCAGATGCCAATAGCCGTAAGTGTGCCGTTGTTCCTGATCGGGCTATTTGTGGTCTGCTTTTTTCTCCACGGTGAGCTCTACCTACGGCGCCCGGTTGCGTCAGCCATGACCAGGTTTTACCTGGTCGCAGCGGCGGGGAGTGCCGCGGGAACATTGCTGGTAGGGGTAATCGCTCCCCTCGTATTGCAAGCGAATTACGATCTGGCCTGCACGCTAGTCGTGGTCGCTTTAGTGGCCCTGGCGGCGACGTGGCACGACGGCTGGGGTTTACGCATGATCTGGATGGTTGGAGCGACCGCTGCGGTGGTGGTCTTGAGCACCCAGGTAAGGCAATACGACGACGACGCTGTGGCCCTGATGCGCAACTTTTATGGAACCCTGCGGGTCAGGGAATCGCATTTGCCGCCGCAGTCCGATACCAATCGTGTGCTCTTGAACGGAACCATCGAGCATGGCGCAGAGTGGTTTGCTCCCCAGTTTCTAGGGCAACCGTTGACTTACTACGCACCCAACTCCGGGCTTGGCTTGGCGATGCGGCTGTGCTGTGGCGGAGGGCCAAAACGGGTAGGCGTGGTTGGACTAGGGACGGGTACAGTCGCAGCCTACGGCAACGCCGGCGACGTGATGCGGTTTTATGAGATCAACCCGCTGGTGGAGCGGTTGGCGAGGCATTGGTTCACGTTTCTCCACGATAGCGGCGCACGCATCGACGTAGTCACCGGAGATGCCCGGTTGTCTTTAGCCTCCGAGGCGCCGCAGCACTTCAATGTCATCGTGGTGGATGCCTTCTCCGGGGACGCCATCCCCGTGCATTTGTTGACCCGGGAGGCATTGGCCCTCTATCGCCGGCATTTGCAGGCAGATGGAGTGATCGCTTTCCACGTGTCCAACATGTACATCGACCTGGAACCGGTGGTTGCGGCAATCGCCGCCAATGCCGGCCTTCGTGCCATGTCAGTGCACTCGCACGGCGACGATCAGAACGGTTTGGATTATGCGGATTGGATTCTGGTGACGGCGAACGAAACGCTTTTGAATCAACCGGAGATTGTCAACAATGCTTTCCCAACGCCATTACAGGCGAGCGTGCGGCTGTGGACGGACAATTACAGCAGCGTGTTTCCGCTGCTCAAGTGGCATAGCAGGTAGAGGTAAACCGCACTGACATCCGATTTCGAACGCGCAGCGTAGTTGGGCTAGAGCGGTTTAACA
>CAWIRT010000061.1:0-161618 GCA_963838445.1 uncultured Acidobacteriaceae bacterium
TTTAGCCCCTGAGTTACGTTCTTGCTGCGAGTCCATGTCTGGATCGAGCACGTTCGCATGACCGCGGGTTTGTTGCATGAAGAGACGGGCTTAGTAAATATAACCTCAAGCGGGAATGGTTCTTGAGGACAAAAAAGCTGCCTCTGGCGCCGGATGCATCGAGGCCCGGGAGGGCCGACCGCTAAACGTCAGCCCAGCCCGGAAGGGCTGGGCTGGCATCCCCATCAAGATTCCGAGCGCCAGAGGCGCGGCACCCGTGTGTTCCTCCACCACTCTGTGGCGTAAAGGGGCCTAATCCGTAGCACGACTGGTCTTCAGCCTTCGAGAGAGATTCGGCTCAAACTTACCGAAGTCTGGATTTGGAAGGAAATAACTTCTCGCGGCGTGCTGTCCACTCGGCCGTTGAGAATAACCCCGGTCCTATCTCGATCAGGCGGGGAATCATATTGAAGACAGAAACCTGGCTCCACAGTTTTCCCTCGCGAGTTCGAAACCCCTTCTCGTTCAGATCGCTGGCTATGTTCGAGAAAGGGAAGTCCTGGACGATCAGGTCCATCATCTGGGTCAGGATCATGCGTTCGCGAGGATGGAACTCCAGCCGCTGGCAATCGTCGGAGATGCGTAGACCAAAGGGGATGTCTTCACTAAAGGCGCCCTCCGTCGGCGCGTCATCCCCGGGCAACTCGCGCCGCCACTCGATCGACACCAATTGCCATCCGGCGGCTGTCCGCTGCTGCATCAGGGATGGGCTGAATGGCCCTGAGACTACATCTCGTATCCGCTCAAAGTGTGCCATGGCTACCCTCTCCTCAGATCAAACGATGATTGCGGTCGCTAACAAGCAATTGACGGGCCAGGACCTGCGTGCCCATTGTCACTCTAAAGTAGCTTGCTATCAAGTACTTAAGAAAGAGGACAATGCGGCATGAAACAGCCCGGATGTGCGAAATCGTAAATAAGTGTTCGCCTGCGGACACCACACGGCGCAATGCCGGGAACTCGTTCCCTGGCCGGTGCGCAGGACGCCTGTCTTCCCTGGGGGTATGACCGCGGCCGTACGTTACCTACCTCCTGAGAAGTTGAGCCCTACCCCCCAGGAACCAACACCACATCGTCGACGTATCTTGCAATCAGTCGAAAACTGTCAGACATTGCGGAACTCGGGTCCAGCATGTAGATTGTCTACATCCTCGTGCGATAGGCCAGGATCGCGCTGCCAAACCAGATTGACCTTCCGCAGGAATCGCCTTCCCGCGAAGGAATCATGACACCTCGAGCAGAGCGCGAACGGAGCAAAGCATGAACCCACTTCGATCTCTAAGCAACGCGCTGCAACGCAAGAACGATTTGAACGACGAGTTGGAAAGCCATCTCAAGATGGCTGTCGCCGCCCGCATGGCCCAGGGTGAAACTCCAGAGCGCGCGCGCACCGAGGCCATCCGTGAGTTTGGCAACGTTCCCTTGATTGCGGATGTGACTCGGGAACGCTGGGGTTGGCTCCGGCTGGAGCACACCCTGCAGGATCTGCGCTACGCCCTCCGTACACTAGCCCACGAACGCAGTTTTACTGTAGTTGCTGTATTGATCCTGGCCCTCGGCATTGGCGCCAACATCGTTGTGTTCAGCGTCGTAAATACCATCCTGCTTCGGCCGCTGCCATTCCAGAATGCGCAGCAGTTGGTGTGGATGGCTGGGAACAATGGCGTGGGCGGGCTCTCCGACACCGCTTATCGCGTGGATTGGTGGGAGGCCTATCGCCGCTACAACCACTCCTTCCAAAACGTCACTGGCTTTGTGCCGTATTTAACCATCGGTGAGACCAAGCTGATGAACCACGGTGAGCCTAAGCCGGTATCCGGCGTATGGGTGCTTCAGGACTTCTTTCCCACCCTGGGCGTTCATCCCGTGCTCGGGCGGCAGTTTGCGCCCGAAGAGGCAATCAAGGGCGGCCGCCCCGTCGTAATGTTGAGCTATCCATTTTGGCAGAGGCAATTCAACGCCGATCCGGCAATGATCGGCCAGACCATCACCCTCGGCAAGGAGCAGCGGACCGTCGTTGGCGTGTTGCCGCCGAGCTTTGATTTTGGTGCAGTCTTCGCGCCCGGCACAAAAATGGACTACTTCATCCCCGCGGTGCCTGACGACATCCGTAATTGGGGTCATGTCTTTTCGCTCATCGGCCGCCTCAAACCGGGCGTGACCGTGGCCCAGGCGCAGACCGAGGCCAACATTCTGTTTCCCCAGCTGAGGCATACGCTCAAGCTGGATGGCGATACTGATTACAAAACAACCCTCACCGGCCTCAAAGACGAGGTGAGCGGAAAGCTGTGGCGCTCGCTCGAAGTGTTGTGGGCCGCGGTCGGGCTGATCCTGCTGATTGTCTGCGTCAATCTTTCCAACCTGCTGCTGGCGCGCGCAGCTACCCGAAACAAGGAGTTTAGCCTGCGCATGGCGCTGGGTGCTGGGCGCGGCCGGTTGATGCGACAGCTCCTGATCGAAAGCCTGGTGCTCTCGGGCGGCGGTGCCTTGCTTGGTCTGGCGTTTGCCTACATGGCCACCTTCTACCTTTCCCATCAGGCATCGATTTCGTTGCCCTTGCTCAGCATGGTGCGCGTGGATAAGTCCGCCTTGCTGTGGACCGTTCTGCTTGCATTCGCAGTGGGGTTGCTCTTTGGGCTTGCACCAGCATGGAAGTTGTCGGCGAACCATCTACTGGAATCGTTAAAGGACTCGGGGCATGGCAACAGCCGCGGTAGAAAACAAGAGCGCTTGCGCCGGATACTGGTGATCTCCGAAGTCGCCCTGGCCTGCGTGCTGCTGGTTGGCGCGGGACTATTGCTGCGAAGTTTCCTGCGCTTGACCAACATCGACCTGGGCTTCCAACCGCAGCAAACCTCGGCCATCAAGATGGAATACACCACGGACTATAGCGCCGGCACCAACAGCGCGGCCAAACGCGCCGCTCTGTTCCAGGAGGCGCTGCGCCAGGTCGGCGCGATTCCCGGGGTTGAATCTGCGGCCATCTCAGACAATTTGCCGCTGGAGCATGGCCGCAGCTGGGAGTTGCTGGCGAAGGGAACTTCCGAAAAAGAGGGAGATAACAAGGATGCGTTCGTCTACATTGTGACTCCAGGATATTTCGAGACTCTGGGGATTCACCTGCGACAGGGCCGCGACTTCACCTGGTCGGATTCACCTACGACTGAGCAGGTCATCATCATCAACCAGGCCGCGGCAAGGCGCGAGTGGCCGAACCAGGATCCGATGGGCAAGTTGGCGCGGGGCATTGGCAGCGGAGACACGCGCGTAGTGGGCCTGATCGACGACGTTCGCGAGAGCAGTGTCGAGGCCGGTTCGAGCCCGCAAGTCTATGTCCCGATCACCCAGGGGGAACCGGGCAAGGCTGAGGTAGTGATGCGATCCAGCCTGCCCTTCGAGGTCCTCGCGCCCGCGGTCATGCGAACCCTGCGGACCTTAAACCCGGAACAGGCCGCGGTCGAGCTCCGGCCAATTCAATCCATCGTGGACCACGCCACTTCGCCCCGGCGATTTTTCGCCGTCCTGGTGGGCTTGTTCGCGGTGCTGGGCCTGATTCTGGCCTCGCTCGGAATCTACGGACTGATCTCCTACTCGGTCGCCGGGCGTACCCAGGAGATCGGGATTCGCATGGCGCTGGGCGCAACCCGCGAGCGGGTACAGATGGGCGTGATCTGGGAGACACTGCGCATGGCCCTGGTTGGCGTTGCTCTAGGCACGATTGCCTCCTACGCAGTGGCCCGAGCCATCAGCTCCACCTTGTTTGATACCGAACCCGGCGATCCGGCCACCTTTCTCATCATGATTGCATCGCTCACCGCCGTGGCCTTTGTCGCTGGCTACCTGCCTGCGCGGCGGGCGTCCCGTGTCGAACCAAACGTGGCCCTTCGAGGCAATTAGCGTCAGCGAGTCGCGGGCGGCGAGGATGCGGGCACCGCTACTGGCGGGGGAACCGGAAGCGTCCGGCGCGCCGGTCGTGCGCCCGTGGTTTCCTCGTCGCCGATGTCAAAAGTCGGTGTGCCCTTGGGCAGCTTCAGGCGGCCGTCCACCAGGTACGCGACCACCACTCCGCCCGTCACCTCAGGTGCTAGAAAGGCCATCGGCAGTAAATATTTCTTGCTCTTGACCAGCGACTCGGCAACCCCGTCGACCGGGTGGCTGCGCGGAATGTTTCCCGGTACTTGCTGGATCACAAAAGCACTCATGTTGAGCTCGGGGTTCTTCTTGCCGTAGCTGACCAGGGATCGGGCGACCTGCTTCGGGGTCATCAGCCCGACGTCGGCAAGGAAACTACGGTGGATCGCGTGGGGCAGGTAGATGTCGAGAACCACCCGAGAGAAGTCAGCACAGTTGTGGAACAGGATGTTGAAGTGGCCGACGTTGCGCCGGTCGTTAAAGATCGCAATGAAGCGCTTATCTTGTGCCGGCGTGCTGTCCACCTGGAACCCATGGATGGTCCGGTCATAGGACTCACCTACCAGTTCGGTCCACTCGCCTTTGGGGGGGCCGCCTCGCCGGTTGTCCGGTGCCAGGGCCAGCAGGTGCTTTCTGCGGTAGGCATCGCGAAGTGCTTCGACCTGTGCTTTGTCCACGATCACGGGAATATCGGTGGGCGAATCGACCGCGTACAGATAACCAACCAGCGGAATAGCGAGCCAGTCGTAGCCGTCGATCTTGTGGTAGCGGCTGATTACGACGCCGTATTCTCCGTCGTGGCAGGGCCGAAGCATTGTGGGTGTTTGAGCGCAGATCCGGTTGAAATAAACGGCGGCGTGCCCGGTGGGGTTCATCGCGCCAAATTCGCCATAGGGCTCTTCCATAAGCAGGGCAACCGACCCACGGGCATTCGTTGCTGCCGTCACCAGAAGGAAGATGATCAGAGCGCTCGTCCTGTTTCTAATCGCCATAAACATATCTAGCCAGATAAAACCGAATCCAGACCTTTTTACTCGGGAAAAATAGACGAAATCACCTTGTCCTTACCACCCAACTCGGGTGCCCCACATCCCCGATTTCCTGTAAAGATTGCTGGATTTCGCGAGATATGGGATACGACGGCACCAAACCGGCAGTTCTCAACCTGGATTGGTAACGTTATAGGCCGGGGACCACAAAGGCATAGGGAACCTTTCGATCTGAGATGCACATCAAGCGATGAGGGCAAGTATTACTGCCGTAACCGCCGCAGAAACAAACCAAATCATCCGCTCAGAACTCAATCCTCTCCTAAGTCCGAGGATCCATCACGCGCCCCATAAACAGAATGCTGTCCGAACCGTTGTCGCGAATCACAAAGATAAACGGATGGTCGGCACGGAAAACGGGCGGGGCCTGCTCCACGGGGCGCATTGCCATGGCCCTCATCGTCACCGCAGTTGCCGCCGCTGCCTCCGTCCCTTCTTCATTCACGTCGACGTAAGCCTTATGAATGATCGCGGAAATCGCAAAATCCCGGTGCCCCGTCATCCCTGAAAAATCCGCGCTCGATGAAAACGCCTGTGGCATTCCCATCGCTCCCAGCGTGGCGCCAAGCTCGAATTCCTGCGTCATCTTGAACTTCGGCATAGTCACGATCACTTTGGATACTGGCGCTAAACGTCGCAACCATTGCTGCGTGTTCCCAGCGGTCAGCGATTGTTCCAACCCCCCAAGACCGCCGATGTCTTTCGGCAGAAACACAATCATCGACAGCTCCTTGCTTTTGTAAGGAATTTCCAAAACTTGAAATGTGCCTCCATCGAAATAGTTGAAGCCGCCTTCGCGGTGCATCAGAGGCGCCGTTGCCGTTTGCCCCTGGGATAGATGGAAGTCTTCGTTCTTTGTCTGCGCCTTATCGAATTGCGTCTGCCAGTCGCCCTTGAAATAGATTGCGTTGGTAAGCACCAACCGGGTGTCCGATCGCAATGAGCCGGGTTGCAACAGGTCTTTGATCTTGTCTTGAGTTTTTTGCTCCACCCATTGGTTGATCGTTTGCCGCGCCGCTTCCGTTGCGCCTTTGAAATCAACCTGGTTTAATCCCGCGCCATAGTCGTTCTTCAGCAGGTTTAGGTAGTCATCGAGAAAGGCGTAACCGTGTTGCGCCCACAGTGCATTGGCCACGCTGAGTTGATAGGCATCATGGGTGGTATTGAGGTCCTTCAGGAGTGCCCCCATCGCCAGGTGCAGTTGCTCCGGCGGTAGCGAAAAATGCAGTGTCTTCGCCATCTGTGACGCGGTGTCGCCGCGCGCACCGGCATAAGCCACAGCCAAGGCAGTGGAAATGCTCTCAGGTGAAAAGAAGAGGTTGCCGCTCCGGCTCCGCAGCTGACCATACAGGGCGACCGCGAACGCGTTGTTGCCCTCGACCGCTGCTGTCTGATCAGTCGTAGTCGTGGCCATGATTTTCGTCTCCGCACCTGGCGCCCCCAATGGCAACACGAGGCAGGTCGTCAGTAATGATAGTAAGAGTTTCATCCCCACCTCCCCAATGCCCCGGGACCTTAGCTGTCTCCGGGCTCTCTCACGTCTGTTAGACGATAACAAGCTCTGGACTCTAGCCCCCGAACTTCCCGGGCTTCAGCCCCTGGGGCATGCTTTCTTGCCCGATCCGGCTTTTTCCGCAGCCTCTTCCGGCCGTGCCGTAAATGTTCTGTACGGAACACGGCTGAACAGGCTGCGGAAAACCTCGGTTTTAGGGTAGGCCGGGGATTTATCCCCGGCGCAAATGCTGAAGGGTACGGGCTTCAGCCCGTACATACAGGAGACAAAACGATGAGCTTTAGCCCCTGAGGCGCGTTTTTTCCTTAGAAGACTACACAGTCCGCATGAGAACCGGAGCCCCGCAGGGACGGCTGATCAGGCCCCGAGGGAGCACTTTCACACCCCCATTAACCCCCTCGGCACATCTTCGGCCGGAAACCGGCTAGCGCCACATAGCCCCCGCCCCGGGGAACCCATCGTCCGGGAATCCACACCGCGCGAGGCCGGGGTGGGTTCGCCCAACGTCCACCCACCCAGATATACCGTCTCCCGTTCCATCGGTAGTACCCAGGGATCCAGACCCAGCCTCGATGCAGAGGCGGTCCAGGGCGCTCGATCACCACCGCCGGCGGAGGACCGCCGCGAACGATAACCTGAGCGTTTGCCGCGCCCGCACTCAACATGACCCCGCATATAGCGATGAACAGGCCTTCCTTCACTCTCATGCAACCTCCGGCAATTGCTCACGTGCGAGAACAGCTTATACGATATGGCTGCTCCCCAGCCAAGCGGACCTAACTGCCGGAGAAATGCAAAAAATGGCTTTCGATCCAGCAGCCCTGCGCGATTTCGCCACCCGCTACACCGCGGCATGGTGCAGTCAGAAAGCCTCCAGCGTTGCCGCATTCTATTCCCCCCAGGGCAGCCTAGGCGTGAATGGCGGCACTCCCGCCCTGGGCAGGAAGGCCATTACCGAGACCGTTCAGGGATACATGACGGCGTTTCCAGATTTGCAGGTGTTACTGGACGACGCCTCTGCAGAGGACGATGGGGTTGTGTACTCCTGGACACTGATCGGTACCAACAGCGGGCCAGGTGGGACTGGGCGCCCGGTGCGCATCAGCGGCTTCGAGATGTGGTGCATCGGAGAGGACGGATTGATCGCTGAGTCCCAGGGCCACTACGACAGCGCCGCTTATCTGCGCCAGCTTGAGCATGGGGGCAAACGCGAGCGAGACTAAGCTACCTCGTCGCCTCTTAACCCGCTAAGACCAGCATGCTTAAGCAATTCGGTAAGCGCTCGCACTTCCACGTCGACAATGCACTGCGGCGACTCCCGGATCCGTTCCCTTTGATATTTTTTCAGGTGGTCCCGAGTTATCTCGTCTAGCCGCACATTGAGCATCTCTCCCCATTTCTCCAGAAAATCGGCCCGGGGATCGTTCCAGACGGCGGCAGCTTCCTTGATTGTCATCGTCTTAGAAATTTTCATTACTTTCGAGATCGCGTGCTCCATCCCATCGAGAGAGCCATTCGGCTCCCCTGCTATTGCCTATCGGCGCACCGACACGACAAAGAAGAACGGGGTTGACTCAGTAGATGAGTGTAAAGGGAGGCTTAACCTTTATCAAGTACCACTCTAGGCCACATTATCAAATCAAAATCGAACCCCGCCATTGGGTCCTCAACCGTCCAACGCCGGACTGACTCGGCCCTATTGCGCGCAAACCGGGATAGCGATCGAAAACGCTGTTCCACTGTTCCCTGGTTTGCCGCAGCTGCGAACACGAATTTTCCAGCCGTTTCGCTTCATGATTTCTGACGTCACCCAGAGGCCCAACCCCGTTCCTGTATCCCCTTTGGTGGTGACGAAGGGTTCAAAGATTGTCGGCAGCACGTCCCTCGGAATTCCCGTGCCTGTATCCGCGATGGTAACGCGAACAACCTTGCCCGGATGATGCGGATCCCGGTGTTGGGAGATGCGAATCCGCAAACGCCCGCCCGCAAGCATAGCGTCAATTGCGTTTCCCACAAGGTTGGCAATCACTTGTCGAAGCTCCCCCGGGGTGGAAAGAACAGCCGCGGACGCCGAACGCTCTTCCCGCTCCACTTTGATGCCGGCAGATACCAGGCGCTGGCCGAAGAGCATCAGCACCGAATCAAGTACGCTAGCGATTCTGGTTTCGGTTGGTTGGCTGGGCTCACGATAGAAACGCAACGTCTGCTTGGTGATCTCGGCGACCCGAGCCAATTCCTGTTCGGCCTGCGCCAGGTACTTCTTGCGCTGCTCGGCTGAGGTATCGCTGCGAATTAGAAACAGTAAATTGGTGACTGCTTCCAGTGGATTATTGATCTCGTGCGCAATACTCGCCGCCAATCGGCCCGTAACCGCCAACTTCTCCGATCTCAGCAGGGCTTCCTGGGCAAGCGCATACTGCTGGATCTGATCTCGGATTTGATATTGCCTTTCCCTGCCCCGCAATGCGATCTCGAGCGTGCTCAGCAATGTTTCAGGACGAAGCGGCCGCTCCAGCAGAAAGACATTCCCTAGTGGGCGGCGCATTTCTCGCATACGCTCGCTCTCAATCGTGACCCGCCCGCTCACCGTGAGCAGGATCAGCGGAAAGTCGGACCACGAGGGCTGTTGTTGCAGGGTCTGGAGCAGTTCGCCAACCGCATTGCCAACGAAAGCCTCTTCGGAAATGATGGCGGCGCCCGCTCCCTCACGAATCATGGCACACGCTTCGGTGATCGAGGTCGCGATATGGCAGGGTATCGTAAGGCGTTCGAGCAGGCTCGCAATCAGACGCCCATCCTTGCCCGTGGGTGCCACGATGATGGTTCGATGATCGTGCGCGGTGGGCGCAGTCTCAGGAGGCAGCGGAATTCTCCAGATGAATATCTTTGCCGACGAAGTTTGGAATTCCCGAAAGAACTCCTTTGAACTCTTTCAATGGTTCGCCACACTGAAATCTCGCCGTTCCCAAAAACAAGTTCCCGGATCGCTCGCTCGTGAGGACCACTCCGTTTCTTGATCACGGAAAGGGCTTGGCGGATTTCGCCGGCATGTTCGAAGTAACGAAAGAGTAGAACTGTATCCGCCAGGTAGCTCACGTCGACCGGGGACTGCATACTCCCGATGAAACCGTGTTGTGCCAGGCAGAGAATGGTGGCCACCCCTTGCTGCCCGAGATACGTGAGTAACTCGTGCAACTGCATGGAGAGGAACTGCTCATGCGGCATGGCATTGAGGAACCCGTTCAAGCTGTCCAACACCACCACCCGCAAATGATCCTCATCCACCAGGCGGCGTACTCGCGATACAAATTCACCCGGAGCAAGTTCGGCGGGATCAATCTGTTGGATCTCCAGAAACCCGCTGGCGAGCAGAGGCGCCATGTCCATGCCGAGACCCTTGGCACGTTCCAGCATCGTGGCAAGAGCCTCATCAAAGGTAAAGATCACCGCTTTCTCGTTCCGCTGGGCAGAGGAAACCGCATAGCGCAGCGCTAAAGTGGATTTCCCGCAGCCGGCAGGGCCCATGAACAAGGTACTTGTCCCGGTATCGATACCTCCGCTGAACAGGTCATCCAGCGCCTGTATCCCACTAGACACGCATTTACGTTCAAACCCAGGCTTATGTTCGGCCGCAATAAGCCGCGGATATATCGCGATGCCGCCGGTTTCAATCGTGTAGTCGTGAAATCCCTCGCGATAAGAAGATCCGCGAAGCTTACGCACCTCCACCCGGCGGCGCTTTATTCCAAAATCCCGCTCCAGGCTTTGCATCATGATCACACCGTGCGCGATACTTTGCAGCTGCAGATCGTGGCTGCCTTCGGCCGTGCGGTCATCCAGCAACAGAACGGTGCAATTCCTGCCCGCGAAATGACGCTTCAACGACAAAATCTGCCGCCGGTATTTCAACGGGTCTCGCGCCAGCATACGCAGCTCCGAGAGCGAGTCAAAGACCACCCGCCGGGGTTGCGTTGCATCCACTTGTTCGAGAATCGCCGTCATGGTGTCGGCCAGTTCGACTTCGGATGGATGAAAAACTGTGTACTGAGCTTCCGGGCTTAGATCGTCCTCCGCGGGCGTCATCTCGTAAATCTGCAGTAACTCCGCGGACCACCCGTGAGAGCGGGCAACTTCCTCCAGCTCTCTTCTCGATTCCGACAGGGTCACATAAATCACACGCTCGCCCTGCTTGATCCCTGCCAGCAGGAACTGGAGGGCCAGCGTCGTCTTGCCGGTTCCGGGATCGCCTTCCACCAGGTACAAGTGCCCTTGCGGCAGGCCACCGTTGAGGATATCGTCCAAACCCGAGATGCCGGTCGGAATGCGGCTAGGCCCGCGTGATGTCTCCAGGACAACAGGATCGCCATTCTTAATGTGACGCTCGTTTCCACCCATTTAGTCACCTAAGGAACGCGCGTTGATATCAACGTTTAAGATCCCAAACTGTTTTCCCGGGTTGCACTGGTGCCAGGTCCCGGCAGTCCATGTCATAGAACGCGGCCACCATCTCCGTGTAAGATCCAGGAGCCTCTTCCCATCCCATACTTCCCGTTGGCCAAAGGAGGGCCACGTATGAACGAACCACAGCCAGGTCATATCTTGCAGGTCGGTACCGGATTCTGGGCTTCAAAAGTGTTGTTGAGTGCGGTCGAGATGGGGCTATTCACGGAATTGGCGCAACATCCCGAGGACCTTGAAACCTTGCAGGGGCGCCTTGGCTTGCATCGGCGCTCCGCCCGCGATTTCCTCGATGCGTTGGTCGCGCTCGATTTTCTCCAACGGAGCGACGGGAAGTACTCCAACACCCCCTCGACCGATCTCTTCCTCGATAAGCGCAAGCCCTCCTACATTGGCGGCATCCTCGAGATGGCCAATCATCGCCTATATCCCTTTTGGGGCCATCTCACCACCGCGTTGCGCACCGGCTTACCGCAAAACGAGACCACAGACGGCGGCCCCGACCCCTTTGCGGCTCTCTATGCCGATCCCGCCCGCTTAAGGGAGTTTCTGCGAGCCATGACCGGTGTGAGCCACGGCGGAAACCTGGCCATCGCGCGCAAATTTCCCTGGGACCATTACCGCACTGCCCTCGATGTCGGTACCGCTCAGGGCGACTTGATCACCCAGGTGGCCTTGGCCAATCCGCAAATTGAGGGGGTTGGTTTTGATCTCCCCGCCGTGGCTCCCATTTTTGAAGAATATGTGCAAGCCAATGGGCTCTCGTCGCGAGTCAAGTTCCAACCGGGTAGCTTCTTCGAGCAGCCATTGCCGAAGGCAGATGTAGTGATGATGGGCCACATCCTTCATGATTGGGATCTGGAAACAAAACGAATGTTGATCCGCAAGGCCTGGGAAGCGTTGCCCCTGGGCGGCGCCTACATCGTCTACGAAAGCATCATTGACGACAATCGCTCCAGCAACGTCTTCGGCTTGCTGATGAGCCTGAATATGCTGATCGAAACCGCTGGTGGCTTCGACTACACCGGTGCCGACTGTACCGGTTGGATGAAAGAAGCCGGGTTCCGCGAAACCCGGGTGGAGCATCTGGTCGGACCCGACTCCATGGTCATCGGAATCAAGTAACAGCGTCTGTGCAGGGTTCCACTGAACCTGAGGGCCCGAGAAGGAACCGCGGACCTCTCCACTACGCTACGCTCCGGTCGAGATGACGAATTTTGTTGCAGGTAGATATCTGCGGTGCCAGTCCGAAGAATAGCCGTTTGTGGCTCAACAAATTTGTCATCTCGACCGGAGCGTAGCGTAGTGGAGAGATCTGCGGTTCCTTCTCGGCCGTGCAAAATGTCGCAAGTTCGGTTTAGAAGTGTCTAGGTTCCACTGAACCCGAGGGCGGTTGAGAAGGGTGCCCCACGCCTGCCCCGGCTCGCCGCGGGTCTGGAGACCTGGGCCCTCAAGCAAATCTTTAGTAACCCCTATACACCGTATATCCATCTCCTATACACTGTATAGGAGATGGATCAGGCGACCGAAGAACGGATTGCGGAGACGGCCCTCAAGCTCCTGGAAACAAACGGAGAAGACGGCGTAAGCATGCGGAGGGTGGCCACCGCCGTGGGGATCACGCCCATGGCGATCTATCACCACTTCGCCGACCGAAGAGCACTTCTCAACTTTGTGGTGGACCGCGAGTTCACCAAGTACCTCGAGTCCTTTCAAGCGCTTCCTCAGCGAGGTACCTACGAATCCCGGCTCTTAACCTGTATGGACGCCTATATCGACTACTCCTTCGCCCACCCGCGCATCTTCGACTACGTATTTGCGGAGCCCAGGCCGGGTGCGCGCCGCTTTCCCGAGGATTTCCGCGCCCGCCGCTCGCCCACTTTGAATCCAGTAGCCGACCTGTTGCAGAAAGCAATGGAAGCCGGCTACTTGAAACAGGACGATGTGTGGGAAGTAGCGATGGAACTGTGGGCCCATACCCACGGTTATGTTTCCCTTTACCGCGGCGGCCGGTTCGCTCTATCAGAGAAGGAATTTCGCGCATTAGTACGCCGTTCGATCAGGAGGTTGATCCATGGCCTTAAAGCCTAGCGTTACTGCCCTTGTTGCCTTATGCCTCAGCGTGTCGGCAGCCCTGTTCTTTTTTGGAACCGGGCTGGCTCCCGCCTGGATGCTTCTCTGGCTGGCGCCGATTCCCGTCCTGTGGCTCGCGCCCCGCGTCTCAGCCGCACAGGCGTTTCTCGTCGCCGCCGCAGCCTATGCGCTTGGTGGGTTCAACATTTGGTATTACATGTCGATTGTGACCCCGATATGGGTCGCACTGCTCAATGCGATCGTCCCGGCATGTTTATTTGCTACAGTTGTTGTGCTGTTTCGTCACCGCGTGGTGCGGGGCCGGTTATGGCAGGCCGCGCTCATCGTCCCCGCCTTCTGGGTAACGTATGAGTATCTGACTTCACTGGTATCGATCCACGGCACCATCGGAAACATCAGCTATAGCCAGATGCATTTTCCGCCCATTCTGCAACTCGCCGCCGTGACCGGGATTTGGGGGATAAGCTTCTCCATCCTCTTCTTCGCCGCGGCGGTGGCAGCGCTTCTGAGCCGCGGTCCGGTCCCGCAGAAGCAGGCTCTCGCGGCGACGGCGGCGGTCTTCTTCCTCTCTGTCTTCGGTTACGGATTCCTGCGCCTGGCGAGATCGCCGAAAAATGTACCCACCCTCAAAGTCGCGCTCATCGCCTCGGACGATTCGGAGATGGTGCTGGCCTTCACACCCGAGCAGACGTTCGCGATGTACGACCGGTTCGCTAAAAAGATACGGTCCATGGAAGGGCAGGGAATTCAGATTTTCGTGCTCCCCGAGCACAGTGGTCCCATCACCGACGCATCTGTCGCCGCAGCGGATGAGAAACTCGGCGCAATGGCTAAGGAGGCGAACGCCTTCGTCGCCATTGGAGTCGACCGGATCCGGCCGAAGATGTCCTCGAATGAGGAGAGGCTCTACGCGCCTGACGGCAAGCTGGTCACCACCTATGACAAGCATCACCTGCTGCCGCACTGGGAGGACCAGTTCACGCCGGCAACTACACGCTCGACCGTGAAGGAGCCTTCAGGCATCTGGGGGTTGCAGATTTGCAAGGACATGGATTTCCCTCTTTTGAGCCGGCAGTACGCGAACGATGGAGCAGGGTTGATGATCGTTCCCGCCTTTGACTTCTCTCTGGACGGATGGTCACACGGCAGCATTGCCATCATGCGTGGCGTGGAAGGCGGGTTTAGCGTCGCTCGTTCGGCCAAGAGAAGCATCCTCTATGCGACCGACGATCGCGGACGTGTGCTTGCCCAACAGGACACCATGTTTCTCCCCTTCGCAACCGTTGTCACATCGGTGCCCGTGCATCACGATGTGACCCTTTATTCCCGCTGGGGCGACTGGTTTGCCTGGCTGAACATTGCCCTCCTGGCCACCTTGCTCGGCACAGCATTGTCGCTACCCCGCAGACCCTGAATAACTCAATCCCCAACGGAACCCGAAAGGAAACCCCTACCCTCCCCTTTGTCTTTTTGCACCCGACCAGATGTTGTTTAGTCCCCTCCAGAAAGGCGTCATCCTGAGAGCCTGTGACTTTTTCGATCTTTTCGTGTTTTCTGAGTAGCTAACCGAATGCCTTTCACCCCCCACAAAGCCGTCATCCTGAGCGAAGCGCCGCGCGGATCTATCGCATAACGGACGGCCTATGGCGCGCAGTCGAAGGACCCCGGCGATGCTTGTTAGCAGATGCTCTTCCCAGCTTTCCAGCCACAAACTACAGGCCAAATCAAAAAAGTCACAAGCTCTGAGCGAAGCGCCTCGCAGATCTATCGCATAACAGAGGGTGTATGGCGCGTAGCCGAAGGAACCCCGGCGATGCTTGTTAGCAGGTGCTCTTCCCAGCTTTCCAGCCACAGATTACAAGGGAAATTTAAAAAGTCACAGGCTCCGAGCGAAGCCGACCTGTCCCGCCTGCCCCGGCCTGCCGTGGGGGGATTTGCAATGCGCCTCCACCCCTCCCCGCTACCCAATGGAAGCCCCCTCTTACCCTCTCTGAATTTTCTCTTGACATGTACTAGTACACTAGTACATTATTCATCTGCATGAAGATTCCAGTTCCAGTCCGGCGGCCCTTTACCTTCCGCCTCGACATGCAGAGTGGCGTCCCCCTCTACCGCCAGCTCATTGACCAGGTCCAGGCTGCCATTGCCGGGGGCCTCCTGGTCCCTGGCGATCAGCTCCCCACGGTCCGCCAGGTTGCCGTCGATCTCGAGATCAACCCCAACACCGTGATGCGTGCCTATCGCGAAATGGAAATCCGCGGCATTCTCGACACCCAGCAGGGCACGGGCACCTTTGTGGCTCAGCAGACCATCGATCGCGATGCGGTCGAGCATTCCCGCGGCCTGGAGCAATTGGTCGAAGAGTTTGCTGCCCGGGCCGGCGCCGGCGGATTCAATCTTGAAGAATTGATGATAGCCCTGCGTGATCGTGTTGCAGAAGGCAAGCAGGGAAGGACCCTGAAACCAAAAGGAGAAAAACGATGAACAGCATGGGTAGAACCTTGGACGTCGATATCAGCGGGCCGGGAATCGCAGCCCTTCTTGCTTGCCTGGCCGCCGGCTTTGCGGTGAGCAGACTGCTTCATTCGCCCGCGCCGCTCCTGGCCGGCATCGCTGTCGGGATCTACCTATTGTTCTCCATCAAGGTCGTGCAGCAGTGGCAACGCGTCGCGGTTCTCCGTTTTGGCCGGTATCGTGGCCTCCGCGGTCCCGGCATATTCCTCATCGTGCCGGTGATGGACACGCTCAGCCGCTTTGTCGATCAGCGGGTTCGTGTGGCTACGGTTACCGCCGAATCGACACTCACCCGCGACACTGTCCCGGTCAACGTGGACGCCATTATCTTCTGGCTCGTCTGGAACGCCGAAAAATCCATTCTCGAAGTCGAAAACTTTACCGACGCCGTCAACATGAGTGCTCAGACGGCTCTTCGTGAATCCATTGGCCGGCACGAGCTGGCGCAGATGATCACCGAGCGCGAGAGTATGGGCCAGCAACTGCAGTTGATTCTCGATGCCAAGACCAATCCCTGGGGCATCACTATCCAGTCGGTTGAGATTCGCGACGTCCGTATTCCCCAGGCCCTGGAAAACGCAATGTCTCAGCAGGCGCAGGCGGAACGCGAACGCCAGGCTCGACTGATTCTCGGCGACGCCGAAACCCAGGTCTCCATCAAGTTTGCCGAGGCCGCCAGAATCTACGGCGACAATCCCGGAGCCCTGCACCTACGCGCGATGAACATGCTCTACGAGGCAATGAAAGAGAAGGGAGCCATGGTCATCGTCCCCTCAACCGCTGTCGAAACGATGGGCCTCGGCGGAACGCTTGCCACCACAGCAATGGGCCGCGAGCGTTAGCCGGTCGATCAGAAACGGAGAATTCACCATGAAAAGCCTTAAGAAATACCTCGTCGCCGCATCCCTGCTGGCCGGCTCGATCGCCGGCTATGGCCAGACTTCCCTGGTTGGTGAGTGGCACGGTACGGAAAATAATCTTCCGACAATCGATCTCAACATCAAACAGGACGCCGGCCAAGCCATTGGAAGCGCCGTCTTCTACATGATCAAACGCAACTCTGACGGTGGCACTCCCTACGTGTTCGGCCAGGCTGTCGGCCCCATGGAGAACTTGAACTATGCGCCGGAAAAGTTGACCTTCGATATGCACCGCAGAGATAACTCGCTGGTCAGCTTCCGTGTTGAATTAGTCGATGCCACCCACGCTAAGCTATTCCGCACCAGCGACGCCGCCCCGGAAGGCACAGGCTTCCCGCTCATCCGCGTAAACCCATGACCCCAAACCCAATTCAGGGCAACACTTCAGCCTCTGAGGCTGCCGAAAAAATCGAAGGAAACAGGACGGGTGCCCCATGTTCGCCCCAGCGTACATGGGCCGAAAACGATAGGCGCAGCCCAGCAATCGCTTTTATAGGGTCGATCAAACCCATATCGGTTAAGGAGCACATCCCGGGACGAGAAATCGTCTATACTCGCCCCACCAGCAGATCGATCATGAGCCATCACCGTAATCGACGAAGACTGAACTGTATTGCGGTGGTGGCCATCCTCTTCTGCCTTGTGCTCCTTCTGCTTCCCCATCCTTGCGGCCCGGATGCGCCAGCCTGTTTCCTGCTCATCCCGCTTCTATTCATCGGGATAACAACATCTCATCGTTACCTGTCGCGGATGGCCTATTTACGACTCGGTAATGTGCCTGTCGCGCCTGCTTTGCCTCCCGCTTTTGAGCGGCCCCCACCCTTCAGATTCGTTTAAATCCCTACCTTTTTGGCGAGCGTGATCGGTTCACTTAGGCCGCTCCACGCCTTCGCCTCACATACCGTAAGCACGCGCTCGTCCTCCGTAGGGATTCACATGAATCTCGTTGCATTCTTTCTTGCAAACCCGTATGTAGCCGTCGTTGTATTGCTGGGCACTTTTTATATCAGGCGCGCCCGATGGAGGCGAAGAAGGCGCGCGGGACGGAAGAATCTCGGCTATTTTCCATCCGCGTCGTCACTCGGGAATGCGATGCAAAACCTGCAAGTCCTCACCCGGCCCACCGTCGAATATGTCCTCGAAGAGAAATACGATGAGGACGCGGAAGACGACGGTGACGGTGGACCCGAAGACCCAACAAGCCACCTCAAACGTCAGTTAAAACGAATCCGCCGGGGAGAAAGCGTCGACGTTTTAAGAATTCCACTCCGATAACACCTTCCCGGAAGACAGGGGGGGCGCCACGTCTAACGCGGCGCCCTCTGACCTCACTGCTTTGCCAGTTCCGCTTCGAGCGCCTTTACCAACGCCGGATCATCGGGCGTGGTGTTCGGAGAAAAGCGCGCCGTCACCTTGCCGCTCCGGTCAACCAGGAACTTCTCAAAATTCCACAGAATTTCCGGCTCATCATTCGGCTCTATCCCGTGGCCTTTCAACTTTTCGCTGAACGGAACCTCGGATGTGCTAATGGCCTTCGGCTGGGCTGCGATCAATTCCTTGTACAGAGGGTGCTTTTCTTCTCCGACGACAGTGATCTTTTCAAACAGAGGAAAGTCGACGCCAAAAGTACCCGTGCAAAAGCTCTCGATCTCGGCGTTGGTGCCAGGCTCCTGGGCTCTGAAATCGTTGGCAGGGAAGCCGGTTACCACAAGACCGCGATCGCGGTAGTCACGATAAAGCTTCTCCAGGCCTTCGTACTGCTTGGTAAGTCCACATTTCGAAGCCACATTGACGACCAGGAGGACTTTTCCGCTGTACTCGCCAAGGTTTGTATCTTCGCCGGTGATCCGGCGCAAAGGAATTTTCTGAATGGGAGTGCTCATGCATTCAATTGTAGCGGGATAGGCAGGCCAATCAAGGGGCCCGGGTTGATTTTCTCGACTGGAAGCGGTCTTTTTAATGGACTAGAATTCGGCTCGTTCGTCTCTTGGAGCCTATGACCCAGCCGTTCATGGTTCGAAACAACTTTCTGTTGGCCGCAGGCCTCCTCGGGGTACTCTTCGGTGTGTTACCAATGCGCCCACTGAATGCACAGGGGGCCACGGAGCAGTTGAAGGCAAACTTCGAAAATCCACCAAACAATACCAGGCCCATGATGCGCTGGTGGTGGTTCGGTCTGGCCGTCGAAAAACCCGAAATCCGCCGCGAACTAGAGCAAATGAAAGCAGACGGCATCGGCGGGGCGGAGCTCGCTTTCGTTTATCCCCAGGTAGTCGACGACCCGGCGAAACATCTGGTGAATGAGCCCTTCTTGAGTCCCTCCATGTTGGATAACGTGAGCTATGCGGCCACAGAAGCCCGTAGACTCGGCCTTCGCCTGGACGTAACCCTGGGCAGCGGCTGGCCCTATGGAGGTCCGGCCACCACCCTCAAAGAAGCAGCGGGCTGCCTTCGGGTTGCCGAACTTCCCGTCCCCGCGGGGGCGAGGACCCTTCCAACCGTTCAGCTAGCGGAAGGCGAATCGGTAGTTTCCATTTCCCTGGTCAGCGGAGAGCCAAAGCATTGGGATGCGGCGTCCGCGCAGTTCCTCACCCCGGGACAAACCAAAGACTTACCCCAGAGCGATGCTCCGCGCACCGCGCTTGTTTTCATCGCCGGCCATACCGGGCAGCAGGTAAAACGTGCTGCCGTGGGCGCCGAAGGCTGGGTTCTGGATCCTTTCAGCCACCAGGCCGTAGCCACGCACCTCAACGCGGTCGGTGAGCCGCTGGTCAAAGCGTTTACCCTGGCCCCGCCCTACGCCGTCTTCTCCGATTCGCTCGAAGCCTATGGCGCCGATTGGACGCCGGATCTCCCCGCGGAATTTAAACGCCGCCGCGGTTACGATTTGCTTCCCCATCTGCCTGAGCTGGTGGCCGGCGGAAACCCCGAAGCGGAAAGAGTTCGCCACGACTGGGGAAAGACTCTGACCGAGCTGGTCGACGAAAATTACCTCACGCAGATCAATACCTGGGCTACCGCTCGTCACACCAAATTCCGTTCTCAAACCTACGGAGACCCGGCCGTGAGTCTATCCAGCCAGCGATTGGTCGCGCTGCCGGAAGGTGAGGGCCCACACTGGCAGGCTTTCTCAACCTTGCGCTGGGCTACCTCGGCGAACCATCTCTTCGCCAATAACGTAACCTCTGCGGAGACGTTTACCTGGCTGCACTCCCCGGCCTTTCGCGCAACGCCCCTGGATATGAAGGCGGAGGTGGATCTACACTTCCTCATTGGCGTCAATCAGATCATCGGCCATGGCTGGCCCTATTCCCCTCCACAGGTAGGCGAGCCCGGCTGGTCTCTGTATGCCGCCGCTGTTTTCAACGACCATAATCCCTGGCATCCCGTGATGCCGGACGTCGCACGCTACATTCAGCGCACCAGCTTCCTTCTCCGCCAGGGTCAACCCGCCAACCAGGTGGCCCTGTTGTTGCCCACCGACGATGCCTGGGCAAATTTCTCGCCCGGCAAGGTCAGCGTCACCGAAGAGATGGATCGCCTCATCACTCCGGCGCTCATGTCCTCGATCCTCTCCGCCGGCTATAACATCGATTACATCGATGCCGATGCCATCGAAAAGCTTGGCATCCACTATCCGGTCCTCGTCATTCCGCCAACCGACCGCATTCCGCTTCAAACTCTCCGTAAGATTCAGCAGTACGTCGCTGCCGGAGGAAAGGTCATCTCTGCCGGGCGGGCTCCTTCGATGGACGCAAATGGGCAAAGCGTCCCCGAGATCGCATCCCTCTCTCGCCAGCTCTTTGATAGTTCCA
The DNA here is from genome assembly GCA_963838445.1 of uncultured Acidobacteriaceae bacterium. GTDB lineage: Bacteria > Acidobacteriota > Terriglobia > Terriglobales > Acidobacteriaceae > PALSA-350. The sequence goes on from CAWIRT010000061.1 coordinate 20,315, forward strand.
AATCGACCTTCGTTGGGGAGGAATCAGCTCTCGGAGACGCCCTCCACAAAGCCGCACCGCCTGACTTCCAGCTCCAGGGCGACAACCACGACGTCGGTTTCATTCGCCGCAAACTACCCGCTGCAGACATCTACTTTGTCGCCAATACATCGAACGACCCGGTCAGTCTAAGGGCAGCCTTTGCGACGACTCACAAGTTTGGCCAGCGATGGGATGCGGATACGGGCACTGCGATTCCCAGCCAGACGTACACCAGTCCGTCCGCGATCCCAATCAACCTGTCAGCCTACGAATCAGCCATTTTTGTTTTCAGCGGCAGGCCATTGCCGGCAACCGCGGCGCCTGGCGCCGGCGCCCAGATCGCCGATCTGAGCGCGGACTGGAAGGTCACCTTCACCTCGACGAACAAAACCATTGCGGAACCCGCGCTGACTGATTGGACGAGCGATTCCACCACCAGGTTCTACTCCGGAGAAGCGGTCTATGAGCGCGACTTCACGGTAAGCAAGGTGCCCGACGAAGCCGCTTTTCTCGAAATAGAAGGCGGCGCAGCCGTAACCCCGCCACGAACCCTCGAAGGACCCGGGATGCGCGCCTGGTACGATCCCCCAATACGCGAAGCCGCCATTGTTTTTATCAACGGCCATCGCGTCGGATCGCTATGGCATCCGCCCTACAGGCTGGCCGTAGGCGCCGCTTTGCACCAGGGACAGAACCACCTCGTGATCAAGGTCTACAACACCGCCATCAATGCGTGGGCGTCCTTGCCGCCCCACGACTACCAGCCGTTGATCGCAAAATATGGTGACCGCTTTCAAATGCAGGATCTGGACCAGGTCAAGCCGGTCTCTTCGGGCCTGCTGGGAACAATCCACCTGGTCACGGGAGATGCGCCATGAGGCAACCGCACTAGGCTTACGGCCCCATTTTTGTGCCCAGCATAACCTCGCGCACCGGGAGTTCTGATGCCACCCAAACCTTAATCACCTCAAATAGAATTGCCGTGGCATACGTAACAGCGATCCACACAAACACTTCTTCGATGGGTAGATAAGACCAGGCGCCAATAAAAATCCCCGTCATCTGCCGATGCTGAAAGTTCCACCAGTTGTAGGGAACGGCCAAAGTGACCTCCCACAGCAGGCTGACCAGCAGCATAAAGAACAGCGTCAGGCTGAGCGCGCGCCAATTGATGAACCGCCGCGCAACCGGAAAGAAAGTCATCGCCGGCAACAGCGCCCCCGAAACCAGAAAAGTGAAGTAGCCCGGAAAGCCCGCCTGATCCACCGGAAGCGCAAGATGCTTCTTGAAAAACCACGCTGCCCCAATCAGGACTGCGGCCAGAATCAGCGATGTCGGATGAAACTGCAACAGGCGCTGCACATTCTTCGCCGCGCCCCGATAATCAACCACGTTGTAAGCCGCCAGCCAGAATTCACCCAGCCAGACGTACAAAAGAAGAACCGTAAGAAAGCCGGTCAAATAAAAAACGTACTCTTCCACCGGAACCGCGCCGCCCAGCGCAGGACTTTGAATCCCCAGGGTTGCGCCCCGGTTTGGGAAGTCAAAGAACCACTGCGCAAAAACAAAATCGAGCAGGAATCCCAGCGGAACCAGAATGCCCAGGGTCCAGTAGAAAGCACGCCGGGGGACATGCAATCCCTCGCTGGGCAAAAACCATCCCGCGATCACAACGCTGGGAATGATAAAGAGCAGAAGGCTCAATGTGTACCCGTGCGGGGTCGCATTCTGGTTGACAGGCACGAGCGGGGCAGGCTGGTGCACGGAGTAGAGAGTGATGGCTGCAGGAATAACCACCATGGCAACCATGGCAATCACAATCCAGGTGCAGATCGTCGGGCTGGGGAGCCCGTGAGCGCGGGGACCGGCCATCAGTTGCCTCCAGTCTGTGGTTGTTCTCGACACCAGGCTCTGAAAGGCCACGCTGCTGTTTCAGAACCCTGTTCACGGAGCAGAATACTCTTTGACCAATTTCCACGATCCATATTCTTATATAGGAATATATAATCTGCATGCGATCATGCCGACGGCTACGATCCCGGCGGGCGCGAAAGGAGGCTTTCCCCATGAAGAATCTCTTTGAACCGGTAAGGGTGGCAGAAGTGAAGCAGCGGGTCGCGCAGTTGAAGCCGGAAAGCGAGCACCTGTGGGGCAGGATGAATGCACCGCAAGCCGTGGCGCATTGCTCGGCCGGCCTGGAGATGGCGTTAGGGGACAAGCTTCTGCCTCGCAAGTTGGTAGGCGTCCTCATCGGTCGGGTCATCAAGCCGCTGGCGCTCAGGGACGACGAACCAATGCGCCGGAATTCGCCAACGGCGGAAGGTCTCATAGTCCAGGATGACCGGGACCTGGCAACGGAACGGGAGCGTCTGTGTGGGTTGATTGACCGGTTTGCCGCGGCTGGGCCGCGGGGCTGCACCACGCATCCGCATAGCTTTTTTGGACGGCTCACGCCCGATGAATGGGCGATCCTGATGTACAAGCATCTCGATCATCATCTGCGGCAGTTTGGGGTTTAGCCTTTGGCTGGCGAATCAATAGAAATCAACGACGACAAACTCAAGAAGTTCGAAGCGCAGGGAGCCGTACCTCTGCCGGTCCCAAACCAGCAAGGCTACGTCAAACACGACGGTGCTCGGATCTGGTACGCCACCTACGGATCCGGTTCCCCGGTCATTCTTCTGCACGGCGGGCTCGGCCATAGTGGCAACTGGGGTTACCAGCTTCCAGCGCTTGTCAAAAACGGCTATCGGGCCATCCTCATCGACAGCCGTGGCCACGGCCGCAGTACACGCGACGAGCGGCCATACGGCTACGAGCTGATGGCCTCCGACGTCCTGGCGGTGATGGATGCACTGCAACTCCAAAACGTGGGGATAGTCGGATGGAGCGACGGCGCCTGCATCGCGATGATCCTCGCAAAGCAAGCTCCCGCGCGCATCGCCGGCGTGTTCTTCTTTGCCTGCAACATGGATCCCAGCGGCGTAAAGCAATTCAAACCTGGGCCAGTCGTGAACCGCTGCTTCAGCCGCCACGCCAAAGACTACGCCCGGCTATCGCCCACGCCGGGCAACTTCAAGGCCTTCGTCGAAGCCGTCAGCCTGATGATGAAAACCCAGCCCAATTACACCGCGCGCGATCTCGCTCAGATTTGCTTGCCCGTCGTGGTCGTACAAAGCGAGCGCGACGAATTCATCAAACTCGATCACGCCGAATATCTCGCCCGCAGCATTCCCAACGCCGAATTCATCCTGCTCCGGGGAGTCAGTCACTTCGCACCCCTGCAGCGGCCTGAGCAATTCAACACCGCGATGCTTACATTTCTCGGCCGTGTCTTCGCCGTTTAAGCGTCCCCCGCGGGATGATCGTTCTCCATCCCGCATCGCGAAGCCTACCTGCCACGCTTTCCCAGCCCCGAGGAGCATCCGGCCACCCGTGCAGCAGCATCACCGGAAGGCCTGCGGCCCGCTCACGGTTGAAACTCCTCTTTCGCCTCTACCCGGTGAATGAGCGAACGTTGAATCGATAGCAAAGCGCCCGTTCGTTCCAGAGCCTCGACATACTGTATATGCAGCGGGTGCGCGGCCAGCTTGGCGCGGTAGACCTCGTATTCCGCAAGCGAACCAAAATCGATGACGCCGAAGGCTTCGTTGGTGGCGCCGGCAAAGTCGGTGGGAAGAAAATACCCTACGATCCTGCCCCCGCATTCGGTGATCGGTTTCTGCTCCGCTTCGACATAGGTTCTTATGGCAGATAACTTGTTCGGGTCGATGGTGTAACGCAGATGAAGCGTGATCATGGACTACCCTCCAAAACGAATCCTAACCCGCGAGCACGCTAAAACATTTCGGCCTGCGCCGAAGTATTTCACCTTTGTTCAATGACACAATAAGATATGCATCAAGACCTGTCGTTGACCGCGAATCTTCTCGGCGACCCGGGCAGGGCCGCCATTCTGCTGAGCCTGATGGATGGATTAGCACTGCCTGCAGGAGAGCTTGCCTCGATCGCGAACGTCGCGCCACAAACCGCGAGCGGCCATCTCGCCAGGTTGATCGACGGAGGTTTGCTGAGCGTCGAGCGTCAAGGCCGGCACAGATACTACCGCCTATCCAGCCCCGAAGTAGCCGATGCCATTGAGGCCCTACTGGTGCTGACGCCGCGACTGCGCTCCGCGGAATCCACTGCGCCAACCCACAAGGTGACCGCCGGCAGCCTCGCCCACGCGCGCACCTGCTACACACATCTGGCCGGTTGGCTCGGAGTGCACATCGCCCAGGAGCTGGAACATCGCGCCTTGCTCAAACCGTCTGGCCCAAAGATCTACACCGTCACGCCGTCCGGACGCGCCTGGTTCCAATCGCTCGGCATGGAGCTCCCTCAAGACCTCGCGCCCAACAGGTTAGCTCGCCGCTGCCTCGACTGGACGGAACGCCGGCACCACCTCGCCGGCACTCTCGGTTGCGCCATGTACCGCCGTTTCCAGGAACTCCGGTGGGTAGTCCCCATCCGCGGCACGCGCGCCGTCCGCGTCACGCTGGAAGGCAAAAGCCGCCTGTGGGACTTGCTGCGTCTCCCGATTGGGTAAATGTCGCTGCGGAAAAACTCAATGCTGAGGGTGCGGACTTTATTGAATGCTGCAAAGGTAATGTCCTCCTCGCAGGCTGAGCTGCCGAACGCTGCCGAAGCCGAACTGAGAGAGAGATAGCGCCGCAGGGGCTAAAGCCCTCGTGCTACTAGCTCTTTTCGGCACGACTGAAGTCGTGCCCTGATACAAAGCAGTTTTCAAAATTGACTCGAAACAGACTGACCCGGACATAGTTTTGCAGTCATCAATAGCCCGTACATAAACCGGGCAAAACCATCTGGCCGTTAGGCCCTGCGGTACGTCTTCCTTTCCCAGAAGGGTACGGGCTTCAGCCCGTACATACAGGAAACAAAACGATGGGCTTTAGCCCCTGAGGGCTGCGCTTTCCCCAAATCCTGGCGTCATTTCTTCCGCACCGCACTCCACCGTCCATCGGCTCGGCCTTCCACTTTCATCCTCCCCTTGGCCGCATCCCCATCGATCCAACCGGCAAGTGTCGCAGTCACAGTTCCCGGTTGGTCCGGCCAAGTCCCACTGAAGCTAAGTTCAACGTACCCATCGCGCCACGTGCCGCTCACTGCCTGATCCGGGCCAAACGCGCCCGACCATATCCCAACGAGACTACTGTCTTGTCGAACTAATTTCATCGTGCCCCCGAATTTGCCGGCATCGCTCGCACACTCTACCTCCCATGTGCCGGCGGCGTCTCCCCCATTCTCCAGCGGTTCCGGTGGCGCATTGCTGATTCGCAGGTTAGAAAAGTAAGCTTCCTCTCCTGAGTAGCTCCACAAGGCGATACCGCCCTGCAGGTCCTCGCCTTTCAAGCCATCCACCACCAGGCTCGGCTTTTCCGACCCATTCACATACAGCTTCGCCACCCGGCCGCGCACTTCGATCTTCACCTTGGTCCACGCGTCTAACTGCAAATCCGCATAGGCCTCGTAGATAAAAGGCCACCGCCGCCGTAGCTTTTCCCACCCAAAATTAGGCTCGAAAGAATACTGCACCGAATGATTGCGCATCGCCTGGTCGTCTGAGGTGGAGTTGCCCGGCCGAAGGTAAAACAGCTCATACCGCGATGCCTCCGGATGAGCCCGGAAGCCAATTCCGATAAAGCCAGGCATCCGCACCCCGGGGGGCCTGGTAATCTTGGTGGCCACGTCCACCTCGATCGTCCCATCGCGAAAATTCGTTCCCTTGACCACCGCAAGTCCATCCCCATCCTCGGCCACGGTAGTCAGACGGATTGCTTTGCGGCCCAGATACTCCACTGCTTCCGCCTTAACCCCATTGCCCAACAGGTCCTGTGTATTGGCAAGGGGAAAGGTCTGCGTAGCTGGCGCGGCCACGTCCGCGGGATGAACCTCTTGTGCATAGCCCACGGCAAACCATAAAAATATCGCGGCAAAAGAAAGGATGAATCCTGGCATGGGCCAAACACTAGAAGCCGCGGTCATCGACAACAAGCCTTCTGTGACCAACCAACAAAAAACAACCGTGAACCGCCGCCCCAACCCCCAAGGAAAGTTGACAAGGGTGCCCCGGGTCTATCCCGGCTTGCCGTGGATCTCGCCTCTGAGACCTGGGTCGGTAGCTACCAACCCCGGCAGCTCCCCGATCGCCGATCCCTCGATAACCCCCAACCCCGTCCCCCAAACCGCCCCGTTTGACGCCCTCGTTATAATAAAAAAGGCGAGCTATGACCGATCAACGGCATGGACCTGCTAAGCCGCCCCGGGGAAAAATGACAACAAACCCTCAACACCCATTACAAAAAATCCTGGAAAACCGAATCGCCATCATCGACGGAGCGATGGGCACCACCATCCGCACCTACGGCATGAAGGAATCCGACATCCGTGGCAACCGCTTCCAGGACTCGAAAAAAGACCTGCTGAACAACGGGGATCTCTTCTCCCTGACCCAGCCGGACATGATCTGCGACATCCACCGCCGCTTCTTAGAAGCCGGAGCAGACATCATCGAGACCAACACCTTCGGAGCCACCAGCATCACCCAAAGCGAATTCTTCGTAGAAGACCCCCGCGAGCATGGGGGCCGCAAAGACCCCGCCTTCTACCAAAAGGTCATCGAAGACCCGTTCCTCAACGGCCTTGCCTGGGAGATCAACGAAAAATCCGCCCAGCAATGCCGTCAATGGGCGGACCGCGTATCCAACGAAACCAACCGTCAGCGTTTCGTAGCCGGAGCCATAGGACCCCTGACCGTCTCCCTCTCCAACTCCCCCGACGCCGACGACGCGGGCTTCCGCGTAGTCACCTTCGACCAGGTCAAGTCCGCCTACAAGCACGAAGCCCGAGCCCTCATCGCCGGCGGAGTCGACGTACTCCTGGTAGAAACCATCTTCGATTCGCTGAACGCAAAGGCCGCCCTGGTAGCTATCCAGGAAGTCTTCGACGAGGACCACATAAAACTCCCAGTCATGATCTCCGCCGCAGTAGGCCGGGGAGGCGAGACCTTAATCTCCGCCCAAACCACCGAAGCCTTCTGGAACGCCGTGCAGCACGTTAAGCCGTTGTCCGTAGGCCTAAACTGCTCCCTCGGCCCGGACCTGATGTACCCGTTCTTAGAAGAGCTCTCCGAGAAAGCCGGAGTAGCCATCTCCTGCTACCCCAACGCCGGCCTGCCCAACCCGCTCTCCGAGACCGGCTTCGACCTCGGGCCAAAAGACATGGCTCGCTACCTCGGCGACTTCGCCAAGGGAGGCCTCATCAACATCGCCGGCGGCTGTTGCGGCAACACCCCCGAGCACATTGCCGCCATCGCCAAGGCCCTCGAAGGCCAGCCTCCGCGCAAGTGGCGCCCGCGGCTCGTTGAAGAATCCCACGCCCACCACAACGGGAGCCGCGCGTGACCCTGCAACCAACCGTACTGGAAGCCGAGGTCCCCGAGTCCGTCGAAGAGCCCAAGCCCCTCCGGCTCTCGGGCTCGCAGCCCTTCACCCAGCAGGCCAACGTCTACATCATGATCGGCGAGCGGACCAACGTAGCCGGCTCGCCCAAATTCTCCAAGTTGGTGAAAGAAGGCAAATACGAAGAAGCCGTCTCCGTAGCCCGCCAGCAGGTGGAGAACGGGGCCAACGTTCTCGACATCTGCATGGACGAGGGCATGATCGACGGTGTCGCCGCCATGACCCGCTATCTGCAGCTCCTGGCCAGCGAGCCCGAGGTCGCCAAGGTCCCCTTCATGGTCGACTCCTCCAAGTGGGAGGTCATCGAGGCCGGCCTCAAGTGCCTGCAGGGCAAGGGCATCGTCAACTCCATCTCGCTCAAAGAAGGCGAAGAAAAATTCCGCAAGAACGCCGCCACCGTCCTCAAGTACGGAGCAGCCGTGGTCGTGATGGCCTTCGACGAGAAAGGCCAGGCCGCCAGCTACGACGAGAAGATCCGCATCTGCGAGCGCGCCTATCGCATTCTCGTCGACGAGGTAGGCTTCCCGCCGGAAGATATTATTTTCGACCCCAACATCCTCACCGTCGCCACCGGCATGGAGGAGCACAACAACTACGCCGTCGACTACATCAACGCCACCCGCTGGATCAAGGCCAACCTGCCCCACGCCAAGGTAAGCGGCGGAGTCTCCAACATCTCCTTCAGCTTTCGCGGCAACAACAAAGTGCGTGAGGCCATGCACTCCGCCTTTCTCTATCACGCCATCGCCGCCGGCATGGACATGGGCATCGTGAACGCCGGCATGCTCGAGGTCTATGAAGAAATCGAGCCCGACCTGAAGGTTCTGGTAGAAGACGTGCTGCTTAACCGCCGTCCCGACGCTACCGAGCGCCTGGTCGACTTCGGCGAAAAGCTCAAAGGCGAGGGCACGGCGGTCAGCGAAAAGAAAGCCGAAGAATGGCGCCACGGCACCGTAGAGGAGCGCCTATCCCACGCCCTGGTGAAGGGAATTGACACATATATAGAGACAGACACCGAGGAAGCCCGCGTCAAGCTGGGCCGCCCCCTGCTGGTGATCGAAGGCCCGTTGATGGACGGCATGAGCGTAGTGGGGGACTTGTTCGGAGCCGGCAAGATGTTCCTGCCCCAGGTAGTCAAGTCGGCCCGCGTCATGAAGAAAGCCGTAGCCCACCTCACGCCCTACATGGAAGCGGAGAAGGTAGCGATGGCCGCGGCCGGCCAGGAAGTCCGCGCCCAGGGAAAAATCGTGCTCGCCACCGTCAAGGGAGACGTGCACGACATAGGCAAAAACATCGTCGGCGTCGTCCTCGCCTGCAACAACTACGAGGTCATCGACCTGGGCGTCATGGTCTCCTCCGAAAAAATCCTGGAGCGCGCCAAGGCCGAGAACGCGGATCTCATCGGCCTGAGCGGCCTCATCACTCCCTCGTTGGATGAGATGGTGCACGTAGCCCGCGAGATGGAGCGCCAGGGATTCAAGCTACCCCTGCTCATAGGCGGAGCCACCACCAGCCGAGCCCACACCGCGATCAAAATCGCGCCCAACTACAGCGAGCCCGTAGTCCACGTGCTCGACGCCAGCCGAGCCGTGCCCGTCACCACCAGCCTGCTGAGTGAAGATGGCAAGGACGCCTTCGTGGTCGCGCATCGTGAAGACTACGAAAGGCTGCGCGAGTCCCACGCCCAGCCCAAGCAAAAGCTCGTAGGCATAGAGACCGCGCGCAAACGCAGGACGCCGATTGAGTGGAAAGCGGAAGACATCCCCACGCCGTCCTTCACCGGCGTACGCACATTAGATAACTTTCCCCTGGCCACCCTGCGCGATTTTATCGACTGGTCGCCCTTCTTCCACACCTGGGGACTCAAGGGCATTTATCCTCGCATCTTCGAGCATCCGGAGTACGGAGCGCAGGCCAAGCAGATCTTCACCGAAGGCAACGCGCTGTTAGACAAGATCATTGCAGAGAAGCTGATCACCGCCCGAGGCGTCTACGGCCTTTTCCCCGCCAACGCCGTAGGCGACGATGTCGAACTCTACACCGACAGCACGCGGACCAAGGTACAGCAGCGCTTCCACTTCCTCCGCCAGCAAGCCAACCGGGAAGGCAGCAAGCCCTGCCGCTCGCTAGTGGACTTCATAGCCCCCAAAGAAACCAACCTGAAAGACCACATCGGAGCCTTCGCCGTAACCAGCGGCATCTGTTTAAAGGAGCTCTGCGACAGTTACCGAGCCAAAAACGACGACTACAACGCCATCATGGCCGAAGCCATAGCCGACCGCCTCGCCGAAGCCTTCGCCGAATGCCTGCACAAGAAGGTGCGCGAGGAATGGGGCTACGGCCGCCAGGAAGGCCTGAGCAACGCCGATCTCATCGAAGAAAAATATCGCGGCATAAGGCCGGCTGCAGGCTACCCAGCCTGCCCCGATCACACCGAGAAGGGCCCACTCTGGAATCTGTTAGATGTGCAGAAGAACACCGGCATGCTGATCACGGAGTCATTCGCCATGTGGCCCGGCTCAAGCGTAAGCGGTCTCTACTTCGCCCATCCCGAATCCCGCTATTTCAGCCTGGGCAAAATCGACCGCGATCAAGTGGAAGACTACGCCGAACGCAAGGGCATGAGCGTGAAAGAGATCGAACGCTGGCTCGGGCCTAATTTGAATTATGACGCGACCGGGTAAGTGCGGCTCTCTCCATCCTTCGGCAACCGCTGCTGAGGTAAACTCCACCCCACCCTTTGTCATCCCGCCTGCCCCGGCGCGCCGTGAAGGGACCTGCTGTTCTCTCAGTCAACATCCAACCTGGAAACCCACTCCATCGTTGTTGCGACCCTTCCCGCCCACGCTGTCCCCAGCTCAACCGGATTCGATTTAAATGAAACCCGCCCGCCCGCGATTTTCACTCTTTGTCTATTTCTATCTAGTGACCTTCTTTTTGCTGCTAGCTTTCTTGCCGATCTGCCTTGTAGCCACCATCGGCCGCTTGGCCATATCGCCGGGTTATTGGCTAGCGTCCCTCATATGGCCTGCAGTGATCATCGTCCTGGCGTTCTACGCTCATCTACGCTGCTCCAGCGACCGGATGCCCTTTCGTGACGGACTCCTCTGGGTAACGGCGTCGATGATGACTGGCGGTATACATGTCGTTTTTCACTGTCTGGCCGGTGATGCTGCTGGTATTTTGGGCCTCCGTCTTTTTCGCAATTTCCGGGGATCTAAACCGCGTTCCCGGATATTCCCAGGCCAGATGGCATCGTCTCGTCAGTTACTTTTATCGAAACCGGATGAGGCAATAAAACACGAAATTGGGCTTCGGGCTTCGTTCCAGTGCTATCTCCAAATCGCTGCAATTAGAATGGTCATAATGGGATCCTAGATGGCAACCTCAACGCGTCTCTCGCTGTTGGAGTACTTGAAGACGAGCTACCGGCCCGACCGGGAATTTGTTGACGGCGAGCTGCGGGAGCGAGACGTGGGAAAGTGGGAGCATGCGCGACTTCAGGCTCTCCTGATAAGTTGGTTCCAGTCTCAGGAAAAGAGCTGGTCGGTCAAGGTTGCCACGGAGCAAAGAGTACAGGTTTCTCCCACCCGTGTCCGCATTCCTGACGTGATGCTGGTGTCACGAGGTTCTCAACCGGAAGTAGCCGTCGATCCGCCCGTGCTCGTCGTAGAAATCCTTTCGCCGGATGACACCTATACCGAGACCCAGTCCCGCTCGGCAGACTACTTGCACATGGGCGTTCCGTGCATTTGGATCATTGATCCGACATCCAGGACTGGCCGCCAGTGCATCGGAGACGCCTGGACAGCCGCCGATACGCTAGAGGTACCCGGCACAAAGATTCGGGTCAACCTCTTAGAGCTCTTTGCCGACCTTGATGAGGACTAAAAGCTAGAGCGAATCGAACACCACCTTTGCAGCGTTTTTGGCTCTTTCGGTTCGTTCGGCAATCGTGACGGGATTTGATTTGTGTTAGGGCCATTTCCGTCTATCCCTTCAATTCGCCCGCTTTTGGATCAGCTGTGACCTGCGCGTCCAAAGCCGATCGATTGCCATCACGCCGTCGTTGGGGAAACTTCGGAACGTTCACCACGGTTACTTGATCAGCGCAGATAACATTCGTGGCGAAGGTGACAGAGCTTAATCCGCTGACAGCATACGCAGCGGCGTGCCACAGAGACAACGTTACTGCGGATGCGGCGGGTCGTATCCGAATAATTCCACTCAATCGGCCCGAGATGCTTAACGGAAAGACCACATTAAGGAATTTGAGAGCACAATCACTCGATGCGGAGGGCCTGCTGGGGGTCGAGCCGGGAAGCGCGGGTGGCAGGCATCCACACGGCGAGGAGCGCGACCAGGCTTAATACAATCGGGACGGTTACAAATACCAGGGGATCCCAGGTTTTGACGCCGAAGAGAAAGCTGGCGATGAAGCGGGTAAGCCCGAAGGCCGCGCCGATGCCCAGGACGACGCCAACGATGGCGAGGCGCATGCCATGCCAGACGACGAGCGAACGGATGCGGGAGCGGTCGGCACCGAGAGCCATGCGGATGCCCATCTCCTGGGTGCGCTGCTCGACGGAGTAGGCCATGAGGCCGTAGATGCCGATAGCGGCGAGGATGAGTGCGCAGGCTCCGAAAATGGTGAGCAGGAGCATGTTGAAGTCCTGGCGGGCGGTGGACTGACCGACCACTTCCGTCATCGGACGCACGCGGGCGACGGGGAATCCGCCGCTGGCCTGGCGGAGCTGATTGGTGATGGCGGAGATGTACTGGTGGGGATCGCCATGGGTGCGGACCAGCCAGACCATGGGACCAATGTTGGAGTTGAGGGCGGTCATGCCGTCAGGGACCTGTGCGCTGGGGACGATCATGAGCGGGCGGGGATCGTTATTGAGGCCAGCGTCGCGGATGTCGCCGACGACCCCGATGATCTGGCGAGCGGGCTCAGTGAACTGGGGGCCGACGCCTTTGCCGATGAGAAGCTGCTGGCCAACGGGATCGCCTTTGGGCCAGTATTTTTTCTCCATGGTCTCGTTGATCAGAACGACGCCCGGAGCCGAACCGGTGTCCTGCTCGGTGAAGACGCGGCCGCGCAGCAGGGGAATGTGGAAGACCGCGAAGTAGCCTGGGGAAGTGCTCATCCATCCGGCGCCGCCGTTCCATGGAGATTTGCCGTCGGGCGCGCGGCCGATGATGTTGAAGGGTAGGCCGTAGCCGCCTTGGAGAGGAAGGCAGCAGGTGAAAGCGGAGCCTTCGATGCCGGGGATGGCATTGAGGCGCTCGCGTCCGTTGTAAGCGACCTGGGCGACGCCGGCGGTCTTTTTGAACTGGTCGCCGGTCAGGGACATTTCGAGGGTGAGTACATTGCGGGGATCGAAGCCCGGGTTGACCTGGCGGAGAGCAATGAAGGTGCGGATCAGGAGCGCGGCTCCGATGAGCAGGACGAGAGCGAGAGAGACCTCGCTGATCACCAGCAGGGAGCGGGCCTTGCTTTGGCGGAAGCCGCTGCCGGAGCGGTTGCTGGCTTCCTTAAGGGTGGTGTTGAGATTGGGGCGTGAGGCGCCGATGGCGGGAAAAAGTCCGAAGAGAATGCCGGTGAGGAGGGCGATGCCGAGGGTGAAAGCGAGGACGCGCCAGTCGACACCGACGGCGGCTCCATGTTCCCCAATGCGGGGAAGGCCGGCGGGGCTGACGGCGAGCAGGGCGCGAACGCCGGTGTAGCCGAGGATCAGGCCGAGGATGCCGCCGGCCAGGGAGAGGACGATGCTTTCGGTCAACAGCTGACGGATGATGCGCGCCCGGCCCGCGCCCATCGCGGCGCGAATGGCGAATTCACGCTTGCGGCCGGTGGCGCGGACAAGGAGAAGATTGGCCACGTTGGCACAGGCGATGAGGAGAACCAAGCCGACGGCGCCGAGGAGGATCAGGAGGGAATTACGAGCGCCGGCGACGATGGAGTCGCGCAGAGGCTGAACGCCGAAGCTGTCTTTGGTGTCCTCATCCTCGGGATGAAGGCGGCGATACTGGTCGGCGACGAGTTTGAGCTGGGCATTGGCCTGGGCGAGGGTAACGCCCGGCTTGAGCCGGCCGGCGACAAGGAAATAGTGGCCAAGATTGGTGCTGTTGGGATCGATCTGGAAGGGGACCCAAATGTCGGCTTCGGGATCGGTGACGAAGGATTTTCCGAGGACACCGATGATGATGTAGGACTCGTTGCTGAGGGAGACGTTGGTACCGACGATGTTGGGGTTGCCGCCGAACTTGCGCTGCCAGAAGCCGTAGCTGATGACCACGACGTGGCCGCCGTTGGGAGAATCTTCCTGGGGAGTGAAGGTCCGGCCCAGGATGACGGGCGCCCCGAAGAGGCGGAAGTACGCCTCGGAAACGTGTATGCCGTGGACCTGCTCGGGAACGGCGCCGGTGAGGTTGAAGCCGGGACCACCGAAATCGTAGGCAGTGACATCCTGAAAGACGCTGGTCTGGGCTTTCCAGGTGTTGAAGTTGACCGGCGAGCCGACCGGGCTGTTGCCCTGCGGAGAGGTGTTCATGAACTGCACCATGCGGTCCGGCTCGGGATAAGTGAGCGGCTTAAGGAGCACGGCGTCGACGACGGTGAAGATAGCGGTATTAGCTCCGATGCCGAGGGCGATGGCGGCGATGGCGGTGATGGTGAAGGCGGGGCTCGTGACGAGCTTGCGGAGAGAGTAGCGGAGATCTCGCAGGAAATTATCCATTATGGCACCGCCTTTGGTCATTTGGTTCGGGGAATACGCGCCGTACCGGGTGAGTATACGTCGCAGCCCGGCCTTCAGGCCGTCCGTAAGTGATTGCAAATCTGTTCGGCTCTAGCCGCTGAGGGGACTGGTTTCGCTCCCCTGTTCGACAACCTCTTTGGTCCTTCTTTAGAGGCTGCGGAAAAACTCGGTTTTTAGGGTAAGCCGGGGATTTATCCCCGGCGCAAATGCAATGTAATCATCGTGGGCTTTTGGCCCCTGGCGCATGCTTGCTTGCTCGATCCGACCTTTTTCCGCAACCTCTTTAGTCTGGAGGAAGCACAAAACAGTTCAGGCCATCAACGTCGTTTACTGACACCCTCAAGAAACAGCACTATGGCTAAGCGGACAGCGATCCGAGCGATTATGAGGAGGACCATCTCATATCGCTGGTCCAATACGGTGATAGCTTACCTGTTGCAGCAATTGCAATAAACATCAGTGAATGCTCGCGCCAAATGCTGCAATAGATATGCTGTCCGTCTTTTTCGCTGTCTCAACCGAGAGGTCCATTACAAACGAGAAATACCCTACAAACGCTGTACGCTGTGCTCGCAGCACGGCCTGTTGACAGATTACGTTTCGTTCGGGCTTCGATCAACGGCAAGGCGGTGCCGACCAGGGCAGTAATCAGTGGTCTGGCGAAGGAACTGGAGACCAATGTCTCCCTTCTCACGAAGCTGGCCACAAGAATCCTATGGAGTCATTCCACTCATCACATTGAACATGTATTCGAATGCCGCGGGTTCAGCCTTGCGAAAGGAACGGCGAATAAAAATGGGTCCGCCTTTCGGATTGTAGTTGTCGAGTTCGGTAAATCCGACAATATCCGCCGCTTTGACCTCTCCCCATTGCGCGATTTCCGCTTCCTCAGATCCCCAGAGACTCTTGTGGTCCCACGGCACGATAAAGGCGCCGTAGATCACGACCAGATAGAGCCAACCCGGCTGCGAGTTGTATTTCGTGCCAAATCCGATCGAGCTGTCAATGGCCCGCGAACACGAGATGTATCCCTTCAGGCACTCATTCTCCACCATTCGTCCCAGATGTATCGCTTCTCTTTCGGTGATCTTGCGCCACATCAGGTAATCGACTAACCGCTTCTTGTCCTGCTCCGATACCGCTGTAAGGCGTACCGCGTTTAAAAAGTCGTCCTTGGTGAGGACTTGTCCGTACCTTCGCAGCACATAACTCGCGAATTCATGGAAGATGTTGTTCTCAATATAGTAACTTTGGTCGACGCGGGAGAGAGGCGGGAAAAAACCTTTTGCCTTGGTGATGATCTCGAACGGCGAGCGAGTATCGCCCCTGAAGGCCACCGCATTGGTGCGCTTGATTTGCTCAAACACCTTCCAGTCGGATGCTATCGCGTCGTTGTTCTTAAATGTCGTGTTGATGACAGTTTTCGACGGACGGACATAGGAATTGAAGTGGTCTTTGAGTTCGGGCGTGGGGCCACCCCGCGTGCCGACGGTAATGTCGCCGCGATAAGAGGAGGGTTCGGCCGTCTTCCAGGTCCTTTTAAGCACGTTTTGGATGAGTTGTGGGAGATCTCCCACAGGCGGAGCTGCTTTCGGAACGATGACCGGCCACTCGTCCTTCTCTACTCGACGACGCGGTTTCCAACTGTATTTGGGGTTGGGCGCGAAGGTTTCGAACTCGGTGGGGAGCCAGCCGAGGTTGGCATTCATGGATTCGTCGTACTTGCCGGGTTCGGGTTTGTACTCGGACATGCGGATTACTCCCGTTTGATATAAAGCGTGATGCCGTGCCCACTGCGATGGTGTGCGTGAAGATCAATTCGGAGGGGTGGGGGGCGGGGGCGTAGCGTCGAAGGTAGGATTCGACATAGGGAACGATCCTATGGCCGCGTTTCCAGCAAGTCAACAGGAACTTGTCTTTTGATTCACCGGGTCCCGCCCTTGCTGCTGGAAAAGTCGCAAGGATGGGACCGGGAGTTATCCCGGTCAAACTCTGCAGCATTACGTCGTGGCGCTGGGGTTCGTGGTGGCCCAGTTTTACGCTTACTAGCTTGGAGTCGCCGGACGCGGCCTATTGACGGATTCCGTTTCGTTCGGGCCTCGAGCGTTGCCGGGATAACATGTGTCGGGGGCGTACGGAGTAACCACGATGCTGTGATTACAAGCTACTCCGACCTCCCCCTAAACCGTTAACCGTTACTTCCATCGTGCCGCTATTTCTGCAGCAATATGGAAAGTGTCCCTCCCTGGTAAATCCCGGTAAGAGTAACCAGATCCAACTTCCCATCTCCATTAAAATCACCGACGACGGCGGCTCCTCCCGCAGCGAGGTGACCGACAATCGCCGACCCCGTCAGATTAAAAGCGCCATGACCATTCCCCAGGAAAAAGTCATAGTGATCGTCCGGAAAAGCAGGCTCCGCAAAGTCCAGCTTTCCGTCTCCGTTGAAGTCCGCGAGCAGTGGCCCTCCAGTTAAGTCCTCCGCCACCGGCGATTGGGGGCCGGCGTGAAACAGGCCATTTCCGTTCCCCAAGGTGGTGGCGAGGATGCTCTGATTGAAGTCGGGGTAAATCCCTACCGCGCTGACCAGGTCAAGTCTCCCATCGCGATTCACATCGCCGAAAGCCCCGGGCTGTTCATAGGTCACGGTGGGGGGTGAGGCGATCGCGGAAAACGTACCGTCCCCCTTGCCAAGGTAAACCTGCACAGAAGGACTAGCCTCGACGTCCAGCACCAAATCCAGGATTCCATCCCGGTTCAGGTCTGCGGTCGTGACCCTGTCGTTGGTGGCCCCGACGCCCATGATGGAAGGCGCCGCCACGAACGTCCCATCTCCGCGGCCCAATCGGATGGATACTGCGTTGGTCGTGCATCCAACGGGCGCCGGTGTGCAGTAGGCCACGGCATTAGCGATGGCAAGATCCAGCTTGCCGTCCCGATTAAAGTCTCCAACAGCGATGGAGGTGGGCGTACGGTCCACCGGGATCGTCGAGGGAACCGGCGTGAATTTACCGTGCCCATCGTTCAACAGGATCGTCACCGTCTCTACGCCGTTATTCGCGACCGCGATATCGATCTTCCCGTCTCCATTAAAATCTCCAGTCGCCAGCGCTGTCGGCAGATTGCTCACCGCGACTGTGGAAGCCACAAAGAAAGTGCCGTCGGGCCGCCCAAGCAGGATTTTGACGTTGCCGGAACTTCCGGTGTTGCACCCGGGCAACGCTTCACAGGGCTCCGAGATCGCCAGGTCGGGTTGGCCGTCGCCATTAAAGTCCGCGGTGGCTATCGCGCCGGGCTGCCCCGGATTTTCTCCCAGGTCAAAATCCGTCTCGTTGAACGCCACACTGGTGGTTGGTTTCGTAATCGACAGCAGCATCGGGTTCGAGGCCACGCTTTCCTCATGGCCGTAATGATTGGTGACTGTGATGGAAGCAGTCGCCGCTTCGTGCAGTAACCCGGCAGGAACATAGGCAGCTATCTCACCCTCGTTCACCACCAGTGTCCGCAGTGGGTGGGTAATCCCTCCTAACTGGAAGCCGATCTCGGCCTCCGGACCAAACCCGGCGCCATCGAGGATGAGGATGAAGCCCGAGCCATGTACCCTGGCGGCGGTCGGGGAAATGATATCGATGAAGGGAACGACTTCCCTGGGCGGTTGGTAATGCCCGGCGGTTTGGGCAAGGGCGGTCGCGCTGGGCAACAAAGCCAGCAGCAGCATACATCTGCGCACAACGGTGGAGCTTGGCTGTTTCATGGGTTAGGACCTTCCAATCGTTCTTCGAGCATTTGGCAATTGCGGCCCGGGGAGTGGAGCTATGGTTCCGGGGGACAAATCGGCTTAAGGAGAAAAGCACGCTCACGGACGTGGTCAGCAGCATGCAGGTATAGTTGAGAACCGGCAAAAAACAAAGTGAAGCAAACCTACGTTTACGCAAAACCTCTTTCCAACCGGCGGTCGATCCGTCCGATACGCGAGGGGGAAGCGCGGGAGGAGTCTATCGAACACCTATGATGCTGTCAAGCGCCTGGTGAGACCAAACCGCTTTCTTAAACGCGGTGACACCGCGCAACTTATCGAACGATAATCCGGAAGCTAATCCGAGATAGGCTAATCCGGGCAGATTTGGTCAACCCCATCCGAAATGCAGTTCAGCTCCCAAGCCGGAGGAGCCGTTGGTTACCTTGTCCTTTTTTCTCGTGTTAATTGACACCAACTTTTCGAGACTAAAGAATGCCGCAAAGGTACTGCCCTGCGCAGCTGCCGAACGCTGCCCGAATAAATAGCGCCCCAGGGGCTAAAGAGTGTGCGCGAGAACCGCGAATTTGCATGCAGTCCCGCAGGAACGGCTGAAAGATTCGGTTATGTCAGCCGTCCCTCCGGACCTGTTCGTCTTTTCGGATTCCACCCAATGACTACGTCCCACAAGCGCTAACTTGTTTGGAATGCTTTTTCTCAAAACTCCCACAAAATCGTCATCCTGAGAGCCTGTGATTCTTTCGATCTTTTCGTATTTTCTGCGTAGCTAACCGAATGCTTTTCACCCCCCACAAAGCCGTCATCCTGAGAGTCTGTGACTTTATTGGTTTTGCGAAAAAATCGACGCTGAAAACAAAAAGGTTAGGTGCTTCCAAGGGCGCGAAAAATCAAAAAAGTCACAGCCTCTGAGCGGAGCGCCTCGCAGATTTATCGCGTGACACCGCGTTTGAGGGCGCGGAGTCGAAGGACCCCGAGAATGCTTATCTTGCCTATGCCGTTCGGAGCTTTTCAACCACCGAAGCCGACACCGGTTGGAGCGGCCACGGTCTTTCCCTGGGGCAGAGAACAAGAACTGCTAGCATCTTGCCATGTCCGGCAGCTACATCTACATTCTCGGCAGCCATATAGGCACGCTTTACATTGGCGTCACCAGCAACCTGTATCTGCGCATCATGCCACATAAGGAGGGCACGTGGGAAGGTTTCACGGCGGCCTATGGCTGCAAGCGCCTGCTCTACTTTGAGGGTTATGAAGACATTCGCAAAGCCATCGCTCGGGAAAACAACGCAAAGGCTGGCGACGCGAAAAGAAGCTTAACCTCATTCGCACCATCCATCACGAGTTCAAAGACCTTGCACAGATCTGGGGATGGAAGATGATTACAGCGCATGAAAAGATGTATCTGTGACCATCAGGTGGGTAACGCAGCAAGATCCTTTACGCGGCTTCGGTGGTTGAAAAGCTCCGAACGGCATAGGCAAGATAAGCATCCTCGGGGTCCTTCGACTCCGCGCCATCAAGCGCGGTGTCACGATAAATCCTTGAGGCGCTTCGCTCAGGATGACGATTTCGTGGGAACTTTGAAGAAAAACATTCCAAAACGAGTTAGCGCTTACGGGACTGCGTCCTAGGCTAAGTCCAGCAAAGTTCAACCGTCCCTCCGGGACTGCATGCAAATTTGCAGATCTCACGCAGACTCTAAAGCCCTCGTCCTGCTGCCATTTTCGGCACGACTTAAAGTCGTGCCCTGATAAAAAGCGCTGTTCAAAACTGGCTCGAAACACTGACCCGGACATTAATTTTGCAGTGGTCAATAAAGCCCGACTCCGAAAAGATGTTTGTAGACGAAGCACGTGTCAAAAACATGGTGAAGACGGGAAATACCCCCTATGAAAAAATACGAATGCGACACAATGAGCAATTGCGTGCCCCCCATCGTTATGAGAAGTCAGGAATTAATCCCGCACTGTCCGCATACCTCCGCAGTAACCGGATAAAGTAACCGCTCCCGCGATCGAAAGGTAACTTACACAGTACCTATTATCGTGTGAAATTCAAAACGCTGTAGTGTATGCTGCGCCTTAGGTTTCCCTTTGAACAACTTTCTTTCATGCAGAAGCGCTGGCGAGCGGTTCGCCTTCCTTGGTATCCGTAGCGTGTGGGGTCTTGTCGTGGCACTGCTTGGCGTGGCCATGCCGGCCGGGGCCGCCGCCGTGCCGACGACGACCGTTTTAGACATCTCCTCTTTATCCGGCCCGGTGACTTCAGTCGCTGCGGGCACGATCTTGACGTTAACCGCGACGGTCAAGGCGGGCAGCGCAGCTGCCACGCCTGGGCTGGTTACGTTTTGTGACGCAACCGCTTCGCGTTGCGTGGATGCTGCCGTTTACGGCACCGTTCCGTTAATCCATAGTGGCCCCGCTGCTGGAACCGCGATACTCAGAATGGCGTTTGGCGCCGGCAGCCACCGTGTCAAGGCTGTACTCGCATCCACACACAACTACCAGTCCAGCACCTCAAGCACGGTTACTTTTTCGGTCACCGGCATCCCCACGACGACAGCACTGCAGACTGCCGGCGCCTACAGCCTGCGTGCGACGGTCGTCGGGAACGCAAAATCCACCGTGGGACCAACCGGCACGATAACTGTTGCTGATCTTACGAAGGGAAATACGTCCCTCGGCTCCGCAAGTCTTGGTTCATCGACTCCCGGCCAATCCTTCGTACAAGGGACGTCGATGACTCTCCCGCAAGGCATCGAGGACATTGCTACCGGAGACTTCAACGGAGACGGCCGCCAGGATCTCGCATTTGCCATGGGAACAAACAACTCCGTACTGGTTGCCCTCGGGAACGGCGACGGTACGTTTCAACCTTTGGTTCACTACGTTGTTTATGGGCAGGCTGTCGGCATCGCGGTCGGAGATTTCAACCAGGATGGAGTGATGGACCTGGCGGTCGCCCTTACCTACCAGCGCCAGGTCGAGATATTGTTTGGCAAGGGGGACGGTACATTCTTCATCGGTGCGTCAGCAAACACAGGCGCTGACCCGTATACCCTAACGGCAGCCGACTTCAACGAGGACGGTATCCTCGACCTGGCGGTCGCCAACATCGCCGATGCTACCTACAGTATCCTTCTCGGCAATGGCGACGGTACCTTCACCGCAGCGGCAGCGGTCGCCTCCGGCGTCGCCGCCAATTACGTCGCCCAGATAGCTGACTTCAACGGCGACGGGCATCTGGACATCTTTAATACCAACGGCCTTTTTGGATATACCGTACTGCTGGGCAACGGGGATGGCACCTTCAGCTCCAGGTCCTTCCTGCCGCCTACCGGCACCTATACCCAATACGGCGGCTCAGTTGCCGGGGACTTCAATGGAGACGGAATTCCCGATGTCGTCCTTGAAGACCTCTATGACTACCTCATCCTCCTGCTGGGCAACGGAGATGGCACCTTCACGCAACAGTCAACCACGATTCCGGTGGGTGGTGGACCCCGCCTAATGACGTCGGCCGATCTCAACCGGGATGGCAAACTTGATGTGATTCTCGCCGATGGTACGTGGGGTGGCCTGGGTGAGGACGCAGTACAACTTTTTTATAGCAATGGCGACGGCACATTTACCCAGGCAACCGTCCCCGACGCACCGTCTTTCGTAAACATACCCGCGGTAGCGGACTTCAATGGAGACGGGTTTCCGGACATCATCGTGGGGAACGACGGAGAGTTAACGCAACCCCACGTTATTACCGCAGACATCTTCCTCGACCACTTCAGCCAAACGGCAACCGCCTCGTTGTCCAACATCTGCATTCCAGGAACGGAAACCCACCAGGTTCAGGCCAACTATCCCGGTGACGACAACTACCAGGGCAGCAGCTCCGGTCCAATCTCGCTGACCGGGTCCCCAGTCGCGACCAGTGTCTCGCTTACCTCTACCTCGACGAATATCGTTTACGGGGCCCCTGAGACGCTTACTGCCGCCGTAAGCGCCACCACCGGGGTACCTACAGGAACGGTTACCTTTCTCGACGGCGGCATCTCCATCGGCAGTGCAGAGCTCGACGACGCGGGGCATGCAAGCCTGACCACCGCGGCTCTCCCTGTTGGGTCTCAGGCCATCACGGCCTCCTATGGAGGCGCCTGTCCATGGACGGCCGGCAGTTCGACTCTCCTGACGGTTCAAGTCGCCAAAGCAGCGTTGTCGATTTCCGCTGCCAATGCGTCCCGCAGCTACGGCTCGCCGAATCCCATATTCACAGGCACAATCTCCGGCCTGATTGGACAGGATACTGTTACGGTTACCTACGCTACCACCGCTACCACAAGCTCGCCCACGGGGGCCTACCCCATTACCGCAACGGTAGGCGGCCCAGACGCGGCCACCTACGCGGCGACTGTCACGCCGGGAACCCTGACCATCAACAAAACAGCGAGTACCCTCACGTTGACGGCTGGCCCGAATCCGGCGTTGGCGCAAACTTCGGTCTCTCTCACCGCGCAAGCTACCTCTTCGACCGCCGGCGTTCCCACCGGCACCGTTACTTTTTCCGACGGCGGCGCTGTGTTGGGCACCGCGCCTCTCGACGCCGCGGGCAAGGCCAACTATGGGGCTGCGAACCTTTCCGTCGGCACGCACACCATCACGGCGGCATATAGCGGAGATCAGAACTTCACGGCCAGTACAGCGAGCCCGGTTGCCGAAACCATCGGCGACTGTACGCTGAAGGTCACTGGATCCAGTAGCCAAACTGTGTCTGCGGGCGGTACCGCAACCTATACATTTGCGGTCACGCCGACCACTCCGACGATTCTCGCGCCCGTAGCTCTGGCGGTAGCAGGTCTGCCTGCATCCGCTACGTTTGTTTTCTCGCCCGCCACTGTAGCAACGGGTAGTGGCACCACCGCCGTAACCTTGACCGTCATTACCCCGGCACAGACGGGCGCGATGCGCGGCACGGGCAACCCCCGCGCGGGCTCATTCGTGATGGCGCTGGGTCTTCTGGTGCTGCCGTGGGGAGCTCTATGGAGCATCGGCAAAAACCGCAACCGGAAAGCGCTGTTCGGGCTGTATGCGATGACAGCCGGGGCTCTTCTTTGCTTGTCCCAGCTAAGCGGGTGTGGAGGCCACCCCACGACCCCGACACCGAGCGAGCAGAGTTACAACCTCAGCGTGACGGCAAGCAGCGGAAGCTCGCAGCATTCCGCGACAGTGGCGCTGACGGTTCAGTAATTTCGGTTTTAGGGTAGGCCGGGGATTTATCCCCGGCGCAAATGCAATCTAGTCATCGTGGGCTTTTAGGCCCTGGGCCATGCTTTCCTGCTCGATCCAGACTTTTCAGTCTCTGAAGCCGTGCCGCAACGCCCGGTCTGCTGAGGGCTTTAGCGCGTGCGTGAGAACCGGAAAGAAACCACATCCATCCGCTACGCTCTCTTCCCTACGAAACAACTCCGAACGAAGGGCACGGCTTCAGAGGCTGCGGAAAAACCCGAATTCTTTGAAGGGGACGGGCTTCAGCCCGTCCGTATTTACTTTGGACTGAATGTGGCTTCAGCCACTAAGGGGACGACTCTGTCCAAGCAGAGACTTTTTCCGCAGCCTCTTCAGCCGTGCCCTAAACGGCGGGTTGATGAGGGCTTTAGCCCTGGTGCGAAGGCGCGTACCAAAACCCAAGTTACCTTTGGCCCTGTACTTTCGTGCCGAAAAAGCATCTAGCCCCCCTTACATCAAACCTGGAAAGGCTCTATCTCTTAGACCAGAAGATATCGGCGGGCGACGGCTCTTCACGCACCGTGTCCTAGCCGGCAGTTGCCGGTAGTATCGGCCTTCCGCGTGAGCGAAGGATAGCTTCTCCGCTGTCCGGTGCCTCACCCGATCCCTGTCCCAAAATCACCTGATGCCTACCGCGCTTTCCACCCCTTTGTCCCCCGGGAGAGCAGCAAACCAATCCAACCCAATCTCCAGCCAACCAAGGAACGAGACGACCTATGTCCAAAAATACTGCCTGCCCCGGCGTGCCGTGGGTTAGCGATCCCATCACCAATCAGGAAATCGCCTTTGCTCACCTGATCCTGTCCGAAACCATGAATGACCGTCGCGCCGCGAAAGCCGTCGGCCTCAATCCCGACACCGCCGCCCACACCAAATCCAAACCCCGCGTCCAGGCCTACTTGACTGAGCACCGCGCCACCGTCAGCGAAAGGCTGGTGGACCAGGAAGCTGACCAGTCCCGCCTGCCCCGGCTTGCCGAGGGGCGTGCCGCGGACGGGCTGCGCAAGCTGAGCCCTGGTCGCGATCAGATCCTGGACCGGCTCTGGGAACTGGCCAATCTTAGCCACGAAGTGACCAGAGGCAGCATCGCCGGCCAGATCAAGGCTCTTGCCATGATCATAGCCATCGAAGGCCTAAATCCCTCCGGAACCATGAATGACCGCCGCCTATCCTCATCTGCCGGCACGAAAACCCCGCCCGCCGCGCCCCAGGTCTCCGAGCCGGCGAACGGCACGTCGTCTCCCCAGCTTGACCGGCCCCTACCCAGGGCTGCCGATCCCGTCATCAACCCCGAACCCCTGAACCGGGTTCCCAACGCAGCCGCCACGTCTTCGACGCCGTCCTAGACAGAGGCAGTTCCTTCAAACCGTTTCTTTCCCCAGGTAAGCGCTTCTCTGGGCGCATCGCTAAAGTCCCAAAAAGGCCAAATTTTATCGAATTTTACAAATTATCCCGCTCCCTGATTAAGCAATCCGTCCCAGAAACTGCCGGCCACGCATAGGGAATTAAGGTCCGATCCGTCGTTGATGGGGTAAGTTTCGTCCGTCCGCAGGAGACCTGTCCGCATTGAGTCCATTCCCCGCCGTTAAGTTGGGGATTGCCACGCCGGCTCTTTAACCCCCGATGATGAACAAAGGGCACGGCTTTACAGGCTGCGGAAAAACTCGGTTTTTTGGTAGGCCGGGGATTTATCCCCGGTGCAAACGCAATGAAATCATCGTGGGCTTTAGCCCCTGGGGTATGCGTTCCTGCCCGATCCGGCTTTTTCCGCAGCCTCTTTCAGCCGTGCCGTAAATGGCGGGTTGCTGAGGGCTTTAGCCTCTGAGGCACGCCTTTCTTTTCCTGAACCGCATGCGAGGGCAACGCTTCAGCCGTACCGCGCAACAACCAACGTATCAGTAACTGTCCGCGCGTCCCATGCGCCGGCGGCCTGTCCCGGAGGTCGGATCGCAAGAGTGCCGGCGGAGTCAATCGGTTGCTCCCGGTATCTGATCGGCTACTCGAAAACCAGAGCCTTGAGGCACTCTTCACCATTCCCAGCCGCCAACTCGCTCGCATCCTGCTGCAAACAAAGAACGGGATCGGCCGTTTGGAATCGCCAGTCATCGCACGCGTCTTTGGCACGGTGCTTGCAATATTCCCCGGTGTAACCGAAGGCGTCGCGTGCTTTCACCGGGCACGCGAAATACCCGCCAAATGCAAAACTGGAGGCTGAAATGGGATTCCCACTCGCTGCATACTCAACAATGACCGACACGCTTTCCATCACCCAGACCGCCGGCCACTTCGCCGACCGCTATAACAAGATCACTGTGTTTGAGGTATCAGGCGGGCGCAATGGCTTTGCTGCTTTCGTCTACATGTGCCGCCTCAACCTCGATCTCGACGGCTCCCTGAATACCTACGGCTACGATAACCCCGCGAAGGGCTCGGTACAGAAGCACCTCGCTCCCCTCGAAAGCTGGCACCGAGGCAAGAAGGGAGTCTCCAATGCAACCTCGGAGAAGGTAGGCTTGGGCAATGCCTGTGGCGATCCTGGCGATGGCTCGAAGGGATGGGAAAACTTCCTCCACGGCACCAGAAAGTTCTATTGGGCGGGGATTAAGGCTGTGTCCAAACAGCAGAACCTTACCCTCAAACTGTTGATTGATGACCGCCCGGAATTAGAAGCCGGCCTGGATACGTATGCCCGGCACGGAAAGCCCCCGGTCTTAAAACCAGTGGGGAGCGGCTACTTTCCCGTCGTTCAGCCGGATACCGGCTACTACATTTCCGGGACAAGCGTGGTGGCAGATGCATCTCTCTCCACGTACGATGCGCACCGTTATCTCGACTCAGAGGTCGTTCCCTACGCGGTGTGGGCGACCCATTGGAACCACATGATCCTGAACGGCAAGAGCGTTCGCCAGGGAGATTTCGGCTTGGCGATCGAAAACGCCACCGGCGCCAGCATGGGTTACGTCTACGGCGACAGCGGCACACCGAACAAGGTCGGCGAGTGCTCACAGAAACTCAATAGTGCATTGGGGCGTGGGAAGGGTACTGGCCTGGTGACATTTATTGCGTTCCCCGGGTCCGGTTCCGGTACGGCTTTAGGAAAGAGCCCGGAAGCCCTGATCCTCATCAAGGTTCTGAAAAACACGCTTAAGCTGCACGCCAACGCCGAAGAGTTGGCTGCGCGCCTGGCGATGGGTCCGGGACTCGCGGAGCCGCCGAAAACGGATAACTTGAATCCGGCGCAGGCGCACCTCTATAACAACTTCCTCTCGGCACTTTCCAAATGGACTGTACCGCGATAGCCCAAATCGAACTTTCCGCGTGGTTTGCAGCAAAGATTGCAAGAACGCAGCAATTGCAGACTAGCGGAGCCGTGCCGGCTCCTCTAGTCTGTGTCGGAATGAGGCCTGGGCACCTGGGCGTTGTCGGCAAGCCGGGTCTGCAGTGTGGCGCTCTCCCTATAGACCTCCACGGCAAATCGAACCAGGCAGCGGCAAAAGAGACGTATCTCCGTCCGCAAAGAGCATTAGACTCCACCCCCTTCAGGGCCACGGGATTCTGGATCTTAGTAAACGCATACGAGGAAATAGCATGGCAACTTTGCAGCAAGAATCCCAGAGCAAAGATCCAACGTACCCGCCGGCGAGCGAATTGTCGCTGGCATTGCGGCGCGCGGCAACCGCGCACGGGCAGCACGAAGTGGTGCGCGAGCAATCCGGCGAAGAGCTGCCCCAATGAACGGCAACCGCGAGCCGCAGCTCGCCGGGCAGACGGTCGTCGTGCTCGGCGGCAGCTCGGGAATCGGCTTCGAGACGGCTAAGCAAGCACGGTCTGAGGGCGCCCAGGTCATCCTCACCGGCCGCAACCCGGAACATGTCGAGAAGGCCGCACGCGAGCTTGGCGCGCTGAGTAATGCGGCCTTCGACGCCACCGATTTCAAACGCCTCCGTCGCTTCTTCGACGAACTGCCGAAGCCGATCGATCACATGATGGTCACTGCCGGCGGCCCGTACTACGCGCGGCTGGCGGACATCGACTTCACCCAGGCGCGGCGCAACGTCGAGGAGGAATTCTGGCTGCCGCTCCACGTCGCCCGCTTCGCCGCCGGCAAAGTGCGCCCGGGCGGAACGCTCCTCTTCGTCGGCGGAATCGGCGGTCGACGGCCGGCCGCGGGCCCGTTCATCACCACGTTCACGGCCGCGTCACCGGCGCTGACCAAAGCGCTCGCGCTTGAGCTCGCACCCATCCGCGTCAACCTGATCGCGCCCGGCTTCGTCGACACACCGCTGTCGGCATCGCTGCTCGGCGATCAGTTGGATGCGCGCCGCGAGCACCTGCGAACAACGCTGCCCATCAGGCGCGTGGTCGGCCCGGCCGACATCGCTGCGCTCGCCATCCACCTCATGGTGAATACAGCAATCACCGGATCAACCTACGATATCGACGGCGGCCAGCAGCTCGTGGAGGGCTGAGCCTTGCCCCGGAGTTCTCCGCCATGAAGCATTCGTTGTCGTGTAAGGTTTGCCTCCGCCGCGTTCTGGGCGTTGTCGCAGTCGTGGGGGTCGTTGCTATCCCGGCAGGCTGGGAGTTTTCGTTCGTGAATAGGGCAAAAGCTGAAGACCATCGGACTAGCACGTTCGATCGAGAAAAATCACTGAGCTCAACAGCCGCCGAATCTCAGCCTGCCCTGGCCGATGAAGGGCGCCTGCCTGACTTGGGCGGCGCTATCGGCTGGCTTAACTCCGATCCCTTGAACCGTAAGTCGCTGCGGGGCAAGGTTGTGCTGGTCGACATCTGGACCTACTCATGCATCAACAGCCTGCGGCAGTTGCCTTACATGAAGAGCTGGGCGGCCAAATATAAAGATGCGGGTCTGGTTGTGATCGGTGTGCATGCGCCGGAGTTCGGGTTTGAGAAAGACCGTGCGAACGTAGAAAATGCGGTGCGCGAGTTAAAGCTTACTTATCCAGTTGCCATCGACAGCAACCATGCGATCTGGCAGGCGTTTAACAACGAATACTGGCCGGCAGACTACTTCATCGATGGGCAGGGACGAATTCGTTATCACCACTTCGGGGAGGGCGAATATGTCGAGTCCGAGCGTGTCATCCAGGAACTTCTGAAGGAGAACGGAGCCACGGGCGTGAATGTAAGCCCGGTCAGTCTATCTGCGGATGGTGTGGAGGCTTCGCCCAGCGAGGATGTGCAATCTCCCGAAACCTATGTCGGCTATGCTCGTACCGAGCGTTTCGCATCCCCCGGACGATTGGCTCCGGACTCGCGAAAAACCTACAGCGCACCGGCGAGTCCCTCTTTGAATCAATGGGGACTGAGCGGACCGTGGAACGTAGGCGCCGAGAGCGCTGCGCTTCAAGCGGCGCCGGGCAAGATCATGTTCCGCTTCCACGCCCGCGACCTGCACATGGTCTTGGGTCCGGCCAGGAATGGTAAGCCGGTGCGCTTTAGGGTGACATTGGACAGCGGCGCGCCCGGCAACGATTGTGGACTTGATACCGCCCCGGACGGCACCGGCGAGGTCCGGGATCCCCGTCTCTATCAGCTCATCCGGCAAAAGGGTCAGGTCAAAGACCGAACCTTTGAGATTGAATTTCTTGATCAGGGAATTCAGGCCTTTTCGTTCACCTTCGGGTGAGAACGAGACTGCCGAACAAAGGGCACGGCTTCACAGGCCGCGGAAAAACCGAGTTCTTTGAAGGGGACGGGCTTTAGCCCGTCCGTAATTAGTTTGGAATGAATCTGGCTTTAGCCACTGAGGGAGCGACTCCGTCCAAGCTGAGACTTTTTCCGCACCCTCTTCAGCCGTGCCGGTGCCCTGGGGTTTCTACATTTTGGGAGTTGCGAATTGGCCGGCGGAAGACATGTTGCCGTACAGAATCACGAGCTGCGTAAGCCGTGTAGCACGGATCATACTGTAGCGTGTCACAAACTATGGTGCCTAGGGTCCGCTACCTGCCTCCCTGGTTTGAAAATGTAGAAACTCCAGGGCACGGCTTTAGCCAGCCGAGGTACCCTTTTCGAGACTCACAGGGCTCGCTACCCAGGGACGAAGATGGCGAGATGTAGGCGTATCTGTTACAAAATGTTCGCAGGCTTCCGTTAGCATCGTCTCTTCCACATTCTGCGCGTCGCACTTTCTGCCGGCTAAGACTTGTGAAACGATACCGTCATGGTGGATGGCAAAGGCGCCGGCGTGACGTCCGTCTCCTTGATCATCTTGCCATCTGGACTGAGGATGAAGGTATTCACCCGCTGCACTTCGCCGTGGTCGCTGTACGTCACCTTCAGCGTTCGCTGTCCCTCCATTTTCGCCGACATCGTGCGCGTGCCCCCAACGGGTACCGCCGTTCCATCCAGTTTGCATATGACGGGCTTGGCTGAATCCGTTTCCTTTAGCTCGACGCTGTCAGCCTTCACCAGAAGCGTAAGGACTCCCGTATCCTGCGACTCCTCAAAGCTGACTTCC
Source organism: uncultured Acidobacteriaceae bacterium (assembly GCA_963838445.1). Classification (GTDB taxonomy): domain Bacteria; phylum Acidobacteriota; class Terriglobia; order Terriglobales; family Acidobacteriaceae; genus PALSA-350. The sequence goes on from CAWIRT010000061.1 coordinate 50,137, forward strand.
TTCCACACCACCGGCCCGCCGGCTCCTCCCGAAACTCGTTTCGACACAAAGGTGATCGTAAACGGGCTGCCTTCCGCCGGGAAGATTTTCGCTGTTCTGGTCATCGTCTTGCCATCGGGAGATAGTTCGATCTTCACCTTGCTCGTTTGCTTGTTGTTGCGAGTGTTCTCCAGTGCATAGCCCGTCGAGGTTTTTGTGCACGTGGTCACCGTGCCGGCGTCCGGTGGGTTCGGTTTCCCATCACAAACAACCTTCGGGCCTGTCTTTCCACCGCGTGTGACGGTGTACCCGTCGGCGTCGGTCAAAACTGAAGTCGTGGGTCCGTCGTACTTGAGCGTGGATCGATCCATCTTCCATGAGCCGTTCCACGGGTTTTCCTGTCCCACACCGGGAGCAGTCAGAAAAAGAAAGCATGCGAAAGCGCAAATGCACGTGCCGTAGCGTTTCATTGGGCCTCATCCCAAAAAAGATTTTGAAATCTGGTCTGGACAGCCATCTTGATCGCAACGTGACTGACTGTCAAGAAGCAGAGTGGTCAAGGTTACTGCGAGTTACTCTTGAGACAGACGAAGTGGATCCTAATTTACCGAAGATAAGGCGGCGGAAGATACAAAGAAGTGTCGAGGACAGAGAGCTTAACCCAATCTGAATGTGTGCAATTGACCGAGATTTCATCGTGTTTTTAAAAAAAAGCCTGTGACCTTCCAGACGTCGCCTACGCTGGCAAAGGGATGTGCCATGCCGTTCCACGGCGTCCGTGAACTACCGGCATCGTCAGTTAGAATGGTCAGCCGGTGACAGTTTGGGTGATCGAAGGGGCTGGGGAAATGGCACGTTTCTTCCGGTCCGTCATTCTCAAGTTTGAGCTGTCGAAGGGGAGTGTCAGATGGGTGAACTGATTTTTTTGTTGGGCTTCGCACTATTCGGATGGGGGGCTTTCAGCCTGTCCAAGTTGGCCGAGACGTTTCAAGCGTTCCATAAGGACTACAGACGCGTTCACAAGTTGGATTCCATTGACCTGGTCACTTTGCAGCGGTAAGCAATGCCGGGGGATCCGGTGACAGCAAAACTATCGCAGCAATTCGAGATATGTCCGTACGTCTCTAAGAAAGACGCTCCAGCTGACCCTTGCCGAATTACGATACGTAGCAGCGGACGGGAGAATTCCCGGACCAACCGTCTGCATTCCGATCGAGAGGTGATATGACGCGTTTCGCATGTCTGGCCGCATTGTTTCTTCCTTCGCTGATTGTGTTGGCCCAGCAGTTCTCCTCGGTTCCCGGACAAGGCCGCTCGATGGTGGTTTCGAAGTTCGGCATTGTCTCAACCCCTCAATTTCTGGCATCCCAGGCCGGTGCTCACATCCTCGAACAGGGCGGCAACGCCATCGACGCCGCCATCGCGGCCAATGCTGTCATGGGTGTCGTCCAGCCCTACGTCAATGGGATCGGTGGCGATCTCTTCATGATTTACTACGAGGCCAAAACGGGGAAAGTCTATGGCCTGAACGCAAGTGGCTGGACTCCCAAGGCACTCACCATCGATTCCCTCAAAGCCAAAGGCATCACCGAAATCAATCCGATCGGCGTCGAGACTATCGATGTGCCAGGCGCAGTCGCCGGATGGGATGCCATGCGTACGCGCTTCGGCTCACTGCCCTTCAGCCAACTGCTGGCTCCGGCAATTTATTACGCGCAGAATGGATTCCCGCTCGCAGAACGCAATGCGCGCTATTGGATCGCCAAAAGGCTCATGGATCAACCCGGCTGGAAGGAAACTTACGACATCTGGCCGAGTGATCCGCAACCGGGTGATCTCTTCAAAAATCCTGCACTGGCGAACTCTCTCCGCCAAATTTCCGCAAAGGGCCGGGACGCCTATTACAACGGCCCCATGACGGAGACCATGGTTAAGTTTCTCAACGCCCACGGTGGCATGCATACCCTGGAAGACTTTCGCGACTTCCAGCCCGAGTGGGTCGAGCCCGTCTCCACCACCTACCGCGGCTGGACCGTCTACGAGCTTCCGCCCAACGGCCAGGGTATCGCCGCTCTTTCCATGCTCAACATCATGGAGCACTTTCCCATGGCTCAGTACGGCCACAATTCCGTGGATGCGTTGCAGGTGATGATCGAGGCCAAGAAGCTTGCCTACGCCGACATGTATAAGTACGTCGGTGATCCGCGCTTCACTGGAGTTCCAGTCAAGGAACTCATCTCCAAGGAACTCGCCGGGCAGCGTGCGAAGCTCATCGACATGAACAGGGCTGCCTGCCAGGTCGTTCCGTCAAATATCTCGGCGGAGCTCAACAAGCACGGTAACTCCACCATCTATCTCTCCACTATCGATAAGGATGGGAACATTGTCTCGCTCATTCAGAGCAACTACTCCGGCTATGGCACTGGCTTCGTCGCCCCGGGACTTGGCTTTTCCTTCCATAATCGAGGCGCCGGTTTTCAGCTCACTCCCGGACTGCCCAATTCACTTGCCGGACACAAGCGCCCTCTCCACACCATCATCCCTGCCTTCATGGAGAAGGGCGACATCCATATCGGCTTCGGCATCATGGGTGGCTGGAACCAGGCGCAGGCACACGCGCAGTTCGTGGCCAACATTGTCGATTACGGCATGAACGTCCAGGCTGCGCTGGAACAGCCCCGTTTCACCAAAGACACCTTCGAAGGCTGCGACGTTGAGATGGAGGAGACTGTCCCTGCCGACGTTCGCGCCGGTCTCTCACAACGCGGCCACCAGATCCGCCTGCTTGAGCCTTTCTCATTCTCAGTTGGTCAAGGCGCGGCCGTTGTCCGTGACAGCAGCCGCGAAGTGAACTTCGCAGCGGGCGATCCCCGATCCGACGGAGCAGGTATCCCACAGGAGCCAAATCTCAAGTAACTCTCCCTTTGCCTGGCAAGACAACGCTGTGGGTTTTTCTCACATCTACATTGGCGTTGCTCCATGCCTACCTGTCTCAACCGAAGTATGAGGATTTCGGCATCAACGTCTACGGCCCAATCGTTGGCATCAACATACGTCTGGGGAAACCGAAGCCGCCCGTGGAGCAATAATTCTGGCTCACGCTGCATCTCAGCGGCTGCCTCTTGGTTCACACCCGCACGCGCAGACTAGCGATAGTACCCTGACCTGGTCATGACAACGAGGCCCTGCTTCCGCACTTCAGGATGTTCGCTGAGAAACTCCGGCCTGACTCGAAGGCTCAGCTTGCAAAACTTGCCTTGGGACTCCGCGGCAGTAGGCTTGTATCCGAGCGTGTAACGCGCTCGTACCCGATCGATCAGCAGAGCAAGATTCTCTGGAACTTCCTTCGTCCCCGTGCTCAGGACGGGGCCGCCGGTAGCCCGGGCATATTCATCGATGTCACCCAATCGTGTTCCTGTTGGGCCGGAAGCCGTGATGGCACGGTAGGTCTCCGTGGTTCTGTCGATGAGAACCGAAACCACCGCACCCGATTGAAGCAGCCTGGTCATTGCCTCCCGTTGCGAATGGAGATGCGCAGGAGCATGCTGGCCGATCGTCGCCCGGGTAAAGCCATTTTCCTCGTTTGCCGTGCCGTCGGTGAGCCAAACCAGGACGAGGCGGTTGCCCGCCTTTGCCTTCGTCACTTGCTCCACAGCCTCAAACATGTCCTCATCGAGGAAGGTGCCCTCCACGTCGGCCATCCAGGAGGCAGTCCTGACCCCCTCGGCCGCCAGCTTGCGATCGGTGGTAAAGCCCTGCATCAGGTCCGCACGCGAAGAAAAGGTCATCACCGCCACTTCGTCTTCAGGCTTCAGATGACCGAGGACCTGCAGCGCGGCTTGTGCCAGGGGGGCGAGGGCGGCATGCACCGTCTCGGTCATGTCGAAGAGAAACACGACGGAAAGGGGCAGTTGATCATGGCTGAAATAGCTGATGGTCTGCGGCACGCCATCTTCCGACAGCTCAAAATTTTTAGCCGACAGCGTATCCAGGGGAGCTCCGGACTTCTTGTTTTCGATCAGGGCGTCGAGCAGAACGAACTGCGTGTCGACATGGATGGTTGGGGGCTCCGATTGCGGCGGAGAATCCGCAACTTGCGCCGGTCCAATCTGTGCGAGCACGATGACCGCGAGGAGCGATGCCGCCCGCATAAGAAACAGCCGTTGACGATGGCCCACAAGATGAATTTAGCAGCCCTCGCCCGGTCGTGGAAACCAGGGTCCCGTTCAGACTGGTCAAAACCCAGCGTACGGCTGAAGCCTGGTGACGGTCGGGACGATCACCACACGTCGGAGCATCGAACGGCCCTGCTTCTGGTGATTCCACCGTTTTTAACTGATTTAGCGTTCTGCGTGCTGCCGCCGGACGTCTGCGGGCAAACCCATCCAGCTTTGCCCGCATCGCATAAGTTGGATTTGCGAGGAGACTGCATGAGAAAGCTCTACAGGATTCTAGCCGTCACCACTTTAACGGCGAGCCTTATCGGCCCTACGTCGTTTGCCCAGGATCACCGTGACGACCATCATGACGAGTACGTTCGCCATGACGAGTGGAAGAAGGGCTACCACATGAAGCCGGAAGACTGGCACAGGGGTCAACCGGTTGACTATCGACACTATCATCTAAGCCCTCCACCGCGCGGCTACGAGTGGCGATCGGTGGATGGTAACTATGTACTTGCTGCCGTCGCTACCGGCGTCATCGCTTCCGCCATCGTGGCCTCGACGGTTCACTAGATATTGAGCGAACACAAAATGGGTGGCAGTAGCAAATATGACGCTGCCACCTTAACTCCCGGCAATTTCATGGAAGCAATCACCGGACGTCGTGGAGAAGGACAGCCTCTGAGGTGGGGGCCTCAAGGATGAGGCCAAGCTTTTTGCCGTCCGGTGATGGCCGAATCCAATTCACTGTCTTCCCTGGCAGGCTAGCCACCTTCAAGGGACTCGCTGTCTCCAGTGGTTGCCGCCAGATTGTTGCGTCCGCGCCTTTCTCGGTGACGTAAAAGACGCTCCTGTTGTCGGCTGAAAATGCGAAGCGGTCAAAATCATCAAAATCGCGGATGGGGAAGCTTCGGATCGTTCGCAGAGAATCGAGCGAAACGATCTGCAATGGCGCACCTTCGCCGGCGGCGGCAGTGGCGAGCAATTTGCCATCCGAAGAAACGTCAAACCACACACGGCCTTGCGCTACCTTCTGCGGAGCCCCGCCCCGGAGGGATTGCCGGAACAGAATCGGATTGTTTCCGTCGGTGGCATCGGCATAGAAGACCCATTCGCCATCCGCCGTGCATTTCGGAAGTAAATCCATCGGTCCCTTCGTCACCTGTGTCAATCCGCTGCCATCGAGATGGAGTGTGTAGACGCGTCGAACATCCCCCTGGAGAGCAGCGCCGACGAGGACCATCGTGTCCCGCCCACAGAAAGACGGCTGGCCGAACAAATATCCTTGCTTTACATTGACCGCAGTCGATTCGTGTTTGAGAAGGTTGATGACCCTCAGATTCCCGGCGCCGTTGGCCACGATGGTGTTGTTATCCAGCCAGGTGAACCACACCAGTTCGCCGGTTTGGTCTTCTTGCAACGATCCAGATTCCGCTAGAGGGAGTTCTGCGAATCTTGCGTTCAAATCGTTTTGCGTGGTTGCGATGGTCCTGGCATCGGCGGTGAGACTGATGCCTGAATACACGCTCAGGTCGTTCGTGATCTGTCGCATCTTCCCCGAGGGATAGGAAAGAAAGCCGACCGGGGCAAAGTCGATCTTTTCCCAACCGGTTATAAAGAGACCTTTCCCGTTTGGGATCCATTGCATGTCATTGAGATATCCGCCCAGCGCGGCAGAGGAAGCTACGGTCCGCGTCGATCCCGAGCCGAAGGCGAGGCTCTCGACATTGCCAAGAGAGTCTTCGAGAACAGCGAATCTGCCGCTCGGAGCACAAACGGCAAGCGCCGGGAATGGGCTCTTCCCGTTCGCCAGAACCTGCTGGTCGCTGCCGTCCGTGTTGGCGCTGATAACTTGGTACGAGCCCGCGGTGAGGTCCTTTCGATAGAAACACACTCTCTGGCCCCCATCGATGAAGGTGAGGGGGAAATCTATACCGGCAATTACGCGGGTGGGCTGACCGCCGAGCACCGGTATCCTGTACTCGTCCGAGCGATTGGGCCGGGGCTGCCCCAGGGCATCGATCCGAAAATAGATGTAACTGCCATCCGGAGAGAACGTGATGTGATGATAGTTGTAGGCCGGATCCTGGACAATCGTTCGTTGGCTGTTGGTCGGAATGTGGTGCAGCAAGAGAGTCTGCGCACCATTCGCGTCATTCAACACCGCCGCCAGATAGATACCGTCCGGTGAAATGGCGAGACTCCCTACGTGTTTGCTGTCGATCACTCTTTGCAGTGAGTAGTGCGCAAAGGGCGCTTGCCCACGATTCGCCGCGAAGTAGTAGGTGGCGATGGCTGCTGCAACCATCGCGGTCAGCCCGATCCACCAGGCAAGTGCTTTCCTTTGCCGGCGCTGTTCCGGCCCTTGCACCGCAGCCGACGAGGAAATACCCGAATCCGACAGGGCCTCCAGCGCGAAGGCCAGGTCTGAGGCGGACTGGAAGCGTCGCTCTGCGTTCTTCTCCAGGCAACGATGGACAACGCGCTGCAGCCCGGGAGGCGCATTGCGCGCGATTTGCGAAACGCCCGGCGGATCTTCGCGCAAGATGGCGGTCATCGTCTCGGCGGACGTCGAATGCTGAAAAGCGCGCTTGCCGGCCAACATCTCATACAGTACGGCGCCAAACGCGAAGATATCGGTCCGATGATCGACCAACTCGCCGCGCACCATTTCCGGAGACATGTAGCCGGCCGTGCCCATCACCGAGCCAGGCTCGGTTTCGTAAGTCTGCGTGGGCGCGCTGTCGTCCTTGTTTGCCTGCGGTTGTTGCGGCTGCATCAATTTCGCCAGGCCGAAGTCCAGAATCTTGATCCGGCCTTCCCGGGTGACGAACAGGTTCTCCGGTTTCAGGTCCCGATGAACGATGCCTTTGTCGTGCGCTGCCGCCAACCCGTGAGCGATCTGAACGCCCAGGTCGACTGCCCTGCGAAGCGACAGGGGGCCATGCCTCAACTGTTGTCGCAGAGTCTCGCCCACCAGCAGCTCAGAAACCAGGTAGGGCGCTCCCTCGAAGACGCCGAATCGATAAACCGCAAGGATGTTTGGATGGTTCAGGGCCGCGGCCGCCTGTGCCTCCTGTTCAAAGCGCCACAGCCGGTCGGGATCTCTCGCAACAAAGGGCGGAAGAACCTTAATCGCCACGTCGCGCTTCAAAACCGGGTCGCGGGCGCGATAAACCTCGCCCATCCCACCCGCGCCCAACAGGCCCAGAACTTCATAGCCATCAACGTTTGCGCCTGCGGCCAGTGCCATGTTGAGGCGGATTATACCTGCACGCCGCGGCCGGTGACAGAACCTCGACTCACGGTTGCGATGCCATTTGAGGCTCGTCACCAAGAGCTGATCGTGTGGGATTTGAAATGGGAATGCTGCCGGTCAGGCTCGCTCCACCAGGACTGCCGGCGTTTCCAATCCGAATGGATCTGGATCCAATGGCGTGGCAGTCAATGCGCGATAGCAATTGACGGTAACGATGCGCTCCTGTCCCGGAGAGGTGGGAGCAACTTCGTGGGGAAGAATTCCGCCCAGCAGAATCATGGTGTGCCCGCGATCGAGCGGTACTGATGTCCCCGCGCCTCTCCCCGCCGCGCGAACCGTGGACAACGGTTCGCGAATCAAATCGGGGTAGACGACCAACTCGCCTGCTGGGCAATCCATCGTGCAACTGGTGAGCGCCGTGATGACGGCGATATCGCACTGCAGAACATCCCGATGGACGGCGAGAAAGTCTCCGGTCTGCTCGTAATACGAATATGTCCCGCAGCCCGACGCGGAAACGCCAAGCCCACATACCCCCGCCAGCGTCTCGGCCATCTGTTGGCACCCGTGCAGCCCCCAATGGAGCTCGCGGCCAGCGCCTGATAAATAGGCCCGTGCCGGAAAGCCGCCTCGGCCCTCGGTGCCGTCCGAATCCGTTACCAGCATTCGTTGAGCCTCAATCCGCACTTGCTCCGCTTCTTCTCGTAAGTCCCGCAGCGTCTCTTCGTCAAATAATCCGCGGACCACGAGATATCCGCCGGCAGCAAACAGGCGAGATTGCAAAACCTCTGCCGGCGGATCGAATTGCCAATCGAGAGCAGACACGGATCGCTGATGGAGCAGTTGAGTCGTCACTTGGAGGAAAGAGGCGGTCTGAGCAGTGGTTCACCCGGGCCGTTGGATCGGGGGCACCAGCGGCACAGTCGGGCGATTTACCGGCGGCGACAGCGGCACGGTTGGGCGCGGTATTGGCGGCACCAGTGGAGTTCGAGACGGCTCTTGTACCGGGGGCACCAGTGGCGTACGCGACGGCTCTCGTACTGGCGGCACCAGAGGCGGTACAGTCGGCCGTTGGATCGGTGGCACCAGTGGCGGCACAGTCGGCCGTTTGGCCGGCGGTTCATTCGAGTGCGTGACGACCGGTTGGATCGGTTGAACCGGTTCGACGGGACGACTAGGCGAGGACATTGGATCAATCTCCATTAACCAGACCCGGAAAAACTTGTAGGCGAATTGGGGGTGAACCCGAGGGCGTGGCCATTATATATGGATCTTGAAACTTGCCAACGGTCTCGATTCCATCGCGGGGGAGCAGATGTCATCAGGAATCATGCCAGGAGCACATCTATCGAACATTGCTCCCGGGTTTGTTCTAATGATCGCGTCTGTCTGAACGTACGCCCAATGATCCGGGCTTGTCCGTGCCAACAACGTCTTCTACACTGGCCCGGTGCAGGTGGTTTTCAGCTGTGAAAATACGACATACATGTGGTGGCAAGCGGAGTTCCTCCGCTACACCTACGTGCGAGCGGGCATGGACGCGGAATTAACCGCCCTGGTTGCTGCCACCGAGGAACCGGATATCAAATTCAGCGGCAACAGCATCCGCGTCGCAAACTACAAAGATTCCATTCCCAACGCACCGCTTCTTGTCCTGAACAAGCCAGGTGGAATCGCGGAGTGGGCTGCGCTGGACGGGCCTCGAGATGAAACGGTCCTGATCGTCGACCCTGATTCCATGTTTGTCCGTCCGGTAGTCGATCCCGGCCCATTGACTACGGGCCACGCTTATTCCGAAGAGCACGACTATATGTGTGTCGATATCCCAGGGAACCGTACCGTGATTGACCGTCACTGCAGGCCGCAAGTGCGTGCCAGGCTTCAGCCAGTGGGAATTTACATCTGTATCAATCGAGCCTGCCTGGCTGAGTTGGCTCGTTGCTGGCTACAGAAATCGATTGAGATCGCGGCCGATCCTGTCTGCCGGGAAGCGCTCAGCGGCACTGGCTGGCTGAGTGATATGTGGGGATATGCAATTGCCGCGGCAGAATTGGGAATCCATCATGACCTGATAGGTTTCTCTCAGGTTACGGGCTCCAACTCACTGGAGAAGCCCATCACGCACTATTGCTTTCCCTTAATGGAAAACCCCAATGACTTCTGGATGCCGGATACTCAGAAACCAATCTTGTGGAGTAAATGGGCCTACAGACCATGGGAGAACCCGCCAGATTTTTTTGGTACCACGATTGAAGGCGAATTATTGCTTGAGCGTCTAAGGGAATTCGTGGTCGGGAATGCCCCTTTGGAATGAGGAGGACGATCATTTAGAGCTTTCGCGATGTTTACGGGAACATCTGTTCGGCCAGATCCGTAAGAACCTGCATGAGGAGTCTTTCTGCCGTCGCGGGCGCGGCCGTGCTGGCCTGGACCCTGGCAGGTTTGGCGCGAGCGGAGACCCCTTGCGGGCAAACGCTGGATGCTCCCCTGCGGCCGAGGGCCGTGCTGAGCATCCATTCACGACCCGCGGGTCTTGAGATTGTGGGCACGGATCAGGCTGCGATTCATGTTTCGTGTACCACGGGCGATGAGGACGACGCAGAGCGGATCCACATCCGGTTCCACGGAAATCAGGATAACGAAACTCTGACTATCGCGGGCGATTTGCTGGAGGGAAACAATCTCAGGATCCGCATTGAAGTGCCGCGAAAGACGAACCTGCGGGTCGAGATGCCCGCAGGAGAGGTGAAGGTGGAGGAGATTGCGGGCGATAAGGATATCGATTTGTATGCCGGCCGGATCGCGATTTCTTCGACTCGCCCTTGGGACTACCGGAACGTCGACGTGTCGGTAAGCATTGGTGCAGTGAACGCTCCGGTTTACGGCGCCCAGAAAGGCGGCTTCTTCCGCGGCATTACGAAAGAAACCGCAAACGGCGAGTATTCGCTGCATGCCCATGTGATAACAGGAGAGATCGAGCTGCTGGGCCGATCTGCGCGCACCACCACCGATTAGCGCGGCAGCCATAAGGACTAAAAATCAAAAATCGGTGTTCTCAACCAACTGGTGTTTGAGTGCAGTCGTTGCGTCAAAGGAGCATTTCAGAAGCCGTCCGGCAATGGCTTTCAGGATTCGGGAGGGCGACGGGGCGGGGGTTGATAGATGGCGGCTCTCGCCTGGCGTTCTCTTTCCAATGCTTCCTCCGCCTGCTTCATGGCTGTACGGCGGATGGCGTAAAGTTCTTTTCGTCCCGCCCACCGTATCTGGCATCGTTGATAGAAAGACTTGCCCGCCTCGCTCCCGCGCTCTGAGGTTCGGGCGAGCTTCTCCCGTTCTGCTTCCTGGTGGCGCAGCGCGCTGAGCTCAGCAAGCAGATCTCGATGCAATTGCTTTTTGCGGGCAAATTCTTCCGCCAACTGGTCGGTCAGCTGACGTTGATAGCCCACGACATTAAACATGACGCCAGTAGTCCAGGCAAAGGTGAAGAGGCCGGAGATCGCCATCATCGGGCCAAGTTCGCGCCATCCAAAGCCGAGCGGCATGCCTCCGTACCCTAAGGTGGTGTAACTGTTGGCAGTGAAGTAGAGGCTGGTCCGTCCGTCGGGAACCAGGTCGAGCCGGGTGAGCATCGTGGCCCAGATACTCATGTCGACGACATGCAGCACCACATAAGAAGTACCGCGCGGCCAAATCGCAGCGACGCCCAGAACGGATGGTTTGCGTGTTCAAGAAGATGCTTTGCCCCACGATGATAGTCGCGAACAATGCGTCCGAGGGTAGAGCCGTGCACCAGCGTGACGGCGACCAGCACGGGTGCGCCGATGCCAAAGACCTCCAGCAGCGGGGGGTCCGATCGAACGGGAAAGATGGGCAGCCACGGTGCCAGCATGCACCAGAATTCTAACCGTTCGCTGGGATAAGGGACTCACCTATCTCAAAATAGATCCCTGCCCAAAAACAGGGGGCGATCAATTCCAGGAAAAATAGTTGCTGTCCCTGAGCCGGGGACGTTCAATCTGGGCGGTGTAAAAAATCGATTCGGCGGAAATCGAGGTTTCTGGTCTGATGCGAATGCGGAACCCCCACTGGCTTGTAAGTCAGGGGGGGTTCTATCTCTGTTGCAAGCCAATGCCGAGCAAGCGCATAAGCCTTTTGATTTCGGTCTTCTGAACGTCAATCACTTCTTTCAGTCTGGCGTTCTCTAATGTGCACGCTGTAAGTTGATCCGCGTCCGTCTGCGGCTGAGAGCTGCGATCCACACCGCTTGCGCCTCGTTCCAGGCGGTTGTAGTCGATCATCCCATTACCGCCTGTTGGTGCCATGGACGCCGTACGGGACGACACACCCCGAGAGTAATTAACTCGGTTGCCATCCTGCCATAGTTAACCGGCAAGGACCAAGCAAGGCCACTTTCAATGAGTGATTGAAATGGAGCTATCGTGGTGGGTTCGTCTAACTCCCCTGATTCATACTTAACAACCTGGTCGAGTTGCTGCGAAACCTTTCTTAGTCCGACCCATATATCGTGACGCATCGTTACTCCAACATGTAGTGTGTGTACGTTGCAACCAGCGTTTGCCATTGCAACAGCAGTTGCCAATATTGCTAATGTACATGTCGCCATTATCCAACGCAAACGACGCATCAGCGTGTTCTCATCTCATTCACTCGGCACTCTAAAATTTGTTCCACCGCGCATGTAAATTTTGCCATGGCTTCCGCAAGCGTCGTCATCTTGCAGTAGCAGACACAACTTCCTGACAAGAAGCTGCTCCAAGCCAAACTTAACGAGTTCCACATTCAGATGCAGCGGAAGAACCGAAGAAGATTCCGGCTCAACCGAGGAGTCTCAGCCGGGGGAAGTGTGATGAGTGTTTCTATTTCGTGTTAAATTTTCCCTGTTCCCAATTGCGCTCAAAAGTCTGTGCTCGCCGAATACGTGCGACGCCATCCCCGCGTAGTAGAAGTTTTCTATTTCGTCCGGAATTGGAGTAGAGACGGTGACAGGTTGCCTGTCCGGTTCAAAAAGGAACTTGCCGTGCTGGTAACCACCCACAACAGTTACACAAGTGGCACACAGGACTCCCCGTTCAGGGTAGAGGCGATGCCTACTTTCCCCTCCAGCGCCTTTCTTTCCGCGTCAGTCGATACGAGCATGGCCGCCGTGGTACCGGAAAGGGTAATGGTGCGGGAGGCCGGTCACTGGTCAAATAAAGCCAGCCTCTGGGCACACCAATGCTCGAACTGGAGGAACGGAAGCTCTCGTGTGGGACGCTAAACACTGGGAGCACAGGTGTGGGAGGTATGAACACTGGTGTCGATGAAGAATCTACTCCGAAGAGCGACAACGGCAGCCACGGAGCCGGACCATCAGGCACACGGCTTGAGAGGGCCCCGGCAAGCCGAAGTCCGCATCCGCATGACTCCTCGTTTCCGTGTTGCCTTATCAAATAAAAAATTTCGTAATGGATTGCAAAACGGAGATGTAGCGTGAGCCCACTGGTTGCAGCGTCACCCGAACTCAAGAGATTGTGGATCCGGGTTCTCAAGCGAGTTCATCCTGACCTGGCGGTTGATGAGCAGGATAGGTGCCGGTGTGAACGGCTCACGCAACAGGCGAATGATGCCTATGCGAGACGGGATGAACTTGCGCTGAGAGCGGTACTGGAACCGAATGGCCCGCCACTGCCGCGAAACGAGCCACCTGACGCATGGGAAGCGAGGGCACAGGCTCAACAGGCGACGCCTGCGCAGTCAACCTATCAGGTGCCGCAACCGTCAGCCACCCTGCCTGGGCGTGAGACGATCGTCCTTCTTTGGGCAGCCGGCGGGGTCCTTTGCCTTCTTCTGTATGGAATTTTTGACGCGCTGAGTGAAAAGGCCGGACGGAGCACCTCCCTATTTTTTCTGGTGCTTCTAACCGCCGCTGTACTCTGGTGGATCACTAAGAACTCCAGGTTGCCGCACGACCACAAAGGAAAGTTGGTGGTTGCGGTTGCAAGTGGAATGATCCTGGTAGGGATATGCCTGTTAGACAGTCGTCCCGGATCAAATCCACTATTTCAATCGGCTCGCGCCGCAACTGCCCGGGCGGCTCTGCCCCCATCTCCGTGGTATTGGGATGTGATCAAAACCCGGGTGGGACAGAGCTGGAACCCGTCCTCGGTCGCCGGTACCCCTGCAGGCGCTACTGCGGATATTGCGTTCACCATCTCGCGTGACGGTTCGCCCCGTGACGTCCAGTTACGCAGGCCGAGTGGTTATCCATCGCTCGATTCGTCCTGCGTTCTTGCGGTGCAGCAGGTGAAAACGTTTGGTCCACCTGAGGGTGGGACCAAGGAGAGTCTGAACGTACTTTATCCCTGTTCGTATAACCAGCTCGAATCGATGAACGCTCATCGAACGCAATGGAACACATCGCAAAAGAACGCGGCCGTCATGCCACCAAGGCCCGAACCGGCAGGGGGTTGTGGTTCACAACTTGGCGGGTATATCGAAGCGGCGAAAAATAAGGTCGTACAGAAATGGAACTCGTCGGAAGTTGCCGGGAGTACCCCGGCGGGCGCAACGGTCTACATTCAATTGGCCATACGGCAGCGTGGCAATCATGCAGCCCCAACTATGGAAACATCCAGCGGGTACTCATCACTGGATGCTTCATGCTTGCGGGCTGTCACTCAAATACAGACTTTCGGCCATCTTCCCAGGGACTACAACGGAGACAGTCTGACCGTGCTCTTTCACTGCACCTATCCAGGTTCGCCCACGACAAAGTTCACACAGGATTCTTCCCTGCCGCCGGTGAAACAACCGCCACCATCCGGGCCTGTGGATGGTGTGCAGCCACCCACCAAGGACTCCGTGGTTACCAATTAGTCTGTTGCGATTAGGAGAAGTTCGCGGACAGGACCCTACTCTATCCGAGATTCCGCGAGATCAATACATCGACGTAATTCCTCAAGGCGCTGGTGTTGCTTTGAGCCTCTCCCCAGATTAATTGCTTCGGGGAGATTGCAAGAGGAACTCACCGCATCCACAGGTGTCCAGGAACTTCATGTCGACGTCCTTCCTGGTCACGATCGTCGTCTGGTAAGTCGAGGTGTTTGGATCGCGTTCCGCTGGCGCGAACTCCCTAATCTCACGATAGTGCCAAAGCTCGTATGGCTTCGCGGTGCCTACAGTGTGCGCCTCGATAGAGTGTGGCGGCCCATACATAATGTAAATACGTCCCCGATCTGTCTTCCAGCCCGGCAAACTGGCCGCGAAGTGCTGGTTTGCATAGGCCAAGCGACGATAATGCTCGCCTCGAAAGGAGTTCGCGTCAACGCCCGGCATCCCCGCGTCCCGGCGTTGCCAGAACTGCCGGATAAACTCATCGCGCTCATCATTGGTGGACAGGGCCATAAACTGTGCCCGCTCTTTCGGAGTAATAATCCATAGGACGTCTTCACCCACTGTTGATACGGTGCACTTAAGGTCTGCGATCCTGCACCGCCGTTCGCCAGGGACTGCTTAGTCGGATTGCTTTGCGCACCGGCGAACGTACCGAGGCATAACGCAGTGGCTCCAACAACTACGGCAACCAGTGTGGCCGTAGCCAGCCAGGAGTACGGTTGGGGTTCCCTGTACCCTAATAAACGTCTGATGCGCATCGCGAGTACACCTCCATTTGCTGCCAGAGCGACTATGGGCACAGAGGAGCGTCGCTCCTCCAGAAACGACAATGCTTTCGCATAGGCCAGGGCATCGCCGCTCATCCTTACCGCCAGGTCATCACAGCAGCCTTCGCGCTCTCTGCGTACTTGCCGAGACACCCACCACACCGCAGGATGATAAAAAAGCACGGCTTCGATGAGGGACTGGAAAACACTGACGAGATAGTCGTGCCGCCTTATATGTGCCAGCTCGTGAGCGAATATGGCTTCTATCTGAACCGTCGATAATCCCGTGAGGCACCCTACCGGGATCAAAACGGTTGGGCGTAACCATCCAATGACGGTAGGAACCTGAACCAGCACTGAATTCACCAGCGTGACCGGGCGTTCGATCCCTAGCCGACGGTGTAGATCGTGAAACACCATTTGCAATTCGGTGGGTGCCGCCTGCGTTGATCTTGACCTCATTCGGCCGGCGACGATCAGTCCCAGGTTCAAGCGGCACAAGAGCAGAATGGCGCCAGCGAACCAGGCCGTCAGTATCCAGGGCGTCGCGTGATCAAAGGACTCTGCCAACACATCCGCCCATGACCGTGCTGGCTTACTCGGGTCGCCCTGGAAGCTCAGCGCCCGATTTTCGTCGAGGTTGGAACGCGGGGACGCCTGGTCCGCGGCGTCCGCATTGGCAGCGAGGAGCCCGAGTGTGACAAGGGGGGAAGCAACCATCAGCGCGAGAGCGCAGCAGGCAACCGAATAGCGCACTTGCGACGAGTGATGACTCAGTCCTCTCAGGACCAGCGAAAGGAGCGCCGCGATGATCGCTCCTTCCCAGAGGAAGTGAAGCAGGGTCCACCCGAGTGCATGCATCAAGGGCACCTCATACGACAGAGCCGGGGCTGTCATTTGGATCCTTTCTCGAATTCATCAAGGATGCTTCGGATCTCAGCTAACTCAGACGACGAAACTTTCTGCGATGAAAGAGCGCCCAGAACCAGGTTCTTCGCGGAGCCGTCGAATGCCCGGAGCAGAAGATTTCTAGCCAACTGCTGCTGCGTTTGCTCCTTTGGGAACTGGGCCTCGTATACGTGTGAGCGATACCGCTCGTTTCTTATTAACAGCCCCTTTTCTGCCATTACCTGCATCTGCTTCAAGACCGTTGTGTATCCGGTTTGCTTGAGACGCAAAGCATTGTGGACTTCGCGAACGGTACTCGGTCCGATATTCCAAAGGGTGTTAAGAATTTCTAATTCTGCCTCTGTGGGCAGCGGCGCCGAACGCCTTTTGTCGCGTCGCAGGTTCATGACCACTACACTAGTACGACATAAATCGTATGTCAACGATTATTGTCGTAGATGTGGCAACGGATCCCATAAGCATTGGGGGAGAGACCGAAAACAAGTGGTAGACGGGAAGTTCACTTCATCCCGAGACAGAAGCGGGCGGCGATCACCAGTGGCCTCGTTCGGGTAGTGTTGATTCTATCTGCCGTCTTTTCCCGAATTGACCTTGCTTCCCATTTTGAATGCCACTCTCGTCAATAGCTCGCATCGCCACGCGGATACGGTGCTACTCTTCCAGCAAGCGCTCGGTCGAAACATTTCCAGGAGAGGCCCGCGGAACTGCAGGTCCCTCCACGGCACGCCCCACGGCAAGCCGGGGCGGGCGGGACAGGTCGGCTTCCCCGGATTTCCTGTCGAGAGTTGGGGCTTCGGTCGACTCTATGTGGTTCTCTCCAGAGAGAAGCAAATAAGGGGCCCTGGTGAGAGCTGTGAAGTAGGAAATCGGGCTTCGCTCCCACGGCACGCAGGGCAAAGCGGGATGACAAAGGAAGGAGCAACCGTTATATAGACGGTAGTTGCTGGACCGAGGAGTTTTTTCATCACCAGGGTGGGGCCGCAGGCCCGATGAGCACTCTGTCCAAACAGATCTCTGGCAATTCGACGTTCAAAGACATACGAGAAAAGGAATTCCATGATTCATTTTGCAAACATTCGATCTGCCACGGTTTTCCTGGTCGCGATGCTTTGCTGCACTGCACAGGGCGCCAGCCATCCTCACCAGGCTTTCTACATTACCTTCCAGGTACCGAACGGCACCGGAACACTCCCGGTAGGCATCAACGAATCTCTGAGCGTGACCGGCTATTACAACGGTAAAGACGGAAAGACCCACGGCTTTGTGCGCCACGTTTTCGGGAAAATCACTACCTTCGACGTTCCGGGCAGTATCTATACTCAACCCATCGGTATCAATAACGCTGGCGAAATAACCGGGGTCTACGAAAGACGTTCCTGGTTTTGACCGTGGCTTTATACGATCGCCAGAGGGAAACTTTACGACCTTTAATCCCGGGGGCGCCGGCGGCTCCAGCGTCCCCAGGGCCATCGACGCAAGCGGCATGGTGATAGGGTTTTACACCACTACGAACATCGTCCCCCCGGGCTTTGGTTTCATACGTTACCCGGATGGAGGCCTGGTCACCTTTGGTATCTCAGGCAGCAGTTATGTGAATCCAGTGAGCATTAACACTGGCGGGGAGATCGCGGGACAGTATTTTTACAATGGCAACACCCAGGTCGGTGGCTTTGTGCGCTGTCCGGACGGAGACATCACCACCTTTGAATACGCCGAGGGAATCGTGCCCACAGCCATCAATCAGGCGGGGACGATCACAGGATGGTACGGAACAACGGGCTTTCACGGATTCGTGCGATCCGCAGAAGGAGTGATCACACCCTTCGACCCTCCGGGAACGATTCAGACTCAGTACATCAGCATCAACCGGGAAGGTTTCGTAACCGGCTCCTACCTTGCCTCTAAGCCCGGCATCGAGCACGGTTTTCTGCGTTCCCCGCAAGGCCGTCTAACCACGATCGATCCTCCGGGATCCACCCAAACCAACGTCACCGCCATCAACGATCTTGGTGTGATCACGGGATCTTACAGTGGAAACATAGCTCCTTATGGAGGAGCCTTTCTACGCATACCGCAATTTGACTGCGACGATGACCAGCCATAACCTACTCACCGCACCGGCAACCTGCCGCTCTTGTTGTTACTCACTGCGCAGAGCCCGCATGGGATCGATCGAAGCCGCCTGATGGGCAGGCACAAGCGTCGCCAACAATCCGGCCGCCGCAAGCACAAACGCCGCGAAGCCCAGCGCCCAAATATTCATGCGGCCTGTACCATACAAAAGCTTGCGCGCTAAGTAGCTGGTACCCAGCGCCAGCGCCGCTCCGGGAATCAATCCCGCAATCAGGATTTGCAGCGTCTGGCCGAGAAACAGCGCCCGCACCTGCGAGCGCGTAGCACCCAATGCCATGCGGATGCCGATCTCAGATGTCCTTCTAGCCACGCGAAAAGAAAGCAATCCATAAAATCCAAGCGCTGCCAGGGCCAGCGTCAGTGCGCCAAAAATGCTCGTCAGACGGGCGAGCAGCGACTCCGTAGAAAGGCCATCGTCAAACTCCAGATCGAGTGGCACCATCTCCGTCACCGGCAGAGCTGGGGCAAGCTTGTACAAAGTGTTCCGAATCTCGTTGGGCAGGTTGTTCCAGGGCCCGCGGACCCGTACTTCAATCGATTGAACCGGTTCTGGACGTTGATCGATAGGGAAGTAGGCGACCGGAGGCGGGTCGTGACGCAAACCATCCACACGCGCATCGGCAACCTCGCCCACAATCAGGAATCGACGATCGAGCGGCGGTGCGCTATAGCCAATCCAGTGTCCGAGCGGGCTCTCATCGCCGAAGAGCTTCCGCGCATAAGAGCGGCTGAGGATCGCGACTTGCTGGGACCGCTGGTTATCCTCTTTGCTGAAGTCCCGCCCCCGGAGAATGGGGATGCCAAGGGTGCGGAAATAGCCCACCCCCACACGATCCTCTTCTCCATGCAACTGAGCCTCTGCCATCTCCGGGCTTCCAAAGACATGCACCGCCGTATTCCAACCGCAGTTCGGAATACGGCACATATGCACCGCCGCATCGCGAACCATAGGCAACGCCTGAAGCTGCTGGAGCACCGTGTCGTAAAACAAAGGCAAATCATTCTGTTGCTTGGCAAAACCCGTGCTTCTCATATCCAAATGAACGGAGAGCACATGATCGCGATCCATGCCTGCATCCACGCGGCTGAGGTTTCGCAGTGTTTGCGCAAAGAGCCCGGCGGCACAAAGCAACAGCAGTGAGAAACTCACCTGGCCGGCGAGCAGCAGGTTTGACCATCGGCTTCCAGCTTTGTTTTGGCTCGACAGTTGACCTACTCTCGTGTTCGATGCCATAGCAAAGCTCTTGCGCGTCATCTGCCACGCAGGCAACATGCCAAAGCTGACCAGGGCGCTAAGCAGCAGCGTAGTACCGAGCAAAGTCGCCGCCGTCCCAATCCGCGGATCGATGGGAATGATTTGCCCTCGACCGGATGCCCAGTGCAAGAGAAGGGAGCTCGAGCCGCGGCCGGTAGCATACGCAAGCACTCCACCAATCGCGGCCAGCACAACAGCTTCAATCGCCACCTGGCGCAGGACTCTCGCCCGGCTTGCGCCCAAGGCAATGCGGGTGGCAATTTCCATCTCCCGTTCCATCAGCCGTGCCAATTGCAGGTTGACCAGGTTCAAGCATCCCACTAGGAGGATGACGAAGGCCATCGCCATCAAAATGTACAGTGGAAGAGAGTACGTCCTCGCCAGCGAACCTTCTCCGTTTGCGGCCGGCACCAGCTTCACCTGTGAACCGAGGATGCGTGTACGGTCCCGTGTATCTTTGGCTGCATTGGCCATCAACGCCAGATCCGGCGCCAGCACTTGCGTCCAGTGCGCCGGTGCGGCAGCCTTAACGCTGTCCGGCGCCCGGCTCAGTACCCACAGCCAAAAAATACTCGGCTGGGTTAGATACGACCGGTTCAGGTCGACGTCATGCCCAGGGCCAAGCGAGTCGAACCAGGTACCGAAACGGTCCGTCGCCTGCGCGGCGAGCGGAAGCCAGAGGTCAGGAGCCTCTCCACGAACCACTCCGCTGAAACCTTGCGGTGCAACGCCAACGATCACGATCGGAACTCCATTGAACGTAGCCCGTCTTCCTATAGAGGGCTGGCTTCCGCCAAAATGCTCCTTGAAGTAGCCATATCGCAGGATCACCGGCCACTCCGACTGTTCCCGCTGGTCATCGCCTTCGAGGAAGAACCGGCCGGCGGATGGCGACAGCCCCAGAACGCTGAAGAAATTGTCGGAAACCAGTTGGAAATCGATCCGGCTTGTCGCCCCATCCGCTTCCTGCAGAACTCCTACGCCAAACCCCGAACGCGCAAACACAGCTGCGTTCTCGTGTGTTGCCTGCCGGAGACGGCGGTAAGCAGGGAAGGAAAAGAACCACTGCCCATCAAACGGCGATTGCACCGCGTGCAGCGAGTAAAGTTCTGCCGGCTGCTTTACCGGTAAATGCGCAAACAACACTCCATAGAGCAGTTGAAAAATCGCGAGATTGGCGCCGATGCCAATGGCCAGGGTAAGCACCGTGGTGGCCGCAAAGCCGGGTGATTTGCGCAACTGCCGAAGCGCATACCGTGTATCGTCCCAAACGCTGCCAAGAACCAGCGCCACATCGGCGGAAGCGATCTGCTCTTTGGTCACGGCCGGATTGCCGAAACGCGCCAGCGCATCCCGCCGCGCCTGCTCCGGAGGCATGCCCGCGCCAAGGTTCTCCTCGATCCGCATTTCGATGTGCGACTGTAATTCCGTCTCGATCTCCCGATCTAACCTGGATCGGCGGAACAAATTGAACATACGACGAAAAAGAGACATTCCTTTCCTCACGCGTAGCGCAGGATCGCCCGCACACCCTTTACCAGGTGTTCAAAGTTCTTCTCCGCTTCCAGCAATTGCTTCCTGCCCGCTGCGGTTAGCTTGTAATACTTTGCTTTCCGATTAGTTTCCGTCACAGCCCATTCCGAGGCAATCCAGCCGCTTTGCTCCATGCGGTGCAGCGCCGGGTACAAGGAACCTTCTTCCACCCGCAGCAACTCATCGGACGCTCTCTGGATGTGCAGGACGATTCCGTAACCGTGCATTTCCCCAGTTTGCGCCAGCGTCTTGAGAACCAGGAGATCGAGCGCGCCCTGCAAGTCATTCTTTGCCATTGGCTAACCCCTAAACAACTTAGTATAGATGACTCTATACCCGGAGAAGTGATATTTCAAGACGGTCATTTGAGCGAAAGGATACCGATTCAGTCGTTCCGTAGAAGCGTCTGCGCTCCCCACGGCTTTAGCCGCAGAGGTACGCTTTTCGAGGCACATGGAGCGAAGTCTTTCCAAGCAGGGTTTGCGACCGCCTTTGGAGAGACGTACCTCAGGGGCTTTAGAGTCTGCGTGAGAACTAAGAAGAAACCGCAGATCTCTCCACTACGCTTCGCTCCGGTCGAGATGACAAATTTGTTTTGGGTAGATTGTGGTTTTTCCAATCGATGCACAGCCTTACATGGCTCAACAAATTTGTCATCTCGACCGGAGCGAAGCGTAGTGGAGAGATCTGCGGTTTCTTCTTAGTTCTCACGCAGACTCTAAAGCCCTCATCGAACCCGCCAATTTACGGCCCGACTGAAGTCGTGCCCTGATACAAAGCCAGATGCAGATCTCACGCAGACTCTAAAGCCCTCGGTGGACACTCGCAATCTCTTTGAATCGAAGCTCAATGAACACAGAGTGGCGATCGTCGTCCCCGATGGATGCCATGTGGAGGGGCAAAATAGAGTTATCAGTTTCGGACGGGAAATCTACACGTTCCCGGTTAGTCCGGAAATCAAACTGCACTCACCGCGGAAGAAAACGTGAGTCTAAAGACTTGGGCGGTGACAGGCGGGAGTCCAATAAGGAAACAACGGAAGCTACATTATCGAGCGAGACGAATGGTTGTGAGCGCATGCTTATTTCCGCCATGGTTGCTGCTCGCCCGGTTTGCCCCAGCTTGGGATGGGGCTCTGCAAGCCGTCTTTGATCCACAGGAAACGGCCGTTCACGTCCGCTGCCCCATCGCTCATTAAATCGAGGACGAGATCGGCGGCCTTATCAGGGTGGTCACCGCCCGTTTCCTGTACCCCATTGGCCCACTGGACGAACGGATCAGCGGCGGAACCAAGGCGTTCCGACGCTCCCTTTATCTCCGCCCACATGTCTGTCTTCACATCACCCGGATGAATTACGTTCGCGGTTACACCCGTTCCCTGTAGCTCAGACGCCAGGTGGCGTGTGAATTGATTGAGTGCCGCCTTGCTTGTGCCGTAAGCGCTGTTGATGGGGCCGGGCTCGTGCAAAGCAGCAGCAGAAGTTACGTTCACGATGCGTCCCCATCCGCTGTCGACCATGCCGCCAACAAAGGCCCTGCAGGTCAGGTACGCGCTCACTGTGTTGACCATGAGTGTCTCAATCCACGCGGCCGGTTCACTGTCTCGGATGAACTTCATGGGACCAAATATGCCCGCCGCATTGATCAGAATCGACGGTATACCCAGGTCGCGTTCAATCACCGCCTTGACGTGCTCGACGGAGTCCGGTTTGCGGAGATCGGCCGGCACCACAAGAGTTCGGGCTCCGACCGATTCTATCTGCTGTCGAGTGGCCTGCAGGCCCGGCTCGCTGCGTGCGAGCAATGCCACAGCCGCCCCTTGCTGCCCCAAGCGCACCGCAATACGCTGGCCTACACCGCGGCTTGCTCCCGTAACCACAGCAACTTTTCCAGGCAGATCGCTCATTCAAACCTTCCCATGATCGTGGCCCATCTTCTGCCACCGAAGAGGATCTGTATCATCGTCATCATCGCCGGATGCCCTCGGCGCCTTGGCGTGAAAGGCTGCGGGAGGCCGTGATGTACGCGTCTCCCAAGCGTAGCAGGGGTAAAGCTCAAAACACCTCAGAATTGGTCAGGCAACACAGTGCATGCGACCATAGTGACCATCCCCCCAATGCAGTGGGAAAGGAGCCGTGCGGACGTTGCAGTTTCTACCTTTCGCAATCCGGCAGGCGGCAGAAAGGCCCGGCATTGCCCTTACTGCTCTTCTTTCGCGGGCCTTCGGCTTCAGAGCCACCGTGGCCGTCTTGAGCGCGGTTTGCGGCATGCTGCTGCATGGCCTGCCTGCGGCGGCCTATGCCCAGGAATCGCCATCGGGCTCGGTCTCCGTCGTACAACCTGGCGCGCCTGGGACTCCAAGCAAGAGGCTTCCGGCCTCCACAGCCGGCGTTGCCCCACGTCCCTCGCCGGCAGACATCAAGTTCATGCAGGGCATGATTATGCATCACGCGCAAGCGGTGGAGATGACCGCGCTGATCGCATCACGCACGGAAAACAAAGAGATTCGCATTCTCGGGGCCCGCATCAGCCTTTCCCAAACCGATGAGATCAAGTTTATGAAGCGGTGGCTGGTTGCGCGGGGGGCACCTCTGTCGATGGCGATGCCGGGCATGCCCGGCATGGATAATAGCGGCAAGCCGATGCCCGCGATGCCGGGTATGCTGACACCCGGGCAGATGAACGCATTAAGCCAGGCGAACGGCGCGGAGTTTGACCGGCAGTTTTTGACCGGGATGATACAGCACCATAAGGGAGCCCTGGCGATGGTAAAACAATTATTCGATACCCCCGGCGCCGGTCAGGACGCCGACCTTTTCGATTTTGCGACGGATGCAGATAACACGCAGCGGGCCGAGATAAGCATTATGCAGGATATCTTGAAGGAGAAATGATGAGGCGTAAGCAAGCTCTCGGTTTCCATTTGGCAGGTGTGGCTTTTGCCCTGGCTATCTTGAACTCCACCGTCGTTCCGTTACGAGCGCAGGCCCCCGCTGCTCCGGCTGCGAAGCCGGCGGCTCCCGGGGAAGCAGAACAAGACCCGTTCGCTCCGGAACCGGTTACGCCACTGCCTCCAGGGATGACAGGGTCCACGACCAACGATCCCCGCGTCGGCCTGAAGGCCGGACTGTATGACGCAGGCGAGGCAGCGATGGGCATGGAGCACATCGCATTTCTGAAGAAGGGGGACGCCTTTCAGTTGCCGTCCTCGCAACCAGACGATCCCGCTGTGCAGAAGGCACTCGACATTCTTGGGGTGAACAAAGCCAAAATTCCAAAACGCATGCAGCCCGTGATCGCACAGCTCGCGTTCGCCAACTCAGATTTTGCGTTCCAGGGAACACATCTGTTCCAGGGCAACTTTTACGGCGTCAACTTTTACGATATCGCGAACCCTTCGAAGGTTTCGCTGATCACCTCACTGGTGTGCCCGGGTGGGCAAGGCGATGTCTCCGTATATCGGAACCTGCTCTTCATGTCGGTCGAGATGCCCAACGGGCGCCTGGACTGCGGCACCCAGGGTTTCCCGCCATTGCCTCCGCCAGAGCCGGGACATGAAAAGGACACTCGCGTGCCGGTTGCCAGCCCCGAGCGCTTTCGCGGTGTGCGGATTTTCGATGTCTCGGATATAAGGAACCCGAAGCAGGTCGCAGCAGTGCAGACCTGTCGCGGTTCACACACCCATACGCTCGTGGTCGATCCCCACGATCAAGAGAATGTCTATCTCTATGTCTCGGGAACGTCGTTTGTGCGGCCGGCTGACGAGCTTGCCGGTTGCTCGGGCGACGCTCCGGCTAAAGACCCAAACACCTCCCTGTTTCGTATCGACGTGATCAAGGTTCCGGTTGCCGCGCCGGAGCAGGCGAACGTAGTTTCCAGCCCAAGAGTCTTTATCGATCCCCGCACGGGTGCCTTGAACGGGCTAAACAATGGCGGAAGCCACGGCAAAGGAGCGGAAAAACCTTCCGATACCAACCAGTGCCATGACATTACTGTGTATTCGGCCATGGGCATCGCCGCCGGCGCGTGTTCCGGAAACGGCATCCTGCTTGACATTAAAGATCCAGTCCATCCAAAGCGTGTGGATGCGGTCAATGATCCGAACTACTCCTATTGGCACTCGGCCTCCTTCTCAAACGACGGAACCAAAGTGGTGTTTACCGACGAGTGGGGTGGCGGCCTACAGCCGCGTTGCCGTTCGACTGACCCGAACAAATGGGGAGCAGATGCGATTTTCAACCTGAAAGATGACAAGCTTTCGCTGGCGAGCTATTACAAAATGCCTGCTGCCCAGACGGAAACGGAAAACTGCGTCGCCCACAACGGCTCGCTGATACCCATCCCTGGACGTGATATTGAAGTTCAGGCCTGGTATCAAGGGGGCATTTCCGTGGTCGATTTCACCGACGCAGCGCATCCGTACGAGATTGGCTACTTCGATCGCGGACCCATCGACGCCAAGGCATTAGTTCTGGGCGGAGAGTGGTCTGCGTATTGGTACAACGGATATATCTATGGATCGGAGATCGCTCGCGGGCTTGACGTGTTCAAGCTGGTGCCGAGCAAATTTCTGACGCAGAACGAGATCGATGCGGCCAACCTGGTTCAGTTCACTGAGCTCAACGTCCAGAGCCAGCAAAACATCACCTGGCCCTCTCAACTGATCGTCGCGCGAGCTTACCTGGATCAGTTAGGACGCTCGCAGGCCCTGCCTGCAAAGCGGATTGCCGCTCTCAACAAGGCAATTGCCCGCGCGCAGGCATCGCATCTTGCCAGGAAAGACCTGGTTAAACTCCAGGGCATGGGTGCTTCTGTGGGAACGAGCGCGTCCGCTGCCAGGAGCACTGCGGATGCCACGCGCCTGCACGCGCTGGCGCTGATACTGCAAAGTCCGACAGCCTGAGGACTAGCTTCCGTCTCCAGCCGAGGGTCGCGTATTTGGAATGACCTGCATGCGGGAAAGTTCCCGTTGTTCGGCAAACTGATTTCTCATGCCCCGGGAGATTCTTTCGAAGTACCGCCTGAGGTAATTGTGCAGTGTTTCTTCGGGCCTGGATTCAGCCATTTTTTGATCACCTCAGACTTCAGGAAATTGGAAAGAGCGGAAACGAACATAAAGCTCTGTAAGTACTAACAGCGATTCTCCTCGTTGCCTTCATCGAGTCCCTTCCCCCGAAAGAATCGATGAAAGTGTTCTTGAAGAATCGCCGCTTGTTGATAAGCATACTGATCCTGGCGGCGTTCGCCATAGTTCTTGCGTGACACCCCAACCAATCCTGGTGGTATAAGAGGGGCCGATAGACGCGAAACTGAAGAACCTTTGTGGTACAGAGACGAGATTTGTATATGGATCACGTCACGGGAGTGCGGATGCTAAAGTCAGTTGCTCTGGGACATTCTCTTGTTAAGGAGATAGGGGGCCAGTCCATCGTTTTGTTTGGCTGTGTACGGGCTGAAACTCGCACCCTTCAGGGAAGAAACGGGTACCTCAGGGGCTGAAGCCCAATTATTTTTCCATTCTGGTGGCCCGGCTAAAGAGGCTGCGGAAAAAGCCGGATCGAGCAAGAAAGCATGCCCCAGGGGCTAAAGCCCAAGTTGATTACATTGCATTTGCGCCGGGGATAAATCCCCGGCCTACCCTAAAACCGAGTTTTTCCGCAACCTGTGAAGTCGCGCCCTGATACAAGGCCAAACAGCAGATCTCACGCAGATTATTCAGGGGCGCTTATTGACGACCACTTGACCGTCTTTCATCACCCAGCGAACCTTATCAATGACCAACATTCCCAGAAGCTCTGCCGCATTTGTGGTAGCCTTCTGTAACGCCTATGGCGGTTCGAAGAAACCTTTGCGGGCCTGCACTGTCAACTTCTTGTCCTTCGCCTTCAACTCCAGCTTGTGATAGCTGTTAGTGCGTGTGTCCGGTGGAGGCTTATAGCCGAGTTCGTATTGCAATCGCAGGTCATCGCCGATAGCTGTGAAGATCTCCCGCAGACTCATCGCGCGAGAAACAGTAAACACACGCCCCCCGGTGCTCTCTGAGAGTTTCTGCAACGCTTCTACTCCAGGATCGAAGGTGGGCGCCCGGCCTACGTTCACGGCGTCCAGATTTTTTTGCATGCTATAGAGCACGGAGTAAATCTGCACATCCGCGCGCTGTGCCTGCTCGATGGCTTCGGCAAGGGTATGGTGGCTTCCGTTGTCGCCACCGTCGCTCAGAATCACCATCGCCTTGCGTCCCGTCTCGCTCGCCAGAACCTTGTTCGCTACGGCGTAAATCGCGTCGTACAGCAGGGTGCCTCCTGCGCCGGCGCCACGCTGGCTCACGCGCGTTAACGCGAAGTGGAGCGCGCTTGCTGAGTTCGTCATGCTTTTCAGTTCCAGGACAGTGCTGTCAAACTGCACTAACATGGCGCGGTCTTCTTTGCGGCTCAGCATGGTCTCGAAGAAGACATCGCTGGCCAGCGCTTCATCTCCGATAAAGGTTTGTTGGCTCCCGCTTGTATCCACCATGAGGGCGAAGCTGAGCGGCAGATCGGACCCTCGGGAAAAGTACCGGATCGGCTCTTCTTTGCCATCCTGCTTAAGCACGAAATCGTCTTTAGTCAGCCCTGTCTTGGCCTCGCCGTCCTTGCTCTTCACGACGGCAGAAATCGCCACCAGGCCTGTAACCACCTTGAGGGTTGTCACTGGTGGTTGCGTTTGATCTACAGCTTGAACAGGGGCGGGCAAGGCATCCTGTCCCCAACCTGAAACGGAAAGTACCAGCAAGCACAAAATCCGAGTAGGTCGAATCACCAGTTTGCTCCCCACACATTCTAGAGGATAGGGACCAGTGACAACATGCGACAGTCAGGCTCGGAGCCTGCCTCATTTCTCCCGCCGCAGGCAACGGGCACAATTGTTCATGATTTCGGTTGCTGGCCACCACCGGAGGGCCGTCCGGCTGGAACGACCTCTATGCTGGAAACTTCCTTCTGCTCGGCAAACTGGCTTATCTTGCGCCTGGAGATTCTTTCAAAATACCGCCGGAGGTAAGTGTGCAGTGTTTCTTCGGGCGCGAGTGGGGCCATTTCGATCACCTCAGGCTTCAGGAGATTGGCTCGAACTGACCCAATCCGCAAAGTTCTATGCAAGTACGAACAGCGATTCTCTTTGTTACTTTCATCGAGTCTCTCCCCCGAAAGAATCGATGAAAGCGTTCTTAGAGAATCGCCGCTTGTTCATGAGCATACCGGTTCTGGTGGGGTTGGCCATACTTCTTGCGACACAGGTGCGTTGATCGTAGTTGTATGCCGCGGGACCGATTGTCGCCGCCCTCCAAACCTTTGTGGGACAGGCGCCACGCTTCACAAAGCAAAGAGGTTACAGGTATGCGGCCGGCGCAATTCAGGGCTCGCGGAACCCTCGCCGCAAATCGTTCCGGGCCTGCGTGTTGTCATCGGACATTTGAAACGCCATTATCTTTCGATCCCGGAATGCGCCCGAGACCATCACGAGATTTTCCAGACCATGGGCAATCCACTCTCGCGCCGGCTGAATGGATGACGGGGTAAATGAACTAGAATTAGCTTGTTCGTGATCCTGTGGTGGATGCAATGGACGCATACCAGCGCATTCGTGGCGCCGGTGGTCTGAAAGAGCAAGCGCCTTCGTGGTGGTTATACGCCGGGTTCTGGGCCTGCATCGTGATTTCGGTGGCGGTGGTTCTCCGGCGTTTGTCTGCGCTCGCTTTCCCCTCGCGTTCGGCCCCTCCTCAACTCGCCACGCTTGATGCCGTCTTCGCCTCCCATGCGGCCCTTACCCTGGCGCATATCCTCCCCGCGCTGGCGTTCGTACTGATAGCCCCGTTTGTGGTGTTCCGTCGACCTGCCAACGCTTCGTGGCCTGGGCGCTTGATTTTCCCGCTTGGCTTCGTTGTCGGCTTGACTGCATATGCAATGAGCGTCTATCCGGTCGGCGGGTGGGTGGAGCGGTCCGCGGTTCTATTCTTTAACAGCCTTTTCTTGTTCTCGCTATTCCGTGCGTATTGGTATGGGCGGCACGGTGAACTGCTTTTGAAGAGACGATGGATGCTACGGGCCATCGTGATCCTTCTTGGTATCGCTACGACGCGTCCTGTGATGGGAGTTTTTTTTGCTACCAGCCCTTTAACTCACTTATCGCCAAGCCAGTTCTTCGGCATCGCTTTCTGGATCGGGTTTTCCATCAATGCAGTCGCCATCGAGCTCTGGCTCCATTACCGGGATCGGCTACCTCAGCCTGCAGTGTGGAGCGGTCAGGTGTAGCTGGTCGTGGTCTGCCCGCCATTTTGATGGAGAAGCGACAATAAACCGACGGCATGGGAGCAACCCTAAAGTGGATGTACCCATCAGGAAGACCATACCGCCGTGTACGACGACGAAAACCCCCGGTGGATGCTATCGTTTGTGGAGATCGAAGCTTGGTCACGACCAAGAGACTTCTCAGAGGAACGCTGTTACGGCTGCTACCTTGCAGATTATTTGCCAGGAAAGGTAGCGGTTGTGTTTTGACTTCCCCTGAATTCTCTCGGACTTTGGCTCCCGCATGAATAGTACGGTGGTGACAGGAGTCTCGGTATGAAACTGTTCCGGTTGCTGGCTTTGCCTCTCGTCCTGTTCTCGCCGCTCTGTCTCCATGCGCAACTCGGGCTGTACGGCGCTTTCACTGCGCAGAACGTGGGCGGCCCAGTTAACGACGGATACGACCTCTATGGGGGCACTTTTGGCGCCTACCTGGCAAGCGGACGCTTCGCGGTATTAAGCGCGGGGATAGACCTTCGAGGGTCATTTGCAAAAAGCGGCGGCACCTCTTTTAACACCGGTTCGATTGGGCCACGACTTGGCTTGAACACCCACATCCTCCCCACCCACCCCTATGTAGAGGCGACGGTTGGCTTGGCCAGCATCAATGTTGCTGGGGGCTCGCCGAGTAACGGGACCAAATTCGAGTATCAGCTCTTGGGCGGCTTAGACTTTACGATCTTTCCTCGCATCGACTGGCGTGTCGCGGAATACAGTTATGGGGGGTTGTCCGCTATGAGCAACTACAACCTTCACCCAAAGTCGCTCAGCACCGGAATCGTGCTGAGACTGCCACGTTTCCTCCTTCCGCTGCCCTGATAGTGTCTTTGAAGGTTGAATTGTGATCCGTGAATCGCATCCGGCAAAGGTACAAATCAAGACCTTCAACACAGCTACCGAATTCCGGGAATGGCTCGAAGAGAATCACGACCGTGCCACCGAGCTGTGGCTGGGTTTCTTCAAAAATAGGACGGGCAAAACAAGTATCACCTACCGCGAGGCGTTGGATGAAGCTCTGTGCTTCGGATGGATCGACGGAGTGCGCAAGAGCATCGACGACACCGCCTACAAACAGCGGTTCACCCCACGGCGGCCGAAAAGTTACTGGAGCGCCGTCAACACCAGACGGGCGCGTGAGCTGGCAGATCTTGGCCGAATGGCGGCTCCCGGGGCGAAAGCTTTTGAGCAGCGAACCAGCGATTCGAATAAGTATTCTTTCGAATCACGGCCGAAAGAATTGCCGCTCGCTTACGTGAGGCAGTTCAAGGCCAACCGCGAAGCGTGGGAATTCTTCCGGGCACAAGCAGCCTGGTACCAGCGGACCGCCACCTTTTGGGTCGTGAGCGCCAAGCAAGAAGAGACT
This sequence comes from uncultured Acidobacteriaceae bacterium, assembly GCA_963838445.1. Taxonomy (GTDB): domain Bacteria; phylum Acidobacteriota; class Terriglobia; order Terriglobales; family Acidobacteriaceae; genus PALSA-350. Next base: position 80,716 of record CAWIRT010000061.1, read on the forward strand.
CGTCAGCGCCGGCTGGATATGCTGATGAGTGATTCACAGGCGGGACGCAGGTTGAACATGCTTACGCCGAAAGCGAAGAAATCGTCAGACCCAGAGAATCACCCGAAGCGAGCCAGTACGAGGGATCTATAGGGACGGTTGAGGGCAAGTTTGACAATCCACAGGCAATCCCTTTGCGCCCCTCGCGAGGGTGGAGATTCCACTGAAGCCAGACGATCCCCTATCCATTCAGCTATGGCCACTGGTTATGGTTTCAGCAACTCGTCTTTCAGGAAGGCTGCAATATGCTGGTTGAGAAATTTCTCGTCCGCCGGGCTTGCTCCAGCCCCGGCCGGGTGGCCCCAAAGCGAAGGGATAGGCGCCAGAGTGCAGTGGGGAATAAACGGCGCTTCGTAGCGGGCATCCTCGACGGGGAAATACAGGTCTGTTGCCGAGGGCATGTATAGCACTTTCGCTTGGATCGATCCCAACGCTTTTCGCACATCCCCGTCGAAGCCTTGAGTCGTTCCGACGTCGTGCTTTTCCCAGGTGTGCATTTGCAGAATGAGATTATTCGCGTCGGCGCCGGGAATGAAGTTGGTTTTATATTTATCCACTACCTGCGTGAAAGTCGTTCCGGCGGGTTCCTCGGATTTCCATAACTCTTCGCGCCACCACTCCTGGGAGAAGAGCCATGCGGTCCAGACCAGGGAGAATGCCTGGATACCCTTGACCGGTTCCTCCTTATAGTCTCCACCTTTGAAGGCTTCGTCCGTGGTCAGTGCAGTGATCTCGCTCTCCAATCGCACGATGCCGTGTCCGTAAGTCTTGGCCGTGCCTGAAGTGGCAACGATGCGATCCATGTATTCCGGAAAGGATACGGCCCACTGGAAGGCCTGCTGTGCGCCCATGGAGAAACCGATCACGGCTTCGAGGTGCCGCACCCCAAGTTCCCGGGTCAGCAGCTGATGCACTGCTTTCACATTGTCACGGATCGTCGTGACTGGGAAGCGCGGTCCGTGGAATGGTTCCGGTGTATTGCTGGGGGAAGAGGAGCGCCCATTACCAAATAGTTCCGAGGTGATCAGGAACAGGCGAGTGGGGTCAAGCGCCTTTCCAGGTCCGATCAAAAAGTCATAACCCCGCATATCCGCCATGTAGTGGGAAGGCAGAAGGATGGCGTTGTCTCCAGCCGCGTTGAGATGTCCGTAGGTACCGTAGACGATTTTCGCTTCGGGCAGCGTGACCCCGCTCTCGGTATGGAAATTATGGATCACGAACAGGTGCTCAACCGGCTCTGGTTTCGCGGGCGGCGTCTGCGCGTACACCGCGCATGAGCAGGACGCTATAAAAATCCAGGCAAACATTTTCATCTGTGATCGTCTCCCGAGAATTATGGCAATGGAGGGGACAGCGGCGGACTTCGCACTGTGCCGCGTTCTGCTCAAAATCATAAGCGTAGCGGATGAGCGCAGGCTCGCTGAACGCCGGCCTGAGAAAATGTTAGCCCTGCGGGCAGCGTGCCGCGGGCAAAGCCCATGGAAACGTTGATAGCGGGCGAGCCGGTCTGTGGTGACCCGCAGGACGGCACCAGGGTTAATTTCCGCACCCGAATTGCAATAGGCAGACCTTCTTCTTCGGTTCAATCCTGGCTCCGCTTCCTGCTTGCGGCCGTCCCGCTGGAACCGAAATTAACCGGGAAAAACGGGAGAAACCAGGACGTAACAGGGTGATAAATGCAACTGTGTGGCAAGATACCTACTTCTCTGGACCAACGTGGGCGGCGAGGGAAAAAAATAGTTTGCTACATCGGTTGAGCCTGTGATAGACCCCATCAGGCGTAACTCTTGATTTGTTTCGACACTCGTGAGTTACCAGTCCACGGTCCCTTGATTCCGTTGGAGGGCCGGGATGGATATAGCAGCCTTGTCCCTATTGCGGAGATACCCCCTGTAGCCACGCGGGCCGAGGTTTAACTGGAAGCATTTAAATCTGCCAGCTCGAAGAGGTTCTCCGATGAAAAGTCCGTATCGAACCGCCACTACCGTTGCGGTCGTGTGCCTTATGTCGCTGGGAATGATGACTCTCAGCGCGAGCGCCTGGGGGGCACCGCCCGCCCCCGGCTTCCACAGCCCTACACCGTTGGTCGACGAGATCTCACCCACTGCAGCCCGGCTGGGCGGTGGTGGATTCATCCTCACATTGAGAGGCGCCGGCTTTCGACAAGGTGCTGAGATCGGCTGGCAAGTAGGCGCCACAACGCGGCGCCTGGCCGCGTTTGTCTGTAGCCCTTCAGAAATTGTCACCTGGATTCCTTACTCCCTGGTCACCAAGGCGGCAACAGCCACCGTGACTGTGATCAATCCGGACGCGCCGCCCCTGGTCGGCAAGTCGAATCCCGTGTTCCTGCCCATCACCGTCCCCACAGCCGGCGTCGCTTTCAGCCAAAAGAACATAATCCTGGGAGAGACTCCGAACTCAATGGTCACCGCAGATTTCAATGGGGACGGCAAGCCCGATCTTGCGGTTTCCGAGCCCTGTGGCAGTGATCTCACTTGCTATACCTATCACGGCAATATCGCCATTCTTCTCGGTAAGGGCGATGGGACCTTCCATGCCGCCGCGTCCCCGGCAGTGGACCAATATCCGGGCGCGCTCGCGGTCGGCGATTTCAATGGCGATGGCAAGCCGGATATTGCAGTCGTCACTCTCGTCGGATCCACCGTTGTTATCCTGCTCGGTAAGGGCGATGGCACGTTCACTGCTGCGCCTCTTTCACCTACGGTAGGCGGCAATCCCGACTCCATTGCGGTTGGTGACCTGAACGGAGATGGAAAGCTGGATCTTGTTGTGAGTAGCTACAACAGCTTGTCCGTCCTGCTGGGAAACGGCGACGGGAGCTTCACCGCCATCGCTCCACCTACGATCGGGAGCGCGCCGGGTGGCGTGTTTCTGGTCGATCTGAACCGGGACGGCAAGCTCGACCTGGTGCTGGGCAATGGCACCAGCCCTTATGTTTCCATCCTGCTGGGCCACGGGAACGGGACCTTCAGCCCAGCGACTTCACCGGCTGCGCCTACCGGGCCTCTGGCTGTAATGGATGTCAATCGCGATGGTAAGCTGGACCTTTTGTTTGCGGAGGCGAATGCCCCCGGTTTCGCGCAGACTACCATATCCGTCGCGCTGGGCGAGGGTAACGGCCAATTCACGCCGGGGCCAACGTCACCAGTGGTGGACACCGGCCTCGCCGGGGGCCTCCTGGCAGATCTAAACGGAGACGGCAAGCTTGACTTCGCCGGCACAGAGGGATATCCCAGCAACAGTTATGAGTTCTTTCTGGGAGACGGACACGGAACGTTCAACCTGGCAAACTCAATCGTGGTGAGCAACAACGGAAACGGTCCGGCTGTGGTCGGGGATTTTAACGCTGACGGCCGGTTGGACCTGGCCACATTCAACGATATGAACAACGGCACGGTTTCCATCCTGTTACAGGAACCGACGCCGTAACCTATAGACGCAAAATCGTCTGAACCAGGGGTGTGGCTTCGGCTTTGCCCCTGGCGCTGCGTTCGGCAGGGTCTATCGCCTGAAGAAAGTGCGACCAAGTACACTTGATCACATCTCTTTGTGTGTGTGATTAAGCCACTACGAGCAAACACCCTCAGGGTGCTTTTTAGCCCGGGGCTGGGGCCACTCCTCTAGTGGGCGCAACCTCTCCATTCCTCGCGCGCATCTTCAGGGCGTTTCGCTATCGTGATTTCCGTCTCATGTGGGTGGGTGCCTGCGCCTCCACCATCGGTACATTCGTACAACAATTCGCGCAAAGCTGGCTGGTCTACGATCTCACCAAAGACCCCTTCTACCTGGGTTTGGATCTCTTCCTGGGTCAACTGCCCATTATCATGTTTTCACTTTTCGGTGGGGTCTTTGCCGATCGCCTCGACAGGCGAAAGATGTTGCTCACCTCGCAGTACATTCAGATGGCTTGCGCCTTTCTACTCGCGTTCTTGTTCTTTACCCATGTCGTCCGAGTCTGGCACATCCTGGCGCTCTCCTTCGTCGTGGGGCTGGGGCAGTCCTTCGGTGGTCCGGCATACTCAGCCCTGCTGCCCACCCTGGTCGGCCCGGAAGAACTTGCCAACGCAATTGCCATGAACTCGATCCAGTTCAACCTGGCACGCATCATCGGCCCCACCATCGGCGGTTTTACCTATACCCTGCTCGGCGCTACCTGGTGTTTTACCCTCAACGGCGTGTCGTACCTTGCGGTGATCGCCTCGCTCTTCATGATCAAGGTAAAGTTTGTGCCGGCTAAATCACGAGAGCCGGTCCTTACCAGCATGGCAGAGGGTATTCGGTTCATACGATGTCGAAGTGGGATGAGCGCCCTGGTTGTGTTGGCCTTTTGCACCACGTTATTCGGATTCTCGCTCACTGGGTTTTTGCCCGTTTTTGTACAGAACATCTTTCATAAAGGTCCCGAAACCTACACCCTGCTTCTGGTTTTTTCCGGAGCGGGTTCCATTTGCGGCGCCCTCATCGTGGCAGCCATGGAAAAGTTCAAGGGCCAACAGCGGCTTACGGTGCTGATCCTGACCTTTTTGGGATTCGCCATCGCCGCCTTCGCTCTTTCCAAGTGGCTTCCCCTCTCCTGCCTGCTCATCTTCCTCACCGGCGTCGCGGTCATGGCCTCTGCCTCACTGATGCTTTCGCTGGTTCAGCTGATTGCCACCGACGCCATGCGCGGGCGAGTCATGAGTGTATACAACCTGGCCTTTCGTGCCGGTATTCCTCTGGGTAGCCTTGGCTTGGGCAAACTCATCCCCATGTTCGGAGTCTCTAGAACCCTGGCCGGCGCTGGATTCATGCTGGTGGCCGTGTCCGCCTATTTTCTCATGGCCAAGGGAGAGGTCAATACTGCGGATCCGCTCAATTCCGCAGCCTAAGAGGCTACGGAAAAGTCTCTGCCTGCACGGAGTCGTCCCCTCAGTGGCTAAAGCCACATTCATTCCAAAGTAATTCCGGACGGGCTTTAGAGTCTGCGCTGAGAACCCGGGACTACGAATTTAGTCCCGAAGGGACGGCTGAACTTAGCCCAGGACGCTAGTCCTGGGTACATCATGATACGTGATCGAGTCCCGCAGGGACGGCTGAAGGAGGATTGCGTCGCGGACCATTTTCAGCCGTCCCTGCGGGACTGAGTCCTCCTTTTGAATCCAACCCAGGACTGGCGTCCTGGGCTAAGTTCAACCGTCCCTGCGGGACTAAATTTCTAAATCCCGGGTTCTCACGCACACTCTTAAAGCCCGTCACCTTCAGGTAGGAAAGACTCCAGGGGCTAAAGCCCAATTCTCTTTCCTTCGTTTACGGCCCGACTAAAGAGGCTGCGGAAAAATGAACGGTTTCTGCGGAAACGAGACAAAGGGCGTACCCCAGGGCCTAACGGCCGGGTGATTTTGCTGCGTTAATGTACGGGCTGAAGCCCGTACTTACCAGCCCGTACCTTCAGCGGTGAATTTTCCGCAGCCTCCTGAGAGCCCGCCCCTACGATCCGGCAAGGATAGGTGTGCTGAGCAGCGTGACCGATTTTTCTCCTGCCGCCAACCTGGTCAGCGTCAGGACTGTGACGTCATCCTCCTGACCGAACGCCACTGCTTCTTGTGACGCTTGGGATGCGCTGGGCCGTGTTCCGAACAACACCTCCAACCGTTCGAAACCGTACAGTTCGCCCGACGCGTTGCGCGCCTCCAGCAAGCCATCGGTGTAGAGGGAAAAATGATCGCCTTCGTGCAGTTGAATATCGACCTGCTGATAGCTGGCAGCCAGGTCGAGTCCCAGCGGGAGCGCCCCGGGCAGCTCGACTTCCCGTTGATTCAGGAATGGGGCGGGATGGCCCGCGCTCGAGACAATACAACTTCCATCAGGATTGAGCAGCACCGCGATGCAGGTGGCGAACCCGCCCCGCAATCGCCCATGCAGGCGTTGATTGATCTCGGCCAGCATCTGGGCGGGCTGGGGCGAGAATTTGGCCAGGGTTCGGACAGCGCCGACGATGAGCGATACGGTCATGGCCGCTTGCAATCCTTTGCCGCTGACGTCGCCTAAAGCAATGAGGGTTGAGCCCTGCTGCGCGCCTTCGAGGGGAATGATCTGGAAGAAATCGCCCCCGACTTCCTGCGCCGGACGGTAAGCGCTGGTCAACGTGAAGCCAGAGATGGCGGGGAGGGTTTCAGGAACCAGGATCTGCTGCAATTCGCGAGCATTCTGGAATTCCCGCTCCAGGTTGGTCTGCCGTCGCTGGTTGGCGGCCGAATAGCGAATGACGGCATACACAATGGAGAGGAACAGCAGGGTTCTCAGCAGAATCTGTATGTTGAAACTGTTCCCGAGCAAGGTGAATAGCGGCTGCTGCATTCTTGGTCCAAGGGTCCAGTGCGTAAATCGAATTCCCTGGCCGACAATGTTCCCGAAGGAGTACCAGGTGCCGCTCAACAGAGCGAAGATCGCCACCACCCAGCGTGCGGAATCAAGCTGTTGGCGCTGGAGGATCGCGTAGATCACGAGCAGAACCGGAACCAATTCCAAGGGAAGGATGACAGCCGTCAGGACGGCATCCGCAATCTGAATCGGAACCGCAGGCAGGTTGAAGTGATAGGCAAACGCCAGGGCTCCATCGAGCGGTTCCGACCAGCACGCCGATACAAGCAGCGATGCGCACGGCATGCAGGAGTTTTGTGTGCGCATTGAGCTGAAGGAGATAGATCAGAAGGAACCACTGGGAGATTTCCCTTAAGGAGATCCCGGTCTGGATGAACCAGGTCAGCCAGATGCCGGACACGGGAAGGCGCAGGCCCCCGAGTACCAACTCCAGAACCGGCATGAACGTGTACGCGGCCATCCAGAACAGCAGCCGCTGCTTGCGATCTCGCAGCCACGCAAAGAAGCTGAGGATGGATGCCAATCCGTAGAGCGACGTGAGGCCGAAGACAAACTGCCGGCCGCGTAGCCAATCGAAATTGAGGGCCTTTTCCTGGGTAACGATCGCCTTCGGGCTGCCGACGAGAGGCAATCCTTCGAAGCCACCCGCGGTCCCGTCGTCGACTGACATCGACGGCAATTTAAAGACACGTACCGCGAGGACTCCGCTGCGGGCTGGGCCGAGGCTATAGGTTTGTGCCGCTATACCAAACTGCAAGTCCACGCGGGGTGGGAAGCTGCCCAGTTGGCCAACCGGGGCCCCGTTCCAGAAGAGCTCATAGACGTCGTCGATGGCGGGGATCAGCAGGGTCACATCGGGCGATGCTCCGGGCGCAGGGGTAACGTTGAGTTGGCGGCGATACCAGGCGTAGCCGGTATAGCTGGCGTGGCCCTGCGTTCCCCAGGGGGCGGCGGCCGTGAGCTGCTGCCAGCCGTCGTGGCCGGTCGCGTCGTCGATGCCGGGAGCGGCCCAGGCCGGGTCATCGCCCAGATGGAATTGCCACAGACCGTCCAGGGGTGCCACGCCTTTGCCGAGGCCTTCGATGGTGAGCGGTGCCGTAGGGCAGCGCAAGGCAGGAAGAGGCAAAACGGCGGCTTCGATCGGAAGGTCAGTGAAGAGGGTTGCCGCGAAGGCAATCAGTGCAAGTGCTCTCAGCCAGGAGAGCAGCGTTCGTCTTGGAGACATGCGATGGAGTTTACTCTGCCGGTGTTGCCACTCAACAGTACAAACTGTCAGCTGACCGAAAGAGATGCTAGGAAATCCACGAGGTGGCATTCCAGGGAAGCCGCTTCCAGTGACCGCCTTCCAGAGCCACCGCAATCCACAATCCCTGTCCGCATAGCCCCCCGCACCAGTGCGTTGCGTACACCAGTCCGACCGTGTGACTGGCATTGAAATAGACCCTGCTGAAGCCATAAAGGGCGGCGGCGCCCTTGTACTTTTCTGCGATTGCCTGGTTGGAGGGCTGTCCCATTCTTGTCGATTGAAATTCCTTCTGTTCTTCCGGCGTGAGCAGGCGAAGCGGGGCGGATACTCGCCAGAGACCTGGATTGGGATCGAGGTCGAGACGATCATGGCAATGAGCGTCGAAATCCGCGAGGATTTCATTGAAGTCTTTCTGCCATTGGCCGGGAGGGTGAACCGCAACGTGCGGATTCATGGTGTCGTCAAAACGGGGAGCAGTCCCGGTGGACACAGTTTTCGGGACGCAGGCTTCATCCTGCGGCACCACGCTGACCGTCTTATTCTGCACCAGCCACAAACCATGCGGCCATCCAACGCCGCCCGTTTCGCCGAGTGGTAGCAGGCTGGAGTAGATGCCGTAGGATGGGCCGTCTTCGGCCATGGCCATGGCACCTGCCGCCGGTGCGCTCGTTTGAGTCAACAGAAGCGTCGCCCCAAGAAGATTGCTCAAAGCCAGCCGCCCTGGTCCACAGCGCATCCGCAGTCCTTTCCCTGGACACTCCATCGACTCAGCTCCGGACATAGTGGTAAGCAGGGAATGGAGAGGTGGTTCTCATGGCTTCACTCCGAGGGTATAGGTTTCTTCGAAAACGACGCTCTCGAGCGATGATCGCCGCTCCCAACCAAGACGCTCCAGCTCCGGTTCGTTACCGAAGTTATCCACGTACCCCAGGCATAGATAGGCCACCGGCACGATATGTGCAGGGATATTGAGTATCGAACGAAGTGCGTCGGGCGAAAGGATGCTGACCCAGCCCACGCCCACGCCCTCCGCCCGGGCAGCCAGCCACAAATTTTGCACTGCGCAGACGGTCGAGTAAACGGCCGTTTGGGGCATGGTTTGCCGGCCCAGGCCGTGCCCCTGTTCACTCTGCGCATCGCACACGACGCAGAGATTTTGCGGCGCCTCCAGAATCCCTTCGAGCTTCAAATCGGCATATTGATCGTGAAGTGCGCCCTGGTATCCGGCGAGTGCCTGTTGGTTTGCTTGTTGGAAAACGGCATGGATACGCCGGCGAACCTCGAATGAGCGGATCACGATGAAGCGCGACGGCTGCATGAGCCCGACCGATGGCGCGTCATGAGCCGCCGTGAGCAGACGATTCAGCAAGGCATCCGGCAGGGGCTTCGGCACGAAACCGCGGCGTACGTCACGACGCGCCCGGATTACCCGATAGATCGCATTTCGCTCCAGTTCGTCAAAAGCCGGAGCAATGACTGCAGGATGAGGAGAGTTTCCAGGATATTTGAGCATCTCGTATTCCATGAGCGCCGGATCATTTCTATATGGCTCGATCTTTCCGGTAAAGGTGAAGCCGCATCGCTCGTAGAAACGCTTTGCGGTCGAGTTGTTACTGGTGACCATAAGGCGCAGTTCAGAGGCTTCGAGGTTGTGCGCCCACCGTTCCACCGCCTGCATGAGCATAGTTCCAAGTCCGGTGCGGCGCTGCGTGGGAGCCACCCACATGGACGCTACGTCCACCCTCCGCGGATCATCTTTGTCGAAATAACCGGCGATGATTCCGCAGGGCATGCCCTCGTCCATGGCTATGTAGCAGACGGCTCGACTGCCATTCCAGGTGTCCACTCGCTTGAGCCAGTCACTGTGGGAAAGTCCAGACTCCTTCGCGTAGGTGCTTCCGAAAGCAGTGGGAGTGTCCTCGAGAGCACGCAGCCGGACCGTTTTAAATGCTTCCACGAGTTCCAGCGAGAGCGGTTCGAGCGAGGGCATGGTTGCAATATTCTCCGGGCTTTGGGTTCGCCTCGGACCGTCAGCTGTACTTTAACCAGCGCAGCATTTCGGGCAGGGTCGGCCGCTTGCCATACATCAGGATACCTACACGGTAGATCCTCGAAGCAATCCACACCATGCCGTAGATGGATGACACCATCAGCACCAGGGAAAGAGCCAGTTGCCAGGCCGGCACCGACATCGCAGCCATGCGCAAACTCATTACAATGGGGGTGCAAGGCGGAAAGAGCGACAACAACACCACCGGCCACGCGCCTGGGTTGCCCAGGATGTAGACAATCAGCACCAGCCCGATCACTTGCGGCAATACGATAATCATGGTGAATTGCTGTACCTCAGACTCCTGGCTGACGGTGGCGCCGAGGCCTGCGCTGAGCGCGCTGTAGAAGAAAAATCCCAGCAGGAAGTAGAGCACAAAGAAGATCACCTGCAACGGCGTCACCCCATAGGCTGCCAGGCCACCAGGCCCCAGCGTCATCCCAAGCGACGAGGCACTCAACAAGAGAATGAATGCGATCCACACTCCCATCTGTGTTAGCCCCACCGCGCCCACTCCCAACAGCTTACCCAGCATCAGCGACTCCGGTTTGGCCGAAGCCAGCAGCACTTCAAAGACGCGCGATGTCTTTTCCGACACCACCGAGTGCGCCACGTTCACGCCATAAAACACCACCGCGAAATACAGCATGAACGTCATGACATAGGCGCCCCAGAAGCTCTTGCCCGCGTCGGATGCGACGGCTTCGCCGTTCTTCAGGCGGAGCGTCTTCAGGTCTACATCCTTGAGCAAGGCTGCGATTCCTTCGCTGGTCGCGCCGCGTTTCAACAGCTCCTCTCGAACCAGCGCATGGCCGATTGCATACTGTATTCTCTCCTTTCCGAAAAAATCTCCCGAACCGCCTGAGGTGTAGGTCGCCTCGGGTTGTGTGGTTCCGGGCTTTGCATCGAGCCACAGGTAGCCATCAATCCGCTTGCCCTCCACCTCCGCGTTCAGAGCCGCCAGTTCGCTCCCCGTTACCGGAGCCCTCACCTCCACGCTTAATCGCGAGGCTTGCTCTCTTCGGCCTCCTTCCCCTCGCAGCGCCAGCAACTCTGCCTGCACGCTCTCTGCCAATATCGGATCGTTCGAAGCCAACACAAGATGCTTAGGGCCACCGGTCAGCTTGGCAGAGAAAGCACCTATGCCGAAAATCAGCCCAAAGATAATAGGGATGAGCAGGGTGCTGACGCGGAACGCCTTACTACGGATCCGCTCCACATATTCGCGCCGCGCAATTAACAGTGCCTCACGCATCCACTTTTCCCCCTACCGTCTGGATGAAGATTTCTTCGAGTGACGGTTCTACCAGCTCAAAGCGGTTGATTCGCGCCTGTTGCTGGGCTGCGCGCAGCAGTGCCTGCGCGTCGCCATGCTCCTTCAGCCGGATCTCCACGTGGCCTGGAAACTCGCTGTACTCGGCGATCGCCTCGTGGCTTAGAAACTTGTCATCGCCTTCGAAATCGATGATCACCCGGTTGCGTTCGTAACGCGATTTCACCGCGCGCATGCTGCCCGAAAGCACCGCCTCCCCGCGGTGAATCAAGCAAATCTCATCGCACAGCTTTTCTGCCTGGTCCATGCGATGGGTCGAGAAGATGATGGCGCGACCGGCTTTCTTCAGATCCAGAAGAGTGTCTTGCAGCAGCGTCGCGTTCACCGGATCCAGCCCAGCGAAGGGCTCGTCCATGATGATGAGCTCGGGCTCGTGCAGCAGGGCCACAATAAACTGGATCTTCTGCTGCATTCCTTTGGAAAGCTCCTCTGTCTTGTTCTGGGCCGCGTCGAGTATGTTCAGCCGCTCGCACCATGCATGCGAACGCCTGGCGGCGAGCTCCGTAGTTAATCCGTGGAGTTGGCCCATAAAGAGGAGCTGATCCATTACCTTCATCTTGCGATAGAGTCCGCGCTCTTCCGGCAGGTAGCCAACCTTCTTCAAGCTCTCTCGTGTAAATGGCCGGCCGAACAGGCTTACTGTTCCGGAATCCGGCGCGGTAATTCCCACCATCATCCGAATGCTCGATGTCTTGCCGGCACCGTTTGGTCCCAACAGGCCAAACATGGTGCCTGCTTCTATCCGCAGATTCAGATCGTGTACAGCCACCTTCTGTTCGTACCTTTTCGACACACGATCCAGTTCTGCCAGCTGCGCCATCATCGAACCTCTCGCGAAGTATGAGGAGTGTAACAAAGCAATGCGTCACGCTGCATGAATCAAAGTCAACGTCAAGCATGGCCGCCTGAGACAATGAATTGCGTTCGCGCTCCTTCGATTGGGTGTGAACCGGGGAATGACTCATGTTCAGCATCGCGTACCGTCAACAAGTTTCACGCCGCGTGCTTGAATGGGCCGAATCCGACCACGCGGGTGGTGGCCGGCGCGACGGTTGGATCGCTCGCGCATGGCCCAGGCGACCGCTGGTCTGACCTTGACCTCACCTTCGCCATCGGGGATGACGCGCCAATTGCCCAAGTCCTGGAGGATTGGACTGGAAAGCTGGTGTCGGAGTTCGGCGCTGTTCGCCTCTTTGATCTGCCCAGCGGCAGTTCGATTTACCGTGTGTTCCTGCTTCCAGGTTGCCTGCAGTTCGACCTTTCCTTTACTCCAGCGTCGGATTTCGGCGCCATTGGTCCCAGGTTCAAGCTGCTCTTCGGGACTGCCGTGGAGAAGCCTCACGCCGCGCCGCCCGCTGCCCGGGACCTGTTTGGCTACGCAGTGCATCATGCGTTACGCGCCCGCCTTTGCATTGAACGCAATCGCTACTGCCAAGCCGAATACTGGATCAGCGCCGCCCGCGATTACGGCCTGAGTCTTGCTTGCGTGCGCCGCGGTCTTCCTGCCCACCATGGTCGAGGGTTTGATGACCTGCCATCCGAGTTGCGGGATTTCCTGAATGACGCCCTGGTGACTTCACTCGAGCAAACGGCTCTGCTCAGGGCGCTGAGTCGCACCATCGAGCTGTTGCTGCAAGAAAGCACTGATATTCAAGACATGCCGGCAACCATCAGATCTGAACTGCGTCACTTGTCCGACGCGTCGATTTGATGCTTGCTGCGAGTGCTTATCCCGTTGCCATGTGACAAAGGCATGCTGGTAAGATGACTGTCTCATAGACATCCAGGGAGAACGCATGGCGGAGTTAATTCCTAAGGAACCAGGGACTAGTCGATCGAGACACCCCGCCATTAATCTTCCCGAAAAAATTGCCCTCGGAGCAGTACTGGGCATAGCCGCAGGCGTTGTCTTCGGGGAACGCGTGGCCGTACTGCAGCCGATTGGCGATGCCTATGGGGCGATGTTGCAGATCGCTGTCTTCCCCTATCTTCTCTCGTCCCTCATGCATAGCCTGGGGCGGTTGGGTCCCTCTATGGCGCAGCGGCTGTTGCGCTCGGGTTGGGTTCCGTTTGTCTTTCTTTGGATCCTGACGTTCGCTGCGATCTGGGTGCTAGGCTACGCTATCCCGTCGGCGCCCCCACCTTTCTCTCTGACGGCCTCCGCAGTGCGTGGAAAAACTGAACTGATGGAACTGCTGATTCCCTCCAACCCATTCGCGGCTCTGCGCAACAATTACGTGCCTGCGGTTGTCGTCTTCGCGATCATTTACGGTGTCGCATTCGAGGGTGTGGCGAAAAATCAGACGCTACTCGATATCTTCGAGGTCATCAAGATAGCGAGCGTCAAGATCTGGGGCTGGGTTGTGAGACTGGCTCCCATCGGCGTCTTTGCCCTGCTTGCGGATACTGCAGGTACCGTTCGCCTGGATCAGTTAGCCGGGCTGGTATTCTACGTCGTAACCTACCTGGCCGGGGCCGCTATTCTCGGCTTAATTGTCATTCCTGCGGTGCTTTCCGCCCTTGTGCCACAAAGCTACGGCGAGCTTCTGCGCCAGATTCGCCCCGCTCTCGTTCTTGCTGTTGCCACGACTCTCTCGGTAGCAGCATTGCCGTTCGTACAGCGGGCCGCGGAAAGCATCCTGGATGGGGCCGGTTGTGCCGACTCTGAGGAGCGGACCAACGTCCTGCAGACCAGCTTGTCTTTAAGTTATGTCTTCGCCCAACTCGGTAATTACTTCGTCTATCTGCTCATCCTCTACGCCAGTTATGTTGCGGCTGCGCCGTTAAAACTGGCGGAAAAGGCGGCGCTCCCGGTGATGACCTTGCTCTCGTGCCTGGGTTCCCCAAGTGCTACCTATGATTCCGTTGTCTTCCTGAGCAAGTGGCTGCATCTTCCGCCCTCGGTGTTCGACCTGTATGTGGAAACTTCGGCGATTACGCGCTTCGCCCAGGTACTCGTTTCTGTTTCAGGGTTCTACTTCGTCACTCTTGTGATTCCGCTGCTTTATTTCAAGAAGGCAGCGCTCCGCCCGGTTCGTCTGGTCGCTGGAATCGGCGGCGCCACTGTCCTATTCACCAGCCTTGCTTTCGGCGGCATGGCCTTGCGTCCTAAGCTCTTCCCGGAAGCAACCAGCCCGTATGCTTTGCTGAGGCTGGATCCAAAGCTTACCAGCGGCGTCAAGAACAGCACTGTGCGTACGAACGGGACAGCACCCGGTTTCGCGCAGGATCCCGGCTCCGCTGTTTCCTCGATCGCCAATATCCGCAAGCGGGGTGTGCTGCGCGTAGGCTTCAATCCGCATGTCATTCCGTTCAGCTACACGAATGCATTAGGAGAGCTGGTTGGCTTCGACATCTCCTATGCCTACCGGCTGGCTCGCGATCTGGGTGTGGCCATCGAGTTCGTTCCTTTTACATCGCCCACCCTCGCCCGTGATCTTGCTGATCATCGTTTCGACATAGCCATGTCTGGGATCTACGAAAACGACGAGCGCCTGCAATCATTCACCATGTCGCCGGCCTATTATGAGAGCCCCCTGGCTCTTGTCGTGCCCTCGGCCGATGCAGCCAAATTTCTCGATGGCAACGCGGTCTCACGCTCCGGCCTGAAGCTGGCCGTATATGACGATTCCGTTCTCGTGCCACTCAGCCGGAATTTATTTCCCAATGCTCAACTGGTCATCTTGCCTAACTACGACGGACTGCCAGGCATGACTCAGGTAAACGGAGCTGTATGGACGCTGGAGCAGGGGACCGCCTGGGCAGCAGAGCACGCCGGTTTCACCGCGGTCGCTCCGGACAACCTGTCGGGGGTAGTCCCCACCGCGTATGCCATGGCGCCGGACTCCGGTGAGCTGGGCGTGTATATGAGTCAATGGCTGCAACTTCGAAACGCAGATGGCTTCCGCGCCGAACAGATAGCGTATTGGATGCAGCTCAATCATCATCGAGCCCGTGAACCGCGATGGAACCTGATCGATCTCTTACTTCGACGTTATGGAAAGTAAGCAGGGCCGCACCGCGACCTCTCTGGATCAAATTCGGAAGTGGCGCGGCCACAATGGCCGCCGCTTATTTTCCCGGATCTAACCAGGCCATTCCGTCGACGCCGGCCGTCAAATCGATTGGGCTCTCCATGTTCCAGGTTTGCAGATTGAGAATTTCGATTCTGCTGGTGACAATGCATGTCATATAGGCAAGATTATTGTGAATAAAAAATCCGAATGGCTGCCCGTCAAGGTCGTAGGAGCGAACCGCCTTCATAGCTTTCAGGTCTATCACGTCCACCCGGCCTTTGCCCTCTTTGCTCTCCGCAACCAATAACCACCGCCCGTCTGGAGTTGGCCTGGTTGCAAAGGGAATGCCACCCACGTCAACCCACCGGCTTACGGTGTTGGTCCTGGTATCGATTACGGCGACACGCGGGGCATCCCAATCTGACGTAAATACCCGCTGTCCGTCGTTCGACACTGCGATCCGCTGTACCCTCTTTGCCACGGGGATGACGGTCAGCAGTTTCCTTGACGGAATGTCGAGCACGCTGACCGTTCCGGAATCGACGTTTGATGTGTATCCGCGGCGGCCATCCGGTGAAAGTGCGAGCATGTGCGACTGAGGCTTGCCGGTAGGAATCTCGCCGACAACAGCGCGCTTATACGTATCAACGATCTCCACGGCATTCGCCAATTCTGCGGTGACGTAGAGCAATCCATCTGGCCCGAATACGGCTAAGTGGGGGCGGAGCGGGCGCCCAAGATCGATGCTCGCTGCTACCTTGCGAGCCCTCAAATCCACCACGTCGATGGTTCTCCCATTGCTTCCGGGGTCTCCCAGGACGGCGTCACTATAGATCGGCACAAATGCAAAGTGCTGGTCAGTGGAAAGCGTGATCTCATGGCCGCTCACGCCGACTGGTACTTTCGCCGCCACGTGCTTAGATCCGGGATCGACCATCAGCACGGAGTGCTCCCTCAGATTGACGACCAGCAGGCTGCCCCCGGAAGGCGCCGGGGCATGGGCTACACCCAACATCGAAAAAGAAAGCAAGACGCAAATCAAGCGAGGCGGCACGAATCCTCCAAAGCGACTGGCACGAACCATAATCGACTCGGACGTCTCAGGCAAGTCCCTGGCGGAAGAATATGAATGGTCAGGCCGGTTCCTGTCATCAAGCTAGCGTCCGGCAACCTCCAGTTGAACGGGTCGTGCGGTCGCGTTCTGTGCTGGGTCGTAATATTCGTAGACACGGGATTGGAAGGTGTGGGCCCGGATCGGATATTTGGCGCGCAAGCGCACATTGAACGTGACTGCTTGTTTCGCGGAGAGTCCGTCGAAGTAGAGGATGGCCTGCGTGGCGGTGAGGTTGAACTTTTCGAGTCGCCCGGGTTTGTCAACCGAGGATTTCTCCTGGAATGCCTGCAGGTCTTCGCTGAGCAGGTCGAAGCCCGGCGGGATGCCAAGATCGACCATGATCATGTTGGCAGTGATCTTGAGGTTATTACGGATTGTAATCTTCTCCGTTGCAATATCGTTCTGCGCCAGCCTGGTTCGATCGTAGGCCACATCGATCGAGAGAGGTTCCGTCACCGGCTTCTCTTCCCATGGAGTAAAGTAGCGGCCAACAACCTGGTACGCAAGGCCACCTTTGCCTTCGTATTTGAGCTGCACGGCGTTTGCTTGCTGGGCATCGATTCCCTTGAGAACGTACTGATGGAGCAGGTCATTGTTCTCCGGCGATAGCCTGAGTGTTTCAACGGACCTGCCATTGAGCATGATCGCAACCGAGCCGCGGACATCCGAGCCACTGCGTTGTGAGGCGAGCAAGAGTGCTCGCAGAGCCATGATCGTAGCCTGGGTGGTGCCCCAATTGCCGGAGGCCTCTTTCTTTGAGGAAATGAAGTTGAGGGACTTGCGGACGATCTCGGAGGCCTCTCCCCATTTCAGCAGGGCCTGGGCGGCCAGACCAGTCGTCTCTACCGCGGCGCTCTCACCCCTGGAATAAACGCTTGTCTCTTCCACCGTCCAGAAGACCTGGTCATCTTTCTGTATGCGGGCGTCGATCAGGGCCTGCATGGAGCGCCGCGTAAACTCACGGTCTTTTCCGTAGTCTTCGGCGAAGTTGGCGATGATTGCCAGCGTATAACTATCGATTTTCGAACCAGAATGGGATTCGATATAGGTCTTGGCCTTCTCAATAGATGGACCCTGGTAGCCTGTGTTGGCGAGCGACCAGGCGATATACGCGGTGATGCGAAGAACGTCGGAATTGTAACGATTGCGTCGCGCCCTCATTGATGAAGTTCGTGTCGGGGGTCCAACTTCCGTCGGACTGCTGCTGACCGGCAAGCCAGTCACCGGTGCGCTCAATGAGCCTCGGATCAACGTCTGAAACCTTTGCCATATCGTTGAACTCCATCAAGCCGTAGGCAGTAAGAATCTTGTTGGCGGGCGCGCGGCCGAACCAGGAGAAGCCGCCGCCGGGGACCTCGAAGGTCAGCAAGCGCTGATAACCATTGGCAATGTATCCCTCTGCCTTGGCGTGGACCTCGGGAGTGAGCTTCTTTGTGCGCTTCATGTAATCCAGAGCGAGCACATTAGGGTAGGTGCTGGAAGAGGTTTGCTCAAAGCAGCCGCCGGGCATGCTCAGGATGCTGTCCATACCCTCAACGACCTGGCTGAGCGGCCCGGGATAAAGCCGGATGAAGACAGTGGTGGCATCACGAATCGAATTCGCAGGAAAGTGAAGGTCGTGTTGAGCGCTGGTTTCGAGACGGCCATTGAAGACCAGGTTCTGCTCACGGCCGTTGGGGACCACTTCGATTTCGCGAACAACGATGTCGTTGCGGGTTTGGCCGGCAACACCATCCATGCGAGCGGTGAGAGTGATTTTGAACTTGCCAATGCGGTTTGCATGAATGGTGAACTGCGAGGAGCCAACCCGGCTTGTTTCCACGCCGAGGGTCTTCTCGGAGCTGTCGTTATCCAGGGAGAACCACTCTTCTGATTGGAGCTTGAGGCACACATTGCCGGATTTGCCGGAGTAATTGTAGACAGCGATGGGGATAGAGACACGATCGCCCTGGGTTAAGGTCACGGGCAGATCGAGGTCGACGAAGAAGTCAGTAAATACCTTCAGGCTCGAGGTAGCAGTGCCGAGTGCACCGGCGCGGGTGGAAGCGAGCATGGCCATGCGCCACGTGGTAATGGAGTCGGCTACCGGGATAGAGATGTCTGCGTTCCCACTGGCGTCGGTGATGATCTCTGGATTGTTGTACAAAGCCTCGGGAAAGTAGGAACGGATATGCGGGGCGGCCGCGGCGGCATCCCCAACCGCAACCACTTGCGTGAAGTTTCGGGCACGCAGACCCATGCCACTGGCGACAGGCGTAGAGGTAGCTGCGCCAAATGCTGTGCCCGGGCCGGCTCTCAAGAACACCTTTGTGCTGGCTGTGGCCTCTAGCCTGTCCGCTGCCATAACCGGAGATTGGGCCATTACAGTCACCGTTTCACTTACACTCCCGACCGCGAGCACAGCCGATATGGTTGCGCGATTGCGTGGTTGCAGGGCAAAGCCGCTGGTAAGAGCCACGAATCCAGGAGAAGTGATTTGGGTTTCGTAGAGTCCGGCTGGAAGACCTGCGATGTCAAAACGTCCAGAGGCATCCGTGTGAGCCATGTGGGTTTCATCGCTAGAGCGCAAGCGGAACGAGACGGTGGCCCCGGGAACGACGGCCACGCTTGCATCGGTAACGGTCCCCGTGGCTTCGGCGCGCCCATTGAATGGGCCGCGATCCTGTTCGATCTTCAGGTCAAACGAGCCCCGCTGGCCGGGCTGAACCCTCCGTTGGCTGACAACGCTTCCGGAGCGGTCTTCGAGGTAGACGGTGAGGTCGTCCGCGCTGTCGAACTGGCGATCTGGACCTGCGCTGCGCACCAGGTAGAAACGGTCATCGCTACGACTCCAGTAAGCTGGCTCGAAACGCAACGGTGTGTTCCAGGCATCACGCAACGTTGCGTCCTGGTTCGTGCTGAGTTTTTCGAGCGCTTTTGAGACCGCCTGATTCGAGGGGTGCCCGCTCACGCTATGGATTAATCCGTCGGCGATCCGGCGAACCTGCTCAATGAAGGCGGCGCGGTATCGCCCTGCGTATTCCTCATAGTTGTCCCGGGGCAGACTGCGGCCGAACTCGGTGTTGAGCTTTGCCGGGTTACGCATCTCCGTCGCCGAGAAGAGGGCGCGTGCGGCCAGGTTGTGCTGCTCCTCCTCTTCATGCCCTGATTCTGCGGGCTGTTCGACAATATTCGCCATCGAGATGGAGTGAATTTCATAGCGTGGCTTCATCACTTCCTGCTCCAGATAGAAGAACACCTTGGCGAAGCCTGGCTGTTTCTCCGCGAGCGCGAACACTGCCTCGTCGACAACCTGCAGGCCGAGCGCGGCGCTCACGCCCTGGCCGCGTGCATTGATAACGTGGAAGTGGATGCGCGCATCGGCACCGGGCTTATAGACGGCGGAATCGGCAGTGGTCTCGATCTTCAACCCATCCGCGGGCTGGATGAAGAGAAGGCGATGGTCGGCGACTGGTTCGGCGTCACGGCCAAAGAGATAAGCGTCGACGTCGAGGGTCCCCGCCATCTCCGGCGTGGCGTTCAGTGTTAGCTCTGCCTGGCCGTTCTGTAGATCCACATCGCGCGTGAGCACCGTCTGGCCGTTCTTCACAATATCGACGTAGGCGGTGCCTCGAGCGCGCGTGGAGAGCACCTTGAGCTGAATGAGCTCACCTGCCTTGATGACCGCACGGTCGGTGCGCAGCAAAATCTGGTCAGTGCCGGTACGGGTATCAAGAGGAATGCGGCTGGAAACGCGATTGCCGCGGTGGTCATTGGCCTCGACATTGATGGCATCCAGGCCGGAAGCCGGATTGAGATGGACGACCGCTACGCCGCCGCTGTCGGTGGAGACCTGTTGCTCGCGGGCCCAGGGCAGGTGAACGGAGAGCGTAGTCTTCGCCGGGGTTCCGTCGGGATAGGAACTGAGCAGGAAGATCTGATTATCGAGGTGCGGTATCAGCGTCCCACCCTCGGGAACCGCGGTGATGAGCAGCGGTGACTGGCTAATGGTGATCGGTTCGCCGCGTGTTTCGCTGTGGGCGGCCGAGTCCTTTACCGTTGCTTCGACGAGGGCGCGGGCTGCGCCCTGGCTCAGTGGCCGTCCGGCAAAGTAGCCGGGCAACTTAAGATCAAACCGATAGGCTCCGTCGCTGTCGGTCTTGCCCGCGGCGGATGCTGCCTCGAAGACGGCGACGTCCATGCTGGATGCCTTGACCGTGATCTGGGCATGATCGACGGGCTTGCCGAAGAAGTAATTGGCGCGCACCGTCCCGGTGACGTGATCGCCCGGCCGATAGTCGCGTTTGGGTTTGCCATCCTTCTCTGTAAACTCGACCGCAACCTTGAATTTGGGCAGCACATAGCGTTCGACGTTGAGGGTGAGCTCGGCGGTGTCGGATGGCTCGGAGGTATCGCCCATCAGCGCGCGCAGGTGATAAGCGCCAAGGTTGACTTCATCGGCAAGCGAAAACTCGGCTGAGGCGATACCGAAGCTATCCGTCGCGGTGATCTTCTTGAACACTTTGTTGCCGCGCGAGTCTTCCAGCTCGAAGGTCAGCTTGTGCTCAGAGTCGGCCTTGTAATCAGCACGGTTGAGTGCAAGCGCGCGCACATGGATCGTCTGGCCGGGCTGGTAAATCGGCTTCTCGGTAGTTAAGAGGATGGACGCTTTCCTCTTCAGTTCGACGGGCTGGGAATATTCAGTCGAACCGATTGGTGTGTCGGCGATGAAACGCAGCTGGTATTTGCCCGTCAAGCCGGCGGGGAAGTGAAACTGGGCCTCGAGGGTGCCGCGCTTATTGATTTTGCCAGAGTAGAGCGGGCGTGCATTTTCGTTGGGGATGAGCAGCTCAATCCGGAGTGTCCCGGTCTCGGCGATGTCGTTATTGTTGGCGTCTGCGACGATCACCCGGATGGCGGCTTTGCTTCCGGCCAGGTACTCCGTTTGGCCGAGGATGTGTACGACGGGCCGGCGAAGAATCTGCGAGATGGCAGCGATGCCCTCGATTGCAGGCGCCTGGCTGCCGGCGTACTCGAAGCGATAGCGCAGACGCTGCCAGATGATGTCCTGGAAGGGAAGAGGCTTTTCCGGCTGAATCACCTGCTGCCACGAACTGTCGCCGGTGCTGATGCCCGCAGTGCGTTCGACACGGCCAAGAACATGGTCTTCTGGATCAATCATTTCCGCGACCAATTTGCCGCTACCGGAGCGGGTGGAGTGATAGGGAATGGTGACCAGGAGATGGCCCCGTGTATAGGTAGCGGCAAGCTGCTCCGTGCGTCCGTGAGCGATGGACAGGAAGGTGACGGCGGCAAGCAGAAGCACGAGAGGGCCGGTCAGCAGAAAGGGAAGCGAACGACAGAAGCGGGTCATGCACATTCTCCTGGCAAGCTGCTCTGCGGGGGAATTGCGGCTTGCCTGACCGGAGAACGGGCTGTGTTATTAAACTTGCAGGAAAAATGAAAAATTATTTTGCGGCCGGCAGGAGCGGGTTATCTCATTACTGTCCCGTCGTTGCGCTTCCACGACCGGCCATCGGTGCTGATCCAGTGTTCGCCTGTGTCCGTCGTAATCTGGAAACGCTGGAGCGCCGGGACTGCAGCCCGCGTTGCCGCGACCTTCTCGTTGAGCTTCGATGCGGCGAGAGCCGATTGAGCCTGCCCCTGTACCTCGACGGTCTGGCTTAGGGAGCCCACGGCGAGGGTAAGATCCTTTTGAGTTTGCTGAGCGGGATTCAGCGCGACCCCGGAGATCTGCTGCGGGGTAAACCCGGGGGCTTCGACGTCGAGGGTGTAGTTTCCGGGGTCCAGCCGGTCGATGCTGTAGCGGCCGCCAGGATCGGTCTTCGTTCTGCGGGCAACCTGGGTCAGCGAATTGGTGACTACCACAGATGCATTTGGAATAGACGCGCCCGCCGGGTCGGTGACCTCGCCGTTTAGGCTGGCTTTCGGTCCCTCTACAGCATTTTGTGGTTCGGTTCCACTGGCTACGCCTACCGGCATCGGACCGACTGCGGCAAATGTGCCGGTTCGGTAAGAGGATGAGACCAATTCGACCTTTACCGCACGGCCCTGCCACGGCTGGGTAACGATGTTCCAGTGTGCTCCGGCGTCATTGCTGAAGAAGAGAGTATTTTGGGTGTCGATCGCGATCACCTCCCGGCCATTTGCCACCGTGGAGAGAGCGGGAAGCCCGCTCGGCAAGGCATGATTGCTCAGAGGTGTGTGCGCCTTGCCGGCTGCAAGTATGGCCGCCAACCGAAGGGCTGTCTGTTTGCATAGTCCGATTGGCCGCAGTGACTGAGACCGCGGTGGAGGGCTGCGCCCCGTCTGCTCCATCCTGACCCGTGGAGGTGCCGCTGGCCGGCGTCCCCCGGCGCCTGAGATTGAGGTTATTGCCACCGGCATCCGGGGCGGGCATCAGCCTGTCGGCGGCCTGCGGTGCCGGGGCTGGGACTCGAGCCGCCGATAACCCCGACGGCTTCTGCGGGACAGCTCCTGGTAGCAGTTGCCTGTGCGTCAGCGGTGGCGCTTCTTGGGGCCGCGCTGGCGGAAGGGACTGTGCCGTTTGCGCGGGTGGCGCATGGCTTGGGACGACTAAGTCACGCTGGATGTAAATACCGGCCAGAATCAAGGCGGCGAGAGCGGCTGCCGCAGGCCATACCAGATTCCAGCCCGATAGCCACGGCCGGCGGATGAGTTCCGGATGAGGCGCGGGCAATTCCTCGACCGGCGGCAACGAGAGCGCGACGACGCTGCGGCAGTGCGAGCAAATAGCCAGATGGGCGAGCGTCTGTTCCTGCTCGTGCGCCGGGAGCGTGTGTTCAATGAAGGCGCTGAGCTGATCCGCGTCTGGATGCTGGCCGGATTGGAGGAGTTCGCTCATATTTTGTCGGATGCCGCGGTCGTAGGTGAAGCCGCCTTATCGGAGAACGGCGGGCTTTGCGAAGTTTGCAGCAATGCGCGCAAATTTAATTCAATATCGCGCGGATCGGTGCCCAGGGCTTCTTCGGCGGCTCGCTTACTAAGGCCTCCGGACTGGAGATGGTGAATGAGCTGCTTGCGCAGATCCGTGACTAGCCGCTTAAGCCGGCGGCTCACGGTCGCTTCATGAACACGAATCAGTCGGGAGATTTCGAGCAGGCTCTGACGATCGAGAAAGTAGGCGGAGAGCACGAAACGGTCCTCCGGGGTCAGGGTCTGCAGGCTGCGGCGAACAGCGTCGGTGAGGCGGCTCACCTCAGTGGATTTCGGAGGAGTGGAGACTTCGGCCGCGGGAACATCAACGTTGTCGAGAGGAGCTTCGCGCCGGGTGCGGCGGTGATGATCCACATGCCGCTGCGCCAGCGTGGTGCGCAGCCAGCCGAGAAGCGAACCACGGCCCGAGTACGAAGCCAGCGGCGAACGGCGTTGACCATCCAGTTCCCGCAGCCCGTACAGTTCGGCGTAAAGCGAATCGGCGAGCTCATGCCCGATGGTAGCGGAGCCGGTGATGGCTATGGCTGCCTGGGTGAGCGAGGAACGATAGAGGCTGAAGAATCGCTGCCAGGCAGCCTCCCGGCCCAGCACACAGGAGTGGGCTAGTGCCAGTTCCGATAGATGGAGGGAGCGGCAGAAAGCAGCTCTTTGTGCAGCATCAGGACTGTTGCCGGCTGCGAGTCCATAGTTGACTCTCTCCCCAACAGAGGCAAGTACGCTGCCGAACTCCCCGCAAGTGAGCCCGCAAGCCGCCCCGTCCGCAGCGAGCCAAAGCTCGTGTAGGAGATCCTGATCGATCGCGGGACGTAGGGAAGCCTGGGACGAAATTGCAGTGGAGTCCCCCGCGGATGGGAGAGGCAGCACACGATCACCGGGCTGTGAAGAGGCGGTATCCACGTTCATTGAAGATACTGCATTGGCGTGGGCTTGGGCTCGCCATTGGTAACCCGGATTTGCTGTTCAAGTCGCAAGCGATGGTCAGCGGCCACGGCGCGCGTGAGCAAATGCGCCAGGCTACCATCCGGGCGAACGATCTCGTTCCGGACCGGGCGGCGAAACGCCCGGGGATTCTACAATGGCAAATGCCGCAATCGCTCAAGCGCACGAGCTCTTTCTTTGGCCACCCCAGGGAGTTTCCAGCGCCGGAAACAGGTAGCAGGCGCGTGACGGTTGTAGACGTGCTTCGCGGTCTGGTCATGGTCCTGATGCCACTCGATCACACACGTGAGTTTTTTACCAACTACGCGGGTAATCCGCTTGACCCCCAGCACACGACCTTCTTGTTGTATCTAACCCGCTGGATCACTCACCTTTGCGCTCCCGTTTTCGTCTTCCTCGCTGGAACATCCATCTTCCTTCAGCAGCAGCGCAAAACGAGGCGCCAGCTCACGCAGCACCTGCTCATGCGAGGTCTATGGCTCATCATCGTAGAACTCACGCTCGTAGACCTCGTCATGAATTTCCATTGGCAATGGAATGTTCACATTCTCGAGGTCATCTGGGTGATCGGGGCATCCATGATGATCATGGCATTGCTGATACACCTGGATATCCGCTGGAATCTGTTGCTCGGCGCCTGCCTCGTGGGCGGCCACAACCTATTGGACGGGGTGAGTGTAGACAAGTTTGGCCGCTTCGGGTGGCTCTGGAACCTGCTTCACGTTCCGGGTCTTATCTCCGGCGCGTCCATGACTCCGCCAATCATCCTGGTCGCCTACCCGCTGTTGCCCTGGCTGGGCGTGATGGTGCTCGGGTACGCCTTCGGAACCTTGCTCAGGCAAGAGAGAGACAACCGCCGCCGATGGGAACTTCGTGCAGGCTTCATTATGCTCGTTGCTTTTGCCTTGCTGCGGTGGAGCAATCTATATGGTGACCCGGTTCGGTGGTCGTCACAGGCAACATGGTGGAGAACCGGTATGTCTTTCCTCAACGTGCAAAAGTATCCCCCTTCCTTTCTCTTTGTCCTGGTTACGTTGGGCATAGCAGCGCTCATGGCCGCCGGCATTGAGGCTGCTGAAAAGCGCAACGCGTGGGGGTGGGTCAGAAGCGTACTGCAGGTATATGGCCGGGTGCCGTTCTTTTATTTTCTGCTGCACATCGCTCTCATCCATTTGCTGGCCCTCGGCCTCTCTGCCGTTCGCGGCGGCAACTGGCAGTGGTGGGTTACAGACTTTCCCAGGGGAGGTGTTTTAACCGGCCGTCCGCCTGGATATGGCTACGGACTGGCGGTTGTGTGGTCCGTCTGGATTTTCGTTGTGGTCCTCTGCTATCCCGTCTGCAAATGGTATGCCGGCGTGAAGAGGCGAAGCAGGAACCCGGTTTTCTCATATTTGTAAGCGGGTGGACTACAAATGCAATCATCGCTGGCTTTGCCCGGTGCTGCCGGTTTCGTGACTATCTTTGAGGATCGCAAACTCGAATGACATTTTTTGAAAGCCTGCTTCTGCTCTTGCTGGCGGCAATTGTCTTACTGCAGGTGGCACGCCGCTTGTCACTCCCATATCCCGCAATGCTCGCAGGCGCAGGGGTGGTTGTCGCGCTCATTCCGGGTACTCCCACGATTCCGATCGAGCCGTCAACTTATCTTGCGCTGTTCATTGCACCAGCACTCGTCGATGCTGCGTACGACTTTCCTCCGGGAGCGACAAGGCGTTTCCTGGCACCACTGATCGCATTCGCGGTTTTCGCCGTGATACTGACCACGGGCGTCGTGGCTTGGATTGGTTCTGCCTTTCTTGGATTACCCCTGGCTGCCGCCGTCGTTCTGGGTGCAATCGTGGCTCCGCCAGATGCCGCGGCAGCAACTGCCATATTGAGAAACTTCTCCATCCCGCGAAACATAGACGCCGTCCTCAAGGGGGAAAGCCTCTTCAACGACGCGACGGCCCTGTTGCTCTTCGGTGGCGCCCTCACGGTCCTATCGAGTGGAGGGCTCCGCTTGGGCGTGGGACTTCGCCTGGGGTTCGCGGTTCCCGGCGGAGTGTTACTTGGATTCGTCTGCGCTTATCTCATGCGCTATGTGAACCAGCTGGTCAAGGACACGCTGGGAGGCAACCTGCTCCAGTTCGTGCTCGCTTATCTTTTGTGGATTGTCGCGGATCATCTTCATCTTTCCGCCGTGTTGTGCGTGATCGCGTTCGCGATGACGCTCGCGCGCACCACTGATTCCACCACATTTGACGCTCGCATGCGGGTACAGTCTTACGCCGTCTGGAGCTCCGTTGTCTTCACCTTGAACGTGTTTGCATTCCTGCTCATGGGCATGCAAGCGAGGTCCATTCTCGGCAGGCTGCCGGCGTCTCATCTTCGAGAAGCCTTAGGCTTTGCTGGTTTCATTGTCCTGGCAGTTGTGTGCACACGCTTGGTCGTCGTCATCGGCTTCAATCGTCTCGAGGCATGGTGGGCGTTTTCAAAGAAAAAGCCTGCACCCGTCACGGTTGGCCAGGCTTTGTTTGTAGGCTGGTGCGGTATGCGCGGATTCGTCACCATGGCGACAGCATTTGCGTTGCCGGATTCTTTTCCGCAACGGGACACGGTGGTGCTAACGGCATTCTGTGTGGTCCTCGCAACTCTGGTGCTTCAAGGCCTTACGCTCGCGCCGATCGTCAAGCTCCTCAAACTTGACCGCAGCGGTGATGCGTCCCACGAACTAGCGTCTGCCCGCGCGGCATTGGCTGAGGCGGCTCTCGCGAGCATCGCGGGGCAAGATGGACCTGAAGCCGATAATCTCAGGTACCGTCTCTCCCTCATACAACGCACCTGCCGCCGCCAAACTGGTGTTGACTCCATGGAGCGCTTTCGCAAGCTCGGCCTGAAAGCCATCGAAGCGGAGCGCGAAGAATTGGAAAGCCTTCGTATGAAAGACAGCATCGGGCCTGATGCCTACCTCGGGTTGCAGGAACACCTTGATTGGAGTGAACTCACCTTGCTTCGTGACGTTGATCGAAGAATTGAGGAGATTTGATCGGCGCGCGCGCCGTCATGGTGTGCCTTCACCCAAAATCACCGGCAGGCTTCCGGCATTCGCTTCCGTCCGTTGTTCTGCCGCAGCGCTGGTTACGCGCGAAAGCACACTTTCCAGCAGGGGAGTCACCCGGGTAAGCTGCCGCGCCCGAATCAGCAAATCCCAGGCCAGCTCGAACTTCTTCCAGCCGGAAGCATAGAAGAAGTGCTTTGCCTGATGCTTCAACGTGCCATGATGCAGCGAGGCGCGCGCGATCGATGCCCACCGGTAAAACTCACGATAGGCCCAGTCGTATCCTGTCTTTAACGCCTCAGGCCTAAGCCGCGCCGGACGATAGACGACATGCCTGCGTGTCGTACAGATTCCAGTCCCGGGTCAGCATGCGGCCCTCGCTCACCATGCGCGCGTAGAGTCGAGTTCCGGGGTAGGGCGTTTGAATATGAAACGTTGCTGTAGTGATGCCTTGCTCGATCGCCCAGTCAACCGTGCGCCGGAATACGTCGTCCCCGTCATCATCCATGCCGAAGACAAAGCTGCCGTTGATCATGATGCCCAGGGAATGCAGGCGGCCGGTGACCGCCTTATAGTCACGGCCGAGATTTTGTCGTTTGTTGCTTTGTTTGAGATTCTCCGGCGTGAGGGTCTCAAACCCGACGAAGAGGCTGCGCAGTCCTGCTTCCGCTGCACGCTCAATCAGGTCGCCGCGCAAAATGGAGTCCACGGTTGCGGCGCCCTGAAATAATCGCCTCATACCCTTCATGCCTGCAAAGAGTGTTTCCGCAAAACGCCGATCGCCCAGCAGATGATCGTCCAGAAAGTAGAGGTGCCGTCCTGGAAGCCGGTCAATCTCCGCGAGCGCATCCTCCACCCTCTGGGTGTAGAAGCCCCGGCCACCCTGGAAGAAGGCGTCCTTATAGCAGAAGTCGCAATGCTGCGGGCAGCCTCGCGTCACCACGATGGAGTTCGGCACCAGATAACGAGCGCGGCGGATGAGATCGCGGCGAATCGCCGGAACACGCTCCAGGGTGCGTCCCGCCGCTGAAGTGTAAATTCTCTCCGGCTTGCCGCAGCGAAAGTCCTGCAGGAATTTTGGGAACGTCTGCTCACCGGGGCCAAGGAAGATGGCGTCAGCGTGAACGGCTGCTTCGTCGGGGAGCGACGTGACATGCAGCCCACCGAGGCAGACAAACGCACCCTGGTTACGGTAGTGGTCCGCAATCCGATACGCCCGATAGGCGTTGGTGATGTAAACCTGAACCACCACCAGGTCAGGTGCGTCGTCGAAAGTGAGCGGCTCCACATGTTCGTCTACAATCACCGCGTGGTCGTCAGCGGATAGATAGGCGGCAAGTGTAGCCAGGCCTAGCGGCGGAAACAACGAATACTTGATGGGGCGCCAATACGGATCACTCGCCTCCTTCAAAGCGGGCAAGATGAATTTGACGGATGAGAGGGCGCGACCCCGGCGCTATCACTGCGCACCGCCGACGGGTAGAGCCGCCGAAGATGATGGAACGCCACCGAAGCGGCGCTCCCTCTGGCGAAATTCTGCCAGCGCTGCATCCAGATCGTGGGCCTCAAAGTCCGGCCACATTCGATCGGTAAACCACAATTCGGCATAGGCACATTCCCACAGCAAGAAGTCCGATAGGCGCTTCTCTCCTCCGGTGCGAATCAGCAAGTCTACCTCGCCACTCTCTGCGGCCAGCTCCTGGGCAAGCATGTCGCGCAGCAGGGAAGCTCCGGGTGGGCGCTCCTGGAGAAGACTGCGGGATACATTCAGGGCGGCGCGCATGATTGCATCGCGCGAAGAATAATCGACCGCAACCCGCAGCAGAAGCCGCTTGCCTTCGGAGGTTGCAGATACTGCCTGATCAATCTCGCGCAGCAGAAGTTTTGGAATGCGGTCGCGTCGACCGATTATTTCCAGCCGCGCACCGGCTTGCCTGAGCCTGGTCCGTTCCAGCCGGAAGAAGGCGCGCAGCAGCCAGAAAATACTCTGTACCTCGGCCGCCGGGCGGCGCCAGTTGTCGGATGAAAAGGCATAGAGAGTCAGGCGGCCAATGCCTACATCAGGGGCGTGCTCCACCACGCGGCGTACAGCCGCGACGCCGGCGCGATGGCCCGCGGCACGAGGCAGAATTGCGCCTCGCAGCCCAGCGCCCGTTGCCGTCCATGATGATGGCTACATGTATTCCCGCTGGCTTTTCACTTTGCACTGTAAAGTTATTGGGTAGGACTACGTCACTTTGCACTGTAAAGTTACCTCACAAAAAAAGTTCAGGCCCGGGTTGGCGCGAGACCACGGATCAAGCTCGATGCCGGGCTCATCCCTGGTTACCTTGGCGGCATCTCGAACCACCTGCTCGAGGGTGGAAAGGTATTCGAGATAGCGTTTGCGGCCGGATGCTGTAATTCGGCACATGGTCTGTGGCCGATTGCGATCATGCCCCTTTACGATGTCAACCATGGTTTCTTTCTCCAGCACCTGCAAATGCCGGCTCAAGTTGCCATCCGTAAGTCCGCACAGCTGTTTAAGGTCGCCGAAAGTCAGGCCCTTGGGATTAGTGATCAGGGAGGTGAGTACGCTGAGGCGGGCGCGCTCGTGGATCACACGATCGAGCCCCTCATAAGCAAATCGCGCCTTCGCTGGACCCCGCTTTAGCTTTCATCGTGCCCTCGTGCGCGCCGAAGAGCAGGATCGCCGCCACCAGCAGTTGTCCGGCTCCGTAGGGAATCCCCATTGCCCAGGGAGAGAGCGCCCGGCTGCCGCCAAGCGCGATACAGGCCAGGCCCGTCAGCAGGTACCACGCGCCGGCTGCAAGCATCGGGCGGGGCAGAAAACGACAAGACGAAAATATGCCCAGGCTGAAAATGACCTGCCAGATTCCCGGGATGCATCCAGAGGGCCGCTGGAACATAGCGCACCAGCACGATGGTAATCAGCAGTCCCGCTCCAACTGAGGGCAGGAACTGCTCGACGGCCATGTGCATCATCTCCTGCGACATACCAGAATGCATGCGCCGAGTGCGGGTGTACATCTGCACCCCGGTCAAGGCAGCAGAAAGGGCGGCGGTGCAGATCCAGATGCTCAGGTAAGTCGAGATATGACTCGCCGGATCTGGCAAGAGGAGAGCCTGGGCCCCTGCGGCCAAAACCGCGATAAGACCCGTGGCAGCGAGCGTGGCCGGGCCGTAACCACGAAACTCCGTACTGCGCGCCATCTGCCTGCGGATGCTGTTAATGTCGCCCAGCGCTCTGTTCAGTTCATTCATGGATCTTCACTTTACAGTGCAAAGTATCCTGATGCAGAGGCCTTTGTCAATCAGAGCCGTCCAAATTAGCGGGTTAACTCGCTTTTTGACGATGTAACTTGTTGATGGCTTTAAAGAGAACGTGGCCGAACAAAAGCAGGTTGCCTCTGTGAATCGGCTGCCGTCTGAATGAGAGTGTGTTCTCTGGTTGGGTGATGAACGAAGGGCACGGCTTTCAGCCGTGCCACATCGCACTCCCTTTCATGAGGGCTTCAGAGTCTGAGTGAGATCTGCATTTAGGTTTTGTATCACCTAGATCCGGCGTATTTGAACCTTCTGGGAACCATTAAAAGCCAATGGTTGACGGCTTGCGGCCCAAGTTGTAGAACTCTTACGAATTCCTAACCGTAGGTTAGGAATCCGTAAGAATGAAATATTCGCCAAAAAACATTAAAGTCGCCTGTGATCATAAGGGTTTGACGCACTTCGGCGGCGTGTACTTCTTTCACGAATTTCTTCGAGTGGTGCAGCTGCGGCATTTCCTTGCCTGCCATCTTATCTACCCGCGGCGGAACAGCCGTTATCATTTGTCGCAGATGATCTTCGCCCTGATGTATCCGATCGTACTGGGGCTAGACCGCATCGAAACCGCATCATTCCTACGTTCCAACGGCACATTCCAGTATCTGACCGGGCTGCCCAGCTTTCCTGATCCGCAAACCTTGCGCCGCTTCCTATTCCACGCTCCGGAGCGGTTCTGGGAACAGCTGCATCGCATAAACGATCGACTGCTGCAGAGTTTCATTCATTTGCCCGATCACCGTTCCCGGCTCATCTTTGATCTCGACAGTACGGTCCTGACCGTCTTCGGCCATCAGGACGGGGCTGAGGTTGGCTACAACCCGCGCTATCGCGGAAAACGCTCTTATAACCCACTGCTGTGCATGGAAGCCAACTCTTCCTACCTCTGGGACGCCGAGCTCCGTCGCGGCAACGCTGGAACCTGGGACAGCACCCCCGAGCTGCTCGCCACCTGCTTTGCCAATGTCCCTGCCGATATCCGCGAAGTGCGCGTACGAGCCGATGCAGGTTTTGGGCTCAATCCCGTCTTCGACGCCCTCGAATCTCACTCCGCCGAGTATGCCGTTGTCGCTCGTATGACTCCATCGCTGAAACGTTCCCTGACCGGACTGCGCTACAGCCCCGTCAACCGCGATTGGGAGATGGCGGAACTCCAACTTCGTCCTCAGAGTTGGTCCAGAGCCCGTCGTTTCGTGGTCGCCCGGCGTTTGCTTTCCGCCGACGAAAGGCAACCTACGTTGTTCGCCTTGGGCCGTTACGCCTATCGCGCTTGGGTTACCAATCTCTCCCTCACCCCTCTGGGCGTTTGGCATTTCTACGATGCACGCGCGACCATCGAACCTCGCATCGGCGAGCTGCTGGTAGATTACGCGCTACGCAAAATTCCCACCCGCTCCTTCGCCGCCAATGCACTGTTCTTGGAAATCATTCGCCTCGCCTACAATCTGGTCACCGCCTTCCAACGACTCTGCTTGCAAGAATCCTGGCAACGTCTCACTCTTTCCAAGCTGCGTTACAAGCTCTTCCTGCTGCCCGGCGAACTCACCAGGCCGCAGAATCGTCCCGTACTGCGGCTCCGTGAGTCCTCCATGCTGCAGACCCTAGCCGATGACATCCTGCGCAGCATCCATAGACTCCCCCCTCTCAACCTCTGAAACAGCCCTTTTCACGCCGGATCCAGGTATCAGGGCACGACTTTTAGTCGGGCCATAAAGGAAGGAAAGAGAATTGGGCTTTAGCCCTTGAGGTAACCTGAGGAACGTCTTTCCAATCGTCTGTCGCGAACCCAGACGCGGAAAGAGTTGGTTCGCCCTCTCAGTCTCGAAAAGCGTACCTCAGGGGCTAAAGAGTCTGCGTGAGAACCGCGAATTTGCATGCAGTCCCGCAGGGACGGTTGAGCTTAGCCCAGGACGAAGTCCCATAAGCGCTAACCCGTTTGGAGGTGTTTTTCTTCAAAGCCCCCACGAAATCGTCATCCTGAGTGCCTGTGACTTTTTCGATCTTTTCGTGTTTTCTGCGTAGCTAACCGGACGCTTTTTACCCCCCCACAAAGCCGTCATCCTGAGAGCCTGTGACTTTTTCGAACTTTTAGGGTTTTTTGCACCCGACCAGATGTTCTTCAATCACCTCCACAAAATCGTCATCCTGAGAGTCTGTGACTTTATTAGTTTTGCGAAAAAATCGACGCTGAAAACAAAAAGGTTAGGTGCTTCCAAGGGCGCGAAAAATCAAAAAAGTCACAGCCTCTGAGCGGAGCGCCTCACAGATTTATCGCGTGACACCGTGCTTGATGGCGCGGAGTCGAAGGACCCCGAGGATGCTTATCTTGCCTATGCCGTTCGGAGCTTTTCAACTACCGAAGCTGCGTACAGGATTTTGCTGCGGTACCCACTTGATGGTCACGGGTACATCTTTTCATGCGCTGTAATCATCTTCCATCCCCAGGTCTGTGCAAGGTCTTTGAACTCAGGATTGATGGTGCGAATTAGGTTAAGCTTCTTTTCGCGTCGCCAGCCTTTGCGTTGTTTTTGCCGAGCGATGGCTTTGCGAATGTCTTCATAACCCTCAAAGTAGAGCAGGCGCTTGCAGCCATAGGCCGCAGGCAAACCTTCCCACGTGCCCTCCTCATGTTGCATGACGCGCAGATACAGGTTGCTGGTGACGCCACTTAAAGCGTGCCAGTATGGCTGCCGAGAATGTAGATGTAGCTACCGGACATGGCAAGATACTAGCAGTTCTTGTTCTCGGCCCCAGGGAAAGACCGTGGCCGGTCGGACCGGTGTCGTCTTCGGTGGTTGAGAAGCTCCGAGCGGCGTGGGCGAGATAAGCATCCTCGGGGTTCCTTCGACTCCGCTCAGACGGGCTCTTCGACTCCGCGCCATTAAGTGCGGTTTCCCGCAATAAATCCTTGAGGCGCTCCGCTCAGAGCTTGTGACTTTTTTGATTTGGCCTGTAGTTTGTGGCTGGAAAGCTCGGAAGAGCATCTGCCAACAAGCATCGCCGGGGTCCTTCGACTGCGCGCCATAGGCCGTCCGTTATGCGATAGATCCGCGCGGCGCTTCGCTCAGGATGACGCTTTTCTGGAGGGGACTGAAAAACATCTGGTCGGGTGCAAAAAACACGAAAAGATCGAAAAAGTCACAGGCTCTCAGGATGACGATTTTGTGGGAGTTTTGAAAAAAGCATTCCAAACAAGTTAGCGCTTGTGGGACGAGTCCTGGGGTGGGATCCGAAAGGATGAACAGTCCCGGAGGGACGGCTGACATAACCCGGTGGGCTTAAAGCCCTCAACAGCCAAAGCGCATTTACGGCACGGCTGAAGCCGCCCTTCGTTGAAAGTCATCTCCGGCTCTTTCGCGAGCGGTCACTGGATGACTGCTTGCTTGCGAAGTCTTAAGAGGCTAGAGCGAACGCCATCCGCACGCATTTCGTTCAATGAGAACGCTATAGCGCAGGCCGATCCGAAACGCCTGCAGGGAGACAGCACCGAGGCGCTGCCTTCCTACGGCCGAAGCAACTCCTAGAACTCGAAGCGCATGGCGAACTGTAGTTGTCGCGACGAGCCCGCGTCCCCGACCGCCGTGCGGGTTGAGGAGATCTGGCCAAAGGTGCTGGTTGCTGCTCCGGTCGCAGATAGGGTGGGGTTGGCGAAATTTGCGTGGTTCAGCATGTCGAAAGCATCGATGCGCAGAACCAACGCCGTTTGCTCAGCGATCCTGGTGGTCTTCTCCAGCGATAGGTCCGAGTCTGCGAAGCCGGGCCCGGTAAGCGCGTTGCGGTGCAGGTTGCCAAAGCCCGTAGGTTGAGCGTAGAAAGTGCAACCGGCCGCGAGAGTGGCGCAGGCCGTGCCATGGATAAAGGAAACGTTGCCATTGGCCAGTGTCACGCCGCGCCCGGTGGAATATTGGCCAACCAGTGTCGGTCGAATGGTGCCGGGATTTGACGTCACGCCGTTGTACGTGGAGGTAGTGACCACGTTCATCGGGTTGCCACTTTGCAGTTGCGTAATATTCGCAAGCAGCCAACCTTCGACCAGCCGGTTGCCATGGAAGGGGAGATTCCAGGTACCGGAGAAAACAAAGTGGTTGCGCGCATCGAAATCCGAGAGACCGTAGTCACCCTTTGGATTGAAGCTATTTTGCAGAGTATACGTGCCTTGGGAACCGAGCGAGTTCAAGTCCATTGACTTGGACCAGGCGTACGTCGAATTGATCTGAACCCCATGCCCGAGCGCCTTGCGCACAGTGAACCAAAGTGCGTTGTAGTTGGATAGCGAATCTGAATCGATGTAGGCGATGTTACCTATACCCGAACCGGGACGAATGGGACTGGTCACCGACAGGAAAGCATATGGCCTTACCGCCTTACCATTCGGATAGATGAACTGGTTGAAGTTGCGCTGTACGCGCAGATGCTTGCCCTGCGAGCCGATGTAGCCAAGTTCCATCACCACGCCCCGGCCCAACTGTTGCTGCAGGTTCAGGTTGTAGCTTTCGGTATAGGCGTTACTTAACTTTGGGTTGGTCGCGCTGGGAGCAAGCGAGGCCAGCGCCGCGCTGGAATAGAGCGTACCTACGGGCAGGGAGCCGCTCTCGCTCACCGGGTTCGCATTTGGCGGATTGCCGGCTAAGCCGGTCACGACACCGCTCACTGGTTCGTCGGCCAGTATCCCGTATCCGCCGCGCAGTACAGTGTTGTTGTTTCCCAGCAGGTCATAAATGAAGCCGACGCGCGGCTCGTAGTTGAAGTTCTGGTTGTAAGCCTGGCTCACGTGCACCAGGCTGCTGGTGTTGGGGTCGAAATTCACCAGCCGGCCACCCCCTTCGGTCGGCGTACCGTTCCACTCGTAGCGGAAACCCACTTCCGCCTGAAACCGCGCCGTTACCTTGTAGTTGTCGGATACAAAGGCGCCGGCCGCGTTCTCAAAAATACGGCTGTTGACCTGCGTTGGCGTCACGGCAAAAGTACTGGCAATCCCATTGATAAAGTTTGCTGTCGAGCTAAAGCTGAGGGTGCCTGGATTCTGCCCGAAGGAGTCACCGATGAAGCGGCGAAACTCACCTCCAATCTTGATCGTGTGCCTTCCACGGGTCCACGAGAGCGTGTCGGAGAACACGCCCGCGGTGTCGAAGCGGCCCTGGGGAAAGAGAGAGGGCCCTCCGAAATTCAGCCCGATATCCTGCACCGTAATCTGGGGCAGCGCATTGTTGTAGGTAACGCCGTTTTGGATGCCGAAGTTTAAAGGATCCTCCGGCGTATTTGGCACAAAGGAAATAGCGATGCGATTAAAGCCCAGGCGTGCCTCGTTCACTATGCTGGCGGAGAATATGTGTACCTCGTTCAGGGTGCCGATCTGCCGGTGCGCGGTGCGGTGATCGCCAAAGCCTGGAACAGTGTTGCCCTGCAGGTTGGGTTCGGTGCGCGCATCCTGCTGCCAGGCGTAATAGAAGTGAAGATTGTCTTTTGTCGTGAGGGTGTGGAACAGGTCGCCAGAGAACTGGTCGGTCTTCACTGGCCCTGGCGACGAACCCTGGAAGACAGTACCGGTTGCGTTATTGCCGGCTGGGATCAGGTTGATTAATTGAGCGTACGCCGCGCCGGCCGGGCTGGAGGAAAGCGCGGCACGCTGTGCGGGACTCAGGACGTTGCCGTTGAAGAGGAGAGCCTGGTGCTGCCGCAAACCCTCGTAGCTCAGAAAAAAGAAAGTGTGATCTTTCCAGATGGGGCCGGAGAACGCGCCGCCAGGATTGTTCCGGATGAATGAGTTCTGCCGGGCCGGCTTGCGATTGAAAAAGTTTCGAGCGTCGAAGTAGTTGTTGCGCAGATAGTCAAACGCTTCGCCATGGAAACTGTTGCTGCCGGAGCGGGTGGCCACGTTGACGATCGAGCCGGAGGATCGGCCGTACTCGGCTGAGTAGGTCGAGTTCGAAATCTTGAATTCCGCGGTCGTGTTGATCGACGGCTGAAACGTGATCTGGTTCTGCGAAAGATCGTTCAGGTTGACGCCGTTGATCATGAAGTTGACTGAGTCTTCCCGTTGGCCGGCTGTATCGAAGGCGTTTGCGCCCAGACCGCGGCTGGCGCTGGTCAGGCTGCCGACGACGGGGGGCACGACCGTGCCCGGCGTCAGGTTCGTCAGGTCGAGAAAGTGCCGGCCATTGAGCGGAATCTCCTGTACTGTTTTCTGGTCTATCACCTGGCCGACCGTCATGGTCTGCGCGTCGAGGATCGGCGCAGCG
Organism: uncultured Acidobacteriaceae bacterium; assembly: GCA_963838445.1. GTDB lineage: Bacteria > Acidobacteriota > Terriglobia > Terriglobales > Acidobacteriaceae > PALSA-350. The sequence continues at coordinate 117,391 of CAWIRT010000061.1, forward strand.
CCCTCCACCTGTATGACTTCACCGGTCGAGGCAATGCCAAGCTTTACGTCGGCAGTCACACTCTGGTCTACCTGCAGGGTTACGCTTGCCAGCTTGTAATTGGCAAAGCCTGTGGCTTGCACGCTCACGCTGTAGTTGCCAGGCTGCAATGACGGAATCGTGTAATTGCCTTCCGCATCGGAAGTCACCACGCGTTCAACACCCGTAGCGAGGCCACTCACCGTGACTCGCGCCTGCGGTACGACTGCCCCGGATGGATCGGTAACTCTGCCGGAAAGGGTTGCGGTTGATTGAGCGTAGCTGCCGGCGACCCCGGCGATCAAGGTGATAGCAAAAACCACGATTCGTCTGTTGAAGTAGTTCACGTTCCCCTCCAAAAAAAGTATTGAAACCGCCGGGAGTCGCTGCCACAGAAAGAGAGGCCTCGACTGCAAGTGTTCACGTACGTAGCTTTCTGATTGGAGCGGCTTTGCTTACAAGCCTTCAGCCGGAGCGGGCTTGTATCTTACTGAAAATGACTTAACCAGGTACGGGCACTGACGGCGGCGAAGGGTCTGTTCTTTCAGAGCCCCTCCCGGTATGCGAACAAATCTAGCACGCGACGGTTTTGAAGTTGTCACAGTGATGTCATTACATCCGCATCACTGAGGCGATGCACTTTCACGTCCCATAGGTTGCTTCAGGCCTGCGAAAAATCGGCGTATGATTCTTGCGTCGCGCGGCGAAGGAGGTCGAGATGGCAAAACGAGTGCCCGCTCTGTTGGTACTGTGTCTGCTGGTAAACTTTGGATTCGCAAAGGACAAGGCAAAAAACACCCTGCCGGCCTACGTCTTGCAAGCTCATACCGTCGCCGTCATCATCGACCCGAACGCAGGTATTTCCATCGACGATCCAAGGGCAAATCAGCTTGCGCAAAAAGATGTCGAAGCGGCGTTCCTCAAGTGGGGTAGGTTCGAACCTGTATCAGAGCCGAAAACTGCGGATTTGATTGTTGTAGTGCGTAAGGGGAAGAGCCGTTTGATGGACGAGACACTCCCCGATCCCCGGCAGAACAACGGAATCAACCCCCCTGTCAACCGTGGAGGTTCGGTTGGGCCTCCGCGCGGTTCCCAGCCTGGTATGTCGAGCGACCCTGGCCTTGGACCCAGCCAGCAAGGTCCCCGTTCCCCGACGGAAATGGGGGAGGCGGAGGATACATTTGCCGTTTTCAAGGGCGGAGAAAATCCTCAGTACGCGACTCCTGTGTGGACATATTCGGCCCGAGACAGTCTTAATTCTCAGGGGACCCCAGCGGTAGCCGCGTTCAAGAGGGCTGTGGCCGCCGCCGACAAAGCCGCGGACAAGGCCGCGGCGGAGAAACATTAGCTGTTACATAACGCAGAGCGAGACGGTCAGCGCCTACTGCGAAATGTCGTTGTCGACTTGACAACCGCCTATACGCTTGTTTAGTCTATGCCTGCCCGAGAACAGCCTATGAAAAATTCGCCACCCCGAGATCTCTTTCCCGGCGCACTCGAAATGATGATCCTTGAATCACTTCGCCGCCAGCCCGCCCACGGCTACGCCCTCGTTCAGCACATTCAACAGAGATCGAACAACCTCCTTCAGGTGGAGGAGGGCTCACTGTATCCGGCCCTCCAACGGCTGCTCAAAGCAAGACTGGTAAAGGCTGAGTGGGGTGTTTCCTCCACCAACCGCCGGGTTAGGACCTACCAGATTACCCCTGCGGGTATACGCCATTTGGAAGCGGAAATATCCAGCTTCGAACGCATGTTCGAGGGCATTGCCCTGGTCCTGAACCCGGGAAAAGCAGCGGCCCACTGACAGCAGAATCTCCTGCGCCGGATGCCGACTACTGCGCAACAATCAGACTTGTCCAAATTAGCTTTTTCGATCGGCTAATTTGGACAGTGCTTGCTGAAAAGAGACCAGCCATGAAGTTGTCTCGGGACCAGTCCCGAAGGGACGGTTGAAAATAGCCCAGCATGTAGTGCTGGGTGTACGTTCCCAGCAAGACCAGTCCCGCAGGGACGACTGAGAATTACCCGGGACGTCAGATTTGCAACCTCCTGCAAGTCGCCATTCCGGGCGCTTCGTCTTACCATGAAGTGAGCTTAGAGGTGAATTTTCTCGTGAGCGCGGCTCTTACACCTCAGCATATTGGCTGTGTCACCCTCCTGGTCAAAAACTATGACGAGGCAAAAGCCTGGTACTGCGATGCCTTGAATTTCGTTCTCATCCAGGACGAACCTCTGCCCGGAGACAAACGGTGGGTCCTGATAGCGCCCTCGGAATCAGCCGAAACACGTCTTCTGCTTGCACTGGCAGCGACCCCGGAGCAGGCGAAGAGTGTGGGAGACCAAACCGGAGGCCGGGTATTTCTTTTCCTGCACACACGAGACTTCTGGGCCACCTTCCGCCACATGCAGGCAAAGGGTGTCCGCTTCCTGGAACAACCACGTGTGGAACCGTACGGCACCGTCGTGGTCTTCGAAGATCTCTACGGAAATCGCTGGGACCTTCTGCAATTGACAAGCGCCGAGGCTCCCGCCGGCCGGCGGTTGGAGTGACCGGTGGTTGAACCGTCAAAAGAGAGGTCCATCCGGAGCTCGGATCTTACGTACTGAGCCGAGCGAAGGACATCCGATTCGCGGTAGCAACCCCGATGCTCGCCGGCGAGACGGAAATCGTTCCCCGGAAAGCGGCCAAAGCCCACCTTGCTAAAAAACAGTGCTCGTTTTTAGACAATCGTTTGACTATGATGAATCGGCCAGGCATTAAGTACTTTCGCCGGGAGGAGGTTTCATGAGGAACAAAGTTGCGTGGCTTTTACCGATGGCACTCCTGATCTCATTTCACGGTTCGTCGCCGGCCCAGGAGAAGCGAGACGCGCGGTTGTGGTTGACGACGGCCGATCGCAGTGCACTTTTGGCCGAGCAGAAAGATGCATTGCATTTCTCTTCGTCCCCAAACGCGTTTCCCGCCATCGACGTCAACGATATGCAGCAGTTCCAATCCATGGATGGTTTCGGTTTTGCCTTGACCGGTGGCAGCGCCCAGCTGCTCATGCGCATGGAGCCCGGTCCGAGGGCGGACCTGCTGACGGAACTCTTTGCACCCAGCGGAGCGGGCGTGAGCTATCTAAGGCTTACCATTGGTGCGTCCGATATGAATGAACGGGTGTATTCCTACGACGATCTGGCAAAAGGCGAAACGGATGCCGATCTTGCCAGGTTCAGTTTGGGTCCCGACCGCGCTGACGTCATTCCCGTGGTCAAACAGATTCTGGCTATCAATCCCGCCATTAAGATCCTGGGATCGCCATGGTCTGCCCCGGCGTGGATGAAGACCAACGATCGCGTGAAGGGTGGCGAGCTAAAGCCCGAATACTATGGCGCCTATGCTGCATTCTTCGTGAAATACATTGAGCAGATGAAGGCGGAAGGCATCCCCATTGCCGCCGTGACAGTGCAGAACGAACCCCTGAACCCCAAAAACACACCCAGCATGGTGATGTTCGCGGCGGAAGAAAATACCTTCATTGGCGAGTATCTGGGGCCAGCGTTTCAACGCGCAGGGATCACCACCAAAATACTTTTGTACGATCACAATCCCGACGTTCTATCCTATGCGCTGTCGATCCTTGAGGACCCGGCCGCGAGCAAGTACGTCGACGGAACGGCATTTCACTTGTATGGTGGCGAGGCCTCCGCCATGACAGACGTGCATGCCGCATATCCAAACAAGAATCTATACATGACCGAGCAGTCAATTTCCAGCTCTCCGGGGGAACCGATCCCGATTGCCGCCGCTCTCAGCGACGTGCTGATCGCGGCAACGCGAAATTGGAGCCGCAACGTGCTGCTCTGGAATCTTGCCGCAGACCCGAACAATGGTCCCCATACCAACGATGGGGGATGCACTGGCTGCCAGGGTGCCATCACTCTGAACGGCAACCACGTTTCGAAGAATGTGGCGTACTATGCCGTCGCCCACTTTTCTCAGTTCGTGCCACCGGGTTCCTTGCGTGTCGGATCGACGGAGCAGGAACAGCTTGCCGCGGTCGCGTTTCTCACCCCTGACGGCAGGATCGTGCTGGTGGTATCGAATACGGCCAATTTTCCCAAGACCTTCAACGTGAAGTACCACGGCCTGTGGTTCACCACCATGCTGCCGGCAGAATCGACGGGAACATATGTGTGGTAGGGAGCGAGGTTTGTTTGATGCTTGCCGCCGGGTGGCTAGAACCACACTGGCGGCCGGTCTGCTTACGTATTCGGCCTTTCCGGCAATGTCCCTGGCCGCGAGCAAGCCTGAGTTCGGGCCGAACGTCCTTATCTTCAACTCTTCGATGCCGTCGTCGGCCATCCAGCACCGGATTGACGAGGTCTACACCACCCAGCAACACAATGAGTTCGGCGAGCAACGCACGGCCCTGATGTTTCTTCCCGGCGACTACAAGGTGGATATCCCGGTGGGTTTCTACACCGAAGTGATCGGGCTGGGAGCTTCTCCCGATGGAGTGCACATTATGGGCAACGTGCACTCCGATGCCAGCTTACCGAACAACAACGCGACCACCACTTTCTGGAGAGCGGTAGAAGGATTTTCTCTGTCCCCGGCGGGCGGAGCCATGCAATGGGCCGTGTCGCAGGCAGCACCGTTCAGGCGTATGCACATTCGCGGCGATATCGTGCTCCATCAGCACGCCGGCTGGGCCAGCGGCGGTTGGATGTCCGACGCGCTCATTGATGGCAAAGTCGAAGCCGGGCCACAGCAGCAATGGATTTCAAGGAACACGGAATGGGGCAGCTGGACTGGCGCCAACTGGAATATGGTTTTCCTCGGCATCCCTGATCCGCCCGCAGGGGAGTGGCCCACACCGCCCTATACCAAGGTTACCGAAACTCCGATCGTCCGGGAGAAGCCCTTCCTGCAGGTCGATGCTGCTGGAAACTACTACGTTTGTGTTCCATCACTGCGCACTCAGAGCGTAGGAATCACCTGGCATCGCGGGACAACCCCGGGAAAAACGCTACCTATCGACCGTTTTTACATCGCCCGGCCAGAGATGGATACTGCCGCCACCATCAACGCGCAATTAGCCAAAGGCAAAAATCTGTTACTCACGCCTGGCATTTATAAATTGACCGAGGCGATCCGCGTTACCCGGCCGGAAACAATAGTACTGGGGCTTGGCTACGCTACCCTCCGGCCGGTCAATGGCACCGCGGCAATGACCACCGCAGACGTCGATGGAGTGATCGTCGCCGGGCTTCTGTTCGACGCCGGAATGAGGCAATCGCCGGTCCTGCTACAAGTGGGACCAGCCGGGAGCAAAGCACGGCATATTCAGAATCCGATTTCTCTTCATGATGTTTTTTTTCGCGTCGGCGGCGCTGGAGTGGGGCGCACGCTGGTCAATCTTGAAGTCAACAGCAGCGACACCATTATTGATCACACCTGGATCTGGCGCGCCGATCACGGCGATGGTGTGGGTTGGTCCAGCAATACCAGCGCCAATGGACTCGTCGTCAACGGGGATAACGTCACTGCGTATGGCCTGTTCGTAGAACATCATCAGCAATTCCAGGTGCTTTGGAATGGGAATCACGGACGAACCTATTTCTACCAGTCCGAGATTCCGTACGATCCCCCCGATCAGGTTAGCTACACGAGTGCACCGGGCACCAACGGCTGGGCTTCGTACAAAGTGTCTGAGGGTGTGACCAGCCACGAGGCGTGGGGCCTTGGGATTTATAGCGTCTTTCTGCGTCCGCACATCGTGCTGACCCGCGCCATCGAAGTACCGAAAACTACGGACGTGAGATTCCATCATATGATCACGGTGGCTCTGGGTGACTACGGTGAAATCAGCCACGTAATCAATGAAACAGGCGAGGCCACGTCGATTCATCCCCGGGTAACGCCCAAGGTCACGCTTTATCCCTGACTTTTTTCTCTTTTTCCGGGAGTTCTTGAGAGCTGCGAAGCCGGCGGGGCAGAGAAGCCGCATACCTCTCGAACTCCAAACCGAACTCGATCTACTGCGTCGAGCCCAACGTTATCTGGAATGATGCCTTAGCTTGGAAGAGCTTGAACGGCGACTCCCGCTCGGAATCTGCCATCGATACCTCCCCCCGAAGGATCGATAACAGGTTTTCGGTTGAGAGTCGCCCTAGACGGACTGAACCAGCAAAACGGGCTCTCCGACCTTCGCCCGGCCGTTGGTTTTTCAACGCCATCTAGCAAACATCCAGATAGTGCTCGCCATCCTCAAGACGTTACAAAGTTTTTTGCCTCTGCCTGGTAGAGTATTGGGTGACAGCATACCGGCTGCAGCGTCGCTGCGATGGCTATGCCGTCATCCTGTACTTCGAATGGCCAAGACCGGCTTCAAATCCGTTGACGAGTACATCGCGTCGCAACCCGAGCTTGTGCAGGGCGTACTCGAGCGCGTGCGGAGCGCGATTTGCAAGGCCGTGCCCGAAGCTGAGGAAGTGATTTCGTACAAAATCCCCACCTACAAGCTGCCAGGTGGCCCGGTGCTGTATTTCGCCGGTTGGAAGCAGCACGTTTCGCTCTACCCGGCGACCGCTCATGTCGTCGAGGCATTCAGAGACGAGATAACTCCATACCTGGTGAGCAAGAGCACGATCCGCTTCCCGCTCTCCCAACCCGTCCCGGTTAGGTTGATCGGACGCATCGCAAGGTTCCGTGCGATGGAAGTGGCTGAGCGTAACCAGGCAAATGCAGCAAGGCCAAAGAAGCGGTAGGCCTGCTGCAACAGCTGTGATCCGATTTCTTTACTGTGAACCCGATCGAGGCGGTGCTGGATGGTATGCGTGCGCGAGGGCGGCTGCGGCCTCGATTTGCTGCTGGGCACCGTCGTGGTCGCCCTGCTGCTCTAACAAATGGCTCAATTGCGAATGGACCTGGAAAGCAGGCGAGTCGGCCGATTTGTTCGGCGAGGCCAGATACAGTTTCAGTAACTGAATGGCGAGTTGCGGCTCCTGGTTACTGCGGCTGAGAATGCCGGCTCCATCCACCAGCGCGGGCCCATGTGGTTTGGCAGCCTTTGCATCTGCCTCGATTCCCGCATGCACCGCCTCCAGCATCTGATCCCATTGCTGGTGGCGTGCGTAGTATGAGGCCAGTGCCATCCATGCGTCGGCAGGCTGATTGGAGGCTTCAACCGCTGCCTTGAACTCACTTTCCGCCAGGGTGTAATTCTTGTCCTTCTCTGCCAGGCGCCCTTTGAGTTGATGGGCCTGCGCCGGCCCGTATTGCTCGAGCGCCTGGGCCACTCCTTGCGCCTTTTTCTTGCCTCCGCCCACGATCCCCGGGGCTGCGGTGTAAAACTCACCCAGGTCGGAAAGCGCATCGACATTTCCGCCTTCGAGTTGAACCGCCCGCTCAAATTCATCCCGCACTTTTTTCGCCAGTCCATAGGCCTTTATGGAATGAATGCTGTCGGCTTTTTCGCCGTAGGCTCGGCCTAGCCAGAGATGGTAGTCGCTATCCAGCGGCATAAGCCGAACCGCTATTTCGCATTCGTGGATCGCATCATCCCAACGCTCTTCCTGGTAGTACACGCGGCAAAGCAGGTTATGCGCCTCCGCATCTCCCGGATTTTGGGCAAGAGACGACCTCAGCCGCGAAATTGCGTCGTCCGCGTTACCGGTCATCAGATCCGCACTCACCGGTTGCAGCGTGCTGTTTGGAATGGAAGCAGCATGTGCGGCCAGGGCTGGGGATGTGCAAAGCACTGCCAAAAGAAAACGAAAAGATGAGTAGAGTATGCGCACAGGATTCCAGCCGGACCATTTCGACCTATACGATTAATTGGCCGCCGTCTCCGGTTCATTGATGTTGATGTACGGGGGCTGATGGAAGATTCGCCCGCACGAACTTAAATTCTTCTTCTGAAGATCGATCCTTGCTGACCTCGAGGGCCTAGCGAGACTCGTGGAAATCAAAATATGCCAGGTTCATTTGGCCCTCCGTGACGATGTGCACGGTGAGTACACTCTTCCCCGCCGGAAGCTTTAGCTCGACCAAATTTGGTGCGAGGTTCCAGTGATGCCATTGCCGCCACGCCACGGGGTCGGCCGCATTGAATGTAGATACGATCGGCAAAGGAGGGCCGGCCGGTTTTCCGTTCACATCCAGGCTAATGCTTCCACCGCGGTTCGAAGTGTAAAGCAGATCCCCGCGATAGACTCCTGCGTGGGCAACCTGAACCGTCAGGTTGAACCACTCTTCAGGCACGGTCCAGCCGACATAAAGTTGGTCTTGAGGTGGCTGAACCAAGTTGTATTGCGTGTTGTCGATTTCGTCGTGGAATTTGGTATAGGAGGTGTCGACACCTTCATGCATGCGGAACTCATTCAGATAGCTTCCGTCCGCGGGGTTAAGGGCGCCGCTGCCATTATTTTTCGCGTCCGTATCGTGATAGGCGATGCCTTCGCCGCCAAGGTCATAGAAAGCGCATTGCACTTTGCCGGGAATCAGCTGCGCACCCGCCTGGTAGCGGCTATCGTGGTAAGGCTCGCCTTTATAAGTGTCGAGAAAATTTATTCCTGCCGCACCAACCATCAAGCTGGCAAAGAAGCTCGGCAATGTGAGAAGACAGAAACCGAGCTGCATGGTCTTGTGTTTCATTTGCCTGATATTCCTGACATAGAGAATCGCTCTTGCGAAGCGCGCCAACGGCGAAGCAGCTACGAGCTTACCTGACTCAATACGACTGGACAAACGAACTGGCATGGAACACCTCAAGCGGCAAGCTGGCGTTACGTTCTGTCCGCCGCCTGCCGGCCGGGCAGGGCACCCGCCAATTGTGAGTCCGTAGAACGGTCGTCCGAATCGAAAGGTTATGTATGCCATCAACCAGTCCCAACTCCCGTTCGTAGGAATGTCCCATGAGTTCGTGGGCATGGATCATGGCGGTGTCGGCATCTCGTTCTTTTTGGTTATTGGCGAACCCGGCCAGGGAACAAAACTCCATAAACACGACTACGACGAAATTGTGTACATCATCGAAGGCCGGTCAAAGTGGAAGGTCGGCGGTCAGGAGCGGGAGGCCACCGCCGGCGATGTGCTTCTGGTCCGCGCCGGCGAGGCGCACAAATTCGTAAACAGTGGCGACGGTCCCCTTCGCCAATTCGACATTCATCTGAACCCGACTTTCGAGACCACCTGGCTTGAGGACTAGTGTGTTCTTACGGGACGCAAAGCAAACGGGATCCGCCTGGCCAGGCTGATTTTGCCGCCCCGAATTATGTATGCAGTCAATCAATTCCCGTACCTAATCGATTCGCTCTGCCAATTCTGACTATTCCCAGAAGGCGAGGCGTTTGTCTGCCGATGTGGCTAAGGGAGGGATGCTCAGACCATGCAGACCAAGGGAGGCCACGCAGTCAAGTTGCCCTGGGCCCATCTCCGCATTCCCCCGTTTCCGCGAGTCGCCATCCGGATACTCCAGTTGACCAACAACGAAGATGTCTCGATGCGTCAACTCAGTGACTTGATTTCTTCCGAGCCGGCATTTTCCAGCGAAGTTCTCACTATCGCCAATTCCGCGTTGTATGCGAGCCGCTTTCCTATCAGCAGCGTACTTCAGGCGATTGCCATGCTCGGCATCAAGAGCCTCAGAGGCGTTTGTCTTACTGTCGGAGTGAGAGCTTATCTCGGCGAATCGCTCAACCATCAATCGTTGCGGGCCATATGGAGGCACAGCCTGGCCTGCGCATTGGTAGCACAGCAGCTGGCCCGTGCGGGTTCGATGGACAAACACGCTGCTTATACCGCCGGCATCCTCCATGATATCGGGCGATTGGCGTTGGTCGCCATCTCCCCGAAGCAATACGCCGCCCTGTTGGAGACGCATACCGGGTCTGCCGCCAGCATCCTCCAGGCGGAGCGCGAGTTGTTCGGATTGGATCATTGTGAGGCGGGACTGAGTTTGATTGCGGATTGGAAATTGCCCTCCGACTTCGAGAACATCGTCTCCGATCATCATTCCCCAAGGCAGAAGGCAGATCCCTGGGATCTGCCCGGCCTGGTGAACGTGAGCTGCAGAATGGCTGATAGCGCAGGATTCGCCGCGTTTCGGGGTTGCGACCTTATCCCGTATCCGGATCTTCTGGAGGAACTTCCAGACTTGGAACGAAAAACGTTTTGCGCCAACGTTGACCTGCTCACCTTGGAGATCTCCAGCAAGATCAACAGTGTAGAATCTGTTTGATCCGGTTCTCCCACACCCCTCTTTATTGATGACTGCAAAACGAATGTCCGGCTCAGTCTGTTTCGAGCCAATTTCGAAAGTGCTTTGTATCAGGGCACGACTTCGAGTCGTGCCGAAGAGGGGATGTAGGATGAGGGCTTTAGAGTCTGCGTGAGAACCAGGGATTTAGAAATTTAGTCCCGCAGGGACGGTTGAAGTTAGCCCAGGACGCTAGTCCTGGGTACATCATGATACGTGATCGAGTCCCGCAGGGACGGCTGAAGGAGGATTGCGTCGCGGACCATTTTCAGCCGTCCCTGCGGGACTGAGTCCTCCTTTTGAATCCAACCCAGGACTGGCGTCCTGGGCTAAGTTCAGCCGTCCCTGCGGGACTAAATTTCTAAATCCCTGGTTCTCACGCACACTCTTTAGCCCCCGCGGCGCTGTTTCCTTCTCCGTTCGGCTTCGGGCAGCGTTCGGCAGCTCAACCTGCGAGGAGGACATTACCTTTGCAGCAGTCTTTGGCCCTCAGATCCGACCGAGGCCGGAGGGCTGGCCGCTAAACCGTCAGCCCAGCCCGGAAGGGCTGGGGTTGGAATCCCCATCATGATTACCGCCAGCCCCAGCCTGCCCTGGGAGCGCCACCTCTGGTCGAAACTAGTATGCTGGCGTGGCTTGCGTGTGATAGCTTGTGCGATAGAAATTTCCCTCGCGATAACTCCATATTCGGCTTTTGGCAGATTCTGTCTCTAGACCAGGAGAACGACCATGGCAACTGAGTCAGTCCTTTCGCCAAAACCTCAATCTCGCCCCATTGTTTATCGGCCGGTCAACCGAACCGTCGAGCGCTTCTTCTTTAGTGGCATGGCGATCCTGTTGTGCGTGGTGGTCTTCATAGGTTTTTCGCCCACCTACTTCCGCGCCGGCATGTTGCGCGCCCCGTTGCCGAGTCCCATCCTTCATTTCCATGGAGCGGTTTTTACCCTCTGGATGGTTCTCTTCGTGGTGCAGGCCGGTCTCATCTCGGCTCGCCGTGTCGCGTGGCATCGCTCCCTGGGCACCGTCGCGTTCTGTCTTCCGCCCATCATGATTATTCTCGGTGTAATTGCCGCCATCGATGCTCTCGGCCGCAAGGTTATGATCGGAACCCTGAATCCATCGGTCTCTTCAGCCATTCCGTTAGTCGGTATCGTCGGTTTTACTATCGTGATCTTCGCTTCATGGCGGGCTCGTCGCAAGCCTGACGCTCACAAGCGCCTGATCTTGCTGGCCACAATCGGCTTGGTGGAAGCCGCGTTTGGCCGTTTTCCATGGAATCAGATCGGGTTCCCTACGGCTGCGGGTGCTGTGACCGGCCTTGGCATCCTGGTTTTGTTCGTGATCGTCTACGATCTCATCTCGCTGCACCGTATCCACCGGTCTACACTTTGGGCCGCCCCCCTCACGTTCGCCTTTGGAGCCCTCGCCGTGCCCATCGGAATGACGCCGGCCTGGCACAGCTTTGCCGGGTTTCTCGCCCGCAACATTGCGCCCCACATCTAGCGAGCACCGAACTCAGTAGGACGAGATAACGACTACACCCAGCAACCAAAGCTTTGGGTGGCCCATTCAAGCCGTTTTTTGGGCTAGAGTGGGCTACCACGCCTGCACCCGACCCTTTTCTCGTGAGGAGCAAGGTTGATCGCGACGCCGCGTCACCAAACGCATCGTGTAACCTTGGTGACAAATGACAGCGATGAAGTGGTCCCCGGCCATTCTGGCAACGCTTTTCTTGTTCTGCCTCCCCCCCGAGTCTCTTGCACAACCCACTCCCAGCCCAGCTGAAATCGATGCCCAGGTGAAGAAGATCATCAGCAAAACCCACGCCAACGGCATTGCCGTTGGCGTCGTCGATAAAGGCAAGGTGGGCTATGTCCAGGCCTATGGCATCCGCAATGGAAAGGGCGACCCGCTCACCGTTGACACCGTCATGTACGGCGCGTCCATAACCAAGACAGTGCTTGCCTACACCACGATGCAACTGGTCGACCAGGGCAAGCTCAACCTCGACACTCCCATCAAGGACGATCTCGATCATCCGTTGCCGACCTATGGCCCCGATCCGGTCTTCCCCGACAAGCACGGGCCATACCCTGATCTGGCCGCTGACCCGCGCTGGGAAAAGATCACACCCCGCATGTGCCTCACCCATTCCACCGGCTTCAACAACTTCTGGTTCATCGAACCAGATCAGAAGCTGCACATCCACTTCGACCCCGGCACACGCTTCAGCTATTCCGGTGAGGGCTTCATCCTGCTGCAATTCGTCATTGAACACGGTCGCAAGGCGCAGGGTTTGGGACTCGATGTGGGCGACCTGACGAACGCCATTTTCGATCGCCTGGGGATGACCCGCACCAGCCTGGTATGGCGCCCGGATTTTGCCTCCAATTACGCTGACGGCTGGAACGACCAGGGCCAGCCACAGGATCACGACCGGCGCAAAAAGGTGCGCTCGGCGGGCTCAATGGACACCACGATTTCCGATCTGCCAAAATTTGCCGCCGCCCTGGTGCGCGGCGATGGGCTGAGTGCCGCCTCCCGCGCCGAGATAACCAAGCCGCAGCTGCATATCACCACCGCTCATCAGTTTCCAGTGTTCGGCCCAGACCTTCCGGTAAATGAGCAGCGCAAGGATTTGTATGCGGGCCTCGGCGTGGTGGTCTTCGACGGCCCGCAGGGCCACGGCTTCTACAAGGGCGGCCACGACGGTCAGACTGCCAACACCATGGTCTGCCTTGAGGCCAGCCAGCGATGCGTAGTGATCCTATCCAACGACGTTCGTGCCGAAGCCGGCTTTGCCGATCTGGTCAAGTTCATTCTCGGCGACAGCGGTGTGCCCTATGACTGGGAATACGGCACCTTCGCGGGCAAGTCGTAGTTACGCGACGGACATCGGAAGGGTACGGGCTTCAGCCCGTACATACATTGAAACAAAACGATGGGCTTTAGCCCTTGAGGGCAACGCGTTCCACCAGAGCAGCGCGAAGCTGAGCGCTTTTTTTCGGCTCTCACGCAACCTCTTTTAGCCCCTCAAATCCCCTGAGGCCCGGAGGGCCGCCCGCTAAACGTCAGCCCAGCCCGGAAGGGCTGGGTTGGAATCCCTATCATGATCGGGAGCGCTATAGGCGCGGCACCCATCTTGCCCTCAACCAATCGGCGGTGTGGAGTCGCCGTCGTTGACCGGAGGTGCGCCCTGCCTGCTACTTTTCGACTACCTCCCGCGCCCCCACCATCAGCTCCACTACCTTGCCAAACAGCCGGTTCCGCGTCTCCAGCCTCACCCCTGCACGGGTTACATAGCGCACCACGATGTCCACGCCCCCTCCCGCCGGCCGCATATCGACCGAGGGTGTAGCGCTGAACTGCGGCGAGCCCTGCTCATGGGTCACCCGTTTCCACTCCTCTTCCGCCATTTTCGCGTCCGCCTCGGTCGCCTTCACCGCGGCATCGCGAATCTTATCGATCAACGGATAAGCTTCGGTGCCCGGCGGAATACTCACCTTGATCTCGTCCCACATCCACTGTCCCGCGGTGGAGAAGTTGAAGTACTTTCCATGAAACGCATATCCGTTCAGAAAAGAAACCCGCCGTCCGGTCGGATGCCCATTGGCCGTCCAGTTCCCGGTCTCCAGCAGCCAGGTGCGAAATATCCCGATCTCCACCACCTCGCCTCCGACACCGTCGATCTCTACCCAGTCGCCGACCTTAATCCCGTTTCGCCCCATCAGCACAAACCACCCGCAAAACGCCAGGATGAAATCCTGGAAGACCACGGTCAAACCCGCCGTGGCCAGTCCCAAAATGGTTGGCATTTGCTGAGGAGTTCCGAAGATTACCAGCAGCACCAGCACCAAGCCAATCACCTGCGTCCCCAGGTTCAGAATGATGCGCAGTGTCTGCCTCTGCCGGCGGTCCCGCGACATCCGGTCGAACATCGCCTGCAAACCCCAGCCAGCCAGGATAGTCAGCAGCACAATGATCGCGATCCAGCTTAGCGACCGCAGAATCAAATGGAGCAGGATCTTGTGTTGCAGCTCCACCTGGTTGCCCCAGCGAACATAGAGTGTCACCAGTTGCTGCTGTGCCCCCAGCCGGTCGTCGAGGATGCTTAAAATGTTGCGTTGCGTCGCCAGGCTCTGCAGGTCCTTAACCCTGGCCGAACTCGACTCCCCGGCTGCTTTCACAGCAGCTGCCTTCGCTTCCGCCGCTTGTGCCTCCGGTTCCAGCCGCGCATGGTCCGCCGTCAGAGCAGCGACGTCCGCCCTCGCCAGTTGCTCTGCCTGCGCGATCAGTTGCATCCGGTTGCGCTGTGCCCACCACTCGGAGATCTGCCCCGCCAGGGTCTTGTACTGGCCTGCTGAGATCACAGCAGTTTGTCCGTCGCCTCCTGCGGCCGCCTGTTCGTCGTACTTCTTCATCGCCGCTTCGCGCGCCGCCAACTCCTGCTGGATTTTTCCTCGATGATCGCCGCTTGCTCGCGCCAGATCCTCCATCGAATCCGCCAGTTCGTCCTGGTCGAGGCCCAGTTGCGCCTTGGCAACATCCAGGTCGTCACCGGTGGGCGTAACTGCAGGGGCCGAACCGGGCACCGCGCCCGCAACGGAACCGGCCTTCGGCGTCAAAGCCGCCACTCGCTGCTGGTCTCCCTTGACCATCTCCTGCAGTTCAGTGACCCGATGCTGCAAGGTCAGTGCCTCACCCGTCAGTTCCCGGGTCTCCGCACTCGCCTGGCGCAGAGACTGGGCAAAGGCCTGGTCCACCTCGTGGTCCGCTAGCCGCTCCGCCTCGCGCGCAAGCTCTAATTCCTCCGCTGATACCGCCAATGCCGCCAACGTCTGCGCCGTCTGCCATGGCCGCTGGTCCACGATCCCATAAGGCCGCGGCGCGGCGTTCCAGCCTGCTTTTTGTCCATGCAAAAAGGACAGATGCTCCATCACTCCCCTGGTCATGAAGCTCCCAGCCAGACACAACACCACCACTGCCAGCGACACCGCCGCGGCTATCTTATGACCACGATTCATCCAGCCAACCTCTCATTTCGGGCACTTGACCAGCGTAAACCTAAGGTGGCTGTCATTCGCTCAAAAGTCTCCGACGGGTGAGACCAGAACATTCTGTAGCGTGCTCGCCCCAATCGTGAACTTTGAACTAGTAGTCTGCGAAATGCGGGCTAACGGCTAAGATCATCGACACATTCCATTTTGTCGCCGAGCTCTCTGAAGACAGAAAAATGCCCCTGAACCAAGTCCAGGGGCATCTCTTAAGGATCCTGCTGCAGGGGATCTAGGTGCGAACGGTGACCACACTGGTTTCGCTGATAACCTTAGCCACTCCCGGAGCACGGCCATGCCCCGAAATGTATCCCTTACGATGGCCGTTGCGGCAGACGAACCACTGCTCATAAAACCGGTCGGAATGCTTGGGAACGCCCTGCAGGTTTACCGTTTCATAGGCGGTCGGCTGCTCTGTCATCGTCTCACCGCACTGTTTGCATTTTTCTGCAGACATTGTTTTCCCTCCCGCACCCTTTATATGAAATACGATGGCGGTTCGACTACACTTTCGACATCTATTTTTAACTTTGGTAACTGTTGCAGCCCTAAATCTATTGAGGAAAATACTGGGCTGAAGGAGCTAACTCCTTTATTTCATAAAGGCGCCCAGCTCGCCCGTGTCGATTCTTTTTCGCCCGCACCCACTCGCCAATCGCCCCCTCTCAGCTCAAGTGGTGCGAGAGACCATTTCCTTCTGTTTCCTCGCTTCTTACAATTTCTGTAGTGAAGTTGGTGCGACAGCCACCGGCAGTTGCGAATCGCGGAATGAGCGGCCCGACGGATATGTTCGGGACGCTCGGAGAACCGGGCTTATTTTCGCTTTCAAAGGCACGGTCGCGATCATTTAAAATGCGTTTGGGCGCTCCGGGTCACACGAAAGTTGCAATCTGCACTACAGAAGAGGCGACTTCGTCGGCTGTATTCTTTTCGTCTAGGCTCCGCCGGGAGCGATACCCGATCGGGTCCATGAAACCCAGATCGCCTACGGGCTTTGCTACGCTATGCTGCTTCACTACTGCAAAAGAAATGTCTTGGTAACTTGAAACAGGAGAAGCCATGAGACGAACAGAGTTCGCAGCCGCATTGCTGCTCTGGGCTTCACTCGGACAGTGCCAAACGATCGCCGCCTCTCAGGCCAGGGAACATGATGGCGAAAGTGCTACTGTTTGCGGGACCGCACAAAACGAACATTCCGCGGTGGCCAGCAGAGGCAAGCCAACCTTCATCGACCTCGATTCCGCGTTTCCGTATCAGATCTTTACCATCCTGGTATGGGAGCAGGATCTGCCAAATGTAGGGGCACTTCCTCGCGCGGGGACGCACGTATGCGCTACCGGCGTGATTAGTTACTATCACGGAGTGCCGCAGATTGTAGTCAAGAACAGCGCACAGTTAAGCCGCTAGCCCCAGGGCGCCTTCTTTGTTGGCGTTCCTGTGACGGGGCAATAGGGCGTGCAGAAAATCCCACGGCAGCGAGCTTTGGCACCGCTTTTCGCGTCGCCAGGCCGTGTCCTTATCGAACTTAGTCCTCCAGGTAACGTTGTGCACGTCGCAGCAGATCGAGTTCTGTCTCTAGTTCGCTGATAACCACGTAGTACCCGTCCAGTTTGACCCGCTGCAAAGATTCCATGCGTTGCTCAAGCCGGAGTTGGAGTCGTTCGAGAACCTGAATTGGGGTCAACTTTGTCTGTCCAGGCATGCAGCGATTATATTCGCCTTTTGTTCCCCCCAGTAGGAATAATTATCCATACATCCGGTTCTGCGGTACGTCTTCTCTCCCTCAAGGGTACGGGCTTTTAGCCCCTGAGGGGCGCTGAGATACGTCTTCTCTCCCTGAAGGGTACGGGCTTCAGCCCGTACATACATGAAACAAAAACGATGGGCTTTAGCCCCTGAGGGCCACTTCCGCAGAGCATCGCGGACTGGAGCCTGCGCTTTAATTCCGGTTCTCACGCGAACTCTGAAGCCCCTCACGGCAACGCTTTTTCGCCGGACTGGGAAAGACCATATTCACCCGGGTCTATTCGTCTTCGTCGATAAATAGTTTTCTTTGAAAATCTTCCTGGGTGTGTGAAACGGGGTGAAGAAGGTAGCCACACTCCTTGGCAAGCTCACGCAGCAGTTTTTCTTTATCTTCTCGGGGTAACCCGCCGACGACGATAGCACAGGCAGAAGTTAAAACATGGGATGACATAGGGAGGACCCTCCAACCGGCCGTGAACGTAAGTCAATCTATGTCGATTATCCTTGCCGCTAATTAAAACAGTCAATGTGACTTATTCATCATCGACGTTACCCTTTCGCGTTGGTTTCAGCGCTCCGGTACCCAAAATGACGGCATGGGCGACGGTCACTCCCACCATCGATCACCAGTCTGACGCTGAAGCGGTATGGCGCATTCTGTTCAAGCAGGAAATCTGACCAACCACCTGGGAGGCTGACCGGGCGCTGCTCCACTGGCTTAGGGTCGCGGGCCGGTTTAAGCGACGGAGTCCTGCTTCGTCTGGCGCAGCCGCCGCTCAATCTCAGCCAGTAATTCGGTCGCGAAGATGAGTTTTTTCAACGTCAGGATGGGAACCCTATCGCCAATGAACGCAGAGATCTGCTCTCTTTCCTCGCCCGTGAGAATGGCGGAGAGGATGATCAGATCAAAGTCTGCGGTTCGTAACAGGCTTTCAGCTTCGGCAAACATTACGGCCTGAGCATCGTAGCCGGCATGCGCTAGAACCGCGCAGCGGCTCCGCAATAGACCAGAGTCTTTGCCGATGCACAGTATGCGTGCTGGATCGCTGAGCATGGAACCTCTCAAGGGAGGTAGTTTAACGTGAATTGACGTTGTGGACATCTATTTTGTTGACTGCCAAAATGGAGCCAGGTCTCCGATGATGATTGTGCAATGATGGACAGCTCAAGGGTTATCGGAACATTCAGCGGAAAGAACAAAAGCGTTCCTGTCCCGTGGGGGTCGCACAAAAATGACTGCTTCTGATGCTCCGGAAAGCAAAGACGAGCACGGCCGGCCTCTGTACGTCAGCATTGAGATGGTCGCTAACCTGGTCTATCTGGCCAGGCACAGTGAAGAAGGTTTAGACCAGCAGCGGCTGTACCTCGACCGTGCCTCCGACCTCCTCTTTGAAATGCGCCATCACCGTGATCTCCCCAGGTGAATAGCCCCCCGGGATGAGGACATGGGGAGCGGATATACTGCCTGCGAGAACTCAGAGGCAGTTCCGAGCGAGGTTCCGGCAATGCGTACTCTGCATCGACTGTGTCTGGCGCTCATCCTGTGTTTGCTGGCTTTTGTTGGCACGCACGCGGCCGATACTCAGACAGGGGGCGTCCCGGCCCCGGGGAACGAAGCTCCACTCGCGCTTCCAGCTCAAACGCCTGCTCCAGGCTCTTCAGACACGTCAGACACGCGAGCAGGCCTCATCAAGCTGGATGTCACGGTAACGGATAACTCTGGAAAGTCAATATCCGGCCTCCAGCCCGGGGACTTTACCTTGCTGGACAATGGCAGGCCGAACAGGATTCTCTCCTTTCAGGCGTTCGACGGAATCTCGATTAAGACCGACCCTCCCGTTGAAGTCATTGTGGTCATCGATGCTCTTCAAGTACCGTCTAATCTGATTTTCTTTGAGAAGGGCTCCCTGGAGGCCTTTCTTCGCCGCAATGGCGGCCGTCTCGCGGAACCGGTTTCCGTTTACACCTTGCTTGTGACCGGCCTTTGGCAGGTGGCCGAGGCCTCGCTTGACGGAAATAAATTGGCCGTTCAAGTCGCCCACAACAATGAGGTGCGGTTGGTTCGCAGTTTTGCGGGGAGCCTCAGGGGAGATCTCCCTCCCTCGTCAGTTTCTCCCCCGTCGCTGACTGCTCTGCAGGCGCTTGGTGAAATCGCCACCGCGGAAAGACAGAAATCGGGTAGGAAGTTGCTGCTTTGGGTCGGACCCGGTTGGGGTGTGGGAAGCGGCGCATACGCGGAAGGATCACTCTCCAAGGACCATACCTTCTATGCCATTTGTTGGTTTTCCACCCTGTTGCGAGAGGCTCGGATTGCTCTCTACAGCTTTTCGACCGGGGAAACGGATCTGCGCGGACACCAATATCTGGATTACCTCCATGGCGTGGAATCGGTTCACAGAGCCAGCTTCAGGAACCTGGACAGAAAGGTACTCGCCGTGCAAAGCGGCGGCCGCGTGTTGGACAAAGATTATGACCTGATTAGTCAGATCGAGAGTTGTGTCCACGAAGCCGGCGCGTTCTATACCTTATCTTTCGATCCGTCGCCTGCGGATCACGCCGATGAGTATCACGAGCTGAAGGTCCAGATCGGCAAGCCCGGTTTGACGACTCGCACCAACACCGGCTATTACGACCAGCCCTATTATTCCGATCAACCGAACCCTGCCATCAGGCAAGTCACGGTTGCACAATTGGAGCAAACACTGGAGGCGGTTCATGGCAACAGGGATGCCGAGGTAGCCAGGCAACTATCCGCTCTGGAACTGACCGAACGCCTGAGCGCCGCCAAGCTTGCTTCCTGGATGGCAGCCTTGCACGGCAAGAAGACCCAGCAGGCACTGACGGCCTTGGCTGATGGGTCGGCCTTTCTGCGCCCGTCCCTTACGGAGATTCCTGCGGATCCGCCGCCGGATGCGGCTGCGCAACGCCACATCATTTCATTAGCCCTCGACTATCTGAATAACACGATTCCTAAGCTGCCGAACTTCTTTGCCACCCGGACAACAAGCCGTTATGAAGAAACCTCGCAATTTGACGCGGTCAATAGAAGAGTCGACTTTGAACCATTGCACTTATCGGAAAACTTCAAGGAAACAGTGCTCTACCGCAACGGCAGCGAGGTCGCAGAGCCAGGCGCGACAAAACGAAGCAAGCGGAAGACGAACGATCCGTATCTCATCACCTATGGCACGTTTGGCCCCGTGCTTGGTCTGGTCCACGATGCGATTGCGGCTCCCGGTGCTTTGACCTGGAGTCGCTGGGAGCACAGCCCGAGCGGGCCTCGCGCAGTATTTCGCTACATGGTTCCGGAACCCGTCTATGGAGTATGGGGCTGCTGTCTTCCCGGTGGCAACGGAACGACTGCCTTCGAAGGGCTGGCTGGGTATCACGGGGAAATCGAAATTGACCCGGCGAGCGGAGCCATTCTTCGCCTTGAGGTGGACGCAGACCTTAGCGGGTTCACGCCTCTACATCGATCCGACATCATGATCACATACGGCCCGGTGGAGATCGGAGGAAAGACCTTCATCTGCCCCCTGAGAAGCGTCGCTCTTACGAGGATGCGCTCGGTGACCATGCTCATGGAAGGGGATGAAGGCTTTAGAACCTATGGACCTTATGACACGGAGCTGAACGATATCGCCTACGGGGACTATCACATGTTTCGCGGGGAGTCGCGGATGATGCCAGGTTTCAACTCAGGTGTGGATCAGACCCCGCCTGACCCAGGCGCAGAGCGTCTGCCGGCAGCGGCACCCCCGGCCCCGTAATGAGCGCCAATCCCGTTTGGGAAAAACGCGGGAAGACGGTAAGCAGCCCGATTGCGCCATCATTGCTCGAACGCACGTCGCAGCAGCGCAATTGCCTGCGGCCCTTCCTCCGGAAGATTCGTCTTCGAAACTTCCAGGCTGATCAGCCGGTCGTAGTGGATCTGACGCAGGACTTCAAAAAACGGGGCGTAGTTGTATTCATCCCATTTCAGCGGCATGACGCGGCCATTCGGATTCGCCATGTGCAGATGCCGCAAATGGTCCTTAACCTTCAGAACATCGGAAATGTCTTCTTTCTCCACCGAGAAGTGGTAAAAGTCGATCATCAGTTGAATGTTCGGATCGTTCACCGCATTCACCCATTCCAGCCCTTCTAAGCTCGTGTTGATGATATTGCTCTCCTGCTTGCGCAGCGGCTCAATCGCGATGGTGATGTTGCGCGACCGCGCTTCCGGTGCGATGCGCTTTCCAAAGTCGACCAACTGCTGAAATGCCTCTTGCTTCGAGAATCCCTGGGGAACCTGGCGTGCCCCACCACTTCCGAAAACGACCAGCCGCACCCCTAAGCGGGACACTCGATCGAGCGCCCGGCGGACGTATTCCATCTGGCGCTCTTTGTCGATGTCAGGTCCGGTGACCTTGATGTCGGCGGGAAGAAATAAATTTGCCGACAACACCGGAAGCCCTACCTGCTGGAGTTTGGCCGCCACCTTCTCATAATCGGCATCGGAAAGCGCGGCTACTTCCGAAGTGCGTACCTCCAGGTAATCGAACCCGGCGGCCTTCACCGCGTCGATGTCTTTCAATGGACCGCAGTAGCCAATTTTGACCTTGCCACTGGGCTGAGCGAATGTAGCCAGCGCCAGGCAGGCCAGCAAAGCCATAGAGCCGGCGAGGCCCCCCATACTTGGCTTCATGATGCTTTCTCCATCGATGCAGTTTATATCAGGGCAAGTTATCCCCTGACCTTACCGGAGCCATCGGCTACATCAATGGATGCCCGCCTCTTCTTTCGCCAGCCCCCTGATCTGATCGTGGCTTGCTTGCCACGCTTCCCACACCGAGGCGCACCAGGTTCGAATCATTTCGTCTCTCTCTTTGCCCGGCGAAGCAGCCATAACCGCGGATACTGTAGTAGCTCCTCGCTCCCGCGGCGGAGTCAATTGCGGCCATTTTCTCCGCGGAGTCCCAAGCTGCATATGAATCCGCTGTACGTGTTTGCCAGTAAAGTTTTTCTCGAGGTACAGGTAAAGGCCAATAAGCGCAAACACTACGGCGATGGGCTTCGTGTGCCCGGTAGCATGCTGGGCGGTATACGCGTCGACGATATGCTGGTGGAGAAACGAAGGATCAGGATGGGACAGGGTATAGTAGGCAAGCTCGTTATACAGATCCTGGTCTGATGTCATGGCCTGCGTGCCGGAAGGAAGACGACAGCAGTATCCGCTGATTTTGCAAAATCCCTGGTCAGTGTTTCGCGCCCTTCTGCTGCATGCCCGGATACCACGACCGCACGGCAAGAATGCGTGATTTGACGTCTGGCGCACTGTAATATCCCACGGTGCAGTTGAGCCGAAAGAAATATGCATCCCCTGCTTTGGCAGGATGTTTGCCTTCGATTCCGTCCATTCCGCCTCCCGCAACCATGTCTCCATGACCACTCAAAACCAGGTAAATCTCCTCTTCGCGCTCGTGATGATGGGGAAAGTTAGTACCGCCCGGCGCAATTTCCATGACAAAAAGACTGGTCAAAACACGGCCCGCCGCCACGCGGTCGCGCTTACTCTCGATGTCACCCATCAGTAGCCGGTAGAGAGTCGAAGAAGGATGGCCGCTCACTAAACCCGTGGGCACATCTTCAATGTTGGCCTTAAGAGGGTGCGGCGGCAGTTGAGTTTTCTCAAATCCCTGGGTATGGAAACCCATCACGACCACAACCATCGGCGAGCCCGAATGATTCACCAAGGTGTGGGGAATCGTTGACGGCAGATAGAGATAGTCTTCCATGTTGAGGGAGACATCCTCGTTCCCATATTTCGCCGCCCCCTTACCCTCGATGACCACGTACACCTGGTCTTCTTCGGGATATTGAACCATCGCGCATTCGCCGCTGGGGTCGATTGCCGCCTCGCCATAACGAGCTATGCCCACAACAGCCGAGGCATCCGGGTCGCCTTTGCCAAACAACGGCTTGTAGTGGCACGTCGATGTTGTGAGGTCGGACTTTTCTGCTTGGACAGCAGAAGTACCGCGATACAAGAAGGTAGGATCGATTTTTCGTTCTTCCGCATGTAGCTGCATGGCACAGAACATACCTGTAAGCAGAGCTATGCGGAGCGAGGGCTGCCACTTACTGGAGTCCATGGTTGCTTCACTTCCTGCGATTCGATTGGACCGGAACCCCTGGCGCCGTTGTGGATGCTCGTCAACGATCAGGCGCGATCGGCAACCAGCAGAAGTACCTCAGGCAGCGTGCCATACGTCCGGTGTAGGGTGCGGGCGATCACTTCCTGGAAGGCGACCAAACAACTCGCTTGGCTCGATACCAATGACACGCCATTGACGATTTTCGTCCATAGCGGCACGCATCGCCCGATCAGCATTCGTGGCCCTGAGATAGAACCGCTTCGTATTCGGGTAGTGCATCGGGTCTACAAAGGGCAGCCGGCAAAGTATTACACAATAGGCGTTCATAAAAACCATCCCACTTGCTTGAGATGCAATTCCCGGGGCAAACAGCCTTAGAAAAATACTGAATACCAGCAGACAAAAACCGGGGACTTGGACGCTTGAGAGGCCGGCCAGTTAGTCCGGGCGGGGGCTCCCGTCAAAAGGTCCCACCAGTATGCCCCAAGAGCAATCGTTGAAGCACCGGCAAACCATCGTACATCAAATTCAAAAAGTTCGCCGTTTCCCTTTGACTGCGATCCTTTTGGGCTCGGAGTTTGTACGCACGATTGGGTCAAACGGACGCGAGGTCTCGTTTCTGTTGTGAAAAAATTGTTGGCATTGAGCGAGGAGCCATTCCACTCGTAAAACAATTTTGAGCTTCCCATAAGCTTTACCGTTGCAATCAGGAATTGGTTTAACCGCGCCGAACTCTATTGTGCGCCGCCCGTGGATGGCAGGGATTGCGTCTCCTGCAAATACTGAATGTATCCCAGGAGTGCGCCCCAGTGATAGAACCTGTCGCTGCTGCTCACGTCATCCCCGCTCCCGGTTATGGCGTTATAGTTCTCATGCACGTGACCATTCTTTTTCCATTCCTCTAGAAAGAGTTCGTAGGATTTCTCCGCGAATTGGCGCTGCACTTCCGGTTCCTCATAATTGCGCAGACCAAGGTACACCAGGTAGTTCATGGGCCCCCATATTCGTCCACGCCAATAATCCTGATCCTTAAAAGCCGGATCATCCCGTGCGATCGAGGGAATGATCCACTCTCCCCAGAATTCTTTCGGGTTCAACAAGTGGTTCTTGATCATCACCTCGGCCTGTTGCGAGGTCGCTGCTTTAGCCAGCAGCGGATAAAAATTAGTCGGCGAAAGCCGGGAACTGAACTGGCCGGTGTGTAGGTCTTTGTTCAGGAATATGCCCGCATCGCTATTCCACAACGTTGCCAGCTTCGCGCGATACTGCCTGGCTCGCTCCCGAATCTCATTGGCAGCCGCCGCTTCGCCTAGACTATCTGCGATGGTTGCTAATGCGTCGCAATCGGCGATGTACATGCTCATCAGGCCGACATCGGCGAACTCCAGCTTGTGCGTGGCCGCGTCGTAAGCGGCATGGTCGTACATGGGGCTGTTGTCCAGTCCAGACTCAAGAATGGCGCCGGCGCGCGTCCCTCGCGCATGATCGTCCAGGTTGGCCGGCGCATTATCCCCGTCACTGCCCCACGTCAGATAGCCCTGAATGTCACGGTTTTTCGCCCACCAACGATTCCACCGCAGTAACGGGGCGAAGCTTTCCTCCAGGAACCATCGATCGTGGAATCGTTGGTAAAGGCCAAGTATAGTAATCGAGCCGACAGGCGGTTCTGAGCGGTCAGAACTCTTCCAATCTCCAGAACGAGCATAATTCGGCACAAAGCCCTGTTGGGTCTCACTCCGCAAAGTCTCAATCGCATCGGCGTAAGCTATATCGCGGTCGCCAATAGATGCCATCGTAGCGGCAAAGAAGGTATCCCAATCAAAGATGACGTACCCACCCCAGCCAACACTCCACACCCTGCTCACGGGGGAGAGAACCCGCCGGCCTTCCGGCTCGTAAATCGTGTCCCATCCTAGAACGGTCTGTATGGCATCCGCCACGTTCGAGGCCCGCCCGCTGCTGGCGACGGATTGCATATAGGCTTTGCTCGCCTGATCAATCATCGCCCGGATTTTCTCTATCCCCAGGGGAGCACCTGTGCTGATCCCGACAGGTTGAATAAAATCCGCTGAAAAATAAGCACCGCCCACGGGTAAGTTCACATCTTCTTTCGCTGCGGCAGTCGCGCTCGGCAGCTGCGCGTTCTCACAAGTGCAGTAGACCGTGACTGCATGGAGCGGGCCTCGTGCCTCGATCCCTCTCGCCCCCTTGATCGCCGTCCCAGGCCGCTCCCAGAGATAGTTCACGGAAAAAACAATAGTAGCCGGGAGCGCGGACAACGGCTGTGACGGAAGCGGGGTTGCCAGCATCACCAGGTTGCTGCCATCGTGGGCCGTCTGCAAACGCAGACTGTGACCCTTCCAGGAAAGACGCAGGTCCGTATAGCTGCCCTCCCAGGAGTGTGGACCGGGAAAAACCTTCTCTGCATCGGGCGTGAGTCTCCCTATGAGGGCATCGCCCAAAAAGGCATCTCCATAGAGAGTGCTGTTGTGCTTCAGTCCAGCGTGGATGGCCAAACCGTCGGGCAACAACACCTCGGTGGTCACACTATGGACGTCCCAGGTGTTCCACCCCGTCGACAACCGTTTTTGCAATGCTTGATATTGCGCCGAGCCCGGCGCCGAGTCATGATTCGATGGTTCTTGCCTTGCGCTGCGCGATTTACTCAGCGGGGCAACCGAAAGCGGCTTAGAGTCCTGTACTTCAGCAGCGATGAATGGGCCGAGGCCGATCACGGAAGCCAGCGTGACCAATATCGCGACTAAGGTTGCGCCAGGCTTCTTCATAACACGCCACTTCATAACAGACTTCTTCATAATCCCTCTCGAGAAACGTCCTTCCGTTCTGCTTGCTCGGCCCAGGACGGTCCGTCGAAATGAAAAATCTCCGCAAGGTTAGCCCATCGCTGTCCCTGTATTGCTGGCGGCAACATCTCCAGCATAGGAAACATGAGCGCCCACCAGCGCTGCGTCTCCGGGCATGCTGCCATCTTCGCCATATCCGCGGTAAAGTCGCTCCCGTAGTACTCGAAATAGGCAAACAGCAAATCCTCGTATTCGAAGATCGAGTAGTTGCGTATATTGCATTCCGCGATCGTCTTCAACACACCGGGCCAGACCGCTCCATGGTGCCGCAGATATTCTTGTCGCCTCTCCGGCTTTAGCCGGACAAGTTGACCATAACGCTTCATGGCAGCCCATCTCCTCATTCCAGATAAGTTCTTATACGCTGGGCATAGGGCCACGGCAAACACAGGGCAGGGAATTGCGCACTCTCCGCTTCCTAAGGAACGGAGTCGCGCTCCTGCCGCAATCTATCCTGCCAGGGGCTGATAAAATGCTCCCGCAGTGCGTTCATTAGTACTTGACGAGATACCCACATGCCTTTCCCTGATTTTTGTGGCCCGCATGAAGTTTCCCCTGAAGCCGCTTTGTCGTCGCGGCGCGCCATCCATCCCTCCCCAGCCCATCGTCGTCTCGCAGTCGCCCTGATCGTGATCGTGGCTGCTGTCGTGTCTTGTGCTGTCAGCGGTCAGGAAAAAACAAGGCTCCCTGGGGAAGACTGGATCCGGTTATTCAACGGAACCGATCTGAGCGGTTGGACCAAAATCGGCAACGAGAGCTGGACGGTCGAGGAGGGATTGATTCATGGCAAGGGCCTCACCCAGGACTACGGCTATCTGCAAACCGAGAAAGACTACAAAGATTTTCAGCTATCGCTCCGCTTCAAATGCGTGGGTGATGGCAATAGCGGAGTTTTCTTTCATAGTGCCTTCAAACCCGGAACCGCGGACGTCACCCAGGGGATGCAGTTCGAGATCGACTGCAAAATGATGCATCACACCGCGGGTGTATATGCCGAAGACGGTCGCGGATGGGTGGTTTGGCCGGCCCCGGAAAATGAGGGCGTAGTGCGCATGGGCGACTGGAACGACTATCTGGTCGAGGTCAACGGAAACCGCTACCTCTCCCGTCTCAACGGAGTGCCCATGGTGGACTTCACCGACCCCAAGCCAACTTCCTTCGATGGCAAGATTGCCTTGCAATTGCACGCGGGTGGACAAGGGAACATGGAATTTAAAGACATCTGGATACGCGATCTCTCTCACCGGTAGAGCCCGACCGATTTTTCAGCCTGCCACAATCGCCCCGCACTGGGCCCGGTGAAAACGACGCCTCAAGCCACCAGGACCCGGACGCCGATCCGGGCAAAAGCTTCCAGGGCAACTGTCGAGATGCCATCGTCGGTGATCAGAACGTTGACCGCCTCAGGCGGGCAAATCACTGCCGGGCTCATCATGCCAACCTTGCTCGAATCAGCCACGACGATCACCTGTTTCGCCTGTCTTGCCATAGCGCGAAAGACGGCGGCCTCGTCGTGCTCAATGGTGGTCGCTCCCCGCTTGGGGTCCATGCCACATACCCCGATAAATGCGCGATCCATGATGAAGGCACTTAGGGATTCCACTGCTGCCGACCCGACGAGAGAGAAAGCGCCGGCCCAGCGCATACTGCCCCCGGTCAGGTTGGTACCCAGGCCCACACAATTGCTGAGTTCCATGCCGATGTTCACGGCGTTGGTGATGATACGGAGACCGCTCCGCTGGCGAAGACTGCGGGCGACCTGGGTGGTCGTCGTACCCGCTGTCAGGCCAATGGTCTCGCCTTCAAGAACCATGTCGGCCGCCACCCGGGCGATGCGCTGCTTTTCTGCGGCAAACCGGTCTTCCCGCACCTGGAAGGAAGCGTCGAAACGGAAAGGCTCATAGACCACCTGCTCCGCAAGCATCACACCGCCGTGGGTACGATGGACAAGCCCGCGTTCTTCCAGTCGAATCAAATCGCGGCGTACACTGGCCGGCGACTTCCCCAGAATTCTGGTAAGTTCCTCAATCGAGGTCTTACCCTGTCGTAAGAGCAGGCGCAGTATTTCTTGAGCGCGTTGGTCGGTTTTTGAAGACATGAATGAACGTGCGATCCGTGATCTCGAACCTTCGCTGCGCCAAAAATCCCCTGGCTGCCCCGGGCCGGTATTTAGAAACGATATTGCGCGCTGAACTGGATCTGCCGCGCCGGGGAACGGACATTCGTGATCTGCCCAAAATTGCTGTCGGTCACCCCGTTGTCAGGATTGCCATAGCTCGCGATGTTGAAAACGTTGAAGAAGTCCGCACGAAAGCCGATCGCCTGGGCCTCGGTAATATGGAAGTCTTTGAATGCCGAGAAATCCACTTGCCGGTAACCCGGTGCGCGCTCACTTCCAATGGACGCGGTGCCAAAGGAAAGCGGTGCCGCGGCCCCGTAAGCGCAGCTGCCATTGTCGCCGCCGGCCGAGCAAGGAACGGCCGAGGCATCTGTGCCCCACCAGTTGGCCACGGTGCGGTTGCGGATTTTGAATGGGCGATAGAAGTTGGAGCGCGATTGGCCATAGCTGTTGGTGTTGGTCGTCCCTGGACCGTTGATGGTGATCGGGAACCCGGAGTACAGAATCGCCGATGCGGAAGCCTTCCATCCTCCCGCCAGCAGGTCAAGGAACGGATTCATCTTGCTGCCGTATGTCTGGCCGCGGCCAAAGGGCACGGCATACACGCCGAAGAAGCTCAAATTATGCCGAACGTCCTGTCCCGATGGCCCGTAGTCGGCATGGCCGTTGTATCCATCCTGGAAGGCTCCATTGGAACCGTTGATATTGGGCTGACCATAGTTGCCGGAAGAATTGGTGAACGACTTGGCATAGGTGTAGTTGACCGTGTATTCCAGGCCATGGCTGGCGCGCTGGCGCAGGGTCGCCTGTCCCCCGTTGTAGTTCATGCCCGCGTTCGACTCAGTCAGCAGCAGGCCGCCATTCTGTCCCACGAGGTTCGTGTAAGGCGCAACCGCGGCAGTTGGAATGGGTGCTCCATCGGGCAGGTTGGCGATGATCGTCGCTTGCGCCAGGGTCAACTGGTTGGCATTGCGATAATCGGCCAGATGCTGGCCCGTCTCGCCCAGGTAACCCGCGCTCAAAGAAAGAGTGTTCGAAAGAGCGTACTCGGTGGTGAGACTGTACTCGTGAACGTATGCGGGTTTCTGATTCTGCGGCCAGACAGAATACGAGCTGGTTGCGTCGAACTGGGGAGTGAACCCGTCTTCCACCTTGAACGGCGTCCCGGGATTTGTCCCTGCGGGGGTTAATGCTTTCAGGTCGCTTCCCAGCGCAAACGGCGGACTCGAGGTCAGGCGTTGATTGAAGGCGTCGCCCTCAAAAAAGCTGGTTGCCCCGTAACCGCCGCGGATCACGAACCGTGCGCCTGCCTGGTAGGCGAAACCGAGCCGCGGCATGAACTGGTCATACGTCGCTTTGTAACAGGCCCGGGTGGGGCATACCACCGCACCCGCGATCGCACCCGCCGGTACGCTCCCCGCATACTCGACCGTCCCGCTATCCAGCAAAACGTTCGCCGTCTTGTCATGCGCTTCATACCAGGGTTGATCGTATTCGTAACGCAATCCAATGTTGAGGGTAAGCTGGGGTGAAAATTTGAAATCGTCCTGGACGTATCCTGCCGTCCGCCATTGCCGGTTGCCGACGATTCCGATGGTCGAACCCAGCCTGTTTTCCGAGACTCGATCCAGGATGAAATCCGCCGGGCCATATCCCCCACCACCCGTAGTCACATTGGGGTTGCTGGTGAAATTGCCGCTGTAGGAAAAGTTTCCCAGGAACCCGAAGTTGGAGGCGTTGAGATAGTTCTGCTGATAACGTGTTGCCTGCACCCCGAACGACAAGAGGTGACGCCCCCGCTGCCACGTCAAATTGTCATAGTAGTTGAACGTGTTGTCGCGCAGGATCTGCGTGTTTGCGCTGGTCCCGATCGCGCTCGCGTTAAAGTTCATATCCTGTTCCGAGAAGCCAGGGTAGAGTTGGGTGCCAAACGGTATGCCCACTTTGCTGTTTCCCGTGAGGCCAAAAGTACCCGACGGGTCGGTGGGAATGCTGTTATCCCAGCGGACGCGGGTAAAACCGATACGCGCTTCATTCACAATCGCGGTGGAGAACGTATGGATCCAGCTGCCGCCGCCGAGCTTGCTTGGATAGACATTGATCGACGGAAAGGTCACCGGAATGAGCGCGGTGGACGAATCGTGAGCGTCCGATTGGGCGTAAAAGGCGGTGAATTTGTTGCTCGTGCCCAGGTTCCAATCGATCTTCACGTCGCCCTGATCGTTGACCACGAATTTGCGCTGGGAGCCCTGATAGTTGTTCTGCAGCAGTCCATCCGTCGGCGCCGCATTCGGCAATGGATAGAGTTCCGGATGCGCCAGGAGAAACGCCGCAACTTTATTGACTACAGGCAAGCCCGTATCTCCCACGTACGGAGCGAAGTTGTTCTGCGTGTCGTAGAGCTGGATGCTGCTGCCCCCTTGCGAGAGAAGTGCTGAGAAGTCTCCGTTGCGCATCGCAGCGGGAAGCACACTGGCGCTGGCAAGGCCTCCCGAGTGTCTGCGGTTGCCCAGGTAATCGACAAAGAAGAATAGCTTGTCCCGCAGAATAGGTCCGCCCAGGGTGCCGCCAAAGCGGCTTTGGGTGTAGGGATTCTTGGGGATGATCGGGGTAGAAAAGTTATTGACCCAGCTATTCGCGTCAAGGTTATAGTTTTCAACCGCAGCATAGGCCGAGCCGTGAAAGTTGCTGCCCCCTGACTTGAGAATGGAGACCACTGCTCCACCATTCGCGTTGCCGTACGAGGCCGGCGCATTCGCGGAGACGACCCGAACCTCGGCCAGTGCTTCAGGCGCGGGGTTATAGGCGATCAGGTTGTTCTGCGGCTCGTTCTGGTCGGCGCCGTCGAGTGTGTAGTTGTTCGCTTGGTTGCGATTGCCGTTGATCGAGGCGATTCCATTGTTGTAGGTGCTGCGCTCGATCGCGTTGTTGCCGGTAAGGCCGGTAGGATCCGTGGAGATTGCCCCGGGTTGGAACAAGGTGACCGAAGAGAAGTTACCGCCATTCAACGGAAAGTTCGCAATCTCGTTGGTGGTGAGCGTGATTCCCAACGACGCATCGTTCGTGTTCAGGATAGGCGTGGCCGTCTCCGTCACTTCGACCGTATTGGTTGTGCTCCCGGGTTGCAGACTGGCGTCGATTTTTGCCGTCTGATTGATCTCAAGCGCGAAGACGGGCACGGTCTGCGTTGAAAATCCTGGGGCACTGACCGTGATTCGATAGCTGCCCACGGGCAGGAAGCGAATGGTGTATGTTCCCGTCTCGTTCGTCACCTCGTGCGTTTTCACACCGGTCGAGGTGTTTTCCGCGGTCACTTCGGCCTTGGGGACAACAGCGCCGGTCTGATCGGTGACCACGCCCGTGACGGAACCGGTTACGGTCTGGGCGAGGAGGGCTGAAGTGCCGAATAGAAGAATGAGCGCGCAGCTGGCCAAACGCTGAATGAAATTCATCGTAGTAAATCCTTTTGCTTGGGATTTGGGCCAAAGAAACGGCCTCCTCCTTCGCTGTCTTTTTGAATGCATGCAGAGGAACCAAAGGGTTCATGCAGCATTCTGAGAGAACAATAGCTCAGAATGAAGAATTTAGCCACAAATATGATCTAAATGATCACTTATCTTTTCAATTGGGAATGATCACATGAAAATCCACGATTTACCTTATTGACTAAGGAAAGTTCGAGACCAGCGGGGGGTCGGCAAACAGGCACATCTGTTCCTTGATGCGATTCTCCATCTCGCCGCGGGCGCAGTAGAACTTCTCGTATAAATCCTGTGCGGGCCATTGCTGGGCAGCTAGCGAAGTGACTACGAAGCGCGGGTTGTCTCCCTTATCGAGATACTCCGCCTTGGCCACGACGCGGCGGGAGCAGGACCAGCTCTTATGCGTTCGATACAGGAACTCTGTAAACATGCGGCTGGCTTTGCCGGTGGCCTGATGTTGCTTTTTCACCTCCTGCATCGGTTCCCCGATGATGGTTTGCAGGCGCCGATTGCGCTGCAGGCCGAAGACGTATTCCACCCGGTTTTCTTTTGTTCACACCAGGCCATCAGCGCTTCGCGGCAGAAGCCGGAGTCAGCGCGCAGCACGATGTTGACTTGCGGCCAACGTTGCCGCAGTTGGCCAACGATACGTTTCAGTTCCTCGATCGAGCCGGCGGCTGCGTCCTGGTTGGCAGCTCTGAGCCGCGCACACAGCAACTGGTCTCCGGCAAAGATATACAGGGGCAGATAGCAGTAGCTGTCGTAGTAGCCGTGAAAAAAACGCTCCGGCTGATGGCCGTACAGCGGGATATCGGTGGCATCCAGATCGAGCACGATCTGCTTTGGCATCGCCGTATGGGACTCGATAAACAGATCCACCAGCAGCCGATCGATCGCTTCGACGGAAGGATCATCTTGTGGTAGCGCTTACTGCGCCCTGACAGCTCCAGCCGGTTGAGCGTGCTCTTGCCGGCCAGCGGCGCTTCCAGTTCGCGCTTGCCGCTCAGCAAACCGAACACGACATCCTTGCGCAACTGCTCGTGGTCGTTCAGATCCTCATAGCCCAGTGCCAGCCCGTAGATACGCTGAGAGAGCATCTCAAAACCGTGTGCTCGATTCGCTCGGCCTGCGGCCATCGCTAAAGCAAGCTGCTAGTCGATGCAGAAGATGGATCTTGCCATCCACGGCACGCAACAGCATCGATCCCCCGTCACTGGACACATGCCCAGCGCTGAACCCGGCTTCCACTCGGCGGGAAAAATGACGTGCAAACGAGAAGCTCTCTTGGCTACACTCTGTCATAAGAAAGGCCGCTCTCCGCACGGCATCACTACGCTTCGACAACGCAGTTATGCCACGAAAAACGGCCTTTCAACTTTTCTCGCACTCCTCTAGCTCAACACCCCCAACCCGTGAGAAATCCGGGCTAATCCCTGCGCGAGCTATAGTTTTTGCGGGTGGAAATCCAGAATGGTGCGCCCGGAGAGATTCGAACTCCCGACCTAACGCTCCGGAGGCGTTCGCTCTATCCAGCTGAGCTACGGGCGCGCAACCTAAGGATACAACAGGAAGGTCTACCTCGCAGGCCGCTCAACGCGGTGTCAGGCTCTCACTCTTTAGCCGGAGCTGCTCCATGACGGATTGGATCAGCTCTTTCGCCCCGCCAATCTCCGTCAGAACCGCTTCCAGATCAAGTGCCGGCTTCGAAGGATTGCGCGTCGATGCGCAATACACCCCATGTTGGCCGATCAGGATCAGGGCATCGGTGAGCATGTCCAGCGTCACCGCCAGGCGACCGCGTTCGGGCCCCATCATGAACTCGAACCGCTCCAGATCTTCGCGCCGCTGCGCAATCGCGGATTGTGTTTCCGGCATGTTTCCTGCTTTCAAAAGACGCCCTCCCGTTTGTCATCCCGACCGAAGCGACCTGTCCCGGCGTGCCGTGGAAGCGGAGTGGAGGGTCCTGCTGTTCGGTCAGATCCTCCCCTCGAGATATTTTTTCGACAGAGTAGTCATGGGCCTGCGGCCGGCCCAAGGTGATGAAAACGCCTTCTCTCCGGCAACCGCTCTCCATGGAAGCGCCACTCTCCCCTTTGTCGTCCCGAGCGCCTGTGACTTTTTCGATCTTTTCGTGTTTTCTGCGTAGCTAACCGGATGCTTTTTACCCCCCACAAAGCCGTCATCCTGAGAGCCTGTGACTTTTCGATCTTTTCGTATTTTCTGCGTAGCTAACCGGATGCTTTTTACCCCCCACAAAGCCGTCATCCTGAGCGAAGCGCCGCGCGGATCTATCGCATAACGGACGGCTTATGGCGCGCAGTCGAAGGACCCCGGCGATGCTTGTTAGCAGTTGCTCTTCCCAGCTTTCCAGCCACAAACTACAGGCGAAATCAAAAAAGTCACAGCCTCCGAGCGCAGCCGAGGGATCTGCAGTTCCGCGGACCTTTCGTGGAAATGTTTTTACGATCGAGCGCAGCCAGATTTCTTGCTTCGCGGGACTCCCAACTTCCACGGGTGCGGCTTTCTCCTAAAGAAAGACGCATGAATTTTACCGGCAACCTCAACGGGAAATCCGGTTTACTCCGCCTTCTCCGCCCGCGGCGTGTAACGCAGCACCGGCCTGCGTGCCGCCATCACCTCATCCAGGCGCGAGATCCGCGTAGCATGCGGCGCATTGAGCACCAGTTCCGGGTTCTCCTCCGCCTCACGCGCAATCTGCCGCATGGCATCGATAAACAAATCCAGCTCTTCTTTCGACTCGCTCTCCGTTGGTTCAATCATCAGCGCGCCGGGCACGATCAGCGGGAAAGAAGTGGTGTACGGATGAAAACCGTAATCGATCAGCCGCTTGGCAATGTCGCCGGTCTTGACACCCTTCTGCGTTTGCCGCCGATCGCTGAAAACCACCTCATGCAGCGTGGGCGTCCGGTAAGGCAGCTCGTACACATCCTCCAGATTCTTGCGGATGTAGTTCGCGTTCAGCACCGCATCTTCCGTGGTCTGGCGCAGCCCATCCGGGCCGTTGGCCATGATGTAAGCCAGCGCGCGGACGAACATACCAAAGTTGCCATAAAACATGCGCACCCGGCCGATGGATTGTGGACGGTCATAGGCCATGCGAAGCGTCCGCCGGCCGTTCGCATCGGGCTCGGTCCACACCACCTGCGGCGCGGGCAGAAACGGTTCCAATATCTGTTTCACTGCCACCGGACCGGAGCCGGGACCACCGCCACCATGCGGGGTCGAGAAAGTCTTGTGCAGGTTCAGGTGCATCACGTCCACACCGAAATCCCCGGGGCGCGTCTTCCCCACCAGCGCATTCATGTTGGCGCCGTCCATGTAGAGCAGCGCCCCTTTGGCGTGGAGAATGTCTGCGATCTTGTGGATCTCGCTCTCGAACACACCAATGGTGCTGGGGTTGGTCAGCATCAGCGCCGCCGTCTCCTCGGTGACGATCTGTTCCAGCTGCGCCACATCCACCATGCCCAACGAATTGGACGGAAGGTTCTCTACCTCGTAACCGCAGATCGCGGCCGTGGCCGGATTGGTTCCGTGCGCCGAATCGGGGATGATGACCCTGTGCCGCGGATTCCCCTTGGACTCATGGTAAGCGCGCACCAGCATGATCCCGGTGAACTCCCCATGCGCGCCGGCCGCGGGCTGCAGCGTGATCCCGTCCATGCCGGTGATATCCAGCAGGCAATCCTTCAACAGCCGGATCACCGCCAGCGCTCCCTGGGAAAGCGATTCCGGCTGGTAAGGATGGGCCTCGGCAATCCCCTCCAGGCGGGCGACGAATTCGTTGACCCGTGGGTTGTACTTCATGGTGCAGCTGCCCAGCGGATACATGCCCAGGTCGATCGCGTAGTTCCAGGTGGAGAGGCGGGTGAAATGCCGGATGATTTCGATCTCGCTCAGTTCCGGCATCAGCCCCAGATCCGAGCGTGCCGCTTCGCCCAGGAGTGATGCGGGATCCACCTCGGGCACGTCGAGCGGCGGCATCTTGTAAGCCTTCTTGCCCGGCGACGACTTTTCAAATATCAGCGCCTCATTCTGGCTCAGGTGCGATTGCACCTTGCGCCGTACGCCTTCAAAAGGCTTGGTCGCTGCGTGATCCTGGGTGGTGGTTGCCATTTCCTGTTTGCCTTTCAAACCCGGGTAAAGACTTCTTCGGAGTCATGCTGCAGCAGCGAGGCCGCGTGATCGATCTGCTCCCGGGTATTGAGCTCGGTAACACACCACAGCGTGGCGTGGCCCAGTTCCGGATACCAGCGGCTCAGGGGCAAGCCCCCGATTACCTTCTGCTTGAGCAGTTTTGCGTTTAGCTGCTCCGGGGCTTCTGAAGTCTCGAGCACAAACTCATGGAATCGCGGAGCCGCAGCGAACAGGAGCCGGGCGCCTCCTACACTCGAAAACTGTTTGGCTGCGTAATCAGCCTTGGCCAGGTTGTGCAATGCCAATTCGCGAATACCCTCTTTGCCATAAACCACCAGGAAGATGGTGGCCATCAGCGCCACCAGCGCCTGGTTGGTGCAGATGTTGGAAGTGGCCTTCTCCCGGCGGATGTGTTGTTCGCGAGTGGAGAGCGTGAGCACAAAGCCGCGGCGCCCTTCCGTGTCCACCGTTTCCCCCACCAGCCGGCCGGGCATTTGCCGCAAGTACTTTTCTTTGGCGGCGATCACCCCGCAGTATGGGCCCCCATAGCTGAGCGCGACACCGAACGACTGCGCTTCCATGGAGACAATATCGGCATCCACCGGCGGCCGCACCACGCCCAGCGAAATCGCCTCCGCGATGGATACAATCAGCAGCGCGCCTTTCTTGTGCACAATCTCCGCGATGGCGGGGATGTCTTCAATCACCCCGAAGAAGTTCGGCGACTGCACCAGCACGCAGGCGGTCTCTTCGCTCACACTTTGTTCCAGCGCCGCCAGGTCAAGCCGGCCGTCGTCGCCGAACCCCAGCGTCTCCGCTTCCAGTCCCTGGTGTTGCGCGTACGTGTGCATCACCTCGCGGTATTCCGGATGCACAGTTCTGGCGACGAACACTCCCGTGCGCTGGGTGATGCGCACAGCCATGGATACCGATTCGGCGGCCCCGGTCGAGCCGTCGTACATCGACGCGTTGGCGATGTCCATGCCCGTGAGCTCGCAGATCATGGTCTGGAACTCGAAGATGGCTTGCAACGTCCCCTGGGTGATCTCTGCCTGGTAAGGCGTATAGGAGGTGAGAAACTCCCCCCGCTGTACCAGCGAATCGATAATCACGGGCCGGTAGTGGCGATAGGCCCCGGCCCCGAGAAAACTGGTGTAGCCGGTCGCGCTCTTTACCGACGCTTCCCGAAAGTAGTTGACGATCTCCGACTCGCTCATCTGCCGGGGCACATCCAGGTCCCGCTCCAGCCGGTATTCCTGGGGGATGGTCGAAAACAGATCGTCGATCGAACCAGCGCCGATTTGCTGCAACATGTCAATCCGTTCGCTCGGCGATTTTGGCAAATAGCGCATCTTGCGTCCCTCTATTCCTGCTTCAGTGAGTCTCTTCTTTTACGAACTTCTCGTAGTCTGCCGCACTGAGCAGCTGGTCCACTTGCGAGGGATCGGTGATCTCCACCTTGAGCATCCACGCCCCGTGGGCGTCGGTGTTGATCTTTTCCGGAGCCGTTGCCAACTCCTCGTTCACCTCCAGCACGGTGCCGGTCACCGGCGAATAGAGATCCGATACCGCCTTTACCGATTCCACGCTGCCAAAGACCTTACCCTTCTCAATCGTCGAACCAACCTTGGGCAGATCGACAAAGACAATGTCCCCCAGGGTGTTCTGCGCGTAATCGGTAATGCCTATTTTGCCTGCCCCTACCTCGATCCACTCGTGCTCCCGCGTGTAGCGGTATGTCTCTGGATAGGCCATCCGTCTCGATCTCCTCTTTCATTTTACGGGTTTGTCAACTTGTCAGCGGTGTTGGGCAGCGATGCACAGTTCTCCAGACGCACTTTTTACGATGGCGTTGCCACGGCCTTCTTAGCCCGGCGGTAGAACGGAGTCGGCACCACCTTGGCCTTGACCAGGGTCCCCCGCACCTCCACCGCCACTTCCGTTCCCGGCACGATGCTGTCAATCGGAACATAGGCGAGTGCAATATTTTTCTTCAGATAGGGCGAAGGGGAACCGCTGGTGACGTAGCCAATCGGCTCGCCTCCGAGCCGGCAAACCCGGTAGCCGTCGCGCGCGATGCCGCGATCCACCATCTCCAGGCCCACCAGCTTGCGCTTCGGCGCGCCGCTTTGTTTGAGCGCTAACAGCGCCTGCGCGCCCACGAAGTCGCTCTTGCCCAGTTTCGAGAAGCGCTCCAGCCCGGCTTCGAGAAGGTTGATTTCTTCCGAAATTTCATGACCATAGAGCGCCATCGAGGCTTCCAGTCGAAGCGTGTTGCGCGCTCCCAGGCCGCAGGCCAGCATCCCGAATTCCTTACCCGCCTGCATCACTTCATGCCAAACCCGTTCGCTGGTAGGCTCGTCGGAAGGCAGATAGATCTCAAACCCGTCTTCCCCGGTATAGCCGGTGCGCGCGATCAGCGTGTTGGGAAGGCCACAAACCGTGCCCCAGGTGAACCAGTAGTTCTTGAGCGCGCTCAGGTCCTTGTTGGTGAGTTTCGCCAGCGTGTCCTGTGCCCGCGGTCCCTGGATGGCGAGCTGGGTGTAGTGGTCGCTGTAGTCGCTGATGTGTACCCCTGCGAACGACCCCACCTGGGAGCGAATCCACTGGTAGTCCTTCTCCCGGGTGCCGGCGTTGATGACCAGAAGGTAATCGTTGTCGCTGAATTTATGTACCAGGATGTCGTCGACAAACGTCCCCTGGGGATAGAGCATGGCAGAATATTGCGCCTGGCCAACGGCCAGCTTCGACGCGTCGTTCATGGAGAGAGCCTGGATCGCGGCCAAGGAGCCCGGCCCCCGAAACTGAATATCCCCCATGTGGCTGACGTCAAACAGACCCACCGCGGTACGGACGGCCATGTGCTCCGCGGTAATCCCGGAGTATTCGACCGGCATGTCCCAGCCGCCGAAATCGACCATTTTGGCTCCAAGGCGCCGATGGACACTATGGAGCGCAGTTCTGCGCAGCGCGGAAGGGGAGATAGAACCGGAGGGAGGGGACACGTCGAATTCCTTTACCAAAAAATAGCTTGTCTTCAACGGTAGCACGGAGGCAGAGCACGTTTCGCAACACTAAACGATGGGCACTGCTTCGTCCGTGCGGTAAAGGCGGGTTGTCAGGGAAGGGTACGGGCTTCAGCCCGTACGTGTAGGAAACAAAACGATGGGCTTTAACCCCTGAGGGCAGCACCTTCCCCCGAGCGTAGACTCCACCATGCCCACTGCGAAACAGCTGTAAACGAAGGGCATGGCTTCACCCGTACCGTAAAGGCGGGGTTGATGAGGGTTAAAGTGTCTGCATGAGAACTGCGAATTTGCACTCAGTCCCGCAGGGACGGCTGAGCTTAGCCCAGGACGTAGTCCTGGGTGGGCATAGCAAATCGCACTAGTCCCGCAGGGACGGCTGAAAGATTCCATTAGGTCAGCCGTCCCTCCGGGACTGCTCGTCCTTTCAGATCCCACCCAGGACTACGGCCTGGGCTAAGCTCAGCCGTCCCTGCGGGACTGAATGCAAATTCCCGGTTCTCACACAACCGCGTCTAGCCCCTGAGGTACACCTCTTAAAACCGGGTCACTCGCCCGTTCGCCGTCCAATGGCCGGCTGCCTGTGCGAATGCGGGACACCCGCCGAGGCGGGCGCCGCCCAGGCCAGCCCATCGACGCCCTTGCCCGCATCGATCAGCGACTCTACCTTCCACTGCGACAGATCCACCACCGCCACCTGCTTGGCCTTGGAACAGGAAACATAAGCAACCTTGCCGTCAGGACGGGCCAGCACCTTGACCGGATCCTCTGGAACGCTCACCGAGTGCACCACCTTCAACGTAGCCAGATCGACCGCTACCACCTGGTTGGCCTTGGGAAGCGCCACCAATAGGTACCGGCCATCCGGAGTCGGAGATGTTCCGTAGCCCACTTCCGGCAACGGCACCCACGCCTTGATCTTGTTCGTGTCGGTATCGATCACCGCCAGTTGTGGCTTGGTCTGGTCCGAGGTAAATACCATCTTGTCGTCGTTGGAAATAGCGATGCGTTGCGATTCGGACGATATGGGGATGACCGCAATGGTCTTCCGGCCGGGTAAATCCAGCACCGAGACCGACCCCGCGCCCACATTCGAGGTGTAACCCCGCCGTCCGTCGCGGGAGATTACCAGCATGTGCGATTCTTTCTGACCCGTGGGTACGGTGCCCACGATCTTGAGCGTGCTCGGGTCGATAATCGTGACCGTCTGATCCAGCTCCGTGGTCACGTAGAGCATGCCGCTCGCTTTATCGTAAACCGGGCAATGGGGACGTACGCCATGGCCAAAGTCGACCTTGCCCGTCACCTGGCGGCTGGGAATGTCGATCACTACCATCTCTCGTCCATCGGTTCCGGGCCTGCCTACACCAGAGCTGCCATAAATAGGCACGTATGCCGTCCGGCCGTCCGGAGAAGTAGCCACCTCGTGGCCGGTGATGCCTCCCTCGGGCACGGTAGCCAGCTGCTTGTCCTCGACAGGGTCGATGATGCTAAGGTCGCGATCACCCTGGTTGGTGGCCACCAGGAGCGGCTTTGCCGGTGATCCGGGAACAGCGGAGGCGTCCACCATAAGTAGGCTTACGGGCAGGATAAGACACAGCGCGGAAAAAACATATACGACGGTCGGCTTATTCATGGCGCCTGAATTATATCCGCCGCCGGGTCGCTTAGGATAACGTTTGCCGGGGAAGAATAACCTGTTGCCAGACCCTCATGAACCAACTCTCTGCCAAGCCCGCCGCCAAACCCCCCGCGAAACCCACTGACAAACCGACGACACCGCCCCAACCCGCCTGGCCCGCGGCCCTTGCTGTTCTGGCAGTAGGCGGTCTGTACATGGCTCTGCCGGAATCGCTGACCATGGGCCCCTCCTGGCTTTTGCTGGCCGTCGTCTCTGTACTCCTCGTTCCGGTGATTCTGGCTCGACTACGGGGTTCCTTCGCTCTCAATCAGACCCTCGGCTACGTCCTCCTGGGCGTGGTCACCGCAGAGATGCTCTGGTCCCTTTACCTGCTCGTCCGCTCCCTGCCCAGCCACCAACTCGGCCCTTTGGCTCTGCTGCGCTCCGCGGCCGCGCTCTGGGTCACCAACATCCTGGTCTTCGCTTCCTGGTACTGGCGTCTCGATGCCGGAGGACCGCATGCGCGCCACGCCCGAGGCAGCCATACCAAGGGAGATTTCCTCTTCCCCCAAATGACATTGGCTCCAGGCACGCAACAGCCGTTTAACCCGGCCTGGTCTCCTGGCTTTATTGACTATCTCTTTCTGGCATTCAATACCAGCACCGCCTTCTCCCCCACCGATTCACCCGTCCTCTCCCGTTGGGCCAAGGTGCTCATGATGATCCAGTCCAGCATCTCCCTGGCCACCCTGGCTTTGCTCGCCGCGCGCGCGGTCAACATACTCTGATCGCTTTCCCTCTCGGCCCTTTGGGTTGACATCCGACCCCAACCGGCCAATACTTGGGTCGGATGACAACCCAAGCGAGCAACGACGACCGCATTGCCTTGTTGCAGGGCACGCTCGATCTGCTGATCCTGAAAACCCTGGTTATGGGACCGTGTCATGGGCAGGGCATCGCGCGACTGATTCAACGCCAGTCGGAAGAAGTATTTTTTGTCGACCATGGGTCCCTCTATCTGGCACTGCAGCGGCTGGAGGAGAAGAAGTGGATCCGCGCCCGGTGGGGCCTGAGCGATAACAATCGTAAAGCGCGCTTCTACTCGCTCACCCCCAGGGGACGCGAGCAGCTGGTCGAGAAGACGAGCCAGTGGCGCCGGTTGGCGCGGGCGATGGGAACGATTCTGGATAGCCCAACCGGCGAGGAGGCATAAGCATGTTTTGGCGCAGGCGGAGTGCAGAAGATTTTGCCGCGGAAATCAAGGCCCACCTCGAACTCGAGACAGATGAGCTGAAGCGCGAAGGGCTGAGCGAGGAGCAAGCCCGCACTCGCGCCAGGCGGGAGTTCGGCAATGCGCAGGTGGCACAGGAGCGTTTCTACATGAAGAGCCGGTGGAGTTGGCTGGATAGGTTCTGGCGCGATGTTCGCTTTGGATTCCGTGAATTGCGGCAGAGTCCGGGGTTCGCTGTCACCGCGATTCTGACCCTCGCCCTGGGGGTGGGTGCGAACACGGCTGTGTTCAGCGTGATGAATGCGGTGCTGCTTCGTTTATTGCCGGTGAGCGATCCGCAAAGAGTGGTGTATGTCAAGACATCGGGCGCACCGCGGCACGCGAATAACTCTGGCGACTGGGAAACCTCACTTTCCTATCCGGTATACGACGCGTTGCGGCGCCAGACCAGGGTACTGAGCGAAGTGATGGCGTATGTCCCCCTCTCCGTCGACAAAGTAGCGGTGCGCGTCGGCGCACAGCCTGAGGAGGCGGAAGCCGACATGGTAAGCGGTAATTTCTTCTCCGGGTTAGGCGTACGGCTGACTCGCGGACGTGGTTTTACGGTTGAGGACGAGGTGGATCATGCCGCGATTGCCGTGATCAACTACAACTACTGGACGGCGCGGTTTTCCCGAAATCCTGACGTGCTGGGCAAGACGATCTATGTCAAAGGTGTGCCGATCACCATCGTTGGTGTAGCGGCGGCTGGATTCGAAGGTGTGGAACCGGGGCACTCGACAGATTTCTGGATCCCGCTGCAAAACCGTGCGGAATTGAATGCTTGGGGTACTCCGCCCCAGGACGGCAAACTCTATCAGCAGATGCCAACCTGGTGGTGCCTGCGCATGCTGGCACGATTAGCGCCCGGCGTAAGCCGCGAGCAGGCGGCGGCACGCCTGCAAGGTATCTTTCGCACCGCTACTTATGTCGGGATTGGGAATCCCATGCAGGGCGAGAAGCCGCCAGTGCTCAGCTTCGACCAGGCCGATAGCTTTCCCGGATCAGACGCGACTCAACCTCTGAGCATCCTGATGGCGATGGTGGGGCTGGTGCTGGTGATCGCCCTGACCAACGTGGTGATGTTGCTGATGGCGAGGAACGCTACCCGGCAACGGGAGTTCTCTTTGCGTCTGGCCTTGGGAGCGCGGCGCGGCGAGTTGCTCTGCCAGTTGCTGACCGAAAGTCTCCTGTTGGTCACCGTGGGCGGCATCCTGGCCTGGGCCTTTGCCGAGTTGGCGACCACCACGCTGGGCAGATGGGCCCATATCGATTCCAGCCTGGCGCCCGACGAGACAGTGCTGCTGTTTACCCTGGGCCTCCTTCTGTTTGCAGCACTGCTGTTTGGATTGGCGCCGTTTCGGGTGGCGGTCGCGGGCGGGGCCGAAATGGTTCTGAAGACCTCCGCGGCGACTTCCAACACAGATACCGGCAAGACCCGCGTGGGCAAGATCGTGGTCGCGGTGCAGATGGCGCTGTGCGTAGTTCTGCTGGTGGGCGCAGGGCTGCTGGTTCGCACCATGCGCAACCTCGAACATATCCCGCTGGGCATGCGGACCGAGGGCTTGGTGGTATTCGGCGTCAATCCTCAGCGTACGCATTCCGCATCCGAGGAAATTGCTTTTTATCAGGAACTGTTGCGCAGGCTTCGCGTGCTGCCGGGGGTCGAGGGCGCGACCGTGATGAGTAACCGCGTCGGTTCCGGATGGTCCAGCAACAACAATGCTGTCGTCGATGGCAATCGGGTCGAGCCTTCCGGCAGCGCTGCATCCAATATGCAGCGCTGCAACGATGTGGGTCCCGACTTCTTTCATACCTTGGGGGTCCCCATCGTGATGGGCCGCGAATTCAACGATGCAGACACCGCGGCTTCGCAGCACGTGGCCGTCGTGAGTGAACTGTTTGCCCAACGGTTTCTGCCCCATCAAAACCCCCTGGGCCATCATGTCGGCGCCATGTTCAAAGGCGAGGATATGGTCATCGTCGGCGTGGTGAAGGACAACAAGTACACCAGCATGAATGAAGCCCCGATTCCTATGGTCTGGTATGACTACGCCCAGGCTCCCTTGGTGGGAGCGATGCACGTGGAGATGCGGGTGCATGGTGACCCTCTGGCAATTTTGCCCCTTGCCCGGAAGGCAATCGCACAAATGGACCCCGATGTCCCGCTCACCCAGCCGATACTCCAACGCAAGCAATTTGAGCGCAGCATCTCCCAGGAATTGATGTTTGCCCGGCTGGCTGAGTTCTTTGGGCTGCTGGCGGCCATGCTGGTGGCGACAGGACTGTACGGCACGCTTTCCTATCGCGTCAATACACGTACCGCGGAAATAGGTGTGCGCATGGCGGTGGGCGCCCGGCGGGAACAGGTGATGTGGATGATCTTGAAAGGCAGCCTGCTGCTGACTGCGACCGGTGTGGTGATGGGGGTTCCCCTGGCGATGCTCGTGGGACGCGGGTTGACCTCGTCCCTGTATGGCGTGCAG
>CAWIRT010000062.1:0-325951 GCA_963838445.1 uncultured Acidobacteriaceae bacterium
GTACCTACCCTCCCGGACCTTCAGCGGTGAGTTTTTCCGCAAGCTCTGAAGTCGTGCCCTGATACAAAGCACTTCTCGAAATTGGCTCTAAACAGACTGACCTGGACATTAGTTTTGCAGTCATCCATAAAGGGGCATTCACTACAAAGCAGTTATGAATGGCCTAAAGGCCGTCCCCTGCAAAGAATTCCGGTTTTTCCGCGAAGGGCACGGCTTCAGGAGAAAACCCGCAGCGCAATCGGCGGAGAAAGTCTGGAAGTCTGGCACAGGTTTAGAAAATGAAGTTCCCAGAGCAAACGAATCGAAGCCGGCATCTGCCTGATAGGAAGCAATTCCAGATGGTGGACGCGGGTGGAATCGAACCACCAACCTGTCGATTAAGAGTCGAATGCTCTGCCAGTTGAGCTACGCGTCCGGAAGGGCCAGGAAGGCCGAATGTCAAGCGACATTCGGGAGACTTGGCGCACAGCGCCAGCCTCATGCCCAAGCAAAATATAACATAATCGGCACCGCTCTTCCGGAGCCAACGCGGCCAAATACGAGCTCTACTGAGAATGTGTGGGTGAGAGAACGGAAATGTTTTGCAGACTTAAAACGAGAAGGAAAGACCGCCCTGAATCGACCGCTCGCTTTGCGCGAAATAGAGTGTGCT
The DNA here is from genome assembly GCA_963838445.1 of uncultured Acidobacteriaceae bacterium. Lineage (GTDB taxonomy): Bacteria > Acidobacteriota > Terriglobia > Terriglobales > Acidobacteriaceae > PALSA-350. The sequence goes on from CAWIRT010000062.1 coordinate 653, forward strand.
GCCATCGCGGGTGAGGAAGGGCCGGTATCCCTCCGCCAGTAGATTTCTAACGTCTACCAACGCCTCTGTTCCGTTGGGCAGCAGGTGGCCACAGTGGAGTGGTTGGCGGATCAGGATGTTCAGGTATGCACTCTGCCCGAAACTGTCGTAGACCGCCACCGGCGTCACGGTATTCACTAGGCTGCCAGCGGTAGGAGGCGTGCCAACCTGTTCCGGTGCGGGTTACGCGGCCATCCAGCGAGGCCGTAACCGCTTCCGTTCTGCGTTGGATGAGGCCTTGTACCGCCTCGTCCATGGTGACAGCGGACTCGGGAATCTCGAAGGCCAAGGCTTTACCGTTCGCATAAGAAAGCGTGGCCCAGGTCGACCCTACGATTTTTTGCGTAAGCACTGCGCTGATTCCACCCGTGGTGTAACCAGGACCGGTCACACGAAAGCCTTGCGAAACCGGATCGTACAGAAGGTCCCCTCCGGCGAGATCCTGCTGCGATACCGACCCGCCTCCGCCGATGACCGGGCTCTGCACTTCATCCTGATAGAAAGCCACCAGCGCGCGACGCGATGCGGTATTGTCCTCAAACCGCAACTCCTGATGGAGGCCGCGCTGGATGCGTACCCTGCCACCTTCTTCGGTGAACATGGGTGCGAGCGTGACGCTGTCGGCGACCGCTCCAGCACTCTGCATCTCCGGTGACGTGGCAGCGCGGTAAGAAACGCTGATTCCGTCGTCGTGCCAGGCGGCAACCAGGAAAGGCAGGCTGGAGGTCGTTTCCGAGGCTCCATGCACAGACTGGACCTCATTGCCCAACTCCATCGACGCATTAGGACCCAGGTTTACCGCCTCGGCGCTGCGTAGCCGCAGCGCGTATAGACCCTGGCTTCCCGCGCCCTCGATGCCATTCATTTGCTGAACCGTGGCCACGTTGCGGATCTGGCGTTCCGGACCAAGCGCCAACTGGTATCCCGCCATGTACTCTGAGCCATGCTCGGGCTGCGGGCTTAAGTTGGCACGCAAAATCAGATGGCCACCCACGGCGCTCGAGCGTTCAATCGCAAAGGCGTGGTGGGGTCCGCTTTGTCCAAATTCCCGCGATGCACTGGTAACGGCCACCCGGGCCGCCAATTGAGGACCTGAGCCGTGATCGTCTCCGGAAAGAACCACCAGTGGACCATCCTGGAGCAAACGCAACAGCGGACGGTTGCTGGAGGAGCGCAAAGTCCATTTCCAGTCGTCACTCGGCTCGTCCGGCGTTCGCGGCTGAGCCGGAAGCCATTGGATGGCCTCGAACAAGGTGCTTAAGGTGAGATTGACGATGACTTTGCTATGGGAACTTAGCTTGAGGTCTTCACGTAATGTAGGAAGGAAGGAGTCGCCGGTTGCCTTTATCTGGTAGGTTCCGGGGAAAATGCGATCAAAGGTAAAAGCGCCCCGGTCGTTGGTAAAGGCCCTGGCAATCACCGTGGTATTGGCGGCCAGCAACTCGACCATGGCGCCCATCTGCGGCGTGCCCCGTCCGTCGCGCACTACCCCGCTCACAGTTGCAGGGAAAGGCGCGGCCGAAGCAGGCAAAAGGCCAGCCACGGTCATCACCATCAGAGCTGCGATTTGGCAATACCTTTTACGCACTCAATACGCTACTCACTCAAACGCATTGCAAGTGACCCAGTCCTGCTATCGGCGAACGGCTCTTCTCCGGCCAGTCACGTTACCCTCTTGAGCTTATCAGAGGCCTAGTCAACCGTAAACGGGGCCGATTGCGCCACCTGCTGCTTGGATACGTGATCATTAACCGTAATGATGACCTGATACTTGCCTGGCTGCAGGCTGGCCAGGGGTACGGATCGTCTTACGGTCAACTGATCGGAGTTTGCGCTATTGTCTCCCAACGCCGCGCTGGTCTCCGAAGTATCCAGAATCGACTTGTTAGACGCCATATCCATGATTTGGTACTGAATCGTGGCGGCATTTTGTTTGCTCTTGTCATCGATCGCCAGGTTGTACACCTGCATCCAGAAGTTAAGCTTCTGGCTGCGGTGGAAACTGACGGCAACGGCAGGCCCGGAGCTGACCCGCGGCCGGACGTAGGTATTACCCAGGATGAACTGCCCGGTACCAATCTGCTTGGTCGGCACCTGCTCCATCTTGTCGGCCAGAATCAGCGAGGACGCAGAGAGCTTCTCATCGTCATACTTGGGCACCACGATGCCCTCGGCCCAGGTACCGACGTGGTCGGGATTGTTGACGTCCTTGATCGCGATATCTACCCGGTACCGGCCGGGTTTCAGAGGCAAAGCCCACCAGTGGACCGAGGCCTGATCGAGCGCCTTACCCAACAGTTCGCTCGGCTCTTCCACCTCCAGAGTCTGTTCAAAGGTCTGGACCACGCGGTCGGTTATGGTGGCAATGCGCCCCAGAACATTTACCTCGCCCTTGGCTACCCCGTCCTTAGTGTTAAAGGTGATGTCGCGGTTCCTGATCTGCAGGGTCAAAGGAACCAGCACCGTATCCTCGGTGACCTTCACATAATCGGTACGGACTTCGAAGGGGAAGAAGGGTCCGCTTAGCACCTTGTGGTTGACCAGGAAGGATTCCAGATCCTTGAACTTGACCACCGGCGGGGCCTGCAGTTTGGAAAACTGCTCCAAACGGTCGAATTCCTTGGCCTGGTTCGAGGTCGCCATCGGGCCACCGCCCAGGTTCTCAAGGCCGCCATTGAAGCGGTCGGTCCGCTTCGAGGTACCCATCTGTTCGCCCAGGGTCGCACCCGGCGCCCGGGACGTGCAGCAAGGCGTCCTTTTCCGAGCGATCGAGGGTCATGTGGTAGTCGCCGCACATGCAGGTATCGACGAACTCGATATCGATGTTTTCGCCGATGCCCTCGATGTACCGGTAGTGCCAGGTCTCAAAGGGGAAGGTTGAGGTCTCGCCGCCACCCTCTTCCATAGGCCGCTCGTAAGAACCGCCGCTGGGATGAGACTCAATGCTGTCGGGCTTGCCGTAGGCGATATACATGTGCCCGCGGTCGGTCTTCCAACCCGGCTTGCCCGCGGCAAAGTGCTCATTGGCATAGGCGATTCGCCGGTAGTTCTCTTCCCGGAATTCATTCTCAGGGGAATCGGGGTCGGGATTGCGCCGCCGCCAGAAGTTCTCAATGAAGTTGTCCCGTTCCTCATCGTTCGAGAGGCTCTTGAAGGACTTCAGTTCCTGGTCGGTGATGATCCAGCGCACATCCTCGTCTACCCACTTCTTGTAGGGTCCCTTGAGCTCGTTTCTCAGTTCTTTTTGCTGCTTGAACTTTTCTTTGTCACTGAGTGGCCGGCGCAGCGGGTCCTGATTAGCTGGCGTGCTTTGGGTATCCTGCGAGGCGTTCGGAGTGCTGGACTGCGGCGCCGCAGTCTGCGCGATGACCATGGATGGCAGGCCCAACGACAAGAGCAGAAAAAGGGTGGAATTAACCCTTAGCATAGGTTGCGCGATACTCCCCGTACGGCACAACAAGTTTAAGGTTCGGTAACTCCGAATTCAAGCGGGGAATGTGATTTCAGCCTTTATCTTCCGGCCGATAGGGAGCCCTGGTAACCGGGGATTTGCGGTACTGCCGGAAAAGCCGGAACCGTACCCTGGGGTTCCACGTATGATATAGGCGAGGACGGGAGAATACCGTTCCACCCATGAAACTGAAGAAAATCTTGATCATCTCAGGCGCGGTCGTGGCGGCGGCAGCCATCGCCGGGTTCACCGTTGTTCGCGCCCAATCGGGCTATACCAAGGTACTTACCAGCAAGGTTGTTCGCCAGAATCTGGTCTCCATTGTGAGCGGGACGGGGCATATCAAACCCAAGACTTACGTCAATATCGGGGCTACTTCGTTCGGCCGCATCACCCACTTGTACGTGAAGGAAGGGGATCACGTGAAGAGGGGCCAGGTATTGGCCACGGTAGAAAGCGTGCAGGCCAAGGCCGGCGTGGAAGCGCAGGAAGCCAGCATCCGGTCCGCCGACACCGACATATCCTCCTTCCTTGCCGCGGAGAAGACGGCGGAAGCGACGGTGGCCCACTCCGAGGCCGATCTTAACCAGAAGCTTCTGGACTGGCAGCGGGCGCAGGCGCTGTACAAGGCGGAGCTAATCGCCAAGTCGGAATACGATTCCAAGAAGGCGGCCTACGACACCGATGTCGCCACCCTGGCGCAAAGCAAAGCGGCGCTGGTGCAGGCAAGAGCCCAGACTGCGTCTGCCCGGGGTAAGCTGGGGACCGCCAAAGCCACGCTCACCAGCAACGTGGACGCGTTAAACAAGACCGTCAGCGTCGCGCCCTTTGATGGCATTGTGACCAATATGCCGGTGCGCGAAGGGGAAACTGTCGTGGTGGGCATTCAGAACGCCCAGGGCAGTACGCTGATGACTCTGGCCGACCTGTCGGTGATTACGGCGGAGGTCAAGGTCGACGAGACGGATATCGTGAATGTCTCCATGGGGCAGAAGGTGGACGTCACGGTAGATGCTCTGCCGGGCAAGGTTTTTCAGGGCGAGGTGACGGAAGTTGGCGATCAGGCGATTCTGCGCTCCACCGGCATTGCCACCAGCCAAAGCACCACCGGCACCGAGGAGGCGAAGGATTTCAAGGTCGTGGTTACGCTCTCCAATCCATCTCCGGAACTGCGACCCGGACTATCCGCCACGGCCAAAATTACGACCGCGCGCCGGCAGAATGTATTGACCATCCCCATTCAGGCGCTAGCCATGCGCACCCCGGCATCGCTGAAGGCGGGCGCCTCGATGCAGACGGTGAACGCAGCGTCCGACCGCGGATGGGGCTCCGACCAGCGCACAGGATCCCGGCACCCAGGGAGTGTTCGTGCTGCGCTCTCATGGGAGCAAGATTGAATCGCAGTTTGTCCCCGTCACGACCGGGATTACCGGTTCCACAGACATTGAAGTCACCAGCGGACTTAAGGATGGGGATGAAATTGTCATCGGGCCTTATAAGGTGCTGCGCACGCTCAAGAACGATGTCAAGCTGAAGCGGGATAATGCAACCGCAACCCAGAGCACGGAATCGTCCTAAACGTACCAACCACGAGACAGGAGCGAAGGATGGCACTCGAGACCAGCAGCGCAGCGCAAGCCGACATGGCCCGTGATGGCGCCCAGGGAGAGGTCATCGTAGTCGAGGATCTGTGGAAGACCTACACCATGGGCCTGGACCAGGTGGTGAACGCGTTGTGCGGCATCAGCCTGCGTATCCACCACAATGAATACGTTGCCATCATGGGTCCTTCGGGTTCGGGGAAGTCGACGCTGATGAACCTGATTGGCTGCCTGGACACACCGACCAAGGGGAAATACTGGCTCAACGGGCACCTGGTCAGTGAATTGAACGATGACGAGCTGGCGCGCATTCGCAATCGCGAAATCGGCTTCGTTTTTCAGACCTTCAATCTGTTGGCGCGCGCCACCGCTCTGCACAACGTGGAGCTGCCATTGATCTACAACGGGACCCCTGCCGACGAGAGAATCGAGCGGGCCAAGGCAGCGCTGCGCTCGGTGAATCTTGATGAGCGCATGAACCATAAACCCAACGAGTTGTCTGGCGGTCAACGGCAGCGCGTGGCTATCGCCCGCGCCCTGGTGAACCGGCCCTCGATCATCCTGGCCGATGAGCCGACCGGCAATCTTGACTCGAAGACCGGCGATGAAATCATGGCGCTGTTTGATGACCTGCACGCCAAAGGCAACACCATCATCCTGGTCACCCACGAGCCAGACATCGCAGAATACGCTCATCGCGTGGTCTACATCCGCGACGGAATGATCGCTTCCGACGCGGTTTCTTCCCGTGTGCGCACAGCGTTAAAGCGTGAGAAACGTATTGGATGCGGGGTGTGTGAGAACCAGGGATTTACGAATATCAGTTGCCGAAAGGAGTCACGGCTGAGAACAGGCCGTGACGCAATCCCACATCTGCCAAAACCGCGGAGATATGGGGCAACCATGTTCACGCTCGTTACCCATGGAGACTCAGCTACATGGGCTAAGTTCAATTCGTCCATTCGGATTAAACCCGGATCCCGGGTTTCGCGCATACCTAAAGGTCCCGTGATTTAGCGTTGTTTATGCGGGGCTAAAGCCCACGACGATTTCTTGCGCGCGCCTGGGCTAAGTCCCGGCCTACCAGAAAACCCGAGTTTTTCCGAGGGCTGTAAAGCCGTGCCTTCGACTAAAATGTTTCATTGTGGCCCAGATACGTAGGGGATGGATCTGGATACATCCCGGTTCTCACACAGACGCGTCTGCCGTTTTGCAGCCCTTGTTGCCTCCTTATTTCTGGACTCAACTCTTCTGCGGCACCGCCGATAAAGCGCTAAGAGCCGCTTTCAAAGTCGGTATAGAGCGAAGCGGGGGAGCAAGGAATGATCAATCAGCCGTTGCAACCGAACCGGGAACAAGGTCGTTGGGCGCCGACGCGCCGGCCCCCGGGCAGCCCGTTGCCCGAGTTGGTTTCACGATCGCTGGCCATGCGCCGGGTTAGCGAGCAGCTGCAGCAGATCGGGCCGCGAGTCCGACTGGCATTAATTGAAGGCGAAGCGGGCACAGGGAAGCATTTGCTAGCCCGGCATATCCAGGCGCGGCACGCGTCTCCTGGCGCGCTGGTTGCGGAAGAGGCGTCCGGCTTGTTTTTGGCCGATAGCCCTAATAGCGGCGAGCCGCGCTCCGAGGCCCTGCGCGCTGCGATCCGCAGGGCAGCGGAAGGCGTGCTCCTGATCCGCAACATCGACGAATTGACGGCCGAGCCTCAGGCGCAGTTGTTGCGCTATATTCGATCCTTTGAAACATCGCTTTCTGCTGACAAGCAGGGCGCGCAGCCCTCCCCCTCCCAGGTGATCTGCACCGCTCGCAAACCGCTGCGAAACCAGGTGCTCAACGGGGGGTTTCTGCCCGAAATCTACTATCGCTTGAGTGCCGTTTCCTTCTCCTTGCCCGCGCTCCGCGATCGCAAGGAGGATATCCCGGCGTTGGTGCAGATGTTCATCGATGCCGTTTCCCGAGAGCAGCAGCGGCCATTGCAAGGTCTCGGCCCTGGTTCACTTCCCATTCTGTTGCGCCACCTCTGGCCGGGGAATGTGCGTGAGCTGGAAAGCGTAGTCCGGGCGGCGTGCCAGTCTACCGAAGCTCAGTGGTTGCGGCCGATCGATCTGGTCATCCTGCCGCTCGAACCAGCCGGGAGCAAAGAAGGAGAGCCCGCGCTACCGGAGAACTTCACCCTCGACGGGGTAATCCGGCGCCACATTCTCCAGGTGCTGAAGGTATGCGACGGCAATAAAGCGCGCGCCGCGTCAAAACTCGGGATCAGCCGATCTACGCTCTACCGCATGCTGGAAGCCGACCTCGCCATGCCTATGCAAGGCGCCACTGAGGCGAAGCAAGAGGAACTGGTTACATCGCCTGATATCTCTCACCACGACTGAGTTCCTTCACCGGAATACGGCAACCAGGCTGGCCTACCCTGTTCGCCTGGGCGAATTGTCGATACACTGCGCTTAGGGCGGTTTAACAAATACTGTTGCCCGACAAAGGCCGCGAGGAGTGGTTTTCCTTGGGAGAAAACCACGAAAAGGTCCTTTGCTTCGGTCTACACCAAGTGTTTAACCGCTTAGCCCCGGATTCCTGTACCCGGCACCATCTATGGTTGCGTGTGCGGCCCCTCCTTAAGGAAAGCCGCGTGAAGTTCGCAACCTCACCAGACTCCACAGGAAATCCGGAGACCAGCTTCCAGCGAGCGCAGGATTCCGTTTGTTACGCAAACCAACCGTTATCGCCATTTCTTTCGTGTTCTTCGCGCTTGCTGCCGGCGCAGGCGCAGGGCAAGACCTTCCTCTGAACAACCGCGTTAAAACGCTGAACACCATCTTCTCCGACTACTGGGAAGATCACCTCAAGCACGAGCCCGAGTTTGCTTCCTCTATCGGAGACAACCGGTATAACGATCAGTTGCAGGATTACTCTGTACAGGCCTATAACGATTCGCTCGCGCGCGATCGAGGCTTTCTCGGCCGGCTGGCCGAGGTGGATACTGCCGGAATGTCCGCTCAGGAGCAATTGAGCAAAGATTTGTTGGTACGCCAATTGGTCGAGGATCAGCAGGAAGCCCGGTTCAAGCCCTGGGAGATGCCGGTCAATCAATTTAATGGTCTGCCGATCGATCTTCCCCAGCTTGTTCCTCAACTGACCTTCAATTCGGTTAAGGACTATGACGATTACATCGCTCGTCTGAAGAAGGTGCCGCTCGCCTTTCAACAGATCACCGACGACATGTCGATCGGGATCGATGATCATCGCGAGCCGCCCGCTTACCTGATGGAAAAAGCGTTGGTGGAGGTGAATGCCATCGCCAATCAAAAGCCGCAGGACGGGCCGTTCGCTCTCCCAGTGCGAAAGTTTCCGGCTTCTGTTTCGCCGACCCAACAGGCGCGTATCAAGGAGGAGTTGTTTTCGGCGATCGCCGGGCAGGTGACGCCTGCCTATGTCCGCTTCGGCAAATTCCTGAAGGCACAATACATTCCCGGCGGCCGCAATGATCCAGGGATATGGTCACTGCCTGATGGCCAAGCCTACTACCGCTTTCTGGTGAAGCAGAGCACCACCACGGACCTGACGCCGGAACAGATTCACCAGATCGGAGTCGACCAGGTAAAGCAGGACGAGGAACAACTACTGGCCATTGCCCACAAGCTGGGCTTTGCCGACATCAAGGCATTGCAGAACGCTGCGGCCAGCAATCCCAAGCTGTTTCCGACCAGCAAAGAGCAGCTGGTTGACGCCTATCGCGGCTACATCGACCGCATGCGGCCCAAACTACCGGAGCTGTTTGGGCGTCTGCCGAAAGCCCCGCTGATCGTCATGCCCGTGCCCGACTATCTCGAGAAGGATCAGGCAGCGGCTTACTACTATCACGGCGCGCCGGACGGGTCCCGGCCCGGTACGGTGTACGTCAACACGTACAAATTTGAGACTCGGTCGCTTGCCGACGTGGAGTGCAGGGCTTACCACGAGGGTTTACCAGGGCACCATCTGCAGGTATCCATCGCGCAGGAGCTCACCGGCATTCCCGAGTTTCGCAAATACAACGACTACATTGCTTACAGCGAAGGGTGGGGGCTCTACGCCGAGCAACTGGGCAAGGATGTTGGCTTCTACCAGGATCCCTACAGCGATTTTGGGCGGCTGGAAGGCGACATCTGGCGCGCGGTGCGCCTGGTGGTCGACACCGGCGTCCATTCGCAGCACTGGACGCGCCAGCAAATGGTCGACTATTTCCATCAGCACACGAACCTCGAGGAAAGCGGCGTACAGGCCGAGGTAGATCGCTACGTCGCGTGGCCGGCGCAGGCGCTTGGGTACAAAATCGGGCAGCTCAAGTTGCTGGAGCTACGGGCCAAAGCGCAGCAGGCCCTGGGCGACCGATTCAGCCTTGGTGCCTTCCACGACCAGGTATTGGATTCTGGCGCTCTGCCGCTGGATTACCTGGAGCAACGCATCGACGGCTGGATCGCACAACAAAAAACGCAAAAGTAAGGGAGACATCATGGGCGGATTTACAGCCAAGCAGCCGCTTGACGGCCTTAAGGTAGCCATTCTCGGAGCCGGGAAAATGGGTGGAATTCTGCTGCAGGCGTTCCTCAAGTCAAAGGTACTTGAGCCGGAGCAGATCATGGCCACGGTGGAACACGAGGACCGGGCGGGGCAGCTCTCCGCCCAGTGGGGAGTCGATGTATCGACGGACAACCTCGCCGCGGCACAGGCCGCGGATCTCATCCTGATCGGGCTTAAGCCGATTACGGTTCCTGAGGTCGTGCGCCAGATTCGTCCCGCGCTCACCCCGCAAAAGCTACTGATGTCGATCGCTGCCTCGGTGCGGACGACAGCCATCGAACATGCCGCGGACATGGATATCGGTGTGGTCCGGGCCATGCCGAATACTCCGTCTATGCTGGGTGCGGGCATCGCTGCGCTCAGCCGTGGACGCTTTGCCACCCAGGAACAACTGGACCTCGCCGCCTTTTTGTTCGCCACCGTCGGGCGGACAGTGGTTGTGGAGGAAAAGCACCTGGACGCCGTGACCGGCCTTTCCGGCTGCGGGCCGGCTTTTATCTACATCATCCTGGAATCGCTGGCCGAAGCGGGCGTCAAGGTAGGCCTGCCGCGCGATGTTGCCACCTTGTTAGCGGCCCAGACTACCTTTGGGGCGGCGAAGATGGTGCTCGAGACCGGCTATCATCCGGCGCTGCTGAAGGACGCGGTCACCACGCCGGCCGGCTGCACCATCGATGGCATTCTGGAACTGGAAGAGGGCGGGTTGCGCGTGACATTGATCAAAGCGGTGATGCGCGCCACCCAACGCGCCAAAGAGCTAGCCGGGTAAGATGGGAAGGGGGTGCCGATGAGTTCTGCCCATGCCCTTCCGGCTTCGCCGGCCGCAACACGCAACGCCTCTCGCATCTCGGTTGGATTATCGCGGTTTGCCTGGGGAGTTCTGGTTTACAACGTGGCGGTGGTGTTGTGGGGCGCCGTGGTCCGTGCGACCAGCTCCGGCGCGGGTTGTGGTGATCATTGGCCGCTGTGCAACGGAGTCGTGGTGCAGACTCATCCGCGCCTGGCCACTCTGATCGAGCTTGCCCACCGCATGACCAGCGGCATCACCGTCATTGCCATCCTGTTCCTGCTGGTTTGGATATTTCGTAGCACGGTGGCAGGCCACCTGGCGCGCATTACCGTCATCGCGGCGACGGTGCTCATCTTCAATGAAGCGCTGCTGGGCGCGCTGCTGGTTCTGCTACGGCTCACCGCAGACAACCGTTCCCCGGCACGCGCTGTCTATCTTTCGTTGCATCTGGCCAATACTCTGCTGCTGCTCGGCGCGCTTGCGCTGTGTGCTCACTTTCTCTCCGGCGGCGAGGCCTTTCATCGGCGTTGGGTGCGTTTTTCGCAAATACCGCAGGCTATTACCGGGCTCGCTGCCATCCTGCTGGTGGGCATGAGCGGGACGCTGGCGGCGCTCAGTGACACGCTGTTCCCTGCCGCCTCGGTCCGCGCTGCCCTGGCGCAGGACTTCTCCAGCGGCAGCAGTTGGCTGCAGCATCTGCGCTTTCTTCATCCGGTCACGGCGGTGATTGCCGGCCTCTTTATCTGCTGGTTGCTGCTGCGCAGCGTTCCTCGTCCAGCGGAACGCAAGCTCGGTATAGGGGTGCTGTCGCTGCTGGCCCTGCAGTGTGGCCTCGGGGTCGCGGACGTGGTGCTGCTCGCTCCCCTGTGGATGCAGATTACCCACCTACTGGTCGCGGATGTGCTGTGGATCACCCTGGTTGTGCTGGCGGCCAGGATTTGCGTGGTCCCCCAGACACAAGCCGCCGCTTGAAGTCTTTCCAGTGTGCGCGCTGACATCGGTTTGAAAGCTTTCCGATTTACTGCCGTGGTATCCCACATCTCGCGAAAAACGAGCGAGATATGGGGCACCCAAGCGCTGTGGTTGGGAAAGTTCACAAAAGGCTAAGACTGGCCCGTGTGAAGTCAGGGCTTTTGGTGTGAACTCGCGGGAAGACCCAGGTGGTGCGGTTGGGAAGGTTCACAAAAAGCTTAGGGCTTGCCCTGCGCGTAGTCGGGGACTTTTGGGGTGAGTTTGCGGAACAGGAATTCACGCGCCAGATCATCGATGGCATGAGTAGCCACGTTGAGGAAGCCATTGCCGATCGTCAAGCCCACTCCGCGATCACCCGCGGGATGGTAGAGGTTTGAGAGGCCGCCGGCGGCGAAACTCCCCAGAACGTAGGAGTAGTTCGGCTGCATCTTTCCGTTATCTCCCCTGCAGATGATGGCCTGAGAAATGGCATACAGAGCTCGTGTTTTTTTTGTGCCGGTGCCGCGATAAAAGTAGCGCGGGTCCTGATGCAGGAGCGATGGCAGGATCGCACCGCCGATCATTCTGCTCAGCGCCTCGTCAGCATAGGCAGCGCCATATCGCTTGGCGTAACCCTGCGCACCCTGGCCGTAACCGGGAAAGGTATTTCGCCATTGCTCGGCGCCGGCGAAAATACCCGTGCCCACGAAGGAAAACGGATCCACTAACGAGCGTACGGCAAGCTGATACTTTTGCCCGGAAGACATGGGAGCAGCGTCCCAGATGTAGCTGCTATAAAAATTTGGGAACATCCCCAGGACCCGCTGCTGCTCCTGAGCGTTCAGTTGTTCGGTGGCTATTTCTGTCTGCGTGACCGAGACCTGAACATTGGTAGTCGTCGCTGCAGGCGAGAGCCGGAACTCCGGCACTATCAATTTCTCGCCCGCGTACAAGACAATCTCCGAGGAGGCGTACGGCTCAAGCCCATTCGAGGTCACCGTGAGCTTGAACTTTCCGGGAGCCAAGTCAGAAAAGCTGAACCGGCCGTGGTCGTCCGATAACGCCGTGCGGCTAGCAGGGTGATCCAGGGCAAGCAGCGTCACCTGGGCGCCCGAGACCAGGCCATTGTTTACGTCGAGAACTGTGCCGCTGATGCTGGCGAGAGGAGTCTGCTCCGAAGCGGTCTGACCGTAGGTCCCCGTGATCAGGCTACAGAGCATGACCGCCACCACCAGACTAGCCGAATGGAATTTGATCATAGGGACGTCGCGCGGCAGATGGAGCGCATCGGCGGCGCATTTATAGTCTTAATTAGTTAAGACTAGTGGGTCAAGTTTTTAACCTGGAACGAGCCAAGTCAGATCGATTTGTGGCGGGAAACGAACTAACCAGTCTTACGCCGCCGGGTTGGCTTGGCGTCTGCGGCCGGGGCGGATTTGGGCGCCTTTTTCTTGTCCGGCTCGACCAGCGTTGGCGCGGCGGTCGCGCCCCGCTCTGCGATGCTCTTCTTGAGAGCTTCCATCAGGTCGATGACCGGAGCCAGCTTGGCTTTATGGGGTTGACCGGCGACAACCTGGCCGGCGCGCTTGGTTTCAATCAAATCCAGAACCCGCTGCTGGTATTCGTCTTTGTACTGCTCAGGTTCGAACTGCGCGGTGAGCTGGCGAATAAACTGTTCCGCCAGATCCATTTCCGGCTTTTGCAGGTTCATGATCCCGGTCTTGCCGTATTCGGCAATTTCCCGTACTTCGGCCGGAAAATACAGCGTGTGCAGCACGATACCCTGGTGATAGGGCCGCATCAGGACAATCTGCTCCCGCTGGTGCAACGTAACCTTGGCTATGGCGGCCACATTCAGTTTTTCCATCGCCTGGAGCAGCAACCCATAGGCACGTTTGCCCGGATCTTCAGGCGCCGAATAGTACGATGACTCGAAATAGATCGGATCCACTTCGCTCAGGCTGACGAACTGGGCAATTTCCATGGCTTCCGATGAGTCGGCTTCCAGGGTCTTGAGCTCTTCCCCATTCACCAGAACATAGCTGTCGCGATCGACCTGGTATCCCTTTACCAGCTCGTTGCGTTCGACGACGCGCTCACAAACCGGACAAAAGGTCTGCTGCTTGATCCGGGAGCCGCAAGGTTCGTGAATCTGGTTGAAACTGACGTGCTGTTCCCGTGCGGCAGCATAGAGGCGCACCGGCACCGACACCAGGCCAAACGAGATGTAGCCCTTCCAGACTGTGGATGCCATGATTCTCCTGAGGGAATAAGATACATTTCCGGTGCAAAACCGGGCAATCGGAAAATCAGCTTACCTGGTTATAGACAGAATGCTCCCGGCTCCCAATGTGGATCCGGCGCAGGATCATGGAAGCCACGTAGGCGGCGCCGAATCCGTTGTCGATATTGACCACCGTGACGTTGGGCGAGCATGAATTCAACATGCCCAGCAGCGCTGCGATACCCGCAAAGGCTGCGCCGTACCCCACACTGGTAGGTACGGCAATCACCGGGGCCCCCACCATTCCCCCTACGACACTGGGCAGGGCGCCTTCCATGCCGGCACAGACTATGACAACCTCGGCCTCGCGGAGTTCCTCGCGATGGGCAAGCAGACGATGCAGGCCGGCCACTCCTACGTCGTAAATCCGGCGAACATTCGCGCCCATGACCTCGGCGGTAACGGCCGCCTCCTCGGCTACAGGAAGATCGCTGGTCCCCGCACAAAGAACCGCCAGTGCACCTGCGCCGTGGAGAGCATCTGGCCGCGCCTGCCGCAGAGCGACGATGCGGGCCACTTCGTGGTATTGCGCCTGCGGGACGAGGGCTTTCACGGCAGCAAACGCGGCCTCATCGGCGCGGGTCGCCAGCACGTCGCCCCCCATCGCCGCCATACGATAGAAGATTTCTCCCACCTGCGCGGCCGTCTTACCTCCGGCGTAGATCACCTCAGGCAGGCCCGTACGCAGGCGGCGATGATGGTCGATCTTGGCGAAGCCTGCTTCCTCGTAAGGCAGATTCGCGAGACGCTCCATAGCCTCTTCCGGGCGCAGACCACCGTCGCGTACCCGCTGCAGCATTTCGAGGATTGTCTCCGCAGTCATGATCTGGATCCCGCCTCGAATGTTGTGCTCGCGGGGTCAAGACCCCCTTGGCGTGTGCGCCAGGCAGCCAACGCCGCCTGCATGACCGTCTTCAGCGGCACATCGAAGGCTATCGCTGCGCGACGACAGTCCTCAAATTCGGGCGCGACATTCCACTCTTCTCCGCGCCAGGAGCCGGTCTTGATCTGGATCAGGCCAAACTCCGTTTGTACGGGAGTGATCTCCCGATCCAGGATGACGCGATCTTCCTCCCGCACGCGGATCCCCAGGGAGGAGGTTTCGCGGAATAGCAACTGCTGCAGATGGTCTCGATCGCCGGGCTTACACAGCACCGTGAGCAGTGTCCCCAGGCGTCCCTTCTTCATGGTTACCGGCGCGCTCATGACGTCGAGCGCGCCCCGCTCCAATGCCAGCTGTGCCGTATGAGCCAGGACCTGGGGACTGAGATCGTCTATCGCGCACTCCAATACGGTCACCTTTTCCCCGCCCCACGGCAGCCCTTTCGTAATCTCGCCGATGCTCACCCGCAAGACGTTGGGAAAGCGCTCTGGATTGCGAGTCCCAGCCCCGTACCCGATGGCCTGGGTGCGCATTACCGGCGTCGCCTCGAAGCGGCAGTCCAGCGCTCGCAGCAACGCCGCGCCGGTTGGGGTGACCAACTCTACCTGCGCGTGCGCAGAATAGACGGGGAAGTTTTTGAGAAGTTCCGCAGTCGCCGGGGCGGGTACCGGGAAGCGGCCGTGGGCACAATTTACGAAGCCACTGCCTACGTTGACGGGGGAACAATACCACTTGTCCAGGTCGAGCGCATCGGCGGCCGCGGCGGAACAGGCGATATCCACGATGGCATCGACCGCGCCCACTTCATGGAAGTGAACCTCCTCGGGAGGAATGCCGTGGATGCGACCCTCTGCCTGCGCCAACAAGTTAAAGGCGCTCAGGCTGAGGTTGCGGGCGCGCTCGGTCAGGTCTGCACCCATCACGAGCTTACGAATCTCCGGCAGGCCGCGACCGTGCTCATGCTCATGGTGGTGAGTTGGATGCTCATGCTCATGGCCATGGTCATGATGGTGATGGCCGTGGTCATGGTCATGATGGTTCTCGTGCTCTATCGGTCCGGAATCGGCTGCCGGCTCATGCAATTGGCCGTTGACCAGGACATCGACCTTGGTGGACTGAATCCCGCTCCTGTTTACCCTGGTGACCCGCAATTTCGCGCCCGGAGCCAGCGAAGCCGCGGTTCGCTCGAGCAGTTCTATGGGAGCACCGACATCTACCAGTGCGCCCATGAGCATATCGCCACTGATACCGGCAAAACACTCCAGGTAGCCGATGCGCATAGCCTCGCTCGTCAAAAACTCGCTCACCTGGGCCCGCCGCTTTGGAAGCCCGTTAATATCTCGACGGGCAGCACTTCATTCATGGAGCCGGAACGGTAGCCCTCGCAATCCAGAGAGACGTAGCGGAATCCTGCAGCGCGAACCACGGCGGCCATGGCCTTCATCCTGCCCATTTGCAGGACACCGGCCATCTCTTCTTCCGCGATCTCGATCCTGGCAATGGAGCCGTGATGCCGCACCCGGAACCGCTTGAGCCCCAGGCCGCGCAGTGAATCCTCGGCCTGTTCGATCATGCGCAGCGCCTCGGGAGTCACGCGCCGGCCGTATTCCATGCGCGAGGAAAGGCACGCCGAAGCCGGCTTGTCCCAAACCCGCAGCTCTGCGCGCTGGGCCAGGGCCCGCACATCGGCTTTGGTAAGCCCTGCCTCTGCCAGCGGAGCCGTCACCCGATGCTGCGCCGCCGCCTTATGGCCGGGGCGGAAGTCCTGCCCGTCATCGAGGTTCAACCCGTAAGCCAGAGCCGCAAAGCCGGTGCGCTCAAGCTCCTGCTCCAGCATGCTGAAGAGTTCATCCTTGCAGTGAAAGCAACGATCCGGCCCGTTGACTGCATACTGTTCGTTTTCCAGCTCGTGGGTTTCGATGGAGCGCAAGGGAATGCCATGTTCGCGGGCGAAATCCAGCGCATCGGCAAATTGCGAGCGCGCCAGGCTGGCGGAATCCGCAATCACGGCCAGCATTTGCGGTCCAAGCGCGATATGAGCCGCGTACGCCAGGTAAGCGGAATCGACGCCGCCGGAATAGGCGACGATGACGCTCTTGAGCGAACACAATCTCGCGTGGAGGGCTTGCGCTTTCTCCTCCAGGCTGGTGACCGGCGCGACGTTGGTTTCGGGTCCGCTTGTCTGGTTCATTTGTGTGTACGCTCCCGGCGATGCAAACAGTCCACGGAGTTCAGATGATCGAATCCAAGTAAACTGAAATAGCGATGTCGTTCTTGGCTTTTAAATCTCCTCTGAGCGCCAGCGACCGGATTGAGCGGCGCCGTCTGATCCTTACAGATACGCTGTCCCTGGTTAACCTGTTCGCGATCACGGCCCTATTGGCCCTGCTGACGAATTATCTCTATCAATCTTACGCCTCTCATCAGGTAGAACTGGCCGCTCGATGGCTGCAACGCGGCGAACAGGCTTTGCGGGATAACAAGCCGCAGGCAGCGATTGACGCCCTCAGCTCAGCGCTGGCGTTTGCCCCCAATGATCGCAGCACAGCCATCAAGCTGGCCGAAGCGCTCGCGTCCGCCGGCCGTATCCAGGAAGCGACCGTTTATTTCAATGCGCTGCTGGAAAGTGAGCAGGGCAACGGCCTGATCAACCTGCAACTTGCCCGGCTGGCGGCCCGGCAAGGGAACGAAGGCCAGGCAGTCGACGATTATCAAAAGGCAATTTACGGGAACTGGGAGGGCGACGGTTATGTTCGGCGGCGTGAGGTTCGTTTTGAGCTCATCAACTACCTCATCGCCCATCACCGCCTGGACCAAGCTCGAAACGAGTTGCTCGTGGCTTCGGGGAATGCCCCTGCCGACGACATCAGCGTCCAGCTGGAGATTGCGCGCACCATGGAGCAGGCGCAAGACCCGGCCGATGCATTGCATGTCTATAAGACGATTCTGCATCATCACCCCTCTCTGCGAGAGGCTCTCGACGGTGCGGGGCAAATGGCTTTTCAGCTGGGACGTTACCTGGAGGCGAAACGTTTTCTCTCGCGCGCTCTCGAACTGCCTGCCACGGAACCAGGCTCTGAGCAGGGGTCGGCCGCGGCTTTGCAGCAAAGTCGCGATGAGGTGGCAGAAATATCCCGACTGCTGGCCCTCTACCCGTCCTCCCGGTTAAACCCGCGGGAACAAGACAGCCGGATTCTCACCGCTCGTAAGCTGGCCATGGAACGATTGGCGAAATGTACCCAGGACAGGGCTGCGATGCCATCTAACCCGGCGTCGACCAGCGCGCCTGCACCGAAGAGTCCCTCGAACCCGCTACAAAGCCTGGCCTCCCGTTTTTCCCGCCAGCCGGCCAAGCCTACCGGGGACCAGGCGGCTGCCCTCCCCCCGGTCGACCCCCTGCAAGGTTTGCTGCAGCGATGGCAGAAGTTGCCGGCAAAAATCTCCCTGGCCGATCTGGAGAAAGATCCTGAGCTGGCGCAAACGCAGATGCAACTCATCTACGATACTGAGCTGATTACGCAGCAAGTCTGCGGAGCTGCAACAGGGGACGATGCTTTGCTATTGAAAATTGCCCAAGCGCCGAACCAGGTGGAAGAAGAATGAGCACGGCCACGGAAACGCCAGGCGTGAACCCGGTTCCCGGCGTGCCTCCTGAAATCGACCCGGTGGAGGTTGCGGCGGAAAGGCGCTACCGTCCTAACCCTGCGGAGGTGCAAAGACTGGCGCCAAATCGAGACGAGCGACTCTTCCTCGTGCTTTCGATCTTCATCGGGGTCATCTCCGGACTGATGGTGGTCTGTTTCCGAGTGGCTATCAGCTGGATCCAGGTACTCACGCTCGGGTCATCGCCACACCCGGGTCAGCTCCGCTTATTTTTTGTACCCATGGGCGTGGGGCTGGTGGTGGCGGTCCTGGTTCAGCTTGTCTTTCCCGGGGCTCGCGGCAGCGGCATAAACCAGACCAAGGCAGCGCTTTACATCTACAACGGCTACATCTCTTTCAGAATGGTGATGGGGAAATTTATCACCGCTGGATTGGCCATCGGTGGTGGATTTTCCCTTGGACCCGAGGACCCTTCGCTTCAGATTGGAGCGGGTGTGGCCTCCATGGTCAGCCGTCGCCTGAATCTTTCGCGCGAGCGGCTGCGGATGTTCGCGCCCATAGGGGCCGCTGCGGGCCTCGCGGCGGCATTCAACGCTCCCATCTCAGCCATTCTTTTCGTGGTAGAGGAGGTAATTGGACGATGGAGCGCAGCTGTTCTAGGCTCCATTGTGCTGGCTGCTATTTCCAGCGTCGTGGTAGCGCGCACGTTTTGGGGCGCGGAGCCGATGTTTCGCATCCCGGTGGTCACGCTGAAGGGGCCCCAGGAACTTCTCGCCTACGCGGTTCTCGGCATCGCGGGTGGTGTCGCCTCGCTTCTCTTGTCCAAGGCGCTTGGCTATTTGCGGCCTCGTCTTCGGCGCCTTCCCCGGTGGACCTTCTATATCCAGCCACCGATCGCTGGTCTCATTGTTGGGGCAATCGCTTATTTCGGAGCTCCGCAGGTGATGGGGCCTGGATACAACGTGATTGACCAGGCTATGCACGGCCAGTTCACGTGGAAATTTCTTCTCGCTCTCGCCTTGCTGAAGATTGTGGCGACGACGATCTCCTTTTCCAGTGGAACCCCTGGAGGGATGTTCGCCCCGACGCTGTTTATCGGAGCAATGCTGGGGGCCTCGATTGGGACCTTCGAGAAGATCTTTTTCCCCAGCTTCCCTATTTCGGTCGGTTCGTATGCGCTGGTAGGCATGGGCGTTCTGTTCGCTGCGTTTTTACGCGTCCCGTTAACCTCGGTCTTCATGGTGCTTGAAGTCAGCGGCAATTACTCCATTGTGCTTCCGGTGATTCTGGCGAATACCATCGCCTACCTGGTCTCTCGGAGTCTTCAGCCGTTTCCGATTTTTGAAACCTTCACCCATCAGGACGGCCTCGACCTGCCTTCCATGGAGGAGCAGCGCGAGGAGAGTGTCCTGCATTTGGAGGATGCTCTGTGCCCGGTGACCTTGCCCGTGTTTCCCGGTACGGCAACCTTGCAGGAAGTGTCCGCCCAACTGGCAATTGCCGATGCCCCGATGTTGCTGGTGAAGCTCAAGGATGGTTCGTGGTACTCCATGAATCGAGGCGAATACACGTCCATCGCGGCGACGCAGACCCCGGACACGCCTCTCGAACGCGCCCTCAAGCCCGACCGGACACCGCTCCTGTTCCCGGATTTGCCGCTGGATAGCGCGATTCCGTACCTGGCACGCTGGCCGGTTCTGCCGATCCAGAATCGAGCCAGCCGGGGCACATTGGAGGGGATGGTGACTCTTGCCGATGTGCTCGGCCGCTACCAGCGGCAGTGAGCGGGGGAGTAGCGGGGGGAAGTGTGCGCCTTAAGCTCCCTATGCGCCCTAAGTCTCGGAACGAGGAGCCCGATTGGGGGTAAATGGCGCTCCATCAGGTCCTAAAAGGCCGATTCTACAAACCCAGCAAAATCATCTGGCCCTTTAGGGCATGTGTGAAAATCGGGATTTAGGGTTTAGTCCCGAAGGGACGCTGAACTTCAGAGCTGTCCAAGTTAGCTGATTGGTCGACTCTGTTGGGTTGATTTTCTTAGACGAGTTTGTTCGGCGACCGATCATTTGGGATCAGGTTGGGTAGTAGAGAGCGGCAGAGTTTGCTACGCCGTTCGTTCGGAGTCGTAACAGAAGCAAAAGGTGCCGCGCCCACGGCGCTCCATCATCCTCCATCGATGCCCCAGCCCTTCCGGGCTGGGCTGACGTTTGGCGGCCGGCCCTCCGGGCCTAGGGAGCGGCTGGATGCTCTTCTGCGGTTCTCTCACGCAGGAGCTAATCAAGCTTGGCATTACCAGCGACCGGTGAAGCAAAGCAGTAAAAGAGCTAATTTGGACAAGGCTGGACTTAGCCCAGGACGCCAGTCCCATAAGCGCTAACGTACGGGATGCTCCTCTTCAAAATTCCCACAAAATCGTCATCCTGAGAGGCTGTGACTTTTTTGATTTGGCCTGTAGTTTGTGGCTGAAAAGCTGGGAAGAGCATCTGCTAACAAGCATCGCCGGGGTCCTTCGACTGCGCGCCATAAGCCGTCCGCTATGCGATAGATCCGCGCGGCGCTTCGCTCAGGATGACGGCTTTGTGGGGGGTGAAAAGCATTCGGTTAGCTACGCAGAAAACACGAAAAGATCGAAAAAGTTACAGACTCTCAGGATGACGATTTTGTAGGAGTTTGAAAAAAAGCATTCCGAACAAGTTAGCGCTTGTGGAACATAGTCCTGGGTACATCACGAAACATGCCAGTCCTGGGTAGATCATGAAACACGATTGAGTCCCGCAGGGACGGCTGAAGGAGGATTCTCCGCTGACTCACCCACCGAGTTCGCCGCAGCAGAGCAGTGTGATTCCGAGAGAAGTCGCGGGTGAAAGTGTGCGCCTAAAGCCCTGCAAACGGTAGGCTAGGCTTGATCCAGTGCTTCGCTGTAAGAAATTCGGATCCCCTGGCACGTGCGGGGACGGGCAAGATGACAGAAGCGCGAAGTCGCTGAGGCAAATGGCTAAAAAAAGAGCGCTCTATGAGCGATAAGAGAGGAATCGGCCTGCCTTTTTATGCCCGGCACCCAGTGATCACCATGGCATTGGTAACTCCGGCGGTGCTTTTAGTCCATGGTTACCATCCGCTGGCCGATGATGGCGCGGTCTACGTTACCGGCATCAAAAAGCTCGCCAATCCCAGCCTTTATCAGTCAGACGCGGTCTTCGCCTCATCGCCCACGCATCTCTCGATTTTTGCCCATGTTCTGGCCCCACTGCTGCTTTACCGGGGATCTCTGCCGGCGTTGCTATTGGTTTGCCATTTGGCTTCGATCTTTCTGTTCCTTCTCGGATCATGGCGGGTAGCCGTACGAATATTCTCGACGCCCCGCGCCTGCTGGGGCGCGGTGTTGCTGGCGGCATGCTGCTTCACTCTTCCGGTTGCGGGCACGTCGCTCTCCATCATGGATCCTTACGTCACGGCTCGCTCATTTTCCACGCCGCTGTGTCTTTTCGCGTTGGCGGCCGTGCTCGACGAGAAATGGGCGGAGTGCTTCCTCTGGCTGGCCGTGGCTGCTCTGCTCCACCCCCTGATGGCCGGCTACACGGCAATCAGCATGCTGACCGTTGCCCTTATCAGGCGAAACATGTGGTTGACTCTGGGTGTGGTCTTCGGAATGGGGTGGCTGCTGGGTGCCGCCGTCTTCGTAGCCACGCGTCATGCGGATCCCAGCCTTGCTTACAACCGCGCGATCCTTAGCCGGTCTTATTTTTTTCTTTCCAGTTGGCGCTGGTACGAATATCCAGGTCTAGTGATACCGCTGATCCTGCTAGGCTTCGCGGGCTTTCGCAGCCGCATGCCGTGGGCTGCGCGGACACTGGCGATGGCAGCAACGGGGACGGGCAGTTGCGGGCTGCTTATATCCCTTTGTTTTGTGCATCGCAGCGGTAGTCTGCCTTTGGCGCGACTGCAGGTGTTGAGAATTTTCCACTTCGTCTACCTGGCGGGCGTATTGCTGGCCGGCGGGCTGTTGGCCACGTTGGCGCAACGGCACAAGCGCACGGTCGCTGTGTTCTATCTTTTGGTGCTGGGCGCTCTCTTTGCCGGCCAGCGGCTTACTTATCCGGAGTCCAACCATGTGGAATGGCCGGGGCTGGCGCCACGCAATCGGTGGCAGCAGGCCTTCCTGTGGATTCGTGCCAACACACCCAACGATGCGATCTTCGCGCTCGACAATGATTACATTGAAAGCGCGGGCGAGGACGCCCAGGGGTTTCGCGCAACCGCGGAGAGAAGCGCGGTCGCTGATTGGTTTAAAGACGGCGGAATCGCGAGCAACTTTCCCCAGGCGGCGCCTTCGTGGGAGCAACAATCCGGGGCCACAGCGCAGCTCAACAGCGCCGCTGATGAGCTGCGGCTGGCACGGCTTCAACCCCTCGGGGTCACCTGGATCGTGTTGCCAGCCCAGGCAAGCACGGGCTTCCCATGTCCGTTCACCAATGCCCGAGTCCGCGTTTGCCGGCTAAGCGGAGCTTTGCTTCACCGCCGGGAAGGCGCAAAATAATACTCTCGGAAAAAGCGCGGAGAGATGGTTCATGTTGACGCTGTATCAGAGACTCATTTTCGGTTACGTTCTCCTTCTCGCCCTGTTGCTTGCCGTCGGTCTGCATGATTCCCTGTCTCTCCACCAGGCAGCCGCACTCGATCACCACGCCTCCCTCTCCACGGCAGTGCAGGCGCGTTCTGTGCTGGCCCGGCGAGCTACGATCATCACTATCCTGTGCATGCTGAGCGGGCTTGCGATCGCGGCCGGCTTTATTTTCTCCATCATCCGGCCGATCCGGCGCACGGCCGCGGCGGCACGCCGCATTGGCCAGGGCGATTTACAACAACGCATCGAGTGGCGAACCCGGGACGACCTGGGCACGATTGCGACCGAGCTCAACCGCATGGCGGTGCGGCTTCGCGACCTGCGGGACACGGAATATGGACGCAAGCAGATGGACCAGCAGCTCTCGGATGCCGTGGTGCAATCGATCTTCGAGCCGGTGATCGTGACCGACGCGAAGGGGCATGTACTGAAAGTGAATCAAGCCGCGAGCGAAGTGCTGGGCGATGCCGCCGCGGATCGGATGGCGCTGACCAACACGCCAGGAGGAGAGAGGATTCTGCGGGCCGTGCGCGACGCCGTGTCCATGCGGCAATCGATCAACAGCGAGAATGAAGCTGCGATGCTGCCAATGAAACTGGGCGAGGGACAGCGCAGCTATCGGCTGCGCACGACGCCCATGCGAGATCTCGAAGGCAAATTGCTGGGAGCGGTCAGCGTGCTTGAGGACATCACGCAGATGCAGGACATCGATCGGTTCAAGACTCGCTTCCTCAGTGTCGCCTCGCAAAAATTGCGCAAGCCCCTGGAACAGCTTCGACTGAGCCTGTACACGCTCACCTCAGGATTCGCCGGCGAGTTGCGTCCCTTGCAGGCGGATGTACTCCACGGAGCCGAGGAGGATGCGGAGCGTCTCAACGACCTCATGTCCGATTTGATCGAAGTTTCCGAAATCGATACCGGACGGCGCGAAATCCGCATGGATCGATTCCGACCCATCGATATCCTGCGCGACGCCTACTCGCGGGCACGGGATGAAGTGCGGGCCAAGAACATCGATGTGCAGATCGAAGCATTCGCCGACCTTTCTTATGTGAATGGAGATCGCCGGGCTTTGCGGAGCATCATGGATAACCTGATGAGCAATGCTGTGCGCTACACACCGGAGAACGGCACCATCCTGCTACAGGCAAAGGAGGAGAAGGAAATGGTGCAATTTTTCGTGCGTGACTCCGGCCGGGGTATCGAGACCGATCGGCTGCCAAACCTGTTTGGCCGGTTCAACGCGGCGCACGACCAGGGGACGGGCCTGGGGCTTGCCCTGGTGCGCCGGCTGGTCGAATTGCTGGGTGGCCAGGTCTCGGTGGAGAGCAGGCTTGGCCACGGAGCAACGTTCACTTTCACTCTTCCCGTCGCCACCACCGTAGCCACGCGGCATCCGATCGAGGTCGGTTAAAGCATTTTTCCTAATACAGTGGTCTGGTCAGGTCGGTTATGTGCGGCCATTCTTCCCACCCCAGCCAGCTTCGCTGCTGGGGGCCCCGGGGCTTCGACGGAATGGCCGCGTCAGGTGCAGTTACCCGGTCTACACCATTAGGGAAAATGCTGTAGCCGTTGCAAGGTTACGGTCCTGTCAAACAATCACGAGGCGTGGTCGCGGCCAGGTTCCTGATTTGACCCTCGATCGACGCGCAGGGTGAACCCGCAGTTGGGCTTTCTCGGCTGATGCTTTAATCTTCGCAAGAGAGATGACCGAACCCTCGACCGACATCACACCCACCGCGCCGGAGCTGGCAAAGCTGCGCATCTACATCGGGGCCGCGCCCGGCGTGGGCAAGACTTACCAGATGCTCGAGGATGCGCACCTGATGAGGAAGCAGGGGCTCGACGTCGTCATCGGACTGATCGAACCGCACGGCCGGAAAGATACGCAAGACCAGGTAAAGGACCTGGAACTCATCCCGCGCCGGGCCATTCCGTACCGATCGGTGGTTCTGGAGGAGATGGATCTGGACGCGATCCTCGCCCGGCATCCGCAATTCTGCATTGTGGATGAGCTGGCGCACACCAATGTGCCGGGATCGAGAAACCGCAAGCGTTACGAAGATGTACTGGAATTGCTGGACGCCGGGATCAACGTAATGACGGCGGTCAACATACAGCATCTGGAAACACTCAACGACTCGGTTTCGCGTTCGGCGGATACCCAGATCCGGGAAACGATTCCGGATAGTTTCCTGAAGCGGGCCGATGAAGTCGTGAATGTGGACGTCACGGTAGAGGAGCTGCGATCACGGCTCAAACAGGGCAAGATCTATGCCGCGGAGAAGATCGAGCAGTCGCTGGCGAACTTTTTCCGCAAAGGCAATCTCAATATGCTGCGGGAGCTTGCGCTGCGCACAACCGCGGAAGAGGTTGGCTCCCGGGCGGCGGAATACCGCCGAAGCCAGGGTTTGGAACAGGCTCCCATACCGGAGAAGGTGATGGTCTGCCTGTCCCCTCGTCCGGGAGCCGAACGCCTGTTGCGGGTGGGAGCCCGCATTGCCGGACGCCTGGCCACCAACTGGTACGCGGTCCGGGTGGAGTCACCGGACGAGGATGCCCGCCATGGAGACGCGGGGGAGTATCAACGCATGGAAGAGTATCAACGTCTGGCCCGTGAGCTGGGCGCTCAGGTGATCGTGCTCAAGGATAAGAATATCGCCGATGCGCTCATCGAGTTCGCGCAACAAGAGAGCATCTCGCACGTGGTGTTCGGGCAATCGGCGCGCTCTCGATTCGATATTCTTCTGCATGGTTCGGTCCTTAACCGGTTTCTCGCAGAGATTCGGGATGCGACGGTGCAGGTAGTTCCCATCAGCAAGGCGAAGCGCTAGGTATCAGACAGACGCCGTGTGTCGATGGAGAACCCCACAAAGCCGGTGACATCCTCCGCCCGATGGGTTGAGGAGAACATGGGTGCCGCGCCTATGGCGCTCCCGATCATGATGGGGATGAACCCAGCCCTTCCGGGCTGGGCTGACGTTTAGCGGACGGCCCTCCGGGCCTCGACGGGTCTGATCCCAGAAGCAACCGTTCTGTCCTCAGATGATGGGGATTCCATCAGGAGCTAAAGCCCGTACCCTTGAAGGAGGAAAAGACGTAACTCAGGGGCTAAAGCCCTCGTTTTACTGGCCC
Source organism: uncultured Acidobacteriaceae bacterium (assembly GCA_963838445.1). Classification (GTDB taxonomy): domain Bacteria; phylum Acidobacteriota; class Terriglobia; order Terriglobales; family Acidobacteriaceae; genus PALSA-350. The sequence continues at coordinate 26,574 of CAWIRT010000062.1, forward strand.
TTTTCGGCACGACTGAAGTCGTGCCCTGATACAAAGCGTCAAGAGCGGTGACTCCCAGGAGACTCGCGCGTTCCGTAGATTTGGATCGATTCGCCCTGTCTGCGTGAAATGGCTTAATGGCATTCGGGGGCGCCGTTACGATAGAGAGCGTTGCGCGGATAGGCAACTGCGAGTTGATGCAGCAAATCACACCCTTGCTGATTGTTTTTGTCGCGCAACGCGGCCACGGCCAGCAATAGCTTGGCGAAGGGCTTCAAGAGATCTCCATGGGCGGCGGTTTGCTCGAGCTCGCGAATTCCCTGCTCCTTGTTCGGATCGATGCCGCCTAAGCTCAGCATCCAGCGCACCGGCGCCGGCTTGATGCCGGTCAGATAGTTTTCTACCCCGACGGCCAGCAAAGCGTCGTACTCGTCCGGCTTTTGCCTCAGTAGCTGTTGCGCAAGAATTCGGCTTTGCTTCATGTACCGCAGCGCGGCAAAATCCTGCTTGTCAATCAATGCGGCGTAGTCTGACCGCAAGCCGAGCGCCAGGATGCTGGCAAAGAGAGCGTTGTTGTCCTCGGGATGCTGCTTAAGCACCGCGTTTGCAAGCTGGTCGCCCCGATCGACGGCGCGGTTGAACGCATCGCGCACCCCGGGATCCGGAGCGAGCTTGGGGCGGGCTTCGAAGGTCTTGTCGTTGGTAAAGAACTGACTTTCGAGGATGCCGAGACGGGCAAACTCACCGAACAGGTAGCCGGCAGCTTGCGAAACCGGTCCGAGAGGATCGTCCGGATGTAGCTGCTCCCAGGCGGAGAAATCCTGATGGGCCTGGTCAAATTCCAGGTTATACATACTCTGGAAGCCGCGCTCGATGTCGGCGGGAGGCGAGGCATTGGCGATATACGCGGGCAAGAACATCAGCAGGAGAACCACAGCGAACCGTTTGTGCGTTGACTTCATAGCCCTTGTTCGACGCAATTCTTTCCTCGATTGTCACAGTTGAAGCGGGCAAACTCAAGGTGAAGGGGTGAGGGGTTTACCCCTAACGAGATTTGGATACGCAAATCTTGAGATGCGTTATCGGTGGAGTGAGAGCTCTCCAGGTGTAACGCTGTGGAATCCCACATCGCGCGACGGGTACAAACATGGGGCGACCGGATTATCGCTCGCTCCAGCGCACGCCACTGGCGACGGCAGGCGCGACGAAGCTTCGTAGCCAACCGGCGAGGGCTCGATAGTCTTCCGCAACTTCTGAACCTGGCGCGTAATCGATCACCGTCATTCCTTCCGCTAATGCCTCGCTCACCGCGGGGCTGCGACGCAGCACGAGAGGCAGGAGGCGATCGCCCAATTGCTGCTGCAGAATGGCGCGCACGTCCAGATGCAGCGGAGACGAGGCGTCGAACTGGTTCAAGAGGTAGAGAGTCTTTCCCGGGCGTCCTCCCTGGCCAAGCTGACTGACCGGACCGGCCAACAGATCCTCGATCAGTCCCAGACTGGCCACCGAGCTCATGTCGGGAAGGACGGGCACGAGAACGGTAGGCCAAAGCGGCAGCAGCCGGCTCGTCATCTCACGGCTGCCCGTAGCCACGTCGAGCAGGATGCGGCTTGCCCCGCGAGCATCGTGCAGGAGCTCTCCCAGCAGAGGGTCAGGCTCACCGCGATCGGCGGGAAGTGGCTGTGCCTGAAGGTTCAGCATCTGCACCGGAGCGTCACATTCCGGAGCGAGGGGGGAAGGCGGAGGAGAGAAGGTGCGGACCAGGCCCGGCTTTTCTTCACGCGCGCCAAAATAAAATGGCAACACTCCGCCGGCAGCTGTGTCGGCGATCAGTACGTGCTCCCCGAGAGCTGAGAGAGCACGCCCGAGCGTGGCCACGAGGCAGGTTTTACCCACTCCGCCGGCGAGCGAAAAAAGCATGACGATGGGGGGCCGCTGTTCGAAGCCCGGCAGTGGAAAAGGCCCCACGGGCGGCTCTGCGGAGGTAAAAACAGAGCGCAACGCATACCAGCGGCTAAGCACTCCGGGACTGGTTGGCGGCATCGTCTCGACCGGTGCTTTGCTGTCGGGGCCGGCGGGAGCGGCCGGCTTGCTGACCGGTTTCGGTTCGACTTGGGGTACCTCGACCTGGGGTGTTTGAACTTGCTGTTCTGGAGCGGGGACTTCCTGAACCAGCGGTTGCTCAAACTGGACTTCCTGAACCTGAGGTTCCTGAACGAGGGGTTCCCGAACCTGGGGTTCCTGAACCCGAACTTCCTGGAATTGTTCCCCCGGTCGCGGCGGCGGCGCAGGCCAAGCGGGATCACGCCATTCCAGAGGTTCGCGAACGATTCCAAGGCGGAACTGTCCCCGCACCTGCATGCGCGACGCAGAAAAGGCCCAGTACCTGGTCCCCTCCATGTGCGCCCGGGAGTAAAGCGTCGCGATATCCTCCGGTTCTGGTGTCATTTCGTTTACTCGACGGCCCCAAAAAGTCGCGCGCGGGTTCAAGCCCAGGTATCGAATCCCCGGGAAACTCCAGTTCCCTAACATACCTCGCAATTGGCCACTGTGCTACCGCTGAGAGCTTGCCTGCCGGGGTCCAGCCATCCGGGGCCTTTGTGGTACTTTGGAAACTGTGCAGAGAATGAGCTCGTAGCTCAGTCGGTAGAGCAACGCACTTTTAATGCGTGGGTCGTGGGTTCGATTCCCACCGAGCTCACCACGTCTCGGAGCTACCTGAGAAGTTGGTTGGCGCGCAATTCCAGAGGCTCCATTCGACGCATCCTTTCTGGTGCCATACATGCCCGCCAGCCCGTCCGACCCCCTGCTCCTCAGCTCGACGCAGGTCACTTCGCTTCAGGACCGGTGCACGGACGCCTGGCACCACGCGGCTCCGGCCGTGGCCCCTTCGCTGACTGGTTTCGCGCGCGCGGTGGCAGAGCAGCACCTGGCCAACTTCGAGCTGTGGCACGCGGAGGATAAGGCGCGCAGCCCCCAAGCCAGCGACCAGGACATCGCCGGGATCAAACGCTTCATTGACTGCGCCAACCAGCGGCGCAACGATCTTACCGAACAGTGCGATGTGCTGTTGTTGGATTTTCTTAACCGGCAGAACCTGCCCGTTGCCGGCGTCGAACTCCATTCCGAGTCGCCCGGGCTGATCCTGGACAGGCTTTCGATTCTGTCGCTTAAGCTTTTTCATACCCGGGAAGAGATCGACCGCCCCGGAGCGCCCAACGGCCATGCCGAGCGCAACCAGGAACGGCTGCGCATCCTGACGGAGCAACGGGGAGACCTGGCCGCGTCGCTCGACCGGCTGTGGGAGCAGGTCCTCCATGGCCGACGAAGTTTCAAGCTCTACCGGCAGCTCAAGATGTATAACGACCCGGCGCTCAACCCGGCGGTTTACCGACCTCAAGCGAAATCGTGAGTCCGTCCCACTATGGGCCCGGTTCTCGCTGGAATGACGACGTTCCCGGGCGCCCGTGCTACAGTCTTGCCAAGGAGGCCCGCGCGATTGCCGGGTTGACGTATGCGCTTGCGGTGCGTATAAAGACGAATCTGACAGCCGGTTGCATCACAATGTTTCGATCTATGTACACTCCTGTCGCCTGACAGGTTGAAAGAAGAGTGGGTTATGCAAAACACAGGTCAGGGTATCCCCGCTCGGCGCAATCCTCGAACCATCGAGGGCAAGGCGCGCCCGATGCCCAATGCTTCGCACCAGAAATCTCTGAACGAATATCAGACTGCGCTGCAGTGGATGCATGAAGGCAAGTACGATAAAGCCCGGGTGGTCTTTGAAAAGCTGAGCCAGGACGGTCCGGTCGAGATTCTAGAGCGGGTGCGGGTGTATCTCGTAGCGTGCCAGCGCCGTGCCCAACAAAGCGGTCTCTCCTTCGACAGTACCGAGGAGCAGTATGACTACGCGATTTCCCTGTTGAATACAGGCTTCTATGAAGAGGCTCGCGATCAGTTCCAGGGAATTCTCAAAACCAACCCGACCGCCGACTACGCCTATTACGGTCTGGCTATCCTGGAAAGCATGACCGGGCTGGCCGAACCCTGTCTCGAGCACCTGGCCAAAGCGATTGAACTAAGCCCCCGGAACCGCATCCAGGCGCGCAGCGATTCAGATTTCCAAGATATGGCCGATGACCCCCGTTTTACCGAATTGCTCTACCCCGAAGTTCCGTAAGCGCCAGGAATCTTCGCTTTCCCGGCTCCCGCTTTCAGGGAGTCGCCGGAATTGGTTTCCTGGCGTAGGGTTAGCTGTGTGATCGCTTTATGGTGAAAACTCCCTCCGCCACCCTGGCTAAGCCACGGCCTGCCAATGCCAGCGTCACGCGAAGGATCCCCGACCGTACCAGCATTCGTGCCGTGGCCATCGGCGGAGGCACTGGTCTTTCCACTCTGCTGCGCGGGCTACGGCGCTACGTCGTATCGCCGCATCCCTCTTCCGCCGACTGCGGGGACGCCCCCTGCCTTATCTCCGATCTTTCCGCCGTGGTCACGGTAACCGACGACGGGGGCTCGAGTGGGAGGCTGCGCCGCGGCTTTAACATGCTTCCCCCCGGCGATCTGCGCAACTGCATGGTGGCTCTCTCTGAAGACGAACATCTGATCTCCCGCCTCTTTCGCCATCGCTTTACCACCGGGGAGGGCCTCGAGGGTCATAGTTTCGGCAATCTCTTCGTTGCCGCGCTGGTCGAGATCACGGGAGATTTCGCCCAGGCGATCAAGCTTTCTTCGCAGGTCCTCGCGACCCGGGGCCACATTTATCCCGCAACCAACGCCAACGTGTCTCTCGCGGCGCAAATGGACGACGGTTCCGTGGTACACGGAGAGACCAACATCACCGCCAGCCGCCAGCGCATCGTTGAACTCACGCTCGATCCAGCGGATGCCGAGCCGCTGCCGGAGACGCTGGAGGCGATTGAGCGCGCCGACCTCATCACCATCGGTCCCGGTTCGCTTTTTACCAGCATCATTACCAACCTTCTGGTGAAGGGGGTTTCTGAGGCTCTTGCTTCTTCGAAGGCGGTACGGGTGTATGTCTGCAACTTGATGACCCAGGCCAATGAGAGCCTTAACCTTACCGCGTCTCAGCATATTGAGCGGATTTATGAACATGCACACCGGCCGATTTTTGACTACGCGTTGGTGAATACAGCGCCGGTGTCGCGGGTTCTGCTTGATCGCTACGCGGGGGAAGGCTCCTCGCCGATTGTTGCGGATATCGAGGGGATTCAGGCTCTGGGGGTTCGTTGCATCGCCGGGGATTTTGCGGCTGAGGGGGATGTGGTGCGTCACGCCGCGGATCGAGTGGCCGATGCTGTGCTTCGATTGGGTGCCGCGGGTCGGGGATAGGTGAAGAGCGAATTTCCTGTGGTGCGGATCAAATCGAAAGATCGTCCGGATGGGGTTGTGAAGCAAGATTCCCAAAAGCGTTCTTCACGATATAGGTGATCCTGAAGTGTGGTTAAGGGTGGAATGAAACTGCAGATCCCTCGGCTTCGACGGGATGACAAAAGGGGAGTGGGGTTTCCAACAAGAATTTGATGTTGGTTAAGAGAACAGCAGGTCCCTCCACTTCGCTACGCTTCGGTCGGGATGACAATTCAGTTGGGTCCTCCCTCACTTGAGTCCTCCCAATTCAGTTGAATCCTCCCACTTCAGTTGGGTCCTCCCAATCTAGTTGGGTTCTCTCTTTGATTTTGTTTACGGGAGAAATCACTTGGTGGATTTCTTCAGTGGACTGCGGGTTGGATCTCCGTGACGGTTCGCTTTAGTTGACCGCAGGCGGCGTAGATGTCTCGGCCTCGCGGGCGGCGGAGAAAGGCGGGGACGCCGCGGGCGATGAGTCTTTGCTGGAAGGCCGCGACTTGCTCTGGTTCCGGCATCGAGTAGCGGATGCCCGGGCCTGGATTCCAGGCAATCAGGTTCACCTTTACCGGCATGGGCGCATTACGTGCCAGCGCGATCAATTGCTCGGCATGCTCCAGGCCATCGTTCAGTCCGCCCAGGAGCACGTACTCGAAGGTTACTCTCTCCCGAGGTCTCAGCGGCACCTGGGCGGCGGCCTGGATTACGTCCTCGATCTTCCATTTGCGGGTGATGGGCATGATCGCCTCGCGGATCGTATCGTCGGGTGCGTTCAGGCTGATGGCCAGGCGCGGCCGCACGGGCTCTTCGGCCAGACGCAAAATGCCGGGCACAATGCCAGAAGTGGAAACGGTCATTCTGGATTCGGCAAGCGACGCCTCGTTCACCAGCAGGCGCACGGCGGCCATGAACTGGTCGTAATTTAGAAAGGGCTCGCCCATCCCCATAAACACCAGGTTGATCCGGTCCCGCCCTACCTGCACAGCCTGACGGTCAAGCACTGCGATCACCTGGCCTGCGATCTCTCCGGCGGAGAGATTTCGCTGCAGACCGAGTTTTGCGGTGAGACAGAACTGGCAATTCACGGCACAGCCCACCTGGCTGGAGACGCAGATGGTGGCTCGGAGGTTCCCGGTTTCCCGGGCATCGCCCTGCTCGGCTCCGTCCCCGCCAGGCATCCAGACCGTCTCCACCGTCTGCCCGTCGCCGCCGGCAACCAGGTAACGTTCGGTACCGTCAATGGAGCGAAAAGTTTCGACGATCTGGGGCCGGCCGATGCCCCAGCCGGCCTCTGCCATCTCCTGGCGCAACCCGCGGGGCAGGGTCTGGACTTGGTCGAGGGCGCCGATCCGATGGCGAAACATGGCTTCCAGCAGCTGCCCGGCCCGATAGGGGGGTTGCCCAAACTCGACCATCAGATCCGTAAGTTGTTGACGGGAAAGGCCAAAAAGATTTTTGACTCCAGCCGTGGCTGCGCCGTCTAATACTTTGACGAGATTTTCCCCACCAGGCATCGACGGCCACCCCAGGCCCTTTTCGCAGCATAGCATCCGGTTGGCTGCAGGAAATCCGCTGCAGCCCGGGGAAAGCCGATACACTTAAATGGTGACAGAACGCAGCATTCGACGCACGGTCCTTCCCTCCGGCTTAACGATTTTGACTGAACGCATGGAGCACATCCGCTCGGTCGCCATGGGTGTATGGATCAGAGCCGGCTCCCGGCATGAGTTGCCGGAAGTGAACGGCATCTCTCATTTTGTCGAGCACATGGTGTTCAAGGGAACCCAGTCACGCTCGGCAAAACGGATTGCGCGCGAAGTGGATGCGATCGGCGGCAACCTGGACGCGTTCACCGGCAAAGAGACAATCTGCTTCAACCTCAAGGTACTGGATGAGCACGTTCCTACGGCACTCGACGTTCTCTCTGACCTGGTGTTGAACCCGGTATTCAACAACGAAGACATCATGCGCGAGCGGGGCGTCATCCTGGAAGAGATCAAGATGGATGAGGACAATCCCGACTACCTGGTGCACGAGATTTTTACCCAGAATTTCTGGAAGGATCATCCGCTCGGGAAACCTATCCTCGGCACCAAAGAGACAGTGCGCGGTTTCGAGCAGAACACTTTGTTCGACTACTACGGCAAGCGTTTCTCCGGCAACAACATGGTTTTCTCCGCCGCCGGCAACCTGGAGCACGATGCCTTTGTTGACCTGGTGGCCCGTCGCTTTGACCACATCGGACCCACTTGCGGCGACCTTGCGGAAACAGAGCCACGTACGGCTTCGAAGATCGTCCTGCGGAACAAGAAAGCCCTGGAGCAAGTGCAGCTTTGCCTGGGTGTGCCTTCTCCGCCTATCGCGCACGAGCTGCGTTACGTGACCCTGTTGCTGAATACTGTCCTGGGCGGCGGCATGAGTTCGCGTCTGTTCCAGACAGTGCGTGAGGAACACGGTCTCGCCTACTCCATCTTCAGCGACCTCAATCCTTACCGCGATACGGGCTCACTGTGCGTGTATGCGGGCACATCTTCCACCCATTGTTTAGAGGTGATCGAGCTGATCATGTGCGAGTTTCGCCGCCTGAAGTACGAAGCTCTCCCGGAAGAGGAGCTTCGGCGGTCCAAGGACCAGCTCAAGGGCAACATCATTCTTGGTCTCGAGAGCTCCATGTCGCGGATGTCGAACCTGGCTCGCCAGGAAATGTACTTCGAGCACTTTTTCGGCGTAGACGAGATCATGGAAAAGGTCGAAACCGTTACCAGCGAGCAGGTGATGGAAATGGCTAACTTCCTCTTCGACCCGGACAAGGTTGCGGTTACGCTGCTGGGCCGGCTCGACGGGCTCAAGGTGAGCCGCGCACAGCTGGCCTGCTGAAACGGTGAGCGTTTCTGGTAACGTCTGCGTCCATCTTATTCTTGATAGACTTGTAGCGGTCAGACGGGGCGGGACCGCCCTGTGGCTACAGGAATCGAGAACACCCATGACTCAGATCAGCAACACCAGCTCGACGAAACGCAACCGCCAAGGTGGCTTCACCCTGATGGAACTGCTCATCGTCATGTCTATCATGATCATCCTGATGTTGATTGCCATTCCCAATTTCATCAGTATGAAGGCGCAGGCGGACGAGACGTCGGCCATCCAATCGCTCCGGGCTATTTATCAGGCACAGATCCAGTACCAGACTAACTTTCCCACCAACGGATTCGCCTGTGCATTGCCCGCGCTGGGCGGCAACCCCAGCTCCGGTCCACCCACCCCGCAGGCGGCGCAGGTGCTGCAGGGAGATCTAGCCACGGGACAGAAATCGGGCTACACGTTCAGCATCATCAACTGCAACAAGGTCAACGTCAACAACCAGGACATGTACACCTCCTATGAGGCGACCGCGGTTCCCCAGTCCATTGGAAAGTCGGGCCATCGCGGCTTCTGCATCGACTCCGCAGGGGAGATCAAGGCGGACCTTGCGGGCGGCACGAATTGCACTCAGCCAATTCAGTAAGCGCCCGCGTCCTGCTGCTGGCGTTTCTTCTGTTCCCGCGAACAGGGTTGTGCGCCGATACGGCGCAGCAGCTGGCGCAGCGGGTGGACAAGTACTACAACGGCCTTCATTCTTTGCGGACTGCCTTTACCGAAAGCTTTCACGGAATGGGCATCGATCGGGAAGAGAGCGGCACGCTGCTGCTGCGTAAACCAGGAAAGATGCATTGGAGCTATACCAATCCAGTGGGAAAGATCTTTCTGCTGGATGGGAAATACGCGTGGTTCTATTCACCAGGGGATGCTCAGGTGGAGCGTGTGTCCGCGTCGCAACTGGACGATCTGCGTTCGCCACTTCGCTTTCTTCTTGGCCATACACAATTGCAGAAAGAGCTTGAAGGGTTGACGCTGTCGGAAACGGCCAACGGGCTGCAGCTCTCGGGAGTGCCGAAGGGGATGGAGAAGCGGGTGGAGAAGATTGTGCTTGGGGTGAGTGCGGATGGGGTGATCCACTCTATGAGCATCCTGGAGATAGATGGCGCCCAGACTGCATTTACGTTTAAGGACAGCCAGGCGAATGCACCGGCGCCGGACTCGGATTTTGTTTTTCATCCGCCGGCGGGTATTCCGGTGGTCGATGGGCTGCCTCCGGTATAGGGGGTGTGGGGAAAGTGCTGCCCTCAGGGACTCAAGGGGGTGCGGAAGAAGTCTCTGCTTGGACAGAGTTGTCCCCTCAGTGGCTAAAGCCACATTCGTTCCAAAGTGATTACGGACGGGCTAAAGCCCGTCCCCTTCAGACGAAAGAGTTTTTCCGCAACTTGTAAAGCCCCTCGTTTTGTTCCTGTATGTACGGGCTGAGCCCGTACCCTTCAGAGAAAGAAAGAAATACTGTAGGGGCTAAAGCCCTCATCTTTGTTAGGACTTTATGGCCCGACTAAAAGTCGTGCCCTGATACAAAGCGTCAGGACCTTCTTGCGCAGCCAGAGCCCCGCATCCAGTCTGCATCGATGCGGTAGGGCCCCACTCAGCGGCGCTCTGGAGAAAGCGCTGCCCCCAGGGGCTAAAGCTTATTGTTTTGTTTCCTATTTGTATGGGCTGAAGCCCGTACCCTTCAGGAAAAGAAAGACGTACTTCAGGGGCTTTAGGGGGTATGTGAGTACCGAAAGAGAAACTGCAGGTCCCTCGACTGCGCTCGGAGCTTGTGACTTTTTTGATTTGGCCTGTTGTTTGTGGCTGGAAAGGTCGGAAGAGCATCTGCCAACAAGCATCGCCGGGGTTCCTTCGGCTACGCTCAGAGGCTGTGACTTTTTTGATTTTTCGCGCCCTTGGAAGCACCTAACCTTTTTGTTTTCAGCGTCGATTTTTTCGCAAAACCAATAAAGTCACAGACTCTCAGGATGACGGCTTTGTGGGGGGAAAAAGCATCCGGTTAGCTACGCAGAAAACACGAAAAGATCGAAAAAGTCACAGGCTCTCAGGATGACGGCTTTGTGGGAGGTGAAAAGCATCGAAAAGATCGAAAAAGTCACGGGCTCTTGATGACAAAGGAAAGGGCGACGGTTCCATGGAAAGCGGTTACCGGACCGAAGGCGTTCATCACCTTGGGCGGCCCCGCAGGCCGATAATGCGATTCATGAAATTTCTTATTTTTGCCGTGTTGGCTACCCTCGCGGCTGCGGCGCAGAGCACAGGGCAGAGCGGTCCTTGGGAGCTCGAGGATAGCGGGTCCACTGCCGGCTTGCGGGGAGTCCATGCCGTTGGGGGTGGCGTGGTCTGGGCCAGCGGTACCGGGGGCACGATCCTGCGCAGCGAGGACACGGGATACCTGTGGCAGCAGTGCGCTACGCCGCCGGGCGCGGGCAAGCTGGACTTCCGCGGCATCTGGGCGTGGGACGCGCAAAATGTTTTGGCTTTGTCGAGCGGGCCGGGCGACCTGTCGCGCCTGTATGAGACGACGGATGGGTGCAGCAGCTGGAAGCTGCTTTTGACCAACCCCGATGCGGTCGGCTTCTGGGATGGTCTGCTTTTCCTCGACCGGCAGCACGGCGTCATCTATGGTGATCCAGCGCTGGTTCCCGGGCGTAATGATCATGTGAGGTTTGGTTTGCTGGTTACCCACGACGGGGGAAACACGTGGAGCCCGGCGGCCGAACTGGAGCCGTTGCCCGGAGAGTCTGCCTTCGCCGGCAGCAACAGCGCTATGACCGCCGACGAAGGGCAGATCTGGTTGGGAACGAGCAAGGCGAGGGTCCTGCGGACGTCCGACCTGGCTACGTGGCAGAGCGCGCAAACGCCCGTGGCAAGCGGAAATGACTCCTCTGGCGTCTTTTCCTTAGCGTTTCGCGACCAGAATCACGGGATCGCTGTTGGTGGAGATTATCGGAAACCAGAGGAGGCAACCGGCACTGCGGCTTATACCTCGGACGGAGGAAAACACTGGAGCGCCGCCCACAAACCGCCCCATGGGTATCGTTCTGCCGTGGGCTGGGACGCAACCGACAAAGCCTGGATCACGGTGGGCAGCAATGGATCCGATATCTCCTACGACGATGGTGACACCTGGCAATGGCTCGATAGTGGTAATTGGAACGCTCTCAGCCTGCCGTGGGCCGTTGGTCCCAATGGCCAGATTGGTAAGCTGGGAACGCTTCCGGCCCACCCGACTGGAGTATCCCGGTAAACTGGTAGGGGGCCCATGGCAGAGTACGTAGTCAAGCTGGCGGATGAACGCGGACGCATTCAAGAGCAGGTACAGATTGCCGGCTCCGCGGAGGAGCTGCGCACCCGTTTCCTGCAAGCCGGGTATTACGTTTACTCAGTGCGTCCGCGGGGCATGCGCGGCGTAGGTGGCAGCCGCAAGCGAGCCAACCTGGAAGCCTTTATCATTTTCAATCAGCAGTTTCTTACCCTGATCCGCGCGGGCCTGCCTATTCTTGGGTCGCTCGATATGCTGGTGAAAGGACAGAAGAACCCGACGTTCCGGGCGCAGTTGGAAAATGTGGCCGCACGGGTGCGCACCGGAGAGTCGCTTTCGGCCGCATTTGAAGCGCAGGGCGGCTTTCCGCTGATCTACACCACTACGCTGCTGGCCGGTGAGCGAAGCGGCCAATTGGAAGACGTGCTGTCACGGTATCTTGCCTTCCAGCGTATTTCGCTGTCTTTCCGCAAGAAGCTGATGGCTTCCCTGCTCTACCCCTGCCTGCTGATCACCATGGTGGTGGCGCTCTTCGTTTTCCTGATCAGCTTTGTGGTGCCGCGCTTTGCCATGCTTTACGACCAGCTAGGCACGAATCTTCCCGCGGTGACCCGCATGCTGCTGACCGTGGGCAACAATTTTCAGCACTATATTCTCTGGGTGCTGGCCGGATTTGCGTTGATTGTTTACGGGCTGTTCCGGTACAGCCAGACCACCGCCGGAGCAGCACGGATCGATCACATGCGCATCGGCATGCCGGTATTTGGCAATATCTGGCGCAAATACCAGGTTGCGCTGTTTGTGCGCACGCTTTCGAGCTTGCTCACCGGCGGATTGCCTCCGGTGCCCTCGCTCGAGACAGCAGCGCGCTCGATCTCAAGTAACACGATTGCCAAGGCTGTTATGGCCTCGGTGGGTACGGTGCGCGAGGGAAAAAGCCTGGCCCAGAGCCTGGAGAAGACGGGTGTCTTCCCCGACCTGGCAGTGGAAATGATCGATGTGGGCGAATCGACCGGAGCCTTGCCGCAAATGCTCAATTCGGTTGCAGAGTTTTTTGAAGAAGACGTACAGACGGCGCTGACCGCCGCATTGGCGCTGATAGAACCCGCCATCCTGATCGTGATGGGATCGGTGGTGGTGGTGATCCTGATCGCGCTTTATCTGCCCATCTTCTCGCTGGGACAAGCGAGCACCATGGGAGGCCACTGAGGCCTCTTTGTCCATTTTGGGTTAGGAGTTTTTTATGGCTGACAGCACAGTACTTGTCACCACGGCTGTATCGGAATCAGACGAGACCACGCGGGCGCAGGCGCTGGCCCATCGCTATCGCTGCGATTTTGTCGACCTGAAGAACTTTCGCATCCAGCACGAGCTGTTCCGCAGCGTGCCGGTGGACATGATGTTTCGTTATAACTTTGTGCCCCTGGAACAGATGGAAGATCGCCTGGTGATCGCAGTCAGCGATCCCAGCCGCCTGATGGTGCTGGATGAGATCAGCGGATTGCTGGGGCAACGGATCATCACCCGGGTGGCCACCCTGTCGCAGATCACCGACCTGCTGAAAAAGACAGAGCAGTCGCAGCGGGTGCTCGACGAGGCTTCCGAAGGCCTCACGTTCGATGTGATTTCGGCCGAAGACAATCCTGATGAGAACATCTCGATCGAGAAGCTCACGTCGGAAGAGGACATCAGCCCCATCATCCGGCTGGTCGATACCACCATCTTTACCGCTCTTGAACGCCGCGCCTCCGACATTCACCTGGAAACCTACGATGACTCGCTGGTGGTCAAGTACCGCATTGATGGCGTACTGCAGGCAGCCATGGCGCCGATCGCGCGCGAGCACCACTCCACCATCCTTTCCCGCATCAAGGTCATGAGCGAACTGGATATCGCGGAACGCCGGGTACCGCAGGACGGGCGCTTCCGTGTCCGCTACAAAGGGCGTCTGATCGATTTCCGGGTCTCGATCATGCCTACGGTGCACGGGGAGAATGCAGTGCTCCGCGTGCTCGACAAGGAGTCGATGAGCGAGAAGTTCCGCAAGCTCACGCTCGATGTGGTGGGTTTCGGTGAAGACGATCTGCGGCGCTTCCGGCGTTACATCCGCGAACCCTACGGCATGGTGCTGGTTACCGGCCCGACCGGATCGGGCAAGACGACCACCCTTTATGCCGCGCTGAACGAGATCAAGAGCGATGAGGACAAGATCATTACCATCGAGGACCCGGTCGAGTACCAGATTCGCGGAATCACCCAGATCCCGGTAAACGAGAAGAAGGGACTTACGTTCGCCCGCGGATTGCGTTCCATCCTGCGCCACGATCCAGACAAGATCCTGGTGGGTGAGATCCGCGACCAGGAGACGGCGCAGATTGCCATCAATTCCGCGCTTACCGGCCACCTGGTGTTTACCACCGTCCACGCCAACAACGTGGTCGATGTGCTCGGCCGTTTTCTCAACATGGGGGTGGAGGCGTACAACTTTGTTTCTGCGCTCAATTGCATTCTTGCGCAGCGGCTGGTCCGCACCATCTGCGAGCACTGTACCCGCCCGGTGCGGTACGACGATGAATTCCTACGCAATAGCGGACTGGACCCGGAGTTGTGGCGCAGCTTCGACTTTCATGAAGGGGCGGGCTGCATTGAATGTGGCGGGACCGGTTATCGCGGACGAACTGCCATCCACGAACTGCTGGAGCTGACCGATCCCATCCGGGAAATCATTCTGGAGAAGAAGCCGGCCTCCGAGGTGCGTAAACTGGCGCAGCAAGGGGGGATGCAGTTTCTTCGCGAATCCGCCGTAGACCGCGCCAGCCGAGGCTTGACTACACTGAGAGAAATCAACAAGGTCACCTTTATCGAGGCCTTCCGCTAGAGACATGCTTTCCAACATCGCCAATCGCATCTTTCCGTCTGAAGCCAACGCACTGCGTCCTCGCCTGGCCTGCGAGATCACCAGCGCCGGCGTGGTCGCGGGCCGGCCGGGCGACGCCGAACAGGAAATTGTCTCTGCCTTTGCTCCTCTGCGTCCCGGCGTACTGGCGGCCGGGCTGCAAACGCCCAACTTCAGCGACCGCTCGGCGGTTGCGAGCGCGCTGCGCCAGGCACTGGATGAAGTCAGCGTCAAAGAGAGCGAGATCACGGTGGTGATCCCCGACGCTGCCGTACGGGTGCTGCTGCTGGACTTCGACATGCTGCCTGGGAAGGCGGCCGAAGCTCTGCCTATTATTCGCTTTCGCCTGCGCAAGCTGGTGCCGTTTGAAGTGGAAGATGCGGCCGTGAGCTACCAGGTGATGCCCGGCAAACCGGGGCTGGTGCGGGTAATTGTCGCGGTTTCCCCGGCCGCGGTACTGGCCGAGTATGAAAGCGCGGTGCGCGAAGCCGGCTACGAGCCGGGCGTGGTATTACCCAGCACGCTGGCGGCGCTGGCGGCAATCAGCTCGGAGGAACCATCGCTGGTGATCAATCGCAATGGCAGCTCGGTCACCACCGCCATTACCAGGCAGAATGAACTGCTGCTTCACCGGACTCTCGAACTCACCGAAAAAGAGTGGTCGCCCCAGGAAAACTCTTTGCATTCCGCGGAAGAGCTGCAGCAGTCGGTCACAGTGGCGGTGGCCTATTTTGAGGACACGCTGGAGGCGCCACCACGCCAGTTACTGTGCTGCGGTCTGGGCGGCCCGGAAGAGCTTATCCGGCTGCTAGGTGATGAGAGAATTCCAGTGCGCGACCTGGTGCCTACGCCCTACAAAAACAGAGCCATGCCTGGCGGGATCCTTGCCGGGGTGGTGGGAGCGCTGGCCAACTAATGCGCATCCAACTCAATCTCGCTTCCCGTCCATTCGTCGAGCTGGGACCACTGTACCTGCGGCTGCGGGTATTGATCGTCCTGCTGGCGGTGGTCGCGGTGCCGCTGTGGCTTCTACTGGCCACGGAAAAGCGAAAGGCGGCCGAGGCCCAGGCACGGCTGGATGCTGTGCAGCAGCAGATATCTGCGATCGAGGCGCAGCGGCAGGCCTTTCAAGCGCAGATGCGGGAACCGCAGAATGCCTCGGTATTATCACAGTCGCAGTTTCTTAACCACGTCTTTGCCCGCAAAGCCTTCTCCTGGACCGCAGTCATGATGGACCTGGAAAACGTGCTGCCCAGCGGAGTGCAGGTGCTGAACATCGACCCGGTCGTTTCGTCGAAAGATGGGAAGGTGACCATTCGTCTGCGAGTGAGCGGCGCCCATGATCGCGGCGTCGACCTGGTGCGCAATCTGGAACGTTCTCACCGTTTTCTCTCGCCCCGCCTGGCCCGGGAGACGGCGGAGAGCAACCAGAACGGACGGCCGATCGAACAGGTGAACACGGCCTCTAACGTAAACTTTGATTTGCTCGCCGAATACAACCCGCTACCCGAGACGGTGGAGAAGCCGGCCCCGGCCAAACAGCCTAAATCTGTAACCAAGACTGCCCGGACACCGCGACCTGCCCGCGCACCGCGGCATGCGACCAGAAAGGCGGCCGCACAATGAAAGCCCTTCGCGGCAACCTGCTGAGCTTTCTCAACCTGCATATTGCCGGGGTTGCCCTGCTGTTGATTCTGAACCTGGTGCTCGGCGTGCGGCTCTTTCTTGCCTGGAGCACCTTGCGCGCCTCCAGCGCCGAGCGGCTGCAGCAACAACAGACTGCGTATCGGGCACTGCAGCTGGAAATGAGCCCGCTGCGGGGGTTGCCGCAAAAAGTCGCGCTTTCGCGCACCCAGGCAGATGATTTTTACAACGCGCGCTTTCCGAGCGCATATTCAACCATTTCCGCGACCATCAATGACCTAGCCGCTAAAAACAATGTCCGCCAGACCAGTCTGGCCTATACCCCAACGCCTGCCATTGGGGGCCTGGCGGAGCTGCGCCTGGATGCCAGCCTCAGCGGAGAGTACGCATCGCTGATGCACTTTATCAATGGGCTGGAACGAAGCAAGACGTTCTTTCTGATCACCGGGCTCACGCTCACGGGGCAACAGGGCGGGGTGGTGAATCTGCGGCTGAAGCTCAATACCTATCTGCACGCGTCCGACTTGAGCCAGCTTCCTCCGACTGAGGAGGGGGCGTCCGCAGGGGAGGAAGACCGCTGATGGCGCTCAAAGTCGGTACCGAAGATAAGAAGAAGGTGTACCTGGCGACGGGCCTCGGGTTGGTCATGCTCATCCTGCTGGTGCGTTTTCTGTGGCAGACTTTCGGGCCTTCGCCGGCAGCGCCGCCACCGGTGGTCACGGTGGCACCTCCGGCGCCGACAAGCGGCGAAACACCACAGGACAATACGACGGCCCCGGCCTATGGCCACCAGGCGGCAAAGGTGGGCGGCTTAGCCTCGCTTGACCCTACGCTGCACCCGGAGATCATGCATCAGGCCGAGACGCTCGAGTACACCGGCCACGGGAGAAATATCTTCTCCCAATTCTCTGCTCCTCCGGCGATCCCCAAACCGATTGCTCCCATCCGCCAGGCGCACGTCGATACCGGACCTCCGCCGCCGCCTCCACCACCGCCCATCAACCTTGGGTTCTATGGCTACGCGGCGGAGAGGACGGGCCAGAAGCAGGTCTTCCTGTTGCAGGGAGACGACATCTTCATTGCCTCGGAGGGGGATGTGGTGGATCGGCGCTACCGGGTGGTCAAAATCGGCGCGGTCTCCGTCCAAGTAGAAGACATTCCGTATCACAACACGCAAACGCTACCGCTTCGCCAGTGAGGGCGATGATGAAACTCAACCGTCCACAATCCGGCGTTCGGCACGAAGATGGCTTTCTGTTGCTTGGCGTCCTGGTTATGATCCTGGTGGTCATGATCATGCTGGCGATTGCGGCCCCCAAGATGGCTGAATCCATCCGCCGCGACAAGGAAGAGGAAACGATCCACCGGGGCAAGCAATATGCCCGCGCGATCCAGATGTATTACAACAAATTCGGCAGGTATCCGAATACGATCGACCAGCTGATGAAGGCCAACAATCAGCGTTTCCTGCGCAAGCGTTACCTCGATCCGATGACCGGCAAAGACGATTGGCGCATCATTCACAATGGCGAGCAGAAGGTACCGACTCTGGGCTTGTTCGGCCAGGCGGTGCCGCAGAACGGGATCACTCCTACCGGTGCTTCCACCGGGATTGGTACAGGAACCGCGGGCTCGGTTGGACCCTCGTCACCGTTTGGATCGCCGGGGGGTTCGGGGGGTTCGCTGGGCAGCGGCGGTTCGTCTCTGGGATCTTCCTCGGGGTCCGGGTTTGGTAGCAGCGGATCGTCTTTTGGCTCCGGGTCGTCCACTTCCCCTTTCAGCTCAAACTCCGGGTCGGGTTTCGGCAACAGCGGCTCGTCCACGTCGCCTATCGGCGGTACCGATTCCAGCTCCGGGAGTGGGTTCGGTTCGCCCAGTGGGATCGGGGGAACCGGGACCACTGGCCCCGGCGGAACGACCAGTGCGAACAATATCGGTGGCGTGCAAACGACCGGGGGCAGCAGCGGCGGCTTTGGCTCTCCGGGGGCAACGATGGGTGGGGCACCGATCGTGGGTGTTGGGTTGTTAGATAAGAGAACTTCGATCAAGGTCTACAGGAAGCAGACTCACTACAACCAGTGGGAATTTGTATTCGATCCCAATCAGAGCATTATGGATGCGGCGGGGTTGGGCGGCGGCGCCGGGGTCAATGGCGGTGCGGCCGGCATGGGGTTGAATGGTAGCAATGGCGGTGGCTTGAATTCCGGTAACGGGACTGGTGGTTTTGGGTCTAGTGGTGGGTCTGGTTTTGGTTCTAATTCCGGGTCTGGATTCGGGTCGAATAGTGGGTCTGGGTTCGGGTCTAATAGTGGGTCCGGTTTTGGATCGAATTCAGGATCTGGATTTGGTTCGAATAATGGGTCCAATAGCGGATCTGGTTTCGGCGGATCACCCACGAGTCCGGTGAGCCCTACTCCGCCGACCAGTAATTCTCCTCAGTAGATCGAGTTTTTCGGGGACAACAGCAACGGCAGGTCCCTCCATGGCGCTACGCTCTGTCGAAAAAACATTTCCAGGAAAGGTCCGCGGAACTGCAGATCCCTCGGCTTCCCCTGATTTCCTGTCGAGAGTTGCGGCTTCGGTCAACTGCATGTGGTTCTCTTTAGGGAGAACCACATAAGTGGCGCTGCTGGAGCTGTGAAGTAGGAAATCCGGGTACGACGGGATGACAAAGGAAAGGGCGACGGTTACATAAAGAGTGGTTGCTGGACGAGGTGTTTTTTCATCACCTTGGGTGGGCCTGCGGCCTATAAGCGCTAACTTAATTGGAATGTTTTTCTTCAAAACTCCCACAAAATCGTCATCCTGAGAGTCTGTGACTTTATTGGTTTTGCGAAAAAATCGACGCTGAAAACAAAAAGGTTAGGTGCTTCCAAGGGCGCGAAAAATCAAAAAAGTCACAGCCTCTGAGCGGAGCGCTTCACAGGTTTATCGCGTGACACAACGCTTTAGTTTGTGGCTGGAAAGCTGGGAAGAGCATCTGCTAACAAGCATCGCCGGGGTTCCTTCGGCTACGCTCAGGACAGGCTCTTCGACTGCGCGCCATAAGCCGTCCGTTATGCGATTGATCCGCGCGGCGCTTCGCTCAGAGGGACTTTTTTGATTTTCGATGGTGCTGGAGATGAAGTTGTAGGAAGGGGTATGGGCACGGTGAGAGCGTAGTTGGTAGAGAGTGCGGTTCGTTACGCAGCCAGAACGCCGCCAGCTAGCAATGGTAGTGCAGTGTGCCGATGATCTGGTGAGAGCGCTTCATCCCGTGCGCACGGTGATGGCGGTGGTGGAGAAGCTGGATGTGAGCGGTTTTTGTGAGCCTATCCGGGCCCGTGAGGGGATAGCTGGGCGAGATGCAACTGACCCACGTTTGCTGGTGGGCTTATGGCTGTACGCTTGTGTGCGTGGCATAGGTTCAGCTCGGGAGCTGGGGCGTCGTTGCGAAGAGAGCGCGCCGTTTCGCTGGTTGTGCGGCGGGGTGGGCGTAAATCATCGCCTGCTGTCTGACTTCCGTACCGATCACGCAGAGGCATTGGACGGCTTGTTTACGCAGGTGCTGGTGACGTTGGTGGACAAGAAGCTAGTGCGTGTAAGCCGCATCAGCCAGGATGGAGTGCGGATTCGTGTTAGCGCCGGGAGCAGCAGTTTTCGCCGGGAAGAACGATTGCAGCAGCTGTTGGTGCAAGCTCAGCAGCAGGTGTTGGAGTGCGTAAACAGCTGGAATCGCCGGCACAGTCGGCAGCAGTGACGGCGCGGCAAAAGGCGGTTCGCAAACGCGCGGCGGAGTCGCGACAACAGCGGTTGGAGCAGGCGATAGCGCAGTTGCCGGAGCTGAAGAAGAAGCAGGCTGAAGCGGCCCAGAGGGCAGGGCAAGGCAAGTGTGGGGACCAGATCCGAGCCCGTCAGCCGCGGGTAAGCACCACGGATGCGGCCACGCGGGGGATGAAGATGGCTAACGGTGGTTTCAACCCTGCGGCGAACGTGCAGTTGGCCACCGACACCGCAAGCCGCGCCATTTTGGGAGTGGAAGTCAGTAACGAGGGTTCCGATTCGGCTGGGTTGAGTGAACCGATGCGCCAGCAAGTGCAACAACGGACTGGTGGCAAGGTGGAACAGCACCTGGTGGACGGCGGCTACTTGCGCATGGAGGACATCGTCGATGCCCACCAGCAAGGGGTGGAGTTGTTCGTGCCCCCCAAACCAGCCAGAAACCCACAGAACCGGGGGCGCGAGTTAGAACCGAAGCCAAGCGATCGGAAGCGATCGGGCCTGGAAGCAACGCATGGAAAGCGAAGAAGGCAAGAAAATCTACAAACAAAGGGCGGCCACCAGCGAGACGGTAAACGCTGAATTACGAACCTATCGCGGGCTGACGCCGTTGACCGTACGTGGCATCAGCAAAATCAAGTGTGTGGCCCTGTGGTGCACCTTGGCTTACAACCTGACCCACTTCAGCAAGGCCCTTCTCAGCTAAAACCGGGCTGAAGCAGCAAAACAGAAAAAATCTAGCACCGTAGGGCAAGCCGTAGCAGGTGCAACTGCACCTTGGCCTGGCTGTCACTTAGTAGTCCCACCACGGCAAAACATGCTCGCCTCATTGTCGAGACCAAGTGGGAATAAGTCACAAGCTCTCAGGATGACGGCTTTGTGGGGGGTAAAAAGCATCCGGTTAGCTACGCAGAAAACACGAAAAGATCGAAAAAGTCACAGGCTCTCAGGATGACGATTTTGTGCGAGTTTTGAAGAAAAACATACAGAGGAGCTGAGAGCGTTGCCTCAGTGGCTAAAGCCGGGCAAGTTTGCAATCACTTATGGACGGCCTGAAGGCCGTCCCCTTCCAGCTCATTTTCATCAGCTTGGTTGGGCCAGAGGCCATGACTCCTCCGGTCGGGATGACACATTTGGTTGCGAACAGTCGCGGCTGCTTCAGCGCTTTTGAAAGTCGGGGGAGCCTAGCAGTAGGCCGGCGACCAGCGCGGCTTGCTTGTCGGCTGGGGCCGGTATCGGGGTTGCCAAGTCCATCACCTGTACGAACGCTGCCCGGACAGGCATGGTTCCGGCCTGCTTGGGGCCGGGTCTGGATGGATCCGACCCGGGGAGTGCGATTGGTCCCTGGGCGGCCAGCTCATTTGCCTGCTGCAGAACAGTTTGCCGCGCCTGCGGATTCAACTGGCCATCGAGGAACACTGCTTCCAGTTTCATTTCCTTCTGGGCGGCAGACGCCCCGTCCGGTCCCTTGATCTTCATCAAAGCATCCAGATCTGTAGCCGTGCCCAGCTTATGGCTGGCTAAAGCCAGGGCTATGTTGATGCGGTTCAGCAGGTCAGCGGAATTCACCCATGGTGCAGCAGCCCAGGAGTAGCCATTCGGCGTTTGACAGCCGAAGAAAGGCATCCCCAATTGGCCCATCGCGTTCAGCACGATTGCCGGCCGATCGACTTCGCCCCCGGTTGCCCGCACGGCGGACAGAACAAACTCTTCCGGCGTTTTTACCTTGGCCCGATAGGCCTCGCGGGACCAAAACTCTGGCGAGGCAAACAAGGTGCGTAATACCTGGCGGATGTCGCCATCGGAATGAAGATAGGTCTTTGCCATGCGGTCGACCAGCGCGGGGGGAGGGGTGTCGCTGACAAAACGCTCGGCCAGCTGCTGGGACAGATGATGGGCCGTCGCCGGGCTGGTTGCGAGCCGGTGCAGCACTTCAAGACCCTCCTGCTCACCATCCTCCTGAATCGTCTTGCCCATCACCACTTTGGGTCCCGGCTCATGGCGCCGCTCATTGAAGTTAAATCCAACGCCTTGCCGCGGCTCTTCGATCGTCCACCCGGTAAAGACCTTGGCCACTTCGGTAACGTCTTTCTGCGTATACCCTCCATCGACGCCGAGGGTATGCAGCTCCATCAATTCACGAGCATAGTTTTCATTCAGTCCCGGGGTTTTGTTTTTGGCCGCGGGATTTGCCTGAGCACGCATGGCGGCGATCGAATGCGGTCCGATGCTGGTATGGTTGTCGAGATAGAAGAGCATCGCCGGACTCTTCGCCGTGGCCAACAGCAAATCTTCGAACTTACCCATGGCATGCGGGGCAATCGCATTCTGTTCGTAATCCACCAGGTACCAGGGCGCAAGCTGTCCCTTCTTCAGATATACGTTGAAGTGGTTCAGCCAGAAATCCGTCATCACCGCCTGGAGCTGCCGTTGACTGTAGACATCGGTGAGCAGCCGGGTTTGCAACAGTTCACCGGTCACCAGCAAGGTGGGGTTTACCAGCGCAACCACTGTTTCTTTTTGCTGTGCGGTCATGCCGGCGGTGAGCCTGGATCGTTCTTCCGGGGTCAGCTCCTTCAGGAAACCACGCAGTTGGCCCGGCTTCATGCCGACCAGGCGCGCGAGGCGCTGATCGGGGAGCATATTGATGATCTGAGTCGAGGCCAGGTCCGCATATAGCTTCTGCTCATGAACGGCGATCGAGGGGGAGTTCGCGACATCTTCGAGCGCCATGGCATCCGCCATTACGCTTTCGACGGCGGCCGCCATCTTCGCGCTGTCCTGACTGGTCTCGGGCTGCGCTGCCGGCGGGACTGCCATGTTGGACTCGGCGGCAGCAATGGGCTCACCTGCCTTCTGCTTAGCTGCCTCCTGGGCCTGCTTCTGCCGTCGTTCTTCGTAGGCAAAGATCTGGTTCTGATAGATGGCGCGCTGCACGCGATCCGTGGGCAGGGGGATCTTTCCGTCGGCCGCGGCGCGAATTACCCCCGCGGATGGGAAGGCCTGTACCAGATCCCGTTGGCTCATGCGCATTGCGGGAAATGTCTGCAGCCGAGCCTCGAGCAGGCTATCGTCAATCTGCTCCGGGTTGAGCTGCTTCTCAATCCATTTCTTGACTCCAATCGCTTGTATCCGTTCCAGGTCACCTGGTTTCGGCCCGAAGGTGAGGCGATTGAGAGCGTGGGAGGCGCGCTCTTCTTCCGTCAGGGGCTTGGCGGCGGCTTTTTTGCTATGCCAACCAAGCGCAGGGGCCGCCGATAGGGCTAACGGCCCCTGCACCAGAGAGAAGACAAGGCAGCCCGCCAGCAGGCGGGTAAACGGGGTAAAAGTTGAAGTTGATGAAAGAGACATGGTCGAGCAACTCCACAAAAAAACGGTCTAGGCTTTCAGACCCCCGGACGAGGTTGAAGTCGCGTGGCCTGGAAGTGTATTCCTACAGGGGCCGATAAGTCCTTTGTTTCAGGATGGTGGGGTTCTCGCCCGGAGCATTTCGGCGACGGTGGCGCTGTTGAGAAAGAGGGAAAAGCGTACCCCAAGTCCTAAAGGCCTCCCAACTCTGAGTCATTTAGGGCACGGCTGAAAGAGGCTGCGGAAAAAGTCTCTGCCTGGACGGAGACGTTCCCTCAGTGGTCGGGTAGGACGATGGCGCGGACCGGGCTTCGCATGATGCCGACGTTTCCATCATCCCCCCTAAAATTCCGTACGGCGGGTTTTCCCCGGTACGGCTTCAAGGCTGGCGTATGAGCAGGTGCCTTCCCGCGAGCGGCGTCCACGTGTCACGCCCTCTCGGTTTGCATCCTGCCTTCGTGCCCACCGCTGCGAGCGTTCGGTCTCCGCTCTGTGTCGGAGAACGCTGTGCGCACAAGCACCGCCATTCAAGCGGCCACGCCGCTCTACCCCAGGGGCCCTCGCTCCGGTCCGGGTTATGCTGTCCCGATCCATCAACACTTATCCGGC
The DNA here is from genome assembly GCA_963838445.1 of uncultured Acidobacteriaceae bacterium. Taxonomy (GTDB): domain Bacteria; phylum Acidobacteriota; class Terriglobia; order Terriglobales; family Acidobacteriaceae; genus PALSA-350. The sequence continues at coordinate 50,354 of CAWIRT010000062.1, forward strand.
CCCATCCGCCCCACTCGCAGGCACAGTGCGATTTCACTGCTCTGCAGCTTATACGCCCTGTCCTCGCTGTGCGTTTCCGCCTAGGCGACCCGCGACTGGTTCCCAGCTTTCACTGCTCATTCTTTCTCAACATGTCGTCCTCCACGACTCCGGGGAATCTAGCGGCTGTATGCACCCAGTTCCTTCACCGCCAACGCTGGCCTTCGTCCCTTTAGCACAGACTCGGCACTCCCAAAACTCCCACAAATCCGCTTCCCGTGGGGAATGCTTTTCGGAGCTTCACTACGGTTCACTTGCGCTACGACCTGCTGATTTGTTCACCCTCCTGACGGATCTGACCGGATTTCCATCTAGCCATCGAGGATTTTTACTACCGGGCTTTCAACGGTTTGGTCACCCGCTCCGTCGCCGGTTATTGCTACGGTGGCAACTGGGCAATTTCCACCGGCGGGACTTACACCCGCTAGAATGGCAGCTAGCTTCGCTGCACGCTAAAGCCACATTCATTCCAAAATAATTACGGACGGGCTAAAGCCCATCCCCTTCAGATCAATCAGTTTTTCTGCAGCCTCTGGAAGCCGTGCCCTTCGTCGTGCGGCTTTCCCAGGTCTATTTCCTCGGGACCGCGTGGGCGGTAGGACGTGCTGTTGGAACTACAATGGTTAACGGAGAGCTAAGGCGTGTCTTTGACGTATTTCCACAACACCCTGGTGACTATCTGGACTGTGTTCTGGGTTGCCTGGATTCTGCCGGCGGTGTTCGGGAAACGGACGATCCGAAGACAGTCCTCCGGCTCCCGCATCCTACAGATCGTTCTGCTCGTGGTGGCGTACGTTTTGATCGTCAATGGCCGCCTGGGTTGGGATTTGCTGAATCTGCGGGTGGTGCCGGCAGGCGCGTCTTCTCTCTGGAGCGGATACGGGCTGTTAATGGCGGGCATGCTGTTCGCGGGCTGGGCGCGCATTTTTCTGGGCGGCAATTGGAGCTCGAGTGTCACTCTCAAGCAGGACCACACGCTGATTCGCTCCGGGCCGTACCGCATCGTCCGCCACCCTATCTACACCGGGCTGTTGGTTGCTTTGCTGGGCACGGCGATCGTGCTTGGCGAGCTGCGCTGTTTTATCGGGGTTATCCTGGCGGCGGTTGCCTGGAAGATGAAGTCGATTAACGAAGAAGCTTTGATGGTGGAGGAATTCGGGGACCAGTACACCCGCTACCGCCTACAAGTGAAGGGCCTGGTCCCCTATCTCTGGTAGGGCTCTGCAACCTCTGGCCCGCATACTGCACCCAACAACCAGACCTGTCTCAAGAAAACCACTCAATTGCCCTAAGAACGAGGAGAAAGCCATGGCTACTGCCACCGTCCCTGCTGAAAAGACCATCACCCGTAAGGAACTGATCGCCGCGCTTAATGAAGACCTTGCCCGCGAATATCAGGCGATTATTGCTTACGTGAACTATTCCCAGGTACTGAAGGGGGCTGCCTACATGAACATCGCGGCCGAGCTGGAAGTGCACGCGACTGAAGAATTGCAACACGCCATCACACTTGCCAACCAAATCGACTATCTGGGCGGCATGCCGGTGGTGGTCCCCAAGCCGGTCAAGACATCGGAGAAAGCCGAAGAAATGCTGCGCTTCGACCTGGACAACGAGAATGAGACGATCCGCAATTATCGGAAGAGGATTCGCCAGTGCGACCAGTTAGGCGAGTATGCGACCGCGGAGCACATCCGGGAAATCCTGCTGCAGGAACAGGACCATCAGATCTCACTGGCCACGGCGCTCGGTATCGATGTCCCAGATCTCAGCGAGCCCTCCGCTTCCTCCCAGGAATAAGCCATCCGGCTGGGGATGCTCATCCCCAGCCGCCCGCCTTCGTCGGGTAGACTGAAAGTACCGTCATGTTTGAAAACCTATCTGACAAGCTGCAGCGGGCATTCAAGAATCTCCGCGGCCAGGGCACCGTCACCGAAGAAAATATAGGGGACGCCCTGCGGGAGATCCGCGTCGCACTGCTCGAAGCCGACGTCAACCTGAACGTGGTCAAGGAACTTGTCGACCACATCCGGGAAAAGGCGGTGGGCCAGCAAGTGATGACGGCCCTTTCGCCCACCGAACAAGTGATCAAGATTGTGCGGGACGAGCTGGTGGCCCTGCTGGGTAAGGATACGGCTCGCTTCAATTTCGCTTCCCGGCCGCCCACGGTAATCCTGATGGCGGGCCTGCAGGGCTCGGGTAAAACCACCACCTCAGGCAAGCTGGCGGCCTGGCTCAGGAAGGGGGGCCACCGCCCGTTGCTGGTCTCGGTCGACGTTTACCGTCCGGCCGCCCGGGAGCAGCTCCGGATCGTCGCCAACGCCATCAAAGTCAACCTCTACGAGGGCGACACCAAGGGCGAGGCACCGGGGTATGCCCTGGTGGAACGCCTGGCCAAGGAGGCGAGGCGCGAGGCCGTCAATTCGGGTTGCGACACGCTCATTGTCGACACTGCCGGCCGTTTGGCGCTGGACGAGCAGCTCATGCAGGAGATGCGGGGTCTGAAGGCATTGCTCAATCCGCAGGAGATCCTGTTTGTGGCGGACGCGATGACGGGACAGGACGCGGTCCATTCTGCCGGAGAGTTTCATAAACAACTGGCGCTGACCGGAACCGTACTCACCAAGATGGACGGCGATGCTCGCGGCGGTGCGGCCCTGTCCATCCGCCATGTGACCGGACAGCCGGTCAAGTTTATCGGCACGGGCGAAAAATCGGACGCCTTTGAGCCCTTCCATCCCGACCGCATCGTTGGCCGGATTTTGGGCATGGGCGACATGATGACGCTGATTGAGCGGGCGGAAGAGACCCTGGACAAGAAGAAGCAGGAGGAGTTTGCGCGTAAAGCTCTCTCCGGCGACGGCTTTTCTCTGGAGGACTTTCGCGACCAGCTGCGCCAGATCCGCAAGCTCGGCTCCATGCAGAGCATTCTTAAAATGCTGCCCTCGGTCGGCCCTTTTCAGGGTATCCAGCAGATGGCGGGCCAGGTGGATGAAGGGCAATTCACCCGGATTGAGGCCATCATCAACTCGATGACCAAACAGGAGCGGGACAAGCACGAGATCATCTCGGGGAGCCGGCGCAAGCGGATTGCGCGCGGGTCAGGAACCAGTGTGCAGGAAGTGAACCAGCTGCTACGCCAGTATGCCCAGATGCGTAAGATGTTCAAGAGTGCGGGTAAGGGCGGAGGCATGCAGCGGCGGATGATGGGCGCCCTGGGTGGCATGCGGGGCATGGGGCGGTAGGGGTCACCTCGCCAGGGTTGCGTGTTGAGTGACTTTCAGCCGTCCCTGCGGGACCCACGGCAGGCCGGGGCAGGCTGAAATGTGGTTTTCCTACAGACTGTGAAGCCCGGGTCGTTGAGAAAGAGCGTACCTCAGGGGCTAAAGCCCACGATGATTTCATTGCGTTTGCGCCGGGGATAAATCCCCGGCCTACCCTAAAACCGAGTTTTTCCGCGGCCTGTAAAGTCGTCCCTGATACAAAGCATCAGAGCAGCGATTCCACGAAGACCCGCGCATTTCTGCCATGAAGGATTGGGAAAGACGTCTCCTGGGGCTAAAGCCCGTCCCCTTCAGATGAAGGCTTTTTTGCGGCCCGCTGGGCGATGAGGTTTGGTTAATGCAGTTATCGTTATTGCTGTAATTCTTGAAACGAAACGGGATGTCGCCGCGTCCAAGGGGAACCTAAGCATCTAGAAACGGTTTAGAGCCATCATGTCGAAACTGCAAGACCAACTCGATCAGATTACGGCTAATACGCGGAACCTTGTCCAGCCAGAACGTCTCGAAATCAGTGAGCGGGCGGTGGCGGAACTTTATGCGGCTGGGATCGAAGACAGAATCCTGCCGGTTGGATCAATGGCTCCGGAATTTGCGCTGCCGGACGCCGGCGGGCGCATTATCCGGAGCGCTGATCTGCTGGCCCTCGGCCCGTTGGTGATCAATTTCTTCCGCGGACGCTGGTGCCCTTACTGCGTCACCGAATTGGAGACCTGGCGCGATCTGTATAGCGCGGTGCGGAAGCGGGGCGCGTTACTGGTCGGGATTTCCCCGCAAACTGTGCGGCAAAACGACTTTACTGCGGTACAGCATGGGCTTGGCTTTCCAGTTCTTACGGATGCGGGGTGCCAGGTAGCCGCACAATTCGGCTTGGCTTACGCAGTGGCGCCTTCGCAACAGCAGTATTACCGCAGCATCCTGGTGAACATCCCGCTGGTAAACGGGGATGCGAGCTGGCGGTTGCCGCTTCCGGCAACGTATATTCTGGGGCGCGATGGCACGGTGCTGTTCGCGGCCGCATACGCGGATTTTCGCGTTCGACCGGAGCCGCGCGAAGTGCTGGATGTGCTGCTGCCATAGTCAGCGATCTCCAAGACATCCGAGTAGCAGACATCGGAATATCGGATAGGAAGGTTTGTTTTTCTATTCTTTTGAAGTAATGTGTGTTTAAATCTTGCTACTTCCCCGAAGCTACTTCGCTGGTAGAGAGGGGGATTAGCGTGCCATTCACTTCCAGCTTCCATCCCTCGCCATACCCACCCTACAGATCTCTGACTACTGCCCGTGTGCCTGTCTGTTCTGCTCACGCTAGCCCTGAATTCGAGATGAGGGAGTGCCAAGAGTGAGGGCTGCCGAACTACATAAGCTCGCAGACGCGGAAACATTGCACGTCAACAGTTTCTATGAGACTGCGCCAGCATCCGCGTTCAAGCGTCTGGTTGGCGAAGCAAGGCTGGAAACGCGGATTCAATGCTTGACGTTGGTACTTGAGCGATTATGGCTGTTTTACGAGGCGATGCGCTGCGGGAAGCCTCTCGCCGGTGGCGATGAATTGCTGGCACAAATGGGGAACGCCTTGAAGGACGCTACAAGGACGAAACATAGTTCTTAGGACGAAGAATTCGCCGCAGGTCACAACTACCTTTTCGATAGCCGGGTCTCGGCCAACCTCTTTGCCGTCTCCAGTGCCGCTGCTGACTCCACCTTCACATCCGGCTCCACTCCTTTGCCTTCCCAGTCAGGCGTAGCGAAGGGGTTGATCGCTCTTGTTTCAGGAATACCAATTCCAAAGCGATCATCAATCCGGTGAAAAACCCCTGAGTGGGCCGAACCCCCAGTCGTTTCACCCACAAGGGTGACGCGCTTCAATTAGCTTCCGATGTACAAGGGCTCATCCCGCGTTTTCGAGAAATTTTCAGGTGGTCGAAAAGTGCTGCGGCGTGCACCGACGGCTCCGGCTTGTCAGCTGAAACAAGAAATACTCAGATATATAAGATATGGATGGCAGGGCCCGGGGTTTTGGGAGCCAGCCTTAAACGGCCCTTCGAATATTCTCATGAACAGTACTCGTCGCCGCTTCCTGCGCAATTGCGCCTTCGTTGGCGCCGCCGGCTCCATTGGGCCGCATCTGGCGATGGCGACTGCAGACAAAGCAGCCCCGTTTCGCACTCCGTATAAATTCCCAAAGCTCGTGCTCTCTGCCACTCATAGAAAAGGCGATTTTGATCAGCGCAGTATTGATGACCCAATCGTTTTTTACGCCAACGGCGCCTTTCAAATGCTGTATATCGGTTGGGATGGCATCGGTTACCAGACCGGGCTTGCGACATCCGTCGACCTGATCCACTGGACGCGCACGGCCCTGGTAGCGGCGCGCGATCCGGCAGCGAAATATACAAAGTACAATCTCGCTCTCAGCTCCATACTTCGCGACAAGCAGTTAAAGTCCCGTGGTGAAGCTATCAAGGTTAACGGCAAATACATCGGAGCATGGAACGCCTATCCCAGTGCCGGCTATGAAGAAGGGGCAGCGGTCATCGGCCTTGCCACCTCAGAAGATCTGCTTCATTGGCAACTCTCGGATCCTGTCCTGAGCCCGCAGGACGGCGCGCCTTGGGAGCATGGCGGTCTCTATCGCCCAGACCTGATGCTGGACCGCGGGACCTACTATCTCTATTACAACGCCAAGACCGATACACTTCCGGCGGACGAAGGCGGGGGCTGGCGGGAACAGACCGGAGTTGCCACCTCCAAAGACCTTAAGTCCTGGACCCGTTACGAAAAGAATCCCATCCTTCGCAACGGTCCGCGCGGCAGTGCTACTTATCCCGCGGCGAACCCGATCTTCACTACCCAGCCTCCATCGCCTGACGCTCGCGACAGCCGCTTTGCTTCGAATCCGTTCGTGGTACAAAACGGCCATGACTTCGCCATGTACTACTACGGCTTCCGTTATCAACGCCCGGGCCGCGCCTGCGAGATGCTGGCCCTGGGCGCCAATCCCTACACTTTCGTCAAGGTTCCCGAAATACTTATCGACACCGGCCCTCCCGGCACAATCGACGAAACCTTTGCCCACAAGCCTTCCGTCATTACCCACGAAGGTGTTCTCTATCATTTCTATTGCGCGGTGAGCGGACAATACCCCAACGAGGTGCGAGGTATCGCTGTGGCTCGTTCGAAGCCCTGGTAGCGCCACGTCGCAAGAACTGGCTGGTCCTCTGGTATGGTGTGTCGCAGTGAGATCTTTTTTGATAACCACCGTACTTCTCACTCTCACAGCGATTCCCCGCGCCCAGTCAGCGCCGGTTCAGGACACGGTGGCCAACACCGCCCGCCAGATCGCCAGAGTGCGCGCGGAGATTGCGCCGGCGAATAGGCGGGGCCCCTTTCACGCCTCGTGGGACTCCCTTGCCCAGTACCGGACGCCAGAGTGGTTTCGCGACGCCAAGTTCGGCATCTTCCTCCACTGGGGTGTGTATTCCGTGCCGGCGTTTGCAAACGAGTGGTATTCACGCAACATGTACGTTCCCGGCAACAAGGCGTTCGAACATCATGTGGCTACCTATGGGGCTCAGACTGGATTTGGTTACAAGGATTTCATACCGCTGTTCAAGGCTCAGCACTTCGATCCCAACGCCTGGGTCGACCTCTTTGTTCAGGCCGGTGCGCGCTACGTTGTGCCTGTGGGCGAGCATTGCGACGGCTTCGCCATGTATGACTCCGATATCACTCCGTGGAACGCAGCGCGCATGGGACCGCATCGCGACGTGGTGGGTGAACTCGCGGCGGCAACTCGCGCCCGCGGACTGCGCTTCGGCGTTTCCTCTCACACTGCTGAACATTGGTGGTGGTACGGCCGCGGCCGTTCCTTCCCTTCCGACGTGCGCGAGATGACGCCTGAAACAGAAAAACTCTACGGCCCGGCGGCCTACATGAATCTTCCGGGCGCAGACGGTGTCACCGTTGATGATAAAGAGCCCGACCCAAGCCACCTGGAGCAGTGGCTCGCTCCCGACCAGGCGTTCCTCGACAACTGGCTTGCCCTTTCCAGTGAGATTGTCGACAAATATCATCCCGACTTCATGTATTTCGATTGGTGGATCGGCCAGCCTGCCTTTAAGCCCGCGCTGCAGCAGTTTGCCGCGTACTACTACGACCGCTCCGCCGAACGGCACCAGCAGCCGGTACTCACCTACAAAGGAGAGTCGATGCCGGCCGATGTTGCCACGCTCGACATCGAACGCGGAAAGCTCGACACCCTTCGCCTTTTGCCGTGGCAAACAGATACTTCTGTTTCCATCCATTCCTGGGGTTTCGTGGAGCATGACGAGTACCGTACGGCCAGGTCGCTCATCCATCAACTTATCGACACGGTTGCTAAGAATGGCAACCTGCTGCTGAATGTCGGCCCGAAATCTGACGGCACCATACCCGAAGAAGCACGACAGGTGCTGCTAGAGATAGGCGCCTGGCTGCGCATCAACGGCCAGGCTATTTATGGCACGCGCCCCTTCACGGTATTTGGCGAAGGGCCCACGAAGGCTGGTGAACGCTCCACCGAAATGAACAAAGACATCCAGGTTTACACTGCGCAAGACATTCGATATACCACCTCGAAATCCGGCTCCATCCTTTATGCCACCGCGCTTGGCTGGCCGACGGGCGGCGGCCTTACGCTGCACACCTTGTATTCCGGGAATCCTTATCTTCCTGGGCGTGTTTGCGCCGTCACATTGCTTGGCACCGGGCAGTCGATTGACTTCCAGCAAGAGCCCGATGGCCTTCACCTCACTCTCCCTGACGCCGCGCCGACGGGTCTTCCCAACGACGTTGCTTACGTTTTCGTGATACCCACGGTTTGCTCTGCTCCTGGTCAACCCAGATCACATTAGTTTTTCCGGAGAGATCTCTCCGCTCCGCGGCGCTCGGTCGAAAAACATTTCCACGAGAGGCCTGCGGAACTGCAGATCCCTCCACGGCTTCGCTCGGAGCGTGTGACTTTTTTGATTTGGCCTGTAGTTTGTGGCTGGAAAGCTCGGAAGAGATCTGCCAACAAGCATCGCGGGGGTCCTTCGACTGCGCGCCATAAGCCGTCCGCTATGCGATAGATCCGCGCGGCGCTTCGCTCAGCGCTTGTGACTTTTTAGATTTGGCCTGTAGTTTGTGGCTGGAAAGCTGGGAAGAGCATCTGCTAACAAGCATCGCCGGGGTCCTTCGACTGCGCGCCATAAGCCGTCCGCTATGATAGATCCGCGCGGCGCTTCGCTCAGGATGACGGCTTTGTGGGGGGAAAAAGCATCCGGTTAGCTACGCAGAAAACACGAAAAGATCGAAAAAGTCACAGGCTCTCGGAATGACAAAGGAGGGGGCGACGGTTCCATAAAGAGTGGTTGCTAGACCGAGGCGTTTTTTCAACACCTTAGGTGCGCCGCAGGCCCATGATTCCTCCGGTCGAAAAACATTCCCAGGGAAAGTGGTCGCCCACTCAAGCCAAAAGACGGCTTGAATGGGCACCCAAAGCATTGGTGGCTGGTGGAAGAAACTGCAGATCCCTCCGCTTCGGTCGGGATGACAAAGGAGAGGGCGAAGCTTTCATGGTCCGCAGTGAGATTGTGCGGAACCTGACTTCGGTCCCGTTCGTACTTACCTCAATAGTTCGTGTTTGCTCAGACGCGCCCGTCCACCGGTCGAATGTGCGCGGCTACTTCTATTGACCGGTACTTCACCGGGAAAGGGAATCGGGTATGCAAACTCTGCTCCAAAACCTCCGCTTCAGTTTGCGAATGCTGGCAAGAAATCCCGGGCTGACGATCACGGTACTGCTGACAGTGGCGCTGGGGATCGGCGCGAACACGGCGATCTTTACGGTGGATTACGCGACGCTGCTGGCTCCGCTGCCCTTTCCGAAGCCTAATGAACTGGTGATGGTCTGGTCGAGCATCCAGGGAAACCGCAACGGAGTGGCTGCGGGCGACTTTACGGACTGGAAGCAGCAGAACACCGTCTTCTCCGATCTCAACGCGTGGAGCGGGACCAGCTTCAATATCGCCACCAAAGATCAGCCGCAGTATCTCCAGGCGAGCCTCACCACGCCCGGCCTGTTGCAAATGCAGGGCGAGCCGCTGTTCCTGGGGCGCTACTTTGTGCCGGAAGAAGGGCAGGCGGGCCATGACCACGTGGTGATTCTGACCCACAAGCTGTGGTTGAAACTAGGGGCAGATCGAAAGATCATTGGCACGACCCTGCGCCTGGACGGCGAGCCTTATACGGTAGTGGGGGTGCAGGCCACGGGCGATCAGGATCGGGGGCAGAACCAGCTGACGGTGCCGCTGGTCTTCAAGCCGGAACAGCTCAACCACGACTTCCACTGGCTGCTGGTGATGGGCCGAATGAAGTCCGGCGTGACGCTCGAACAGGCGCGACAGAATATGAATTCGGTGACGGCGCATATCGCGCAGGTGTACCCGAAGAGCGACAAGGGCTGGGGGGCCAAAGTCGAGCCGCTGAAGAACGATTTTCTGCCGCCTGAGCGAATCCAGATGCTGTGGCTGCTGCTGGGCGCGGTCGGTTTTGTGCTGCTCATTGCCTGCGTTAATGTGGCCAATCTGCTGCTGGCGCGCGGCATGACGCGGCAAAAGGAGCTGGCCGTGCGCAGTGCCCTGGGAGCGGCGCGGGCCACAATCTTTGGACAATTGCTGACAGAGAGCCTGCTGCTGACCCTCGCCGGGGGCACGCTCGGGGTGGGTGTGGGATATGCGTTGCTGCAGGGACTGATCGCCGTGATGCCGCGCGGCACGCTGCCCAATGAGGCGGATCTGCGGCTCAACATTCCTATTCTGCTCTTCACGCTGGGGGCAACGACGCTGGCCGGGTTGCTGGCAGGCTGCGCGCCGGCATGGTATGCCTCGCGTATCGATCCCGGCGAAACTCTCAAGGAGGGCGGCCGCACCGGAACGAGCGTGGCAAAGCATCGGCTGCGGCGTCTTCTGGTCATCGGAGAGTTCGGGCTGGCGTTGGCGTTGCTGGCCGGCGCGGGGCTGGCAATTCACAGCTTCTGGAACCTCACCCGGGTGGACCTCGGCATCCGCACAGATCACGTGCTCATGTTCAATTTGCCTGTGCCCGATTCGCGATCGAAGGATTCGGCCACGATCAGTGCGTACTACCGGGATATGCTGGCGCACATCGACGCGGTTCCCGGCGTTTCCCACGCAACGGTGATGACCGCGTATCCCCTATATGGCACTTATTTCGGGATGCCGTTCACGCTGGCGGGCGGACCGAGCTACGCGGATCCATCACAACGGCCGTTGTCCGGCTTTGGAATGGTGACGCCGGATTATGTCTCAACTTTCGGGATTCATATGGTGAAGGGCCGGTCGATCAGCGAACAGGACACCGCCAACAGCATAAAAGTGGTGATGGTGAACGAGTCGTTCGCGAAGAAATATCTGCAGGGAAAAGATCCGCTGCGGCAACGCGTGGTGGTGGAGCAGCTCATTCCCGGCGTGCAAAAACTTGGACCCGGGGTCGAGTGGCAGGTTGTCGGGGTGTATCACGACGTGCATGCGGCCGACCGGCACGACCATCTGGAGGAGATGCTGGTTCCCTTCTGGCAAATTCCGTGGCCGCAGGCGACGATCGGCGTGCGCACGGCGGAAAATCCGGCTTCGATGCAAACGAGCATTGCAGCGGCGGTGCATGCGGTCGATCCGCAAATTGCGCTGGCGGAACCAAAGACTTTGGATCAGATACGAGAAGAATCGCTGGCCGACGAGCGGTTCACATTGATCCTGTTCGGCAGCTTCGCGGTGGTAGCGCTGTTCCTGGCGACGCTGGGCATCTATGGCGTGGTGGCGTTTTCCGTGGCGCAACGCTCGCATGAGATCGCGTTGCGGATGGCGCTGGGCGCGACACGCAACCGCGTGTTAGCGCTGGTGGTGCGGGAAGGCACGGTGCTGGCTGCCATCGGCCTGGGTCTGGGCCTGATCGGCGCTTATTTTGTGGGCCGCGCGATGCAGAGCATGTTATTCGGCGTGCGGGCGCTCGACTTCTCCGCCTTCAGCGCCGTAGCGCTCATCCTGCTGGCGTCTGCGCTGCTGGCCTGCTACCTCCCTGCACGGAGAGCGGCGTCGGTTGAGCCGATGCGGGTGCTGCGGACGGAATGAGAATTGGATGTGTAAATGAGTTTCTGAACAGCTCGTTAGAGAAGCTGCCGCGATGATCTCGCGGTCAAGGGAGGAGTTTGCTCTCCGCGTGAAAGAACCTGTACCCGGAATACTGGTGAAGCTCCTCGAAAACGCTGTCGCTTCGGACTGTGCCAATGAGCACTTGTGAAGGAAGCCAGAGAACCGTGCCAAACCCGTGAATACGCACTGGGCGGAAACGCAGTTCCGTGGTCATTTGCTGCAGGTTGACGCTTGGGAGCGGCGACAGAAGATCGGTGCGCAGCCGGACAACGTCAAAGGTTGACTGATCGATCCACGCAATTCCCTGGAAGAAGAATGGAACTTCCTTTCCGGCCGACTTGTATTTTCCAGGTAATTTGACTTGATCTGGGATTTGCACAAAACCTACGACAAAGGTTTGATGGTCGTCCATTCTCTGCTTGCCAAGATAGCGGAAACGTAACTCGGATTGATTCTCAGGCGAGAGGAGCAACCACTGATAGGCGAATCCAAAGCCATGCGGGGCAATTCCGTCGACGGGAGAGCCCACCTGGCGGTTCTTAAAGTCGGTCCGCAATTCCCGGATTCCTGTCGCCCCATCGGCATGGTGATCAAACAACAGCAAATAATTAAACTCGACGCTGCGGGATTGCCGGAGTTGCTCTTCTATGTCGAGCAGTGACGGTATCTCCTCCATTCCCACAACGCTATAGGCCGATCCTGCGTCCCGGGATTTCAGGAAGGAATACACATCTTCAAGGGAGATTAAGTTAGGCGCTATCGCCAACGAGTGCACGGTCGCTGCACCAACTTTAGAGAGGATCCAAGGCAGCTGATCCTGACTGTTCTCGGGTTTCAACCCAGACAGTAAGGGCACCATCGCGCTCAGCTTTCGCACAGGATAGTCAAGATAAGTTGGCGTGTTGGCAGCAGCCCTTTGAACGTCTCCGTGGCTGGGAGCGGTGGGCTGGTGACCTGACGGTTCGCGGGGCACACTGGGCTGGGGCGCGGGAATCGGCTGGATGCCGGCCACCTCACGAGAAGCGCAGCACTCGGCAGACAAATTCACATCGCGGGATAGGGCGGTGATGTGATGGTCCTCTGAATCGGTCACCACCTCACGCACACGGTAGATGCCTGGCTTCAACTCGAAGGTCGAATCCATCTTCAGGCCAGCACTCAAAACCTGTTGTAACTGTGCGTCTGGCGTTTCCAGCTTAGCCTGGCCGCGTTGCAGCTGAACAAGATTGTCCTTCTGATCGAAAATGGCAGAGACAAAGGTGACGTTGTTCAGGTTGCGTTGGCCGTCCTTGCGGAGATGGAGTGCCTTTGTGTCGAGGCGGCCCGACAGTGCGAGTTCGCGGTCGTCAGTTTTCGTGGAGAAGACTTTCACGTCCAGGGTGACGGGCAATTGCTGCACATCGGTTTTGGAATAAACTGCTTCCCGGATTTGTTCTTTTACCTGGGCATCTGGATCGACGGGTCCGCCTGGTTCAGCGCTGGTTGCGGCTTCAGCCTCGCTCCTTGGCGCAAAATAACCCCGCCGCGCGTCAATGCTGAACCCCGCGTGTTTCTCCGCCAGCTCTACTTTCAAGTCGTGGAATTTTCCGTCGAACTTCATATCCGTGGGAGCAAAGGCCAGGTAGTAGGCGGGAGCGCCTGCGAGCACGCCGAATCCGGCCTGCAGGTCGTTGTTGTTGTGAATGAATTGACCGCCGGTGCCGTGGGCAACTTCCTGCAACACGTCGCGGGCAGATGACTCTCTGTCTGAATCCAAGCGGCGAAGGGTCCCGGCGAGGGCGCCCGCCGGCATGTAACCATGGGAGACGTCGCCCTCGCGCGTGAGGTTCGCGAGACCTCTGGGATCGAGCGAACTGATCACTACCTGCGCGCGCAGTGCTTGGTCGATGATCTGATCCAAATCAAACTGTTCACTGCGCGATAAAAACCCGGGGGAAACGAGAACGACGGTGCGCTGACCGGGCATCCGAGCGACGTACTTCACCACTTTTTCCAGTTCCTGCAGGTTGGCCCGCGACTGTATCTGGGACTGCTCCAGAATTCGCCGCGCAAGCACTGCAATATACCTTTGCGGTTCACCCAAGGTGAAGCGAGGTACATTGCTACATCTTTGATCATGCAGGGCTTGATCAATCGCGACCTGCCAGGCGTCGATGTTTTCGTCGACGGATTCGACGATCTGTTGCGCCTGGTAATCGGATATGTCCGGGCAATCATTGTTCTTTAAAGCCAGAGGGCTGACGTGGAGCTTGAGCAGAGCTTCGTGGATTTGTTTCGGATCGCCGGTGAAATCGGACAGGCTATTCCCTGTGGTAAATAGGCCGACCCGGTCGCCTGGCTGGACGTTGGCTGCCAGGTAACGATCCGCCGCTGCACGTGCCTGAATCACGGCTGCGTCGGACATATTGAGATCGTCGAAATAGAGGGCCAGGAAGCGTTGAGGCAGGGCTGACACCGGCGCTATCGCAATGGACGGCTGTCCTAATGTGACAGCTGGAGCCGGACCAGTGGGTTGCGCAGCCGGCACCTCCAGGGCGAACTGGGAAATAGATTGCTGCTTGCCACGATCGAAGAGCTTGAAGTCTTCCTTCTTGAGATTTTCAACCGGCTTGTTCTGCGCATCGCGCACCACGACGCGTACGACAACCAGGTTACTTGTTACTTTCATCTGGAACGGGGCCTTGTTTTCGGTCGTAGACGGGGTGACCTGGCCGGTCGCCTGAGCGAATGCTGAAATGGAAGTCGCGAAGTATCCGGAAGTCGCCAGGGTGGCGCAAATTAGGAAGCTTTTCCGTAGGAAGGGATCCCTTGCGACAAAATGCCACATACGAGAACCCCCGCCTCCAGCCACCGAATGCGCTCTTAGTTGTCCTGAAACTTGCCTTCTCAAGGTAAAAGCACGTCAACGGGATTTTACTCGTATTTCCTGAATGAGCTGGGCAAATGCATCGAGCGATGGAGACATCCGAGAACAGACTTGTTTTCCTCGCCGGTCTTTAGCAGGTTGCTCGAATAGGGAGCGAAAGCCGTTTCCTCAGCGGCTATTGACTACTGCAAGGGTAAATGTCCTCCTCGCAGGTTGAGCTGCCGAACACTGCCCGAAATAGCGCCGCAGGGGCTAAAAGACCGGATGATTTTGCTGGGTTTGTGTACGGGCTGAAGAGAGTGCGTGAGAACCATAAAGAGAGCGTAGACTCCGCTCCGCGACACTCTGGGGAGACCGCCGCCCTCAGGGGCTAAAGCCCATCGTTTGTTCCAGTTTATGTACGGGCTGAAGCCCGTACCCTTCATGGCGAAAAACGTACGCCAGGGAAACGCCAGGGGCTAAAGAGCTTGCGTGAGAACCCGGGATTTAGAAATTTAGTCCCGCAGGGACGGTTGAACTTAGCCCAGTCCTGGGTACATCATGATACGTGATCGAGTCCCGCAGGGACGGCTGAAGGAGGATTGCGTCGCGGACCATTTTCAGCCGTCCCTGCGGGACTGAGTCCTCCTTTTGAATCCGACCCAGGACTGGCGTCCTGGGCTAAGTTCAACCGTCCCTGCGGGACTAAATTCCCAAATCCCGAGTTCTCACACACCCTCTTAAGCCCTCGTCCTATAGCCCCTTTTCGGAAAGACTGAAGTCGTGCCCTGATACAAAGCACTTTTCAAAATTGGCTCGAAACAGACTGACCCGGACATTCGTTTTGCAGTCATCACTAAAGCCGGGTAGATTTGCAATCATTAACGGACGACCTGAAGGCCGCCCCCATCAAAGAATTTAGCTTTTGCGCAAGCTGTTAAGGAACCAGAGCCGTGCTTGCTCCCCTGGCGGCTCCGATTGATTCCATCAGCAATTCAGCGGCGGCACGGGCAAAGGTATCGTCGTTGATATGCGCATCCAGCTCGACCAGATTAATCCCGGAGTTGAGGGTCGCCTTCAAGGCGCGGCAATAGAAGTTGAGCGCCTCCGGCGAATGGAACGGCCCTCCTAACTTATCGATGGCGGAAACACCTTGCAGCGGAATCAGCACGGTCACCGGCCCGCTGGCGCGGTTCAGCTTGGTGGCCATGATGCGCCCGATCTCTGCACACTCTTCCGGCGTTGTCCGCATCAGAGTGACAGTGGAGTTGTGAACGTACAAGTTACGGCGTCGGAACTTGAGTGGCACTGTTTCGGCAGGCCCGAAATTCACCATGTCAATGGCACCCGGACATACGAGCTGGGGAATACCCTTGCGCCCGGCTGCTTCCAACCGGTGCGGCCCTGCGCTCATAACACCGCCCACCAACTCATCGGCAAGTTCTGTGGTGGTCAGGTCGAGAACAGCTTGAATTGCGCCCTCCTCGATTAACTGTTCCATCGCCTGGCCGCCGGTGCCCGTGGCATGAAACACCAGAACCTCCTGGCCTTTCTCCTCGAGAATGCGCCGCGCTGCGGTGACGCACGGCGTGGTGACGCCAAACATGGTCGCCGCAATTGCAGGCTTGTCCTCTTGTGCGCGGGCGGGTTCCGCGGCCACCATGCCACAAATGGCCGCTGCGGCGTTGCTGAGTATGCGACGGGAGACGCGATTCAGGCCCGCGATATCCAGCACGGAAGGCATCATGCAGATGTCTTTGGTTCCCACATAGGGTTTAATATCGCCGGCGGCCAGCGTGGAAACCATTAATTTCGGGAAGCCGTAAGGAAGCGCACGCATGGCTGCGGTCGCAATGGTCGTGCCGGCGGATCCGCCCAGCGCAGCTACACCGTGGATGGCTCCCGTTGCTTCAAGGCGCGTGAGAATCGCGGTGGCTCCAAGCGCCATGGCGGTTACACTTCGACCCCGGTTTCCTTCTTTTTGTAGCGCGGCGAGATCCTGATTTGCCGCCGCGGCTACCTCGGCCGGCGAGATGTCGACCGCAAAGGGCGAAGCGCCAAGCACCCCGACGTCGATCATCATGGTTCGCAGGCCTGCGGTTTCTATACGAGCACGCAGAAAGGAGAACTCCTCGCCCTTGGTGTCGAAGGTGCCGATGAGCGCTATGGTTTTGGGATTCATCGGGCTAGGTTTCGGGCAGTTCGCCTGGCGCGAGCACCCGGCACTCTGGCATTGCTCGCAAGATCGCTTCGGGGCCCGGCGGCGAATAGACGGCGATCAGTTTCAAAGGCTCCCATCCGCTGTTTACGGTGGCGTGAAAGATGTCGGCCGGAATGTGGATCATATCTCCGGCGCTGACGGGCTCCCATTGCTCTCCGTCGATATCGATCATCTGCTTGCCTTGCCCCGAGACTATGTACAGGATCTCCTCTGTACCCGGATGATTGTGCCGCACGTGGCCTTTCCCGGGCTGCAAAAGCACCACACCCATGGTGAAGCGTTCCGTGGCAGTGACGCGCGGTTCACTCAGCCACTTGATCGTCCCCCAGTCGAAGACCTGGGTCTCGACATCAGCAGGTGTTACAAACCGGCGACCGGTGAGCTTAGACATGCCTGCTCCTTTCGCTGCGTTCAGTGCGGAGGTTTAGATTTTTGAAACTTTTTACCTGCTCAGTAATGGCACGCTCAGTGGGCAGGCGCTCAATGCTCGAGGCGCCGAAGAAGCCGCAGACGCCGTGAGTTCTGCTGAGGACGTATTGAACGTCTTCCGGCTCGGCGATTGGGCCGCCATGACAGAGGACCAGAATCTCCGGCTGAACGGCGACGGCTGCTTGTTGGATGGCCTGAATGCGGTCAACTGCTTGATCGAGCGTGATCGCCGTCCTTGCTCCGATGGTCCCTTTGGTGGTTAACCCCATGTGTGCGATCAAGAGGTCCGCGCCCGCTTTTGCCATGGCCCTCGCTTCATCCTCATTGAAGACATAGGGACACGTGAGCAGGTCCAGCTCATGTGCTCGCGCAATCATCTCCACTTCCTGGACGTATCCCATGCCGGTTTCCTCCAGGTTCTCGCGGAAAAGACCATCGATCAGTCCCACTGTCGGGAAGTTCTGTACTCCGGAAAAGCCGAGTTGCTGGAGGTCGCGAAGAAATAGATCCATGACGCGAAAAGGATCGGTGCCACAAACGCCAGCCAGAACGGGGGTTTTACGAACAATGGGTAATACTTCGCGCGCCATTTCCAGGACGATCGCGTTGGCGTCTCCGTAGGGCATGAGACCTGCGAGAGATCCTCGCCCGGCCATGCGGTAGCGGCCGGAGTTGTAGATGATGATCAGGTCGGCTCCGGCAGCTTCGGCACATTTGGCAGAAATTCCGGTTCCTGCGCCTGCGCCAAGGATAGGCGTGCCCCGCGCGCTGCTCGCTCTCCATCGCTCCAGGCACGCTGATCGATCCATCATGCTTTCTCCGCTGCGCCGGCTTGGTTCACGACGGCTCGAACCGAAATATATAGTATTTTTCTGTTGCTGCGTGGGTGACTACGCTCTGTCGAAAACATTTCCACGAAAGGTCCGCGGAACTGCAGATCCCTCCGCTACGCTTCGCTTCGGTCGGGATGACAAAGGAAAGGGCAACGGTTCCACAAAGAGTGGTTGCTGGGGTTCCACAAAGAGTGGTTGCTGGACCGAAGCTCTTTTAATCATCTTGGGTAGGCCGCAGCCCCTGATTCTTCCGTTCGGGATGACACGACTGTTTAAAATCGGAGGCTCCTGATGACAACCAACAGAATTGTACGTCGAGTACCGTGGTATCCCACATCTCGCGAAAAACGAGCGAGATGTGGGGCACCCGATTTTTGTTGCCGGTATAGGGCTCGTTCGCTACGGGCCTTCTCACGACGGCATCTTCCAGCTATTCGGCGCGCAGAGCCTCCATGGGTTCGATCGAAGCGGCGAGCCTCGCCGGCACGATGGAGGCCAGGGCCGCAGCTATTAGTAAGAGTGCGACTACAAGGGCCAGCATCTCCGGGTCACGCGAGTTCCCGCTCGTCCAGTGAGAAAAAATCCCGCTTAGCGCTAAATCCAAAGCTAGGCCAATTCCCGTCCCCATGAGGATCGCCAGCAAGGATGCCTTCGTCACGAGGCCTACGAGGTGTTCTCGCCGTGCACCCAGCGCGATCCGAACCCCCAATTCGCGCGTCCTTTGGGTCACCAGGAAGGACTGAATGCAGTAGAGACCGCTCACAGCGAACGTCAATGCAAGAAATGCAAAGGCTGTGAAAAGGCTTGCGATGAACCGATCTCGACCAAGGTCTTCGTCCAGCAGGTCCTCGGCTGTCACGATATCGCCCACCGCCTGCCCTGCATCGATCTCGTGTACCCGCTCCTTGATCCGGTGCAACAACCCCGCGGTGGGGCCTCCCCGCGTTCGCAGCAACAGATTGAACCAGTCGTAAATAATCCCGGTGTACGGGACATAGACTGCCGGGGCCACCTGCTCCTGTAGACTCTGGTTCGGCGCGTCCCCGACCACACCAATAATCTGAAAGTGCTGATCGTTTCCCGGAGCGACCAGCGTCCATACGTTTCCCGCCGCTATTCCATGATTCAGTACAATTGTCTGTCCGATCGGATCCGCATGCGGCCAGTATCGCCGCCGCATCGCCTGGTTGATCAGGGCCAAATGCGCGGCGTGTGTAATCTCCGGCGCGCTCCAGACGCGGCCACGCAGCAACGGAATGCGCAGGGTCGCAAAATACTCTGCGCCCGCGCGCTCCAACGCCACCTCCCTGCCCGCCGTATTCGCTCCTGGAATTGACAGAGGCGTCAAGGCAAGATTGCCTGGTGGCAAGCTGCCCTCCGCGATGGCTGCCGACAATACGTCCGGGTCGGCTCCAATCGCCGTCCGAATCTGATCATAGTAGGCGATGCGATTGTTCCAGCCGGCATGAGCGCCCTCCCGAACCGCCAGGCTGACGGAAAGCAGATCGTGCGGATCGTATCCCAGATTGGCGTGCATCAGCTGCGATAACCGATGCAGCGTAGCTCCCGAGCACGCCAGCAGCATCACCGTAATTGCTGCTTGACCTGCCAGCAGAGCCAGATGGCTGTTGCGTGTGCCCTTTCTCCCTGCGAGCTTGTGTGATCCCGCATCCGCCGCCTGACGCGCATCGATGCACGAGGCTCGCAACGCCGGCCACAATCCGCAAACCACGCCCGTCATCGCCGACACCCCAAGACTGAACAGGAGGACCGGCATATTGAGCGCGATCTCGGCTTCCGAGGGAAGCGTCGGAGGAAGAAAGTGCCGAACCAACCGTATGGCTCCGAGCGATAACATCACGCCGCAGCCTCCACCAACCAGGGAGAGAAGCAGCGATTCTGTCAGCAATTGTCCAACGATCCGGCGCCCGCCGGCCCCCAGCGCCTTGCGCAGCGCGATCTCCGTTTGCCGCGTCTCTCCCCGCGCCAACAGCAGGATGGCCACGTTCACGCACGCCAGCAGTAAGAGGAAGGAAACGGAGATGAATAAAATGACCAGCACGCCCCGGAAACGCCCAATAGCCAGCTCATTGATGTGCACGAGGTGCACCTTGAATTTCTGGGGAAAATTTTCCGGTGTCTGACGGTGAAACTCATCCAGCATTGGCTGAATTTCCAGCTCCGCCGCCTGGTCAGTCACTCCGGGCTTTAAGCGCGCGAACACGTTTGCAACGCGACGAGGATCCGTTGAGTAGGCGAGCGGCGTGTAGAGGTCGCTGCCCATCCACGCAAAGCGCTGCGGCAACACACCGACGACGGTGAATGCTTCGTGATCCATCTCGAGCACGCTGCCAAGGATGGCGCTTCGCCCGTCGTAGTGCTTCTTCCAGAAGTGGTAGCTCAGCACCGCCACATGCGTGTTGTCCGACGGTCCAAACTCGCGTCCGAGGAGTGCCGGCACGTCGAAATACTCGAATGCATTGGGTGAGATCCGAGCGGCTTGCACCTGTTCGGGCAAGTCTTCTCCCGTAAGCGCACGGCTGTACATGTCGTCGGCAATGGCTCCGTCGAGGACAGGAGACTTTTGAAAATCAGCAAACTGTGGTCCGGTCAACCCAAGGTCGTCGGGAACCGGGTCTTTATCGTACAGGTGCAGATGCACCATGCGCATAGCATCGCGATATGGATAGGGGTCGATCAGTACCGCGTGCACCACGCTGTAGATCGTCGCCTGGGCGGCGATCCCGATCGCGAGCGTGGCAATTGCCGCGAATGTAAAGCGCGGCAGCTTCACCGCTTGTCTCCAGGCGAATCTCAGATCGGCGCAAAAGGATTCCACCAAGGGCAGCTGCCAGACCTGACGACTGCGCTCTTCGATCAAAGTCGCATTGCCGAACTCGCGGCGAGCGGTGGACGCTGCCTGCCCTCGCGACATTCCTTCTTCCATCAGCTCTTCAATTTTTTCTTCCAGATGTTCTTGGATCGAAACGGAAAGATCGGTATACCGGCGACGACGAGAAAAGAATTGCCTGAAGCCAAACATAAGCAGTCTCCTATGCCCTGGGAACTGCGAGCACACGAGTGATCCCTGCGAACATCTTTTCGAAGCTCGAGATTTCCTGCTCCAGATGACGCCGGCCCGCATTCGTCAGCCGATAGATCCGGGTGGGACGGCCCTTAGCGGAGACTCCTTCTTTCGAGTCCAGCCACCCTTCTTTGAGCATCCGCTGCAGAGCGGGGTAAAGGGAACCCTCTTCAATCTGCAGCAGATCTTCGGAAACCTGCTTGATGTGCTTCACCAGCGCATATCCATGCATTGGCTTCAGGCGAAGCGAGTGCAGGATCATCATCTCCAGGGCGCCGGGGAAAAGATCACGGTAATCGGGGTTCTTTGTCATCGTGAAGCAATTGTATTTTAGAAATACCTATGTTTAACATAGCTATTTTTAACGATGGTTTAAAGCGAGGGGGAATTCGCGGTCAAGCGTGACCATGGTCCTGCTCAGTTCTGCCCCAACGTCGCGCCACGTTCGCGGCGCGGCGGTTAAAGGTTGGCTAGCAGACCTGGACATCCAAGCTTGTTCAAAGGCATCCAATTACGTGGTGCTCATGGAACTCAGGCACCTCTGACGCGGCTTTTACATGCGCGGGGAGAAGCAAAGCAATGTCTACTAATCCATCGCAACGAATGGCAGTGACGCCTTCTCAGATTGTGGCAGGCGTGTTCTTGAGGGATATGTCGGCGCGCGATGCGATCGCCGACCTGGCGATCGCGGGATTCGCGCCGAAGGACATCGGTGTAGCCCTTTCTGAAGAAGGCAAGCGGACGAAAGGTCAGAGCTCAGACGCAGCCCATACTCCCACGTCGCCGGTACAGGAAGGAAAGCATAGCTTTTACTGGAGATTCCGGCACAGTCTGGAGCACGACCTACACAGTCAAGGGCCGGGGCTATCCAGTGGGGCACAAGCAGCCATGGCGGGCGGGGAAAACCCTCCCTACACAGAGATCGATCTTACCGATACCCTGGTGGGTTTTGGGATGCCGGACGAGACGATCCGACTGCTGGACCGTGAAGTCGGCGCCCACGGAATATTGCTCCTGGTCAATGCGGGGAATCGTGTGGATGAAGTTGAATCGATCCTCGAGCAAAATCGGGGTATCCTGCGCACGGCAATGGCGACCGACCATCCGCATACGAGCGGGCACAGACCAACGGCCTGAAGGATCCGCGAACTGCGATCAGATGCACCTGGTAGAGCTTTTTTGGTAACGACCATGCACCGCGCGACAATTGGGAACCAAGTTACCCACTTGATTGAGACCTGGGTCGGTGTTCCGCTCAAAGCATCATGGTCAGCCGAAGAACTTTCGTTGTTACCAGCGCCTTGGCCGCGGCGGGCGTCGCATCACCCGCGTCCCTGTTGGCTGCGGCATCGCGTCCGCGCTTTGACACCCTCGCTGCGTCGATGGCGCAACTCGAGAAGGACAGCAATGGACGTCTGGGAGTCGCCGTTCTGGATACTGGCTCTGGTGAATCCGCCGGCCACCGTATCGACGAGCGTTTCGCCATGTGCAGCACTTTCAAAATGTTGCTGGCAGCCGCCCTGCTCGCGCGCGTTGATGCCGGCAAGGAGAGCCCCGGACGAACGATCGCGATAGCGAAGACGGGATTTCTACCCAACTCGCCAGTTTCGCAAGAACACGCCGGCGGCAGCATGACGATTCGTGACCTTTGCGCGGCTGTCGTGACCCGCAGCGACAACACAGCTGCCAATTTGTTGCTGGCCTCGATCGACGGCCCCGCAGGGATTACTGATTTCGCGCGCTCGCTTGGGGACACGGTCACACGATTGGATCGCATCGAATTGGCGCTGAATGAAGCGCTACCAGGCGATCCTCGTGACACCACCTCGCCTGCTGCGATGGCCGCGAACATGCGCAAGCTAATCCTCGGCGAGAAGCTCACGCCGCCTTCGCGTCAGCTGCTCACAGAATGGCTGATTGCCAACAAGACTGGTAACGAGCGACTGCGCGCCGGCCTGACGAGTGGTTGGCGAGTCGGGGATAAGACAGGCTCAAACGGGAGCAACACGGCAAACGACATCGCGATTGTCTGGCCGGCCAATCATGCGCCGGTGCTGATCGCAGCCTACCTGACAGCTTGCGCCGGGCCGGAAGCAAAGCGCAATTCAGTTTTGGCCCGAGTCGGGCAGGCAGTTGCGCAATGTGTCGAATCCAAATGAAGCGCGACGCGTTTCGTCGCGGTTCTTAGCTGGACACTGTAGCGACAGGCCTGTTGACCCCGAATACAAAGGGATTTAGGCCCGCGCGTGCCAACACAACAGAGAATGCGATCAAGGTATAGAGCTGGGCGCCCACTGCTGACCAGGCGATGCCCACAGCCTGGAAGCCGGGAGCGAGCAACAGGGCGCCACCAAAACCAAGCAGGCCAGCGGTGAATATCACCGCATTGAACTGGTAGTCCATCTGGTTGGGGAGCAGGAGTTGGAAGGTGATCACCGTGGACAGTGCCACGAGGGGGATCCACAGCGAGAATACGCGCAGCGCGGCAATCGAACCATGAAAGGCGTCGCCCAGAACAACGTGGACGAGCAGGGGAGCCCCGAAGAAGAGGGCCACCCCGAAAAGCAAGCCGAGACCGCCCAGGAAACAGAGACTCAGCCTGACCATCTTCATGGCGTCTGCGCGACGTTCATGCATCTGTTTGGTCAATTTTGGGTAGAGAGCCTGATTTACCGGCCATAGCCCTTGTTGAAAGATCCGGGAGATTCGTTCAGCACCCGCATATTGGCCCAGCGCCGCCATAGGAGCGACGAAGCCCAGCACGAGCCCGTTGAGGGAACCTGTCAGACCTTGCGCCGCACGAAACAGGAACATCGACCAGCCGAGGCGAAGCGCACGCCCGACCGACGAGAATGTTGGCCATACGAAGCCCACTTCGCGATAGGCGAGAACAACGGTCACCCCATGGGCTACGACACAGCCCACACATTGCGCCGCCATAACCTTCCATCCATCGTCAGGATTATGGACGAGGACGAAAATACTTAAGGTCGCAACAACCTTTCCTCCAATCTCAAGAACGCTGGCCAAACGCATGCGTTCCAAGCCCTGAAAATACCAAAGCATGTTGATGCCTTGGCATACGCCCCAGATCGTACTCGACCAAAACAGCGCCAACGAGGGTGCAATGTGATGGGTATATCTGCGGGAGATGATCGCTCCGCAAACACACAAAGCGGCGAGAACAAATTTCGCGCCCAAAACACCGGAAATCAGTTCGGATAGCCGTCCCGGCTCCTGCCGGTGACGCGAGGTCTCTCGCGAGGCTGAGAGATCAAAGCCGTACTCCACGAAGATAGCGATTACGGCACCAATCGCCTGGGCAAAGACGACACTGCCCCAGCCCGATGGGCCCAGGACGCGGGCCAGATAGGGAAAGGTCATCAGCGGCAGGGCGTAGGTGCAAATCTGGACCCCATAGAGGGCGACAATATTCTGGACCAAGCCGCGGCGGAGAAGTTTTCGAGGATTCCAAACCACGTAGAGTGACCATCCGAGTCGTAGCGGAATCTTGCGGTTACGCAGAGTACCCAGTAACCGCGCACCTTCAGCGTACAGATATACTTAACGAAAATCAATGGTGCCTTTACACTAGTTTTGCGACCCGGAACCACTAGAAGGGGCGTTTAAAAGGCACCATTTCAAAGACCAGCGGGGACGCCCGCAACGGTCTATAAACTGGGATGCAAAACGGAGCGTGTGAGCCGCACGTAGTAGCTCGCGGCCTATCACGGCGGTCCACCAGCCGGTTCTATGCCGCAAACCGGCCTAGATCCGTACCCTTCAGAAAGGGATGTATGGGAGGGCTCTAGAGGGTGGACTCGTCCCCTCATGTGGGCCGCATTCATTCCCGAGTGTTTGCGGACGAGCTAAAAGGGTGTGGGAGAACTCCGGATTTACAAGTTTAGTCCCAAAGGGACGGCTGAACTTAGCCCAGGACGCTAGTCCTGGGTTGGATTTGAGAGGACGACCCAGTCCCCGCGGGGACGGCTGAAAATGGGCCGCGGCGCGATCCTCTTCAGCCGTCCCTGCGGGACTCAATCATGTTTCTTGACGTACCCAGGACTAACGTCCTGGGCTAAGTTCAGCCGTCCCTTCGGGACTAAATTCCCAAGTCCCGGTTCTCACGCATGCCCTAAAGCCCTCCACCTTCAGACGCACACAGATTTTTTTAGCCGTCTATACCTGGCGCGTGCTGCGCGGCCGGCTGATCTTTGACCTGCGGGTAAAGGAATCTCCGGAACATTGCTTTTCATTGATTCGTATGAACTTGTAGAGGACTTCTCATGCAGACGCTGCGGCAGGATATTGCGTACGCGCTTCGACAGATGCGGCTGTCTCCGGTCTTTACGCTGACGACGATGCTGACGCTGGCACTGGGCATCGGCGCGACGACGGCCATATTCTCGCTGATTCACACGGTCATGCTGAAGTCTCTGCCCGTGGTCGATCCATCGCGGCTGTACCGGATTGGCGACGGAAACGATTGCTGCGTGGAGGGGACCCCGCAGGATAACTGGGGGATGTTCTCTTATCCCTTTTATCTGCGCATGCAGCAGAATACGCCGGAGTTCGAAGAACTGGCGGCGTTTCAAGCGGGCGGAGTGCAGTTGAGCACGCGGCGGGGGGAGACTGACCGCATGGCAAAGCCGCTGCGCGGCGAGTTTGTCAGCGGCAATTATTTTTCTACATTCGGCGTGGGGGCCTTCTTCGGGCGGACCATTGTTGCCTCCGATGATCAGCCGTCCTCGCCTCCGGTCGCCATGCTGAGCTATCACGCCTGGCAGCAGGAGTATGGATCCGATCCACGGGTGGTGGGTTCGACCCTCATCCTCAACGGTCATCCCTTTTCAGTGGTGGGCATTACGCCGCCGGGTTTTTTTGGGGAGACGCTGCGCAGCGATCCCCCTGCGCTATGGATCCCCCTCAACCAGGAGCCGATGCTCGACGGAAACAACGCTTTACTGCACCGGTTTAGTGCGTGGGTGCGGGTGATCGGGCGGCTGAAACCGGGGGCTTCTCCGAGTGCGCTGCCCAGCCGGCTGACGAATCTGCTGCGTGGGTGGCTGGTGAACGAGAGCGGCTTTCCCGCGGAGTGGATGGCGGGCATAAAAGCGCAGATGCCTAAGCAAAAAATAGCCGTCGTACCGGCAGGGACAGGTGTGGGCGTGATGAAAGCAGACTACTCAGCCAGCCTGAATATTCTGCTGGGGGTGTGCGGGCTGGTGCTGCTGATTGCCTGCGCAAATATCGCCAACCTGCTGCTGGCGCGAGGCGCCGCCCGCCGAGCGCAGACTGCAGTGCGGCTGGCGCTGGGCGCATCCAAAAGGCGGCTGGTGCGCCAGTCGCTGACCGAAAGCGTGGTGCTTTCCGTCATGGGCGGACTGCTGGGATTGGCGGTGGCATTTCTGGGTGTGAAGTTGGTGGTCATGCTGGCGTTCCACGGGGCGCGGTATGTGCCGATCGATGCGGCTCCGTCGCTGCCGGTGCTGGGGTTTGCATTTCTGCTGTCATTGCTGACCGGGGCGCTGTTTGGAACGGCTCCGGCTTGGCTGGCGACGCATGCCGAGCCGGCGGAAGCGCTGCGCGGGACCAACCGCAGCACGAAGGACCGCTCGTCGTTTTCACAAAAGGCCCTGGTGGTCATGCAAGCGGCGCTGTCGGTTGTGCTGTTGGCGGGCGCAGGATTGCTGACGAGGAGTTTGCAGAAGCTGGAGCATCAGGATTTTGGCTACGAGACAAATCATCGGGTGACGATCAGCCTGAC
Organism: uncultured Acidobacteriaceae bacterium; assembly: GCA_963838445.1. Classification (GTDB taxonomy): domain Bacteria; phylum Acidobacteriota; class Terriglobia; order Terriglobales; family Acidobacteriaceae; genus PALSA-350. The sequence continues at coordinate 77,046 of CAWIRT010000062.1, forward strand.
GGCGCCATACAACTCGTATCCGCAGCCGAAGCTGGACGCGATGTACCGCGAGTTGCAGGACCGGCTGGCGCATCTTCCAGGCGTGGAACGGGCAGCCTTGGCGCAATACACACCGTTACAAGATAACTGGGGCGAGATTGTGATTCGGCAGGGACACGGGATGCCGAATATGAACGACGATATCGGGTCATCGTGGGATCACGTGAGTGCCGGGTACCTGGAGACACTGGGACAGAAGATTCTGCGCGGCCGTTCGATCACTGAGGACGATACGGCCTCGACAGAGAAAGTTGCCGTGGTGAACGAGGCGTTCGTGAAGAGATTTTTCAAGCCGGGAGAGGACCCCCTGGGAACCCTGTTCGGGCTGGATATGCCGCAGTATGGGGCTACTTACAAAATTGTAGGGGTGGTGCGGGATGCCAAGTATCAGGATCCTGCGGGAAAGGATCCGACCCGGCCGATGTTCTTTGCACCCCTGGCACAGCGGGTGCAATACAACCAGGAACTCATGCAGTCACTGGACGACAGCACACACTTTATCGAAGGCGCGGTGCTACAGCTACACGGCAGCATGGAGGGACTGGAGGCCGAGGTGCGGCACGTGCTGAGCGACGTCGATTCTAACCTGACGCTGTTGGGAATACGTACGCTTGAAGAGCAAGTGGACTCGAGTTTTGACCAACGGCGTGCGGTGGCGCAGATGATCGGGCTGTTTGGAATACTGGCCCTGGTGCTGGCGGCGGTGGGACTTTATGGCGTGACTGCGTACACGGTGGAGCGGCGGACGAGTGAGATCGGCGTGCGCATGGCGCTGGGGGCGAACCGGATGAACGTGATCCGGATGGTGCTGCATGGGGCGTTTCTACAAATACTGATTGGGTTGGCGATCGGGATTCCGGTGGCACTCGCATGCTCTCGCCTGATCGCAACCCAGCTGTACCAGGTGAAAGGATGGGACCCGCTGGTGTTGGGCGGATCGGTGCTGGCGCTGGGTTTATGCGCGCTGGCCGCCAGCATCATTCCGGCACGGCGCGCGGCTTCAATCAATCCGGTGAATGCGCTGCGTACGGAGTAGTCTGTCTTCTTTGAAGTGCGCTGCATTGCCTTCTGAGGCGCGGTAAAATCCTGGGTTATTGCAAGCTCGTCATGAAACCCGCAGGCGCCATCTTCGGCTCGGCGATTTTTCTGGTGGTAGCTCCGGGAGTGCTTGCTGTGTATATCCCGTGGACCATTTGTCACTGGCACTTGGCCGCGCCGTTTTTCGGCTCTGTCTTTTTCCGGATTATCGGGGCGCTGATGATCGCGGCCGGGCTTCCTGTCCTGCTTGATTCCTTTGCCCGTTTCGCGATTCAGGGTCTGGGGACGCCCGCGCCCATCGCTCCTCCGCAGCACCTGGTGGCTACCGGACTCTATCGCTATGTGCGCAACCCGATGTATGTTGCCGTATCGCTGCTCATCTTTGGCCAGGGGCTACTCTTCGGCAGTGTCTTCCTGCTGGAATACGGAATGCTTGTTTGGCTGGGATTTTTCGCTTTTGTTGTTCTTTATGAAGAGCCCGCACTGCGGCGAAAATTCGGCAAGGAATATGAGGAATTTTGCACTCGTGTCCCGCGATGGATTCCCCGCATGAAGTCTGCTTGAGGGCTAGCCCGCATTTCTCGCAAACCCCCGGGTGAACGAATAAACGAATCGCTGCCGGTAGTGAGATCTCAATGCGTAACGAGTGACGGGTGCCCCATATCTGCCCGGTTTTGGCAGATGTGGGATTCCACGGCTGTCCACCGATCACTCTCTACCAGCAACAGATCTTGAAGTCCATGACCATCTATACCTTGCACAGTCAGGGGTTGAGGTTTGTGGAATCCCACATCTGCCAAAACCGGCAGATATGGGGCACCCGGGCTTTGTCGCAGACCGGGCTGTGAGAAATTCAGGCTGGGTTCCTTTCAGTCGTCCCAGGCTGTGCGCCGCCGATTGAAGTACCGCGCCTCTGGCCCTCCCACGGCATGTTGAGGCGGGCGGGATCGTGATGGGATCCAACCCAGCCCTTCCGGGCTGGGTTAGCGGGCGGTCCTCCGGGCCTTGATGGGGTCTGGTCCGGTTAGGCAGCTGTCCTACCCGCAACGGATGGGAGCGGCTTCACTTGCCCGGATCCAACGCAACTGGAACCATATGCGTGTTCCAGCGGCCCATCGGCGTTGTAGAGCGGTGCGAGGTGGATTCCGTGCCGTGTGGCAATTGTCTCGATTTCTTCTACCCGCTCCGGGGTGATGAATCCTCTTCCCTGGGAGAAGGGCTCGAAACGTTGCTCCAAAGCAAGGGCCATACCTTCGAGTAAGCATCCATGGACTACATCCGGAAATGGATGCCGATTCAGGATTCCATGAAAATCCGGACTGAAGGCCAATCCACCCGTGACCTGGCCCAGACCTCCAAAAAACACTTTGGCGCCAGGCATCTCTGCTCCGGGGGAGAGATTCTTCGGATAGCCCGCGTCACAAATGATTGCGTCGGGCGCGATCCTGCTCAAGAGAAGCGATGGGGAGGCCAGGCTTGCGGCGCAGATCACAACGTCCGCCGCAGCGGAGAATTGCCGGAGATCGGTCGCTATCTCCACCTCCACTCCGTCGGCTTCCAACTCCGCGGCCAGCCTGCGTAGCCGCTCCAGGTTGCGCGCGTGGAGCAGCACACGCTTCACACCACGCGCCAAACACCGGGCACAGCCAGAACCCAAATCCCCGGTTGCCCCCACGATGAGCAGCGTTGATCTTCGCAGGTTCCGGCCCTCGAGCGCGCACATCTTCCCGATGCCCTGGACGATGAATGCAACCGTCAATGTATTGCCCGTGGTAAAGACTGTGCCGTGTCTTTCAGGAAGCTGGTTGAAGTTGCCCTCGATAAGAACAGAACTAAATCCTCCAAGACTCACGATCCTGGCCCCTGCTTTGATGGCGCAGGCCGCCGCGCCGCGAACGCGAGCTATGTTGTCACGCATGAAGGCATCGTCGAGGCGGTCAGGCGGAATGAAGGAGTCGATGTAAAGACCACGCGCCTTCGCGCCGGCGGCCGACACAATTTCGACATGACAGACGGGCCGGGGTGGAATCCAGGGCAGGATGTCCCGGATCTCGTCGTCCGGTAGCGGTGTGCGCGCAGGTCCGCGGAGGACGGCAAGTACATCCGCAGCCGCGCGCCAACTCTCCTGATGTCCGACCAAGGCGAAATCGACTGCGGCTAGACTGGCAGCTGCGTCACCCATGAGAGGGTTACCTCCCCCGGCAGTCCCAGGTTATCCAGCGTTTTCAGGTATTGATGCAGGGATGCTCCGCGCAGCTCGGCCGCACTCAAACTGACGTCGGGTAACGCCGGCTTCACACAGCTGCCGTGGCACACTTCGCAGTGTCCTGTCCGGCAATCCCTGGCCAGCATTTCGGCCAGGATGGTCATCACCTCAAGATGCAACCGGTATAGCTTGTCATCAAAGCGCTGCGTGTCCAAGGCTCGCTCCGCTCTGAGAATTTCCATCGCATGGTCGATGTGCTCGGCTTCCTCGGCAGCGATCGCGGCAAAGGTTTTGCCCAGGCTGCCCGTCGCCACCTTCCCCACTCGCGCGTAGCTGGCGACGGCGAAAGATTCAAGCATGATCTCCTGCACGATCAGACAGCCGATGAAATCACGCTCGGCAATACGGCGGAGAAAGGCTTCCCGGAGGCGCTTCCAATGCTTCGCGTTTACGTTGTTGGGCACGTCCACACCAATCCTGCGGCCCTCGGCAGCGAAAGCGGCAGCATGCCCCTTTTCCCCAGCGGCATGCTCCAATGCGTCGGCTACTTCCGCGGGATCGTCACATATCTCCGACAAAGAGGTATAGTTCATCGCGGCCATTAGTTCGCCGGTCATCGCCTGTGCCAGCACGTCTTGCCAGATAAGGGCGCTGGGAGAGAGTGCGGTGTATGCAGGGGGAAGCGAGCAGTTCAAATCGATTACGGGTTCCATGTGTCCTCCTGAACTTTGAGTTGAGCCGTTGCGACTTGGTGGCCGCTTCGGGGTTACGGTGCGTTGAGCTTCACAAGCATCTTTACGGCGTTGGCGTTCCGTGGGTTTACCTGAAGCGACCTTCGATAGTTGGCGATGGCCTGGGACTTGTTACCGTCATCCATATATGCTTCGGCGAGGCTGTCGTAGGTGTTGCCTGATCGCGGATAGGCTTCTATGTTGAGCTGGAATATGCGGATGGCCTGCTTGACCTTATTGGCCTGGATAAGTTGGTAGCCTAAGGCGTTCAGTTCGTCTTCGTCGAAGTTGTAAGTGGCGGGCGCCTCAACCTTCAGGTCATGGTACTGCTTAGCCGCCTGGTCGATGCCGCTGCCGGCTATAGTCGCAGAGATGGTCTCGGCGATGGATGTGCGGTGGTCGTAGGCTCTTTTGATGTTGGGCAGAAACGCGAGAGTGGTGGCCGCAGCGATGCCCACACCCATGACAGCCGTAAGCACGAAAAGACCCGCGGCCATGGCAAAGCGGCCCGCCGCGCCGGCCCTGTCCTGGGTGCGCAGATAAATTTCCAGAACGGCAAGAGGCACCAGGTATTGGCCGAAGGACAGGAAGGTAAGGAATGGCCCGCTAAATGTCGCCGCATTGAAACCGAAGGCGCCACGATTAAGGACGAGCGAAAGGAATAGTCCTGCCCGGATGAATAAGGATGCGCTCACTACCATGAACAGGCGAAGGGCCCAGCGGCGATGAGTTTTGAAGTCACGAGCTAATGCATAACGCAGCGCCATCGCGGCGCAAAGCATGATGAGAACGGCGTCGAGGCTCTGGCCGAGGTGTTGGGAAAGGTCGCCGACAGTTCCACGGAACCACATCATATAAAGACCGGCAATGCTGATGGCGAAGGCGGCCACGAAGTAGATGCGTCCATTCCAGCGATGAAAAACCGGCGCACGGCGGCGGACCTGCGGAATGAGTTGGATCGCACCGCTCAGCAGGATGACGACGGCCGAGCTGAGATGGATGACGACCGCGAGATTGCCCATGGGATGCCCGGGGGTATATCCATGCGTCATCGACTTGTTCCACTGCTGCCAATGGCCGCGCGCGGCGGAGAGGCCATAGAAAGACGCGACGGTAAACGCGAACACCAACTGACCAAGGACAGCCACCACAAACCAAAAGCCCGCTGCTGCTTTCAAGGTGCTGTCAGCCAGTTTTCGCATTGACTGTCCGCTTTGCGGGGTATCAGCGATCCAGAATGCCGTTTGCAGCTGAGTGCTCATACGCAGTTCTCCTTCTGAGATCTACCGAATCAAGTCGATGGTTAGATCGGTTCCCGATAGCGGCGCAAGCGGACCACTGCGGCGAGCAATGCCGCGGCGGCCACCAGGCCGATCCACAAACCCGGGTTGATGAGGAATTGACCCACCGCGCGTGGTGTCAGCGGGGCCATCGCCATCTTGCCAGTTGTGATTTCCGGGCCGCCACCAAAGAGGTACCCCATCAAGGCGGCAAAATGCGATGTGTTAAAGGCAATCTTCTCCGCCACGCCGATCGTCAGCGGGGGTAACACGGCCCAGAGAAGTGGCGCGCGCCGCGCCCAGCCCGATACCAGCAGCATCCAGCAGTACACCGGCGCAAACTGAATCCCATGAATGGCCACGAGGTGAAACAGCAGCATCGTCGACATCTGGAACAAGGGCAAATGGCTCCAGAGCGTGGCGACACTTTGACCGCGAGCCAGCAAGACCGCGCTGCTGAGGAGCAGCATTATCCATTGGGTAACAATGGTGATCGCGAAGGTGAGCAGGGGCAGAATCAGTATCGGAATACTCGACTTCGCGAGCACGGTGGTGAGATCGGAAACCGGGAGCGACTTCCAGAACAGAATGCTGCGATCACGACGTTCACCATACAGCGCGTCCAGGCAGTAGAACACCGCGACGATAAAAGAGATCCCCATGAGAAACATGGCGGCGAAGGTGTATGGTTGCTCGACCAGTTCCTGATGCCGCATCGGATCGAGCGCCATCGCATCACGCATTTGAGCCGGCGGATGAATGGCGCTGATCATGAACCCGACCAGAAACAGCGCCGCGACGGCCAGGGGCGCGATGTAGATCGCCCGGTTTTCCCACAATTCGCGCCGCACCGACCAGTACAGGCGACGGCTGGCAGGGATCACCACAGGCACAGTTACGTTAGCTTCGAGTGGCGCCATGGCTTCCGATTGCGTATTCATCGCGCCGCTCCTTGTCTTTGACCGGGTGCATCGCCGGCCTGGTTGCCAAGGACGGCAACGAACAAGTCGGCGATGCCGGCGGTTCGCACCTCGCCAAGAGCGGCCAGTTGCTGATGGTCCACGTGATCGAACAAGAGAACGCTGCGACCCAACATCTCGCGCTCATACATCGGTTTGAGCGCTCGCGCCGCGGCGAGTTGCTCGGGACGCACCGAGACTTCCAGATAGCGCGCCTCCAGTTCTTCTATGCTGCGATTGAATACGATGCGCCCGCGATTGATAAACATGACATCGGTGAGCACGTGCTCGATCTCTTCCACCTGGTGGGTGGTGAGGAGGATGGTACGGCTGCGATCGAAGTAGTCGTTCAGCAATGAATCGTAGAACTGCTTGCGATACAGGATGTCGAGACCGAGTGTTGGCTCGTCCAGCACCAGCAATCTCGCGTCGATGGCCATCACCAGGGCGAGGTGCAGCTGAGCCACCATGCCCTTCGACAACTCCCTGACCTTGCTGGCGCGGTTGATGGTGGTCCTGGCCAGAAAATGTTCCGCCTTGGCCCGATCGAATCGCGGGTGCACGCCGGCAACATAATCGAGCGCCTGCGAGACCTTAATCCAGCGCGGCAGCACGGCCACATCGGAAATGAAACAGACATCGCACATGAGCCGTTCACGCTCGGCCCAGGGGTCGCGTCCGAGCACTTTCAGTTCTCCCTGGTAGGGAATGAGGCCGAGGATGGCGTTCAACGCGGTGGTCTTTCCGGCGCCGTTGGGACCGATGAGTCCCAGGATGCGGCCCTCTTCCACTCGCATATCGACGCCGTCCAGCGCGATCGTTGCGCCGAAGGCCTTGCGCAGGCCGTGTGCTTCTATGCATGCCATCTCAGCGCGCCTCTTTCTTAGCGTCATTCTTATTGCCTGTGGAGGGCTGGCGCCCGGCGCCGGTCTCCAGCAGTTCTTTTGCATTCAGGCCAAGGCGCTGAATGGTGGCGTAGATCCTGGGCCATTCTTCACCGAGAAACTTTTGCCGTTCGCCCTGCAGCAATAAACTATGTGCCCCGCTATTGATGAACATGCCGCGCCCTCGTTTGGTCTCGACCAGGCCCTCATCCACCAGTTGCTGATATCCCTTCAAGACCGTGAGCGGATTGACGCGGTATTCGGCGGCGACATTGCGCACCGACGGGAGCGGGTCGCCTTCCTTAAGAAGACCGTCCAGTATCATCGCGACCACGCGGTCGTGTAGCTGGCGGTAAATCGGTTGACCGTCGTTCCACTCAGGGTCCATGACGTTTTCCAAATAACTCTTGCCACAAATCAGCTCCCGTCATCTTGTCCCCTGCAGCTCCAGATGTGCGTTGACGGATTTTTTCTGAGACAGAAAAATCCAGTCTTCGGGGTGATGTTTCGCGTCTTGCGCGGTGACCGCGGCATGCTGCATGAATTCGACCTGCTTTGCTGTTGAAGAGGCAGTTGTACCGTCGTTCTCAGACGCCACCTCGTGATCTACTGTTATACTTAACTATAACACTAAAGAGACGTCAAGACTTTTCTTAATTTTTCTTTTGTGCGCCAGGATTGTTGAGTGCCGCGCCTCTGGCGCTTCCACGGCAGGCCGGGGCGGGCCGCATCATGATGGGATTCCGACCCAGCCCTTCCGGGCTGGCTGACGTTTAGCGGACGGCCCTCCGGCGCCTCGGACTAGCGGGGGCCGCTTTCAGCCAGTCCCGCGATGCTCTGTGGAATGCGTTGCCTCAGGGGCTAGAGCTTACCGCCAAGAACCAGTGTGACTGCGATAGCGTGCTGTTCCATATGTATGACTGCCACGTATTACGCTCCGATGAGGCCCAGCATCAAGAGAAAGAGACCGCCGGCCCGGCGGAGCAGACAAGGTGATTCCCCAGCCGCTACTTTCCGATTTGGACTGAGCCGAGTTTTCTCGAGTGCAGGGCTGGTTGGCCGCCGATCGTGGCGAAGGCCTGAGGAGTCTGAGCCATGCCAGCTCGTGCCATCAGGTACGATTCGCCCTTACGGACGGATACCCGAAGCGTGTTGTCCTCGCTGCTCGTTACCGTCTTTCCACGCGCGTCCGTAACCTCCACGCGCTGGGCCGGCCAGGGATTGCGGATGCGCAGGGTTTCGGTGGCTCCGGCTTCGATGGCGACGGTGGTGGGCACTCCTGCCCGAACCTGGACGTCGACCCGGGTACGATTGCGGACCCACACGCTGCCGTCGAAGTTCCATTCCGCCGGCACTGCTGGTGCGATGCGGATCAGCCCGTCGTAATCCTGCACCAGCGCCTCTGCCAGCGCCAGCGCCACCACGCCTTCCTGCTCCACATAGAACTCACCGGCGGGACCGCCCCAATTGGCGAAACCGTTGATGAACTGCTGGTATCTCTCGGTCAAGGCAATCAGGGTCGAACGGACTTCGCTGCTGAGGCCCAGGCGGGCCGCCTGCACAGGGTCAAAGCTCCAGTCCTGGTGAACGGGGTAAGGGCGGGTGGCATAGGTGCTCCTGGCCAAGCCAAGCATGGGAGAGTCGTCGCCGATCAGGTTGTAGGGCCAAACCGGCTCGAGGCCGGTATTCTCTTCGTTATGTTCGGCAGCCCCTGAATCGTACGACTCAGCAATGACCTGCTGCTTCTGCTGGGCGGCGCCTGCTTTTTCGGTCTGAGGCAGAGGGGGGATCTGGGTGAGTTCCGCTTTGAGTTGCTGCATCAGGCCGGGATCGGTGTGGAGCAATCCGGCGGCCTGGATGACTGCGGCAAAGAGGGCCGGCCTTGCCGATAGATCCGTGGTGGGATCCGTCACGTCCCACTGCTGCTCATGCGCATTGGAAGGATGGGTGTGCATCTTGCCATCTGGGCCGCGCGTTTCATAGGCGAGCAGGAACTGAGTGCTAGCCACCATGACCGGATAATTCGCTGCAAGAAATGCGCGATCGCCGGTGGCCAGATATTGCTGCCAGATCCAGAGTGAGACTTCCGCACCCGTGGAGAGGGTGCGGGCGTTGTAGTAAGGGTGAAAGTCGGCATCGCAATTGAGGCCGATGACTGGGGGGATGGAGCGATTCCAATCGGGTTCGTACTCAAAGCCCGCACCGTTGAAGCGCATGGTCTCGGGTACGCAAATTCCGGGACGGCCGGCCATATGTTTCCTGGTCCAGTCTTTAATGTTGGCCAGGTTTTCGCGGTAGAGGCGGAAGTAGGGGGCGTTCAGTTCAGGCACGCCTGCATCGAGATTGGCAGCCACCTGCATGCGAAGATTCCATTGCCAGAAGGCGGCCGGGTCCCAGTGGTGAACGTCCTGTACCGCAGAGAAAAGGTCCGCGATGCCGGCCTGCGAACCGGGAAAACGGCCGCTGCTTTCAGCCGCCGCGGTATAGAGGTACAGGTTGCGGAGGTTCTCCATGTACTCCCCGGAACCATCGGCGGAGGTGAGCTTGATGAGCCCTGCGCGCTGCCAGAAGGCGTGCCACCAGGCGGTGTGTTCTGCGGGATCGGCGTTCGACAACGCACCCCCGATACTGGCCTCTTTGGACTGGGTACCGTTGTAGTGAGGGCAAGCGACAATCACCCGGAAATGGCCATCCGGGGCAGGTTTGAAGCTTACCGTCACGGTGCGGGAGCCGCTGACAGCAGCAGAAACATCGCGGCCAGTTGCGGTGATAGCGGCGAGAGATCCGAACTTTTCTCCAGCCGCTCCGGGTCCGTATTGGTCGGTCCAGGTTTGGGCGAGCATGCCCGCTTTGCCAGAGGCCGTGGCTTCAGGCGAACGCGGCGGCCAAAGGCGAAGTTCTGCTGTCTGGGTCGAATTTGGATCCGCGCCGGTTACGTCGACGACGAAGCTATCAGTTGATACCTGAACATAGGCGGTGAGGCTCATTCCGCCGCCATGCTCGATCAGGGTTCCGTTGTACAGATCGAGACGACCGGTGAAATCCCTTGCCGAGGCAAGCGCGGTGAGACCGGGAATGACGAGCTGGCCGGGAGAGTCTCGATGCGGCAGGGTATCTACGCGGTTCAGTTGCGCTGTGAATCCCTCAGCCGACCACACCGCGATGCCGAGACGTCCATTACCCATCGGCATGGCTTCTGCCGGCTGGGCGTTTGCGCTGGCCCAAAACGATGTCGGACCGGCTTACAAGTCCAGCAGTATCGACGGCAAAATGGCCGGCCTTCCAGGCGGTCGTGGGAAGACTTTGCTGCGCGAGAGCGCTGATAGTGGAAGTGAGACCGAGAGCGACCACAAGATAGGACAAACGCATCCATCTGGTGTATCACTCTGCTTCACCGGCGGCCAGTCTGTATTTATTTATAGGATAAGGTTCGAGAAAGAGCATGCGCCGTTTTCCAATGTGTGATCACTTGGCTGAGATCAGAATTTGCGATCAGTGCTTGCGGAGTGAGTGGGCGGGATGGAGCAAAGAATTGTCAATCTGCATCCAACCCACACCTTGTGGCCTGAACCTGGGACTGGACTAACGTAGATGCGAACAAGCATTCGGAATCTCTGGACACTCGGCGGGCTGTCGCTTTTCGACCTGCTCCGCCGAACCGTCCGTGAAAGCTGGCAGGACGAAGTATTTGGTCAGGGTGGCCGCATGGCTTTCTACCATTTCCTGGCTATTTTTCCGTCTCTCCTGGTTCTTTTCACCATCAGTGCGCGCGTTCCTCACCTCGGCAATCACATGATGACTGCGTTCCAGGATTTGACCAACCAGGTGCTCCCGAACCAAGCCTCGCAGCTGTTTCAAACGATCACGTACGAGCTAAACGAACGTACTCATTCCGGGCTGCCCCTGATTTCCGTTTGTGCCGGAGCCTTGTGGGCTGCCCTCAACGGCACCTGGGCAATGATTTACGGGCTCAACAAGGCATACGAAGTGGAAGAGCGCCGGTCCTGGCGGCAATTGGCGGCCATTATTACCGGCCTGACATTTTTTCTGGCGGTCATTGGTTCCATGGCGGTGTTCCTGGTCTTCTGCAGTGCTTATCTCCAGACTCGGCTGCACGGCGGCGCGATCGCGCTCCGCGCTTTGGAATGGCTGGTGCTGACGGGTTCGATCTCTTTCTGGTTTGCGGCGCTCTATCGCTTTGCGCCAAATATCCGCGACTGTCAGTGGCGTTGGAGCACACCCGGTGCGTTCTGTGCAGTAGTTCTATGGATAAGCTCGACGTTCGCCACCCGGCTCTACTTCGAGCGTGTTAACAATTACTCCCGCAGTTACGGTCACCTGAACGGCGTGGTCATCCTCCTGTTGTGGCTCTATGTCAGCAATGGAGCCATCCTCATCGGCGGCGAAATGAACTCTGAGATCGAAAAGTACATAGCGGAACGTGATGCGCCCGAATCTGGTGAGCATCGGGATCGCTCGGGATCGCGGAAGTAGCCTCGGCGAACTATGACTTAAATCGCGGCGACCCTCAATTGGAAAGGGCGAGTGCAGCGGTGCCGTCAGAGCCGGAGAGCTCTGATCGGCCACCAGCTTGCAGTGCGATCAGAATCGATATCCTGGCTTAAGCTCACAGCGGTAGACCGTGGTTTTTTCTTGTTCCGGGCCAGTTCGGACGTTGCAGGTGGCCCAGCTCAACGAGGGATTCGGGCCCAAGGGGAACACCATGGGGGCGCCGTCAAGCTCAGCCTCAAGACTCACACCCTCCTGGGTTGGGGGCAGGGTAAAGTTGAGCGTCTGGCCGAACTTGACGGGGTACAGTTCGCGCACCTCGGAACTGATAGCCGTGTGGTAAACCTCAGCTTCCATCAGGAAAGTAGCGGTGTCCGACCAGTTCAGGGCAGTCACACTGATGTTGCGGCCGCCATGAACAAACTCACTTGAGTCAATCCTGGTAAACGGGCACGGCCCGGCGATGCAGGATGCGGTTATGTTGCCAAAGGTATTGTCTATCCCGGCATCGAGCGATACCGTCGCAGAGGTCGCCTTCCACTTGCCATCTGGCGAACAAGGTGCCTGGTGATCGCAGGGCACATCTCCCTTGTTGACCACCTGGAAAGTCCTGACTGCGTAGCCTACACTCGTCTGGGTGCGGGTATTGATCGTATACCGCACGCGGATATTTGAGACCTGAGATGGGGGACGGCTGGGTCGAGCTGGAGACCTGGGACCGGCCGGAACAACAATCTTCGGAATGAGGGGTACCATGGCGGCAACATAAAGCTGGTCCGGCGTCTTCAATCTTCCCGTTGGCACGGTTAGGTCCAGCGGCTCGTAGCGCGGATGGCGGAAAGTGACGTGAATGGGCTGGTCTGACAGGACTCCCTTGTGCAGCACCAGCTTGAAATAGCCCGATGCGTCGGACCGGGTGGCGGCACTCCTGGTGCCATCGGACGCGGTGATGACGACATCGGGAATGGGCAGTTCGTTCTTGGTGTCAACATCGCGCTGAATGACCGCACCTTCAATCGGCACCGATAGCCGCTCGGAGATCACCCGCAAGCGGTGGGCACGCAGCAACAAGAACAGCCCAATGCCCGCGGCTGCCGCAACTGCGATAATCGTCCAGACAACTTTCTTTCCTGTCATGCCACACCAGTCGAATGCGCAAATTAAGAGTTCACGCCGCACACGAACCGCTTCTGCTGGATCGTGCCTGCATCTATTATTCAATTATTCGATTCCATTGTCGCCGATGAAAGGTTTGAAGCACACAATCTCAAGATGACTGACCCGCGCGAACATCGCAGATCCCGGCGGCAATTGCTGCGTGAAATGGCCGGCGTCTCCCTGGGTCTGCCCCTCGCCCAATGGACAGACCTTGCTGCGCTGGCGCAGCCCCCTCAGCAGGCTGACAAACAGCACAAGGACTCGGTGCCTCCGCCAAATGCCTTTTCGCCGGAGGAGGAGCAGTTCCTGGACGACCTTGAACGCAGCAACTTTCTCTTCTTCTGGGAGCAAGCCAGCCCGCAGACCGGCTTAATTAAAGACCGCTGCAACGCCCGCAAAACCGACACCGGCATAGTGGCAAGCATTGCCTCTACCGGCTTTGGCCTGACGGCGATCTGCATTGCAGAAAAGCGCGGCTTCATCCCCCACCAGGACGCTCGCCTGCGCGTGATTGCGACCCTCACCTTTCTTTGGCACACGCTACCGACGCATCGCGGATTCTTCTACCACTTTGCCAACATCAATACCGGGGAAAGAATCTGGGACTCTGAAGTCTCTTCTGTCGACACCGCCATTCTGCTTTGCGGCATCCTTACCTGCCGCCGGCACTTTGAGGATCGTGACATTATCCAATTGGCACATGCAATTTTCGACCGCGTCGATTGGACCTGGCTCTCAGAAGACACGGCACTATTGCCCCAGGGGTGGACGCCGGAGTTCGGCTTTCTGCCTTACAAGTGGGACTATTACAGCGAATTGATGATGATCTACCTGCTGGGCATGGGTTCATCCACCCACCCCCTGCACCCTTCAGCGTGGTCGGCCTGGACACGAACCACTTTCGAATATGACGGGGAACGCTACATCGGCTCGTTTGCGCCGCTCTTTGTTCACCAGTATTCGCAGGCCTGGTTCGACTTCAGGGGCAAGCGGGATAAGTATGCCGACTACTTCCTGAACTCGGCCATCGCCACTGATGTACACCGCCGCTTCTGCCTGGAATTGGCGCAAAATTTTCCCGATTACAGTGATGATCTTTGGGGAATCACCGCCTCCGATTCAGAGAAGGGCTATGTGATCTGGGGAGGACCGCCGGCTATGGGCCCGATCGATGGAACCGTGGTTCCTGCGGCCACCGGAGGCTCCATTCCGTTTCTGCCCGCCGCCACTTTGCGCGTCCTGAGGAACATTCGCAGTCGTTACCCGGGCGCCTGGAGCCGCTACGGCTTCGTCGATGCCTTCAATCCCCTGAGGAACTGGTACGACCAGGATATTGTCGGCATCGACACCGGCATCACGATGCTCATGGCGGAAAATGCACGCACCGCCTTCGTGTGGGAGACGTTCATGAAGAACCCCGAGGCGCAGCGGGGGATGGCGGTTGCCGGCTTTCAGAGCTATAGCCCGGCCGTCCCGGCATCGTAGATAAACCTGATTCGGGTCACATCCGTGCGGGATCGGTTACTCATCAGATTGGAAATCGTTTCTGACGGCCGGGAGCTTAAGAGCCAGGAGCTGCTGCACCAATGCCGACAATTTTCTAATATCACTCCCCAGATCCGTTGCCAGCGCTCTTAGTTCAGGGTTGGTTTCACTGCGGGCCGCGAGGTAGATGACATTGGTGATGCTCTGCAGAGGATTGTTGATTTTGTGGGCAAGTTCATTTGCCATGGAAGCCGCCGCAGCGGCCCGTTCCTGCTCGATCAACCGCTTTTGTTGTCGTTGCTGTCGAAAACCCATCGCCGCGAAGTCTGCAAGCATCTGCATCATGCGTGTGTCTCCGCTGTCGAAAGCCTGGTCACGTCCGTGAGCCATGACGAAGATCGTTCCCCGTGTCCCTTCGGCCTGCCAGGGGAGCAGGATGCCATCCGTCACCAACGGAGCTTCCACCCCGAGTATTTCGAAGAAACGTTGGGAGACCCGGAAAAGCTGCGGCCGGCCGCGCTCCAGACAAACACCGCAGGCACTCGGATAGCGCGGAAGGATCGCGTTCAAGAAACCGGAGTAGGCTCCAGCAGTCGCCACCCAGTGATAGAAATCCTTGTCGGTTCCATCTTCTCTTTCGATGCTGATGCCTGCGCTGTCAGCTCCACATAAGGCAACGGCCGCGTTCACCAATTCCTGCAGGATGGTTTCGGGGTTCTCGACAAAGGCGTGAGCCAGGCGCCGGAGACCGGCCATCTGCACGGAAACATCGCGGACGTGCAGTTTTCGCAAGGCAAACTGAGGGTCACTCAGAATATCGATTACTTCGAGGCCGGTGTCTTTTGATTCGGGTATGACCACGTTCATGGCAAACCGCCCCCCTCAGCAGTTGGGGAGGTGTTCATTTTAAACCATAGACGTGGCCATTATGCCCAGACGGTTGCAATCCGAAACGGACGGGTGGGCTGATCGTGGCGATCTGACCCTATGGGCGACGCGATTACAGCCGTTACGCCGCCCGACCGACGTTGCCCGTTTGCTGTACCACAGCGGACTATCGAACTTAGCTGGCCGGTATCTTTGCAATCGAGTCCAGCTCGGCAATCTTTTCAGGCGAGAGTAAAGTGGCTGCCGCCTTGAGATTTTCGTGAAGATGCTTGGTGGAGGATGTGCCCGGAATCAGCAGGATATTGGGCGAGCGCTGCAAGAGCCAGGCGAGCGCGATCTGCATTGGCGTGGCCCCAAGTGCGGCGGCTAAGGAGTCAAGAGCCGACGATTGTAGCGGCGTGAATCCTCCGAGGGGAAAAAATGGGACATATGCCACGCCTCGCTGGGCAAGGTCATCGATAAATTCGTCATCGACCCGGTGAGCCAGGTTGTACAGGTTCTGAACGCAGACGACATCGGTTATTTTCTGCGCTTCTGCGAACTGTCGCGGACTCACGTTGCTGAGACCCAGTTGGCGAATAAGACCCTGACGCTTGAGATCCACAAGTACGGTCAACGGTGCTTCGATAGATGCGTCCGATGGCGCCGTCACACCTCCGACCCGCAAATTGACCACGTCCAGCGTATCGAGGCCAAGGTTTCGCAGATTGTCCTGAATGGCATCGGTGAGTTCTTTTGGAGAGAGAGCCGCGGGCCATGATTTGTCCTTTTCCCGGCGGGCACCAACCTTGGTGACGATCACGAGTCCTTCAGGATAAGGATGCAGTGCTTGTTTGATGATCTGATTGGTCACGTGCGGACCGTAGAAATCGCTGGTGTCGATGTGATTGACCCCGAGTGCGACAGCTTCTCGCAGTACAGAAATTGCAGCCTCAACATCGCGCGGAGGTCCAAATACGTGTGGACCCGCCAATTGCATCGCGCCATAGCCGGCACGGTTCAAGGTCATCTGGGTGCCAGGGAGCGTGAAGGTACCGCCGAGGTTCGATTGATTCTTCATTCGTTGTTTTCCTTTAGCCTGTTGAGAAGTCGCCAGTGGATTTGGCCACATTCCGTTAGATGAGCAAAGCTTCAGTTTCGGAGTTCGCATTTGACCGGGCATTTCCTTCGGGCGTTTGGAGCAGTAAAACACCCTATCCGGGCGGTTTTGACAGCCAGCGTAGAACCAATTGGCCGAGCGACTCTTCAGGTTTTGCCCCCAGGCCCGCGAGCAGAACAGATGAGTGAGTCTACCCAGGCTCCAGGGCGGAGCCTACTTTGCGGGCTGCGGCGGCTTGGCCAGATCGATGCGGTTGGGTGTATTTTCTTCTAATGATGCGCATTCCGTTTTCGAGCCTCCTCACGTCTGCGGCTCTTGTTGCCGTGACGGTTCCCCTTTTCGCACAATCGCCGGCCAAGCCGAAACCTGAAGAAACGGAAATTTGGGAGCCGGTTCCCAAGGTTGTGACTCCGGGCGCCACCTGCGGTGCGGCACCCTCGGACGCGATTGTACTGTTCGACGGCAAGAACATGGACGAGTGGGTCACAAACAAGGACAAGTCCCCAGCCAAATGGGACGTGGCGGATGGGGTGATGACGGTGAACAAGACGGGGGGGAATATAGAAACCAAGCGAAGCTTCACCAACTACCAGCTTCACCTCGAATGGAAGGTTCCCACCAACATCACTGGCAGTAGCCAGGCGCGCGGCAATAGCGGTGTGTTCCTCGCCTCCACCGGCCCTGGCGACGATGGATATGAGTTGCAGGTTCTCGATTCCTACGAAAACAAGACCTACGTGAATGGTATGGCGGGTAGTCTCTACAAGCAGGCGATTCCGCTGGCGAATCCAACGCGGAAACCCGGAGAGTGGCAGACCTATGACGTTGTGTGGACAGCCCCTACCTTCAATGCCGACGGTTCATTGAAGACTCCGGCGTACGCCACGGTTTTCTTCAATGGCGTCCTGGTGGAGAATCACTTCGAGCTGAAAGGCCAGACGCTCTACATCGGCAAGCCGTTCTATAAGGCATATACCAGTGCCCCCATCAAGCTACAGGCGCACGGCGATAAGAGCGAGCCTATCAGCTTCCGGAATATCTGGGTGAGAGAGCTTAATTAGGGCAATCGCTGCTGTGGCAACTTCGAGAAGGCCTGGGCATTGAGCTTGCGGTCCTGGCTCGCAACCGCGATTCAAAACCTGGGGGTTGAGCCTCAGACAAGTTGGTAAGTAGCGCGCACACTAGCCCCGTTCTTTGCTGCGTCCGCGCCGCTTTGCCGGCTTCCGTTTGGGATTATCGCCGGCCGATGATTTCGCTCGCGACTGAATGTTGTGGGCGTTGACAATGGCCGCAATGAGTCCGGGAAAGCGCTGGTCGATTTCTGTACATCGCGAAGTGTTTTGCATCTCCACGCCGCGGCGTTCCCCATGGATCAGACCTGCTTCTCGCAAGGCTTTGAAGTGCTGCGAGAGGGTTGATTTGGGAATCGGCTTCTCGTTGACGTTTACGAAAGTGGTGCAGTTTTGCGAACAGTTCGAGCCCGCGATGTCGGCAAAGATGGCGACCCGCACCGGGTCGGATAAGGCGTAAAGAATCGCTTCCACCGTGACGTCGTCAATCGAAGGGTGAAAGAGTGGCCTCATGGTTTTCATCTTACATTCACATGGCTGATTGTTCAATAGTGCATATTTCCTGAACTATTGAATCCTTCCCAGATGGTGCTCCATCTTAACCGTCAGCAACTGGTTGAGAGACCTCGAAAAGGATTCCACATGAGCAAACTTAAAGGTAAGGTAGCAGTCGTCACCGGCGCCTCCAAGGGCATTGGAGCCGCCATCGCCAAGTCATTGGCCGCAGAAGGCGCGTCTGTGGTGGTTAACTACGCATCCAGCAAATCGGGTGCGAAAACAGTGGTCGACTCCATCACGGCTGCCGGCGGCAAAGCCGTTGCTGTGGGTGGCGATGTATCCAAAGCCTCCGAGGCGGAAGGTATTATCGACGCCGCCATCAAAAACTACGGCCGGCTCGACATCCTGGTCAATAACTCCGGCGTTTACGAGTTTTCCCCGATCGAAGGGGTTACCGAAGATCAGTTCCACAGGATGTTCAACATCAACGTGCTTGGGTTGCTGCTCACAACCAAGGCAGCCCTCAAACATATTGGCGAGGGCGGTAGCATCATCAATGTCGGCTCGGTGGTAAGCCGCGTTACCCCTCCCGCATCTTCCGTCTATACCGGCACCAAGGGCGCGGTCGACGCCATCACAGGTGTGTTGGCCCGCGAGTTGGGACCAAAGAAGATTCGCGTGAACGCCATCAATCCCGGCATGGTCGAAACGGAAGGCGTGCATAGCGCTGGATTTCTGGGCACTGACTTCGAGAAGGCCCTGGTCGCACAGACTCCGCTTGGCCGCGTCGGTCAGCCCGGTGATATCTCTTCAGTCGCGGTGTTTCTTGCTTCTGACGACTCTGGCTGGCTGACGGGTGAGCAGCTGTTGGTCGGCGGCGGCCTTCGCTAAAGCAACTTGTGCCCCATGCAGCGTGCGGTTGCATGGGGCGATACTTTTCGCAATCTGAGCCATCCAAAGAACAACAAAAGTACAGAAGAGCAGCCGTCGTTGCCGGCGCATCCACAGCCTTTGTCACCGCGCTCGCCGGCGGCCTCCGATAAGCCCACCCAAACTCAAGGAGAATGCAATGGGAAAACTGGACGGAAAAGTAGCAGTCATTACAGCAGCGACATCGGGCATGGCGCTGGCAACAGCGAAGCTATTTGTGCAAGAGGGCGCTTATGTCTTCATTACCGGTAGACGCAAGGACAAGCTGGACGAGGCCGTGAAAGCGATTGGCCGAAATGTTACCGGCATCCAGGGGGACGCTTCGAACCTTGACGATCTCGATCGACTGTATGACACGGTCAAGAAGACAAAGGGAAAGATTGACGTGCTGTTCGCCAGCGCCGGCATGGGCGAACTGGTGAAGCTGGACGGCGTCACACCGGAGCACTTTGATAAGACGTTTGATCTGAACGTGCGAGGCACGCTGTTTACGGTGCAGAAGGCGCTGCCCATTTTCAACGATGGAGGTTCGATCTTCATGAATGGGTCGATCGCTAGCGTCAAGGGGTTTCCTGGGTTTGGAGTCTACAGTGCGAGCAAAGCCGCGGTGCGATCGTTCGCCCGGACGTGGCTGCTGGAGCTGAAAGATCGGAAAATACGGGTGAATGTACTGAGTCCGGGAACGATCGATACGCCGATTCTCGACCCTCTGGGGCCAGACGCAAAGGAATTCTTCAAGTCGCAAATTCCGCGCGGCGAAATTGGACGGCCGGAAGAAATTGCCACAGCCGCACTTTTCCTGGCTTCGAACGATTCAAGTTTTGTCAATGGCATTGAGTTGTTCGTGGATGGTGGCGTCGCACAGATTTAACCTGACTGAATCCGGGACCCGGAGGGGGCAGCCGAGAAAAGCAGCCCCCTCCGTTCCGCTGCGTCATCAGGATCTCCTTTCAGCCGCAGGTACGTATCGGCGCTGCGATGTCCCAAGCCGGGGCCGGGTGGAGGCTGGCAGTCAAAGCGAGCTTAGGGATCCAGCACAGTCAGGGTGCGATCCATCACACCAATGGCGGTCCTGAAGGTGTTCGGTAGTTCTTCGATGCCGATCAGGAAGGCGCATTGGGCGAGCAGGTCAACAAATAAGGATTGCTCTCTCCAGGATTTGTCCAGATGCCCGCCGGCGCCCCGATATGCATCCGCAAACCAGGCACTTTCCACAGCGGGTGATTCATGCTCAAACCGTAAGAGGTTACCGATGTCGACGACCCCGGATGCCGAGAATGCGAACTCCCAATCGAGTACCGCAGCCAGCTGATAGCGCCCACCGGGGCCGCGCTGTATCAGCAGGTTCTTCTGATTAAAATCGCTATGACACAGTTGGTGAGTCCAGGATGGTTGATGCAGATCAGACGATGTGAGGCAGTGCCGCAGCCGCTCTAACCGGCGAACGCCAACTCGGCGTTGAAGATGTGGATTGTCGAGACAGGATTCGAGGAAACCGAGCGTGCCGGCGACGTAGCTTGCAAAAGGCTCCATCACTTTCGGGCCTGGTCCCAGCAGGCCACATTGGGCAAACCGGATCTTATGAATCCGCGCGGCCGCCAGCGCCAGCTGTTCGCAGATATGCCGGCAGTCTGCCCTTGATAGGCCGTCCTCAACACTTGCAAGTTGCTCCCCGGCCACGTACGTCATGACGAAAGCTCCGAGCCCGCCAGGGAGAGGCTGGGGAGAGCGCCACAGGACTTGAGGAACCGGCATATCCGGTGCTTCGCTCGACAGAAAGACCAGCAGATCGGCCTCCATGTTTAACCGTTCGTGCTGAGGGGAGACTCGGAGAACACATCGTTCACCATCTGCGAATTCCAGAACGATATTAGTGTTGCTAAACCCGCCTGCCAACACCGCCGAGTGCCGCAAAGGCGAGGGGCTGAGTTGAGACGCTATTTCAGAGAGCATCTCTGGTTCAGGACTGGCGAGGGAGGACGTCCGCAGATCGAATTTTCTTTTGAAGTCCATCGAGCGTAAGAAGAAACAGCAGGTCCCGTCACAACACTACCCCTGAGTCCCACTTTATTTGTAATAAATGACGGGTGCCCCACATCTCGCTCGTGCTTCGCGAGATGTGGGATACCACTGCGCTCAATCCGAAAGCATTCGGTTCACTATCAACACTCAAGGTTCTAGGTCCGTGGTATCCCACATCTCGCGAAGCACGAGCGAGATGTGGGGCACCCGTCATTTGTTGTCAGGGTATCGTATGAAGAGAGTTGGGGTTTCGTTTTCGGTTCTACCCAGGGCCAGGCGAGGCTCCGCCACTATCCTCTTGCGCGGAGGCTTTGGTAATGGTGATCCCCAGCTTTGCATAGGGGGCCAGCAGCTTAGCCTTCGTTTCCGCCGCTACAATCATGCCCGTTATCTCGGACAAGGGCGCGATGACATAGGGCGATACAGCGTTCAGCTTTTCAGACGAACCCAACACAATTGTTTCCGCAGCGCTGGCGCTCAGGGCTCTTTTTACGTGCGCCTCTTCAAAGTCTCCTGTGGTGAGCCCAAATTTAGGATGGATGCCGGTTACCCCCATGAAATAGGTGTCGGCATGGATGCGGCCGATTGCCTCGATCGCGGGCGCTCCGACGGAAACGACGGAGTGCTTGAACAACTTGCCGCCGATAAGGATCACTTCGATATCGCGATACTCGAGCAACTCCAGGGCTATGGTTGGGCTGTGGGTGACTATGGTCGCTCGAAGTTCCGCGGGAAAATGGCGCGCAATCTGTACCGCGGTTGTTCCGCCGTCAAGGATGACTACCTGACCAGGCTGAACCATTGCGGCGGCCGCTTTCCCGATCATTTTTTTCTCGTCCGTCGCCAGGTTGAGGCGTGCGGCGAAGTCACCTACCGCCGGTGATGCGGGAAGCGCTCCTCCATGGACTCGCTGCAAGAGACCTTCCGCTGCAAGCTCTCGCAAATCGCGGCGGATGGTGTCCTCCGAGAGCGCGAGTTGCTGACTCAGGTCTTTTGCGACCACTTGCCCGGTCCGCCGCAGGAGATCGAGGATGTGTTGTTTGCGATGACTGGTGAGCACAACACCACTATCGCACGAAACTGCACGAGATTGCATGTTTTATCTTGTTTGAGTAGTATGCCTTCATGACAGACCTTAAACCGCTCATCATCCTCATCGCCGGTCCCTATCGCTCCGGAACCAATGACGATCCGGCGCTCATCGCAAAGAACCTCGATCGGCTGGAGTCGTACGCGTTGCCGATTTATAAGGCGGGTCATATTCCGATGATTGGCGAGTGGGTCGCGCTGCCCATCATGAAGCAGGCCGGATCAACTTCCCTGGCGAGATCCCATCGCGGAACAGTATCTCTACCCCGTGGCTAGCCGGCTGATTGACCGGTGCGATGCGGTGTTTCGGATTGCAGGGCAGTCGAAAGGCGCGGATGAAGATGTGCGGCTTGCACACCAGCGCGGATTGCCTGTTTATCATCGGGTTGAAGAGATTCCTGTCAGGGTGTGACCGGCGAAGCGTGACGTTAATTTGTTTTCAGCCGTCCCTACGGGACTGGCCAGAGTTTGGTCTTGTAACCCAGGACTGGCGCCCTGGGCTACTTTCAGTCGTCCCTCCGGGACTGGGTCATTTGGCGTCGGCCAGTCGATGCAGCTAAAGCGATCGTGGGGCTGCGCCCGTCATTTTCGGCCCACGTACGCTGATGCGAACATGGGGCACCCGTCGATTGCCTCCAAAGTCAGTGGCCGCCTGAAGCCTCGCCTCCGGGGCGAAAGCTCTTGGTGGCCAGGGCCAGCGGAATGCCGATCAGGGCTACGATCGCCATCATGCGGAAGCAATCCATGAAGCCGATCAGGCTCGCTTGCTGGTTCAGCTGGTTGTAGAGCATTCCCTGCGCGTGTTGCGTTGCGTCGAAGTGTGAAAATCCGAGATGCTCAAAGGTCCTGGTCAAGCGAATCCATGCGGGAGTGAAACAACGGCGAGCCGAAATCGGCGCTCTGCGCCAGCCGGTCGGTGTGCAGGTCTGTGCGCCGCTCATGCACGGTGGTGATGAAGGCGACGCCGAAGCTGCCGCCCCAGTTGCGCGCGAGATTGGTCAGGCTGGAACCCTTGTTGTTCTTCCCCGGCGGCAGGTAGGAATAGGCAAGCACACTCACCGGCACAAATAAGAAGGCATAGCCAAAGCCCTGCAGGGCTCGCGCCAGCGCATAGTGGGTGTAGTTGGTCTGCAGCGTAAATCCGCTGTAATACAGCATGGATAGCGAAACCACGGCAAAGCTGAAGGCGATCAGCTACTGCGGACTCACTTTGCCCTTTTGCGTCAATATGGCGACCATGGGCGCAAGCACGGTGATTACCGCCGCGCCCGGGCCCAAGACCAGCCCCGCATCGGTGGCGGTGTAGCCATAAAGACTTTGCAGAATTTCCGGAATCATGGTGGTGCTGCCGAAGAGCACAAAGCCGAAGAGGAAGTAGAAGATGTTGGCGAAAGCGAAATTTCTCTCTCGCAGCAGTCCCAGTTCCACCACCGGATCGGGCACGCGCAATTCCCACCACACGGCCAGGACCAGGCAAACAATCGCTGCTACAAACATCGAGGTGATCAGGGTGCTGCCGAACCAGTCATCAATTTGACCGCGATCGAGCACGAATTCCAGAAACGCGAAGCCCAGCGCGATCAGCAGAATGCCGATGTAATCGATGCGCAGCTTGCCCAGCCGCTTGGCCTCGGCTACTTCTGCCTTGAATGCGGGAGGGTCGCTCACCAGCCGGCTGCTGAGAAAAAGCGAGATAAGCCCGATGGGCACATTGATGAAGAAGACCCAGCGCCAGGAGAAACTGTCGGTGATCCAGCCGCCCAGCGGAGGCCCGATGGCCGGCGCGGTAACAATGGCCACGCTATAGAGCGCGAAGGCCGCGGCGCGTTTGTTCGCGGGAAAGGTATCGACCAGAATCGCCTGCTCCACAGGAGCCAGACCGCCACCGCCAATCCCCTGCAACACGCGGAAGATCACCAGAAAGTTCAGACTGGGCGCGATGCCGCACAAAAAAGAGGTTGCCGTGAACAAGCCCTACGCTGATCATGTAGTAGCGTTTTCGCCCCAGAACGCACGGCTCAGCCAGGCGCTCATCGGCAGCACCACGGCGTTGGCGACCAGGTAGGAGGTCAGGACCCAGGTGGTCTCGTCGAAGCTGCGGCCCAGGCCGCCGGCGATGTGCGGAAGGGAGACATTGGCGATCGACGTATCCAGCAGCTCCATGAACGTGGCCAGCGTGACCGTCAATGCCACGGCCCACGGATTTACCTGGCGGCGCGCTGGATGAGGCTGGTAGGGACTTCAATTCCGCGGTGGTTGTGGCCACGTGCGTCAGTTCTCCTGCTATTCGGATATCGTTTCAGATGTATACTGAGACCGATCGGTCGCACAAAATGGCAACAGCAGACAACAAAATCCACCCGGGGAGAAGCGACCCGGCGGCGCATCGTGGAGCAATCGGCCGCGGTTTTCAATCGCCACGGCTACTCCGGCACTTCCATGTCTGAGTTGATGGACGCCACGGGCCTGGAAAAGGGTGGGACTGTATCGCCACTTTGAAAGCAAGCAGGAGCTGGCCGCGGCCGCGCTTCGACTACGCGTGGGAGACAGTCAGCGAGCCACGCCGGCGCGGGGTTGAAAATTGCGCAACCTCGCTCGAGAAGCTACTGTTGCTGGTGAAGAACTTCGTCGAGCAACCGCCGCGTACACTTCCCGGGGGCTGCCCGCTGCTTAATACAGCGATTGACAGCGACGATGGCAATCCGGTGCTGCGTGGCAAAGCCCGCATGGCGCTGGATCAGTGGCGCACCGGAATCGCCGACATCGTCCGCCAGGGGCAGCAAGCGCGGGAGTTGCGCCGTGACATCGATCCGGCCGCGGTGGCCACGATTGTCATTGCCAGCCTGGAAGGAGCCGTGATGATGTCGCGATTAGAAAAAACCCGCGAGCCGTTGTTTACGGTCGGAGAGCACCTCGCGGGATACCTGCAGGGCCTGAAGGTTGCAGCCGGGTAGACGAGTATCCAGGCGATTCTGCGACCCCGTCGGCAAAGGTCACTTGAGATTCGCTTATCCCACATCTCCGAAAAACGAGCGAGATATGGGGCACCCCTTGATTCTGGCACCGACAGAACAGGATGGTGCCATCCTAGGACATGGCTATCCGTACTCTCTCTACCCGCGAGATCTATCGCAATCCCTGGCTGCGTCTGCGCGAAGATGCCATTGAGCGCGCCAACGGTGCAAGCGGCATATATAGCGTGGTCGATAAGCAGGATTGCGCGATCATTCTTCCTATTGACGGCGATCACATCTGGCTGGTGGAGCAGTTCCGGTACACGATCGGGGAGCGAGCGCTCGAATTACCGCAG
This sequence comes from uncultured Acidobacteriaceae bacterium, assembly GCA_963838445.1. Classification (GTDB taxonomy): domain Bacteria; phylum Acidobacteriota; class Terriglobia; order Terriglobales; family Acidobacteriaceae; genus PALSA-350. The sequence goes on from CAWIRT010000062.1 coordinate 102,241, forward strand.
GGCGGATGGGAAGCAGACAACATTGACCCCGAGGCGCTGGCCCGGGGTGAACTGCGCGAGGAAACCGGCCTTACCGCTGGGCGGATGACGGAGCTGCCCTGGATGTGGATCGCCTATGGTTTCACCCGGCAACGGCAACATGTTTTTGTCGCTGAAGAGCTGGTTCCGGGCACGCATGAACGCGACGTGGAAGAGTCGGACATGGAGATTATCCGGCTACCCATCGCTGCCTTCGAGCAGAAGCTCAGAGATGGAGAGATTCGCGATGTTTGTACCCTCGCTGCCTGGGCCGGCTATCAGCTGTGGCGGCAAATATCGCGCTCTCCATGAATGGGCGGGCCCGCCTGTCTACGGGGCCATAGGCTGACGGCGCTCCATCCTGTGGCCATTTAGGGTACAGTTGCAGCTCTGGCGATCGGCTTTCAGCCGCCGAAGGATTATCGATCGGCAAACGAGACAATGAGCTGGTCCAGTGGCATTGCCTGCTTGGCCGCGCGCGGCGGCACGACGGGAGTAATGGGAAGTGAAGTCCCGTTCGATTCCGCCTCGTCGAAGGCTTTGGTGCCTCCGGCGGTTTCCCCTGTTATCTGGAACTCGCTAATCTCGTAAGGAAATCCGTTCGAGGACAGCGAGGACGGTCCATCCGTCACCTGGAAGTGCAGGTGGGGCACAATCGAGTTGCCGGTGTCACCCACCAACCCGATCACCTGGCCAAGGTGGACTTTTTCACCGCTACGAACCTTGATGCTTCCCGGCTGCATATGGGCGTACAGCGCATAGCGGTGATTGCCCAAGTTGAGAATGATGCAGTTGCCGTCGGCTTTATCCAGTGGGATGTTGGTGGGGTAATTGCCCGGCGTTTGCTCGGGCTCTCCGTCGATGACGGAAACCACAAGAGCGTCTGCAACCGCCAAGACCGGCTGACCAAAGATGGCGTAGCTTTCGAGCTTTTCGCGCGCGCCGGCATAGATCCGTCCGCCAGCATCTGTTTGCTCCCAATCGACGGCGTAACGTTGTGCCACCCACGCCCGGCCGTTCACGGGCAGGGCCGCCCGGGTATGACGAACGGCGTCGCAGCAGGAATCCGCTGAAATGTACCGCGATCCACGGAGCGGAGGACCGATCGACGCAACCGGCCGCCGATCGACTGTGGTTTTGCCGCCGCTTTCCTCAAACTCCTGGTGGCCCGGCGGAGCAGCACTCACCCGCAGCGAGACGCGATGCTCGAGCTCGACAGGAACTTTAGCGCCGGGAGCAAGGGCGACGTTGAGAAAGAGGAGCGCCCGGGTGCTCCTGGCAAGCGTTCCTGAGGAATCGCGTTGCCCGCCGGGTTGGAGGCGTCCGGCAACAGCAGCAGTGTCGAGTGTCTGCAGCGTGGCGCCGTCACTGATCACCTCGACTTTCTCTACCGCGATCTCCGCACTCGAAAAGTTATTCATATCCAGTTCATAAACCAGGTGAACGCGCCCGTCCGAACCCATGAAGGGCACGGGCGGATCCTGCACTCCGAGCAGAAGCGGGGTCATGTTCTCTGAAGCCTTAGCGCGCTCGATCGGGCTATAGGCCACGAGCGTGAGAAGGACTAACAAGAGTGGCGCAACGAACGAGATTCCAGCAACCTTCATGAGTCTTATTTCCTCGAGTTAGCTTCTTTGTATTGAGTGCAGGGCCGGTAGTTCGGAGGGATTTCTGGATTGTATAAGTTAAAGAGGCGCTGTAACACTCTTTGGTACTGAATGCCCAACTTGGTTCTGGTTGGATTGTCGATCGCTTCGGTAAACTCGGGCAACGATTAACAGAACGACCTTATCGGCTTGAAGGACTGTTCTAATGTCTGCTATCCCCTGGTGTAACACCTGGCGCCACATCGGGCCTTTCTTACTCTTTTTCCTGATAACTTTCCTGCTGCCGGTCGCCACGCTGGGGCAGACACAACAGCCAATTTTCCCTACAACCCAAGTCACTGCCCCAACCGGTGTCGTGCTGTCGTTGGCCGCCGGTGATTTTAATGGGGACGGTCAGCCAGATGTGGTCTATGTCGCGGTTCCTTCCACTTCTACGCAGGGACCACCCCCGGTTACCTTAACCGTGCTGCTCAACCAGGGAGCGACTAACCCTCCCGTTGCTGTTACCACAAATTCACTGAGCACTTGCTCAGGGGATTCGATCTCGATGGCTGCGGCCGACATGAACAAAGACAATAAGCTCGACCTGGTGCTCACCTGTGCGAACGGTAATGTTGCCGTACTGCTTGGCAACGGGGACGGCAGTTTTCAGGGCCCGGCCTATTACGCGGTGTCTGGTTTGAAGACCCTGGCGCCACCTGTGGATCTGAATGGAGATGGGTATCTCGATGTGGCTGTGTCGAGCCTGCTGGGCAACTCTGCCACCGTTTCCGTTCTGCTCAATCAGGGGAGCACCGCACCGGGCAAACTTTCGACGCCGGCGAGCTACCCTGCTCCGGCTCCGGCTGGGTTGACTCCCGGACTCTCGCCACCGGGGACTTCAATGGAGATGGCAAGCAGGATATCGCTGTCGGTGGCTCCTCACTTGGCGTTTTCTTTGGAAACGGCGATGGGACTTTGCAACCTGTGCAAAGTACGTCAGGCAGCGGTAATCCTGTTGCCGCGAGACTTCAATCACGATGGCGTGACTGACTTAGCTTATGTCACTTTAACCACTTCCACTGTGCAGGGAGACGTCATCGTTGCAGGTTTTGCTGGGTAGTTCCAGCGGAAAGTTCACTCCGGGAATCAGCCTTCCGCTGGATTATTTCCTGGGGAATGCTCTTCCCTACATTGTGCCAACCACCAGCGGCAGCAAGAATGTGGACCTTGCCCTGGTTGGAGGCTACACTTCGATTCTTCTCGGCGATGGTGATGGTGGTTTTAGTTTCGGAAATTCTTACGTTTTAAGTGGAGGCCAGGCGGCGACGCAAGTTGGAAGTGATGGGAACACAAATCTTGTCTTTGCGGCCGCGCCCGGTTTTTCTATCCTCGCAGGCAACGGTGATGGCACCTTTCAGGGAACTCTTCGGATACCTCTGAACCCAGCGAGTACCTTGGTCCTCGGCAACGCCAATGGTCAGTTTGTTACTGCAGACCTGAATGGCGACGGCCTCACCGACGTGCTAGGGATAGACGCCTCGCTTAACCTTATTAGCTCCATGGGACGCGGTGACGGAACGTTCTCGCCAGCCAATACCTTCCCCGGTAGCTCTCTCGGGAGTTTGGCTACAGGAGACTTCAATGAAGACGGCAAATCGACGTCGTCGGTATCTCTGAGGGCACTCAGGACTCGGCGCTCTCTTTCTATTCCGGAAATGGAGATGGCACCTTTCAGCCAAGCCTTCCTGCGATAGACCTGAAAACTCCCGGAGCTCAGGTCGACTGTCACTGGCGATTTCAATGGCGATAACCATCTCGATATCGTGATCCCATATACCCTCGCTTTTCCAGCGATGGGGAGTGGTCTCATCTTCCTGCCGGGCAAAGGAAATGGCACCTTCGGCAGCGCAGTGTTGTTCTCTCAGCAGAATACCTCGGTGAGCCAACCAGTGCTGGCTGCCGATCTGAATAACGATAAGAAGCTGGATTTGATCTGGAACGGCGCCGTCTATCTAGGCAATGGAGATGGAACCTTCCAGCAGATTCCTTTCCTCCAGGCGGGGTGCCGTTAGCTGTTGCCGATCTGAATGGAGATGGGATGCTGGACGTCGTGATGGGCAGCACTCTACTGACACCCAGCGGTCCAACCGGTGGCTACGTCTACGCAGGGAATGGCAACGGTACGTTCCAGGCTTCTCCCTTCTACACGGTTCCGCTCCAGTATGTATCCCCGGTGTCTGCTTCCGTTAGTGATCTGAATGCGGACGGCCACCCGGATCTGCTTCTGCAGTATTCCACGGGTTCAAACTTTTATGCGGTTAGCGTTGCGTTGGGAGATGGCGCGGGCCATTTCACCCTCGACAACAATACTTATTACACCAGTCTTATCAACGGCTATACGACCGGTGGGGCGCTGGCACGGTTGAATAACCAGGCTCCCAAGCTGGCAAACGACAACGCTTTGGACTATCTGAGTTTCTCCAATGGGGCAGTCATTCCCTCTGCTTAACCAGACGAATCCTAAGCCCACCCCGCCACCGCCAGATTTTGGCTTCGCTGTGTCGCCGGCGACAGCGACCGTGGCTGCAGGTCAATCGGCAGTGGCCACAGTAACGATCACCCCGATTGGAGGGTATAGCGGGACAGTGAATCTCTCTTGTGGCACATTGCCGGGTGGAGCAGCCTGCTCCTTTGCGCCAGTCCTCGATGACCCCGGCCAATGGTTTGGTAGCGACCGGCAAGCTGACCATTACCACAACTGCACCTTCCAGTGCCATGGAGCGAGGAGCTCCGAGATCCCTGGAAGGAATCGCCTTGATGAGTGTCGGAGTGCTCCTGTTTTTGCCGGGACGCAGGCTGAACCGGCGGGGAATCTATTCCGCTGTGGTGATGTTGTTTCTGATAGGCGGATTCGTTTCGCTGTCTGGTTGCAGTTCATCCGGTGGTCCCAGCAACCCAAGCAATCCCACCAATCCGGGAACACCTGCGGGCACGAAACGGTACTGTGTCGGCGACTGATGCAACCGGAAAACTTATCCACTCTGCCTCCTTTCAGATCGTGGTGCAGTGATAGCGGACTGAATTTAGAATTAGAGCATGCAACTGGGTTTTATGAGCGCCATTCTCCCCGACCTCACGCTGGAAGAGGTATTCGCCCTTGGCAAGGCCACAGGCTACTCCTGCGTGGAGGTGATGTGTTGGCCGCCGGGAAAGGCTGACCGCCGCTACGCAGGGGTCACCCACATCAACGTCATCAACTTGAGCGATGCGGATGCCTCGCGGGTCTTAGATCTCGCCAATGCGCACGGAATGAAGATCAGCGGTCTGGGATATTATCCGAATCTTCTTTCGCCAGATACGGAGGAAAGTAGAGCGACCACCTCGCACCTGAAACGTGTTATCAGCGCTGCGAGAATGCTGAAACTCGAGGTAGTGAGTACGTTTGTCGGGCGCGATTGGACACGGTCTGTTGCTGAGAACTGGCCTCGCTTCCTTTCCATTTGGAAGGATCTGATCGCGTTCGCAGAAGATCAGGGAATTCGTATTGCGATCGAGAACTGCCCCATGATTTTTACCGCGGACGAATGGCCAGGAGGTAAGAACCTGGCGTCCAGTCCTGCGATCTGGCGACGCATGTTCGCGGATATCCCGAGCCGCAATTTCGGACTCAATTATGATCCGTCGCATATGCTGTGGCAGCAAATGGACTATGTCGCTCCACTCACTGAATTTGCTTCCCGCATATTCCGGGTTCATTTGAAGGATGTAGCGGTCGATCGGCAGCGGCTGAACCAAGTGGGCATCCTGGCTTACCCGCTTGAGTTTCATAGCCCGAAGCTGCCCGGGCGCGGGGATATTGACTGGGCAAGATTTCTGCGCGCGCTCGCGGAAGCAGGGTATGACGGACCAGTCTGCGTGGAAGTGGAAGACCGGGAGTTTGAAGGTGATCTGGCGCAGCGGAAACAAGCGCTTGCTCTCAGCTCTCAGTATTTGCGGCCATTGTTTGGGTTTGATGCTGGTTGAGTGAAACTGCAGATCCCTCGGCTGCGCTCGGGATGACAGTGGAGGGACCTGCTGTTCTTCCCTTTGCCCGTAGAGTTCTCTGCATCACGCAAGTCACGTCACTTCCGGGACGGCATGCCGTGGGACCTGCGGTTCCCGTTCTGCGCCCAATCATCAATACATGATCCAACCGCCGTCGACGTTGAGGGTCTGGCCGGTCATGGCATCGCTCAACTCGGTGGACAAGAACAGACAAACACGGGCAAGATCGAGCGGGCTGATGCGCCGCTTGAGGCTCTGCAGGGCCATTACCTTATCTGCATCGTGCTTGGACATGAGTTTTCGTTCTCCCTCGGTTTCGATGGCCCCCGGGGTTATGCAGTTTACGCGCACGTTGTGCTCTCCCACTTCTCGGGCCAGGGCCCGGGTGAACCCGATGATCGCGCCCTTGGAAGCGATGTAGTGAGTCAGGTTCTGCAACCCGGTGAAGAACGTGACCGACGAGATATTTACCACGGCTCCGGATCGCTGCCGAACCATGTGGGGCAGAACAAGCTTTGTGCAATGAAAGACGCTCTTCAGGTTGATGTCGTGCATGTCGTCCCACTGCTCTTCCGTCATTTCCAGGAAGGGCTGGCGAGGATAAACACCGGCGTTGTTGATCAGGACGTCGATGCGGCCGAAGCGTGTGAGCGCATCCTCGACAACTTTCGCCATAGCGTGACGACTCCGGGCATTGGCCTCAAAACCAAACGCCGAGCCGCCCTCCGATTGGAGAGCTGCGGCGACCTTTTTAACTCCTGCGCCGTCAAGATCGGTGAGAAATACATGGGCTCCGCACTCGGCAAACAGCTTGGCCACGCCAGCGCCGATCCCCGCGGCCGCTCCGGTTACGACGACAACTTTATCCTTGATCAGTTCCATCAACCGCTCCTGCTTACAAGGGCTGATGGTATCAAATGCCCCTCTACACCTCTGGCCCAACCTCCAGCCCGAAGCGCGACAAGTCGCGCTTCTGCAAGTAATAGTCGATCAGGAAGCCAACCCCAATCGCCAGCGGGATCAAGCCGGCTGCGCCGGCGGATAGCACCTCGTGCACACTCAAAATCCAGGACAGCGCAAAAGAAAACAGAACCAAGCCGACGCCGGTCGATATGAGCACGATTGCAATTCTGCGCGTCCTGGCCAGGCTATGCATCGGGTCATTCACGGGTTTGGCGTCGTCGTTCCTCGTGCCTAACAACTTATCGATGTCGTCGACACTCATCCCACGCGCAACCATCGCGAGGCGCTGATCGGCCCGAAGCCTTTGTCTGTTCGCTTCTCCTGCGACCCCGGCGATGATGGCTACGATCGCAACCAGTAACGCACCGAGGGGTATCATAATCGGACTAAAATGCCAATCCATAAGCTCTACCTTCCTTCCTGACCGCCTTAGACTGCCGGCGTTGTCGAGAGTTTCAGTCTGGTCATGAAACTTTCAGCGAGATTCACAGTCTGACTCTTCTTGACCGCCGACCCCAGCTTCGAGCAGATCGTCCGAGACCACCAGGTTATGGTCTTTAGCACCCTGATTCGTCTTACCGGCGGGCGCGAACATATCGATGATCTTGCCCAAGAGGTTTTTCTACGCCTCCACCGTGCCCTTCCTTCCTTTCGCGGCGAATCCCTGCTTAGCACCTACCTCTATCGCATCGTTGCCAACGTGGCTCAGGATGAATGGAAGCGCCGCCGCCGTGACGAACGCCCCCTGGTCTCGTTTTCCGAGGAGGAGTCCGATTGGGAAGACCGCCTTCCGCATCCCGGCCCCGACGCAGAGCAGCAATTTGCCGAGAGGCAGTTCCGGTATTCTGTAGAGGAGCAGTTACAACGACTCAGCCCTATTGAGAGGACGGTGTTGGTGCTCTACCATCAGGAAGAGCTCAGTTACGAGCAGATTGCGCAGTCGCTCAAACTGCCGATTGGCACGGTGCGGACGCACCTGCATCGCGGGCGCAGGAAGCTTCGCGAAGGCATCCAACGGCAGCAGGAAATGGAAAGGGGAAGCGCATGGCAAAAGACAAGATGAATCCTCCCTCGGATGCACTCGAACGAAGGATCATGCTGGCCCTCGAGACTGCTCCTCGACCGGAGATCCCGGCCGGCTTCGCCGCCAGAGTGGCAAGCCTGTTGCCTCCGCACCCCGCGGTAGTTCTCACTCCGAGGCGATATGGGCAGCGTGCGGCCGTGGCATGCCTGGTGGTGCTGCTGGTGCTCATGTTGGCATTTGCCCACCGGGCGGCTGGAAACTCTCCGTATTGGTTTTCGATCGAATCGATTTTCTGCGCTCAATTCGCTCTTCTGGCCGTCTGGCTGGTGGCGCGCGACTATATTTCCGCAAGATCGTTCTGAAATCCATCCCACCGCGGAGTCTTTGATGGCCATCACGATTACTCGCACCGATCCGCGCTATGCGATGTTGCGACGCAGCCGCAACCTTCGCTGGGACGGCAATGCAGCGGATGCGGCGGCGGAGATCGAACTGTGCGAGACCGCGGAGCAGGCGGCGGAAGCTTTGCAGCGCGCCGTTAGGGCAGGCGTGCGCCCAACCGTGCGCAGCGGCGGCCACTGCTATGAAGACTTCGTGGTTAACAATCCTGGCGGCTCGATCCTGGACCTTAGCCTGTTGAAGAGCGATGCGTTGCCCGGCGACGGAACCCGTCACCGCATAAGCCCTGGGCAACAACTGGGCGAAGTCTACATTGACCTGTACAAGCGGCACGGTGTGACCATTCCGGCCGGCAGTTGTTACGAGGTGGGGGCCGGCGGACATATTACCGGGGGCGGCTACGGGGTGCTGTCGCGGCTGCATGGGCTCACCATCGACTGGCTTTCTGCGGTGGAAATCCTCACCGTCGACAGCAAAGGGCAGGTGGCGCTCAAGACCGTCGACAAGCAGCATGAGCCCGATCTATTTCGTGCCTGCCGCGGTGCAGGGGGAGGGAATTTCGGGGTCGTCACCGGCTTTCTTTTCGATCGCTTACCGGTGGCGCCCTTTGAAGTTGCGAATGCCCACCTCTCCTTTGACTGGCCCAGCATGACCGAGGACAACTTTATCGCCATCCTGCTGGCGTTCGGAGACTACTGGGAGAAGCGCGGCTGCGACAAGGATACCTGGGGACTTTTTGCCGCGATCGGACTTACGCACGTTTCTGCAGGCCGCATCGGGCTTTCCCTGCAATTCTGCAACCCGGATGGGCGCTGCGACGACCTGAAGCCGTTGGAGGAGTTCCTCGATCGTTTTGAGCCGTTTGGTCCGATGGAGCGACGCGCAGGTATGCCGGGCGACCAACGTTTTTCACCGCGCAGCCCAGCCGCTCGCCAGCAAACAGGAAAATACAGCATCGACCGGTTGCTGTGGCTCGATGCGACGATTGGCGACAGCGGAAGCGGCCGCAATGGCCGCGCGGCGTACAAATCTTGTTATATGAAACGGAACTTCACCCGCGCGGAAGCAAAATGCATCTACAAGCACCTTACGCGGACGGTCCCGGGCGTTGATCTACGCGGTTCCGTCATGGCGGTGGACTCGTATGGAGGCGCCGTCAATGCGAAGGGCCTGGCGGAGGCGACTTCGGTCTGGCAGCGTTCGTCAGTCATGAAGGTCCAGTTTCAGCAATATTGGGAACATCCGGAGGAAGATGCAGGCCGCCTGCAGTGGATGCGAGAGTTCTACACCGATCTCTACTCACAGCAGGTAGAACCGCAGTACGCGGGCACACCCTACCCTAACGAGTACTACGAGGGCTGTTACATCAACTATCCGGACGGCGATATGCTCTCCTATGCCTTCTGGCCGCAGCTTTACTACGGCACCCGCGATCTTTATCCGTTTTTGCAAAAGGTGAAGCGGCATTATGACTCGAATAACGTTTTTCATCACAAGATGTCGATCCGCGCTTAGGGATTTAAGCCGCGTGCGGACACCCAATCTCGTATCCAGATCTTTAGAAGTACACCGGCATGGGGTATGATCTCGTTTGTTTCACCGATGGCAAGAAAATCGATATGTCCCAAATTGCCGGCCTGCTTCCAGGATCCGACTACCACTACCTGATTGGGCTCGATCACCAATCCAACTGAAAGGGAGTACGTCTATGGGAACGCAGTCCAGAAGAAGTCTTCTCAAGAACGCTACCAAAGTGGCCGCCATCGCAACCGGCGGCACCATGCTGGGCGCCGCCGCAGAGGCAAAGAAGCCGGGCTCGCTCGAGAAGAAGGCCTACTCGTGCAAGCCGAATGAGGATAATGCGGCCGCGGCTCCCCCTTTGTTTTCCAGTGCAGTGTCATACGGTAACCTGCTCTTCCTGGCCGGGGTGGGTGCGCACTTCGAAGGCACGATTGAGGAGCACACCAAGCATGTTCTCGACGAACTGGAGAAGAACCTCATCTGTGCAGGCTCGTCTATGGACAAAGTGCTCAAGGTGAACGTCTACCTTAACGACATCAAAGATTGGGCCAGGATGAACACGGCATATGCGGGGCGGTGGGGCAAAGTGCCTCCTGTGCGCACCACGGTTGCGCCTGCCGGCGGCATTCCCGGCAACTCGCTGGTTGAAATCGATCTCATCGCTTATATCTAAAATTCAAGAAGCCGGACCCTATGACCAGGAAATTGTTGATGCAGACCATGATCGCGCTCGCGCTAACCGCGGGCGTGAATGCACTTGCCCAGCAGGCCGCGCCTGCGTACGACCTGCTGCTTCGCGGCGGGCATGTGCTCGATGACAAGAACCACATCGATGCCTTGATGGACGTGGCCATCAAGGACGGAAAGATTGCCCGCGTGGCCGCGCATATTCCGCCTGACTCAGCGCTTAAGACGGTCGATGTCAAGGGTCTGTACGTGACCCCGGGATTGATCGACATTCACGTGCACGTTTATGCCGGCACCGGCGAGCGCGGCTCCTATGCCGGCGACCTCAGCGTGCCCCCGGACGGCTTTACCTTCCGCGTCGGGGTCACCACGGTGGTGGACGCAGGCTGCTCTGGCTGGCGAAACTTCGAGGACTTCAAGGATCGCATTATCGATCGTTCAAAGACCCGCGTATTCGCGATGCTGAATATTGTCGGGGCCGGCATGCGCGGCGGCAAATACGAGCAGAACATGGATGACATGGATGGAGAAGCGACGGCTGCCATGGCGCTGAAATATCCGCAAACGATCGTCGGCATTAAGACGGCGCACTTTGCAGGCCCGGAGTGGAAGCCAGTGGAACAGGCCGTGATCGCCGGAACCAAGGCGAACATTCCGGTCATGGTGGACTTCGGTACCGATCATCCGGAGCGGCCGCTCTATGATCTGCTTACCCAGAAGCTGCGGCCGGGCGACATCTATACGCACATGTACTCGGGGCTTCGTCATGAGCAGGATCCGGTCACACTGGGCCCCAGCAAGGCGTTTATCGAGGGCCGCAAGCGGGGCATTTACTTCGACGTCGGCCAAGGCGGGGGCAGCTTCAAATGGTCGCTCGCGGTGCCGATGATCAAGGCAGGTTTCATTCCCGACTCCATCTCGACCGACTTGCACGTCGCCAGTATGAATAGCGCCATGAAAGACGAACTGAACGTCGCCGACAAGATCATGGCGATAGGGGTTCCGCTCAAGCAGATTGTTGCCGAGATGACCTCGCACCCGGCGCACGAGATCAAGCATGAGGAACTTGGCAACCTTTCGGAAGGCTCAATCGCGGATGTCGCCGTGCTCCGTCTGGAAACGGGCTCGTTTGGCTTTACCGACATGGTGAACCGACGGTTCGACGGCAAGCAGAAGCTGCTCTGCGAGCTCACCATCAAAGACGGAAAGATCGTATACGACCTGAATGGCATAAGCACTGAACTGTGGACAGCACCGGCCGGTCCCCATGACGCAGAGGCCTACAAGTGGACTACCTTCGCTCCGTCAAGACCGCACCATGCGGCCGAATCGGCAACTCACTAAAGAAAGACCACCGGAAGCTGAGGGAATGACCCTGCTGTCTACCGCTTTCATCTGAAGCGGCCGGTGTGTTAGTGTTTTAGAGTGACTTCTGCTCTAAAAAGCCTCGTTCGTTGTAGCCGCGCCTCCTCGGCGCCGGCCAGCTGTTGTTGTTCGCGCTAGTACTGTCAACAGCCCCAATCAGCACATTTCATAAGTTCCCAGGACATTCTCATTTGAGCCTAGCTCTCCATCTACGCATTTCTGCATCTCGCGCTTCCCAGTCGCAGCGCTCCTGCTTTTGTTGTTGCCGCTAGTTGTTTCCCTCCTGACCCGGAAAAAATCCCTCGAGGAGTTCATTTATGCGTGACCTGCGGCTTCGCCTTCGATATTGCCTGTTATCCCTTCTCATCGTGCCTGCGCCCTGGGTTGGTGCCCAGATGGTGGGGGGCACCATCTCCGGTGACGTCGTCGATCCCGCAGGCGCAGCCCTGCCCCGGGCCGAGGTGCTCATTCGCAACGATGAGACGGGCAGCGAACGCAAAATCATCACTGCGGATGGCGGCACCTTCTCGGCACCCTCGATCGCTGTGGGCGTGTATACCGTTTCGGTTTCCCACAGTGGATTTGCCCCAATCGAACGTACCGGCGTCGCGCTGACCGTTGGCCAGAATGTCCAGTTGCACCTTACCCTCACCCTGGGTAGCGTGCAACAAACTGTCTCCGTGGTGGACACGCCGGCCGTGGTCGATGTCTCTACTTTGCAGTCGCAGGGACTGGTGGATGAGCGGCAGGTAAAGGAACTACCCCTGAATGGGCGCAGCTTCGACCAGCTTATCGAGCTCAACCCGGCATCAGTCAGCTACACCACCCAGCGTTCGGGCGGCGTGGGCACATCGAACTCCTCGGTCGGCAATATGTACTCTGTCTCCGGCCGGCGCCCACAGGATAATCTCTTTCTGCTGAACGGAATCGAGTACACGGGCGCCTCGCTTATCAACGTAACCCCGGGGGGCACCAGTGGGCAGCTGCTGGGGGTGGACGCAGTCCGCGAATTCAACGTGGTCAGCGATACTTATGGCGCGAATTACGGCAAGCGCACGGGCGCGCAGGTCTCGATCATTACCGCGTCGGGAGGAAACAGACTCCACGGGTCGGTGTATGAATTTCTGCGCAACAGCGCCCTGGACGCGCGTAATTATTTCGATCAGGCTAATATCCCGGAGTTTCAGCGCAATGACTTCGGCGCCGCACTTGGCGGCCCCATTCGCCATGACAAGCTGTTCGGGTTTGGTAACTACGAAGGTTACCGGCAACATCTCGGCCTGAGTGCCCTCAGCTTTGTTCCGGACAATGCCTCGCGGGCGGCTGCTTCCTCCATCGTCCGCCCGCTGCTGGCGCTATGGCCGGTCGCCAATGGGCCTGAGCTGCTCAACCCAAATGGCACGCCAAGCGGGATCGCAGAAGCGTTCTCCAATCCGCCCCAGCACGTTCGCGAGGATTTTGGGACCACACGGATCGATGCCAACCTGACCCCCAGCGATCTGCTCTTCGGCGTTTATACGGCGGATGACAGCGATGCTAATACGCCCTCGCAAAACCCCTATTCGACGATCTACGAACGGCTGCGCGAGCAGGTGGTGAGCGTGCAGGAACAACACGTTTTTTCCCCAAATCTGCTCAATACCTTCCGCATCGGCTATTCGCGGGGAGCTTATTACTTCACCGGCCAGGCGCCGGACTCAGTACCTGGTTGGATTGCGGGCAAGCCGGTCGGCGCCGTGGTGATCTCAGGAAGCACGGCTTCGAATGGCGCCTCCCAAGTGACGCTTGCGGGGGCGAATACCGGCAGCAACAACCAGGCTGTACGCAACCTCTTCACCGTCGACGAGCATGTTTTCTGGACTCACGGGCGGCACCAGGTTGAGTTTGGGGTGTGGCTGCAACGGCTGCAATCCAACGACGACCTGGCCCAGAACCAGTATGGACAGGCGTCATTCTCCACCCTCAGCGCGTTCCTCAAGGGCAGCGTCGCGACCTTCACGGTTGTGCCGTCACCAACGGAGCTGGGCTGGCGATCGCTTTTTGGAGCCGGGCTTTATTGAAGACGCCTGGAAGGTAACGCCACGGCTTGAGCTTCGCGCGGGCTTCCGTTCCGAGTCGACCAGCGGTTGGAACGAGGTTCACAGCCGGGCCTCGAATTATGGCTTTACCAACGGCATCATCAACACGAATCCCACGATCGGCGGCTCTGCACTTTCTGACAACCGGGCGAAGTTCATGCCCGAGCCCCGTATCGGGGTGGCTTACGATGTGTTTGGGAATGGCAAGACTGCGGTGCGCGCGAACTTCGGCGTACACCGGGCACTACTGGACACACTGGATTACCGGCTTGACCAGACGGCGCCGTTCAATACCACACTGTCGTTCAGTAACACCACGGTAGACAAGCTCGCCGGGCTTGCCAGCGGAACAACCACCGGCAGTGGGCAGATCTCGCCCAGTAATGTGCAGCCGGATATCGCTACCCCAACGGTGCTGGCCTGGACGTTCAAGGTTGAGCAACAGGTTGCCCCGGCCACCTCGCTCACCATCGGCTATGTGGGTTCACACGCATACCACCAGATACTTTCCGAGGACCAGAACACGCCCGGCACCGTAACCTGCCCGGCGCCGGGTTGCCCTGCAGCGCTTGCGCCCGGAACGGTGTTCTACCCGACAACCACTAAAGCCAACCCTAATGTCGCTAATACGACCTCATGGGTCTCACAAGGAATCAGTAACTATAACGGTCTCGAGGTGGATGTGCGCCGCCAGTTGTCGCACGGGTTGCAGCTGCGTGGGGTTTACACGTTCGCCAGCAACCTCGACGACGGCTCGGCCTGGAACACCAGCGTGTCGTCGAACACCCCGGCCTTCGTTATGTATCCGGGAAATCCCCGGCTGGATTATGGACCGGCGGCCACCAATATCCGCCATGCCGCCGCGGTCAATGGCACCTGGGAGCTGCCCGTCCGCCAGGGGCTGCTGGTAAACCCGGCAGCAAAGGCGTTGGTCGGGGGCTGGTCGCTCAGTAGTATCGCGACCCTGCAAAGCGGCTTCCCATTCTCGCCGCAACTGGGCTACAACCCGACGGGAAATGGGGACACGCGGAACCCAGTGCGGCCGAACCGTGCTGCCAGTCTGAGCGGGCCGCTCTATGGGAAGACGGTGCAGCAATGGTTCAATCCTGCCGCGTTTACCGCGCCTTATCCGGGTACGTTTGGCAACGTTGGCCGTGACACGCTCACCGGGCCGGGACTCACGGAACTGGACTTATCCGTGGCCAAGAGCACGACGATTCATGAGCGGCTGCGGGCGCAATTCCGGGCTGAGTTTTTCAACGTGCTCAACCACTCCAACTTCACCACGCCGAACGCGGTTGTTTACAGCTCTGGGCCAACCCCGAAAACTCCCACGGTAGAAGCTGCGCCGTCACCGACGGCCGGGGTTATCAGTGCTACCGCGACCACCTCGCGGCAGATCCAGTTTGGGTTGAAGCTGCTTTTCTAGGTGAGGGAGGAAATCGCGGTTGGAGTTTTCTGGCAGTCACGGGTCTGATGCTTTGTATCAGGGCACGACTAGTCGGGCCGCCGATGTTTGAGAATACGTCGGGCTTTTAGCCCCTGAGGTCCCCTGAAGTACGTCTTTCTTTCCCTGAAGGTGACGGGCTTTAAGAGTGTGCGTGAGAACCCGGGATTTAGAAATTTAGTCCCGCAGGGACGGTTGAACTTAGCCCAGGACGCCAGTCCTGGGTTGGATTCAAAAGGAGGACTCAGTCCCGCAGGGACGGCTGAAAATGGTCCGCGCCGCAATCCTCCTTCAGCCGTCCCTGCGGGACTCGATCACGTATCATGCTGTACCCAGGACTAGCGTCCTGGGCTAAGTTCAACCGTCCCTGCGGGACTAAATTTCCAAATCCCGGGTTCTCACGCACACTCTTTAGCCCCTGAGGTACGTTTTTCCTGCCGAATTTTTCCGCAGCCTCTTTAGTCGGGCCGTAAATAGTGGAAAGAGAATTGGGCTTCAACCTCTGCCAGGGTGTACCTTACCCGAAATGCTCGTTCGGAGAGAACTCTGGCCAAAAGCCCATATCTTTGTTGGCCTTTACGGCCCGACTAAAGAGGCTGCGGAAAAAGCCGGATCGAGCAAGAACGCATGCCCCAGGGGCTAAAGCCCACGATGATTACATGCGTTTGCGCCGGGGATAAATCCCCGGCCTACCCCAAAACCGAGTTTTTCCGCAGCCTGTAAAGTCGTGCCCTGATACAACGCATCGGAACCGTGACTCGCGAAAAATTGGCGCGTTCTATCATCCTCCTCTCCACTCCGCTGCGCTCTGTCGAGATGACAGATTTGTTTCACGCGCACCCAATATCCTTCGAAAGAGATGAAATTTGTTCGTAGTTTTTTGGCTTTCTTGTACCCTAGCGCTTAATCTCCTCAAGGGGTCGAGCCAAATGAAAGTTCTAGTGCAAGTCTTGCTTTGGGCCCTTTTCTCCGCTGCCGTACCTTCGTATGCAGACATCATTGTTCTGCACGACGGCACCAGCTATTCCGGACATTACGCACCCGCTGGAAACGGAAAGCTCTCCTTCACCGACAACCAGGGGATTCATTATGAACTGCCGGTTGCCGACGTTCAGTCGCTTGTGTTCTCGAATGCTGCGGACCACCTCACCTTACGCAATGGCAAAACCTACTCTGGCCAATTGAACGGGGCGGAGATGATTGCCTTCGAGGGGAGCGGCGGTATCGATTACCAGTTCCCCTTACGCGACGTCAGCTCGCTCGTCCTTACTGGATCGGCGGCCGCCACCGCGCCGCAACACATTCCCACGATCGTTATTCCTGAGGGGACGGACATTGTTATCCGCACGGATGACTCTGTTCGGTCGGGGCAGGACTCTTCGGGTAAGCTCTATCCTGCAACCATC
Organism: uncultured Acidobacteriaceae bacterium; assembly: GCA_963838445.1. GTDB lineage: Bacteria > Acidobacteriota > Terriglobia > Terriglobales > Acidobacteriaceae > PALSA-350. Next base: position 118,782 of record CAWIRT010000062.1, read on the forward strand.
GAACAGAACGTTTACGGCAGCTCCGGCAGCGTAGCGATTCCCGCGGGCACGAGGGCCAAACTAGTGGTGAGCAACGTACGCAGCGGGGGAGCAGTGCACAGCCCGGAATTGATACTGGATCTATATTCCGTTGATGTGCACGGCGAACAATACCGGGTTGATACTTCCTCCGTGACGGAAAGCAACAAGAGCGGTCTCGGTGCGAATCGCCGCACGGCCGAGTTTGCTGGTGGAGGCGCGGGCATTGGCGCGCTGATGGGCGCTGTTTTCGGCGGAGGAAAAGGAGCCGGCATCGGCGCCCTGGCGGGAGCCGGCGGCGGCGCGCTTACCCAGCTATTTACCCGGGGCAAACAGATCAGCGTGCCGGCGGAGACCACCATGACCTTCCGCCTGGAACGAACTTTGGTGATGCACCCCTAGCCTGGATTTCTCACAGCCCGGTCTGTGACAAAGGGGTCCCCATATCTGCCCGGTTTTGGCAGATGTGGGATTTCACAAACCTCGACGGCTGACTGTGCAGAGTGTAGATGGCCATAGACTTCAAGATCTGTTGTTGGTAGGGAGTGATCAGTGGACAGCCGTGGAATCCCACATCTGCCAAAACCAGGCAGATATGGGGCACCCATCATTCGTTACGCATTGAGATCTCACCACTGGTAGCGATTCCGCTTATTTTTTTACCCAGTTCTGTGAATGCGGGGCCAGGTTAGCGGGCGCCGACTACGCCGGCGTCCTTCAATGCATGCTTCTCCGCGTCCAGGGACGAGGTGTGCAGTTGCACCACGCGTTGCATGGCGGCGTCTGCCTCCTGCACATGGCCCTCGGAACGCAAAGCCCGGGCAAGCAGATAAAATGATCCCGCGTCCTCCGGGTTCATATCCACGGCCTGGCGAAGCAGACGCACGGCAGCCGCTGTATCGTGCTGCTGAAACTGCGCCTTTCCCATATAGAAATAAGTAGCCCATGAATCCGGGGTCATGGTCTGGGCTTTTTCAAGAAAGGACAAACCCTCGGCATAGCGCTGCGATTGGACCAGAAGCGCACCCAGGAAATAGAACGCGCTTGCATCCTGCGGATCGGCGTCGATGGCTTGTTTCAACTGCTTCTCAGCTTCCTCGTTTTTCTGCAGGCTGATATATACCTTGCCCAGTTCGCGATGAGCCCCGGGCAGCGTAGGATCCGCTTGCAGGACTGCCTGGTAGGCTTGCTCGGCTTCGTGGAATTGGGCAGCATCGTAGTAGGCGTGGCCCAACAGGAAATTTGCCTGGGCCGGGGTTGCGCTATCGGAAAAAAGCCTGGTGAATACGTCCTGAGCCGGTTGCGCTTGCCCAGCGCGCGCATAGGCTACGCCCAGCAGGTAAAGTGCGGCGGGGTCCGCATCTTCCCCCTCGGTCAAGGGCTTCAATAAGCTGAGACCCTGATCGGGATGGCCGCTGAAGGTGAGGCATGTTGCCAGAAGCATGGTCGCTTGATGGTCGGAGGGAGACTGGGTGTGCAGCTGCCGGAAGTAAGGCAGTGCATGGACGTAATCTTCCTGTTTAAGGTAAGCGAGGCCTAGATCGAGTTGAACTTCACGCATCTGGGGGCTGATGCGGAGAGCCCGCTGGTAGACCTGGATCGCCTTTCCATAGCGGTGAGTTTTGGAATATAAGACACCCAGGTTGGCGAGCGCGCTGACATTGCGTGGATCGGCTTCCAGGACTTTGTTGAAGCCCGCCTCTGCTGCCGGATAATCGCCCGAGCTCAGTGCCCGCATGGCAGACTCGAAGGTCTGCCTGGCAGTATCCGGGGCGAAGAGTAAGGCGATGGCTATGGCCGAGACGATGAGTTTCATGAAGCGATCTTCTCAATCAGTTTAGAGCACGCAGAAAAAAATAGGCCGGACCCGTGATCGTGGGTCCGGCCTTTCGTTGAGGAACGAATTTTAGAAGTAGAACTTGCCTCCGAGTTGCAGCTGACGCGGATCACGTGCACTGGTGATCTGGCCCGAGCTGCCTGCGTTGGCACCAGAGAACGTATCTCCCGGCTGCGGTGCTGACAGGGAGACGTTGATGTTTCCCCACTGGGTATGGTTGAAGACGTTGAATGCCTCGAACCGCAACTGAAGCCGCGTGTTTTCGGTGAAGTTGAAGTTCTTGAACAGCGACATGTTGAAATTCGCAATTCCAGGACCGTAAATCGAGTTGCGGCGGAAGTCACCGAAGCTGCCATTGGCAGGAGCGGCAAAGACCGCCGGGTTGAACCACATGGGATTTTGTCCTGCCGGCAGATTGTGGCTGTGGGGAGTCAGGATCTGACCACCCACATAATCCGGGCGGATGTGGCCGAAGCCCCCATTTCCAAGGTTTCCGCTGGAAGTCAGATCGCAGCCATCACCCGACGTACCGTTGAGGCAAGGGCTGCCACTCCAGAATTGCGTAACCCCGGAATACTCCCATCCACCCGCGGTGAGCTGTACCAGCTTGTTGTGGCCGCGGAATTCGGGAAGATTGTAGACATATTGGAAGTTGAAGACGTTCCGGCGATCGAAACCCGCAGGTGCGTAGAACTTGTGGAGCTGCGTGTAATCGGGAATCGTGTTCGCCTCGTTGTCGGTGTCTTCGAGGTCGATCGCCTTCGACCAGGTGTAATCAGCATTTACCGTAAACCTGTCGCTGAAACGGCGTATCAGTTTTACCTGGAGGCCGTTATAAGCGGCCTGGGCTCCGAACCTGGTGAAGTTGATCGAGCTATAGCCTTTGTAGGGCAGAATCGCTGCCGAAACGTTGTTCACCGTGGAGAGAATATTCGTGCTTGTAGTCAACCCAAGCGGCAGCTGCTCCAACTCCTGCACATACGCGTAGTGGCGGCTTGTATTCCCGACATAACTGATGTCGAAGGCGAATTTGTAGGGCAATTCTCGTTGAAGACCGAGGTTGTAACCGAGAGTTGTGGGAATTGGGGAATAGCGATCCGCCGAAAGGATTCCGCTCGCCGGGGTCAGAGGGGCGCCATTCACGAGCGAAGGAGAGAGAGTCCCGATGTTACCTCCGTAAATAGTGGGCGTATAAACCACCGGAGGATTGCTTATGCCGCCGAAATTAAAAATATTCTGCTGCGTGCGCTCGTAGAAGATACCCGCACCACCGCGTAGAGCAGTTTTGCCGTCGCCAAAAACGTCATAGGCAAATCCGACCCGCGGTCCGAAATTGTTCCAGCGAAATGCCTGCCCACCCTTCGGCAATCCGTTCGTGCCCTCGCGGACCATGCCGTTGTAAGGATCCCCAACGCCGGGGATGATAGAGCCCTGCGTCGGCGCCTGTCCCGGGACGTTAGGCGCGGTGTTGATCGTCACCGCATTTGCGGGGTTGTAGTCGTTGGGAACAAAGTAATACTGATGGTATTGGCCCACTGTGTAAGTAGGGCCAATAAATTGATAGCGGAGGCCGACGTCTACTGTCAGTCTCGGCGTCGCCTTCCAGGTGTCCTGCAAATATCCCTCATATTGGAAGAAATGGAAGTGACCGTAGGCGAAAACATTCGACTGACTGACGGTCGTGTAGTTCCCCAGAAGCGTGTTCGCGATGCCAACGTTGCTATTGTTTCCGTTTTGATTACTGGCGCCGAAGTTCAGGTTGGGATTTTCGGTCCAGGTTCCTTCCTGCCCATTTTCATTGAGATCGGCAAAGAGGCCGAACTTAATCACGTGTTTGCCGAGGACTTTGGTTACGTCATCCGTCGCAACCAGGGTGTTGCCGGTAGAGGTCCAGCCGGACGGAAAGGGGCTGATATTGATGTAGCCATCCCCGCTATTAATGTTCGGGGCGAGATCATGAGTATTGGTCGCCGGGTAGAGATCGCTGAAGTTGAATCCAAGGGTGCTCTTGTCGTACAGCGACTTGGATGTACCGGGAACGATATCCACTACCTGGGTCAGGTGCAGCCAACCGACGGTGGCTTCGTTGGTCAGAGTCGGGGAGATCACATTTACCAGGCTCCAGGCATAACTCTTGCCTGGCTTTTTGCGGTACTGGGGGAGGACGGGAAAGCTGTTCCCCGAGAAGATGCCGAAACCCTGGCTCTCCTGCTGCCGATCGTCCACATAGCGGAAGAAGGCATTCGCCTTGGGTCCGAAGTTGTAATCGACACGCGCGACATACTGATTTTTCCGGAACGTGTATGTGTCCTGGAAGTTGATCTGCTGTTCGTCACCAAAACCATTGTTGTAGGTGGGATGATCGAAGCTACCCCGATATCCAGGAGTGAAATACTTGATCATCGCCGCGTACTGGCTGCTGAATTGGGAAGCCGGAATTATATTGCCGGGATATACTGTGCCCGTGAGGACCTCACCAAACGAGTTATATTTGATGGTGCCGGGAACAAAAACGGATCCGTTTCTTACTAGATTCCCGTTCGTATCCGTGATGTTCGTTTGACAGGTACCCGTGCCGTTGGTCACGCACTCGTTACCCGCTCGATACACAGGTGAAAGATCCGCCTGCCCATTGGGAGTGCCAATACCAAGCATCGACGGTTGCGGCATGGTATAAAACGTGCCACCGGCTCCCCCTGGATTGCCGTTGGGGCGGTTGGCCCGGGTCCCCTCATAGTTGAAGAAGAAGAAGGCCTTCTTGTTGCTTCGCGGCGAGACTTTAGGAATCGGAATATAGCCGCCGATATTGCCGCCGAACTGGTTGAATTTCAGCACGGCCCTTGCCGAACCCTGGTGGTTGCTGAACCAGTCGTTCGCATCGAAGGCGGTATTGCGATCGAATTCGTAGCCCGTTCCGTGGAAGCGTTCTCCGCCGCTCTTGGTGTTCACCAGAATCATGACGCCCGGGCTGCGGCCGTACTCGGCGTTGAAGTTTCCGGTCAGGGTCTTGAATTCCCCCACGGCATCGAGGCTCAGGTTGGTGTACTCACCGTCGTTTGCGCCCACATCCGTGTTGATCACGCCGTCGAGAAAAAAGTTGTTGGACGTGCCGCGCATTCCGTTCACAAAGAAGTCATCTGTCTCGTTGAATACCAGGCGGAACTGCGATGTGTTGTTGGTGACAATGCCAGGCAACGTCGTCAGCAGCGATTCAAAATCACGCCCATTCAAAGGCTGCTCGGTAACCTGCCGCTGAGAAATGACTGCTGCATTGCTGGAGGTGGCGGTGTCGATCAACGGGGTCTGCGTGGTCACAGTGACCGTTTGCGAAGCCTGGCCGACCGTCAGTGCGAGGTTACCCAGGCTTAGACTCTGGTCCTGATCCAGAACTATTCCATTCCGGTCAAGTTCCTGCATTCCAGAAGCGGTTACTTTGATCCCGTAGGTGGCTGTCGGCAGGTTCAAGGCACGAAATGTGCCGCCGGCGTCCGAGACTGCCTCGCGGGTTAAATCACCGGTCCCCTGATTGATGATCTGGATCTTGGCTCCAGGTATTGCAGCACCGGACTGATCGACCACGGTGCCGGTAATGGTGCTCGTCTGCGCATGCAGCCTGGCGCCGGAGAAAAAGGCGGCAAGCAGCGCCAGCATTGCGAGTTGGAGCAGAAGGCCATGATTTAGAAAGCGATTGTTACCACGATTGTCTTGCGGGCGTGCAAGGGAGCGAAATCGGGTCGGGTAGAAGGCAGCACACTGCCTTAACTGCTGATGGCGTCGCATAGATCCTCCAAAAGAGAGACACACACTTGCTTTACTGTCTTGACTGCCTCAACGTCACTTTCGCGGTTTGGCAGGTCTTTCGGCTTTCCCGGCGTTTCACGACTGCATAACGCAGAGTTCTCGGCCGCAACCGAGCTTAGCGAAGCGCCAGCACGACTGTCAATCGGAGCAGAATCGTTTCTTTAGAGGAGAGAAACGTTTCTGTAACTCGACCGCCCACAAGTAGAACCCGGCCAGGAGGGGACTGTCAAGGGGCGTTTTTATCTCCTGAAAATGAAAGGTAAGCTGCGACGAATCCGCAGATAACAAAGACCTGAATCGTTTCTCTTTTGACAGGGCTAAAGTCGAAATGCGACACTCCCTCAGCGATTTTTTGAAAACGCCCTGGAAGTAACAATTGACCGGTAAGAAAACAACTGACAAAAACGAGAGTGTCACCCTACGCACTCTGGCTACCCATCTTGGTCTTTCACTCACAACTGTGTCAGTTGTGGTGAGCGACTCACCAGCTGCGCAGGCGATCCCGCTCGCCACCAGGAAGCGGATACTCGCCGCTGCGAGCGAGTTGCACTATCGGCCCAACTACTTTGCGCGATCACTTCGCAGGAAGCGCAGCATGTCGGTTGGCGTACTGGTGTCTGAGATGAGCGAGGGCTACTTCACGCTGGTGATGAATGGCGTGGAAGAGTATCTGATGTCGGCCAAGTATTTTTATTTGCTGGCCGCGCATTACTGGCAGCCAGATCTGCTCGAGGAATACCCAAAGATGCTGCTTGAGCGTTCGGTTGACGGTCTTCTGCTGGTGAACACGCCGACGCCACCGCGGGTGCAGGTACCGATCGTCTCCATCTCCGGGCATCAAGCTGTACCCGGCGTGACCAATATCCAGCTCAATCACAAACTGGCCGCTCGTCTCGCGATCAAGCATCTCGCAGACTTAGGACACCGCAGAGTTGCGTTTATGAAAGGCCAGGAGCAGACGGTCGACACGGACTACCGCTGGAAGGAGATCTTGGATACAGCTCGCGCCTGCGGCATGGAGCTTCACCAGGAGCTGCTGATCAAATTAACGGAGAACAGTTGGTCGCCCGCCCTGGGATATGGCCCGGTGAAGGCGTTGCTTTCGCGCACTCGGGATTTCACCGCGCTCTTCGCCTTTAATGACATCGCGGCCTTCGGCGCCATTCGCGCGCTGCACGAAGCTGGACTGCGAGTGCCCGACGACGTGTCAGTGATCGGCTTTGACGATGTGCTCAGTGCCCCCTTCCACATTCCGAGCCTGACCACCATTCGCCAGCCGCTGCGCGAGATGGGCAAAATGGGCGCTGAATCTCTGATCAACCGGATCAATCATCCGAAAGCGCCATACGCCCAACAAGTGATCGTGCAGCCGGAACTGATGGTACGTGAATCCACTGCGATCGCTTCTTCACAATGCTCATCGGTGAGTCAGAAACGGAGCAAGGCTGCTTCGCGTACCCTCGTGTAAGCCACACACAGTGCGCTGCGGCCGGCCGTTTGCCACAACAGCGGTCTAGGCGTTCGATTCACTCGCGCTCAAGCTCTGGAGCACGGATTGACACTCCCGCTCAAGAGAAGCCAACAACTGATCCATGTGTTCCGTGCGCGTGCGGAAGTTCACCGGGCTGATTCGAAAATACATTTTCCCTTTCAGCTCAGTGGTTGAAAACCAGAATTTCCCGCTCTGTTCGATTCGCCTTGCGACCTCCGTGTGCAGTGCCCTGGATTGAGCCTGGTCCAAATCCGCACCTCGATAACGGATACAGATCGCCGACAGCGGCGGTTCACAAGCCGGCTCGAAGTCAGGATGTTCGGCCACCAGGGAGTAAAGATGCTTCGCCTGGCGAACGTTGTTGTCAATCCATTCCCCAATCTGGCTTGCACCGTATCGCTTGAAACTCATCCACACTTTAAGCCCGCGAAAGCGTCGCGACTGCTCGAAGCCGTGAAGGTAATACTGGTAGCGTTCATTGGCACGATCGAATTCGTCGGTAAGATATGCAGGCTTAATCCCAAAGGAGGCGGTTAAGCGACGATCATCCTTGACCAGGAGAGCACCCGCATCGAGCGGCGCAAAGAACCACTTGTGGGGATCGATGGTGACCGAATCTGCCAACTCCAAACCTTGATTGCCCATGGGCCACGCATGGGAGAGCAACATGCCTCCACCGTACGCGGCATCCGCGTGCAGCCACATTTCTTCCCGATCCGCGATTTTGCGAAGCTCGCGCACCGGATCAATGGCCCCAGTATTGGTCGTTCCGAACATTGCCACAATGCACATCGGCCGGACGCCGCGTTTGCGATCCTCCGCGATGGCCGCCTCAAGCGCATCCAGGCGCACCCGAAACGCAGAGTCGGTGGGCAACGCACGCAGAGCTTCCCTTCCCAGCCCCACCGCGTCCACCGCCTTATCCACCGAAACGTGGCGCTCTTCCGACGCGTACACTGCCCAGCGTTGCTGAACCCCCTCTTGCTGTATCCGATCGCCGGAAACGGAGTCCCTCGCCAGCTTAAGCCCGATAAAATTCGCCATCATGCCGCCGCTGGTCAGGTTGCCGCCGGCGTTCTCGCCGTAGCCAACGAGGTCGGTGAGCCAGCGAACAGTGCGCCGCTCCATGGCGACAGCGGCGGGGCCGACAGTATAGGCTCCGATGTTTTGGTTGAGGGCGGAGCAGATCAAGTCGGCAATGATGCCAATTGGAGCCGGCGAAGGAGTAATCAGCCCCATATAGCCTGGATGCCCGACATGGGTACAGTTGGGAAGAAGCTTTTGCTCCAGCTCACTCAAGATATTTTCCGCGGTGCTGGGATCCTGGGGGAGCGGCTCAGCAAAAAACCGGGCGAGTGCCGCCGGTTCTATATCCGGAAACACAGGCTTCGTTTCGATGTTCTCGAGGTACTCGCCCAGCAGATCTACCACTCGGTGCCCAACTTCGCGAAATTCACCCGCGTCCATGAGTCCCCCTAATGTCGACTTAAATCATAAATAGAAATGGCAGCGGCAGAAATCGTATGCTGATGGCGTATGAGGATTCCTCGATTGCCTTTCGAGTGAAAGAGTGTTAGCTCGCTCTTGCCGCAGTGACGGGGGAGAACTCAAAAGGTAAAAGAAACCCCACCGCCAACACGCTGCTCACGCATGGCTCCGTCGAATATGGGCCCGACGAACGTCATCGTCGCGTTATCGAGCTCGACACCATTGATGATATTGGTCTTCGACTTGGTCCAGAAGTCAGGCTGTGAAGTGAGCGTCGATCGATAATCCAGCCGAACCATCCATCGGGGTGTTACGCGATAGCGAACGCCACCGCCGTAGTTGAACCCGACCTGGAAGATACCTCCGCCCTCGAGCGGGGGTGTGCTCCCGAAGTTATAGGCAGCGCTCAGAAGGCCAATATTACTTAAGCCCAACTTCCAATAGTTCGGCGCCTTCTTAATCGGGGCATCATCCAGATGCATGAGTTGTAAGGCCGGGCCGACCGCAAAGTATGGACGCAAACGCGACGTTTTAGGACGAGTGTGGATGAGTAGGTTATAAGCGATCTGGGAAGTGAGCAGTCCTGAGGTGGCAAAAGCAAAGGCGTTCTGCACGGTGCCGCTCGTGGTGTCGTTGTCGACCACACTCAGACCCATCTTGAAGGTGCTGAAACTGCGGTTGTAACTGAATTCCTGGGAGAAATACTTTTGGGAGTCGATGGTAACCGACGCTCCGAGATTCCATCCATTGTGCAGGGAATTGCCGAGCGCAATGACAACCTGTTCCCCCGGCGGATTAATGGAATCCAGGATGAAACCGATACCGCCGCCGTTTCCACCCGCATAGCCCAGCCACGATGCCCGAAAGCCAATCTCGACCGAGGGCGGCCTCCACCGATCAGGTTCGTCGATCGTCCCGGGACCGCCGCGCGCAATGGCTGCGGGCGTCAATGCGTAATCTGTCTTTATCCCTGTCTTTCGATTGATGGTGTACTCATCACCGTCGATATCCATGCTTCTCTGCGGACGCGGGGTATCTTTCCTCTTGAATTCCGAAATGCCGGTGCGAATGCCGGTATAGGCCATGACACCGACGTTGTCGCGCAGAATATTATTTTTGAGTGTAAGCGTTGTTTGCCGGGAGACGCGTTCCGCCCGGTTGCCATGGACGGGCACGGTATTGCTGGCCAGCTGTGTCTTGTCTTGCAAAGTGCGGCAGTCGTTCAGCTGGAGCACCGCAATCCTTCCATCCGTGATCAAATCTTCGCCGGTTCCATTCTTCGCGTCCTTCGGAATCCAGGACCGCGCAACCAGCTGGACGTGTGATACACATCCGGTAAAGATAAGATCGTTGACCACCTTGGCGCGTTCGTTGTCGATATGACTGTCGATCAGGTGGATAAATGTCTTGTTCTTCTTGGAGAATCCGATACCCGTATCGTGCGTCGACGACGAGGTCCAGACTGTCTCGCCATTCCAGGGGAGTGAGCTTGCCCATATGCGCAGATGATGACGCTTGGAAAAGGTATTGAGCGTCTTGGCGTAAGCATAGACGGGAGCTTGTCCGCCGAGCAGCAAGATAGACATTGGAGCGCTCTTGTAGCCCTGGTTCTCGGCAACGGAGCGTATGGTCGCATAGGTTGACTCCGCCGTGAGCGAATCGACTTGCACCCAGTCGGCGGCCGCAAATGCCCGTTCCACAGCGCCCGCGCTGCCTATGAATATGAGATTGGTTATATCGGATGGGATATGGCTTTTATCGGTAAAAGTCCGAAATGGCAGCTCCTCGACCAAGTGGGTCAAATTCTTTTTTTCCTCGTCGGTGGCTGCGACGGGCGGAACGGGGATGGGGTCTACCTTAGGAAGGACAATCGGCGCGGTGAGCTCAGCAGTCAATTCCGTGCCGGCGGGGAGTGAAATCTCAGGCTCCGAAAATCTCAGCACCGATGCGGAGGCAGCGGTAGTAAAGATCGCTGCGATGGGGTCACCAAAGGCGAGGCTGCCAAGGACACCCGAAGCACGGTTGCTCAACGTGCCGGTCGATCGTATGCCCTGGATGCGGCCCTGCGCGTCCACGGATTCCCGGGCATTCTCCACTTCTGTAATGCGGCATTGCAGAGGTACGCTTTCTCCATCGGAGAGCACGACGCGGTCGAACTGAAGTTGAAGCCGCGCCGTCTCATGGACCACCCCGAGACCCACTTTTCTTACCTCTATCACCGAGCCCTCGACGGTCGTCCCGAGCGGAAGCAGCATTTCGCCTCCCTCCGTCAATGGAGCGATGAGGACGCCCGAGATCCGGGCGCCCTTCTTTGTAGCGTAGGAGCTGATTGGCTGCTTAAGCCGTATCTCCAGCCTGGTCCCGACAGATACCGACTCGGCTAATGCGTGCATGCCAGCCAAGGCTAGGGCAGCCCAACAGCAGCAGGAAAAAACGGCCCTGCCTCTCTCAAAACTCATTGAACACGCCGCCCCGCGAAGACCGGCCCATGGTCATGAACAAGTGCTCACCTCACGCAGCCTTCAATGAAGGCTCCAGCTCCAGTTTGACGGGGGAATGCCCGTCTATTCTATGCCATCGCCAGCGGAATTTGGCTTCACTTATGTGCTCGATATTTCACCGGGCCTTTTACGGGGGGCAACGGACAATCGTAGCCGACGGTACTCGGTGGAGAAATTTCGGGTGCCGGGAACCCTGATTAGGATAGAGTTTGAAGCGCAGCAGGAGACTCCGTACAAATGGCCGGCAAGTATCGCATAGGGCGTCGTGATTTTTTCAAGCAGGCCGCGGGCGCCGTCGGCGCGGCAACGCAGATTCCCCACTGGTCGCCTTTCGCAGAAGCGGAGGCTCAGGACGCCAGGCAGCATCTTCGCCCCGCCGCGGACAGGATTGCGTTTCCTCGCATCTTCTCAGGCGATCAGCTCAAGATGCTCGCTTTTCCGCTAGGCGGGGTCGCTGCAGGAAGCTTGGCCCTCGGAGGGCGAGGACAACTACGCGATTGGGAGATCTTCAACCGGCCGAACAAGGGCTTTTCTCCGCAATATGCGTTTCCTTCGATTTGGATCAAGTCAGGGAATGGCAAACCCATCACGCGAGTACTCGAAGCGCGGATATTGCCTCCCTACGAAGGCCAGGACGGCCTGGGCTCGAACAATTCTCCCGGTTTGAGCCGGCTGGCAACCGCCGAATTTACCGCGCAATATCCGTTGGCGCATCTTCGATTCAAAGACCCCAGCCTCCCAGTAAGAATTGAACTCGATGCGTTTTCGCCGTTCATCCCCCATGACCCTGACGCCTCAGGATTGCCGGTGGCAATCCTGCGTTATCGGGTGAGCAACCCGGCGGCTTCCAGCGCAAAAGTGGCCATTGCATTTTCTATCGACAACCCGGTCAAGGCGCCCGTCAACAACGACGTGGCGCGTCCCACCGAGGACCCCCGGATCAACGAATACCAGGCGGCGAACGAGTTGGAAGGTCTCTTAATGACCAACCCCGGCTTAAGCACCGTCGACCCTATGCAGGGTAGTTTTGCGCTGACTATGCTTTCCAGTCAAACAGTTCAAACTACGCATTGGCGTGGGTGGCCGCGCGGGCGCTGGTGGAATTCACCCATGCTGTTCTGGGACGCCTTCTCTCAAGATGGAGCGCTCCTGAACGAACCGGCAACGCGTAGCGCAGTGGGCGCTTTGTGCCAACAGCAATCGATTCCTGCCGGCGGCTCCGCCGAGTTTACGTTTTTATTAGCCTGGCACTTCCCGAACCGTACCCCGGAGTGGTGTGGATGGGACTTTCCTCCGGGCGAGGGCCAGACCATCATCGGCAACTACTACGCCACGCAATTTAAAGATGCGTGGGAAGTGGCGCAATATACAGCGGCGAATTTGCCATCGCTGGAAAACCGCACTCGAACCTTCGCCAACGCCTTCGCCGCCAGCACCCTGCCTGCGGCGGTCAAAGAGGCGGCGAGCGCGAACCTCTCCACGCTGGCAACGACCACCTGCTTCCGCACCGCGGATGGAGAATTTCACGGCTTCGAGGGCTCTGATGATCATCGCGGCTGCTGCTTCGGCAACTGCACGCACGTGTGGAATTATGAGACGGCAACCGCATTTCTGTTTCCCTCGTATGCGCGGTCGCTGCGTCAAGCCGCATTCGGTTACAGCATGGACGATCAAGGCGGAATGCGCTTTCGCCAGCTGCTTCCCGACGGTAAGGAGAGATACCACATCGCAGCGGCTGATGGACAGATGGGACAGATCATTCACGCATACCTGGATTGGAAGCTTTCCGGAGATGAGGCGTGGCTCAAGGCAATGTGGCCACGGGTGAAAAAGGGAGTAGAGTTCGCCTGGATTCCGGGAGGCTGGGATGCGAACCGTGACGGTGTCTTAGACGGGGTTCAGCACAACACCTACGACGTGGAATTCTACGGTCCCAACCCGCTGTGCGGGATCTACTACCTGGGGGCTTTGCGCGCGGCGGAGGAGATGGGGCGCGCGGCCGGCGATGATGGTTCTGCGAATGAGTATCGCAAGCTGTTCGATCAGGGCAGCCGGTGGATTGATAGCAATCTCTTTCGGGGTGAATTTTATATCCAGCAAATTCGAGGCTTTCGTTCGGACCAGATCTCTCCGCAATTACGCAGTGGCATGGGGAGCGAGAATACGGAACAACCGGAGTATCAAGTTGGCGCGGGATGCCTGATCGATCAGCTTCTGGGACAATATCTCGCAGACGTAGCCGGCCTGGGACCTTTAGTTTCACCGGAGCATGTGCGGACCACGTTGGATTCGATTTATCGCTACAACTACAAGCGCAGCCTGGTGGACCATGACACCGTCCAGCGCACCTACGCTCTGAATGATGAAGCAGCGGTAGTGGTCTGCGATTACGGTAAGGCGCCTCGTCCTCATATCCCTTTTCCGTACTACGCTGAGGCGTGGACTGGCCTGGAGCATTCGACCGCGGCACTCATGTTTTACGCGGGCATGATTCCGCAAGGGGTGGAGTACATCGAAAATCTTCGCGCACGGTACGACGGCGTCAAGCGTAACCCGTGGGATGAGGCGGAGTGCGGCCATCACTATGCCCGGGCCATGTCCTCGTGGTCCAGCGTGGTGGCCCTGAGTGGATTCCACTATGAAGGCGATCGTGCCCACGTCATTGCTCTGCCCCGGCTTCCTCATGAGAATTTCCATTGCTTTTGGGCGACCGGCACGGGTTGGGGAACCTATTCTCTGAAGCGCACGCAATCGGGCGGAACGCAGTTCACGATCAAGACCCTTGCCGGCACCTTGCCATGCAAGTCCTGCACCGTCGCGGCGCCCGGCTCCCGGGCAACGGCGCAGGCAGGCGCAAAAACAATCACCACGCGTTTGGAAAAGAGCAAGGAACAGACAACGGTGTACCTTGCGGAGCCCATCCAGTTGGGAGAAGGCGAACAGTTGGAGATTGCGATCGCCGGATGACTAGGAGGCCATCCCGAGGCCGACGATATTTGCCGCCGCGATGATAACCAGCATACCGGCCCAGAGCAGACGCACAGGCTTCGAGCCCACCCCGGCCCATTCGCCAAGCGCCAGGCCCACGATCCCACCAAATAGAACGTAGCCGCTCATGTGCAGCATCCAGTTCACGTAGGCGAAGCTTGCGGGGATGCTGGCGGCTCCCCATGCATAAAAGAAAAACTGGAGATACCACATGATGCCGCCAGTGGCGGCAAGAGTTCCGTTCTTGAACAAGGTGGCTCCGGGTAGCGCAAGGTCGGCCTTCAACGAAAGCTCCTTCTTGAAAGCGAGCCGGCTGAAGCAGTAAGCGAAATTGACCAGGCCTCCTCCGCCCATGATGATCACGTAACTGGGAAGTGCGCTGTAGAGCGGGTTGACCCCAAGGGTCAGCGCCCCGGCCTGGATAGGCCTGGCGGCATCGATAGCGAAAGACATGCCGGAGGAGAAAATGCCGCACATGATGGCAAGCATCAATCCCTTCTTCACATCGAATTCGCGAATCTCCGATCCCAGTGCAATTTCCTTGCGGTGCCCGGCAACTGACACAATGACGATGCCGCAAAGCGCGACAGCTATGCCCAGTAACGTGAGCAGGCCGCCGCGTGTGCTCACCAGCTCGTGAGCCTGACCGTGGACGAGTGGCGGAATCAGCGTTCCCACAACGAGGGTGACCCCGATAGCCACGCCGATTCCGAGTGACATACCGAGGTATCGCATGGTGAGACCGTAGCTCACATTGCCGACTCCCCACATGCAACCAAAGAGGAAAGTCCTGAACACGACAGACGAGTCAAGCGACGCGTAAAAGGACCGCATATCCGGCAGCAGGATGGCGCTCACACAGATGGGCAGCAACACCCAGGAGAAGATCCCGGCCACCGCCCAGGTCGATTCCCAGGTCCACCGCTTGACCTTACTAATGGGTGCGTAGAACGATGCGGCCGATGCAGCGCCCACCATGTGCCATCCGATTCCGCTGATGATTCCCGTCACTCAAATCTCCTTGGACCGGCTGGTCCACGACAATGTGTTGATCTTCAGGACTCGACAGGATTGGCTGGGTTCCAGAATGGCTCCCTCGCCGGAACAAATTCGATTGGGACGTCGGTCACAAATGACTTCAACCACTCGGTGCAGTACTTCATGCCGCCCTGTTCTGAAACAACATGCCCCAGCACGATGAGCGCCTTTTGGTTGCCGGCCGTAATGCTGTCTTGCGCGTATTCGACCAACTCCCACTCGCGCGCTTCCCCAACGACGAGCACATCTACATCGGGCCGGGCAAACAAGGGGATGGTGGTCATACGATCCGCGGCGCCCCAACTAACAGCCACCCTTCTGACCGGCATGGTGGGTTTGCCAACGACGCGCATGGTGCGATCATTCAGACGGGTTTGTATGCCCTGGCAAAACTGCGCCAGTGATTCGCCGGAAAAAATGAAACGCTTCGGGTCAGCAGGGTCGACATTCTTCTCCCAGCCAAGCTCCCGCATCATCCCGACGGCAATCCCATCCGGGTGGTGGGCATGCCAATGATCGTGGAAACGGAAAACAGCTACGTTGTTCTTACGGATGAAGTCCAGTTTGTACTTGAGAGTAGGGTCATTCTCTATCTCCCTGGTTGTGTCCTGATGGACATAAAACGTGGGTTCGTGGGTGATGATCATGTTCTTGCCCGCAGCGACGGCTCGTTCGAGCACGTCGAGTGTCGCCATCATGGTGACCGCGATCCCGCGAACAACCGTATTCGCATCTCCGGCAAGAATGCGGTCGACCGTCTCCGCCCGCCATGGAACGCCCACCTGGTTGCGAATACGCTCTACCAATTGACCGGCCGTCAGATGAGCCGGTGCTGGTTGTGCTTTGGCTAGCGGCGACGCCAGCAGAGCGCTGCCCGTGATGATGAAGTTTCGGCGGGAAATCGAGTTTGAACTCATGACCTAGAACAGTAGCACAGGACCTGCTGAGACTCTCAAGCGCGAAGAAGCATCAGCGATGGTAAAGCCCCGTGAGTTGACCGGTCGCCAGGATGTGGCCTTCCATCGCCCGCAGCAGTTGCTTCCTATTTACCGGGGACTCGGGAAACTAGATGAAGAGGTACCCCAGTTATGAAAACCCGTACCTCAGGGCTAAAGAGTCTGCGTGAGAACAGAAAGAAAGCGCAGGCTCACTCGGCGATGCTCTGTGGAACGCGTTGCCCTCAGGGGCTTAAAGCCCCTGCGTGAGCACCCCGTTTCCAAACTAGTCCCGAAGGGACGGCTGAACTTAGCCCAGGACGCAGTCCTGGGTACATCATGAAACATGATTGAGTCCCGGAGGGACGACTGAAGGAGCATTGCGTCGCGGCCCATTTTCAGCCGTCCCTGCGGGACTGGGTCGCCCTTTCGAATCAAACCCAGGACTGACGTCCTGGGCTAAGTTCAGCCGTCCCTTCGGGACTTATTTCGTAGTCCCGGTTCTCACGCAGCCTCTAAAGCCCATCGTGCTGTTTCAATGTATGTACGGGCTGAAGCCCGTACCCTTCAGAAAGGAAGACTTACCTCAGGAGCTAGGGCCCAATTATTTTTCCTTCCTTTACGGCCCGACTAAAGAGGCTGCGGAAAAACCCGAATTCTTTGAAGGGGACGGGCTTCAGCCCGTCCGTAATTACTTTGAAATGATTGTGGCTTCAGCCACTGAGGGGACGACTCTGTCCAAGCAGAGACTTTTTCCGCAACCACTAAAAGTCGTGCCTTGATACAAAGCCAAAACTCAGATCTCACGCAGATTCTAAAGCCCCTCATCAACCCCGCCATTTACGGCACGGCTGAACAGGCTGCGGAAAAACTCGGTTTTAGGGTAGGCCGGGGATTTATCCCCGGCGCAAATGCAATGTAATCAACTTGGGCTTTAGCCCCTGGGGCATGCTTTCTTGCTCGATCCGGCTTTTTCCGCAGCCTCTTCAGCCGTGCCCTTCGTTCAGAGTTGTTTCGTAAGGGCGCAGAGAGCGTTAACGGATGGTTCTGCGATTTCGGGGCGGGTACGAGAGCCCTGGCGATGGTACCGTCTCCATCAGTCAGACGGTAAACGAAATACCAGCGAAGGTGACTACACTGCTCTCATCGATGTTCCATTGCTGATAACGATGCAGCGTTCCGCGTGCCTGCGGAACAGCCTTCATAAAGGAATAAATTGGCGCAGATCCGCACCAATTCAGATCGTCCTGGTTTTCTTTTACCAGATCCCAAAAGCCGCGCGCGTCCGATGCGTTCACCCGCCCGATCCGAAGCATGTCCCGATCTCTCACCAGGGCCATTTCATCCCTATCTGCATGGGCCGCAAAGTTGTGGCCGAACCGCTTTCCCTTGTGGGCCATATCGACACCCAGCACCCAAAACAAACGTTCTTTCTCTCTCTCCGCGATCTCGCCGAGTGTATCCAGAAACCGATTCACGTTCTCGTCATCTTCAGGAAATCCGCCTGCGCGGATACTTCTTCCGAATGATCCACATAAAACCGGTAGTACGCGCACATTCGCTCCGTAAATGGCCTGCAGGAAGACCACTTGAAATTCAATCGAATGCTCTATCGCATGGCAGTAGTCTTCCGGCAGTGCCGCGGGTTGAGCTTCCAGCTCAGCCACCAGGGTCTGGTCAATGCTTGTTATTCCAAATGGGGTTTGGTAGGGCTTTCGCGTCAAACCAAACATCCCGGGTTGTCCGTAATGCGAAGTTCCCAGAACGATGAACGTCCGGTCGCTTAGATCCGTCGTTAACTCTTTGTAGGCTGCATGGTAACTTTGCCAACCACCCTGGGGGCTGACATGCGGCGCGGCAATGCCCATCACTTCCGCCTGAGTTGAAGCCGCGCCCTCCAGATAGCGATGCATGGTGTCGCGCAACGGCCCGAGTTCCTCGGGATATGAGGACCCCGCGTGAGCCGCGTGACGCACCGGACTTCTCGTGAATGCGAGAAGACGCCGTTCTCTTAACCTATGGAAAATCTCGTCTTCAAGAAAGCCGGCCTCGCTTAGTGCCGCAATCAATTGTCCAACTGCACTAAGGATCTCGAGACTTCCCGAGGAACGGGCAAGCTCCGCTTGCAGTTCGATGTCTGTCCTGGTCCCATCGAAGAAATGAAGGCCACCTATCAATCGCGGCGGGATGATTAAGGTGACATCCGAATAGCGAAAGCGGTCGCGAATCAACAGGCCCGGGCGATCCGTCAGGGGTGAAAGCATGATTTCCAGGTTGTTTCGAAGCCGCGCAAGAATCATTTGCTGGAATCACGAAGCAGATTGTTGGGCATGGCTCGAATCTCCTGATCGAGGAGCAAAGACGCCACCACGAGCGGGGTCACCCATGACGCAGGTATCGTGAGGATTCTGAAACTATTATCGTCAGCCGCAGCGAAACACTTTAATACCCGTCGGCCGTGTACCCAAGGCGGGATTGTGGCTCACGTTTCGGCGTTTGAAGCCGATACGGCTAAAGCGAGGGTTTATCGGCGCGAAGTGTCACAGTCCTACGGAGGCGACTCCCTATGCGATCGGGCGTTCCAATGAGTGCTTATCAGCCGGAGGCGGCGATTCACCATAACAGTAGTGGTGACGAATGAACCGCACACTGCTGACGCTCATCGTGTTCGGAACCACGGTGCTGATTGCATTGCTCGATTTCGCGACTTCCGCAGCGCTGATCGGGTCGGTGCTATTTACGTTTCCCCTAACCTTATGCATCCTGCAACGGTCCAAGTGGCTACTCTGGGCCACAATGGTCATAGCTACTCTGCTCACCGCGGGCGCTGGTATCTGGAGCTTCCATCGGGTCCAGATCCTGAATCCATTGATCGCTTCGGCCAACCGCGGGCTTCTTATCGCGAGCCTGCTTACGCTTACGATCCTTATCCATTTGTGGATCAATAAAAGTCAGAAGGCAATACTCGAATCCGCTGAAATGGAACGCCACAGTGATAGCTTGTCCGCCAGGATTGCACAGCTCGAAAACGAATTGGCAAAAATAAAGGCGCTCGCCAAAGGCAAGGGCAAGTCGCTGGTTCTTACCATCAAACAATATCAGGCCTTTGCTGCTCAGCTTTCGGAACTGCATAGAACCATGGTTGTGACAGTAATGTGTACCGAGCTGCGAGTTTCTGAAGTGCTTGCACTCAAGTGGGATCAGGTGGACTTTGCGTCGGGCCGGATATTCGTAGAGCAAGAGTTCGTGAAGGGCGGCGTGGATGAAGCAAAGCCGGGAGCGTCCTGGGCGCAGACTCCCATGGACCCAGTCCTGGTGGAAGCCCTATTGGATTGGCGGAACAAGACTCCCGGCGCCGGTCTGGTGTTCCCTTCCCATATCACAGGCCGGTGCTACCTTCCGGGGCCCATCCAGCAGGATCATTTCAGGCCGGCGGGCAGGAAACTGGGTTTGGTGGGAGTCTGCTGGCACACGTTTCCCCTTTCCTATAGGACCTGGATGGACGAAGACGCCAGCGGCGCGCAACAAAAGCTCATGCGACACGCTGATGTCTCCTCTGTCCCGTCCATTCACGGAAAGGCCCCTTTGAAGACAAAACCGAAGAAGGGCAAGAGCAAGGCTGCCCACCCCGCCCTGCCTAAGGTCGCATTCGAAAAGGAAACTGCTTTTCCCACAAAGCGCAGTGAGAGCGAGAACGGTGTGTCGGCCAACGGGACGGAGTTATTCGAACCCAGACAAAGTCTGGGATAGCGATCGCGGCCCTGCACTGTGGGATCGCCTGGACCCCATCGTCCAGCGATGACGTGGTAGAGGCGACTACCTCTAACGTAACTCAACCTGTTTGGCGTCGCCGTCGGCCGGGACACTGATTCCCCATCGTCCGCTCGCTTCGGTAAGAGGTACGCTGCGGCCATCGACCGCGCCACGATTCTGTTTAGGCTTCCATCCCACCACTTCCACTCGATAGGTCCTCCACCACGGTTTCCAGGTACCCTCTTGCTTTGCGATCGCCAGGCTCAGCGTACCGTCGGGCGCCACCGCACAGGTAAAGTGAATGCGCGCATACGCTCCCTGGCGGAAATTGAAAGTATGGCCATCGTCGCCATAAACCTCTCCCGCACATTCTTCTCCCGCGGTCTTGAGCTTTGCTGCCAACGGATAAATACGCAAGGTCAGCGGGCCGCTGGGTGTTTGGGCCGTGCTTTGGGTGAGAGGAGCGATGGGAAGAATGGTGCCGCCGCGAACATACACCGGCATTTGATCGAGCTTCGGTGTGACGTTCAGCTGCTTTTCCGCAATGACCAGATCTCGCTGTTCGGCATCGAGTGACGCGCCCGGGACTTCCCGTATGTACTGCTCGCCGGTCCAATAGTCGTACCAGGTTCCCGGCGGAAGGCGCACGACGTATGGGGCGACTTCCTCCGGGGATGGGTTCGGTGCAATGAGCATCCGGCTGCCGACAAGGAACTCGGCCCCGCCCGTGGTGAGGTCAAAGGGAGTGCCATCTTCAATGGCATGCGGAAATTCGAGGAACAATGGCCGATTGATCGGAAGACCGTCCTGCGATGTTTCCTCGGCCACTGTGTACAAGTAGGGCATCAGCCGATATCGCTCTTCAATATAACGGCGGCGAATCGCTTCCTGCTGCGGACCGTCGACCCACACCTCATGCATGCGCGTGCCTTTTGCGGAATGATCACGATCGATCGGCTGAAAGGCCGAGAGTTCAATCCACTTGGTAAGCAGATCGGCTGGTGGTGAGCCGGCGAACCCACCCACATCCGCGCCTGACAAAGAAAAACCGCTGAGTCCAAGGTTGACGATTTGGGGCACAGTCATGCGCAGATGATTCCAGGTGGAACTGTTGTCGCCGGTCCAGGTTGTACTGTAGCGCTGACCTCCGGCAAAGCTGGCACGAGACATAACGAAGGGCCGCTCGTCAGGCCGAAGGGCGAGCAGGCCTTCATAAGTGCCGCGCGCGTTCTCCATGCCATACACGTTGTGAATTTCCAGGTGAGAGGCGGTGCGCTTGTTGAAGCCGGGCTCATCAATCCGATGCCGAATATCGTCAGGCATAGTCTTGGTTGGTGTCTCGAACACCGCAGGCTCATTCATATCGTTCCAGAATCCGGCAACACCGTCATCGAGAAAGGTTTTGTAGAGCGATCCCCACCATTGCCGGGTTTGTGCCTGGGTGAAATCGGGGAAGACCGCGGGACCTGGCCACACCTTCCCCACGAAGGTAGAGCCGTCAGGATTTTTTACAAAGTGGTCGCCGGCGACTCCGGAATCGTACGGTGCGTAGCCGGCGTTCGGCTGCCTGGCGATGTGCAGGTCGGTGATGACAACAAGCTTGAACTGCTCCCGGGCCAGATCTTTCACCATCCCCGCAAAATTTGGGAACGCCTTTTGATTGACGGTGAAGGGCCAGTTTTCGTGCTGGAAGTCGATATCCAGCCAAAGAACGTCGGAGGGGATGCGATCTTTGCGCATCCTCGCAGCAACCTCCCGAAGCTGTGACTCCGGGAAATAGGTGTAGCGCGATTGTTGGAAACCGAGGGCCCAGAGCGGTGGCAGCGGCGTAGGCCCGGTGAGCCAGGACCAATCGGAAACAACTTGTTTGGGTTCGGGACCATAGAGAAGGTAGTAGTCCAGTGGCCCGTTCGGCGCGCCGAAACTGTAGCGGTTGGGATCGGCATGGCCAAAATCAAATTCCGTTCTCCACGTATTGTCCAGAAACACACCCAGAGCACGTCCGTGGTTCATATCGATAAAGAAGGGGATGCTCTTATAAATAGGATCGGTAGACTCCTGCCAGCCGAAGGAGTCGGTGTTCCACAGGGTGAAGGATTCGCTCTTTCGATCCAGTGGCCCCGGTTTGTCTCCGAGGCCAAAGAAGTGATCGCTCCACGTGCCCTGCTTGCTGATCTTGAATTTCGCTCCGTCCCACTGCACGGGCTCTGCATCCTGCTGAAGGACGTTACCGGCGAGATCGGCTACCGTCACCTGCAATTGATCGTCGACCGTCACCCGAAGTTTGCCGGTTGAGAACCCGCGCGGTTCGGCCACGACGGATATACGGCTCGAACGCGCCGAAGGCAGAACCGCCCAGGAGGCATCTTCTGGCTCAGCGGTCCCTTTCCACATGCGTACGCGAAGCACATCATCGCGTAATGCAGTCACCTCCAGGGTCAGTCCACTGGAGGTCATCGTCATCCCCGCAGGCTGTTGCTTGAGTTGAGCTGGAGCGTCCACAGCTAAGCAGCACGCCGCAATCACAAAAGAACGGGCCCAATTCGCTGTAGATTTCGACATCGTCTTTCCCCGCAATCTGTACAGTGACCATTACCTGCAACGCGCCCATTCGCTAAGGATGGACAAGCGGCCAACAAACTGGAGACTAGCCGGCTGACAGTATACCTAGAGGAAGCTATCACGCAGCGGTTACGTCGAGGGTTGTTTTGCGGCAGCATGACACAGGATTGGAGCCACAGCCTCTGTCGCGTTTCGCACGACGCGAAGTTCAGTGGTCAATATTGCTCACTCCGAGCTTGCAAATTACAAAACTATGACGCATGAACCCGCGCAACCAGCGTTGAATTGAGCTTGTGAGCAGAGGTTCTATTATTAGTCCGATCGAAACGCAAAGAGTTCGCCCCGCGGTTGGCTTCGCATCCACTGATTCCGAGCAGCCGGCTGTGCTGCGGCCAGAGAGGGCGGCACTCCGGATGCTCGCGCTCTCGCGCGCTGCACAAACGCTGTCAGTGAACTGGCTGGTGCTTAGTTTCATGATTATTTTTCACCTGGGAGCCATCGCAGCGTTGTTCTTTTTTAGCTGGTCCGCACTTGTGGCGGCCGTCATTCTTCATGTGATCGCCATTAATGTCGGAATCGGCATGGGTTACCATCGCCTTTTGACACACCGGGGCTACCACGTACCGAGATGGCTGGAATATTTTTTAGCCGTATGCGCCACGTTGAGCCTGGAAGGGGGACCGCTGGTTTGGGTGGCCACCCATCGGGTTCATCATCACCATACTGACCGGATGGGAGATCCACATTCTCCGCGCGAGGGCGGCTGGTGGTCCCATGCGGGGTGGGTCATTCACGGAGCGGGCGCAGACGCTGAACCACTTCTGCTGGCCAAGTATGCTCCTGACTTGATGAAGGATGCCTTTTATCGCCGGCTGAATCGGTTTCACTGGGTTCCCCTTACAGTGGTTGCGTTTATTCTGCTCGCGATTGGAGGATGGCCGATGGTGTTGTGGGGCATCTTTCTACGCGTGACCCTGGGCCTTCACGCGACCTGGCTGGTTAATTCTGCGACGCATATGTGGGGATCCCGGCGTTTCGCCACGCGCGATGACTCGCGGAACAATTGGTGGGTGGCTCTGCTTACAGGCGGTGAAGGCTGGCACAATAATCACCATGCCCACCCTGTGTCGGCTCGCCATGGCCTCGTTTGGTACGAGTTCGATCTGAACTACTACGGCATCTGGATCCTGGGCCGATTAGGCTTGGCAAAAGGAATTAATACGCCGCATTGGAGTAAGGCCGGTGCATTGCCGGTCGCCGAGGTTTCGGCCAACCTGTGATTCTGAAGTTCCTGGCAGTGTGCGAAAAAGCTCTCTGCCTGGGGGGCGAAATCGCTGCCCTCAGGGGCGAAAAGCCCATCGTTTTATTTTCTATATGTACGGGCTGAAGCCCGTACCCTTCAGAGCGAAAAACGTGACCCAGGGGCTAAAGTCCTATTATTTTTCCCACACTTTGTGGCCCGACTAAAAGTCGTGCCCTGATACAAAGCCAAAATGCAGACGAAATCCAATTTGTGCTTATCTCTTCTTCCCCACCAGCTCGCGCAGCCATCGGGGCCACCACGACGCAGGGATCGCGTGCAAAAAAAGGCCTACCGCAAACCCGGCCATACCATTACCTAACGCCACCCACCCATTCATCGCACTCAACCTTCCTTCGAATCTTATCGGCCTGCTCTGCCGCCTTGTGATCGTGGTTGGCACCAAGAGGATAGCCTCAGCCCAACCGTGAGACAGAAACGGGATACAGCGGTGTTTGCCCGCCCAAATTGACATCGGTCGACAGCGCATGTAGATTCCGTCTCGAGATCGCAAGGCGAGATTGGAGTTAATACGATGGGGGGCTTTCGTCCAGAGGGACCGCTGTGTCGGGTGCCTCAATGGTTCAGCGATCCGGTGGCCCACCGGCAAGCGTTAGGCCCGATGGCCAATGCTGTTTTGAACAGAGTGGCCATCAAAGGGCAAGCTTTACAGGACTGGTACGACGACGAAAGCAAACATGGACTCAATGCTACCGGGCAGAAAGCCTGGGAGGATCGTGTCGCCGACTGCATAAGAAACCACTACTCGGCTCTACCCACTCCCCTTAAGAAGTATTTGGACCAGGCAAAGAGAGAGCAGACGCAAATTCATTAGCGCTGAAGCGCCGGTATTGGCGATTCTCAAAGGGTCCAGAAAAAATGCGCTGGAAGTCCCTACCTGGCTGCCAGTACCGGCTTTAAGTTATGGCTTGGTGGCGGCTAAGTCCTTTGCTTTATCAAGATGATGTGTAGCGGGAAGCATACGTGATCACTGCTGCAGAACTGGCGCCCATCCCTCTCTTCGCGGTCCTGGACGAACCCGCGCGCCAAAGACTCGCACAAAAGGCTGCGGATATCCGCGTTGAAGACGGTGATTGGGTCATACGCGAAGGCGAGGATCCTCGGTTTTTTGTCGTTCTCGAGGGCTTACTTCAGGTAGTGAAAGATATCGTGGGACAACGCCGGGAGCTTGAGCAACTCAAGGCAGGCGAGTTTTTCGGCGAGATTCCCATTCTCCTGGGCACTGCAAATATCGTCTCCGTGCTGGCGGTAACTCGCTCCCGCCTGGCGCGTTTCGACCGGCAGCAACTTCAGGAGTTGATTCGAGATTCCGCCTCCAGCGGCACCGCCATTTTTCAGACGATGACGGACCGACTCTCAATGGCGCCACAGTACGTAAAGGAGACCCCCTCCTCACGAGTTCTTTTGGTGGGGTCCCCCTATGACGCGCATTGCCGGGCTATCCGCAGCTTCCTCTCCGCGAATCAGGTGCAGTATGACTGGGTGGATAGCGAACTTGAGCCGGAGCGCTCTTCCTCCTGCGTTTCGCGAGCGAACGATGGAGTTGCAGTCATCGTCGACGGTGCGACTCAACTGGTGACTCCGACGGTCCGCACTGTTGCACAAGCGCTGGGTTTCCAGACCGCGCCGAGGGACAAGTGTTATGACGTTGTCATTGCTGGTGCGGGGCCAGCCGGCCTGGCGGCTGGAGTCTATGGAGCTTCGGAAGGGTTGAAAGTGCTGATTGTCGAACGCTCGGCCGCCGGCGGACAGGCAGGGACCTCATCCAGGATTGAAAACTACCTGGGATTTCCTTCCGGGATTTCCGGTGATGACCTCACTGAGCGTGCACTCAAACAGGCACGCCACTTCGGCTCGGAGATTGCCGTAACACGCTGGATCGAAGCGGTACTCGTCACAGATACGGGTTATCGCCTTGAACTGGATGGTGGAGAGCACATTTTGGCTCCCGCTGTGTTGCTATCAACCGGCGTCGAGTGGCATCGGATCGAAGTTCCGGGACTGGACCGCCTGCTTGGCCGTGGAATACTTTACGGCGCCTCTCGTCAGGAGGCCCATAGTCTAGCCGGGAAGAGGGTATTCGTGGTCGGAGGAGGTAACTCGGCTGGCCAGGCGGCGGTTTTCTTTTCTAACTATGCTGCTGAAGTAATCATGCTGGTGCGTGGTGCTGGTCTCGCCGTGAGCATGTCGCAATACCTGATCGCGCAGATCGCGGGGAAGGGCAACATTCGGATCGAATCATGGACAGAAGTTACAGAAGTGCTTGGTGGAGAGCGACTGGAGCGGATCGTAACCACCACTCGTGAACGAGTTTCCACTACGCGTAGTGCCGATGCGTTGTTGCTGATGATCGGCGCGACCGCGAACACATCCTGGCTTCCACCGGCCTTGGAGCGTGATGCCAAAGGCTATATTTACACCGGAAGAGACCTGACCGCGTGGCCTCTTGATCGAGAGCCGTTTCCTCTGGAGACGAGCCTTCCGGGTGTATTTTGCGCTGGCGACGTTCGTCACGGTTCGATCAAACGTGTCGCCAGCGGTGTGGGCGAAGGCAGCATGTCGATCGCGTTCATCCATCAATATCTGGCGCTCACCGGGGGGCCTGATCTTACCCGCGTTTGAAATTCCAAGGCCCTTCGAGTTTGCCCCCGGCCCGACCTCATTGGTGAGAGAATCCATCGAGGGTGAGCTTATGGCCAGGACGAAGAAAGTTGTCATTACGGCGTTCGGCGACGAAAGCAAGCTTGCGATTGTCGAAAGTGATCTGAACGATCCTGCAGCCGGTGAAGTTCAATTGTCGGTCGAGTACACCATCGTCTCAGGTTCCGACGTCAATATGCGTCGCGGCACGTATCCGCTTCAGAAGAAGCCGCCCCTGACTCCTGGTTATAGTGTCATTGGCAAGGTGCGGCTGAATGGCCCGGGCTGCGCAAAGTTCGGTATTGGTGACTGCGTTGCGTGTCTTTCGAAGTATGAGGGACAGTCGGAACTAATCAACCTTCCGGAACAATTTCTGGTAAGGGTGCCCGAGGGGTTGGACAAAAAGGCTGCTGTCGTCCTCATCCTGGACTGGGTCACCGCGTATCAAATGCTGCACCGGGTAGCGCATGTCACCGCTGGCCAGAAGATCTTCGTTCATGCGTTGAGCGGCGCCGTGGGAGGCGCGCTCCTACGGCTCGCAAAACTACAAGGAGCCCAGGTCTTCGGTACAGCTTCATTGAAAAAGCACGACGAACTGCGACAACTCGGGGCAATCCCTCTCGATTACTCGAATAAGAAGTGGATCGCCTCCATGCAAGACCTCGGTGGGGTAGACGTAGTCTTCGATCCGCTCGGATTTGAGAGTTTCGACGAGTCCTACTCGATCTTGAAAAGAGGAGGGGTTCTAGTGGGGTATGGAATGAACTTGCCGGCATGGACCAACACTCCTGAACGTTCGGTGATCCCTTCAGCTCTCAAACTGTTCTCGAAGAACTTGTTCTTTTGGTCGGGGAAGCGCACCACCTTCTTCGGCGTGAATCGCGGGTCAAAGCACTTCGCTTCAGATCTGCAGCAACTTTTTGAATGGCTCAAAGACGGAAGGATCGCCGTGCCAATCAAAAACATCTTCAGGCTTGATGAGATCCAAAAGGCACATCGGGAGTATGCCAGCAGCGAACGCATGGGTTCTATTGTGATTGAGGTTGGCCGATAGCGCTTGACCCCGCATGCCGTGTAGACCGTGCTCCAGTCGCCATTGGAACTCACGGCACGTTGGCGAGAGCTGCGTCTTCAGCACTGTAATCAAACTGTTGAGGATTGACGGTGCTGGGCGGGTTTTGCTGCTCCCAGGCGATCGTTCTTCGTATCGCCTCCTCGATGTCAACCGGTTCCTCGTATCCCAGCCCCGTCCTTATGCGGTTGGAGCTCGCGACCATATGCTGAGCCGCATTGCCGGATTGCAATAGATGTTTTGGCGTCTGTCCTCTTGGCAGCAGAACAAACTTCCCATTCCAGTTCATCTGTTTTGCTATCTTCGTTTGCCACGCGAGTTCTGACAGGCATGGCTCATCACAAATGTTGTAGATGCATCCGGCTGCCTGATCCGATGTTGCGACGACCGCAATCGCATGCGCAACATTCTCCACATAACCTCGCGGCCCCCGCCACGCGGCGAGATCCTCGGAAAAAAGTATGGAGGATCTTCCATCTGCGACGCGTTTCAACAGCGGGAAGAATCGATGCAAGGGATCGCCCGGGCCGTACACCATCGGCAGCCGTAAAATGCTCCAGGGCACCGCGGGATCGCCCTGTATGGCCTCTTCAACCGCGATCTTGTCGTAATGCTCTTCGAGCCAAGAGAAGGTGTTCTGCAGCATCTTCAAGTTCTCTTGCGGGTAGAGGTTTCGAGTGGTGCGGAGCGGGGAGTCCTCCGTGATCGGCAACGGATCCAATGGGCCCGCTTCCACTTCGAGCATCACGCCCCATCCACGGTAGACGTCCATGCTGCTGATCGCGATCACTCGTGGCGCAATTTGGTGCGCGGTCTCCACCAGTTGCCGCGCCTGCTCTCCGGAACTCAGGATCAGATCGACGATGACGTCAGGAGAAAATCGGCGCAATTGACCTTCGTAATCGGAAAGCCGATTCCTGTCTCCCTGGATTTGTAAAACCCCAGAGCCGGCAAGACCAACATCGGAGCGACGGTGAAAAACCGCGACGTCATGGCCGGAACCGCGCAATTCACTGACCAATGGTGAGCCGATGAAACCGTTGCCGCCGATCACAAGGATTCTCATACAAGATTGGATGAACGGTTCCGGATGGAGTGGGTAAAGACTTGAATGATCTGGCAGCATCTTCTTTAGTGCCGTAGTCCCTCAAAAACGGGATAACCCGACTTTGCAGGCATTTCAATTCAGTTCTTCAAACCAGCCCATATCTGGGAAGCTAAGAACCTACTTGGGCCCGCTCTGGCTTGCCAGTTTATCCGCTGCCAGCTTTTCCGCTGTGGTTAGGGCATCCGTCGCGCTGATCTTTACATCGGGCTCTATGCCGGTACCTTCCCAATCTCCTTTCGTGACAGGGTTGATAGGCCGACCAAAGGGCACGCCAATGGTGAAGCGGTCGCCGGCGGGCAAGCCCCGCACAGGATGAGCACCGCCGCCGGTAGTTTCGCCTACGATGGTCGCGCGTTTTTGTGTCTTCAGATCGAACGTAAACTCTTCTCCGCCGGAGAAAGTTTCATGCGAGGTGAGGACGTACACAGGCTGATCAACCAGGCGTGGTCCCGGAATCCAAGGGAGAGTCCAGTATTGATGTGTCTCGTTCTCGTGCCGGTTGGTGAGGTCGTTGATGTGGGTAGGTTGCGGGAACAGATAGGAAACCATGAATTCAACCATCTCGGGATCACCGCCGTGATTCTCCCGCAGGTCAAAAATGAGAGCATCGGTGTGGGAAACAAAGTTCATGGCAGCGACCACAGTAGGTCCGCAGATATCTGGAGGAGGAAAGGCGCCGAATTTGATGTAGCCGATGTTGTGATTGAGGATTTCGAGCTTGGAAAAACTACAGTTCTGCCGCTCAAGCATGGCGCGAAAGCGCGCCTGCTCGGCAGGGTTTGGTTCGTGCGGTCCCGAGGAGGGGCCGGACTGCTCGGGTAAAATGAACGGATTGTAGCTAACGAAGAGATGTTTATCGTGGCTGACGGCGAACAAGTCGCGCCTGAGGGCATCCGCAAACTCGTTACCGTCCGTTATCGAGTTATAGTCGCCTTTCTTCTGATGGTCCTGGATAGCCTGGATCATCTTCACGGCCACATCAGGATACACATAGTATTCGGTCAACCTGGAGCTGATGGCGTCGATGGTCTTCTGCCGAGTGTCGGCGTCAAGTTGGATGTCGTCGGGCTTCGCACCAGGAGGAAGCGCACGGATGTTGAGGCGTTTGACCCGTGGCGGTTGGGTACTAGCGAGTTGCAGGACTCCGAAGGCATCGATGTTGTCTCCGCGACCGTGAACAAGAAAGGTGAGCCGATCGGGCGCGCTATGAAGAATAGAAACGAGCGTGAAGCCGCCTGTCTGGTTTCTAAAAGAAGCCAAACCGTCCGCACTGTTCTCCGGGTCATATTCCTTCACATAGGCAGCGATTCGGTCGTGGTCCGCACTATTGAAGGCATCGAAAAATGTACGCAATGTGCGGCCAGCTGGGGTATCAGGTATATTCGCATCGGCGCGTGCACAAGAGGACACGACTGCAAAAACGGCAAAAAGCAACGCACCTTTCATGAAGGCGCGATTTCGTCTTTCTGATCGAAGAGATTGGCGCAGCATCCTTGCCTCCCAGCTATTGACGCAACCAGTGTGCCTAGAAATGGAACTGTTGTCCAACAATGCGAGAAACTGCAGAAAGCGAAGGATCTCTACCCGCTCTCCGATCGATATAGGTTGTATACTACATAGGTTAGCATAGAACCGGTGCGAATCTCAACGAGACCAAGCTGACGCCGCGCAATGTAAATGTTCAGCACTTTGGAAAGATCTTCACCTTGCACGTGGACGGAGATGTCCACGCCCAACCGCTCTTCCTCGGCGGCGTGGAAATTCCAGACCGTTCCTAAGACCTTCGGCTAGGGAAGTTATACCCAATCACAAACAACGCACGATGAGGATTGTTTGATCGTCTAACTGGTGTCCAAACCCACGCGCCGCCGCAAGAATCCTTGCCGCCAGCTCCGGTAAAGGGTCCCTGGCGTTCGCCGCGATCACTTGCTTCAGCCGCTCGACGCCAAATTCTTCCTGGGGTTTGTTGCACACTTCCAGAATCCCATCCGTTGCCACCACGAGCAGATCGCCCGACGCAACTTCCAACCTCTGTCCGTCAAAGCTGGAAACCGGCAACAGCCCGAGAGGGAACTGCCCCTCCTCCGTCTGCGACAAGGTCCGCCTGCTAGCATGCCACTGCAGAATCGGCGGGCTTGCCGCCAGCGCATAGAACACGCTGCCGTCCGCCCCCAGCCGGAAACCGGTGAACGTCGCATACATATGCGGCTCTTTCACCTCCGGGAGCACCCTGTTCAGCCGATCCAGCAATACCGGCAGAGTCCGATGCGGCTCGCGTCCCTCCCCATCCAGCAGGGCCGTGCGAGTCGCTGTCTTCAGCATCCCCATCAGAATACCGGCGGGGAGCCCATGTCCAGCGATGTCGGCAACATAGGCAATCGCATCACCGCCCGGCAGGTAAAGCGCATCCACCAGATCGCCGCCCACCTTTTCACTGGGGTGCGAAATGCCGTAAATCTCAAAGCGCGACGTCCGCAATCGCACCGGCGGCACCAGCGTCTTCTGAATTCCGTGTGCCAGCTCCAGTTCGTTGCGCATGCGGAACGACTCTCTGCCCTCACGTCGGATATACACCACGAAAAAAACGTAGGAGAGAATGATCGCCGACATCGTCGCAGTTGCGGCGAAATGGATTCCCAGTTCCGAAGGCACTGGCTTCAAATCGAAGGTGCGCGTCAGCCAGTTTGCAAGGCTGGTGTTGATCAGAGTATTGAAAAACTGCAGCACCATCAGGCCGACGAGAAACGGCATCGACAGCCGCGACAGCACTATGATCCACAACGAAGCGTTCAGGCCGACGTAAAGCGCGATTTGCAGCACGACGGCATAAGGCAACACTCCCCCGTACATTAGATCGACGTAGAAGCCGACCACTGAAAACAAGAGGAAGACCGCCGCGATCAAGACCCATAGGCGCTTTGTCGGCACCGACCGAAAGTGTATCCATCGGTTCGCAGTTCGCCGGTACCACTCCATCTCTGCCATTGGCACGAACCATATCAGATTCGATGGAGGGAGTTAACCCGATTCCCTGAGAAGGGGTTTCCGGTAACTGCCCCAGTGTCTTATCTTTGCATCACGCAGGACCGGGCAGTCGTGAACAACCCGGGTTAACAGCCACGATTTCATTAGGGTCATTTCCGGCTATCTCGGATTAGCCTGAAGTTTCGCAGGTCGTCGATTCCTGAAAGTGCCAATTCCCCCTAATCCACTAAATCCGGGTGAAACGATGCGCCGGCCGCAACTTCATATTGCGTGATCGGCTCATCAAGTAACCACTAGCGCCGGTGCGTAATCGTTTCACATGGCGAAATCGCAATTCGTCCCTCCATGCGGGACGTCTGGATTGGCATTGCCTAGCGTTTCGCCCATTTGATACACATGGTGGGTCCGTTTTTGGGATGTTTGGAGGCCTCTCATGCAATCGTTCGCGAATTTTCTTCGGGACGGAAAGATAAGAGCTCAATGGAAAGCCGTCTTTCTGTTCATGTTGTTCCTCTCCCTGGGGTCAGGAACACTCCATGCGCAAGCCATCGGTGGTGGGCAAATTCAAGGTACGGTAACCGACGAGACGGGATCCGCGGTCTCCGGGGCGACCGTAGAAGCCGTGCAAACGGAATCCGGACTGCAGCGCGTCGTGACCAGCGAAGCTGACGGTGGTTACAACTTGCCCAGCCTGCCGGTAGGGCCCTACACCCTCAAGGTGACGGCCACCGGCTTCAGCACCTACAACCAATCTGGAATCGTGATCCAGGTAGGCAACGAGTTGCGTATTGACGTTAAATTGCAAGTCGGCGGCGTCTCTCAGACGGTGCAGGTACAAGCCGCCGCCTCGATGGTGCAGACCGAAGATCAATCGATCTCTCAGGTCGTCGACCGGCAACGCACGGTCGATCTGCCGTTGAATGGCCGTCAAGCCACGCAGTTGATCCTGCTGACGCCCGGAACGGCGAATGCGCCTACCACCGACCTGGCCTCGAGCAAAAACTATCCCAGCGCCGTAACCCTCTCGGTTGCCGGCGCCCAGGCCACCAACATCAACTACCTCATGGACGCCTCGGACAACAACGACGCGTTCACCAACGTCAATCTGCCCTTTCCGTTCCCTGACGCCATTCAGGAATTCAGCGTACAGACTTCAGGTTTGTCGGCGCAGTACGGCGTTCACCCCGGCGCGGTCGTAAACATCGTGACTCGTGCCGGCGGAAACTCCTTCCACGGAACACTCTTCGAGTTCTTCCGCAACGGCGACATGAATGCGAAGAACCACTTCTCCACCAAGCAGGACACGCTCAAGCGCAACCAGTACGGTGGGGTTCTCGGTGGACCAATCCGCAAAGACAAGTTGTTCTTCTTCGGTGGCTATCAGGGCACGCGCACCCGGCAGGAAACCAACGCATTCACCAGCTTTGTCCCCACGCAGGCCATGCTCAACGGCGACTTCCACTTGTATACCAGCAAACAGCTGATCGACCCCGCAACGCTCCAGCCTTACCCAATGAACCAGATCCCGACGTCACAGCTCAACTCTTCCGCGCTCGCGCTCTTCAAGTACATCCCATTGGCGACCAACCCTAGCGGCCAACTGGTGTACGGTCTTCCGCTGCCGCAGAATGAGGATCAATACATCGGCCGCATCGACTGGACGGCGACCGCCAAGCAGACCGTTTTCGGCCGCTACTACCTCACGCACTTCACGCAGCCAGGTATCTTCGACAACAATTTGTTGAACACGCAGAATCAGGTACTCGATGACCGGGTTCAATCCTTCACCCTGGGCCACACCTACACTCTCACTTCGAGCCTCGTCAGCTCCTTTCACCTGGGGTGGACGAGAAACATCGTGAGCCGCAACATCGCTCCTGATGTCATCAATCCCAACACGCTTGGCATCCAAGTCTACGCGCCCATCAAGAACTACCTTTACATGAACATCTCGAACGCGTTCACCGTTGCTTGCGGCACGTGCGAAGGCCTGCTGAACAGCACCAACGGTTACAACGTGCTCGAAGACATGTTCTGGACCAGGGGTATGCATCACTTTTCGTTCGGCGGGAATTACCTGCGCAACATGCTCGTTTCTAACGGCGTGAACAACGCCAACGGGCAGTTCAACTTCACTGGGCAATACAGTGGAGACGGTTTGGTCGACTTCATGCTCGGCCGGATTCAATCGCTGTACCAAGGCAACAACAGCGGCGTCGACGTCCGCAAGAACTATGGCGCTTTATATTTTCAAGACAGCATACAGTTCAGCCCGCGATTGACGGTGAACGCGGGTCTGCGTTGGGCCACCGGGCTGCCGGGCATTGAAACCACGGGCCGCGGCGCCAGCTTCTCACAAGCGGGCTTCACCGCTGGGACCAGGTCGGTTGTATATCCCACAGCACCGCCTGGAGTGTACTTCTATGGTGACCAGGGGATTCCTAAGGGCTACTACCACGGTAAATGGAACCGGCTTGAACCCCGCTTCGGCATCGTGTTCGATCCGCGCGGCGAGGGAAAAGAGAGTATTCGCGCTTCCTACAGTCTTGGTTTCCAGGAGCCGCCGCTCTACTACAACTCCCGCTACGCAGCGATGCCGCCGTGGGGCGACTCCGTTACGCTGACGCCTCCCCCGGGCAACCTCACGACTCCTTATGCGGGATATCCCGGCGGGAACCCTTACCCCAAGCCGTTTCCGCCGACAGCCACCAATGCGTTTTTCCCCACTTCCGGAACCTTCTTCGTGCTGCCCGTGAACCTGCAGCAGGCTTACTCGCAGAACTGGAACCTGAGCGTGCAAAAGCAGTTTCTTAACGATTGGGCGCTTACCGCTACCTATCTCGGCACGCGAGTATTGCATAACTCCTACGGTAACGAGCAGAACCCGGCGGTGTACTACCCCGGAACATCGACCGGCGTCGCCGGCTCCTGCGGCACGCTTTCGCCGGTGCCTGCGGCTAACACAAAGTGCTCTACGACAGCAAACACCAATGCCCGCCGCGTGCTAAGCGGCATCAATGCCGCGCAGGGGGCCTATTTCACCCAGGTCACCCAGGCTTATACCGGGATGGGATCGAACTTCAACGGACTGCTGGTTACGGTGCAGCATCGCTTTTCGAAATACTTCACGCTGCTCAGCAACTACACCTATTCGCACTGTCTCTCCGGTCCCGCGGAAAATGGAGACAATGCGGGAGACCAATTTCAGGATCCGGCTCACCCCAACCGGGATTACGGCAACTGCGGGTCTGACCTGCGTCATAACTTCGTGACGTCGGCCATCATCCGCAGCTCCGCAAACGGAACCTATGCACGCCAGCTCCTGCTGAGCGGCTGGCAGCTTGCGCCCATCGTCACCGCGACGACCGGCGTTCCCTTCACAGTAACGACCGGCACCGACGCCTCCCTGACCGCCGTGGGCCAGGACCGGCCTAACCTGATCGGGAAACCCCGGGCCCAGAATGCTCCTACCACCACATGGCTGAACAAGGCTTCCTTCGCTGCAAACACGGCCGGAACGTATGGCACCACCCGGCCCTATGAGTTCTACGGGCCGCACTACACCGACGTGGACACAGCGCTTAGCAAATTCATCCCTTTGCATGAGGCTTTGCAGCTCGAAGCCCGCGCAGAGTGCTTCAACTGCTTCAACCATACCAACTACGCCAACCCGGGCGGCGCCATCAACAGCGCCGGCACCGGCGTCACCAACCCCGGCCAGGCGCTCAGCTCCAAAATCTTTGGAACCATCAATGCTGCGAATCCTCCTCGGATTCTGCAGCTCAGCCTCAAGATGGATTTCTAAGTCGCCGCCGCTTCAACTGCGTGCCCCCTCTCTGCCGGGGCGCGCAGTTGAAGTTGCATGTTTCAGAGCGGGCGGATAGATCCAAAACCAGGGAATGCGCAAATCTTCTGGAGTCACCGCTCTTTGACGCTTTGTATCAGGGCACGACTTTTAGTCGGGCCGAAAGAGACGGGTAGAAAATTGGGCTTTAGAGCCCTCGTGAGAACCGAGATCTACGTAATTAGTCCCGAAGGGACGGCTGAACTTAGCCCAGGACGCAGTCCTGGGTACATCGTGTAAACATGATTGAGTCCCGCAGGGACGACTGAAGGAGCACTGCGTGGCGGTCCATTTTCAGCCGTCCCTGCGGGACTGGTTCGCCCTTTTCGAATCCAACCCAGGACTGACGTCCTGGGCTAAGTTCAGCCTTCCCTTCGGGACTAATTTCGTAGTCCCAGTTCTCACGCAGCCTGTTTAGCCCCTGACGCACCTTCTTGTTGCATGAAGCGACGGGCTTGGTAAATACAATCTGAAGCCGGAATGGTTTTGAGGACAAAAAAGCTGCCTCTGGCACCAGATCCACCGAGGCCCGGAGGGCCGCCCGCTAAACGTCAGCCCAGCCCGGAAGGGCTGGGTTGGCATCCATCATCATGGTCGCCTGCCCCGGTTTACCGTGGAGCGTGCCGTGGGAGCGCCGTAGGCGCGGCACCCAAACGGCGGCGCACAGTAGGCACAATGCAAAGCTATCGAACGACTCCGTCCCGGGCCACTCTCCATCGACTGATTCGGAAAACCAATGGCGTCGGCGGTTCGAGGCTTCTGGTAATTTAGGTCTGGGCAGACTCATCCATCGAGTACTTCTTGTCTTGCATGTCGAGCCGCCACCTGCGACACCCGGGACTAACGAATGCCTCTGGCAGCGAACTCGAAACTCGGTCCCTACGACATCAAGTCAATGCTCGGGGTTGGCGGTATGGGCGAGGTTTACCGCGCCCGCGACTGCCGCCTCAATCGCGATGTCGCCATCAAGGTCCTGCGCGAAGAAGGTGCCTCGGCCGAACTGCGAACCCGTTTTGAGCGCGAAGCCCGCGCCGTCGCGGCCCTCAACCATCCCAATATCATCGCCGTCTACGATTTTGGCATCGAGGCCGGTCAGCAATACATCGTCAGCGAACTCCTTGAGGGAGAGTCGCTGCGTTCTTTGCTGCCCGGCTCGCCGCTCAAGGCCAAGCCCGTCCCCGTGCGCAAACTAATCGAGATCGCCGCACAGGTTGCCGACGGGCTTGCCGCCGCGCATAGCGCCGGTATCGTCCACCGGGACCTGAAGCCGGAGAACATCATGCTGGCGAAAGACGGCCGCGCAAAGATCCTTGACTTCGGCCTCGCCCGGCAGACGCCGGACCGCCAGTTCACGGGCTGCGGCAGCAGGTTTCGACGAAACCCTCGAACCGGACGCGAGCACCCAGCACCTCACCAGTGCCGGCGCCATCCTTGGCACCGCCAACTACATGAGTCCGGAGCAGGCGCTCGGGCATGAGACCGATTACCGCTCCGACCAGTTTTCATTCGGATTGATTCTCTACGAGCTCGCCTCGGGCAAACGGGCGTTTGCCAAAGCAAGCACCATCGAGACCATGGCCGCCATCGTCCGCGAAGAACCGCCGCCGATCGACGAGAAGCTGCCCCCGCCACTGCGCTGGATCATCGACCGCTGCCTGGCCAAAGAGCCGGAGCAGCGCTACGAGTCGACCCGCGATCTTTACCGGGATCTGCGCAACCTCAGCGACCATTTTTCGGAGGCGTATACCAGTGGTTCACTCGCGCCGGTCGCGGCCCCGCAGACCAACGCGCGCAGATGGAAAATCCCCGTCATGGTAGGCACTTGCATGGTCTTTGCCGCACTGCTCGGGTATTTGCTCAGACCCACCGGTCAAAATATCGGGAACTACCGTTACACGCCATTCGCCAGCCAGGCAATTGGCCCGATCTGGTCTCCGGATGGCAAGGCAGTTGCGTATGCAGGCAAGGTCAAACGACATCTATCAGGTCTTTCTGCGCTATCTCAATTCGCCGTTGGCAGTCCAGCTGACACACGAGCAGCATTTCGTTCAGCCAGTGGGTTGGTCGAGCGACAGGAGCCACATTATCGTGGCTGAGTCCATCGACATGAGCAACGACGCAGTCCACTCCAAGCTTTACTCGGTAGCGACCGTAGGCGGAGAGCTCGAGTTCATCATGGATGCGGATTGTAATAACTGTGACCTTTCGCGAGACGGAAAGGCGTATGCAACGATTGCGAAAGGTCCAGACGGCTATTATGGGGTTGCGGTATCCGATCCCCTCGGCTCGCCGCTACGGTACTACAAGCCCGCCCCGTTTGCGAGTAAGGATCTCTATAACGATCCGCAAACAGCTTTCTCGCCTGACGGAAAAAGTATCCTGTTGTTCTGCGCTGGGAGCAACAATAGGGACGAAGCCTGGCTTCTTCCCTATCCTGCCGGAAGTGGCGCCCCTAAACAAATCCTCAAGAAGCTGCCGACCCACCAGGGCACGCCGACTTTTCAGTGGATGCCGGATAGCCGGCACATTGTGGTCGCGCTCGCCAGTGAACAGAATGCCCCGACCCACTTGTGGATGGC
Organism: uncultured Acidobacteriaceae bacterium; assembly: GCA_963838445.1. GTDB lineage: Bacteria > Acidobacteriota > Terriglobia > Terriglobales > Acidobacteriaceae > PALSA-350. The sequence goes on from CAWIRT010000062.1 coordinate 156,744, forward strand.
CGATGTCGAGTCCAATGACCTGACCCCACTAACCACCGGCACTGCGAATGAGTCTTATCCCACTCCATCTCCCGATGGCCAGAGCATCCTGTATCGGCAAAGTGGTCCCCAATTCAATGTGACTTCGGCTTCACTGGTGGATGGCTCGACAGATACATTCATCACCACGGGCCGTTCCGAGAGCATGGCCGCCTGGTCAGCAAACCCGTCGAAATTAACCTGGGTGACGAATCGAAACGGTCCATTCGAGATATGGGTTCGAATGCCAGATGGATCCGACCGCCCTGCCATAACGGCAGCAGACTTTCCCGCCGGAACCAATCGATGGTTCATGAACCCCTCCCTATCCCCGGATGGCGATCGACTTATTTATGTCAGGATTGATCAGGCCGGGGTCGAGCGGCTATGGATATCATCGCTCTCGGGCGGAGCGCCCGTCCGGCTTACAAACGCCGAGCCCAGCTCGGAAGACGGTGGCTCCTGGTCGCCGGACGGCAGCCGGTTCGTTTATCTGCAACTTCAAGCGGGCAAGACATCACTGATGTTGGTCAAGACAAGCGGAGGCGCCAGGCCGGTCACGCTCCAGGAAAATACGGAAACAGATCTCCCCGATTGGTCGCCTGTGGGCGATGGGATCACCTTCGAGGATAAGAAAGGCTGGCACCTGATTTCCGCCCGACGGTAAAACGACAAGGTTTCTCGGGAAGATCGAGACTTCTTACCTTGCGTTTTCCAGGGACGGGAAGCTGCTTTACGGCATTCAGACCGGAGCAACCGAAGCCGACAAGGATCGTGCAACCCTCTTTTCCCTCGACCCCATAACTCTAAAGCAGAAGGTCATCAAGGAGTTAGGTAAGGATGATATTCCCAGAGAGAACTTCGGCCCCAGCATTCGCTTCAGCATGGCGCCCGACGGCAAGAGCTTTGTCTACACCACCGCCAAATATCGAAATGATCTCTGGATGCTTGCAAGGCTACCAACAGCCCGGCTGGCTGGACCGGATTGGCAATCTCCTAAATTGGACATTTCTGAATGCCTCTTTTCTGAGGGGGCATTCAGGCTAACCCACCAGACGATCATGACGAGCGAGGAGAACGTAAGGACGATCAGACTTTTTCGACCTTTTCGTGTTTTCTGCGTAGCTAACCGGATGCTTTTCACCCCCCACAAAGCCGTCATCCTGCCTGCCCCGGCTTGCCGTGGGAGAGCCTGTGACTTTTTCGATCTTTTCGTGTTTTTTGCACCCGACAAGATGTTGTTTAATCCCTCCAGAAAGGCATCATCCTGCCTGCCCCGGCTTGCCGTGGGAGAGCCTGTGACTTTTTCGATCTTCTCGTGTTTTTTGCACCCGACCAGATGTTGTTTAGTTCCTCCAGAAAGGCGTCATCCTGAGCGAAGCGCCTCGCAGATCTATCGCACAACAGAGGGTTTATGGCGCGGAGTCGAAGGACCCCGGCGATGCTTGCGGGCAGGTGCTCTTCGGAGCTTTCCGGCCACAGACCACAGGGGGATTTAAAAAAGTCACAGCCTCTGAGCGAAGCGCCTCGCAGATCTATCGCATAACAGAGGGCTTATCGCGCGGAGTCGAAGAGCCTGTCCTGAGCGTAGCCGAAGGAACCTCGGCGATGCTTGCGGGCAGGTGCTGTTCGGAGCTTTCCGGCCACAGACTACAAGGGAAATTAAAAAGTCACAGCCTCTGAGCGAAGCCGAAGGAACCCCGGCGATGCTTGTTGGCAGATGCTCTTCCCAGCTTTCCAGCCACAAACTACAGGCCAAATTAAAAAAGTCACAAGCTCCGAGCGTACCCGGATTTCCTACCTCACCACTCTCACCGGCGACCACTTATGTGGTTCTCCTTAAAAAGAACCACATGCAGCTGACCGAAGCCGTAACTCTCGAAGGAAATTCGGGGAAGCGGACCTGTCCCGTCTGCCCCGGCTTGCCGTGGGGCGCGCCGTGGAGGGATCCGCAGTTCCGCGGACTTCTCCCTGAATTTTTGTTACGCCCGGCCCACTCGCTCCATCTTTGTACCGAGGTGTCACCCCCCTATTTACAATCAACGCGGTACTCATTCCAGAACCAAGCAGCGTGTTGCCGTTAGGTCCCAGGCCTTGGCTCAAGGAAGGCCTCAATGTTTATGGGAAAGAGTTGCGTGGCGAGTGAGTGCCGAATTCACGCCTTCCTCATAGTTCTCGCATCGTTCCGCCACCATGACTTCCGAGGAGCCTAAACCGCGCGGTCTTCGATCTGGTCACGGGTCGTGGTGGGGGTTGAGTAGCGGTGGATGTACCGGAGTCTAGTGAACAGACGGAACCGGCACTTTCGCGATTTTGGGTGCGGACGAAAGTGCCAGATCCGCCTGACCACTAAACTCCGGTACATCCACCTGGCGGGAAAAAAGCGCAGGGGCTAAAAAGCATGTGTGAGAACCGGGATCTATGAATCTAGTCCCGAAGGGGCGGCTGAACTTCAGACCTGTCCAAATTAGGGTAATAATATACTTGGCTGACCGTAGCGAAGGAGTGAAATATGATTGTCGTGACAGGGCAACGCGATCCCCTTGAGGAACCAATTTCTGTTCCGACCGATTCTCGCGAGAGGAAACATCCCGACTCTGGGGCGAGTTCAGAATCGCGCGTTCGTCTCCACGAGGGACTTAAATGCCTCACTGCTAATGAGCAGCTTTGTCCCATGCGGCCTGTCCGGCCAGCTCTTGGACAAGCAATCTATCGTCCTTCCGAACGAGCGGGGATAGCACCTTGTAAATTTCGTGCGCGGTATTGCCGTTCGGGTTGTGTTCTCGGATTACGACCCATTCCGAATACAAAATCTTTGTGGCCTTTAGCGCTCTCAGTTTAGCCCACAACTCTTCGTATTCTTCCTTATCTTTGTCTGCGATGTCATAGCTAATCAGGTAAAGGGCCATGCAATGATGCCTCCGTTTTCATGCGGGCAAGTGTGCGCCAGAAAGACAGAGTGAAATGGTAGTCCCAAAAGGCGATCCTGACGAATTGCGAAAACAGGCACGCTATCTGCTGAGCATCGCCTGTTTGGTCAAGGATGCTGCTAAGCACGATGAATTGCAGCAGAAGGCTAATGCGCTACTTCTGGCTTTGGGTACAGTGTCGGGAATAGTATGCCATTCGCCCTAGCCATTTCCCTGTCGGCAACGAAAATATCTATCTCTTTTTTGGTAAAAAATCCTAGGTCCATCTGCTGATCCTCGCGGAGTAATTTAAAACCTGCGTGGCAGCGAGAGATAATCGTCCTTACCGGAAGGCCATATCTTCCGCATATGGGAGCGCATTTGCCACGCCAAAATGTCGGCAGCTTGGAGGGGCTTGAACACCTCTTTGTGCTCGAAACTATATCCCATGGGTTCCAGGCCAAGCAGTTCCGCAGCGCCCTGATTCTGAGGCATGGTGATCAGATCAAGAATCGTCTCAATCTCTTTACGCTTCTCTACGTGGCGCATCTCCCAATCGAAGGTGTAGCGCATAGGTAGAGTTATCATGCTCCCGACTCTCCATTTGACGAGTGGTCATGCACATCCTCACGGCAACAGCATAGTGTTGATAACCGTAATGCCCACGAATCCAGTCGGGGACTTCATCCCAGTGAGCCTTTGGAATGGCGACGGCAACCCCAATCCGCTTGTTCCGATTAATAATCTTGCCGAGCCTGCTATAAACGCGGTCCTTTTTGGTGTTGTCCCAATCGCACCATGGCTTCTTCTCCTGGCCGGGAGGCGCCATGAAGTCCGACATGTGGAAGTCCTCAAATCCTTCATCCGAGCGCGCAGCGTCCCACGCAGTTACAAACTCATCCCACCCTCGCTTGGTGGAGACGTAGCATGCTGCGATGGCAATGTCGCAATTTTTATCTGTCCCGCTATCATCGAAATAGGCAGTAAACATAGCGAGGAGGCTCCCAGAGTCTGAACGTTCAAGTTCATCAGCATAGTGTCGATAACCACAATATTGACTTTGGGCGCGCATTAGCATTAGCCTCAATCCTGGGAGGCTGTTCGCCAATCCCCTGAGAGGCTACCTGCTAATCCCAATGACGCCCAAGCGATCTCCCCAGAACGATGTAGGCGACTTTGGAAAGTTCACGGATTTTATGCGGAGGCTTGTAGCCGTACCGCACTCTGAAATCAAAGCCAAGCTGGATGCCGAGAAAGCGGCAAAGCGAACGCCTAACAACCCCGGGACAGACGGAACGTAACCATAACTGCGACCCATATTTTTCGCCTGAACCCGCACCCACATGGGTCGTCGCCTCCAATCTCCGGCGTCATGGCAGCTCTCTCGGAAGATCAAATGTGGTACCGCAAGGCTGACGAATTCACGGGCCGTAATGATTTTGGTCTTCTTCCAGAACGTGGGTAAATGCCTGCTATTGCCTGTGACAAGGTAGTCGGCACCGGCTTTGTCAGCGCATTCAAAAAAGACATTGTCGTCCGAGTCACTGCACACGTCCAGGCGGCGTGGACATTTGGCTTCACACCGCATCCCACGGATTGATCACCAGCACCCGCGCCTTGTCGTAGTCACTTCGATCGCGAGTCACGAGAGTAAGGCCGTGATGAAGGGCTGTCGCAGCAATGATCAAGTCCGGCCGAGAGAACGTATGCCCCGTCTTCCGGCCTTCCTCGAAACAACCCGGGAACAACCCGGAACAACCCGGGGACGTAACCCATGATAGCCTCTCTCCGTGCAGGCGAACGTCCCGCCTTGCAAGTACGTTTCTGGCGACTAATTCTCCGCATTGAGTCTGCTATGGGGAAAACGGCAATCGCCGCGGAGAGCTGGATGAAGCGCGATCTGGTAATTCTCCTCTGAGCTGGGTAGAATTATCGCATGACAGGCAAGGCTTATACCCCTGCAGAAGCATCGGCTGTTGTCAGGCTCCCCCTGAAGGCGGTGCACAAAGTGCTCGATTCTCGTCTCATTCGGCCTCAGCGATCGCGCCAGGGGAATCATATCCAGCGACTATTGTCCGCGGCGGACCTGGTCTACCTGCGGCTCGAAGCTGAAGGGGTCGGGCTTCTCCCCGTGGCGACGCGACGTGAAGTGGCGCGAGAGATTGAGTCGACGCCCAATGCAGACTTCATAGCCCTGTCCGGCAGTTCGGCTCTCGTCATCCAAGTGAAGAATGCACGCAAGGACGTGGAGCGGGGGTTGAAGCGTCTTCGCAAGGCGCAACGCATGGCGGTTTCCGACCCCGAAATCATGGACGGCACGCCGGTGTATCGCGGTACGCGGGTTCCAGTAGATATGGTGGCCGCGATGCTTGCGCAGGGCGCTTCGACCCAAGAGATAGTGGAGGGTTATCCGTCCCTGAACCAAGAGCAAGTGGAACTGGCCCCGCTTTATGTCGCCGCGTTTCGGCGCCGTGGCCGGCCCGGCCGCCGTCCCTGGGCGAAACAAAAACCTTTGCATGTGGCACGGTATAAGCTGGCAAAAAAGGCGTAGTGGCGAAACTGTTGATCGACGAATGCCTGCACACCTCCCTGCTCGAACTGGCACATGCGGCAGGACACATCGCCGATCATGTTACGTATCTGGGTCTCGGCAGTTCTAAAGACCGGGAGCTTGTGAAGTTCAGTGTGGAGCGGGATTACACATTTGTCACGAACAACCGGTCGGATTTTCTAGCCCTTTATCGTCGGACACCGTTGCACGCCGGCCTCGTAATCATCGTTCCGAACGTCAAACCTGCTCTTCAACGGCAACTCTTCGAGACGGCACTGGGTTTGATCAGTGAACGAAACCTGGTCAACACCGTGATCGAAGTCGGATACAGCAACGAGCAAATCGAGTGCCGCCAGTATCCGCTGTCACTGGGCTGAGGAGGGACGGAAGAAGACATTGTCGTCCGAGTCACTGCACACGTCCAGGCGGCGTGAGGGTACGACAACGTGGCTGCTGTCCTTGATGAGCTACAGCAGTTGCAGACGTAAACCTTTGCGGATACGCAACTCGGGGCGGGACAGCACGTCCGCATACTCTTCCAAGATCGGGCGCGTCACATAAAGACGGGCGGGCTTGGTGGTTGCAAGCAGGAAAGTGGTGCGCTGAAGGCCTCCTGGCTTGAGAGCGGCGGAAATCAACACATTGGTGTCGATGACAAGACGGAGCGGAAGCATTAGCGCTTCTTCTTTTGTGCCCTGGTCGTCTTGATTATTTGATCAATCTGCCGGGGAGTAAGGGCGTTGGTTCCGTTGCCCTCCGATTCCTCACCGAGGATGCGCAGCACTTCCGGTTCCGGCGCGGCCAGCTTGACGTAGTCGCGAATGCTCAAGAGCACAGCCTTCGCCGTACCGCGCTTCTCGATGACCAGCGAGTGACCCCCATCAGAGACGCGGTCCAGGAGCTTGCCGAAATTGGCCCGTGCATTCAGCGCTGAAACCACGAGAGTGCCGGTCTTATCGGTCGCCGGGGCGGTCATAAACTCTCCATTTAGGTTTTACCTCGCGCAGCGCTGGATAGCAACTATTTTGCCTGCTCAACGGTTGTAGCAGATTAAGTTTTTGAATGTGCTCCTCGGATACTGTCCCCGCTCACCTATTTCACTACCCGAGCACTCGCTGAACGATTCGTTCCGTGTGGCCACGGTCACGATCCGTCGGGCTTCTGAGACGGGAGTTAGCGCACTGAGAAGCGATGCGGTGCTTGAATTTCGATCACCTTGTTCAACATGAAATCAGGGTCATTTATTTTGAGCAGGTGTTGAACTACCGGCTCCATCCTGTCCCATTGCCCCTCACGGGACTGGCCGCTTTCACGGAGGACGATAAGACCGGGATGAAGTTCCACGTCAAGCAGCGCAAGGAAGTCCTTCGCGTTCGTAGTCACCACAATAAAATCATTCTCGTAAGCATAGCGCCAAACCACTTGATCACTCGCACCGCCGAGTCCAACATGTGGCACCCCTACTCCATAACATCCCAATGTTGCCAGGCGCGACATCAGCGTCGGGACAGGTGCTCATCGAGAAGAAATCTCACTCAGGAGTCATGCGGCCTTTCCACGCCCAAGGGCAAGAGGTTTCCGCGGACGCCCTGGAGGCGGACTCATGCGAGCGTGAATTGAGGCGAACGCCAAGTCGAGGTTGCTCAGAGAAGGATAGTCTTGTCGGATCTCCGCCTCGCTGATTCCCTTACGGAACAATCCTGCGATGTGCTGCAAGAGAATTCGGGTTCCCCTGAAAACGGGCTCTCCGCAGAGGATCTGCGGGTCGGAAACAATGCGGCTCAACCCCTTGCGATACAGGTTTACATTCTGAAAGAGCTGCTTCCGCAATGGACGGTAGTGAACCGATATAGACAACTCGCCTCTCTGGGTCAGAAGATCGCCGCCGCGCATCTGCCAGCGTCCCGCCGAACCGGCGGATTTACCCAAAAGCTGCCGAAGACAATCCTTATCTTGTTTGGGCAGTGAGAAGGGAAACGCCGACAAGAGTTTTATGAAAAGCAGCTCGTTCCGGTCAAACTCATAGCGAATTGAATTGCCGGCACGTGAAGCCCGCGGCGATATGGAACGCTTCTCAATCGCGGACCGAATCGCGCTCTCTGGAATCTCTGCAATCGCAGCCGCTTCGCGTAGAGAAAAGCCCTTCATTCACAGTACCTCTTAACTAAACTATACCACCGTCGGTGGTATAGTTTACACCCCCTCCGAAACCACCAACTCGCAGAAGTTGTCACGGGGAAAATCCAGACTAAGTTTTTTTAAACATACCCATTGGGTACTTACCCGCGTCAAAAGCGCCTGACCAGCGAGTTTTAGCAAAAATATTTCTGCTTACCGTCTTGACGTTCGATGAAATTGACCCCTTGCAGTAACTTCAAGGTCAACAATTTTTGCCACCTCCGTAGAAAGTCCGAAACTATTTACAAAATTCAACCATACAAAGTCACTTTTCCCGGGATGACTAAAGACTTTTCGACACAGAGTCGCAACCGTGTGGGCCGACGCGTGACATGGGCCGACGCGTGACAGGGCCGGCCGACGCGTGACAGACGGAACGTACCCTAACTACCCGAAACCCCCAACCTCAATCTCCTTCCCCCGTCCGCCCCCACCGCCTCCCGGACCGCGAAACTGCCCCGATGACGATCCCGGATGCCAATCCATACCCCTTAATCCCCAAACGTCGCCGCGCGGACTATACGCCTGCACCTCGGGTGTGGCAGATTAAGTTTTCTTCATGTGTTCCTCGGATAACGCACCCGTATACGGTAGGCTCTTCCGAACGGTCACGGCTGCCGTTTCTTCTTGGGGGAAGCCGCCGCCTTCCCCGTAAGCTGAGAAGTGACAAGGACGACCGGCTCCTGATCCTGAAATGTCGCAATCATCGTCAGCTGACCACCCATGGCGGCGATCGTGCGCTGCATAGTGGAGAGCCGTGGATCCTTCCGCTTCTCCAAGCGCGAGATTTGCATCTGGCCGATCCCAAGCACCTCGGCCATCCTTGCTTGGCTGATCTTTCGTCCCTTGCGTATCTCGCGCAGGGTCATACGACGCTGTACCTTTGCCAGCAGTTCATTTCCCCGCGCCGCAATCTTCCTCTGCCGATCCTTCGGCAAGGAGGCAATCACGTCATCCACTGCAATCATTCCACGCATCGTAGTCACTCCATTAACTAGAGATTGTCGAGGTGTTCCTTGCATATCTTGTTGGACTCATGCGAACGTGAATTGAGGCAAACGCCAGGTCAAGGCTGCTTAGAGAAAGATGGTCCTCTCGGATTTCACCCCTCCAAAACCACCAATCCGCAGAAGTCGTCACGTGTAATTCTGGATTTAGCTTTTTTTAACATACCAATTGGGTACTTACCCGCGTCAAAAGCGCCTGACCAGCGAGTTTTAGCAAAAATATTTCTGCTTACCGTCTTGACATACGATGAAATTGACCCCTTGCAGTAACTCCATGGTTAACAATTTTGCCCCCTCCGTAGAACGTCCGAAACTATTTACAAAATTCAACCATATAAAGTCACTTTTCCCGGGGTAACTAAAGACTTTTCGACACAGAGTCGCAACCGTGAGAGTGTCGAATCATGTCAAGACAAGCAACCGCTGGCATCGCTCGGCCACACGTCCCCACCCTCGCCGAAATTCACCAACGCAGCATCGAGCTGCTCGGTTTCCTGCGGCAATCTCAATCCGAACCACACACCCAATCGCCTAAACCCGATCCACACTTCTCATCTTCGCCCGGCCCGGTCCCGGCACGGGAATCACCGCGCACACCCTCGCCCTACCCAACCGAAAATCCCCGCCTGGGCGAAGCCGCTCTCCATGGCCTCGCAGGACTTGCCGTCCGCACCATCGCTCCCCATACCGAGGCCCACCCGGCCTCCATGCTCCTCCAACTTCTGGCCGTCTTCGGCAACATAGTCGGCCGCGGACCCCACTGCATGGTCGATGCCACCCGCCACAGTCTGAACCTCTTCGTCGTGCTCGTGGGCGATTCCAGCAAGGCCCGCAAGGGCACCAGCTGGAATCAGATCGCCCGCCTCTTTGCGGAAGTCGACCAACCCTGGCTCTCCACCCGCGTCACCAGTGCTCGCCTTACCTCCAGTGGGATCGTTCATGCTTTGCGCGATCAGCAGCCGCCCACCGACCGCCGGCTTCTCGCGCTCTCGGAAGAGTTTGCCTCCGTCCTCCACACGCTCAAGCAAGGCAACGGCCACTTATCGCCCCTGCTCCGCTGTGCGTGGGATAGCGGCCATCTCCCCACACTCGATACCGGTCACGACCAGCAGGCCACCGGGACCCATGTCAGCCTCATTGCTCATATCACGCCGCACGAGCTCGCCCGGAATCTCCACCGCACCGAAGCGGAAAACGGCTTTGCCAACCGCTGTCTATGGGCTTGGGTGCACCGCAGCAACTGCCTCCCCGATGGCGGGAACCTCAGCGCCAACGACCTATCCCCGGTTGCCCGCGAACTCCGTCGCGCTCTCGAATGGGCCGCCGCTACTCCCGAAATTCTCTTTCGTCGCGACGCCGCGGCCCGCGAACTCTGGCAGGACCGCTACCCCGCCTTGAGCCAGCTCCAGTCCGGCCTGCGCGGCGCCGCCACCAGCCGTGCCGAAGCTCAGGTCCTGCGTCTCAGTGCCATTTACGCCGCCCTGGACTCCACCTCCGTCATCGGCCTGCCCCATCTCCAGGCTGCCCTCGCCGTTTGGGATTACTGTTACGCCAGTGCCGCCCTCCTCTTCGGCATGTCCACCGGAGACCCCATCGCAGACCGTATCCGCGAAGCCATCGAGGCTTCCGATAGCGGACTGTCGAAGTATCAGATCAGGCGTCTCTTTCATGGCCACGTCGAGGGCTACCGTATCGACGACGCCCTGGAAAAACTCGTTGCCCTCGGCGCCCTCGGCATCCGCACCGAGCCCACCGGAGGGCGACCCGCTACCCACTGGTCCGCCATCCTGGAGGATGAACACGAAGAAAATGACGATTCGACAGCGGAGGACGAAGAACTGGCAGAAGATCAGTAGCGGCTTCTAGCGGCTTCTAGCGCATTTAGCTCTTTTAGCGCATTCTTTTTTGGGACGCTTCGAACGTCGCGGATACACCGGCTCTTCTCCAAAACCCGGCATGGCACGAGCTTCCGCGGTCTCGCTGAACCTTCGATGCCCCCGCTGTAAGATGGCAAAAATATGGGTGATTTTTACGACGACCTGAAATATTCCCTTCGCATGTTGATCGCCAACCCCGCGTTCACCATAACCGCCATTGCGGCCCTGGCGCTGGGCATCGGAGCCAATACTGCGATCTTTACTGTCGTCAACACAGTCCTGCTCAAGCCCCTCAACTATCCCGAGCCGGACCGGCTGGTGCAGTTCCTGAACATCGATCCTGATGGGTCCAGTCATTTTGCTTCACCCACAAATTTCCTCAACTGGAAGGATCAGACCAGCGTCTTCCAGGACGTCGCTGCCTATGACGACGCAGGTCCGGGCTTCAATCTCACCGGCGCTGTTCCTGAACTGGTGCATGGTATCCACGTTTCCAGAAACTACTTCGCGCTCTTCGGTGCGCCAGTCATGCTGGGCCGCACCTTCAACCAGCAGGAAGACAGCCCCAATGGAGGCAAGGTCGTCGTGATCAGCTACGGCCTGTGGAAACGCAAATTCGGCGGCACTCCCAACATCGCCGGCACTTCGATCTCGCTGGGCGATGAGTCCTACACCATCCTCGGCGTCACCGGGAAATCTTTCGTCACCGATCCGGTAGCAGATCTCTGGCTGCCCTTCCAATTCGATCCCAACACTACCAACCAGGGCCACTACTTCCTGGTTGCGGGGCGTCTCAAGCCAGGCGTCACACTGGCTCAGGCAAATGCCCAACTCAACGTCGCCGCGGCTCAGTTCCGCCGCCGCTACCCGGACGCGGTGGCCGCCATGGACCCCAGAGGGACGTTCGGCGCTCAGCCTCTGCGCGACCATGTGGTCGCGGGAGCGCGCTCTTCCCTGCTCGTCCTCCTTGGAGCGGTTGGGTTGGTCCTGCTGATCGCCTGCGCCAATGTCGCCAATCTCCTGCTCGTCCGGGCCACCGGCCGTAAACGCGAGTTCGCCATCCGCGCCGCCATGGGCGCGGGCCGCGCCCGCATCATCCGCCAGTTGCTCACCGAGAGCATTGTCCTCTCCATGATCGGCGGCGCTCTCGGCCTGATCCTCGGATTCGCCGGCGTGCGCGCGCTGCTGGCCGTCAGTCCTGGGGATATCCCCCGCATCGGCGAACACGGGGCCGCGGTGGGCATCGACTGGCGCGTCCTCGCCTTCAGCCTCGGCATTTCGCTGCTGACCGGCATTCTGTTCGGGCTCTTCCCCGCTATCGGCGCGTCGCGTCCCGACCTCAACTCCACTCTGAAGGAAAGCAGCAACCGGTCCGGTACCGGCTTCCGCCAAAGCAAGGCCCGTTCGCTCCTGGTCATCAGCGAAGTTTCGCTCGCCCTCGTACTCCTCATTGGCGCTGCGCTTCTTATCCGCACTTTCATCGCACTGCGTCACGTCAATCCCGGCTTCAACGGTCACAACGTGCTCACCCTCGAGATGTCTCTTATCGGCAACCGCTACCAAAAGACCGCGGGGGTCGCCCAGTTCTCTCGCGATGGCCGCGAACGCCTCAGCGCCATCCCTGGCGTAGAAGTCTCGGCCTTCGCCTGCAGCCTGCCGCTCGAAGCCGGCTACAAGTTGCCCTTCAACATCGTCGGGCGTCCACTGGGCAAAAATTCGTTCACCGGAGGCGCTGGATGGATCAGCGCATCGCCCGGCTACTTTGCGGTCTTCAAAATTCCCCTCATCCGGGGCCGCGACTTCAGCGACCGCGACAACGCGGGCGCGCCCGGCGTGATCATCATCAACCAGGCCATGGCCAGGAAATACTGGCCTAATCAAGACCCGATCGGCCAGCTGATTGAGATTGGTAAAGGCCACGGCCCGCAGTTTGATGAACCTGCGCGCCAGATCATCGGCATTGTGGGCGACATCCGCGTGAACGAGCTAAACGTTGACCCGGGCCCGCTCATGATCGTCCCCATGGCCCAGGTCACCGACGGCATGACCACCCTCACCGCCGGCATCAGCCCCATGTCGTGGCTGGTCCGCACTCACGGCGAGCCACATCAGTACATCGCCGCCATCGGCGAACAGCTTCGCCAGGCGAGCGGTGGATTCCCCGTTGGCCGCGTCCGCCCCATGGAGCAGGTGGTGGCGCAGTCTACGGCACGCGAGGATTTCAACATGCTGCTGCTCACCATCTTCGGGGCCTCGGCGATGCTCCTCGCCGCGATTGGCATCTACGGCCTCATGGCCTATTCGGTGCAGCAGCGCACCCAGGAAATGGGCATTCGCATGGCCCTTGGAGCCGATCGCGCGCGAATCCGGAATCTCGTGGTTTGGCACGGCATGCGTTTGGCTTTGGTGGGCATCATCGCCGGCATCAGCGCGGGGTTCGGGCTCACGCGCTTCCTTTCGAGCTTCCTGTACGGCGTTAAATCCTGGGACCCTTTGGTATTCGTAACCGTGCCGATTATCTTAAGCGCAGTCGCTCTGCTCGCTGTCTGGCTACCCGCTTCCCGCGCGGCGCGCCTGGAACCCTTACAGGCTCTGCGCAGCGAGTGAGTTACCTGAGCGATGCGAAGCGTGAGTGGAGCAGCTCTAAAGTTTCGCCGCGGACCCATGTGGCAGTGGCCGCCCTGCGTGGGCATTCGTCAGCTCGCCCGCGTCAATGGCTAGTTGCCCATTCACGAGCAGATAAACCACTCCGGTTGCCAGAAGGGTGGGTTGTTCATAGGTCGACCGGGCGCGGATCGTCCTGGGATCAAATACAACCACATCGGCAAAATAGCCGGCCTTGAGAAGACCACGGTCTTTCAGGCCCAGCGTTTCCGCCGGCAGCGAAGTGCTGGAGCGGATGGCGAAGGGCAGCGTGATGACATGTTCGGCGAAGACATACTTGCGCAGTTTTTCCGGGAATGTTCCATATTTCCGCGGGTGGCCAGGGCTGCCATCCGAACAGGTCATCACCCAAGTCCTGACGCATGAAATTTTTGATGTCGCTTTGCTGCATATTGAAGGAGGCAACGTCTGCGCCGCCTTTTTGAATGATGGTCAACGCTGCTTCCATCGGAGAGGTACCGCGTTCCTGCGCGATCGTGGCCAGTGTCTTGCCGATAAACTCTTTGTCCGGCGACGCAGTCATGAGCAGAGACTCTGCGCCGCCGCGGCGGTCGAGATTTTTCTGCATCTCGGCCATCAGGCGGGGCCTCACCGCTGGATCGCCAATCCGCTGCAACAATGCGGCTGCGCCCCCGACCTCCGCCCACCGCGGTATCAGCGCGGCTTCCACACTGGTTCCCGACGCATCGTAGGGATATTGACTTGCCGTCACGTGCACGCCGTCAGCCCGGGCCGCATCGACCAATGCGATCACTTGCGTGCTCTGCCCCCACACGTCTCGGCCCAGCGCTTTGATGTGTGAAATCATAACCGGCATATGAGCTTCCCTGCCGATCCTGATGGTTTCGCTCACGGAAGCCAGCAGCCCGATGTTATACGTGCTCTCGTCCCGCATATGGGTGTCGTAGATGCCGCCATCCGCAGCCGCGACCCTGGCCAGGGCAATCACTTCCTCGGTGCTGGAATAGCTGCCCGGCGCATAATACAGGCCGGTGGACATGCCGATCGCCCCTTCCTTCATGCCCCGATCCACCAACGCCTTCATGGAATCCATTTGCGCGGGTGTGGGCTTTGCATCCGACATGCCCATGACCGCGCTGCGCACGGAGCCCTGGCCGATGAACAAAGCGGCGTTGGTGCCGATGCCCTGCTGCGCCCACTTGTGCAGCGCATCGCCAATTTGCACCGGGCTGCTTCCGTCGTTGCCCGTCGCTACGGTCGTCACGCCTTGCATCAGATACGCATCGTTGCGGCTGGTCGCCGGGTTGGAGAGATCATCAAAGGTGTGCGTATGGGGATCGATAAATCCCGGCGCGACGATCAGACCGTGTGCATCAATGACGCGGCTGGCCTTTTGCCTCAGGTTTTTTCCGATCAGAACGACTCTATCCCCGCGAATGCCAATATCCACCTGTTTGGCCGGGGCGCCGGAGCCATCGAGAACGGAGCCGTTGCGAATCAGGAGATCCAGGCTCTGCGCCCACGAGGAACTCGTCAGGTAAAGAAGGAGTAGTGCTGAGAGGATCCTGGGAATCATCGCCGCTCTCCGAAAAAGCGTGCCGTGAGATGCTGGTGCCGATGGAGTTGCTGTCGTCATCACCGATGCCTCCTGGCGACGCCGATAAGAAGACCTGCGCTCATGCCGATCGACTTCTGGTGGCCCGCCGCAAAACTGTAGTCATAGGCCGGTTCCAGGAACCATCCGAACCGATGCCTGCCGTTTGGCCAGAACATGAAATCTCCCGCTACTTCTCCCGCTACGGAGTTTGTGGTTCTTCCACTCTGCTTCAGGTGAATCCATTCAGGCCCGACGCCAGCCATGAACTCCGCTTTCGGGGATAATGTCCACGGCTTCTTGAAGAGCAGATCCGTATCCCACTCTGTAGAGTTCCGAGTGTAAAAGGGAGAGACTCCCGCCTCAAGCTCCAGCCAGTTTTCGATGGGCGTTGTTTCGGCAGCTAGATTTGGTGCGAACGTTGCCGCACCTCCGGTCGTGTTCCAACTGGTGGCTGCGCCAACCTCAAGAATGACTCTTGGATCGTCGTCATCAGCCGCAGGTTGCGGGTGAATGGAAGTCTTTCCGGACGAAGTCTGCCCATGAAGGGGAAGGCACAAAAACAGGGACAGGCACGCCCTAAAGAGCGCGGCCACGCAGAGACGCATACGTATCTCCAGGTTGGAAATAGCTGGCGAAGGCTCTCAGTTCCCGCGCGCGGCGGCTTCCAACGCGGGCAGGTCCATCTTGATCATCCCCATCATGGCTTCCATAGCTTTGGGGTGACTGACCAACTCGCCGATATTGCGTGGCACAATCTGCCAGCAGAGACCGAAGCGGTCTGTGAGCCAGCCGCAGGCCATGGATTTGCCGCCTTCGATCAACTTGTCCCAGTAGCTGTCGATCTCTTCCTGGGAGTCGCAGCGGACGAAGAACGAGAAAGCGGGGTTGAGCTGATGCGCAGGGCCGCCGTTGAGGAAGACCATCTCCTGGCCCTCAAGCTCGATCGTGATAGTGGCAATCTTGCCCACGGGCCAGGGACCGACCCCTTTGGATCGCAGCTCTCCGAGCTTGCGTGCGTGCGGAAAGACGATCAGGTAAAACTCAGCGGCTTCTTCGGCGTTGTCATTGAACCAGAGGAATGGCGCAAGTTTGTTCATGGCTGGGATGGTAGCAGAGAGGAGGTCACTGACAACAAAGCGGCATATCGGTGCTGATCCCTCTCCTTGATGGCATTGGGCAAAGCTCGCAGTAAGCCCGCATTTCTCAGGTTCTGAGCAGCGGCACCCGGTGATGAACGATTTTTCTCGAACCCTGTGTTGAATCCGGTCCTCGTCTCTTGTGAACCGCCAGTCCAGCAGCCGTTCGCTTTTGAACAATACTGTTCCGGGCCGGACACTTGAGGATCCAGCAAGCTTGCGATTTTGCTGATTTATATATACTTCCGTGTGGCCCGCGAATTGCTCGGCATACGCTAATACAGCCTGTTGGAGAGGAAACCAAACAGCCGCGAAGCCGCTGTAACGGTCGACGAGGGCTGTCCGGGGAGGCTCTTTATCATGTTGCCACTCTTGGGGCGCACCAATCGCGTTTTCAGTCGATTGAGGCGCGCACCGCTCTTCTCGGCAATCGCCCTGATCACTCTCGCCGTAGCAGTCGGTGCGAACACCGTGATTTTCAGCATCGTGAACGGTGTGCTGCTCAAGCCTTTGTCCTACCCCAACCCGGACCGGTTGATTGCTGTCGATCACTCGTCGCAGCAAATGGGCTTCAAGAAAATGGGGATCGCTCCGTCGCTCTACTTTGTCTATCGCGACCAAAATACGACCCTTGCGGACATAGGTGCCTATGACGATGATGAGCTTGATGTGACCGGTGCCGGAGCGCCAGAACACGTTCGCGTTCTCGATGTCACGGATGGGACATTGCCATTGTTGGGTGTTCGCCCGGCTCTGGGGCGCTTGTTTACTCGACAAGATGATGCACCCGGAGCTGCACAAACCGTCGTACTCACGTATCCCTACTGGCAGCAACACTTTGGTGGAGCGTCATCCGCCATCGGCAGCTCGATTACGGCGGGCGGCGTGCCCAGGGAAGTCGTTGGGGTTCTTCCCCAAACCTTCCATTTCCTCGATCAGAAAGACCCATCGTTGATACTTCCGATGCAATGGGATCGTGCCACCACGACCCTCGGAAGTTTCAACGGGAACGCCATAGCAAGGCTGAAACCCGGGGTTACCCTACAACAGGCTACCGCTGATCTGGAGCGTCTGCTTCCGGTAGTAGCAAGAACGTTCCCGCCGCCAGCGGGCCTGGGTCTCAGCGACTTTCAATCGATGCACTATTCGCTGAACCTGACTCCCCTAAAAGACGAAGTGGTTGGGAATGTTCAGAATGTTCTCTGGATTCTGCTGGCCTCGACCATCCTTGTGCTTTTGGTGGCGTGCGCGAATGTCGCGAATCTCCTGATTATTCGCGTTGAAGGCAGGCATCATGAGTTTGCCATCCGCTATGCCATCGGCGCGGCAAGGAAAGGAATTTCCGCAGATATTCTCTTCGAGAGCAGTCTGCTTGGGCTTGCGGGAAGCCTGATTGGGCTACAGCTGGCATTCGGTGCGATGCGCGTTATTGTGGGGCTTGGAGCCACAAATATCCCGCGTATCCGCGACATTAGCATCACGCCATCTGTGCTGTTGTTCACCGTCGCCATTGCTGTGATCGCCAGCCTTTTGATTGCCTGTGTTCCGATTCTTAAGAGCACAAGCCCGCACCTGATAAGCGATCTCCAGGATGGAGGGCGCGGAGTGGGTGATGGCCGAAGAGGGCAGAGCACACGCAAAGCACTGGTCATGATTCAGGTTGCGCTTTCGGTAATCCTGCTGATTTGTTCGGGGCTTATGATTCGCACATTTCGAGCGATGGTGAATGTGTCGCCCGGATTCACATCCCCTGAAACCGTTCAAACATTCGGCTTCTATATTCCAGACACCCAAATCGCCGATACCTCTCCAGAGCTGGTGATTCGCATGGACGAGGCGATCGTACAAAAGATATCCTCTATTCCCGGCGTTTCTTCGGTGAGCATTGGCCGTTCTGTGCCAATGGACAACAACAACGCCAACAATCCTGTATACGTTCAGAACCGTACCCAGGAAGGCATTGAGATTCCTCCAGCGAGGCGCTTCAACTATGTAGCGCCGGGCTTCTTTTCAACGCTGGGCACGCGGCTGCTTGCAGGCCGGGATTTCACGTGGACGGACACCTATGAGAAGAGGCCGGTTGTCGTCGTCTCCAGGAGCTTTGCCGGCGAATACTGGCGTCGTCCTCAGGACGCGCTGGGCCAAAGAATACGTGTGGTGAGCACCGATCCCTGGCGCGAGATCATAGGCGTCTCAGAGGACGTCCATTACGACGGCGTTGAGAAACCCACTCCGTCAGTGGTTTATTGGCCTCTTATGATGGACCATTTCGCAGGCCATGAACAACGGTTACAACGCGCGACGGTTTTTGTGGTGCGGAGTCAGCTCGCGGGTACGCAATCTTTGATGAAAGCTATTCAACAACGGGTATGGATGGTGAACCCTAATGTGCCCCTGGCGAACAATGAAACGCTGGGTGACCTCTACACGCAATCAATGGCGCGAACATCGTTTACGCTTGTGATGCTCTGCGTCTCTGGAGGAATAGCGCTCCTTCTTGGCACGGTGGGGATCTACGGGGTCATCGCATATTCCGTGTCCCAGCGCACTCGCGAAATTGGGATCCGGATGGCGCTCGGAGCACAGCGTGGAGCTGTGGTGGGGGCGTTTCTACGACAAGGCATCGGGCTAACCGTTATGGGGATCGCGATCGGCTTGGCGATTGCGTCCGCAACGATGCGTTTCATGTCCGCGATTCTCTATGGTGTGAGTGCCGACGACCCGATTACGTACATCACAATAACGTGTGTTGTGGTGATAGCCGCTCTGCTTGCGTGCTATTTGCCATCACGCCGGGCAGCAGCAGTTGACCCTGTTCTCGCCCTGCGAGGATAGGGAACTTCAGTCACCGAGATTGCGTGTCCAGCAGAAAACCTCGTTTGATAAGGTCTTCAAGGTCGACGTCGACTGAGGGCGAAGAAAAACCTTGCGCGTAGGTCGGCACTGGTTGGGGCAAATCCGCGAGTCCCTTGTCGTTTGCCGACATGATGTGCAACTCTTCTGCCTCGCTGGTAGCAGCCTCCATGGACGGATACTTTTTGCGCCAGACCTGTTCGCCCGCGCTCACCACAGTGTAGGCTCCGCTTTCGCTTGGGACTATCTTCACCGCCGTGTCTGCCTTGGTCATGAGGCAGATTATAGGCTTACGTTTGGGGCGCGGCGTTGCGGGCGCGTTGGCCGTCGAACGTAACGTGATCGAGGGGCGGTTCGATCCGGCCACCAATTGGCGGTTGCCGGTCGCAACCGATCATGACCTCCAGGTGATCGTGTTCTGTTCCGAGGGCTATACGTCAAGCCTCGCAGCTGCAGCTCTGCAGGATCTTGGACTTTGGCGCGCGTCGGACGTGGTTGGTGGATTTCATGCATGGCGCGCAATGGGCCTGCCGATTGTGCCGCCAATCCTACAGGTATTCGATCTTTACGTTACCGTCGGATGTGTGGATGGTGAGCGGCGTGCCTCCGCCATTTAGTTTTCCGCGCAACTCATGGCCCTCTCCGCCGGACTGGTAGTGGTCCATGGTAAGCGGAAGAGAGCAATCCACGTGGCCGTCGCTGGTATGCACGTTGAGGTCGGCGGCGAAGTTCTGGGGTACGCGAAGGGTCACCGAGCCATCCGACGATTGAATGGTTGAGGGCCCAGCGAGCTTCGTTCCCTCACGTAAGCTGAGGTCCAGCGTACCGTCACTGGTGTGCAGCGCAAGAGCGTGGAACAGGCCATCGACGCTGAGGCTGCCGTCGCTGGTGTGTGCGTCAATGGCACCATCGGCATTGGTGATCTTCACCTGGCCATCACCAGACTTGATGCGCAGGTTGCCGGAGACATGATCGAGCGTCACGTTGCCATCGCCAGTCGTCAGACTCAGGTCGCCCTGCAACCCGGAGAGAGTCACATTTCCGTCAGAGGTCCTGGCTTGCAGAGTGAGCTGGGCGGGGCTTTCGACGGTCACCCGGGTTTGCTCCTTGTGCCAGGCGATGTGAGCGCCCATGTGCGGCCGCTCCTTGAAAAGAAAGTGAACCTCATCGCCGCTTTGGCCCTCTTCCAGGCGATAGTCGCTCAGCTTCCGCCCCACGACTTCGATGTGGATCCGGATTTCATGGCAGTCTCCGCAGGGACTAAATTCAACACCGGCATCCGAGGTCTCGAGGGTAAGCGTGGGCTTGCCGCTGACTGGATAAGTCCTGGACCAGGAGTGATCG
This sequence comes from uncultured Acidobacteriaceae bacterium, assembly GCA_963838445.1. Classification (GTDB taxonomy): domain Bacteria; phylum Acidobacteriota; class Terriglobia; order Terriglobales; family Acidobacteriaceae; genus PALSA-350. The sequence goes on from CAWIRT010000062.1 coordinate 176,839, forward strand.
GGGTCTTGCGCGAGGCCAGTCAAGGAGGAGAAAACGGCGAGCGCGGCCAGTGGCAGGGCATATTTCGTCTTCATGGCAGTGTGATACGGAGCTGGCCGGCAAAAGGTTCCTTGAAAATTCGGGATATCCAGCCGGACTACGGCGTAGTCGTAAAGTGGCCGGCATTGGTGGTGGTCGAACTGCCACCGATAAAAACGGTATAGTCAGCCGGCTCGACCACCCGTTGAACCTTCACGTTGTAGAACGAAAGTTCTGCGAAGCCCAGAGGAAAGTGAACCGCCTGAGATTGGCCTGGATCGAGGGTAACGCGAGCAAATCCCTTGAGATTGCGCACAGGCTGCTCGGTACTGGCGCCTCGAATATTGACGTAGCACTGAACGATCTCAGTAGCGCGGCGTTTCCCTGTATTGGTGACTGTGGCGGTGGCGACCACCGGCTGGCTTTTTTGATCGTGCATCAGCGAGGCTGTGCTGATCGATTGCGTCGAAAGCGAAACGCCGGAGTAAGCGAAGGTCGAGTAGGTAAGACCATGTCCGAAGGGAAAGAGCGCGTCATTCGGTACGTCGAGATAGCGCGACACATACTTCATCTCCACGTAGCCGGGGTGAGCGGGGTCAGCATGCTGGATGGGGCGGCCGGTCGGCAGCTGGTTATAGTAGAGCGGCTCCTGGCCCACAGCGCGGGGGAAACTCATAGTGAGCTTGCCGCTGGGAGCTACATCTCCGAACAGGGTGCCGGCGATGGCAGGGCCCGTCTCGACCCCTGGGAACCAGACCTCCATAATGGCCGGCACATGTTGAGCGGCCCAGTCGAGCACCAGCGGCCGGCCGGAGAAAACGAGCAGGACGACAGGCTTGCCGGTTGCGACCACCGCCTCAAGCAACTGCTGTTGGTTCCCCGGCAAATCCAGGTGAGCCCGCGACGCTGCTTCGCCACTCATGTCGCTCGACTCGCCCAGGGCGAGGATGGCGACATCGGAATTTTGTGCGGCGGCAACCGCTGCGGCGAACCCGGAGTCGGAAGTGCCGGAGATCTCTGTTCCCTTCTCATATGTAAGCACGGCGCCGCTTTGCTGGGCTCTTTCCGCCATGGTGGCGCGCAAGGTACGCACATCGCCGAAATTGTTGGCGCCCGACCAGGCGCCGACCATGTCGCTGGCATCGTCGGCCAGCGGGCCGATGAGCGCGATCCTTTTGGTAGCGGCGGCCAAGGGCAGGAGCGCGTCGTGGACCGCGTTCTGGGGCGCAGGATTGTTCTGCAGCAGGACCAAAGACTCCTCCGCCGCCCGGCGCGCAAGTGGGCGATGGTCGGCAACTGCTCCTGTTACCTCCGGGCCATCAGTAAAAGGGTGTTCGAAGAGACCGATCGCGAACTTCACCCGCAGGACGCGGCGCACGGCTTCGTCCACCACAGCCATCGGCACGCGGCCCGACTTGACCAGAGCCGGCAGCTCAGCGTCGTAGTAGTGCGACATCATGTCGATGTCGACGCCGGCCATCAGCGCCTTTTGGCTCGCCATGGCGGCATCGAGTGCGATGCCATGATGGGTGAGCTCCATGACCGCGGTGTAATCGGAGACCACGGCACCATTGAAGCCCCACTCATCGCGCAGGATGGTCTGCATCAGAAACGGGTTGGCGGTCGCGGGCACACCGTTCAGCGAGTTGAAGGAGGACATCACGGTGGCTGCGCCGGCCTCCACCGCCGCGTGATACGGCGGCAGGTAGACCTGGCGCAGCAGCAGTTCGCTCATATCCGTAGTGTTGTATTCGCGGCCGGCCTCGGCAGCACCGTAGGCGGCGAAATGCTTGACCGAGGCAGCGACGGAGCCTGGCGCCGAGAGGCTCTCTCCCTGATAGCCGCGGATATAGGCCCGAGCAATCGCAGAGCCGAGGTAGGGGTCTTCCCCAGCGCCCTCGGTGCAGCGGCCCCAGCGTGCATCGCGGGCAATGTCAACCATGGGGGAATAGACCCAGTCGACGCCTGCCGTGCGGGCCTCGATGGCAGCCATATGCGCCAGATCCGTGATCAGGGCGGGATCCCAACTGGACGCCGTGGCCAGCGGAACAGGAAAGATGGTGCGGAAGCCGTGGATGACGTCGGCTCCAAAAAGCAGCGGGATATGCAGGCGCGTGTTGTCAACGGCAGCGTGCTGAAAGTGATTGGTAAGGCCCTGCCCAACCGTGTTGAGCATGGAGCCGAGTTGCCCCTTTTGCGCGAGCACGTAGCTGTCGACTCCCCCAGGCGCGGGCGGGTTCACGTTGAGGGCGGTCGTTGTGTTGCCGGGGGTGGGGGCGGGGTGCGCTTCAGTCGCGCTGTACTGCACCAGCTGGCCTATCTTCTCGTCGAGCGTCATTTGTTTAAGCAGCGCATCGACCTTCCGCTCGATCTGCGGGCTGGCGAGCTGCGGGTTGGAAGGTGGAACGTGCGACACCTGCGCGAGAGCCGGAGCAGAGTACGGCACTGAACGAGAGAGCGGCGAAGAGAGTAGATCGACTGTAGGTCATACGCGGCTCCTCTAGGCTACTCTATCGTCCCCGAGACGAGGGTTGGCACGCACCGAAGATTCGTGGACAGTCACAGCATTGAGACGCAGAAGCTAATGCAAGCCACTTGCTGAACGTTAGTTTGCAGGATGGTTTCGTTCGCACCCTCCAGCACTCGAGTGATGCGAAACTACCAATCCCGTCGAGGAAAAGCCAGGGACAGGCCGGACGTTCGCTAGATGTAAACAAAGATTACGGCCCGTCACCGGGTTTTCCAGGTCGTAGATATACTAAGGATAATGTCCCGCGCGCCGGGAGGCGGTCATCAGCGCGCCCTTTGGCATCCAACTCGACGAGGAGGAAACGATGAAAAATCTCACAATTCACCGCAAACTGGTTGGGTACGGAAGCGCATTGCTGCTGATCGGAGCCATCTGCATCGCTCCCCCCTCTGCCCTGACGCAGTCACCGGCTGATGGCCAAAATTCGGGAGCGGCCATCAACTCGACGCCCGGGACGTCGACAATTCCGAACCCTGCCGACCAATTGGGCAACGTGGGCGGCATGAAGGCAGACCAACAAGCCGCCATCGATAAAATTTGGGTCAAGAAGGCCATGCAGGGCAGCATCGCAGAGGTGCAATTGGGCGAACTCACCCTGCAAAAGAGCAACAACGACCAGGTCAAGCAATTTGCCCGGAAAATGATTGACGACCACACCAAGCTGAACGAGCAGATGAAGCCCGTAGCCCAGCAGCTCAGGGTAGAAATCCCCAGCGAAGTTTCCAAGAAAGACAAATCGCTCATGAGCAAGATGCAAGCCCTCTCGGGCGCTGCCTACGACCAGGCCTACATCAAAGACATGGTGAAAGACCACAAGCAGGATCTGAGCGAATTCCAGATGGAAGCGTCAAACGGTCACGATCCAAGCGTAAAAGACGCCGCCACGCAAGGCAGCAAGACCATCTCCGAACACCTGCAAATGGCTGAGCAACTGGCCAAAGACCAAAACGTAGACCTGGCCAAAAAGTAGTTGAACCGTCCTCCCCCCGACAAGACGTCATGGATCGCGACGAGAGAGGATAAGCGGTCAGGCATGTGCGGTAGCTCCGCTTAGCCGCGAGGGGTGGAAGACGAAACGTCACCACGTCAGAACCAATTCAGCAACTCCACGCCAAGAAGCACTAGTTCGGTTACGTTCCGTTGGTCATCGACCGTCTATCGTCGCCTTACGCCTTCATGACGGGCATCTTCGGCGAGTTTAGCCAACTCGTAACTGGTGCTTCGTCCGCCCTGAGCACCACGAACAAGAATGCCTTTGTCTACAAGCTGCATGATGTCCCGATGATGGGGGTTCCACCCAGCCCCTTCCGGGCTGGGCTGACGTTTGGCCGGGCCGGCCCCCCGGGCCTAGGAGCGGCGGGGTTCTCTTCTGCAGTTCTCTCACGCAGCGGCTAATCAAGCCCTGGGGTTGCCAAATGGCCGGTGAAGCAGAGCAGTAAAAGGGCTAATTTGGACAAGTCTGAAAACTCAGCCGTTCCTGCGGGATTGTTTGGGTCGAGGCGACTGGGACGTTGGTTGGGATACGGTCGAGGAAGGCAGCTGTAACCTTATCGGGCACTCGACGAGTATGCGGTGCCTGAAGACGGCGAGTTGGAAGAATCCGCTTCGCCACTTAAGGCGACGTGACGTAGTGAACCGTGAAACGTCAAAGATAGGTACAAAGAGCGTTGTCATGGACCTGGACACAAACTAGGATCTAGGATGGTCGCACAAGGAGGAGCTATTTTATGAAACTCCTAATGCTCAGTGTTGCGATGGCATGCCAAGCTTTCGTTTTTGCCCCGCAAGGGGTATGTCAACATCAGAACCCAGAGCCTGAGCGCCCATACTTAACATATACAGAGGCTCCGCGACTGTACTTCTCAATGCCGCCTACGGAAAGAATAGGACGCGTCGAGTTGGCAGCATCGAACGCCCAGCTCACTTTAAGCCCACAGGCCAATCTGACGAGCGCGGAAATCGAATCGGTCCTCCAACTAAGAGGAGACGTTCAAGTGCGAATGTGCGCGCCCTCAAGCCACGGTTGTGAGAAATGGTCGATTCTTCTACGGGCTGACGCGGTCGATTACAACGAACAGACTCGTCAGATTGACGCACACGGCAACGTGCATATCGAGCCTTATCAGAGCGAGAACCAGCAAAGGGCCATAACGCCCCACTAAGAGTTTGGTGAAATACAAGCCAGCGACGGCGATTCGTCGCGGCGAGCTGTCGCGGACATAAAGAGCCACTCATGGCTCAAGAACAGGAAAAGCAGAGCTGTCGTATTTATTATACTGGCGGCCCAACTGCCATAAACCAAAACGGCTCAGGAGTCGAGATCTCCTAAGCCACTGAACTGTATGGACTTCATTGGTTGCGGGGGCTGGATTTGAACCAGCGACCTTTGGGTTATGAGCCCAACGAGCTACCGGACTGCTCCACCCCGCTCTTTGATAGTAGCAACCGTAACGCGCAGGGTCAAACCCGGCCACTTCGGCGTTTTCGACGGGTACGGTCGCAGTTTTCCCGCGACACTGGCGGGTCTCCGCTTGATCAGTCCCAATACCCATCGCCGGTCGTGATTTGGCCATGCAGCGCGTAGAGTGGAAAGGGCGCTCCCCGAACGCTTGTCTGGATGTCTCACGTAAATCACAGTACGGCCAAGGTTCTTCGCCTTCGTTTGCTGGAGCCACTGCTCCACCTGGGAATCGCTCTCACCGGCATCGGCACGGTGTTGCTGGGTTGCATTCTGCCGCGACTCTCTGCGCAATGGCACCTACGGGATAAAGACGCCGGCCTGCTGCTGCTGGTGCAGTTTGCCACGGCTTCATCGGGCGCCCTGTTGGTCCGGGGCAATCTTTGGAAGACCCTGGCCATTGGCTACGCACTCTTTAGCGCAGGAGCGATCAGTATTTTTCTGCTGCAACAAGAATCCTTGCCCGCATTTGGGGTGTACGGACTCGGCCTTGGATTGGCCATGACGTCAAACAACATGCTCGCCGGCCGGCGCCACCCCAAGCGCATGGGAGCTGCGCTGGCTTTTTTGAATTTTTCCTGGAGCGCGGGTTCGGTGGCCTGTCCTCTTCTGGCGGCCCAATTTCTACGCCATGCCGCCGGCGGTACTGCCTTTGGCCTGGTTGGGCTTCTGGCTTTACCGTTCGTGCTGCTATCGCTGCTCGCGGATCGCGGCGATCTGAGCGGCGCCACGGATTCCGCATCGACCCCCAGCGGGATCAAAGAGGCAACCATCATTCTTTATTTTGCCCTGCTCGCCTTTCTCTATGTAGGGATCGAGGCTGCCGTGGGGAGCTGGATGAGCACCTATACCACGCGCACCACAGCCTGGACCTTCGCCGGCGGGACCCTGGCGGTGGCTGTTTTTTGGGCGGCCCTATTGTTAGGCCGAGGCCTGACACCAGCCCTGTTGGCTTGGGTTACGGAACTTCGTCTTTATCGAACGGCTGTGGTTGCTACGATAGCAGGCGTCTCCTTGCTGCTGGCGGCGCGCAGCCCGGCCACCATCCTGGCAGGATCGGCTCTCACGGGCCTTGCCCTGGCACCCGTATTCCCCCTCATCCTTGCGCTGTTCCTGACCGAGATCGGCGGGTCGCGCAATGCCGGCTGGGTGTTTGCCTCCGCCGGACTCGGAGGAGCCGTGCTCTCGTGGTTAACGGGGACGATTTCGACCAGTACCGGATCTCTGCGTATCGGTCTGATGGTACCTGGCGCCGCAGCCCTGTTGATGTTAGTGATGATCAGCCGGCGGCGAACGAATATAGGACCTATCAAAAGCCAACAAGCCTTGCTGGAGCCTACGATCACGGGAAAAATCTGACCCCGGCTAATGGGGGCAGCTGGCAAGGCTCCCGCGCGTGAGTTCGATGACTTCATCGCGCTCCGCTCCCGCGAGCTCAAGCCTGGGGGGCCTCACCCGCGCGGAAGGGCCGCCACATTCCTCCTGCACCTGCTTGATCAGCTGCACAAATTTGGGCACGGTATCCAGGCGCAGCAGGGGCAAAAACCAACGGTAAAGGGCTTCCAAATCCGCCGATGGGCCGTTTTGCGCCAGCCGGAATAGACGCACCGATTCTTCAGGGAAGGCGTTCACCAGTCCGGCAATCCAGCCCGTCGCACCGGCAGCTACGCTCTCCACGACCACGTCGTCCATGCCGACGAATATCGCCATCGAGCCCATATGCTTGAGCGAAGTAATACGCCGGAGGTCGCCGCTCGATTCCTTCACGGCGTGAAAGTTGTGATGCCGCGCCCGCAGCTCGGCCATCTGCTCCGGAACAATGTCTGTTCCATACGCAATGGGGTTGTTATAGAGCATGCAAGAGAGCGGCGTTGCCTGAAAGATGGCGCCCAGGTGAGCTTGCGTTTCGCGCCAATCGCTGCGGTACACCTGCGGCGGCAGCACCATCAAGCCGTCCACGCCCACACGATAGGCCTCTTCTGCGAGCCAGACCGCTTCCGCAGTACTGAGCGCAGCGATACCGGCAATGACCGGCGCTTTGTCTTGCAGGGACTGCCGGGCTTGTTTCAGAATCTCAACTTTTTCTTCTCTGGTCAGGGTCGGCGCTTCACCCAGAGATCCGAGAGCGACAATTCCCTTGCAGCCGCACTCCACCAGCCATCGAGCCTGTGCTCCAAATACTTCGTAGTCGACTGAGAGATCAGCCTGAAATGGAGTCGTCATGGCCGGAAATATTCCAGCCCAATCCTTCTGTTCCAATGTTTGTTTCTCCTTTTTGGCCGGCCCGGTTATCGAGGGGCTACTTGCCCACCCAAGCCAAAACAAGGCTTGCATGGGCCACCCACGGTTGGCGTGCGGTACAGGTTCACGCAGGATTAATGTCCTGGGTTGCGCTCAGGCGTCCCGGCACGCCGGACCAGGTCCCCCCTGCGGAACTGCGTTCGGAACATGAGCTTGTCACACGCTCTCTTCCGTCTCTTCTAAAGGAGGATGTTACATGAACGACATTTCGGTTTTACTGCGCATTCGCCTTTTCTGAAAGTCCGGATCGCGCGTGAGCCAGGTGAGCAGAAGCTGGTGCGGCATAAAGTGGCGCGCCACCGTGGCAAAGACCGATGGGATAATGATTCCTCGGCATGGCTTTGCTTGACCGGACGTCTTTGCTGGTCTGCTCTGTGGGCTGGTTTGCTTTCCCGCTCTCGACACTACAGGCAACTCCATCAGACTCTTCCCGCAAGATCAGCAAATTGAAAGCAATTTCAATCAAGCTGTTCCCTGATTACCTCAGCTACTTTTATCTAAGTCACAGCATGATGGCGCGTTGGTACCACTTGATATTGGAGATCACCGTTAGCTAACAGTTGCTCACTGGGTTGGCTCTCCAGGCATCTGTCATCCTCACGGTACGCACGGGCTGTTTTCCAGACACGGATTTTCCCCAGGAGCTTTTCCAAATCTTCCCCGAGGTGTTTCTATGACTTCCTGCAGCGTGATCAACGACAGCATTGCCGAGCGCCTGGAGCCCGGCGCTATGGAAGACGACCTGCTGGTTGAGGCGGCGCAAGCCGGCCACGAGTGGGCCTTTGTCGAACTTTGCGCACGCAACTCAAAGCGTGTCTTCAATACCATCTACGGGGTGACCAAGAATCGCGAGGATGCGGAAGATGCGCTCCAGGATTCGATGATGAGAGCCTTCCTGCATTTGAAACAGTTTGACGGCAGATCCAGCTTTGCCACCTGGTTCACTCGTATTGGTATCAATTCGGCGCTCATGATCCTGCGGAAGAGGCGCATTCGTCTGGAAACCTCGATCGACGCAACCGCCGAAGGAGAGACGTGGCAGACGTGGCAAATCGCCGACTACTCAGCAGACCCGGAGAAGCATTACGCCGGACATGAGAGGTCGTTGCACCTGAAGAGGGCCATTTGCCGGCTGCCAAATGCACTTCGCACGGTAGTGGAACGGGGACAGATGGAGGGGCACTCCATGAAACAGATTGCCCGCAACATGGGTATTTCCATTCCGGCGACGAAGTCCCGGCTGGCGCGCGCCAAAGTTGCGTTGCGCAAGACGATGGTGGCGACGTCAGATAGGTCGCCGCGGCGAGCTGAGCCTTCCCGGAGGTGACGCGATGGAAGGGCAAGAAATAGTAACGACTGAGTTGATCATCATGCCTTGCACCGCGCGTGCTCCCAGCGCGAAGCCGCGGTTCGCCGACCTGGTGATAGGTGGGTTGATCGTGGCGCTCGCCATTGGTGGATTGGTAATGTGACGGAGGGTTGGCGCGATGCGGGTGAGTTCGAGACCGGGCGCTGTGCTGCTTCAGGTTCGTTGACCAGACCCGAAAGATTGCAGGTCGAGCGTCTCGTTATCCCAACATGCAGCGTGTGAGAGGTTACCAGCGCCACCAATCTCACCAGGAAATCTGTGGAGAGCGACCCCACCAGTTGCGCTATCGTCTCCCGGGCACGGAAGAGAAAAGAGGCACAAGACCCTCCGCAAGCGTGGGGTGGGTGAGTGTCATATCGCGCAATACGGTGTATGGTGTGCCCGTCTTCATGGCGAGCTGGATGGTAGCCATAGTCTCGCCGGCACCCAAGCCGAAACCGGTAAATCCGAGAATCTGGTCATCCGCCGCACTCACCAGCGCTTTGAGAAACCCCCTCGTCTCTGCCATGGTGCGAGTCCGCAGCACGGTTGCCATGGGTATTTTCGCCAGCCGGTAAGGAATGCCCTGCCGCTTTGCCTGCGATTCGTCCAGGCCGACTCGCGCAAGTTCAGGGTCAGTAAACAGGCACGACGGAACCTGTCTTCCGGTCGTTGTCCGGTTGGCGCCCCCGAGATTGTCACGGACGATGCGGAAATCATCGAATGAAATGTGGGTGAAGAAGGGACTACCGGCGCAGTCACCAAGCGCCCAAACGGCAGGAGCGCTCGTCTCCAGCCGTTCGTTTACTTCGATAAATCCTTTTTTCGTGGTCCTGATTCCCGCAAGTTCGAGCCCGATGCCTCTTGTATTGGGCAAGCGGCCGGTCGCAACCAGCAAGTGCGAACCTTCCACAATGATCTCAGAACCGCGCCTTGAACCATGCAGGCGCACTCCGTGGCCTGACTGGCCTTCCACCCGCCCCAGGTTGGTATTTGCCACAGTGACGATACCCTCGTCCTGAAAGAGTTGTGTCAGCGCTTCGGAAACGTCCGGATCCTCACGGTGCAAAAGGCGATCGTTACGCTCCATGATGGTCACGCGGCTGCCCAGGCGCCGCATGGCCTGGGCAAATTCCAGACCGACATAGCCGCCCCCTAGAATCAGCAAATGTTCCGGAACGGTGTCGAGCTCCAGCGCTTCCACATGGGTGAGCGGAGCGGATTCTGCGAGACCTGGCACGTTACCGATCTGCGCCCGCGTCCCAGTGTCGATAAAGACCTGGTCGCCGTGGAGAACGCGCTCTTTTCCCGCGGGAGGCGACACTCGCAGGGTCCTGTCGGCGATGAAGCGGCCTTCCCCCATGACGATTTCTGCCTTACTGCGCGCGAAATTATCGAGGTGCATTTGGTGAAGGCCGTCGACCATTTTTCGTTTGCGCGCCCGTACGCCCGGCATGGAGACGGACCACTTGTCGGTCAACATGCCAAATTCTTCGCCTCGGTTGAAATAGGAGGCTATCTTTGCTCCGTGCACCAGGTTCTTGCTCGGCAGGCACGCTATATTCGGACACGCACCTCCAAGATATTTTCTCTCGATCACCGCAACCCGTTTGCCGCTGGCGCCCAGGTGCCAGGCCATGTACTTTCCGGCCTCTCCGCTGCCCAGCACAACGGCATCGTACCGCTCAACGTCAGGCATGGTTTCCTCTCCTATCACTCCGCCGCTTCTGCCAAGAGGGCCTCAACCTTGCTGTCCAGCTCTTCCATGCTTTTTGTCGTTTCTCGATTTCCACAAAAACGTACTTAACACCTTAAGAGGGGCAAGGAGGCGGCATCTTGTTACGGCTTGCGCATAGTTTGCTCTTATTGCTGCAACCAGCGACGGGGATGGCCGCGCCGGCCAAACGAGAAATTTAAAGCACGGTTCACGGGCGCGCGCATCCATGTAGGTATCGGCGCGGAGAGGACTCTCCGCAGCGGACAGAAGGAGATCCGATGGCAACAGCAGAGAAGGTTGAATCAAAGAACGAGAAAGCTTCAGTGAAGAATGTTGGACAGTTGGACCACGACGCAGTAGAGGAAATATCAGGCGAGCTGCGTCACTTGCTGGCCGATTCTTTCGCCCTTTACCTGAAAACCAAGAACTTTCACTGGCATATGACGGGAAAGAACTTCCGCGACTATCATCTGCTTCTCGATGAGCAGGGCGATCAAATATTTGCCATGACCGACCCCATCGCCGAGCGGGCTCGCAAGTTGGGGGGCACCACAATTCATTCCATTGGCGAGATCGCGAGTCAGCAACGGCTCAAGGATAACGATAGCCTCCACGTTTCTCCCAGAGCCATGCTCAGTGAGCTGTTTGCAGACAACCGGCAGCTGACAGCGAATCTTCGCTCCGCGCACGAAATATGCGGTCAGCAAAACGATGTGGCGACAACGAGCCTGATCGAGGTCTGGATCGACGAGACAGAGCGACGGGCATGGTTCCTGGGGGAAATCGTCAACAGCCTCGACTGATGGCCGCGGAAGTGAGACTAGCGGCGGCGAATACGGGACCTTATTGCATCCGTATGCGCCGCCACTCCCCCGGAGTGGTATCAAGCAACTTGCGAAACGCCCGGATGAAACATGCCTGATCGGCAAACCCGCACTTGAGTGCAATGTCTACCATGGGCAGGCTGGAGTGCAGTAAAAGTTCCTTGGCTGCGTCGATGCGTTGTTGCAAAAGCCAGCGATAGGGCGGTTGCCCAATTGTTTGCCTGAAGGCACGCACGAAATGACTGACGGAAAGTTTGCATTCGCGCGCCACCTGGGAGAGCGCGATCTGTCCATCCAGATTTGCCTTGAGCATCTCTGTAGCCCGATGCACCTGCCAGGGGGCCAGCCCCCCGCGCACAATAGATGGTGCAATTGTGATTCCACCGTAGGTGCGGGCGATGTAGGCATGCGCTGCGAACACCAGGTGGTCCACGTACAGTTCGCTAGCGGCTTCAGGTCTCTCCAGCACAGGCAGGAGGCACAAAGCCAAATTCTTCAGCCTGGAATCCACCTTGCCAAAAGGCCAGCTGAGGGTCTCGCATCGGCAGCCATCGTTCTCATCGGCGAAGTCATCCAGGGCAACCCGGGGCACATAAAACTGCACCATATCGAATGCACTTCCCAAATATAGAGCGGGTTCCTGCTCCAGATGGAAGACGCTGACGCTGCCTTCCCCCTGTACCAAATCCACCGCCACCGGCCGCTCATGAAGCCAGAATTTAACGGGAGAGACCGGCTGCAGATGCAATTGAACGGTGAAGGCCCGCTCACAAGGAAAAGGCGTCGTCCGGTCAGCGAGTCCCGTTTCCGAGCGCAGGCGGGTCACTGCGAGCTGCGCTTTGAGCCGGGTCTTCACGCTGATCGCGGGAGCGTTCGCCATGTGCAGGTGCTTCGCCATGCGATTTCCGTAGGTTCCGGCCTCGACCAAACTGAGTGCATGACCCGGGCGCGCAACAGGCTTGGCGGCACGAAGTTGAATCTTCCTGGACGCAATTCCTGGAAATGGGCTAACAGTATTGACCGCAACGTTGGCACTCAGCATCAGGCGGACCACCTTTCGAGCAAATCGCGGGGGGATGTGCCGCGATGGTTCCAAGTTAGTGATCCATGCCGTCGCTGCGAAACCCTCATTCGGGCGGATCCCAGGTAACCATTTGGGAGGAAAGAGATTACGATGGACCACGCGATTGGTTCGTGACCGTGGAACCGCTTTTGACGGCCAAATTGAATGAACAACATGCGACGATTGCCCACCTCAGTCTCGAAAGGTTGCGAAAGGACACTTGGGATTGAGGGCGAGAGAGCAATCCTTTCGAGGGGGTCGGCACACCCTGGAACGAATCGTTGTGGCGTCGAGGAGGCAAGACTTGAAGAAGATTTTGGTGATAGCTGTTCTCTGCCTGTTTGCGGTCGACGTGCAGCTCGCGGGATCGCAGGTTGAGCCAGCGATCGATCCAGCTCTAGACATCTCCACTCTGCAGCTGTGGCCGAGTGGAGCGCCCGAGGTTATGGGCACCGACCCGGCCGATCTGCCGACGCTTACCGTTTTCCTCCCTCAGAAAGGAAGAGGTACGGGATCGGCGGTGATTGTCGCCCCTGGCGGAGCCTACCTCGGCCTCGCGAGCAACCTTGAAGGCCGCCAGGTCGCCGACTGGTTCGCGTCCAAAGGTGTCACTGCCTTTGTGCTCAAATACCGGCTGGGGGCGAAATATCTATACCCGATTCCACTTCTGGATGCGCAACGCGCCGTACGGTTGGTGCGGTCTTCGGCCTCCGCCTACGGCTTTCTCCCCGACCACATCGGCATCATTGGCTTTTCCGCTGGAGGCCACCTGGCGGCGGCCACCGGCACGCTCTTCGACGCTGGAAAACCCGACGCGAGCGACCCGATCGAGCGTTTGAGCAGCCGGCCTGATTTCCTGGTGCTCGGCTACCCCTGGCTGAACGCCATGCAGCCCAGCGGCCACTACATCAGCTACTGCTCGGTGATCAAGACCATTCCGGCCGAAACCTGCAAGGTCGACGAACAGAAATATACCCCCAGCCTGCACGTTACTTCGCAAACGCCAACCACATTTATCTACAGCACCTCGGACGATCGCACAGTCCCGGCATCAGTGCCAGCGTTGTTTTCTATAACGCCTTGCTGGCCGCAGGGGTCCCGGCAGAATTGCATATCTTCCGCCATGGAGAACATGGCAGCGGAATGGGTGCGGGGATCGCGGCGCTGGACCTATGGCCCGTCTTGCTCGACCAATGGCTGCGGGACCAGGGTTTCCTCACGCCTATGCCCAAAAACTGAGCGAACTCGCGGGGCACGGCTTATGAGGCTGCGGAAAAAAGCCGGATCGAGCAAGAAAGCATGCCCCAGGGGCTAAAGCCCAAGTCGATTACATTGCATTTGCGCCGGGGATAAATCCCCGGCCTACCCTAAAACCGAGTTTTTCCGCAGCCTGTTATATCGGCTTCTCCCCACTCAAGCCAAAGGAGGGCTTGAATTGGCCACGCATGCATTGGCGGGAGTTTTAAGGCTCATTCGATGGGCTGAAAGAAATGACGCTCCCGCCGGTGAGGTTAGAGCGCTCAACCAGCTAAAACCCGCAAATCCGCATCTATCTGAATCTACATTTCTTGAAATTATTATCAACCCACGGACGACAGGACTCACATCATCATGCCCGCAATGACCATGACCGGACCGCGCACTGCTCCAATCCAAGAAGGCCTACCCCACCCGAGAGGCGCAAATTGGGACGGTAAGGGCACAAACTTCGCCATCTTTTCTGCCCACGCCACCAAAGTAGAAGTCTGCCTTTTCGACGAAAACGGCGAGCAGGAGCTGGAGCGGATCGAGCTGCCTGAGTACACCAATCAAATCTGGCACGGCTATCTTCCCGATGTTCGCCCACGTGCGGTCTACGGCTATCGCGTGTATGGACCCTATGAACCAGAGGCCGGGCACCGCTTTAACCCCAACAAATTGCTGCTTGATCCCTACGCGGTGGCTCATATCGGCGAGCTCAAATGGGATCCAGCGATATTCGGCTATCAGATGGAGTCTGGGGACGACACGACCTTCGACGAGCGGGATAGCGCCCCGTTTATGCCCAAGTGTGTGGTCGTGGATCCCAACTTCGATTGGCACGGTCAGGGTGTACTGAGCGAGGTCCGGGTTCCGTTTGACGACACCATCCTTTATGAGCTGCACGTGAAAGGCTTCACCAAGCGCTTCCCTGGATTGGAAGAGCCGCTGCGCGGCACCTATGCCGGCCTGGGTGAGGAAGCGGTGGTCAAGTACATCAAGCAGCTGGGCGTAACCTCAGTCGAGCTGCTGCCGGTCCATTTCTTCATCAATGACAGCCACTTGTTGGAAAAGGGCCTGACCAATTACTGGGGCTACAACAGTATTGGCTTCTTTGCCCCCGATGCGCGCTATGCGAACGATCGCAAGCACGTATTGCGCGAGTTCAAGGAGATGGTCGCGCGCTTCCACGATGCCGGAATCGAGGTCATTCTGGACGTGGTCTATAACCACACCGCGGAAGGCAATGAACGAGGCCCCACCTTATCGTTCAAGGGAATCGATAATGCCACCTACTACCGTCTGCTGCCGGATAACCCGCGCTATTACATTAACGACACCGGCACCGGAAACACTCTGAACCTGAGCCACGCGCGCGTGATTCAGATGGTTACCGATAGTCTTCGCTATTGGGCAGAGCAGACTCGCGTCGACGGCTTCCGTTTTGATCTGGGAACCATTCTGGCGCGAGAGCCAAACGGGTTCGATAATCAGAGTGGGTTTCTCAAGGCCTGCAGCCAGGATCCATGCCTCTCGCGGGTCAAGCTAATCGCTGAGCCCTGGGATCTAGGGCCTGGCGGCTACCAGGTGGGCGCGTTCCCTCCGGGTTGGGCAGAGTGGAATGACAAATTCCGCGATAACACCCGCAAATTTTGGACGGGTAAGGCCCCTGCCACCGCTCTGACCGATAATCTGTGCGCATCCGCCGCCATCTTCAATCACCAGGGACGCAGACCCTGGGCGTCGATCAACTTTGTCACCGCTCATGATGGCTTCACTCTGAACGATGTCTTCAGCTACAACGAGAAACACAATGAAGCAAACGGCGAGGACAACAACGACGGCAATTCGGACAACAATTCCTGGAACTGCGGCGCCGAAGGGCCTACGAACGACCCCAATATCATCGCTCTGCGCAAGCGTCAGATACGCAATGTGCTGGCGACCTTATTGCTAGCGCAGGGAACCCCCATGATTCTTGCCGGGGATGAATTCGGCCGCACCCAGGGCGGCAACAACAACGCCTATTGTCAAGATAACGAGATCAGTTGGCTCAATTGGGACCTGCGCGAGAAGGGCGAACAGTTAGTTACCTTTACGCGCCGGCTCACACGGATGCGTCACAAATATCCCATCCTGCGCCGCAATCTCTTTCTCACCGGTCAATACAACGAGGAGTTGGGGGTCAAGGATTTAACCTGGATCAACGCCAATGGATCCGAAATGGAGCAAGAGCACTGGGGCGATACGAACATGCGCTGCTTCGGTATGCTGCTGGATGGTCGCGCACAAGTGACCGGAATCAGGCAGAGAGGAAAACAAGCAACCTTGTTGATTGTGATCAACGACCATCACGATCTGGTTGAATTCACTTTGCCTGCGTGTCCTGGTGGCGATACCTGGTCGTTGTTAATCGACACCAACATCACAGACAACAGCGAGAAGGGATGCTTCAAGGTGGGCGACTCTTATGGCGTCACGGCGCGTTCTTTGCTCTTGTTTGCCCTTGAGTCGGCCGAGCAGTAGGCGTTGTCTCCAGCCTTCAGGTGGCCAATTTGGTTCGAGTCGCATTCTAGGCTGAGGAAGGCCTTGGAACGAAGGGCACGGCTTCAGAGGTTGCGGAAAAAGTCTCAGCTTGGACGGAGTCGCTCCCTCAGTGGCTAAAGCCACATTCACTCCAAACTAATTACGGACGGGTTAAAGCCCGTCCCCTTCAAAGAACTCGGTTTTTCCGCAGCTTGTTCAGCCGTGCCGTAAATGCGTCCGCTGCCCACGGCTTTTCGCCGCCGGGGTGGGCTTTTCGAGGCACATGAAGCGAAGTCATCTCTTTCCACGCAGGGTTTGCCACCGCCCGTGGAGAGACGTACCTCAGGGGCTTTAGAGGCTGTGATTTTGTTCGGCCAGCCCATCCTTGAAAACGTATCAAGATAATCAAGGATGGGACATGCTCGTTACTTGGTGACTTGCCAATTATTGCCATTCATCACCAGTGAATCCTGGCCGGGCTGGCTATGCGCCAGGGCCGCGCCGACTGATGAGAACGCTGTTTGCACCTCCTGCGATTTCGCCCATTCCGGAACATCGGTGAAGCTGTAGTGGTAATTCACCTGGGCCGTCTTCAAACCGGACCCGTTGACTCCGGTGGTAAAGCTATCGATGGAATCGACAGCACGATGGCCGTAACAGAAATTACCGTATCCCGGCTGGGTCGTATCCGGCGTCCAGGCTGAACGCCCCTGAGCTGACAAGTCGTAGTTGTTCACCTGCTTGGAAGCAACAATGAAGACCTTCTTCTCACCGGTCGTGCGGGTGAGAAGGCCGGTATCCGTGAGGGCATCGTAACCCTGCGTCTTCGCATCGTCCGAAGTCGCAGCCTGCACTGGAAATTTCTTGGTGTCTTGCCAGATGCAGCCCGGGTGAGCCTTGTAATAGTCGTTAATCGCGGATTGGTAGTTGGCCTTGGAATTGTCCTGCTTGTTACAGCCCGCCGATAGAAAAGTAGCACCGCAAAGTAGCATCGCTCTGAATTGGTTGTATCGAGTCATTGAAAATCCTTTCCTCACGATGCACGATATGCAACGGAGCAGGCGGTAGGATGCATTAATGCTGGCTTGCTGTTGTAACCGCAGCTGGCTGAAAGCCTGCCCTTTCGCATTGATTCGCCTCGACAATCGAAAGGCTGGGTACGTATTCTCACTGAGGGGTGAGGAATGGACGGGGGGCAGGATTGGGCATCGATGTTGGCGGTCGCGATCGGCGAAGCCCGGAGCGGCCTGGCGGAAGGTGGCCTTCCCATCGGCGCAGCCATGTTCGATAACCAGGGGCAGCTACTCAGCTCGGGACACAATCGACGGATACAGCAAGGCGATCCCTCGGTCCACGCGGAAACTGATGCCTTTCGGCGCGCGGGCCGATTACGTTCCTACCGCAATATTGTGATGGTGACTACACTGGCGCCTTGCTGGTACTGCAGCGGCCTGGTGCGTCAGTTCGGCATCCGAACACTGGTCGTTGGCGAGAGCAGGACGTTTAGCGGCGGCCTCGACTGGCTCCGCGCGGCTGGGGTAAGGGTTCTCGATCTGAACTCTGAAGAATGCGTGCAGATGATGGAAGACTTCATACGCGAACATCCGGAAATCTGGCACGAAGATATCGGTGAAGATGACCAAGCGGCAGATTAAATGTGATGGTCATGGTTGCCTACCTCAGCTGGGGCACATAAGGCCTCCAGCACCGGCTGATTTTGTGGTCTTTTGCCAGAGCGAGACGGACGAAGTTACACCGGTGGCCGTTCCAAACCAGGTGGCGAAGCTGTTTGGCGACGAGTAGGCAGATCCCGCGTTCACGCTGAAGGCCATGATGTGGGTCTGGCAAGGAATTGGACTGATCATCCCGTTGGTCACTATGCCATAGGAAGCGATGAAGTTGAGATAACCAGCTGCCGGCAAAGGCGAAGGCGGCCAGCCCATCGCCAACTCCAGCCGAGGCGCCTCGGTAGCCGCGGTAAAGCCCACCGCTCCGGCGGCCACTACCCGATTATCGGTTCCGGCGACATCCGCATCGACGTTGATAGATCCTGACGGCCTGGTGAGCCCATTCGAAAAAATGAAGCCGCCGCTGCCACTGTACTTTATGAGCTTGCTACCCTCAACGACGCTGTTCTTTGAGGTGAGGGCGGGAATAAAGCTGAAGCCGAGCGAAATCCGCAGATCGAATGGTACCGCTCCCACCAGGATAGGGACATGATAGGCGGCTTTGGAGAGCGGGACGCTCTTCAAGAGTTCGGCCGGCCAGGAAGTGATCTTGGCCATGGACCCCGATTTCATGGCATCAGTAGCCACCGCAAACCACTTCAGCTCCGTCTGGCCAGTAAGGTTCACATTGCTAAAGCTGAGGTTGGTGAGTTCGCCATCCTTGATCTGCATCTTGATAGTCGAAACGAAGTTGCCAAGGTAACCGATGCCCTCATATGCCAGGGTGCCTTGGCTGCCGCCATATTTAATGGTCGCCTGAACCTGGATGCGATCATCGCCCGGAGTGAATCTGACATGATAATTGTAACCGCCAAAGTCTACATCGAAATCAGCGGCACCCTGGGCGGCGATTGCTTGCATCCTGCTGAAGTCGATCCTGTACGTTCCCTCCAGACGGCCGTCTTTGATGGCGTCGGTGATCTTCGCCGGTCCCGTCTTGATCAGGTATCCGCCACTGGTTTCTTTCACGTCAACCACCGTGCATAACGCCAGGCCGGAAAGCAGGAGTATGCTTCCGGGCTCGAGGCCCGCGATCCGACTGGCCGAGGCGTCAAAGACGTAGCTCCCATCCCGCCGGATGGCCAGCAGATGCCGCAACGTATCGGCCCTGCTAAGGACAGTCACGCCATCTTGATAGACCACGTTGTACGCGGTGGTGCCCTCCTCCATGGGAGAGGAACGGGGGATGTAGACCGGACCCGCGAAATGATTGCCGTGATATCCGCCCGCTTGTACGCTCAGGCGGGGATCCCGTGGTCCCAGGGTCACGGGTTCATTGAGGCTTTCCTGTTTCCTACACGATGACAAGAGCAGCAGTGCGGCGACCGACCCGGTTACCAATATGCTTATGCTCGTTCGCATCCCGGTTCCTCGCAGGACCAAATAGGGTAGGAATCCTTCGAATGGTACAGCCTGGGAGCGGATCGGGAAAGGTGCCGATTACAATCGGCTCAGTGGAATTCAGTTTCTTTGAAGGCAAACAAGCACTGTACATGAAACACCGTTCAGCGGCGCTCTTCGTCGCGAAGAGCTATTTCCGGCTCTTCGGCGTATGGTCGGCGCACATTTCGCGTATTTAAGCAGAACTATCAGCTCAGCAACGCGCAGCGGCAGCTCGGAGAAGCCCTGGAGGGGTTGGAGCCGCAATCGCTGCCGCCGCCAGTGTCGGCTATTTGGTGTTTCTGGTTGGGCCGCCGGTGGTGGGATCTGTCCCCGGGGTGCTCGGCTTGCGCATGGCCCCGGCGTTGGCTGTCGTGGCTGGAGTGGTTATCTTCTTTGCCGCGCGCACAGTGATGGCCGAAACCGCGTAGCAGCTGCCTAAGCCCGTACCTACCCTCGCGTGCCTTCAGTATTGAGTTTTTCCGCAGCCGGTGAAGCCTTACCAATGGAGATCTACAAACCGCTTAGTGTGGCCACCTCAACTACTATCTGCTTATCCAGTATCACCCAGATCCGGCTCATCTAATCGCTTTGAATTTTGCCTGTTGGATGCTTGCCACCGGGGAGGATGATGCGTTATCGTTGGGCTTCTCCACTTGAGGCGGGCAGCGATGGAAAGTCTGGCGATTCTGGGTGGCCGCGCGTCGCGGACTACCCCATTCACACCCTGGCCACTGTTCTCGGATAAGGAAGAGACGCGAATACTGGAAGTGTTGCGCGGTCGAGCCTGGGGTGGGCAGCCCTTCCCGGGTAAGTACTCTACCCAGTTCGCCTCCGGTTTTGCCAAGCTGCACGACGCCACTTACGGTCAGTGTGTGAACACCGGCACGGTCGCCATTCAGGCGGCTCTCAAGGCCATCGACATCCGCCCTGGCGACGAGGTGCTGGTCCCTGCCTACACCTGGGAGGGCACGGTGGGGCCGGTGCTGCTGGTGAACGCCGTGCCCGTGTTTGTCGATGTTGATCCCGAAACCTATTGCATGGATGCCGCGGCCGCTGAGGCCGCCATCACCCCGAAAACCAGGGCCATTCTGCCGGTGCATTTAGGAATGCGCTTCGCCGACATGGATGCACTGCCGGAGATCGCCCGCAAACATTCACTGAAGATTGTCGAAGACTGTGCTCACGCGCACGGCGGCAAGTGGCGGGGCAAGGGCGCGGGCTCGATGGGCGACCTGGGAGCTTTCAGCTTCCAATCGAGCAAGCTCATCACCTCCGGCGAAGGGGGCATCGTGCTGACCAACAACCTCGAATACCATGAGCGCGTGCAAACCTACATCAATGCCGGCCGCGCAAGTGTGACCGATAAATTTCACCATCGTACGATTGGGTTCAACTACCGGCTGGGTGAGTTTCAAGCGGCGCTGCTCACCGCCCAGTTGGAGAGCCTTCCCGACCAAGCCGTGATCCGCATGGCAAACATGGCCTACTTCGAGCAACAGATGGCGAAAACCGAAGGCATTGGTTTCCTGAAGCCAGAGCCTCGCATTACGACCTTAGCTCCCTACGGCTTTGTGCTGAAATACTTTTCCGAGCAAGTGAAAGATATTCCCCGCGCCGCATTTGTGGCCGCCTTGCAACTGGAAGGCATACCCTGCGACGGTTTGTTTTATGAGCCGGTCTACCGCAGCTCACTGTTCCCGCTCGATCCGGCCGACTTCCCCGCGCTGAGCTGGGGTCGATCGCAGCCGCTTGATTTAAAGACCATGTACACCTGTCCAGAGTCGGAGAAGGCAGCCTACCGCGAGGCACTCTGGTTTCCGCACCAGATCTTCCTCGGCCCGCGCAGCGACATCGACGCCATAGTGGAGGCGATGCACAAAGTCCTGAAGGGTATCGAGAGCCTGCGCAATCTGGACCACAAGGCAATCCGCAACCAGCGGCTTTCACGCGCAGACCGTGAGAGCTAAGACATGCCTCCGGTAGGCTTCGCCGTCGTTGGACTAGGCACCCTGGCACAAAGCGCGATCCTGCCCGCCTTCCGCGGCGCGCAAAGGTCAAAGCTGGTTGCATTGGTCAGCCGCGACGCGGAAAAGGCCCGCCGCGTGGCCTCGCTGCATGACGTGGCATATGCCTACGATGACCTGGAAGATTGCCTTGCGAATCCGCAGGTGGAAGCGGTGTACATCGCCACTCCCCCGGGCAATCATTTCCGGGAAGTCGAAGCCGTGGCAATGGCCAAACGCCATGTGTTGTGCGAAAAGCCGCTGGCAGTAACAGCCTCGGAGGCGGCAGAAATGGTTGCTATCTGTGCCCGGCAATCCGTTCTGTTGATGACCGCCTACCGCAAATGCTTCGAGCCCTCAACCATTTTTATTCGCAACCTGATCCTCTCCGGGCGCATAGGCGCGCTCAAGATACTGCACGCCTCTTTCAGCGAACGTCACGCGTTGCCGCAGACTTCACCCCCGTGGATTCTTGACCGGCGGCTTGCCGGCGGCGGACCGCTCATGGATCTGGGCATTTATTGCGTGCACGCGGCGCGATGGCTAGCCGGAGAGCTCCCCTCGCGCGTATCTGCTTCCCAGTGGACCCACGATTCGGCGCTCTTCCCGGAGGTTGAAGAGGGCATCGCGTTTTCCATGTACTTTCCCAGCGGCCTGGTGGCCCAGGCCAGCACCTGCTATAGCGCCGCTCTTAGCTCGATGCTTTATCTGGAAGGGACACGCGGCTCCGTCTCGCTCACGCCAGCATTCCCCTACGAACAGGAACGAGTGCTGAGCGGGCGCTTCGGAGATGAGAAGCTACAAAAAACTTTTCCTGTGGTCGACGAATTCCGGCCACAAATCGAGGCGTTTTCCCAAGCCATTCGCGGGGGGCCCCTTCCGCCGTCTTGCGGGGCGGAGGGTTATCTCGACATGGCGATTATTGAGGCCGTCTACCGCTCTGCCGCGGCCGGCGCTCCCCAGGCCGTCGAACTTATTCCTTCGTCTTGAGCGAGTGGGCGTTATCGTGCATAAACTTCTCTATATCGTCCTTCATCCCCAGGACTTTGGCCCACTGTTCCTTGTAAAGCGTCACCGGGAACCGGCCAACTCCGTAAAGCGAGACTGCTCCCTTCTCACTCACCTTTAAACTCAACCCACGGACACTCTTGTTTTTCAGCTGATCATTTTCTGCGCGCAGTCTCTCCAGCTCTGCTTTCAAATCCTCATCGGACATGGCGTACCCCTCCTAATTCTCAAATACGTCATTCTTAAACACGTCAGATCAGTCTAGAGCATTTTCAGTTTTACGGTTGTACTGGCAAGAGTAGTGGAGAACAGCTTTTCCCGGGGAAGAGCCTCGGGGAGGCCGGCTACTCTGTGGCCCATTAAGAAAAGACGTTAAGATTCGTGGTATCCCACATCTCGCAAAAAACCATCGAGATGAAGGGCCCCAACGTTCCTGGAAGGGACAGCTTTTGCCATATGCCTCATTGTGACTCGCTTATCCGGAATGTTCGCGTACTTGACGGTAGTGGGGCCGAGCCTGAGACAGCGGATGTCGCTGTCGACGCCGGCGCCGTTTGCGCGGTCGGACAACTCGCACATTACGTTGCCCGGCAGGTTACGGAGGGAGAAGGGCAGGTCCTCTCTCCTGGCTTCATCGATGTCCACACCCACGACGACACCAGCGTCATCCGCGACCCACAGATGATGGCGAAACTTTCCCAGGGGGTCACGACCGTGATCGTCGGCAACTGCGGTATCAGCGCGGCGCCGGTGCAATTGAAGGGCCCACTTCCCGATCCGATGAATCTGCTGGGGGAGGCCGACGCCTTCCGTTACCCAACCTTCGCGTCGTACGCCGCGGCCGTCGACGCGGCCCAGCCGGCAGTGAATGTGGCTGCACTGGCCGGCCATACGGCTCTGCGCAACAACCACATGGACCGGCTCGACCGCGCCGCCACCGCGGCCGAGATCCAAGCCATGCGCGCACAATTGATTGAGGCCCTGGACCACGGTGCCCTGGGGTTAAGCTCCGGCCTGGCCTACGGCTCGGCCCGTTCCGCGCCCGCGGAGGAAATTTTGTCGCTGGCCGAGCCCCTCGCTGCCGCCGGCGCCATCTACGCCACACATTTGCGCACCGAAGCCGAGCAGATCCTCTCCGCCATGAGCGAAGCCTTCGCTACCGGCCGTCACTGCAACGTGCCGGTGGTCATTTCCCATTTGAAATGCGCAGGCATCGCTAACTGGGGCAGGAGCGGAGAGGTTCTCCACGTATTGGAGACGGCTCGCGCTGAACAGCCTGTGCAATGTGACTGCTATCCCTATGCGGCCTCTTCCAGTACCCTCGATCTTCGCCAAGTGGATGAACGGGTTCGTATAGTTATCACCTGGTCGACGCGACACCCCGAAATGGCCGGCCAGACGCTGGAGCAGATCGCCCTTGCCTGGGGCATGAAGCAAGGGGAGGCGGCGGCGCGCTTGCAACCTGCGGGGGCCATCTACCACTGCATGACGGAAGAAGATGTGCGCCGCATCCTGCGGCACCCGGCAACCATGATCGGCTCCGACGGCCTGCCCAACGACCCCCGGCCACACCCCCGCCTTTGGGGAACGTTTCCTCGGGTGCTGGGCTATTACTGCCGGGAACAGGGTCTCTTCCCCCTACCGCAAGCCGTGCATAAAATGACCGGCTTGCCCGCGCAACGATTCAGACTGGCCGGACGGGGTCGAATCAGCGAGGGTTCCTCCGCTGACCTGGTACTCTTCGATCCGGAGAAAATTATCGATACGGCTACGTTCAGCAACCCTACCTGCGCCGCCGAAGGCATCGCCGCCGTTTGGGTCAATGGTGTGCTGTCGTACAAAGATGGCCATGCCACCGGGCAAAGAGCTGGGCGCTTTCTACCTCGCCTTTCATTGGGTTCCTCTTGAACCCAGCCTCGTTGCTCGACAGTCATAGCGTCTTCCTGTTAATCGCCGCTATCAGCGCGGTGGCCGGGCTGGTTCTGCTCATCGCGGTGGCCAAGCTGAACGCTTTTCTCTCGCTGATGATGGTTTCGCTGGCGCTCGCTATCGTCACCGGGATGCCGCTGGGGACCGTCGTCTCCTCTTTCGAGACCGGGACGGGCAACACCCTGGGGCACATTGCGATCGTAGTTGGCCTGGGCACCATGCTAGGCAAGATGATGGCGGAATCCGGAGCCTCGGATCGTATTGCGGAGACCTTGATTCAGCTTTTCGGCGAGCGGCATGTGCCCTGGTCCATGATGTGCGCGTCGCTGGTGGTGGGCCTGCCGGTGTTTTTTGAGGTGGGCTTCGTTCTGCTCATACCGATCGCGTTTACCGTCGCCCGGCGCACCTCTACTTCGCTGATCCTGGTAGGCCTGCCCATGTTGGCCGGGCTCTCCGTAGTGCACGCGCTGGTGCCGCCGCATCCGGCGGCGATGCTGGCGGTTACGATCTTCCACGCCGACGTGGGAAAAACGATCTTGTATGGCCTGCTGGTTGGCATTCCCAGTGCCGTGATCGCGGGCCCAATTTATGCCCGGATCATTGCCCCCAGGATTGTGCTCGACGCCCACAACCCCATGGCGGAACAGTTTGTCGAGCACGATACCAGTCGCGCCTTGCCCGGCTTTGGCATCTCGCTGACTACCATCTTGCTGCCGGTTGTGCTCATGTTGATTGGCAGTTGGGCGGGGGTACTGGCAGCGCCGGGTACGCGAGCCAACCGAGTACTGCATTTTCTGGGAACGGCCGATATGGCCTTGCTGGCCGCGGTCCTGGTCAGCTTTATCACTCTGGGAACCATGCGCGGCTTCAACCGGGGAACCATTCTCAAGTTTTCAAATGAGTGCCTGGCGCCCACCGCCCACATCACACTGGTGATTGGAGCGGGGGGCGGGTTTGGCCGCATCCTTCAGGATAGCGGCGTCTCGCAGGCGATCGTGGCGGTTGCGCTGCACGCCCATGTATCGCTGCTGCTGCTGGGATGGCTGGTCGCCGCGCTTATCCGCCTGGCTACCGGATCCGCCACTGTTTCCTTAGCCACGGCCGCAGGCATCCTCGCTCCCATCCTCGTGCATAACCCAGGCGTGCGGCCGGAATTGCTGACCATCGCCACGGGAGCGGGATCAGCCATTTTCTCGCATGTCAACGATGGCGGATTTTGGCTGGTGAAGGAATACTTCAACATGAGCGTCGCCGATACCATGAAGACCTGGTCTATCAGCGAAACATTGATATCCATCATCGCCCTGCTCTTGACGTTTGCGCTTTCGGCGGCTCTCTGATATGTAACTAAGTTTGTGTCTTATGGATTCTCGCTACCACCGGGACCCGGGATGCGTAGCAGATGGATCTGCGGTTTTCCGGTTCTCACAGAGACTGTCTAGTGGTGGGCGGCGGGGCCGGTGGGCACAGCGCTTCCGGGTCCGCCCACAGGTTCCAGCATGGGCAGTCTATCCTCCACCGGCGGCAGTGGAGGGAAAGGGGCGTGCGGCTCGGTTTGGTACCAATAAGCCACCGAGTAGTAGTTATCGGAGCGATGGTTCGCGTTGCCGTGTTCGATAGTGGCCTTGAACGACGTCCTGAAAACGATCGGTGAATCAAGATGAAAGCGGTACACGCTTGACCTGGCCCCCGCCCTGCCTTTCCCTACGATGGGCGCACCGTACAACTGGTAGGAGAAAGGATGGTCTTTAAAACCCCAGGCGCCAAGGAAATAATCCTCAGCTCCGGTGCCGGCGATCGATGGCTTCTTCGCGCCGTCAACGAAAAACATGTCGTCCCCTTCGCCCCACCAGTCATCCTGGTTCTGCAAAATGGACATGGTCACACCCGCATACTGGCCGGTCCCCTTGGCATCAAGCCAAACGTAGTTATCCTGACCGGTAAGATTGGCCTTCTTATTGACCAGTGGCTGCCGGTTCGATGTCCACTTATTTGTCCAGCCGTGGTTGGGTTGCGCCTGACGATACTGCGCATGGAAATACAATGTTCCCGGCGCCAGGGTTGTTGCGTTGATACGGTAGTCGATGTTGTAGTACAGCGCCTTGATGGCCCGCTTGCCCTCGTTGGTCACGGTAATCCGCGCATGCCCCTGAAAGGGCATGGGGAAGAAGCAGTTCAAGTCTTTAACGCTTCCGACTGAAAGCATTTCAGACTGCCAGGGGTTATAGGAGCCCAGGCCGAGGCCAAAAAAATCGCCAATCGGAGCCTCTACACTGGGGGTTTCTTCGCCGTCCCAGTAGATGCGCAGTACGATCCGTTTCAGATGGTAGGGCTCTGAGCTGGCAATGGTGAACCACAGGTGCGAGATCAGGCCTGGCCCGTCCGCATCGAGCACGGTGAGTGTTTCCCCGGGGTCGACCTTCCGGCGGTCGGCATTGGCCCCGGTGGGATCCGCGCTCGAAGCCCGATGCACCGTATAGGCCTGCTGGCGGGTAAGATTCGGTTGCCAGGCGGCGCTCTGACCCATCGCCATGAGCGATACGCTCGC
The DNA here is from genome assembly GCA_963838445.1 of uncultured Acidobacteriaceae bacterium. Lineage (GTDB taxonomy): Bacteria > Acidobacteriota > Terriglobia > Terriglobales > Acidobacteriaceae > PALSA-350. The sequence continues at coordinate 203,461 of CAWIRT010000062.1, forward strand.
AGCCAGGTATACGAGCAAAATGCATCGGCTCACAGGCAACTTTCCTCAACTCCGCTAAGATTATTGCACTGATGTCCGGCAGCAGCGAATGCCGGCACATCCGGTACCGGAATCGATTCAGTTTAGCCCGAACCTGCTTTAGTCCCGAAGGGACGGCTGAATCCCGGTTCTCACACAGACTCTAAAGCCAAATTCATTGCAAAAGCAGTTACGTACGTCCTAAAGGCCGTGCCCTTCAGAAAAGTGAGCTTTCTGCGACCTGATCAGCGGTGCCCTTCATGCAGAGTGTTCTTGCGTAGCCCCGATTGCAACTGAGGGAGCATTTCGTGCTCCGCCGTTCATGCTGGGGGGTCGGACTGACAGCACGGCGACACTATCGGGCCCTAATCTGATAACCGCGTCGCGTAGGGCTATGGAACCATCGGAGGCCAGCAACAGTTGCGCTCCGTTGCCTACTTCCATGTCCAGGGCTGCTTGCCCCAGGTTGCAGGCGATGCGCAGGCTTCCGCGTTCCAGCATCAGCCACTGTGCCTGCTCATCGAAGCGCACCTCAACCGCGTTAAGGTTTCCATCGGATAATTCGCTCCACTCATGCCGCAACCTGATGAGGTCTTTGTGCCACTGCAGCAGAGAAGCGTGCGGCTGTTCTGTCAATTCGGCCCAATTCATCTTGGATTGGTTGAATGTCTGCTCGTCCTGTGGATCTGGAATTTGATCCGGAGCCCAGCCGAAGCTCACGAATTCTCGCTTGCGCCCTTCAGAAATCATCCTGCCCAGTTCCGGGTCATCGTAATCGGTGAAGTACAGGAAAGGAGCAGAGGCGCCAAACTCTTCCCCTTGAAAGAGCATGGGCACGAATGGCGCGGTCAGTACGAGCGCTGCCGCTATCTTGGCGCGGCCCTCACCAGCTTCATGACTGACGCGTTCTCCCTGGGCGCGGTTGCCTACCTGATCGTGGTTTTGCACGAAGCCCACGAAGCGATGGCCTGACAAGCCTACGACCTGACGGCCGTGGTTTCGCTGCCGGTATTCCGAGTAGTTGCCGTCGTAGACAAAGACGCACCGTAATGACTTGGCCAATTGGGCCAGGGAACCAAAATCCGCATAGTAGCCTGCTCGCTCGCCGGAGATGACGGAGAACAACGCGTGGTGAAAATCGTCGCTCCACTGGGCGTCGAGACCGTATCCTCCCGCCTCTTCGGCTTTGACAATCCGGGGATCGTTCAGATCGCTCTCGGCGATGAGGACGAAATGTTTTCCCATGGCTGCTTCCAGCCTTTTTACTTCCCGGGTGATCTGTTCCAGAAAATGGATAGCGGAGCGATCATTGAATGCATGCACCGCGTCCAGGCGCAAACCGTCCATGTGGTAGTCGCGCAGCCACATCAAAGCATTGTCGATTAAGAAACAGCGCACTTCGCTGGCGCCTGCCTCTTCGAAATTGACCGCGTCACCCCAGGGCGTGGAGTGACTGGCAGTGAAGTACGGTCCAAATTTTGACAGATAATTGCCTACCGGGCCGAGGTGGTTATAGACCACATCCAGCAGCACAGCGAGCCCTTTCCCATGGCACGCGTCCACGAAGTGCTTAAGATCATCGGGCTCGCCATAGGCATTGAAAATCGCAAACAAATCCACTCCGTCATAGCCCCATCCGCGCCTGCCGGGGAAATTCGCGAGCGGCATCAGTTCTATGTGAGTCACTCCCAGATCTTTCAAATGGTCGAGGCGGCCCTCTGCCGCTTTCAGCGTTCCTTCCGGCGTAAACGTCCCGACATGCAGTTCGTAAATAAGTGCGCTCGAGAGAGGGGGCGCCTGCCAGCCACTGTCGCTCCAGGCGAACGCGGCATGATCCACCACCCGGGACTCACCATGAACTCCGTGAGGTTGCCACTGGGTTCGCGGATCGGGGAGCGGCGGTTCCAAACTATCCATCACAAACCCGTAATCCGTTCCTGGTCCTGCCTCCTCCACGGCAGCTGACCAATAGCCCCTCGACTTTCTTTCCATTGGAAACTTGTTGTTTCCTACTTTGACTTCCATGGTGCCGGCGCGAGGAGCCCAGACCTCAAATACGTGCATTCAATCCTCCATTGCGGAAATACGTGCTGCCAGTGGGATGCGTTTTGGGTCGCTACTTGGTTGGCGGGGCATTAAAACCGGCCAGGTTGATGGCAGCGTTTACCAGCGAGATGTGCGATAGTGCCTGGGGAAAATTACCCACCAGGCGCTTGGCGCTGGTGTCGTATTCCTCGGCGAGTAAACCAACGTCATTGGCCAACGACAGAACGCGCTCGAACAGTTTTCTGGCATCGGCGTCGCGCCCTTGCAGCTTGAGCGCACTTACCATCCAGAAACTGCAGGCGAGAAAGACACCTTCGCCGGGTGGGAGGCCATCCGACACCTTTTCCGTGTTGTACCGCAAGACCAGTCCGCCCGACATCAGGTTGCCCTCGATGGCTTTGAGCGTGCCCTTGACGCGGGGATCCTCCGGGGGCAGAAAGCCGGTCAGCGGCATAAGCAACAACGACGCATCGAGATGCTCTGAGCCATAACTCTGCACAAAGCTGCCCAGCTTTTCGTTATAGCCGCGGGCGCAGATCTCGTCGTGAATCTTGGTCCGCACCTTCTGCCAACGTTCCACCGGGGCGTTGGCATGCAACATGCCGGCCGCCTTGATGGCGCGGTCGAACGCAACCCAGGCCATCATTTTGGAATAGGTAAAGTGCTGCCGTCCCCCTCGCGTTTCCCAAATACCTTCATCGGGCTCCTGCCAGATGGTTTCGAGATGCTCCACCATAGCGCGAAGCATGGAAAACGACTGTTCGCCATCCTTGCCCATTTTGCTCAGCCCGTGATGGAAAGCGGCCAGCACTTCGCCGTAGATATCCAGCTGAAGCTGTTCGGAGGCTGCGTTTCCGATGCGCACGGGCTTGGAATTTTCGTAACCGGTAAGCCAGGGTATTTCGCGTTCGGGCAGAAAGCGCTGACCGGCAAGGCCGTACATGATCTGAACCTGATCGGGACTGCCGGCAATGGCGCGCAACAACCATTGCTGCCAGGCCTTTGCTTCCTGGTAATACCCGCCGAACATGAGCGAGAGCAAAGTGAAGGTGGCATCGCGGAGCCAGCAGAAGCGATAGTCCCAATTCCTGGAGCCGCCCAACTGTTCCGGTAAGGACGTGGTCACCGCGGCGACGATCCCGCCGGTCGGTCGATAGGTGAGAGCCTTCAAAGTAATGAAGGAGCGCTCCACCGCCTCCCGATAGGGTAATTCCTGGTAGCAGTTTTCAGCCGCCCACTTCTCCCAGAAGTCTTGTGTTTCCTCGAGCGCCTTGTTCACATCGATGGTGCGCGGCGAAGGCAGGTGTGAAGGCCCATAAGTCATCACGAAATCGACGCTTTCCCCCGCGTTGACTGTGAATTCGCTCACAGTCATGAGTCCCTTGCCGGTAAGCGGCGCTTTGGTGTGAAGCACCACCAGGTCAGGCCCGGCAATGGCGCGAATGCCGGCGTGCCGCCGCGTGACCCAGGGCACCGTGGCGCCGTAGTTGAAGCGCAAGGACATTTCCATCTTCATGGGTGCGCTTCCACGAAGTCCTTTGACGATGCGGACGATGTCGGAGTTGGTGCCCCGAATGGGCATGAAGTCGATCAGCATGACCGCGAAATCGGCGGCCTCGTATGTGGTTTCCAGAATGAGCGTATGGTCGCGATACTTGCGCGCCGTCTTCTCCACTTCAGTGGAGGGGGCCAGCAGCCAGCGGCCGTTTTCCTCGGTTCCCAGCAAGCGAGCAAAGCACGCGTCGGAGGAGAAATCTGGCCAGCAAAGCCAATCGATCGAACCATCCAAACAGACGAGTGCGGCGGTCTCGCAGTCACCGATGACCGCGTAACTTTCAATGGGAGCGTGGGTGTGTTTTGTCGTATCTGTCATTCCTCTTGCCATCCTCAGGGCTCATTCTACGGTCGAGGAGTTTGAAGGAGGCACTGTGGCACTCAAGCCAAAAGACTTGCATGGGGAACCCAAGGCCCTGGTTGCAGCTGACGTCCCAGAAGCCTAGCGATAATAGCCTCCCTCTTCTCCACCCTTCACCTGGCCGTACTCCAGTAGCGTGACCAGCAGGACGCCGCCGCAGATGTTGCCCAACGTTGCTGGAGCGAGCCAGGCAAAATACCGGGATATAGCGATCTGATGATCGAGAACCGCCGAGAGAATCTCTCCACTGGTTGCAATGCAATGAGCAAAACCTCCCAGACCGACGACAAACGTCAACAGCCAAATCAGCATCACGGAGCCGGTGATGGAATGGCTGCCACTTACCAGCCAGGCGACCAACGCGATAATCCACCCGCCGATGACTCCGCTCCAAAATACGTGGCTGGTCGACACCCCGGCCGCCTCCACGCCGATGTGCGTCATCGCGACCACAAACTCTGGCCGCAGAGCGCCGGTGCGCACGGCGAGCAGGGCGAAGAAAAAGGCTCCCAGAACATTGCTGGGGAGAACGATGGCCCATAGACGGAGAGTTCTCAGTCCGTGCCGGCGTTCGGCGAGCATCAGTGCCACAGGATAGAGTGTGTTCTCCGTAAACAGCTGAGCCCGGCCGAGAATGACGGCGATAAATCCGATGGGATACAGGAGGTCCGCGATAAATCTGGAGGCCGGACTTTGCCCCAACTGGGCAATCACGATGGATGTGCTCAGGGCGGTCAGGCCCATCGTCATTCCGCCAGCCAATCCGGAGATGCAAAGCCCGACTGCCGAGCGGTCCAGCTCATGACGGGCGTTGCGCGAAACTTGTTCATAGATCTCGTCTGCAGTTGGGCGATCGAGCTCGGTCTGAACCTGGGACGCCCCGGCGTTCGCTTGCGGTTCGGGATGAGGGTTCTTTTTTAACTTACGTAAGGGCACGAAAGCTCCAATCTGGAAACAGCTGACTGGGATGCGGCGGGACCCGCAAAGCGCCGCTTGGCGAGAAACCGGGACTTTCCGGGCTTTTCCGTGCAATGAAACCTTTTCCGGCACGGTGGTACATTCATTTCTGTTGAACACGATCTGATAGGGGAGGCCTCTTGTTACCCGCAAAATCCTGCTTGACCATTCTGCTGTCGCCGCCCTGTTTATTTCTCTGCCCGTCACCACCCGGCTGCTGCTAGCCCCAGCCCAGGCATACTGAAGGCGACGGACATGGGTGAACTGATGCCGGCGACGGTTTTCTTCCGTGGCCAGGTGGCCAGCGTGCAGGCACGAAATTCTGGCGGAGTTAAGCTGGCCGACGGCATGTTGGTGCTTTGCGCCCTGGTCGACACTTCGGGCTATTCCACCGCGGTGCAGCAGAAATATCAAAGCTACTTCATCACCGAGGTAACGCTCGATATCAATGGGCAAACGTTAAAGCCTGGAGCTTACGGAGTAGGCTTTGTTGAGGGAAACAAGTTTCTGGTGATGGATCTCGGCGCCCATGACCTGTTCACGACCGGGAGCGTTCACGATACCGAGTTGAAGCGTCCGATGCCATTGCAGGTTCTAGCCGACTCCGCGCCCAACCGGTACCGGCTGTACATCAACCGCAATTACGTCGTTTTTGCTCCAACCTCAGGTAAATGACCCACTAAAGGTGTAGAGCGAAGGGCGATCATTTTCCGCAGAATGAGTCGATAATCTCATGAACGGAAAGAGGTTCGCATGGTCTCCCCCGCCCCTGTCAATCCACCCGGCCCGACGCAGACCGCTGAATTCCCACCCGGAATGGAAGCGGGCTCACTAGCCGGCAAGAGCAACACCCAGCGTTTCCTCGATACCTTCGGTTTTCATTTGCTGGTGGTCCTGCTTGGGATCGCGCTGGCCTTTATGTAGCCAATGAACCGGAGCATGCCTCGACCACCTCAGCAAGCCGAAGGCGTTGTCTCATACTCCAGAATTCTTGCTACCGCAGACCGCAACCCGCCCGGGTTGTTCAGGTCCACCTGGTAGGTTGGGGATCCCAGCTCCCGATCTTCTCCTGAACGAATCGCCAGGATTCTGGGATTAGGATGCAACGCCGAGGCTTGGGCGATCAAACTCCTTGCCTGAGTTTCCTGTACGGTTTGACTGAATATCAGCAGGTCATACTTTCGCGACTGCATGGCTTCTCCTGCCTCCCGTGAGCTTGCTGTCGTTATATGCCAATCCCGAAGCAGCTCGGCTCGGGTATGCATGAGAACCGGGTCGTCTCCGACAATCAGAATCCGCGCTTTCATATTCCAATCCCCTTTTGTTGGGTTTGTCGCAGAGCCTAAGGAAGAAAATCACCAGGGAAATTGACGCTCATACTACCCCTCGAGTTGCTTACGGCCAACAGACTTTTTGCGCCACGAACTACGAACAACCGCTTTTTTATCTCCAATTCCACCACTCGTACTACACTCTTAGCACTTTATGCGTTGGACACCAGGTGGTCTTAGCAGCGACGTTGAGGATCGGCGAGGCCAATCGGGCGGCGGCTTCGGCGGCGGTGGGCTGGGAATCGTAGGGTTCATCATCCTGCTGGTGATCAGCCTGGTCACCGGGCGCAATTACATTGGCGCCTACTTTTCCGGCGGTGGTGGTGTTGCCCATCAGCAACAGGCTGGGCCACGAACGGTATCGCCTCAGGAAGACCGCTCGGCACAGCTGGCCTCCTTTGTGCTGGGCGATGCCCAGGACACCTGGACGCAAATTCTCGCGCGGGAGGGCATCCGCTATCCCAGAGCACACCTGGTGCTCTTTCGCGATTACACCCAGTCGAGCTGCGGGACCGCGCAATCCTCGACCGGACCTTTCTATTGCCCTGCAGATCAAAAGGTGTATCTGGATCTCGGGTTCTGGGACCAGTTGAAGCAGTTCGGGGCGTCAGGAGAGTTCGCACAGGCGTACGTCATTGCACATGAAATAGGGCATCACGTCCAAAATGTGCTGGGCATCGAGCGCAAGGTGCGGGGGATGCAGCAGCAAAATCCCCAGGCTCGGAACCAGCTGTCCGTGGCCATGGAGTTGCAGGCGGACTGCTTCGCCGGGGTATGGGCACACTCCACCGCGGATCGTCAAATACTCGAACAAGGGGATGTGCCGGCGGCCTTGCAAGCCGCGGCCGCCGTGGGCGACGACCGCATGCAAAAAATGGCGCGGGGGTACGTCACCCCGGATTCGTTTACGCACGGATCCTCAGAGCAACGGGTATCGTGGTTCAACCGCGGTTTTAAGACCGGCCAGGTGAGCGCCTGCAATACCTTTGCCGGCGGGCAATAACTATTCGTCAGAGCTTGGCCGCTACCGCCTTGGTCTCTGTGTAGTGCTCCATGACATCCTTGCCCATTTCGCGGCCCCAGCCGGATTGTTTGAAACCGCCAAATGGCCACGCAGGGTCTCCGTAGTTGTGGGTGTTGATGCAGACCGTACCTGACCTGATTTTCCGCGCCATCATGTGGGCGGCCTTCAAGTTCGTCGTCCAGACGCTTGAGGACAGGCCGTATTCTGTGTCATTGGCAAATTTGGCGACTGCATCCAGATCGGAATCGTCGAAGGACTGGACGCATACCACCGGTCCGAAGATCTCTTCCCGCACCACCTTCATGGAGCGGTTTGTCTGGGCGAGAACAGTCGGCTCGACGAAATAGCCCTTCTGACCCATGGCTTTGCCGCCGGTGACCACTTCAGCGCCCTCTTGCTGTCCCGCCGCGAGAAACCCGGTAACGCGGTTGTGCTGCTCCTTCGAGACCAGCGGTCCCAGGGTGACGGAGGGGTCAAGGCCGTGTCCCACCTTCAGTTTGCCTGCCTCCCTGGTGACGCCATCCACGATCTTGTCGTAGATCGATTTATGCGCGAACAACCGTGAGCCCGCAGTGCAGCACTGACCCTGGTTGTAGAAGATCGCACTGGCTGTTCCGGCGATGGCAAGATCGATATCCGCGTCGGGGAATACGATGGCGGGCGACTTTCCGCCCAGTTCCAGCGAAACTCGTTTTAGATTTCCGGCTGCTGCCTTGACGATGAGCTTGCCCACTTCGGTCGACCCGGTAAACGCCACCTTATCGACGTCTGGATGCGCTGCCAGTGCGGCGCCAGCAGTCTCGCCATAACCGGTGACGATGTTCACTACTCCGTCTGGAAAACCTGCCTCGGTGATGAGTTCGCCCAGGCGGATGGCAGAAAGCGGAGTCTGTTCCGCCGGTTTGAGCACGATTGTGCATCCCGCCGCCAGGGCCGGCGCCAGCTTCCAGGCGGCCATCATCAGTGGAAAATTCCAGGGGATAATCTGGCCTACAACGCCAACCGGTTCGCGAACGGTATAGACGTGCCAGTTGCCCGCCGTCGAGACCTGGATTTGCTCACCATTCAGTCGTGTCGCCCATCCCGCCATATAACGGAACACTTCGATCGAATTGCCGAGATCGTCGCGGCGGGCATTAGTGATCGGCTTTCCGTTGTCCAGTGCTTCCAATTCTGCAAGTTCATCGGCATGACGTTCGAGCAGGTCGCCCATCGACCAGACCAAACGCTGCCTTGCGGCAGGCGAGATGCTAGACCATGGCCCAGTCTCGAAAGCCCGGCGTGCGGCCGCGACCGCAAGATCTATATCCGCTTTATCCCCGGCGGGGACATGGGCGATAATTTCCTCGGTCGCCGGGTCTTCAACCGAAAAGGTCTCCTCGCTGCGGGCATCCACCCACTTGCCGTCGATCAGCATCTGATGTTTCTTGGCCAGGAATGCCTTTGCGGCTGAACTGAGCGCAGGTTTGTGGATCGCAGGCGTCGTCTCTGTCGCTGTGATGGGCATGTGGGGGGACTCCTTCGGGTGGCAATTATCTCGCGACTAATGTTGCCTCCAGCGGCCCCGGAGTGTCAATCAGCGGACATCGATGTAGCTGGACCGTCAGGAGCCGGAGTGAATTTGCATGCGGCGTGGCGCGAGGCGCGGAGGGTTAATTCGCCGTCTCGCGCCACTGCAAAACATTGACAACCTTGCGACAATTCCTTGACAACTTTCACCCGCAAAACACCTACGCTTCACCCGGCATGACATGCAGAGCTTTGATCACGCAAGATCGTGTGCACATAGCCGAGGAGGACAGTATGGAAGCGCGCCGCAGAATTTCCCGCCACATCGCGTGTGCTCGGCCTGATCTTCTTGATCATGGCCGTCGCGGATAACAGAGCCTTTGCCGCCGATGGATCATTCATCGCCGATTTAAACACCATCTCCACCGTCAGCACGACCATACCCACAAATGGCGACGTAAATCCCTATGGGGTTGCTCGAGTGCCACGGACCAGGGGAAGCCTGGTCGAGGGCCGATTCCTCATCAGTAACTTCAACAACGGTGCGAACCAGCAAGGAACAGGCACCACCATCGTGCAGATCGCGCCTAACGGCACGTTCAGTCTCTTTGCCCAGATCGATCCAAGCAAGGTGTCCTGTCCCGGAGGGATTGGGCTGACCACCGCGCTGGTGGCGCTGCGCAGCGGCCTGGTCGTGGTTGGAAGTCTGCCGACGATGGCCGGAGATCCGACGACCTCCCAAGCGGGTTGCCTGATCGTGCTGGATAGCAAGGGGAACGTGATCAAGACCATCTCTGGTCATCAGATCAATGGCCCGTGGGACATGACTGCCGTGGACGGCGGTCCCTTGGCCGCGCTGTTTGTGACCAACGTGCTGAATGGCACGGTTGCTGCGAAGGGCAGCGTAGTCAACGGCGGAACGGTTGTACGCCTGCTACTGGCCATTCCGGAAAGCGGACCGCCTGAGTTGATCGATAGCACAGTGGTTGCCTCCGGTTTTCCAGAGCGCACTGACCCGGCACGCTTTAGTAATAGGCCCAACGGGCGTCGCGTTTGATGACGAGTCCGGGATTCTGTACGTCGCGGACAGCCTGAAGAATCGGATCGCAGCGATTCCAGACGCGCTGTTCCGGCCAAACTCTGCGGGCCCTGGCTTGACAGTTTCCAAGGGAGGAGCCCTCAATGACCCGCTCGGTCTTACGATCGCGCGCGATCACCACCTCATCGCCGCGAACGGGGACGACGGCAAACTGGTTGAAATTAATCCACGGAGTGGCAAACAGGTTGCGGTCAAGCTTGTCGACAACACAGGGGGACCGCCCCCGGGATCAGGAGCCTTGTTTGGCCTGATTGCAGTGCGCGATGGCGTTTACTTCGTGGACGACGCCTCGAACACCTTCAACTTCCTCCATTGACCACAGATGCGAGGTGGTGATGCTTGCCGGGTGACCAAAGAGAATGTACCGGCCACGCGTAAACGGGGGTTCGGCGGCGTTGAAACCGCCGCCGTCCCTCTTAGAAATTAAAGCCTCGTGGGCCCACCTTCCGCCAGGATTACGGGGCCTATCCTGCGCGGCTCAATCTGAGCCGATTTTGTAGGAGGAGTCTGTGAGTTGCTGTTCAGCTGCAAAGACTGAGCAGGTTTCGTTGTAAACGTCACCGCTATAGTCGCGCAGACTGACAAAACTATCAGGGTAACGCTTGCAGTAAAACTTCGCGTTCTCAACGGACTCCTGAACATTGACATTCGATTTGGTCGGCTTGGTTGGGTTGTCAATTCTGCTCACCTCACTCTTTGCGTAGTTGCGCACACTTCAGAAAGGTAGTAGCGGCGAGCCTTAGAGGGGGGGTGAGGGGATCCGCAAAAGGTTAGGACTGCAACGCTACTCACGTTTGGCATCGTCCGCAATCGCTTTTAAGTAATCTCTTCGTTGACACTCTAGTACCTAAGGCATTTGAGCGGCGGACCCTTGATGGTGATAGGGAAACTCACCACAAGGACGACGGGCCCGCGCCCTGAACGCGGGCAGCAGCTTCTTTTATTCTGAGCAACATCATTTGATCGAGGGATGGTGCTGATTATTTGAGATGTCGATTTGGTGGAGCTAAGCGGGATCGAACCGCTGACCTCCTCGTTGCGAACGAGGCGCTCTCCCAGCTGAGCTATAGCCCCACAAGACGGGAACAACCAGCTTCAGTTTAGCAGCGAACCGACGAATTGCGGAAGCAGCCGGCACCGCTCACGCGGCTGTCGGGAAACACCTCAGGCGTTGAGGAAACGGCCCTCAAGCCCGCTGAAGAGCGCCTCCAAATGGACCCTGGGAATTTGACCCTGCGCCATGGTGGGCGATCCCCCGCCACGCAAACCGTAGGCCGCCAGAGCCTCGCGGAGCAGAGACCCGCAGTCGATCTTCAGATCGGCACTCGCCGCCACTACCACCCGGGCTGGTTCCTCCAGCGTGCTGGCCAGCAAAGCGCAGGTTTGCGGAGCGGACGCAATGAGCCGCGACGCCAGCAACTTGAGATAGCCTGCATCGAGATAGCCCGCGCCCGGGTCGGTCAAAGCTATCCGCACGATCCTTCGGTCTCCCTGCAGAGGATGCTGAAGCAGCAGGCTTGCGGCATGATACCCGGCCAGTTCCTCGGTGAGCTTCTGGCGTGTCTTGTGCGCGGCCTTGCCCTCAGCCAACAGCCGGTCAACCGCGTCTGCTACGTCAAGGCGACCTACCGATAGCGCGGCGGCGGTGCGTGTGAGTGCGGCCAGATCCTGCCGAGCGGTCGCCACCGCGCGAACCCCACAAACAAACTCGACCCGAAGCCCCTGCCGCACGCGCTCTGTTCCCCGGATGAGCAGACCGCCGATCTGCCCCGTCGCCTCAACGTGAGTGCCACCGCAAGCATTGAGATCGATCTCGTCGATCTCGATAAGCCGGATGTCTCCTTCCCTGTCCGGCAATTTATGGAGTGTCCCGGCAGCCAGCAACATCTCTGCTTCGCCGCGCGGAATGGTGCGCATGGTGACCGCGCGATCTTCGGCGATGATTTCGTTGACCACGTCCTCGACCCGCTCCAACTCCTCTTGCGAAATCACCTCGCGGGCAAGATCGATGGTTGAGGTCATCTCTCCCAGATGAAACGAAATGGTAGCCGCGCCGAGCTGGCGATAAAAAATGGCGGAAAGCAAATGCTGCCCGGAGTGCTGCTGCATGTGGTCGCGGCGGCGGCTCCAGTCGACATACCCGCGCACCGCAGTGCCGGCCGAGAGCGGCTTCGGTGTCGTGTGCCAAACCTCGCCCTGCTCGTCCTCCTCCACTGCAAGAATGGGAGCCTCGAGCAGCGCGCCGCCTGAAGAGGTAGCTGTGAGCAGCCCGGTGTCATGCGGTTGGCCCCCGCTGGTGGGGTAAAAGGCGCTGCGGTCCAGGGAAATTTGCCACAACGACCGCCCCTGCGACCGGGAAACCTCGCGGATGTCGCAAACATGCGCATCAAAGGAGGATAGAGATGGGTCAGCGTAGTAGAGCCGGTCAGACATCCTGCACGTTATTCTATCCGGGGAGATAGAGGTTGCCACTTTTCATGGGTCGGGCCGCCTTCGGCGGGATCGCCGTTCTGTTGAGCGTTGGAGCCGCGCAGGGGCAGGGTGGCGTGACCTGCGCCCAGTTGTTGCAGGCACAGGATGCAAAAGCGGTCACGGTTTGCAAAGCGGAACTCGATGACGCCGAAAACGCGCCTGCCAGCGAGCGCATGGCACGCATCGTGGCCCACGATGAATATGGCGTTGCCCTGCTGGGTGTTGCCCATAAACCAAAACAGTCACTCGAGGCTTTTGACGCCGCGATCGCGCTGCTCCCGGCAAGCACGGTGAAGCCCGATAGCCTGCAGTGGGCAGTAGTTTTCTGGCACCGGGCCACCGCCTATCAGCAGATGGAAGACTGGCCGCGCGCTGCCGGCGATCTGAAGACGGCAGAGGATACCTTCACCGCCGCCATCGCCGCTGCCGGCGGCGATCCCACCCTGGCAGACCATTTCCGGCAATTACGTCAGCGGGTGCGCAAGCAGCACGCGGATGTGCTGGAGCGTCAGGGCAAACACGGCGAAGCGCAAAGGCTATTAGCTACACAATAGTGCTATGAACTGGGGTCATCTGAGCAGCCACACCCGGTTGTTCATCCGGCATAATCAATCTGTGGAGGAGGGTTATGATGCGAATCTGTATCTGCTGCTGCGTGGCCCTTCTCATGATGGCCCCGCACTCCTTGCCTGCACAACAGGCGGCCGCCAAGCCGGATACTGCCGCGCCCCCCGCAAGTCCTCTCCCCACAACTCCTCCCATTTCCGACGAGGATAAAGCCAACCAGTTGAGCGAACAGGTTGGCAAACTGATGGTGAAGTGCGTCAATCTGCTCACGGCACAGGATCCGCTCTCGCTGGACTACTGCAAGCAGCAGCGCGATCTGGCCGATCAGTATCCTCCCCATCAGCGCCTTGTCGACAAGATGATGGCCCACGATGAGTACGGTATCGCGCTCGCGGCCTTCGATCACAAGCAGGAGGCGCTGGAGGAGTTCAACCAGGAGATCACGCTGGTTCCCAAAGCCGTCAAGGCAGGGTCAGCCGGAGTGGAGCACCGCCTACTGGCATCGGGCGATGATCTACACCCAGATGGGTCAGACCGACAAAGCCGACCACGATTATCGAGCGGCAGAAGAAAACTTCCGCAAGGCGTCGAGTACTTCCGACACGGCCGCGGTCCAGAAAAAACGGCGGGCCATTCTGCGCCAGCATGCTGCCCTGCTGCAAAAGGAAGGCAAGACCGAAGCAGCCGCTCAATTACTGCAAGAGGCGCAGAAATGACAGAAGAGGCACCGGCAAAAGAAAAGCCGCGGACGAAAGATATTCCTCGTAACGTCGAACCCTACTACATTGCTCTTCTCCTCAAGGGCGAGCGCTGGAACGATACCCAGGGTGCGGACGTGGCCGACCTGGTTCCTCGGCAACTGGCATTCATCCGGGAACAGGTGCAAGCCGGACGCTACCTGTTGGCCGGGCCGATCACCGATGACGGACCGCTGGTGGGGATTTCGATCATCGCCGCCGGCTCTGCCGCAGAAGCATTGGCGATCGCCGCCGCCGATCCTGGGGTCCAGGCAGGTCGATTGAAGGTAGAGGTGCATCCAGCCTTTCTGCCCTCGTTGAAGGAATTAAAAATTAACTATTCTTAGCCTTCTGCTTGTCTTCTTTCTCGGCGCGCCGCACCGCCGCAGCCATTTCCTGAAGGTATCGTTTCGGCTTTTGCGGCAGCAGCGAATGCTCCACCGCCTTTCTGTACCCGCCGGAGTAAATGGCATAGAAAACAGCAAGCGCGCAGCCCACCCCCAGCGCGAAGCCAAAAAAATACCCCAGCATGATGTTGTAGAACGCTCCCATGGGTCAGAGGCCGCCTTGCACAACGTGGGAACGGTGCAGGACCGGCGGACCGGCCCGTCCCCATTCATTGGGATCCCAGTGAACCGGGCTGAGTTCGTGGTCGCGATGACGAAAAGTGATGGGGCGGAGAGGCCCGTTTGACCCTATGGGGTCAAACGTAAGAACGATTTGGCTACCGCTATGTGTCCAACGGCCGTGCTGGGTCACATCGTCTTTGCCGATGTACTGGGTGGTGAGCATCGCCGTGCCATCAGAAGCCAGGCTGAGCGTAAAGACACGCCTCGCCGCATCTTTTGCCGGCGCGTGCCCCTGGTAGACACCCGAAACATCGGTCTCCCGGCCCCCGGCCAACAGGGTGGCGCAGGCTGCCGGAATGAGCCAGCAGAGGGCCAGTAAAGAACGGGGGATCAGGGGACGGGCACGCATGACGAATGATCATAGATGCCCCTTGCACCCCCGGTCACAGGAATTCGACGGAGCTGTGGCGGATAATTGGCCGAGCGGAAAGGGCGTATGATGCGTCTCTATATGCGACAGTCTCTGTTCAGTTATGGGAACGGTTGAAGGACAATTCGTCGGATGGCTGGAGGCCGAGCCTGTGGCCGTACCAGAGCAGGATACGCACGCTCGGGTGACCGCGCTGGTGGAAGAGTATTCGACCACGCTTTATCGCGTCGCCTATTCGGTTACGCGCAATACGGCCGACGCGGAAGACGTGGTGCAGGAAACCTTCCTCCGCGTTCTTCGCCACCGCAGCAAGCTGGCTGAGGTGCGCGATTATCGCGTCTGGCTGGTGCGCATCGCCTGGAACCTGGTCCTCGATCGCAAGCGGCGTGCCAAGACGCGTCCCCAGGTCGATGATTTTGAAGATCTGGCGCGGGTTTTGCCGGCGAGCGAGATGAGTGCGGAAAAGAGGGTGATCACCGCTCAGCGTCATTCCCGGATTCTGGGTCTCATCGACACCCTGCCGGCCAGGGAGCGCGAAGTTTTGCTTCTTTCCGCGGTGAAAGAGCTGTCAACGGTGGAGATCGCTCTGGTGCTCGAGACCACCGAATCGACCATCCGTTCGCGCTTGTACCGGGCCCGACACGCGCTCGCAGCCTTGCTCGAGCAGGAAGGGAGTTTGCAATGAACGTACACTCGGAAATCGACGATACCCTGCGGCGGCTGGGAAGTGTCGACCCGCCGTCGGGTTTGGAGGCGCGCATAAACCAGAGGCTCCAGGTATCGGCGTAACGCCTCGCGCAACCGTTTTTCCGCCTCGATGACCCGAACCATCGCCGCGTGTGCGTTGGCAGCCAGCGTTGCTTTGTCCGCCGTGGTCTTGAATCCTGCTCTGCGCAGCCGTTTGTTTCACCACCATACCAGCGCCCAGAGCGCTCCTCCGGTCAATACTCCACGGATGGTGGCCCCGGCGTCTGGAGGCTTCGGAACGGCTTCGGCGGTGCACGTGCCTGTAGAGCCAGTCCCCGTGCAGGCCACGCCCGTGAATCAGGGACGGGGACGATCCAGAACGGGACGGGCCGTGCTCCCAACCGGCAACCTGGCCCCCTTGCCCCGCGGGGTAGCGGCGCCCCATGCTCCCCCGGCCGTTGCTCCTGACTCGACGCGCTGACTCTCTAGAGCACTGCCTCGATAATCATGTGAACGACAGCCAGTACTGCTGCTCCAATAAACGCGGCGCCGAAACTCGCAATCTGCAGCCCGGGTGTGATCTTGCTCGCAAGGATGAGCATGAACGCATTGATGACTAAAAAAAGCAGCCCAAGGGTGAGGATGGCGAAGGGAAAGGTCACGATTTTCAAGACCAATCCCAGGGTCATGTTCAAAAAGCCGATCACCAGGACCGCCACCAGTGCGGAGGGCAGGCTAACCACCCGAAACCCGGGCACGATATAAGTCACCGCTAAGAGAGCCAGGGCGCCCAGGACCCACTTCAAGAGCAAATTCACCATCGTTTTCATTTCCTTTCGTACCGACCGGTATTTCAGTGGTAACAGCCTACGCTAAGATGAGCAGTAAGGGGCAAGATGTCTCTCGTACCGCCATGGCTGGCCACTGGGGTTGTTGTTGGTTTCGTTTGGTTGCCTGTCCTCACCTGCCTTCGCCGCGAATGAACCAGCCGCTCTACCTGACGCGGCAACCATGCTGCGAGAAGTTGAGGCGCACCAGAAGCAATTGGATAAGTTGCGCGAGAACTATACCTTCCGGGCCGTGCAGACCACCCGCCAGCTGGATAGCCGTGGGAACACCAAAAAAGTTGAGACCGAGGAGCACGAGGTCTTCTTTGTGAACGGCCACCAGGTGGAAAAACTGGTTCGCAAAGACGGCAAGGACCTGACTCCGGACCAGGCGCGCAAGGAACAGGACCGGGTCAATAAAGAAGTCCTGAAGATCTCGCAGCCCGGCTATACCAATCCTGACAAGGATGAAATCACGGTCGCGCGGCTACTGCAGATTGTTACCTTTTCCAAGCCGCGTCGCGTCCGCCTGAACGGGCGCGACACCATCGCTTTCGACTTCAATGGCGATGAACACGCCAAAACTCACGGGCGAGATGAGGAGGCACTCAAGAAGGTCAGCGGCACGATTTGGATCGATGAAACGGACCGCGAGGTCTCGCGGATGAGCGCGACTCTTGATGAAAATTACCATGTAGGTTTTGGACTACTGGCCTCGGTCGCCAAAGGCAGCAACGTGGTATTCGATCAGGCGCTCATCCGCAATGAGGCGTGGCTGCCTACGACGATAGCCTTGCACCTGCAGGCGCGTGCCTTCCTGGTCGCCGGCTTCCGCGCTGAGATTGACGTTCGCTTTGACCAGTATCGCAAGTTCCAGACGGACGCGGTGCAGCAGCCGGGAGCCACCACGCACTAACCCACGCCGTGTCGTTTCAAGACTCTGTCCCGCCCAGGCACCGTTGGGTGCCCCAACGTCTGCTGAAGTTGAAATACCCGAAGCTACTTTTGCTGGAGCTTTTGCGTCGCGATTTGGCCGGCCGCTGTTTTCGAACTCTTCAGCTGGACGTAAATTTTGTTGGCTTCTGCGGGATTGGTCTTCTCGTAGAGCGCCGCCAACTGCAACCGGGCAGCATCCGCCGGCACGGTGGTGGTTGGTTTCGCGATCAGTTGGTTGTACAGCACAACCGCCTCGCTATTGCGGTTTATCTGCTGGTACAGGTTGGCAAGCGCCAGTTTCGCCAATGACCCCAGAGCGGCGTCATGGCCATCGGCAACTTGCTTCAGATCTGTCTCGGCTGTCCCGGTCTGGCCCAGATCAATCGCCGTCAACCCGGCAAAGTAGCGGGCGGTTTTCCCCGCTTCAAAAGAACCATATTGATTCGCGAGCTTGGCAAACTGCTGGTTGGCCAATGTGGACCGTGCCGCGGCGGTAGGAAAAGTTTTTTCCCCCGGCATGGGTGGCTGTCCCGGTTGTGCCAGGGGAGCGTTGTAGGTATCCATGGCTTCGCCGAAGGCTAGATCGGCAGCGGCGGCGCGCTTGTTGTAGACCACCAAAGCGACGATCACGAAAGCGATCAAAAGGACCGCGGCCACTGTGGCTTGCATTACTCGTGATCGATGGTCCTGGAACCAGTCAACACTGGTCCTGGTGGCGTCGACCAACCGGTCCTGTTTGAGCGCGTGACGTGTTTGTGTATCCACTGATTTCCTTCAGAAGCCATTCGTAGGAGGGGTCGCAGCCCAGCCGCTATACCTTTTGCCGTCTGCGTGAGCTTCTAAAGTTTAGCAGCGCCGAAGTTTGCGGGTCAAACAGACGAGGTTCGGCGCCTGCTGAAAACGTCCGATGAACTCAGGCAGCGGCGACCGGATCTTCGATCTCGCCGTTTTCGATCTTCTCCCGGCAGTCGATGCAGTACGGGGTCCAGGGAAGGGCCTCCAACCGCTTCAGTCCGATAGTCTTACCGCAGTGCATGCACTCGCCATACGTGCCCTCGTCGAGCCGTTTCAAGGCCAGACGCACGAGCGCGAGTTGCTCATGCCCGCTGGTCCCCTGGCTGAAGAGCATCTCCTTCTGGTAAGACTGCACGGCCTGGTCAGCAGCGTCTAAGGCACTGTCTGCTGCCACTTCGCGGCCCTGTTCCACGGCTGAGAGCATGGAGCGTTCCAACTGCTTTTCCTGCCGACGGAGGGCCTGTTCGAATTTCTGTATTGTTTCTGGATTATGCACCACTTTTTTCGTTGCTCCTCGACACCTTAAAAATGTCGTTCCAGTGTTTTCACGATCGGATGAGATGGGGCAGGTACGCACTCAGCAACAGTTCCTTCACAGAACTCCTGCACCTCGGAAACAGCCCCAAAACACCGCAATTTTGAAAACGCTATTCAGTGTCGCCTAATTGGACGCAGATTATCGGTGAAATTATCTTTCTTTTTAATTTTTTTCAACTTTCTTTTCGAGTGGCAAAGAAGGAACGCCCTGCATGGAAGGAAATGCTCTAGGCTGGTAATTATGTACGAAGATTTCCATGTAACCGACCACTGGACCCAGGAGGACCTGCACTGCCGATGGACGGCGAATGTCGTCGCGATCGCTACCCGGCACGCGGACGCGGTCGATATCCGGTTTGAGGTCAACGGCCGGCCGGTTTGGATCGCCATGCCGGCGCAGGCCTGGGTAGAGCAGAAAGAGCGTTCCGGCCACGTCATCACCGATCGGCTGGCGGCCCAGGTAGCGGGTCGCTACCTGAAGCAGGCAGCGGAAAGTGGGTACGATAACGGCCGTGAAATGTACACCATGAGCATATCTGAGGTCCTGGATCAGGTGGATGCGGTCATGGCGGAAGCTGGCCACTCCACGCTGTTACCGGAACTGCCGGTGATGCCCAAATCTTAGCCCTCCCCGAAGCTCGCCCCTCCTGGACGATAACCATGGGGTAACGGTCCTTGGGCTAGACGCAACGGTCCTTGGACAAAGCGCGGCAAAGCGTTGCTCCGATGGGATCCGCTTGGGTAAACTCGTGCATACCTGAGCGGTCGCCAGGGAGGAGCCCCCAGTGGATTCAGTCAAAGCAACCACAATGACCGGAAAGCTGGTGGAAGGCGCCCACGTCCACCGGAACCTCTCGACTCCTCAACTGGTTGAAGCGGCGATTGCCCGCGGCGAAGCCAGTCTGGCTGACAACGGCGCCCTGGTGGCCCTTACCGGCGCACGAACCGGACGTTCCCCGCGAGATAAATTTACCGTGCGGGATGACATTACTAACGACACCGTGGATTGGGGCAAGGTGAACCAACCCTTTGACCCGGCCAAATTTGAGGCCCTTCTGGCACGAGTGGTAGCCCACATGCGAGAGCGGGACCTTTACGTCCTCGACCTATTTGCCGGCGCGGACGAGCACTATCGGCTTCCGGTCCAGATCATCGCCGAGTATGCCTGGCACGCCCTGTTCGTAAAGCAATTGTTCGTTCGCGTGCCGGCGGAGAACCGGTCCGGTCATAAGCCTGAATTTACCGTGATTGCCGCACCCGAGTTCGAGGCAGTGCCGGAACGCGACGGCACCCATTCCGGCACTTTCATCATCACGGATTTCACTCGCCGGATCATCCTCATCGGGGGCACGAAGTACGCCGGGGAGATGAAGAAATCCATCTTCGGCGTGATGAACTTTCTCCTGCCCGCCCGGGATGTATTTCCCATGCACTGCTCAGCCAACCTGGGCAAGGCAGGCGACACGGCACTGTTCTTTGGACTTTCAGGCACGGGAAAGACTACCCTCTCCGCCGACCCCCAGCGTCGCCTTATTGGCGACGATGAGCACGGCTGGAGCGAAAACGGAATCTTCAACATTGAAGGTGGATGCTACGCCAAGTGCGTCGACCTTTCCCCGGAGAAGGAACCCCAGATCTACCATGCCATCCGCTTCGGCGCGGTGCTCGAGAACGTGGTGATCGACAGCAAAACGGGAGAGCCGGACTATAGTGACATCCGTTACACAGAAAATACCCGTGCCGCCTATCCGGTGGAGTACATTGCCAACGCGGTGATTCCTGGCGTCGGTGGTCATCCCAATCATGTGCTTTTCCTCACTGCGGATGCGTTCGGGGTGCTGCCGCCGATTGCCAGGCTAAACCCGGATCAGGCGATGTATCACTTTCTTTCCGGATACACCGCCAAGCTGGCCGGCACTGAAGCAGGATTGGGCAGCGAACCGGTGCCGGAGTTTTCCACCTGCTTTGCCTCACCCTTCATCCCGCTGGCTCCAGCAGTCTACGCAAAGATGCTGGGCGCACGGCTACAGCAGCACAATGCGCAATGTTGGCTGGTGAATACCGGCTGGACCGGTGGCGCTTTCGGTACTGGTGAGCGCATGAGCCTTAGGCACACCCGCGCCATGGTGAACGCCGCCCTGGATGGCCGCCTGAGCAACATTGAGTTCGTCACGGAGCCGGCGTTTGGCTTGAGCATTCCGCTCAGTTGCCCCGACGTGCCGGCGGAGTTGTTGAATCCTCGCAATGCGTGGAAAGATCCGCGGGCTTACGATAACCAGGCGGTCATGCTGGCAGAGAAGTTCGAAAAGAATTTCGCCAAATTCGAAGCGCCTGCGGTAGTGCGCGAAGCGGGTCCTCCAGCCAGGAAGCCCAGGCACTAAGACTTCGAAAATTTCGACCGCAAACGAACTTCGGGTGCCCCATATCTCGCTCGTTTTTCGCGAGATGTGGGATACCACGAGCCTCAACCGTTCGCCATCTGAGGGTGAATCGAGATTCTAGGATTGCACGGACCGGGCAGTGGTATCCCCAGCGTCTGCTTCTCAAATGTCCGCGCTAGCGCGCCGTCACCACCGGAACGCGCGGCGCGACCGTGCGGCCGTCATGGAAAATAGTCACAATCGACCGCGTGTTGGTGATGTCATCGAGAGGGTTGGCAGCCAGCACAAGCAGGTCAGCGCGCTTGCCCGGCCGCAGCGTTCCCCTTGTCGCCTCAATACCCAGCAACTCAGCGTTGCTCCTGGTGGCGCATACGATAGCCTGCATCGGAGTAAGCCCCGCCTGCACCATGTCTTCCAACTCCCGGTGCTCCGAAAATCCTGGGATGCGTGTCGGCATGGCGCCTGAGTCGGTTCCAAAACCAACCCGAATGCCTGCGTCGTAAAGCGTCTTCATGTTTTGCTGGTCCATGGCGAAGTCCGCTTTGTGCTGCGCGGTCTTCGGGTCCTGATTTACCTTCTGGCTGTACGTGTCGCTGCTCAACATCGTTAACACCACTGGGGAGACGGCATCCTTGAAGAAATTAAGCTGCATGAACCCCGGGTGCTGAGCGTAGATGTAAAACGATTCGTCGACCGTGAAGGTGGGAATATACCAAACGCCGCGGCGCTTCATCGCCGCAATCAATTCCTGGTCAACAGGTTTATCCCGTACGCTGTGGGCCAATATGTCGACTCCGTCATTGACCAGCGCTTTGGCGTCAGCCAGGTAGAAGATATGTGCTGCCACGCGCAGATGGTGCTTGTGTGCCTGCGTAATCACCGCCCGGTAGACTTCCGGTGACATCGAGGGTTTTGTTCCTCCCACGCTGTCTACCCAAATCTTGACGACGTCCGCGTGTCGCCTGGCCATCGCATCCACGACCGAGCGAGCTTCTCCAGGGGTTGCCGGACGATAAAGCTGATCCGGCGCAGCCGGAAGGCCTGGCGCCGCGTCCGGAACACCGATGCCGCGGTCCGCCGTAAACACCGTGGCGCCGTCGAGTTTGCCCTCACGTTGCTGCTCCCGAATGGGATAAAGCAGGTCGCGGTTGACTCCCAGCGATAACATGGAGGTCACACCGTAACTCTCGTACTGCCGCAGTTCCGCGAGCACGTTTTCCGGCGTATAAGCCGTGGCCGAATTCTGGCCGTCCGCAATCAAAGCCAGATGGCCGTGCGCATTGATCAGGCCAGGCATGACTGTATCGCCATGCAAGTCGAGTATTTTCGCATTCGCAGGAATCGAAGCTGTCCCCTGCTCAATGGTCAAAATGTGATTGCCCTCAATGACCACAGTTGCATCTTCAAGCGGAGGGTGGCCGGTACCATCGATCACCCGCACATGGGTCAGAGCGGTCAGCCCGGCGGGTTGATCCAGCGCTACGGCGAGCGACAGCGGCGCCAACACAAACAGCATCGGTAACAATGTGCGCGAAAGCATCGTGGCTATGGGTTTCCAGAATGAGTGTATTTCGAAGCGAGGCCCATGAATGGTCGCGGCTGGCCGGGACCATTCCCCTCAATCTTACGGCAAGTAACGATGAGGGCGCCTTAATCCCCCGCTAGATGAGATACTCTCCGCAAGGTGCACAAGCAATGTGGCTGGCGCTCGCGGTTATTCTCATCCTGCTTTGGGTTGGCGGCTTTCTCCTTTTTCACATTGCCGCATTTGCCCTGCACATCTTGCTCATCGTCGCCGCGGTGGCCCTGGTCATCCACCTCTTTAGCGGCGGCCGCAGGGCGGTGTAACACTACTCGCTGTAATGCAACAGGCTGAACACGTCATACTCTTTGAATCGATCGCGTCCGTTGAGAAAGTCGAGCTCGATGGCAAAGGCAAGGCCGACGATCCGGGCCCCTAATTGGCGCACCAGTTTCACCGTTGCCTCCATGGTCCCTCCGGTGGCCAGCAGGTCGTCCACGATGAGTACGTTTTGGCCCGGCTCGATGGCGTCCAGGTGAATTTCGAGCGCATCTGTTCCATATTCCAGATCGTAGGTCACGCGTGCCGTGGGCGCGGGCAGTTTGTCTGGCTTGCGTACCGGTACGAAGCCGGCATTCAGACGATAGGCGAGTGCGGGACCGAAAATAAATCCCCGCGCCTCAATCCCCAGAACCAAGTCCACATCCTCGAAGCCGATGTAGTGGGCTGCCAATGCGTCCACCAGGGTGGCATAACCCTTCTTGTCCTTGAGCAGGGTCGTGATGTCGTAGAAAAGAATGCCCGGCTTGGGAAAATTCGGAATCGTCCGGATTAGAGATTTCAGAGGCTCACAGTTAATCGGAGGGTGGGTCATTCGTAGCTACCATGCTCCTTCAATCTGGAACGATTCCAAGCCGTCTGCCATGGCTTCATCCATATCTTGCTCGTGCACTGCATCCACGCGGCTGCCACGAGAACCCCGTTCGAGCACGGCACGAAGTTCAGCCAACTTGTCCTGGCTGCCCGCGACCATGATCTCGACCTCGCCCGCCTCGGTATTGCGAACCCAACCCTTCAATCCACGAGTCCCTGCTTCGCGATGAACAAGCCAGCGGAAGCCGACCCCTTGAACGCGGCCTTTTACGATGTAGTGACGCACTATGGTCATGTTTTTCTCTAGGCCCGGGACAGATACGCGCCCTCGGCCGTATCGACTCGAATCTTTTCCCCCTCGTTAATGAACGGGGGCACCTGAACCACCAGGCCAGTCTCCATCTTGGCCGGCTTGGTGACGGAGGATGCGGTCGCCGATTTCAGGCCGGGCTCGGTTTCTACCACCGTCATCTCCACGGTCTGCGGCAACTCGATACCCACCGCCACGCCGTCGAAAAACGAAACTTTGATCTGAAGATTCGGGATCAGGTACTCGATGGCATCGCCCAGGGTACTTCCCTTCAAGTTCGTCTGTTCATAGTTTTCTGTGTTCATGAAGTAGTAGTCGTCGCCGTCGGAGTAGAGGAAGTCCATGGAAATTTCGTCGACGATGACCCGGTCGATGGGATCCGGCGAGCGGAAACGGTGCTCAAACATCGCGCCGGTGCGCAGGTTGCGGAGTTTGGCCTGGATGAATGCGCGCAGATTTCCCGGTGTCCGATGCTCGACGCTAAAGACTGTGTGCAGCTCGTTGTTGTGCTTGATGACCATGCCCGGGCGCATCTGTGTGGCAGGAATCGCCATAAAAGAAAAACTCCTTCATTGCTTGCTGGATTGGTGGTGCAGAATCCTCAACAGTCGATTGTAGCCCCTTCTCTATTTGCCGAAGATTCGGGAGAAGAAGTGGCCGATGCGATGGAAGACGCCGCCTTTATCGGATGACTGGTTGGCTGGAGGAGGTGCGGACGCTACCTCCGGCGGAGGCGCTGGCTTGGGAGCGGCTGCGACGGGAGCGGCCGAGGGTGGAGTAGGAGGGGTGGCCGGGGCCGCTGCGGGATTCTCTCCGTTGTAGGTGAGCGGAACCGTAACCTGGGCATGCGTCTCTCCCGCGGGAACCACTGGTGCAGCACGTGGGGCGGGCGGCGGAGCCAGGCCCTCACTTTCCGCTATGGGAAACGCGGTATCGGCAGGGGTCGAGGAAGGGCCGCCGACCGGCCGTCCCGGCGCCGCGGGGCTGGCTCCCGTATTCCCCGTGCTGGCCACGGAAGTGACCGGCATGGCTGGACAGCCGCAAGGCTCTGGTTCATGATCCACCACCTCGCTCAGGCTGCCATGCTCGAAGGTCACGCGTTGATCCGGCATTACCCGGTACGCTCCGCCTTCCAGTTGGCTGCTGACCGTAACGTACGGTGCGTCTGCGCCGTGATTGTCGACGCAGGTATCTCCCTGCGTATTGACCCGGATGCTCAGGTTGGCTTGTCCCGGCCCGGAGATGAGGATCCGCAGGTCAGGGGTGAGCAGCACATCGGAATACTTGCCCACTACGTAGTTGGCCTCGATCGCGCCGCGGTCCAGCGCCATCATGAGCGCGCTGCTGGCCGGGTCATCCACAGAACGATCCTTCGCCAGGTGAACGCTGCTGGTCGAGCACAGATGCAACGAGCCGCCTCGCTGGAGCGTGATCTTCACCGCCTCGGTCCCAGCAGTAATCTCGCTGCCGTTGCCCAACACAGTCTCGCCGTGGGAAATGTTCACCGCACCCGACACTTGCACCTCGGTGGCCGAAGTGCGTCCGATGGGCTGCTGGGCTCCCAGCAGCGGGGCAAAGAATACAACGGTGCCGGCCAGGAGAAATCGCATGGTCACAACAATTCTCAAAGAGAGAGAAAATTCCGGATCAGGTTCTTGCCGTCCACGGTGAGCACGCTTTCGGGGTGAAACTGAACCCCCTCGATGGGAAAGCGGCGGTGCCGCAGGCCCATGATGGTTCCGTTGCTATCGCCATTTTGCACCCGGGCGCTCACCTCCAGTTCCTCCGGCAAACCCTCGTCGGCAACAATGAGCGAGTGATAGCGCGTACAGATCATGGGGCTGGCAAGACCAGCAAAGAGATTGCGTCCGTCGTGCTCGACCAGGCTGGTCTTTCCGTGCATCACCTTTGGTGCGCGCACGACATTGCCGCCAAAGGCAGCTCCAATTGCCTGGTGCCCAAGGCAAACACCCAATATGGGCACCTTTCCGGCAAAATGCCGGATAAGAGGAATGCTGACGCCGGCTTCCTGCGGGGTACAAGGCCCTGGAGAAAGGACAATACGCTCCGGCTTGAGATCCTCGATTTGCTCGACCGTCAACTGGTCGTTGCGGCTGATGGTCATCTCGGCCCCAAGCTCGCCCATATACTGCACCAGGTTGTAGGTAAAGGAATCGTAGTTGTCGAGAACGAATACCATGGGAGCCACTTCCTTCAGTGTAGCCCCAGGGGAACGCTCAGAACGTAAATCAGGCCCTCTGTTCAAGATCGAAAACCGGAGATTTGCCTTTCGGTTTACGTACCGCGAACGTGTTCTGGATCGAATACACGCTCACTTCCTATGTGTTGCCGCGGCCCGCGCCGTTTCGACGGCGCGCACGACCGCTTTCGCCTTATTGACCGACTCCTCATATTCCTCTTCCGGGACCGAATCGGCCACAATGCCCCCGCCCGCCTGAATATAGCCCTGCTCTCCCTTGAGCAGCATGCTGCGAATGGCGATGCACGAATCAAAGTTCCCTGAAAAGTCGGCATAGAAAACACTGCCCCCGTAAATCCCACGGCGAGTCGGCTCCAGTTCTTCAATAATTTCCATCGCGCGGATCTTGGGCGCGCCACTCAGGGTGCCGGCCGGGAAGCAGGCGCAGAAGGCATCCACCGCCGAAAGTCCTTGCTTAAGCTGGCCCTCGAGTGAGCTGACCAGGTGCATCACGTGGGAGTAACGTTCCACATGCATCAGGCTCTTCACTCGCACGGTGCCGAATTCGCATACCCTGCCAATATCGTTCCGCCCCAGATCCACCAACATCACATGCTCGGCCCGTTCCTTTTCATTCGTCAGCAGCTCCTGCTCGATGCGCAGATCTTCCGCTTCATTGGCAGAACGCGGACGGGTTCCGGCAATGGGACGATACTCCACGTGGCGCTGTTGCACGCGCACCAGCAATTCCGGAGACGAGCCCACCAGACAGGTCGACACCTTCTCCAGATCGAAGCGCAGGAAGTAGAGATAGGGGGACGGGTTGACGATTCGCAAAGCGCGGTAAACGGAGAAAGGATCGACTCCGGGCTTCACTTCGAAGCGCTGTGACAGCACAGCCTGGAAAATGTCGCCGGCGGCGATGTATTCCTTGATCCTGGCCACGGCAGCCAGAAAGTCCTTTTTGAGGGTGTGGCTGGTTACGGAGAGCTTACCCCGGGGTGGAGCATGTCGAGGCTTGGGGATGGGTCTCGCCAGGCGCTTTTCCAGCTGGACTGAGCCGCTTTTTAGCATCCGCGTACGCGGCGGCTGGTTTCTGGCGCCCAAGATCGGCAGTCACGATCAACAGAATCTGTTTGCGCACGTGGTCGAAGGCCAACACCTCGTCAAAGAACATCAGGCAGGCATCCGGAACGCCGAGATCATCCTCTGCCATCTCGGGCAGACGCTCCAGTTGCCGCACCACGTCGTATGCAAAGAAGCCGACCGCGCCACAAGTAAACGGCGGCAACCCGGCGATATGCGCCGGTGTTTGCCCGGCCAACAGCTCCTTCAGGAGGGCAAAGACGTCCCCTTGCAGGGATAGGCTCTTTCCTCGCTCTTTGATAACGATAGCGTTGCCGCGGGACAGGATTGTGCGATAGGGGCGGACGCCGATAAAGGTGTAGCGACCCACTTTTTCGCCCCCCTCAACGGATTCCAGAAGGAAGGACTGGGGTTCATCGGCGGCCAGGCGCAAAAAGGCGGAGACGGGGGTCTCCAGGTCGGCCGTAAGCGTGCGATAAACCGGGACCAGGCTATGCGTTGCCGCCAGCCGGAGGAATTCTGCACGTTGGGGAAGAATAGTCGTATCTACCGGCATTTCTGCTCATACTAAATGGCCATAGCCGCAGGCAGGTAAACAAGAGAGGATTCGTCCTGATGGCGCATCTCATGGAGTGGGGGGCGCTTGCCCGGGTTTCTGGGCACGCATATACTCGGTAAGTTTGGGGTTAGTACGAGAAACAGGTCCCGGCCAAGTGGGCGCACAAGCGCGTAGGGCTCGCCGGGAGCGGAAATTGAGCAAAAGCTTCTGAAGGCTCGATTTCGCCCCGTCGAAGTGCCTGCGCCGTCCCGCCCGGGCGCGAACGGCTCAACCGCAGCGGGACCTGGCGAACTGCCATCGCAGTTCTTAACTGGAGATAATTCGTCATGCAAACCGTATCCCTCGAGCAGGAGATTAATCCGTGGGAAGCCCAGGCTGCTCGATTTGACTTTGCGGCCCAAAAACTCAATCTGGATCAAGGGCTGTGGAAGGTATTGCGTTACCCGGCACGCGAAGTGATCGTGCACATCCCGGTGATGATGGACAACGGAAGCATTGAGGTCTTCACCGGCTTCCGGGTGCAACATTCCATCGCCCGGGGTCCGGGTAAGGGAGGCATCCGCTATTCCCCCGATGTGACCCTGGATGAGGTTCGCGCGCTGGCCAGTTGGATGACGTGGAAGTGTGCCGTGGTCAACATCCCGTTTGGCGGCGCCAAGGGTGGCGTGATTTGCGACCCCAAAAAGATGTCCATCGGCGAGCTGGAGCGCATGACCCGCCGCTACACCTCGGAGCTGATTGAATTTATCGGGCCGGAGAAGGACGTACCTGCCCCGGACATCAACACCAACGAGCAAACCATGGCCTGGATCATGGACACCTATTCCATGCATATGCGCCAGACGGTGACCGCCGTGGTTACGGGAAAGCCGCTCAACATCGGCGGTTCACGGGGCCGAAGGGAAGCCACCGGCCGGGGCATTGCCGTGGTGTGCGACGAAGCCCTGCGTTACCTGAACATGCAGCGCGAAGGATGCCGGGTGATCATCCAGGGCTTTGGCAACGTAGGCTCGAACGCTGCCAAGCTGATGATGGAAAAAGGCTACAAGATCATCGGCATCGCCGAATACGACGGCGGGCTCTACAACAGCCATGGGATCGATATCCACCTGCTGCTCGAATACCGGCAGCGCAACGGCACCGTGATGGGGTTCAAGGGCGCGGAAGCGGTGAATTCTTCCGAGTTGCTGGTTTCCGATTGTGAAATCCTTATTCCCGCAGCCACAGAGAACGTGATCACCAGCCGCAACGCGGACCGGGTTAAGGCGCGCATCGTTTGCGAAGGCGCCAACGGACCTACCACGGCAGTCGCTGACGAGATCCTGGCGGACAAGAAGATCTTCATCATTCCAGACATTCTGGCCAATGCCGGCGGCGTCACGGCCTCGTACTTCGAGTGGGTGCAGGATCGTCAGGGCTATTTCTGGAAGGAAGCCGTGGTCAACGAGCAACTGGAGAGCATTCTGGCGGAAAGCTTTGGCGACGTAGTTCGCTACGCCGAAGCGCACGCGGTCAACAATCGTATCGCCGCCTACATGCTGGCCATAGACCGGGTTGCCTTCACCATCAAGCAACGCGGCATTTACGCCTGACCCGGATTTCTGGAGGTGCGGGGACTAAAGTAACCCGCATCTGCGCAGGATGCACCGGGCCCCCAGCCTCCCACAGGCGCCTGGTGCATAATTGAGGAGGGATGAGCGCGAGCTTTCCCTCAACAGCCGAGTCGATCGTGAACCTGCCAAACTCCATCACGATGAGCCGCATCTGTTGCATTCCCCTGCTCATTTGGATGCTTTCCAGTGTCTTTCCCTTTCGGAGCGTCCACGGGGAACAGGAAATTGCCGCCTCGCTGATTTTCATCCTGGCTTCGATCACCGACGGCGTGGATGGCTATCTGGCCCGCAAGCGCGGTCAAATCACCACCATGGGCATGTTGCTCGATCCATTAGCCGACAAGCTGATGATTACGGCGGCTTACGTTTGCCTGGTGCAGTTCAACCCTCATCTCATGAAAGCCTGGGTTGTGGTCCTGGTGATTGGCCGTGAGTTCCTGGTAAGTGGCCTGCGCTCGATAGCCAGTTCGGAAGGTTTCACCATCGAGGCCAGTGACCTGGCCAAGCTCAAGACGGTGATTCAGATTGTCTCCGTGGTCGCGGTCATCCTCGCCCACGGCTGGTATGCATGGCATTTTGGCTGGTTTATCATGCCGGTCGAGTGGATCGCAATCGCTGCTATCTACTTCATGGTGCTGGTTTCTATCATTTCCGCGGTCGATTACTTTGTGGCTTTTTGGCGCAAGATCGACCACGCTTCCGCCGACCGGCGTTCCCATGCCAGCTTTGTCTTGAGTCGAAGAAAAGACCTCCCTGCCGCGAACAAAGTTGTCTAAGTGGCGGTGCCGTTTAAGAGCAACCGCAGATCTCTCCGCTCCACTCCGCGACGCACCAAAAATGAGATTGGAATGGATTGGTTCTTAAGCCCTTCCCTACAAGAGAAGAGCCCCGGCATCACCGGGGCTCTTCTCTTAATCCATGCTTGCAATCGTCCTACGCAGGCACCGCATGTACATGCACCGGACGAGTCAACCGCTGCACGAAGTGATAGGGTGGCCAGGGTCCGGAGAGTTGCATATGGCAATCCTTCAATTGCTGGCTGGCGCTTGAGTACTTGTTCTGGTAGCGCTCGATACCCTTGTGATCAATCAAGTGAGCGATGTCGAGCAGCATCTTGCCGGAATCCATCCTGCGGCAACTGATCTCTTCATCGAGGGGGCTGAACATGCGATGCATTTGCACCGAAACAGCCCGCGCCTTGGTCTGCCGTTCGCGCTGACGGGTAGCGCTCTCCCGCAAGCTGGACAAGTATTCCTTGCCTACCCGGTCCATCGGAACCGGAGCGCCTTGTTCGCGGCAGCAATCATCCAGAAGCACTTTAAGGTGCATCTCTGCTTTCCCGCGCAAACGCTCAACATTGGCAAGAAACTGCCGCTGATTGGAGCGAATCGACTTCCTCAAGGCTTCATCATCCGCAAAAACAGTGCCAAAGCGGAAAGGGAGAACGGTGGAGAGTTTGAAACAGTCGCTGATCACACGTGCGTGTTCGACGGCTGCTTTCTGATCTAAATTTTCTGAGGGTTGATGTTCGCTGACGATAACTGCGAGATCACTGGCTGGATAGAGGAAGATCTGATTTCCTGAGATACCCATCACCGAGTCCATTGGAACGGGTTTTCGGTGGCGGCTAAGTTCAGGAAACGCCTGCTTTTCACTAATACAATAGGCATACCATGCCATAGAGAGTCACTCCACACATGCTGACGAAGGAAGTCGCCAGCTTTTCTTTGCTATCGTGAGGCCTGGAACGACTTCGTAGGGGAGATCTGGCACGTCCAGGGAAGAGGACTGCACCGAACTATCGCGTATCCTAGTCCCGGATTAGAACGACTGGCAACAGAAAGCCTGCACCGATGCGGTACAAATTGCGCTCTTCGATAAATCGAGTTGGCGTCGTGGAAAAAAATTTCGATAGTATCAACAATTGGAAGAGGCCGCAATTCATAACGAGGCGTGAATAATAAGGAAAGTGACCATCCCCGCCGTAGCCAGAAGCAGCACAACCATCACAACCGCCATAACCAGCATCCAGCGGCGCAGCGAACGCACATGGTCAAAGAGCCGGCGGCTTTCCTCGATGCTGTTCTCGTGAACCACACGCAGGCGGCTCATTTGTTGCTCGATTCGCTCCAGCTGGAACGCTTGATTCCTGGCCTGCACTTCCAGATCACGGCTGCTGGTTTGCATCGCGGCGATACCGTTGGTAAGTTCTGTCAAGTCCGGGCCTGACTTGAACATACCTGGTTCGAGCAGGGGCAGAAGGCGGCCCACGTAGGGCAGCAAAACGCGCAATTGGAGTAGGACCTCCCACATAGAGCGGTGTGAGCCTTTCTCGACCTTTTGGAGCGAGGGTGGGGGTACGCCGGGTTCGGCAGCAGGGTCAGAAGTTCGATTTTTCGCCATCGGGGCAGATTTCCTGTCTCGCCCATGGTACGCAGTTGCCTAAAACTTGCCTAGAGAGCGGCTTACAAGCGAAAATAGAGGGTTCCGAGGAAGTTTTTTCGAATATTCCATTTTTGGGAATCAATCGAGTAATTTCTATGAAAAAAAGTGTTGACCCTCACTTTCGATCGCGATAAGTTCTATTTGGCTTAGTGAGAGCGCGCCTTTTGGGCATTGACTCAGCGATCTGGCCCTTTCTGTAATCATCCAGCTTCAGTAAGGGCATCGAGCATCGGAAGACAGAACTTCATTAGGCACAGAGGTCACAGCAGCGCGACATGCAGGTTGTTTTGATGCATGCGCCACCTGGAGACAGAGGCCACACCCGCAAAAGCGCCTCTGCACAAAGGTCTCGCGCGAGGGAATTCCGCCGGAAGCGTCGTTATATGCGACGCAGGGAATCTTTCCAGTAACCGGTTGGACAACATGAAACCCAGACGAAAAAATTGTTCCCGCAAGAGAGCATACGCGTCTAACAGATAGAAAATCGACCGACGCCGCGCGAGGCAGATCCTTTGCCATCTGGAAATGCGCACATGGACGGTCAAAGGATGAAGGAGAATACAGATGCGCTCTGATCTTATCTTTGGGGCACTTGCCCACGTCACGAATCGCTATACACTGTGTCAGCTTGCTTCGAAAGCTACACGCAAGCTGCACAAGCCCAATACCCGTCTCCAAGACACCACAAATGAGGTTCTAGTCCGCTTCCATCACGAGAGCCCGGCGGCACCAGCCGCCTCTACCCCGGAAGCATCTCAGATCCAGCAGCGCCGCGCAGCTTAAGCGCGGCCCTGTTCTGGGCCTTTTCGACCCCTGCCTAAGACAACTCGAGCCCGCTGTAAACCAGCAAGATTCCTTCCCGATAAACCCCTCCAAACTACCCCCCGTAGGTGAAAATGACCATTTCCGAGTTAAAAGAAAAGAACATAACGGAGCTCAGCCGCATCGCCCGTACCCTGGAAATCCCGGGTGCCAGCGGCCTCCG
Organism: uncultured Acidobacteriaceae bacterium; assembly: GCA_963838445.1. GTDB lineage: Bacteria > Acidobacteriota > Terriglobia > Terriglobales > Acidobacteriaceae > PALSA-350. The sequence goes on from CAWIRT010000062.1 coordinate 235,891, forward strand.
CAAGCAGGATCTTATCTTCAAGATCCTTCAGGCCCAGAGTGAAAAAGAAGGCCATATTTTTGCCGAAGGGGTGCTTGAAATCCTTCCCGACGGATACGGCTTTCTTCGTTCGCCCGATTACAACTACCTCCCCGGGCCGGACGACATTTACGTCTCGCCTTCGCAAATCCGAAAATTTGATCTCAAGACCGGCGATACCATCAGCGGCAACGTGCGCCCTCCTCATGAAGGGGAGAAATATTTTGCCCTGGTGAAGATCGAGGCCATCAACTTCGAGTCTCCCGAGGAAACCCGCAACAAGATCCTTTTTGACAACCTGACACCGCTGTATCCGCAGGAACGCATCAAGATGGAGACCGTCCACGAAAATACCAGTGGCCGGGTCACGGATCTGCTAACCCCGGTGGGCAAGGGCCAGCGTGGCCTCATCGTCGCCCCACCACGCACCGGCAAGACAATGCTTCTGCAGTCCATCGCTAACTCCGTCACCACCAATCACCCCGAAGTTGCGCTGATCGTTTTGCTGATCGACGAGCGCCCGGAAGAAGTGACGGATATGCAGCGATCGGTAAAGGGTGAAGTCATCAGCTCCACCTTTGATGAGCCGGCGGCACGCCATGTGCAGGTAGCCGAGATGGTCATCGAAAAGGCCAAGCGGCTGGTGGAACACAAGCGCGATGTGGTCATCCTTCTGGATTCCATCACCCGCCTGGCGCGCGCTTACAACACCATCGTCCCGCCCTCCGGCAAGGTACTCTCGGGTGGTGTCGATTCCAACGCTCTGCAGCGCCCGAAACGTTTCTTTGGCGCCGCCCGCAATATTGAAGAAGGTGGTTCCCTTACCATCATTGCCACCGCCCTGGTTGACACCGGCTCGCGCATGGATGAAGTCATCTTTGAAGAGTTCAAAGGCACCGGCAACATGGAAGTGATTCTTGACCGCAAGCTGGTGGACAAGCGCGTCTTTCCCGCAATCGACATCCAGCGCTCCGGCACGCGCAAGGAAGAGTTGTTGATTCCCAAGGAAGATCTGCAGCGAATTTGGGTTCTACGTAAGGTTCTCAATCCGCTCTCCCCCGTCGAAGCCATGGAGTTACTGGTCGACCGCCTGGGCAAAACCCGCAACAACGCTGAGTTCCTGCTCAAGATGAACTCCCTCTAGCGAAACTGCTGACCGATTCGCTCCTCCGGATCTCCCGTGGACCGCCGAGGCATTCCGTATCTCTCCACCAGCAACTCCTGTTGAAAGCAGCCCCTCTACCTGACGGAAGCATAGCGGAGGGTCAGCGGAAGGCCCTTCTTCATATCCGCCATGCTCCCTGGCGCTGTAATCTGTTAGACACACGGGGAGAATTGCGTGGGAACGGAATCCCAGCACCGCAGGAGTGCCGTTGTAGCGCTCGGTGGAGGCATGTTCTTGCTTCTGCTGGTGCTGGCTGCCCTGAATGCCTTTAACCCCCTTCCCCCGTTCCTGCGGCCCCACGGCAGCGGCCAGATCTTTCTCTTCACTGCGCTGTCCGTGGTGGCGTTTCTACTCCTGCTGACCTTGCTCGTCCTGCTGTTCCGTAACATCGTGAAGTTGCTCGCCGACCAGCGCAGCCGCGTCCTCGGCTCGAGAATTCGCAGCCGGATGTTAGTCGGTGCTCTCCTGCTCTCGTTCGCGCCCGCCGTCTTCATGTTCCTGTTCAGCTTCGGGCTGCTCAATCGCGCCATGGAACGTTGGTTCTCGCAGCCTGCCTCGCAGATGCGGCAGGACTCGACCCTGGTGGCACTTGAGCTTTCTCAATATGCCGCCGCAAACGCCAGGGCCGAGGCCGAGTCGCTGGCCAGTTCCCCCACCCTCAGCCGCTCTCTGCAAATCGGGAATTCGGAAGCTCTGCTGCGGGAAATCGGAACCCACCGGATCACCCTCGAGGGCGGGTTTGTTGTGGTCTATCGCAGCGGCTTGGCGATCGGACAATATCAGCTGCCCCAGGACAATGGCCGGGCGATCATTCGTTCCTGGATGGATGAGAACGCCGGCGAGGTAGCCCAGGGACATGATCCTCTCACCGCCACTGTCTTGCGCGCCGCCCAGCGCATCGACGTGCCCATGCTGGTCACCGGAAAAGACGAATATGTATTAGGGGAAGCCAGCACAGGGGATGGGGGCATCGTGGTTGCCGGTCTGCCACTCCCACCGGGACTGAGCGCCACCATTGAGGATATTCGCTCCGGCTCCCGTGACTACCAGACGCTCTACCGCGCACGCAGCCGTATCCGCAGCACCTACCTTCTCCTGCTGTTCCTCTTGACCACGCTGGTCTTCTTCGCCAGCAGCTGGCTGGCGCTCTTTCTCTCCAAGCAGGTCACCAGGCCGGTGGAGGCGTTGGCGGATGCCATGGACGCGGTCGCCGCCGGCCACTACACTCACCGGGTACAGGTCGCGGCCACTGAGGAACTCGGGGAACTGGTGCGATCGTTCAATCGCATGGCAGAGGACCTGGAAGGAAGCCGCGCCCTGGCGGAAACCTCCACCACCCAGCTCTCGGCCGCAAATCGAGCACTGGAAGAGCGCCGCAGCGAACTCGAAACTGTATTGGAGACAATTCCCAGCGGGGTGGTCACGCTCGATCCGGAAATGTGCGTCCTGCAGGCAAATCGCGCCTCGCGCAACTTGCTTAGCCCGCGCGACCACCACGACCTTTCGGGGATGCCGTTGGAATCGATTTTGCCGCGTGAAATCGCCGACGAGCTGATTGTGCTTCTGCGCCGGAGCAAGCGCATGGGCCTGGCGGCTACCGAAATCGAGCTGCCCGGCCCGCGCGGCGCCCTTAACGTAACCGCAACCATCGCCCGGCTGGAATTAGGCAAAGACCGCGAGGGATGCATCCTGGTGCTGGAGGATGTCACCGATTTCCTCCACGCCCAGCGTCAGATGGCGTGGAAGGAAGTGGCCCAGAGGGTGGCCCACGAAATAAAAAATCCTTTGACGCCGATTGCGCTTTCCGCGGAGAGAATTCGTAAGCATGTCGATCGCCCCACCCCGGATTCCGATTCCGTGATTCGCAAATGCAGCGACGTTATCCTGGGTTCCGTGCAAACCATGCGCAGGCTGGTGGACCAGTTCGCCTCACTGGCGCAGTTCCCCTCCTCGCGGCCTAAAGTGTGCGATCTCAACTCCATTGTGGAGAGTGCCCTGGCCTTGTTCGCTGGGCGAATTCAGCATATTCGCATCGTGAAGCGTCTGGGCGGCGGCATTCCCCCGGTATTAGCCGATCCGGAGGCGTTGAAGCGCGCTCTCGCCAACCTCATCGACAACGCAGCCGAAGCGATGCAGAGCAGCTTGCTGCGTGAACTGACGATCGAAACCGGGCTCATCGAGGGCCACACCACAGCGGAGATCGTGGTCGCCGATACCGGCCATGGGCTGAATGACGAAATGCGCGAACGCCTTTTCCTGCCCTATTTCTCCACCAAACAGCGCGGCACCGGCCTGGGGCTGGCCATCGCTTCGAAAATTATTCAGGAACACAGCGGGGCCATTCGCGCGGAACAAAACACTCCCACCGGAGCGCGATTCATCATCGAACTGCCGTTGGCCGACGCCAAGAGCACGCACGAGGCCGCTCTGGCAGGGGCGAACGGCAGGTTGACTTCATGAACCACATTCTGATCGTTGATGACGAGGCCGAGATTCGGGAATCCCTGGGTGAAATTCTCAAGGAGGACGGATACACCGTGACCAGCACCGCTACCGCTACCGAGGCCATGGTGCTGTTGCGTGACGCTTCCTATGATGTAATGCTGCTCGACATCTGGCTACCCGACCGGGACGGCCTGGATGTGCTGACGGAGATTCGTTCCCTGGCCATCGAGAGCACACCGGAAGTCATCATCATTTCCGGCCATGGCACCATCGAGACTGCGGTGCGCGCCACCAAGCTCGGCGCCTTTGATTTCCTGGAGAAGCCGCTCTCCATCGATCGCACCCTCATCCTGCTAAAGAATGCCGTGCAAGCGCGTCGATTGCGTAGCGAGAACCAGGAGTTCAAGCGCCAACTGCTGATGCACGTGCCCATCACCGGCGAGAGCGTCTCCATCAAGGCCTTACGCCAGCAGATCAAATTGATGGCACCGACCAACGGCCGGGTGCTCATCTACGGTGAATCAGGTTCCGGGAAGGAACTGATCGCGCGCGCAATCCACAGCGAAAGCTTGCGCAGCGACCGGGTGTTTGTGGAGTTGAACTGTGCCGCCATTCCCGAGGATTACATCGAGAGCGAGATCTTCGGTTATCGCCATGGTGCCGTCCCCAACGGCCCGGTGGAAAAGCTCGGGACCTTTGAACGAGCCGATGAGGGGACCTTGTTCCTCGATGAAGTCGGTGACATGAGCCTCAAAATGCAGGCCAAGGTTCTGCGAGCGTTGGACGAACAGCGTTTCACTCCGGTTGGCGCCACGCAGACCATCCAGGTCGATGTCCGGGTCATTGCCGCGACCAATAAAGACCTGGAAGAAGAGATTGCCAAGGGAAACTTCCGCGAGGATTTCTTTTACCGCTTGAACGTCATTCCCTTCTACGTACCTCCCTTGCGGGACAGGAAGGAAGACATACCGCTGTTGGTACGCGAATTTCTGCTGGAGTTCGGCCGCCAGTATGGCCGTCCTCGAATTGAGATGAGCGACGAGGCAATTGCGGTTCTCAAGCAATACCATTGGCCAGGCAACGTGCGCGAGCTAAGGAACGTGATCGAGCGGGTGATGATCCTGAATCCGCAGACAATCCGCATCGAACGCAAGCACCTGCCCATGCTGGTCTTCCGCGGCAGCGGCCGCAAGGGAGAAGAATTCAGCACCCTACACCAGGCGCGCGAAGCCTACGAGCGCGATTACATCCTAAAGAAAATCGATGAGTGTCACGGCAATGTTAGCCGCGCCGCGGAAGCATTGGGACTGGAACGGAGTCACCTCTATCGCAAGATGAAGAGCTTAGGCATCAGCGTGCGGGAGTAGAGGAGACGCGAAAAGGAGAACCGCAGATCTCTCCGCTGCGCTCGGAGCTTGTGACTTTTTTGATTTGGCCTGTAGTTTGTGGCTGGAAAGATGGGAAGAGCATCTGCTAACAAGCATCGCCGGGGTCCTTCGACTGCGCGCCATAAGCCGTCCGTTATGCGATAGACCGCGCGGCGCTTCGCTCAGGATGACGGCTTTGTGGGGGGTAAAAAGCATCCGGTTAGCTACGCAGAAAACACGAAAAGATCGAAAAAGTCACAGGCGATCGGGATGACAAAGGAGGGGGCGACGGTTCCATAAAGAGTGGTTGCTAGACCGAAGCGTTTTTCATCACCTTGGGTGGGCCGCAGGCCCATGGCTACTCTGCCGAATAAACATCTCCACCGGACCGTAGCGTATTGAGATATCTGCGGTTCGCACGAAATTCAGCGACTCGTATAAAGCACGTTTTGGCTAAGGCAATGGTTGGGCTTCGCCCCTCTTTTCGTCCCAGGTACGCTGGGGCGAACCTGGGCCACCCGTCCCGTTTTGCCCGGTTTTGGTGTTGTGGACTAACCTTCTCCTCGGAGCCCTGCCTGGCTTGGGCAAGATCTTCCAGTTGTTTGCGCCAATCCAGGGAGTCGACAAAGTATCGTGACTCCCGCCAGTTCTCTTCGACAATCACATGCAGCTCAAGATAGACCCTGGTGCCCAGCAGGGACTCGATTTCCTTGCGCGCGGCCGCACCTATGCTCTTGAGTTTGGTCCCGCCCTTACCAATCAAAATTGCCTTTTGCCCCGAGCGTTCGCAGTAGATCACCGCCGAAATCCGCGTGAGGGGCAATTTCGATGACTTGGCGGAGACCGCTTCCGGCTCCTCGAAGCGCTCCACGACCACTGCGGAAGCATAGGGAACTTCTTCCCCCGTCTCCAGCAGTATCCGCTCGCGGATAAGTTCCGCCACCAGGAAGCGCTCAGGCTGGTCGGTGAACTGTTCCTTGGGGAAGTATCGCTGGCCCTCAGGCAGATACTCGATCAACTTCATCAACAACGTATCCAGACCATCCTTCTTGCTTGCGGAGATGGGGATCACTTCTGCGAACGGATAGAGAGCGCTGAATCGTTCAATGAGGGGCAGAAGCTTCGATCGTAAAACCAGGTCAATCTTGTTGAGCACCAGGAACACGGGACAATCGAGCTTCTGGATCAACTGCATGACAAACGCATCTTCATTGCTTTCCCGTTGCGCGCGGGGCGATTGCTTCTGTCCGGGTTGGAGAGGTTCGCTGTATCGGGCCGCGTCCACCATCAGGACGACGATATCCCGGCTCTCCAGGGCCTCATAAACTTCCTGCATCATCCGCCGGTCCAGTTGAGAGCCCGGCCGGTGGACACCGGGTGTATCCACAAAAACGATCTGGGCAGCGCTCCGGCCCTTGCGCGCCGGCACCTCCACGATTCCCTGAATCCGGTTGCGTGTGGTCTGTGGCTTGTTGCTGACGATCGCGATCTTTTCCCCGATGAGAGCGTTCAGCAGCGTTGATTTGCCCGCGTTAGGACGGCCGAGAATGGAGATGAAACCGGATCGCACACCTTAGTGTAGACCCTGGATCTCTAGCGGCCGGCAGCCTCAATCGACGATACCCGCACCCGTTCAATCCGGCGGTCAGTAGATGCCACCACTTCGAAGCGCAGCGAGTCGGCAACGATCACCTCTCCGGGCAGCGGGATACGTCCGGCAATCTCGCTTACCAGTCCCCCTACTGTCGCGGCCTGGTATTCCTGCTCCACCTGGTAGCCGCCGCTCAACAGGTCTTCAAGCCGGGCTACTTCGAGATTTCCCGAAACCAGCCATGTGCCCCCCGCCTCGTGTATTGGCGCGTCCTGTTCGCTGTCATATTCGTGCTCGTCGCTGATGCGGCCGACGATCTCCTCCAGCAGATCTTCGATCGTCACCAGGCCGGCAACGCCTCCGTACTCGTCGATCACCATCCGCATGTGTTGCTTCTCGCGCTGCATTTCCCGCAACAGTTCATTGACTCGCTTGGTTTCCGGCACCAGCGCGGCCGGCCGCTGGATGCTGGCCACTGTCTGCGTGCTGGCGGCATCATCGGCGATATGGAGCAGGTCATGGGCGAAGGCAATTCCGGTAACGTGATCCAGCGAGCCCTGAAACACCGGCACGCGCGAGTACGGATGCTTCTTCAAGCCAGAGATAAAGTCTTCCAGCGTCATGTCCGCCGGAACAGCAAACACGTGCGGCCGCGGGGTCATGACCTCGCGCACCACCTTGTCGCCAAACTCAACCGCGGAGCGGACCAGGTCGCGGTCGCTCTCCTCGATGATTCCCTCTTCCTCTCCTGCCTCGATCAGGGCCTCGACCGCCGCCTCGCTGGGATCTTCCTCCGGGTTGCCGGGCCGAGGTTCCGCCAGCGCAGCGATCGAAAGTAGAAATGCCAGCAAGATCGTCACCGGCAGGACGAGATAGAACAGCACACGGATGACAAACGTCAGGCGTACGACCCAGAGGCCGCCCGTGCGGGTAAAAAAAACGAAGGGCAGGAATTGATTGAAGAGAACGATGACCAGCACGGCGCCAAGCACCGCTTGCGCCACCTCTGCCGCGGTGGGCCGGGCTCCTGCGTTCGCCGCAAAGAGCAGCACCCCAAAGTAGAGGGCCAGCGAAGCCAGGGAGAACTGGCTCAGTACCGCTGCGGAAAGCGCGATCCGTTCCCGGCTAAGCCCCAGCCGCGGCTCTATCTTCGCCTCCCAGACGTCGATGTTCTCCTGGAACTCGCCGGAGAGGAACTTGCCTGTCTCCGCGTACAGCCTGGCGATGTAAGACGAGAGAGTCAGGATTCCGAGCAGAAGGGCGATGATGATTGCAGAAAGGAGAGCTCATGGCTTGGCGGCCCGCCGTGGGCGCTGACCATTAGCCGCCTTACTGCGCTCGACCAGGCCGGCAGGTAAAGCAAACTGCTTGCGAAGTCTGCTTTCGCGGCGCGACATCTGTCCCTGGTCGCGTTCGTGATCGTAGCCGGCCAGATGGAGAAGGCCGTGCAGGATCAATATCTTAACTTCCATCTGCAAGGTATGGCCGTAGGCCGCCGCCTGGACCGATGCCGTCTCCAGAGAAATGGCCAGGTCGCCGCCCTGAACCGCCGTTCGCGGTCTCGGGTAGTGGCCGGAAACGAGAGCACATCGGTGGGCTTGTCCATGCCCCGAAACTGAAGATTCAATGCGCGTAGTCGCTCATCTCCCGTCAGAAGGACGGAGAATTCGCCGGCCAGACCAAGGGCTTCAGTAGCACTGGCCAGGAACCGGTTCAGGTCACGCTTACCGAGAGCAGAGGCGGCCGGTAAGGTCTTCGCTCGGGCAGCTTCGATAACAATCATCTTGCCATGCCGCGTCTCAAGGTCAACGAGAGGGAGATTTAATCCGTCTCGACGATCTTCTCGGCGCAGAGTGCAAGATTATTGTATGTCACGTCGGCTTGGTTCCGTCTCCGTTGTCCGGTCCTAGATGAGCCGTAAAGCCCGAACCACCGAGTTCGAGGCGATCGACTTGGTTTCAAGCATGGCATGGCTCGATCGGTAGCCACCCGAACTTATCAGGTGCCGGAACCGAATCTGGTGGAAAGCGGGTTGGGTCCGCTGTGCGGGCTCCGGTATCGCCCGATCCGGCGTGACTGGCTTGACGCTCGTCCAGGAGCGGCTCAACCTGCGCCCCCGCCGCATCATGGGTTTCTCCAGTAGTGGCTTGCGCAGGCGCAGATCAGAATACAAACGATGTTCAAGGGAAATTGTTGCAAGCCGCTCGTTTGCTCCAGCGAGCCGAGTCCGCGAGGCGGCTGCAGGTCTACTAGGACGCCATATTTGCGGAAGCATATTCCAGCAATGTTGCTGGGGATGTTTCCGCCGGCGTCGAGGAACCTGCACCACTTAAGACTTGATAGCGCCTGAACATAGATTCGGCGACCTGGTCCCAGGTGAAATTTGCTAAGGCCCGTTCCCGTCCGGCTCTTCCCATTGTCTCTCGTAGTACGTCATCTTCGAGCAGCTTAAGGAGCAAGTACGCCAGTTGCTGCGGATCGTTTTTCTCTACGAGAAATCCGGTCTCGCGGTCTTTCACCGTTTCCACTACACCGCCCGACCGGCTGGCGACAACCGGCGAGCCGGCGGCCATCGCTTCCACCACTGGTATGCCAAAACTATCGTTACAAATAGACGGAAGGACGAAGATATCACCGGCATAGTAGTGCTCAATCAACTGTGGGCGTTCCCCTACCCAGCCGTGAAACGTAACTTTCTCCGAAACCTCCGCCGGCATCATCGCTTCCAGGCAGGCTCTATACGATCCCTGGTTGCGCGACGATGGGAAGAGCTTGCCCTTGAGCAGCGACAAGGGCTTGAAGGTATAGTAAGGAGCCACGCTCTTCCGCAGCGCGCCATCCCTGATGTCGAAGGTGTCCTGTAAGGCGTAATTTCCTTCAGGGCCTACCAGATCAAGGCGAACATTCGGAAACCGCTGGACGACGATCTTGAATGCCTCCAGAAGAATATGCAACCCCCTGTGAGGGGAAATTGCACCTGCGTACAAAATGCGTTTCGTCTTCCCATCTCCAGCGCGGTAGTCTTTTGCGCGCACAAACTCCCGCGCGTCGATGCCGTTGTACATCACCTCGCAGCGGTTGGCGATCGCGGGAAAATCCCGCCGAGTTTTCTCCACCACGTAACTGCTCACGGCGGTGACCAGATCGATGTTTTTCAGGCGCCGCTCAAAGATCTTTGGATCGCCCTGCGAGAACCACTCTGCATGAAGATGCAGGACGATTTTTGCCTTGGGGTTGTACTCCCGAATGATCGGCACGCATTGAGAACAGTGCTGGACGTGAATCACGTCGCACGCCTGCCGCTGCAGGTCCATGGCCACTTGCCGTGCAAAGGAAGGGTGCAGCAGGCTGGAGGTTGAAAGAGGAGGAGCGCCGGGCGCCAATCGCGAATAATTCCTCCGCGCCTGGAAAAGCCACCGGTCGCCGCGGGTAGAGCGGAAAAACTTGTAATCTCACTCCCTGGGATGAGAGCTCCGCCCCGAACGCCTCGTGGCTGTCCCTCGACCCATAGACAACAACATCACAGGACTTAGCCAGGATATGAGCAACACCATAGGTACACGCACCCACGGAGTTTTGCCGGGGAGGAAGAATGGTGTCGATAGGCTGATTGACGAAGGCTACTTTCATGAAACCCTTCCCGCCTTTTCCCTGGTCTAAGCCTTCCTACGCTACGGAAGGCTCCTCGACAACCAGGGCGGGCGCCCGATTTGCGCGCAAAATGCCGCGGATTTTAAACAGCTGTATGGGGGAAGAGGTACAAAATTTGCTGAGTGCCATGGCGAAGGCTACGCCGCCAACGCCCCGCCAACGGGCGAAGACAGTTCCTAGGCCTATCGCGCAAAAGGCACATAGAGATAGCGAATGGGCCAACACATCCGCGCGCTCCAGCCCGCAGAGTAGCAGGCCCACGGATAACATCCCGGCGCAGTTCAGCGTGTAAACGCTGAGCCAACGGACTACCTGCGAATTGGGAATCGCCGCCCTGCCAGCCCAGATCCGGATCTCCGGCCCGAGATAGTGCACGGCAAGCGGCACCGACACGAAACTGATGACAATGGTGAGAGCTTTGGAAATGAAGGATGCAGAGGCAGTTAGACCCGCGCGGCGATAACGTTCCCGGCCCGCATTCCCTTGCCTCCTGGTGAGCAAAGTCTTCAGAGCGTCCACGCTCAATGACTGCATGAGCGTTTGCAGCAGGCGCTTCGCACTTCCGTCCTTCTTTGACAATAGGGGTGACATGGGTCCCTTCGCGCAAAACTCCCGCAGCTTCAGGGAGTAAGCGCAAGCCAACACCTTTCGCTCAGCCACGAAACCACTTGTTGCAGCGGGCTGGACCTTCTTCCGGCGGAAGAAGCTTCCAATAAAAAACCACGCAGTTAAAACATAAAATCCTGCTTGTCGGCCAGCAAAAGCTGAGCGTTAAAGCAGTAAGATAGCAGCAGCTAGCATTGCCTGAAAAGCTACTGCCGTTCCTCCGTTACGGTATCTAAAGGCACCGTAAAACGAAATACGACATATAGTGCATGGCAGCGCGGTTCCGCTTACACAACCCGTGGAACGCTGGCTGTCCTCTCGTAATCTAGCTGCACTCCATAGGCCTGTCAATTGATCGTCCGGCTCGTGGAAAACCGGGAATCATCCTCTATGTTACCAAGGTTCTGGAGTCGCAGATACATGTTATCTTTCGGCTAACAAAGAGGAACCGGCTGGAAATTTCTTCGCTATCTATCAGTAACAAGAGCCTATCGCTATCCCAGGAGAGGCGCGGTTGCCAGCTTCCGAACCTGTAGGTCGAGAGCCTGGTAACAATGGCGTACGTCATCCAAGGTCCCCAGGTTGGGGTCGGGCACCGAGGTTTGCGCGAGCCTTCTCCAAAAGCTCCCAGATAGAAGACTTTTGCTCTGGGTGCCCCAAAAGAGAGCAGCATCCGGGCTTCATTGAAGTAGTCCATGATCAGTATGAGGCCGGCCGGATCAATCAGTTGAGGTGTCAGGCGCTGGGGCGGATGATGCTCGAGCGACACCCCAAATTCGCCTGCAATGGCCCGCGAACGGGAATCAGCCGCTACTGAGGTTGGTCGGTAAGCCCCGCCGACGCTAGGGCAATGGCCGGTTGGAGTAAGTCACTGGTATGACCGGTTGCTGGCCGTGGGAGAGCTGCCCGGATCGCGCGACTCGGCGGAGTTCTCCCCTCGTACACGTGGGTGAAAGTAACGGGGATCCCTCGGCGATGGAGCGAGCGGGCGACCGCGGCCACAACATGGGGAACGGCATTAAATACCAGAAAGGGTCGTGGCATCATTCCCCCCGTAAGTGTAACAACGAAAGAACTCGGAATCCTGATAGAAGCATTCCATCAGCTCGCCATTTGAGAGCTGTTCCAGCGTGACCCAGCTGGGGTCATCGATAATCTTTTCCGTTTGTGACTTATGTTGAGCGATTGCCGCACGCTTCTGCTGCAGCACGTCACTGATGTCGACTCTATATCTCAAATCAAGAAACGCACGCACTCCGAAACTGGCCAGGACACTATTCTTCAATATATGTTTGGGCTTTATTGGTGGGGTGTTTTGCCGGAATCCAACCCACGGCCAGTGGAGCCAAAACCAGACCGGGTACTCCCAAACAGTGACTGATCTGGGTTGCCGGCGGAGGGCAGCCAAAACGACATTCGTAACTGCCACGTGATCGCTCGCTTGCCTCATTGGCTCGCGACCGTAAGGCACAAAAACCTCTTCCGGCATTTCCCGGCGCAGGATTTCGTCCACTCGTTGGGTGGCCGCTGGAATGTGGTCCCACAGATGCCCATCTGGAAACTCCAGGAAATAGACGTCGTCTATGCCGAGAACCTGGCCTGCGTTCACCGATTCCCTTTTGCGCATGGCCGTCAACTCTTCCCTGGGAATCAGGGTGGTCGAGGCGCCTCCATCGGAGACGTGGACCAGTTTCACGGTCGCGCCAGCCTGCTTCTTGCGTAAAATCGTGCCGCCGCACCCGAGGGACTCGTCATCGGGATGGGGAGAGAACACCACCGCACGCCGGCCAAGGTCACTAGCGAGCACAGGGTGGGCCGCGCGTTGCAATCGGTTTCTCGCCAGCCGCCTGAGAAAGGGGTTGGGAACCGGAGACGACAAAACTGCGTTGCGGTCATCCGCGGCTATGCTGCTCTGCATTATGTCTTCCCCGGCATCTTCTGATCGAATTGCCCGAGCTTCCTTTTGACTGTCGCTCTTGAAATTGGTTTCTGCGTCGACTAATGACTTAACCCGGCTCCCAACCATTAGTTTTTTGCCGGTAATCCCGGTAAGTCAATCCTTCCATCGGGTCACTGATCGTATATAGGACGGCAGGTACGCGATGCCATTTCAATTTTGCGAGCAACGACAAACAGGTAACCGGGCACCCTTACCATAGGGTACCTAGTTACCTGTTTTGGTTCCTGGATGGTACCAGAAATAGCCGAAGACGTTACTGAGGTTTTGCTGCGGATTTCGCCGATGCGCTTTCACGCAGGTTGAGCGGCAGTTCCCTCTGCGCCCGTCCGAAACTATCGTAGGCACGGATCACCCGTTGTACGAGGTGATGACGGACCACGTCGCCGTCTTCAAAATGACAGAACCGGATGCCGTCCACGCCGCGAAGGATCTCAATTGCCTCTACCAGCCCACTCTTCTTCGGATTTGGCAGATCGATCTGGGTGACGTCGCCCGTGATCACCGCCTTGGAATTGCTCCCCAGACGGGTAAGAAACATCTTCATCTGTTCGCTGGTGGTGTTTTGCGCCTCGTCCATGATGATGAAAGCGTCGTTGAGCGTTCGACCGCGCATAAACGCTAGGGGAGCCACCTCGATCACATTTCGCTCCAGCATTTTATCCACGCGATCCTGCTCCAGCAGATCGTACAGTGCGTCGTACAACGGGCGGAGATACGGATCCACTTTTTCCTGCAGGGTGCCGGGCAGAAAGCCCAGACGCTCGCCTGCTTCGACTGCGGGTCGCACCAGGATGATGCGGCTCACCTTCTTTGCCAACAGCGCAGAAGCGGCCATGGCGACTGCCAGATAGGTCTTACCGGTGCCCGCGGGTCCGACCCCAAAAACCATATCGCACTCTTCGATGGCCTCGAAATAACGACTCTGATTGATGGACCGGGGCTGCACCATGCGCTTGATGCCGGCGGAGCGTTGCTTCCCACTCTCCACCAGTCCGCGCAGGGTGACCGCCGGGTCTGCGGTCACCAGCTTGAGCATTCCGTGCAACTCGCCGTTGCACAGCAGAGTACCGTTGCGCCGTAAATGCTCATAGTCGGCAAACACCCTTTCAAAACGGGCAATTGCCTCCGGGGAGCCTTCCACATGTAGCGCATCGGATCGTAAGTCGATGCGGACATGCAGATTTTGCTCGAGCAGCCTTAGATTCTCATCGCGAGTCCCGAACAGGGGCTCCAGGTTGGGCGTGATTTCCAGCGCTTTTTTCATCAAGCGGAGAAATGACCTCCTATCAGATCCCTAAGGACTGACATGATTATTGGGTTGGTTGCGGGACACGATCTGTGGAAGGGCAGCGGGGCAGGAAACTGCGCGTGCATCGGATGCTTAACCGGGTTGGCGATAATCACCAGATATTTCCCGAGGATGCGCACAGAGTAGCGTTTGCCGATCATGGCGTCAACGCCTAATCGGTGAATTCTTGCCTAATTGGATGCACTCTGGTGCTGGGGGGGTTCCTCTCTGCTGGCTTCAGGGACATTGACCCGCGCCGTCAAAGCCCGTAAACTTAAGGTTTGCAGGCGACCGGCTTTTCTTTCCGCCTGCTTCCAGTTTCTAGAAAGTTAAGGGATTACGATGGCAAATCATGTGTCGGCGCTGAAGCGCGCCCGTCAGACAGTAAAACGCACTGCGGTGAACCGCGCCAATAAGAGTCATATCCGCAAGTCACTTCGCGCGCTGCGCGAGGCCGTTACCAAAGGAGACCACTCCGGCGTTACCGAGCAGTACAGCAAAACCGTCTCTGCGCTCGACAAGAGTGTGCAGAAGGGTGTCCTGCATAAAAATACCGCCTCCCGCTATAAGAGCCGCCTGCATGCGCGAGTGAAGGCTCTCACTCAAAAAGCGTCAAAATAAGACCTCTTCAACCAGGCTCACTTCTTCTTCGATACCAGGGGCCCAGGGCTCTCGGGCGCCGGGGGCGAAGGCACCTTATAGATCTCGATCGCGCCGTCGCGCAGGACGGCCAGACGTTCGCCATCCTGAGAGAGGGCAAAGTTCTGGCCGGCGGTAAGGACGGGTGACGCGGTGGTCGCCATCAACAGCGTTCCCGTCGCCGAATCGAACACCTGCACCACCTGCTCGCGCACATCTTCGTCGTTGAGCGAATCGACCAGGTCAATGTAGTGGTTGACATGTAACAGGCTCACGGCAAAGCGGTCGCCGGAGCGCGAGTAAGCGAATGTAGGCCACACCAAATGGCCTTCGCGCTGCCCTCTCCATAGTTTCTTTCCACCCGTGGTCCATGCATCCAGGTATATGTCCGGAGACTTGGGGCCGCAGCTGGCGATCATGAGTGCCATTTGGTTGAGGAAATCTTCGTGTGGCGTGCACGTGGACGCCACCCTGCCCAACACCAGTGACTGACCTTGAAATGGAACAAAGCGAATCAGGAATTGGTCCTCGCCCTTATCTTTCGCTACCCCCACATAGCCGGTCGAGGTGATAGGTACCTGAATGGGCGTCTCCGTTCGCAGCGCAGCCAGTACCTCTCTTGAGGAGATGTCCATCAACGTAATCTGGGTGTCCTCGGCAGGGGGCGGTTCCCCGTATTGCGCCGCCTGCGCTTCCAGCTTGCTGTGCTGTTCGGGGGTATGCCGTTCGAACTGATGCTCAACCACCAGGATGCGGCCATCCGGAGACACTTCTGTTTGCAGCACGGGCGTGGCGACGTCAATGTAGGGCCGGAGTTTCAATGAGGCGTCGGTAAGCGAGTAAGTATTTCGCTGGCGCACCAGGAACCTGCCGTCAGCCAATGGCCACAGATACCTCGCGCGGTCATGCATTCGCCACTCGGCCGAGGCCTGGACTTCGCCGCCGGGGAGGGCAAGGGTCAGGGCCTGAATGATCTGGTCGTTGTCGGACCGCCCGGGATTCTCCTCGCGTCGCATCAACCGTGGCTGATGAAAGGTGAACAACAGGTGATGGGCGTCGATGAAGTCGAGTGAAGTGAACGCCTTTCCAGACAACATGTAAAGCGGGCCGGGCGGCCGGTATCCCAACGGCCCCACCAGAATACGTTCCTCGGGGTCGGGGGCAGCCGGCTCTTTGCTGTGCGAGGAACCCGAGAGCGGGGACCGTGGCCAGCCAAAACACCAGCACGATCACGGCGGGCGGGAAAAGGCGTCTCGGCATTTCTGGTGTCCAGGCGGCGATCACTTACACGCTTGCTTCGAGTGTAGAAGATATTCGACAAGCTGCCTTAAAAGCAGTTTTCACCATACTGTGGCAGGCTAAGAGAAAACTCACAGATCCATGGCGTATTGAGCTCCGGCCAGGGCGGAGGCGCGGGGACGTGGTTCGCTGGCCAACTCCATCACCAGGCGTTCCAGTACCAACCGCTTATCCGGC
The DNA here is from genome assembly GCA_963838445.1 of uncultured Acidobacteriaceae bacterium. GTDB lineage: Bacteria > Acidobacteriota > Terriglobia > Terriglobales > Acidobacteriaceae > PALSA-350. Next base: position 252,097 of record CAWIRT010000062.1, read on the forward strand.
GGAGAAGACCTCAACTCCAGGTCGGCGTGGGCAATGAGACGAAGCTTTTGCGTGAGTTCTCGCCGCGAGCTATAGCGCCGGGCCTGACGAATGAGGTCCTCGGCGGCGAAAGGAGGCATGCGGAAGCCTTGCCATAGCGCCTGCCAGATAGCGCGCGAATCGCGCACATTCTTCTCCAGGATGACGACCATCTGGCGAAAGGTCCGCGCCAGCATATAGAGGTGCCCGATGGCTGAGTCCTCACCGCCATCAGAGGCATTGAGGAGACCATGCAGCAGGGCCAGGGCTCGTGGTTTGTCGCGGGCAGAAATGGCGTCCGTAAGCTCATACAGGGAGCGCTGCTTGGCCGCAAGCACCATGGTCTCGACATCGCCCAGGGTGATGCGCCGGCGCTCAGATGCGTAGAGCAGGAGCTTCTCCAGCTCACTGGCAATGAGCATCATATCCGCGCCCAGGGCATCGGCGAGCTCTCTTGCCGCGTCGGCATCGAACTTCATCTCCCGGCTCTCCGCGGTAGCGAGCAGCCAGCGCACGGCATCCGCCTCGTCCACCCGGGCCAGGTCCACCACGCCGCAATCATCGCCCAGCGTCTCCCGGATCCGCTCATAGCGATCTTTATCCTGCAGGTCCATCCGCCTCAGATCGGCGGGGATTCGCAAATGGTCGGCAACGAAGATCAGCACCGCCTGGGGATTGGGGGACCGGAAGTAGTCTTTCAGTGCCGCGAATTCCTCCTTCTTCGCTCCGCGGGTATAGAGGTTCTTCACGTTTCTGACGAAGATGACCTGAAACGGCGCCATGAGAGAGGGCGTGCGGGCGAGGTCGAGCACGTGGAAGATGCTGGTCTCGGCCAGATCGAGGTCGCTCAGCGAAAACTCGCGCAGGGTTGGGTCGATCAGGGAATCAACGATGGCGCGGCGGCAGCGCTCGTAAAGGAAGATCTCATCCCCGGCGAGAACATATCCGGGCCGCAGCGGGGATCTCGAATGCCGCGGCCGCTTTCACCTCGGCGACGAAGCGATCGGAAGAGGAGAAGCTGCGGAGCTTGCTTGCTTCGTCGGTAGGCATTTAGAAGGATTCCAGAATATCGCTCACCAGGGCTTGCGCAAAGTCCCGCGAGAGCCGTTGCACGGCAGGTGAATCTTCTTCGATAAAGCTGGTCAGATCGGCAGTGGTCTCGAACTGCTCGTGAAAAACGTAGTTGTTGTGCTGGTAGAGAACGCGCTGATCACGGTCGGTCACCACGACGTTCACGTTGATAGTGACCAGGAAGCTGGAGGTGACGCTGGTCGTCTGCCCCGCCTGGACCGAGGTAGTCTCAGTCCGGTAGGTCAACGGTTGCACCGATTCGGAGATGATGGTGCCCTTGACGGTGGCGTCGGCGCCTTCGCCTGACTCGGACTCTACGCTCAGGCGGGTGCGATCGGTAAACTCGCGCACCACTGCCTGGGTCATCGGAACCTCGGTGTGGTAGGACTGCGTCTTGTTTTTAAAGATGGGTACGGCGAGCGTATGGACCGTATCTGGCATGTGAGCGGCAGACCCGAGCGTGTGATAACCGCAACCGGAGGCGGCAAACAGAGCCAATGCAACCAGCAGAACAAAAGGACCGCGCATGCTGTGCCTATTGTCGCATTGAGGCCGTGAGCGTCTCGGGTTCATCGGGTGGCCCATTCAGGCCGCTTTTTGGCTTGATGGGCCACGCCTCGACTCGCGGTGCCCCACCCTGATACGCGAAGATCGCTCCACGAAAGGCACGCCTCACAGGCTGCGGGTTTAGCACTCGCAAAAGGACGCACACTTCGGAGGAACAGTTGAAATTGTCCAATCGAACCGCGCCGTCGAGGCCCGGAGGGCCAGCCGTCCAAACTCAGCCCAGCCCGGAAGGGCTGGGTTGCCACCGCAACGATCCGGAGCGCCGTAGGCGCGGCACCTCTGTCACCCCACGGGCGCCCGCCATGTGCAGGGCTGACCCAAGCCCATACTCTACAACGTGCAAATGCCCCATTTCTTTCGAAATGGGGCATTTGGGTTGGTGACTTGAGTACGGTTTAGGCTGGTGACGGCTGGCTTTCGCCGCCGAAACCAGGCGCCCTTCCCGGCTCCGGTTTGATTACGTGCTGCACGTCACCGCCGGGGTTGCCGGGCGGCGGACCGAGCGGCGGCAGCGGAGGCAGTTCCTCGCCCGCGATGATCATGCGAATATCATTCGCGTCCAGGGTCTCCCGATCGAGCAGGGCCTGCGCCATGCGGTGCATAGTGTCTTTGTGGTCGCCCAGGATGGAGTAGGCGGATTTGTAAGCTTCATCCACCAGGCTGCGCACTTCAGCATCGATCTGGCGCGCTGTCTCCTCGGAGAAATCGCGATGCTGCGCAATCTCGCGGCCGAGGAAAATCTGCTCTTCCTTCTTGCCGAAAGTCAGCGGTCCCATGCGACTCATGCCGTACTCGCAAACCATCTTGCGGGCCAAATCAGTTGCCCGCTCGATGTCATTGCCCGCACCGGTGGTCTTGCGGTTCATAAAGATCTCCTCGGCACAGCGGCCGCCCATCAGAATGGCCAGCTGGGTTTCAAGGTAATCCTTGGTGACGGTGTGTTTGTCTTCTTCGGGCAACTGCATGGTCACGCCTAAAGCCATTCCCCTGGGAATGATAGTGACCTTGTGCAGGGGGTCAGCATGATCGCGCATGGCGGCTACCAGAACATGGCCAGCTTCGTGGTAGGCCGTATCCCGTTTGTCATCCTCAGAGAGGAGCATGGACTTGCGCTCCGCTCCCATCATGACCTTGTCCTTGGCCAGTTCAAAGTCGAACTGGTGGACTGCTTTGCGGTTAGCGCGCGCGGCATTCAGTGCCGCCTCGTTCACCATGTTGGCCAGATCGGCGCCGGAAAACCCGGGGGTGCCGCGGGCCAGGATCCTGAGGTCGACATCTTCCGCCAAGGGAACCTTCTTGGCATGAACGCGGAGCACTTCCTCGCGACCACGTACGTCAGGACGGCCCACTACCACCCGGCGGTCGAAGCGGCCGGGGCGCAGTAGCGCGGGATCAAGCACATCGGGGCGGTTGGTAGCGGCGATAAAAATCACGCCGTCGTTGGATTCAAAACCATCCATCTCGACCAGCAACTGGTTGAGTGTCTGCTCCCGTTCATCGTGACCACCGCCAAGACCGGCGCCGCGGTGACGTCCGACAGCATCGATTTCATCGATGAAAATGATGCAAGGGGCGTTTTTCTTGCCCTGTTCAAACAGGTCGCGGACCCGGCTGGCGCCGACGCCGACAAACATCTCGACAAAGTCGGAACCTGAAATGGAGAAGAAGGGCACATTGGCCTCACCGGCAACGGCGCGGGCCAACAGCGTTTTACCAGTGCCTGGGGGTCCAACCAACAAGACACCCTTGGGAATGCGTCCGCCCAGTTTCTGGAACTTCTGAGCTTCACGCAGAAACTCGATAATCTCCTTCAGCTCTTCCTTGGCCTCATCCACGCCGGCCACGTCTTTGAAGGTGATCTTTTTCTGCTGCATAGAGAGCAGCCGGGCGCGGCTCTTACCAAAGGACAAAGCCTTGTTGCCGCCGCTCTGCATCTGCCGCAGCATGAAGAACCATAGGGCCGCGATCACAATGATGGGAGCGAAGTTGAGCAGAATCGGGAGCCAGGAATTGCCTTGCCCATCCTTCACCGTGATGCCGACATGGTTGTCTTGAAGGATCTTGAACATGTCAGGGTAGTTGGCGGGCACAGTGGTGTGGAAGGCTTCTCTATCGTTGGCGTAGTGACCGCGCACTTCACTGTTGGTGATGACTACGTCGCTGATCTTGCCCGACTGGCCGTCCTGCATGAATTGAGAAAAGGAGATTTCCCGGTCATGACTCATGCCCGTGCTCTTTTGCACGATCTGCCACAGGAGAACCAGGCAAGCCAGGATGAATACCCAGAAAATGATTGTCTTGACCGTCGAATTCACGAATAACCCTCTTTCTACTGCGCCTCAATAAAGAGAAGGGACCATTCGAGGGCGGAGCCTAACGCTTCACCGGGAACGTTCTTGCAGCTTTACAACTATTAGACGACAGTAACCTGCCGATGATTCCTAAAGACTTTGCTGGTGTTGCATACGGCGAATAGCCGTATGCGTGACACACGTGTCGCCGCGTTTTTATTCTACTCCGCAGAAGCCGGAAACGTCGTGCGAAACCCGCGGAAAGCGTGTCCTAAGTTATACGCTGAGGGTACTGACGATCCAGTTACCTCGCTCTTCTTCATTCCACCAGGAACTGAGCGGTAAACCGGAACCCAGGGGCATCAACCTCAACCCCGCGCATCCACACAATCTTGCCCCCCGACTCGACCACCGGCCAGTTTTTCCGCTCCGCGCCAACCACATGCAGCCGGTCGAAAACGTCTGCAACTTTCCTGGGACTTCCGCTGTGCCGGAGTGTTAGCCGGTCACCGGGTTTCCAGGATCTTAAGATTGCGGATGCCGTTGCCGTCGACTCGCCTTGTAGAGCACACCCCGTACTCCGGCGAGGAGATGTCACCCGGTAGCTGAAAAGGGAGTTCCGGGCCAACCGTAGGCGGGGTCGAAGTCCGGGTCAAACGGATTTCCCGCAGGCTGCGCTCGGCCGTAATGCCTCCGGGAAGATCGAATTTGCCGGTACGGGAGGGGCCGGACCCAACCATCGCCAGGAGCTGTTCGGTGTGCTCAAAGCTTAGCCGGGCGCCCAGGCGGCGCGCGGCCGCTCGGAGTACCCGCCGGGCGACTGCCGGCTGCAGTTCGCGCAGGCGAGCCTGCTCAATCGCCACTGTTTGTTCCTCCGGATGGGTGCTGGTCGAACGCCCACCGCCCCGGGTGGGCCGGCCAGGAAGCAACAGGGCGGGCAAAAGGCGCTGCAACTCTCCCTGCCAGTAGGCCTCTTCATCGGCTGAAATTGCCGCTAAACGGGCAAGCTGGGCAGCGATCCGGGGATTAAAGGTACGGAGTAAGGGCAGCAACTGCAAGCGGATGCGGTTGCGGGTGTGGGCCAGGTCCTGATTGCTGGCGTCTTCGCACCAGGGCTGCTTCAAATGCAGAAGCCAGGCTTCCGCTTCGGCGTGGCCATTATCCAGGAAGGGTCGCAGAATGCTTCCGGGGTCAAGCGTAAGCACAGGGTGGATGCCGCTCAGGCCTTCGGTCCAGGCCCCACGCAGGAGTTTGTGCAGCACCGTCTCCGCCTGGTCGTCCACGGTATGCGCAGTCGCAACCGCGTCCACCAGTCCGTCCACCATCAACTGCCGGAAGAACGCATAGCGAAGGTTGCGGGCTGCCTCCTCCAGAGTTTCATGGAGTTTAGCGGCAGCGGCAGGTGCATCGGTGTGATGCAGGTAAAACGGAAGATCGTGGGCCTGGGCCAAACGGCCAACAAACGCGGCGTCTTCTTCGGCGGCTTCGCGGATGCCGTGATGGACATGAACCACGGAAAGTACGACCCCCAGCTTCGGCCGCTCTTCCAGCATGCACCGCAGCAGAGCCACGGAGTCGGCGCCGCCAGAGACTGCGACTGCGATCCGCTGCCCGGCACGAAAGAGACTGGTACGGAGAGTAAGCGGGGCCGTCTGCATGACTGCGGATATGTTAGTGCAACCATTCAGAGGAGGGGCTCTGAGGGTAAAAAACGCGAGGGGCTAAAGCTCGTACCCCAGGCGCTTAAAGAGGGTGCGTGAGAACGGCAGATTGCTGAAGGCAATATCCATCGGAAGACATGAGTACCCGCTAATGAAAGCCATACCTCAGGGGCTACTGCCCTCATCAACCCGCGATTTACGGCACGCTGAAGCCGTGCCCTTAGTTCAAAATTGTTTCGTAGAGGGCTGAGAGCGTAGCGGATGGATCTGCGGTTATCGCCGCTGCTTGTTGAAGAGAACATGGGTGCCGCGCCCTCGGGCGCTCGGGTCATGATGGTGATTCCCACCCAGCCCTTCCGGGCTGGGCTGACGTTTAGCGGGCGGCCCTCCGGGCCTCGATGGGTCTGGTCCAACAGACAACAGTTCCATCCTCGATGGACAGGCGACGTTAAAACTCCCGGATCCAACGCAGTTGTCTCGAGGCTTCACGTCAGCAGTGATTCCAGGGTTTGCCAATGGAGACCATCAAGGCATGAGAACGAAACCGGCAAAGCCCGCGGAACGGGGTTTTCAGGCAATCCCTGTGCATCGCGGGCGGGGCGCTATACTGCGGGCATGTACCAGATACGAGTAGCGACGCCCGCAGATGCGGCCGTTATCACCCACCACCGGCGACGGATGTTTGTAGACGCTGGGCGGCAAAACAATCGGGTTCTCGATGTCATGGCGGAGCACTTCAAGCCATGGGTCGAAAGCAGGCTGGGCGATGGAAGGTACCTGGGCTGGCTTGCCAGCGAAGGAGGCACGGTGGTCGCCGGCGCGGGTTTGATCGTCCTGGACTGGCCGCCGCACCCGCTGGATCCTCGCCAAGACAAACGCGGCTATCTGTTGAACGTTTACGTTGAGCCGGCACATCGGCGCAAGAGGCTGGCCAGCCAGCTGATCGACCAGGCACTGGCGGAAGCCCGCAAACAGAAAATTCGAGTGGTCGCGCTGCATTCGACCGACGAAGGAAGGCCGCTGTATGAAAGCAACGGCTTCCGGCGCACGAATGAAATGTTCTACGTGGAGCCGGTAGAGGGCTGAATCGGCCTTCCTGCTATACTCCGATGTTTATGCGGGTTTTCGCTATTCTACCGGCCGCCGGAATGGGAACGCGCATGGCCCCGGGGCACGCCACCCCCAATGCTCCCAAGCAGTTTCTTGCTTTGCAGGGTTTGCCGATACTGGTCCACAGCTTGCGAGCGTTCGCTGCTGTGCCGCGGATCAGCTGCATTTACGTCGCTGTGCGCAAACCGGAAATGGGCCGTATGGAAACGATGATTGCCGAACACGCATTGGCTTCGCGGGTGCGGGTGGTCGAGGGTGGAGATACCCGACAAGCGTCTGTGAGCCAGGCTCTCAAAGCTCTCTCTGCCGCCGACGATGACATCGTCCTCGTGCATGATGCAGTGCGGCCGCTGATCGACCCCGCGACCATCGAACGAACCATCGAAGCGGTAGAAAGTTATGGCGCGGCGATCGTAGGGCTACCGGCTGTGGATACTATCAAACAGGTGGAGCGGACCGCCCGAGGAGCCATTGTGACCGCTACTATCCCTCGGGAATATATCGTGCAGGCGCAAACCCCACAGGGTTTCCGCTGGCGCGTTCTGAGTCAAGCCTTTACCGACGCGGAGGCCGACGGGTTTATTGGGACCGATGAAGCTAGCATCGTCGAGCGGTCGGGGGTACAGGTCGCAGTGGTCATGGGCTCCCCGGCGAACTTGAAAATCACCCACCCCGGCGATCTGAAGCTGGCAGAGTTTTACTTACAAAATCGGTCCTGACGCTGAGAAAACGAATGAGCATGAGAATAGGCTACGGCTGGGACTCGCACGCATTCCAGGCTGGCGTGCCGTTGAAAATTGGCGGCATCGCCATCGATCACCCGGAGGGACTGGCCGGACACTCCGACGGCGATGTGCTGTTGCACGCGATCACCGATGCCCTGCTGGGGGCGCTGGCGGTCGGAGATATCGGCAGCTTTTTCCCTCCTGGGGACCCCCGCTGGAAGAACGCCGATTCCGCCATCTTCCTGAATCTCGCGCTGGAAGAGGTGCGCACTGCGGGGTACCGGATCGTTAACATCGACACCACCTTGGTGCTGGCGGCGCCCAAGATCGGCCCGATCTCCGGCGATATGCGGCAACGTGTGGCCGAGCTACTGGACATTCAACCCAATGCCGTGGGAATCAAGGCCAAAACGCCGGAGGGCCTGAACCAGGATCACGTCGCGCAGGCCCACGCGGTGGTTCTGCTGGAAGCATTGGATGATAACGACGGGATCGGCCTGCTGGAAGCCGAGGTTGACGACCCCGCGAAAGTGGACGAAGTCCTGACCCATATTGGGGTAAGCGAGGGCCTTGGCAGCAGCAAGACCAGGCGTATGGTGCCTCTCCCGGCCTTCGATACCGAAGACATCACGTAACGCAATCCGCTTGCTCCCATCGGGAGTGAGCGGTAAGCTTGGCAGCACCTTACTGTGGAGAGTTAAGCCATGCATCCTTACTATGGATTCGGCCCAACGCATTCGCTCCTCTTTCTCATGTTCTTCGGTTTCTTCGGCCTCATGATTTCGATCGTTGTGGTCATTCCGTACTGGTTCATTTTCAAGAAGGCCGGCTTCAGCCCATTTCTCGCGGTGTTAATGGTCCTTCCTCTTATTAACCTTGTCATGTTGTACTTCCTGGCGTTTTCGCGCTGGAACGTTGTTCCGGCGGCGATGGTCTATCCGGCGCCACCCCCACCTGTTCCTTATCAGCCGCGGGCATAGAGCGTGGCATAGAGCGAAACAGGGGCGAATGATCTAGCATCGTTGAAGCGATGCTAGACGCCCCTTTGACCCCTCGTGTTCGTTTCGCACCGTCGCCCACCGGCTACCTGCATGTAGGCGGCGCGCGCACGGCTCTCTTCAACTGGCTGTTTGCCCGGCACAACGGTGGCGTATTCATTCTGCGCATCGAAGATACCGACTTCGAGCGCTCCTCCGAAGATATGGTGCAGGGCATCCTCGATGGCATGCGCTGGCTTGGCCTCCAGTGGGATGAAGGACCCTTCTTCCAATCCCGGCGCCTGCCTCTCTATCAAGCCACGGCCGAAAAGTTGCGGCAGAGCGGGCAGGCGTACTACTGCTTTTGCACGAAGGAAGAACTGGAGCAACGGCGGACGCAGGCTGTTGCTGCCGGTAAGCCTCCCATGTATGACCGGCGCTGCCGGACCATCGATCCGTCCCTGGCATACGAACGCTCGCAGGCGGGGCAGCCGTGTGCTTTGCGCTTCGCGGTGCCCGAGGGCGGCGTGACGGCGTTTGAGGACGCGGTTTTTGGCCGGGTGGAATTCGCCAACGCGGAGCTGGAAGACTTCGTCCTGTTACGTTCCGATGGCGTGCCTACCTATCACCTGAGCGTGGTAGCCGACGACCTGGATATGCGGCTCACTCACATTATTCGCGGGGCCGATCATATTTCGAACACGCCCAAGCAGGTGTTGCAATACCAGGCGCTGGGGGAACGGCTGCCAGTCTTTGCTCACCTGCCACTGATTCTCGGTCCGGACAAGAGCCGGCTTTCCAAGCGGCATGGAGCTACCAGTGTGCTGGCCTACCAGGACATGGGCATCGTGCCGGAAGCCTTTCGCAATTTTCTGGGGCTGCTGGGTTGGACGCCGGGCAACGTGGGCAAGGAGATCTTCAGTTCCGACGAGCTCATCGAGCTGTTCTCGCTGGATGGCATCTCGCGGTCGAATGCCGTTTTCGACAACGACAAGCTGGCCTGGTTTAACACCGAATGGATCCGCCGGTATTCGCCTCAGGAATTGTTACCGCTGGTTGAAGAGGAGTGGAGGAGGGCAGGATTCCGGTCTGACCGGAGCAGCGAAGAAATACTCGCGGCAATCGCCTTGTTGCAGCCTCGAGCTCGCAGTTTAAAGGATTTTGCCGCAGCTTTCCGCGGCTACTTCAGTGACGAATATGCCTACGATACAGCCGCGGTGGCGAAATTTCTCGCCGATGAACAAAGCCGCGCGCTATTGGTGGAGTTGGGCGAACGGTATGAACAGATGGGTGAGTTTACGGAGACGGCAGCAGAGCAGTCGCTGCGGGACTTCGCAGCAGAAAAGGGTGTCAAGGCCGGCGCTCTCATCAACGGATCGCGGGTTGCGCTTACGGGTCAGGGGGTCGCGCCGAGCTTATTTGCTGTGATGGCGGCATTGGGAAAAGAGCGGGTGGTTAAGAGGCTCAAGGCGGCTGGATCCATTCCGTCCGCTCATGAAGAATCACGGGTGGGGTAGGGAAAAGCATCTCCAGTAAAGGGAAATGTTTTGGGCTCTTTACTGGGCGACCACGGTCACCGAGACGGGAATAGTATGCGGCGGCATGCAGGAGTTGGAGTCGCACGCCTGGTAGTGCAGGCCTCCCTCCAGGACATGCTCTCCGGGCTGCGCGGTCAGGTGCGCATGCAGAACGAATTCTCCCGTGTACACGCTTAGCTTGTCCCGGGGAGCAAACTGAAAGGCATAGTCGGTACCCGGTGGGAAGTCGACCGCAGTGACGTTGAGCCCCGGCCCTTCGACCACCGCCAGCCGCGCCGGAATCAGCGATTTCTGCGTAGGTGAATGAGAGTTGATGTGCAGACCGTTCGCCACGCGAAAGTGAAGATCGATTTGCGTGGCATGGCGGGCGGGAACTGTAACCTGCGCGGGATAAAGGAATTGAACTGCCGTATCTGCGGCCAGGGGCAACGGCTGATCCTTCATCACCTGCACCCAAGGTGCAAGACCCGCAAGGAGCAGCATGGCAACGCGGAACACTTACTTTGCCCCGGCGGCCAGCGCCTTTTTAATGCTGGCCTCTACTTCGTTTTTGGAAACCAGGCCGGCCGTTTCCGCAACGATCTTTCCGTCCCGGCCTACAAAGTAGGAGGTGGGAAGAAACTCGACCCCGCCGTACTTGCGCGACATGGCGTCATCCCCGACCAGCAAGGGGTAGTTGAGACCCTGCTCCTGGCCGAATTTGGCCAGCTTCGCCCGCGGGGTGCCAGGATCATCGGCGTTGACACCGAGAATTTCAAAACCCTGGCCGGCGTACTGGCTGCGCAGGGCAATAAGCCAGGGCATTTCGATCTTGCAGGGCGCACACCACGTGGCCCAGAAGTTGATCAGGACGGCCTTGCCTTTGTAATCGGCAAGGGAAACCTTCTTCCCCTCAACGGTGCGCAGGCTGAAGTCGGGAGCGCGTTTGCCGCGGAGATCTGGAAGGCCCTCATCGGCGGCGACGTCTTGCTGGACAGACTGGTTATTGGCGGTTTCAGGAACCAGACTGCCCTGTGCCTGGCGCTGCGCATATTGCTTGCGGCGCTTGTAGTTGGCATATCCCGACCACACCATGAGTGCGAACGCGGCCAGAACCAACACGATGACCCATTGATTGCGCTTCACATCTCCCATTCTAATGGACGCCTGCTACGATCAATTGTTTTCTCCCGGGGATGAATCATGAGCACGCCCACTCCAGCTCAACTGATCCGCATAGAAGCCGAAGCGCTGCTTAGACTTGCGGCCCGTCTTGAGGACGGCATGTCGGCTGACTTCGCGCGCGCGGTGGAGCTGGTGATGGGGTGCGGAGAGCGCTGCGGACGGGTGGTGGTCACTGGTATCGGCAAAAGCGGCATTATCGCGCAGAAGCTGGTCGCTACCTTCAACTCCACCGGGACGCCGGCGTTATTTCTCCATCCGGCCGAGGCGTTGCATGGCGATCTGGGGATGCTGGCCAAAGGCGACCTGGTACTGGCGCTGTCTTCCAGCGGCGAGACGGAAGAGATCCTGCGCCTGCTGCCCACACTCAAGAGAATCGGCGATGCCCTGGTCTGTTTCTGCTGTGCTATGAATTCAACCCTGTCCCTGGCCAGCGATGTGGCTTTGGATGTCAGTGTGGAGCAGGAAGCTTGTGGAATGGGGCTGGCCCCTACTGCATCGACCACGGTGATGTTGGCCTTGGGCGACGCGTTGGCGGTTGCAGTTTCGCTCAAAAAGGGGTTCCGGGCGGAAGACTTCGCCGACTTGCACCCGGGCGGCAGGCTAGGCAGGAAATTGGCCCGGGTCCGGGAGCTGATGCACAGCGGCGACGCGGTGCCGCGGGTATCCGCGGGCACGCCGATGCCGGCGGTGATCTACGAGATGAGCCGCAAAGGTTTAGGCATGACCACGGTGACGGAGGGTCAGACCTTGATCGGCATCATGAGCGACGGGGATCTACGCCGGCTGCTGGAGGCGAAGGGATCGGAGGCGTTGGCGATGACTGCGGGTGACGCCATGAATGCCAACCCCCGAACCATTGCCGCGGATGAGTTCGCCGCCCGTGGGCTCAGCATCATGGAAGAGAAGAAAATCACTTCGCTGGTGGTTGTCGGCCTGGATAAAACCGTGAGCGGCGTCCTTCATTTACATGATTTGTGGGGACTTGATCTGATGTGATTCGGGGATCGCCCGGAGCATCGGTTTGGGTGGAGTGAAACTGCCGATCCCTCCGCTCCGCTCGAGGATGACGACTTTGTGGGGGAGTTAGAAAAGCATCCAGTTAGCTACGCAGGGAGCACGAAAAGATCGACAAAAGTCACATGCTCTCAGGATGACGAAGGGGAGAGTCGCGGCCGGAACACCTCTGATTGCACTTCAATTTGTGGCGGCTTCCGCGGCTTCGACGGTGTCGTAGGTTTTGATCAGGGTATTGGCGCTAGTCAGCTTCATTAGTTCGGCGACCCGGTAGTTGACCGCTACCAGCCGGAGAAAGCGGCCGCGGCGTTTGCCCGAAACGTAAAAGTTGAGCAGGACGCCCAGCCCGGCTGAATCAATGTATTCCGATTCGGTGAAGTCGACGATGGTGACTTTTTCGGTGCCGGCGTTGATTGTCTTCTGAAAATCAAACAAATTGGCCAGGGTAATTGGCCCGTGCAAGCGAAAGATGCGGGTATCCGCGGTGGTGCCGGGTAGAACTTCAAAGCTCAAAGGTTCGTTATGCATAGCATCCGTGATTGTAAAAAGCATGCCGCCCGGTTTGATGACAGTCCGGTGAATACCGGCGGTTGGTCCCTGAACCATTTAGAATTGAGGGACGTTATCGGAGAAAGTATCCCCTGAATGCACCGTTGGTCGAAGCTCTTTATCCCCACCCTGCGTGAAGCCCCGGCTGATGCCGAGGTAGCTAGTCATAAATTTCTATTGCGTGCCGGGTACATCCGTCAACTGGGCGCCGGAATCTACTCTTACCTCTTTCTAGGTCAGCGCTCCATTAATAAGATTCAGGCCATCGTGCGGGAGGAAATGGACCGCATTGGCCAGGAATTCCTTTTGCCGGCACTGCACCCGCGTGAGTTGTGGGAAGAGAGCGGACGGTGGACGGTCATGGGGCAGAACCTGTTCAAGTTGCAGGATCGCAAAGGCGCCTGGCTGGTGCTCGGCATGACCGAAGAAGAAGTGATGACGGACATTGCGCGCAAGGAACTGCGCAGTTACAAGCAGTTGCCCCAGATCTGGTACCAAATTCAGACCAAGTTCCGCGATGAGCCGAGACCCAGAGCAGGTTTGCTGCGAGTGCGTCAGTTCATCATGAAAGACAGCTATTCGTTTGACCTGGACGAAGCCGGCCTGGATGTCAGCTACAACAAACACGATGCGGCTTACCGCGCGATTCTCACGCGCAGCGGTCTGAACTTTGTCGCGGTGCAGGCGGACTCCGGGGCCATGGGCGGCTCCCAATCGCAGGAGTTCATGGTGTATGCCGAAGCCGGCGAAGACCTGATCGCCAGCTGCCCAGCCTGCAACTATGCAGCCAACATGGATAAAGCGACCTCGCAACTACCCCCGGTCGAAGATCTGCCCGGGGAGGGAGCCCCGGAACTGGTCCATACGCCAGGACGGCGCACTATCGAAGATGTGGGTGCGTTCCTGCGAGCTGGAACCGGTTCACCAGATCAAGACCATGGCTTTCATGGCTTTGACCCAGGCAGCGAAGGCAGGTGCGGCGGAAATCGCCAGCCCGGTCGTGGTCTTTCTGCGCGGTGACCATACGGTCAACCTGGCCAAGCTCACCGGGCTGTTTCCGTCTGCCCGCGAGCTCCGGCCCATGGTTGCCGAGGAGATCCAGAATACCTTTCATGCGCCGGCGGGTTACCTGGGACCCATCGATCTGGACGTCCTGGGGGCGGGCGAGCAGGCCGAGGCGGGGAAGGTAACGGTTATTTTGGATCGTGCTCTCGAAGGACGCCGCAACCTGGTCGCCGGAGCCAACCGGGAGGAATATCATTTGCGTAATGTGACCCCGGGGCGCGATTTTGTCCCTACCGTGATCGCTGACGTTCGTAACGTCAGCAGAAGGAGAGGGATGCCCCCAGTGTCCGGCGGTGCCGGGCAGCTCGCTTAAGGTGGCCAAAGCGATCGAAGTAGGGCACATTTTCAAGCTGGGTTACCGGTACTCGGACGGCATGGGTATCCGGGTCCTGGATCCCAATGGCAAGGAAGTGACGCCCATCATGGGCTGTTACGGGATCGGAATAGAACGCATCTTAACCGCAGCCATTGAACAGAACCACGATGCCAACGGTTTCTGGCTGGGACGCTCGATTGCTCCCTTTGACGTAGTCGTGACCGTAACCAATACGGGCGACGCCCACCTGGCAGCCACCGCCGAGCAGGTGGCGACGCAGCTCGAGGAACGCAGGATTTGAGGTTTTGCTGGATGACAGAGACGAGCGGGCGGGTGTCAAATTTAAAGATGCGGACCTGATTGGCGTACCTTTCAGGATTAATGTAGGCAAGAAGGCGGCAGAGGGGCGGGTGGAGTTGGTAACGCGCTCCACAGCGACCAGCCAGGATGTCGCGATCACGGAAATCGTAAAGCGGATGAAGGAAGTCGTCTGAAGCCGTCTAACGACATAGTGGAGTAGCTAATTTGGCAGTCAAAATCAAGGTTGTACGCAAAAGCCTGCTGGAACACCCGGTACGCAATATCATCCTGCTCGTGGTGGGTGGCACGCTTCTGCTCGGCCTGGTAGTTGGCGAGTCGATTTTTGGCTACTACTACTTCAAGTACCGGCACATTGTGGATGAGCGATTGCAGAAGCCGCTCTTCGAGCAGACGGCGAAGATTTATGCCGCGCCGAAGGAAGTGCGCATCGGGCAGAAGTTAACGCCACAAACGGTCGCCCAGGAGTTACGCGATGCGGGTTACAGCGGAGACGGTGATCGCGACCGCTCACGCATGGGAACCTATGCGCTCAACGATGGCAGCATCACGGTCCAGCCCGGTCCGCAGTCCTATCATTCGGAGCAAGGGGCTACGGTCACATTTGACAAGGGCATGGTCAGCCGGATTTCCGGCGATGGCGGCCAGCAGCTGGACGCCTATGAGCTGGAACCACAGCTGATCACCGGGCTTTCTGAAGGGCAGTACCGCACCAAGCGTCGCCTGGTCACCTTTAATGAGCTGCCGCCGAACCTGGTCAATGCCGTAACTTCGATTGAAGACCGGCGTTTCTTTGATCACGGTGGGGTCGACTATTTCCGGTTACTGGGAGCTCTGCGCGACGATTTGCGGGCGGGCCGGCGGCGGGAGGGTGGTTCCACGCTGACCATGCAGCTCGCGCGCGGCTTCTTCCTGACCCCGGAAAAGAGAGTGAAGCGCAAGATCATCGAGATCGCGATCACCTTCCAGCTGGAAAACCGGTTCAATAAGCAACAGATCTTTCAGCTCTATGCCAACCAGATTCCGCTCGGACAGCAGGGAAGCTTTGCTATTAACGGTTTTGGTCAGGCGGCGCAGACCTACTTCGGCAAAGACGTGAAGCAGTTGGACCTGGCGGAATGCGCGTTACTCGCGGGAATGATCCAGCATCCCAGTTTCCTCAATCCCTACCGTCATGGGGATCGGGCGATACAGCGCCGCAATATGGTGCTGGATGCGATGGTGGAAACGGGCAAGATCACCAAGGAAGAATCCATACAAGCCAAGGCCGAGCCTCTGAAGCTGGCGCCGATGAATTTCGATGCCGGTGAGGCCCCGTATTTTGTCGACCTGGTGCGCGACCGTTTGGTGCAGCATCTTGGCGATACGGATTTTAATCATCAAGGCCTGCGCATTTACACCTCGCTCGATCCGGATCTGCAGCGAGTGGCGTCGGACGCCGTTACGGAGGGCATGAAGGCGGTTGACGTGCAGGTGGAAAAGCAGCACGCCCGCCGCGTCAAAGCAGGGGACGACTCGCCGATCGTTTATCCCCAGGTCGCGCTGGTGGCGCTCAATCCCCACACCGGGCAGGTACTGGCTTTAGTTGGGGGACGGAATTACGGCTCCAGCCAGCTATGATCATGCAGTTTCTAACCGGCCCACCGGATCCATCTTCAAGCCCTTTGTCTACGCAGCGGCTTTCAATACCAGCCTGGCGGGAACAATCCTCACCCAGCCTCCTGCCCAGGCTCCTCCCAGCGAGGAGCTGGTTCTCCGATCCTGCTCCGCCCGATCCGGGCAGGCCGAGCGGAGTGTTTACCGCTATCACCATGCTCAACAACAATTTGACGACTTTTGAAAACGGCTATGCGCCGGGAAATTACCACAACGACACGCGTTACACCGGCGACATCACCGCTCGAACCGCGCTGCAGTTTTCGCAAAACAACGCGACTGTGTCTCTGGCCCAGATGGTGGGTTACAACAACGTAGCTGCTTTAGCGCGCGATGCCGGGATCAAATCGGCTCGCGGGTACGCCCTCGGTGGCCCTGGGCGCATATGGCGCCACTCCTCTCGATATGGCCGGGCGCCTACACCACCTTCGCCAACGGTGGAGTGAGGATCGACCCGTGGTTAGTGGCCTCCGTCCGTTCCGCTTCTGGAGACGTGCTCAACGACTACCCGCCAAACTCCAAGCCCATTCTTGACCCGCGGGTCGCGTATCTGACTTTGGCGCTGATGGAGAACGTGGTGAACGCCGGCACTGGCGCTACTATTCGTGCTCATGGCTTCACGGCTCCGGCAGCGGGGAAAACCGGCACGTCGCACGATGCATGGTTCGCGGGCTTTACCAGCAACCTGCTCTGTGTGGTGTGGATTGGCAATGACGATTATTCGGACGTGAAATTGGAAGGCGGTAAAACCGCGGCGCCGCTGTGGGCAGATTTTATGAAGCACGCCGTGCAGCTGCCGGAATATTCCGATACTCGCCAGTTCCCTACTCCCAATGGGGTCTCGACGGTGCGGCTGGATAAGGTGACAAACCTGCTCGCGGACCCCAGTTGCCCCCAGGATTTCGACGCCGTGTTTCTGGATGGGACCGCACCTACACAGACCTGCGACCAGAGCGCCGGCGATCAGCGGAATGTCTTCCAGAAGCTTTTTGGCCTGGGCAAGGAGCCGACGGTGACTCCTGGAACCCCGGCGAATGGGATGCCGGCAATGCCAGCGCAGCCGACGGGCTCGCAGGCAGCGGCTGCCGCGACCCAACCGGGACCGGCCCCGCCTCCGCCTGACCAGCAGCAGAAGAAAAAGAAGGGCTTCTTCGCAAAATTGTTTGGTGGGAAAGGCGACAACGATAACAAGCAACCGCCGCCGCCTGATTCTTCCCAGCCTCATTAGGGGTTGTGGTCCCTCAGTCCAGGGTCAGCAGGATGACAAGAGGGGAGAGTCGGGCTTCCAGTCGGGATCGGTGGTAGGGATCCCAAGTCTTTAAAGCGAGACCTGGGACACCCTTCGATTTCACCCTCGACCGAATTTCACCCTTTCGAAGATCCAGTTAGAACAAGCGGCGACGGAGGGTGTGTGAGAACTCGGGAAGAATTGAGTCCCGCAGGGACGGCTGAAGGAGACGGTGTCGTGCCCATTTTTCAGCCGTCCCTGCGGGACTGGGTCGTCCTTCATATCCAACCCAGGACTAACGTCCTGGGCTAAGTTCAGCCGTCCCTTCGGGACTCAATTCCTAAATCTTGTTTTCACCCACGCCCTAAGGCAGTCGCGCTGAGCGCATTCGCTAGGACTTCTGGCAATCCGGACACCAGTAGGTGGAGCGGGCGCCCAGGCCTTGCTTTTGCATTCGGATGAGCGCTCCGCAACGCCGGCAGGCCTCACCTGCGCGGCGATAGACCCATAGCCTGGCTGCGGGATTGGTCGCGCCGGTTGTGCGCCGCCCTCCGGCATAGGTCACGATGCTGTCGCTGGCGCCGTCGGCGACGTTGGCCGCAAGGAAGCGGCGCGCGGTGGAGAGCAGGCAGTCCATTTCGAGCGGACGCAGGGTGGCAACTTTGCGGAAGGGATTTACTCCACAGGCAAAGCAGATCTCGGATTTGAAGACGTTGCCGATACCGGCCATTACCCTCTGGTTGAGCAGTACATTCCCGACCTCTTCTTCGCCGTGTTCGAGCAAGCGCGTCCCGGCTTCATCGGCGGCAAACGACTTCCCAGCAAGTCTGGTCCCAGCCCGGCAACACCGGCAAAGCGCTCCAGGGTTCGCGCAGTGTGAAAGCGAGCTACGGGGACATCGAAGGCGACGGCCACCATCTCCGCGGTGCCGAGCACGATGCGCATGTGGCTGCGCGCCCGCTTCCACCGTTCTCCCACGCGGTACATGTGCCAGCTGCCACTCATCAACATGTGGGTCGCCAGGATGAGATCAGCCGGAAAAATGGATGAGCAGCCATTTACCACGCGACTCCACTTGCTCGATGGTGCGGCCGGCCACCGGGCTTTGGTCGTTCACACTGGCCAAAAGGCGCATACGCGGTTTCAAAGCGCGTGACCTTTTGACCGGCGAAGGCCTGATGCAGGGCGCGGGCGGAGCGGAAGATGGTATCGCCTTCAGGCATTGCTAATCATTGAAGCGGCAGGAAGTGGCGGCGGGGTGGCGGCGGCCAGCGACACGGCGAAAGTTGAAACCGCCCGGCGCCAGATGGAAACCGGCATCCTGCAGGAAGGATGCCAGGAAGTGCTGGGCCACGGGCTGACCATTGATGGTCGAGATCAGCATGCCGCCGCGCTGATCTTCGCGTCGTTCCATGTCCTGCTGAGCCAGGGTCGCCAGAAAATGACTGAGGTCGCGTGCGGTCGTCGAGCGATCTGGCTCTTCAGCGGGCAAAAAAACCTGCAGTGCGGGATTATTGCGGCGCAGATAGGCTACGGCGTCACCGTTGCGCAGCACCACACTGGCCCCGGCGCTGCGGGTGAGGGTCCGCGGAGCATCTTCTTCTTCGGCCGCCGGCCAGCGCAGCACGGAGCCGTATAAGTTTGCCGGATCAGTAGCCGCGAGAGTTACCATTTCCGGCTTCTCCAGCGGCGGCCCATTGCGCAGGGAACGCAGCAGATCCACGGCTGCCGGCAAAGCAAACTGGGTTGCGCCGAGACCAGCTACGAAATAGCCGCGGCGAATGCGGCCGCTTTCTTCGAGCGCTTTGAGCACGTCGTAGATGGCGCTGAAGCCGCCGGGCAGGTTCTCATTGGCCGCAGACTCGCGCGTGAGCACACCATAGCGGTTGAGCAACTGGTTGGCGAAGGCGTGGCTCCATTCCGTGGGCGAAGCGAGCGATGTCGGCACCAGGCTCCAGCGACCTTGGGCGCTGGGCGGCGTGGTGCGGCGCGAACGGAACGATGGCAGGTTGTGCTGGCGCTTGGGTTGGCGCGACGAGGCCGGCCGTGCAACATAGGCGCGCAAGGCGTGAAAAGTGTCATTGGTGACCAGACCGCGCCACACCAGGCTCCACAGGGCATCGAGCGTTTCGCCGGGGTATCCCCCACCGACGGCTTCGTGCAGCTGGGTAAAGAATGCGGCGCCGGTGCGGCCCAGTTGATCGAGCAGCGTGAGCTCTCTTGGGCTCAATGGATTTTCTGCCGGTGGCTCGGCGCGTGGGGGCAGCAGAGTCCTCAGCTTATCGGCCAGGAACAGGGCGATGCGGCCGTCATGTTCGCCCAGCGAATCGAGGCCGCACCATACTACTTCGCCGGCAGCAATTAACGTGTCCAGGCTGCCGGGCGAGTAATTGGCCAAGCGCGCAGGGAGGATCGACGTTTCCAGCAGCGACGCGGCCAAGGGGGCGCCCTGCAGGTGTTCAATGGTGTCGAGCAAGGGCATCGAGACCTCGCCTGCGCTGCAACACACCCTGCCAGTGGGTCGCCAGCCGCGCCAGTGTCTGCTGTTCAATCGGCTCTACCTCGCGGCGCAGACGGGCCAGAGACTTGCGCCGGATCAGGCGTAAGACTTCCGCGTCGCACCATTCGCGGTAGACGCCACCGGGGCGGAAGCCGCCTTCCATGATGCGGCCGTCCAACAGCAACGCATTCAAGGCGCTTTCTACCTGGGGCGCATCGAGCGCAAAGCGGGCCGCGATCTCACGCAAGGTGAAGGGCCCGTGCGTCCGAGCGAAGCGGCGAACCAGCTCCAGCACTGGCGAGACCACGGGCTGCAGTAACGCGGCCGCGATTCCGGGCGGAAGCGGAATGCCCAGCGCATCACGATAGCGAGCCGCATCTTCAATGGCGATCAGGCGCTTTTCTCCGGCTATTTTGATTTCGAGCAGGCGGCGCCCGCGCAGCAGGCGATCGAGTTGATGGATGAGTTCGGGGTCGGCAAGGCGGCGCAGCAGTTCCTCGCGGGTAAGATCTCCGATGCGCAGCAGAAGGTCGTGGATGCCGTCCGCAGAGCGAACCCGCTGGGTTTCGAGTAGTCCCTGCAACTGCTCTTCCACTTCGTGGATGGCATCAGCGTCCAGCAGCTCGCGCAGGTCAGCGTCGCCGAGCAGGTCGCGCAGCTGCTCCTGGTCAATGGAGAGGGCCTGTGCCCGGCGCTCGGCCAGGGGCGCATCGCCATCGTAAATGTAATTGGCGACGTAGCTGAAGAGGAGCGACGATGCGAACGGGGAAGGAGTGCGCGTGTCGGCCACATGCACGCGCACATTGCGCTGGCGGATGGCACGCAGCGTTTCCAACAGCGCCGGCATGTCGAACACGTCGCGCATGCATTCCCGGTATGCCTCGAGCAGAATGGGAAACGAAGGGTAGCGGGAGGCCACCGAGAGCAGGTCGTAGGCTCGCTTGCGTTGCTGCCACAAGGGCGCGCGGCCCTGCGCGCGACGGCGGGGCAAGAGGAGGGCCCGCGCTGCACCCTCGCGGAATTTCGCGGCGAAGAGCGCGGTGCCGCTGAGCTGGCGCAGCACCAGATCGGTTGCCTCTTCCGCATCGATGAGAATCAGCTCCGAGTCTGGCGGCGCATCACTATCAGGGAAGCGCAGCACGAACCCATCGTCGCCCCACATCGCTTCTACATCGGCACCGCCACTGGCACGAATGCGGCCGGTGATGGCCATGGCCCAGGGCGCGTGAATGCGGCTGCCAAACGGGGTCAGCACGCAAACCCGCCAATCCCCCATTTCATCGCGGGTGCGTTCGATGACGACGTTGCGGTCGTCTGGAACTACGGTGGTGGCAATTTCCTGATCAGCGAGAAAGCGGATGAGGTTCTCCGCAGCCATCGAATCGAGATCGTGGTCGCGGGTAAGCCGGCTCAGCGCGGCATTGCGCGGCATGTCTCTTAGTTCCCGCACCAGCTGGCCAATGCGGCGGCCAAACTCGAGCGGGCGGCCGGCGTTGTCTCCGTGCCAAAACGGCATCTTGCCTGGTTGGCCCGGCGCCGGCGACACCAGCACCCGGTCATGGGTAATCTCATCGATGCGCCAGGTGGAGGCGCCCAGGATAAAGGTGTCGCCGGTGCGGCTTTCAAAGACCATCTCTTCGTCGAGCTCGCCCACGCGTACGGCCTTGCCCTCCGCTCCGGAAAGAAATACGCCGTAGAGCCCGCGGTCGGGAATGGTGCCGCCATTCAATATGGCCAGCATTTTCACTCCCTCGCGCGGCGTCAGCGTGTCGCGCGTTCGATCCCAGGTAATGCGTGGCCTCAGGTCGGCGAATTCGTCCGAAGGATAGCGGCCGGCCAGCAGATCGAGCACGCCGGTGAAGGCGGTGCGGGTGAGGCTGTTGAAGGGAGCGGCGCCACGAATCAAGCGGAAAACTTCTTCCACGCCAATCTCTCGCTCGGCAAGCGCCGAAGCGGCCAGGGCGGGAGGCTGGGCGACGATGGCTACGATCTGCTGCGCCAACACGTCGAGCGGGTTGCGGAGAAAGCGGGTGGATTCCACCAGCCCTTCGTGCATGGCGCGGGTCACTGCGGCGCAGGCGACCAGGTCGGCGCGGTACTTGGGGAAAATGACTCCTTCGCTGGCTGCGCCCACATGGTGCCCGGCGCGGCCAATGCGCTGCATGGCGCTGGCTACGGAAGGCGGCGCCTCAATTTGCACTACCAGGTCGACGGCCCCCATATCGATGCCGAGCTCGAGCGAAGAGGTGGCCACCAGCGCGCGCAGGCGCCCGGCCTTCAATTGTTCTTCGATCTCGGAGCGTTGGGCGGCGGCGAGCGAGCCGTGGTGGGCGCGGGCCAACTGCTCGCCCGCCAGTTCATTGATCGCGCCGGCCAGCCGTTCGGCGATCCTCCGGCTGTTGACGAAAATAATGGTGGAGTTGCGCTGGCGGATGATTTCGACCAGACGCGGATGGATAGCGGCCCAGATGGAGGTTCGCTTGGGGCCCTGGGAAGCCGCGCCACTGGGCAATTCCTCCCGCTGGCCCATGCGGGCCATGTCTTCGACCGGAACTTCAATGCGCAAGTCCAGCTTTTTGGGTTCGCTGGCGTCGACGATGGTGACCGGGCGATAGGCGACCAGGGGAGATTCCCCGGGTTCGCTTCCCTCGTCCGCGGGCGTACCCACGGTAAACGAAGCACCCCCGAGGAAGTGGGCCACCTCTTCCAGGGGCCTCTGGGTCGCGGAGAGGCCGATGCGTTGCACCCGGCCTTCGGTGATGGCCTCGAGCCGCTCGAGCGAGAGGGCCAGGTGCGCTCCGCGTTTGGTGGGCACGACGGCGTGGATTTCGTCGATGATCACGGTGTCGACTCGGCGCAGGCTGGACGCGGCGTCGGAGGTCAGCAACAGGTAGAGGGACTCTGGCGTGGTGATGAGGATTTCGGCAGGATGGCGGCGGAAGCGGCTTCGTTCCTTTTGCGATGTGTCACCGGTGCGGATACTGATCTCCGGCTGGTGGAAGGCGACTCCTGCCTGCCGAGCCATATTTGCGATGCCCGCCAGGGGTGAGCGGAGGTTGCGCTCCACGTCCACGGCCAGGGCTTTGAGGGGACTGAGGTAAATCACTCGGCAGCCTTCGGTCTCATCAGCGGCGCGATGCAGCATGAGCCGGTCGAGGCACCATAGAAAGGCGGTGAGGGTTTTGCCGGTGCCGGTGGGGGCGAGGATCAGGGTACTTTCACCGCGGGCAATGGCCGGCCAGCCTAGCCTCTGCGGTGCGGTGGGCTGGTCGAAGACGGCGCGAAACCAGGATGCTGTTACGGGATGAAAGAGCTCCAGGGCATCGCTGGTTGCCGGCCGAGTTTGCTTCTTCACCGCCATAGTGTGCTGCTTCAAGGATAGCTGCTCGGGGAGGTTGGGTTGCTCCGCGGTTTCCGTGGGGTGCAAATCGAGTGATTATGAAGACGTCATTCCTGAAGGAAAGTTGCGGGTTTAGGACAGGGTACCCCTCATTCGCGAAAGCGTTGGCCCGAAACAGGACGGTGCGAAGCCTCTTTTCCGCAAGGCGTAGTGAAGTTCGCGAACCCACTGAACCGTGTCTCGAAAGAAATCGGCGGGTGCCCCACATCTCGCTCGTTTCTCGCGAGATGTGGGATACCGCTACCCGAACCCCCAATCCTTGAGCCCTCAAACTCCCCTACCCCAAAAGCCCGATCCGGTTAAGTCGGATTTTCAGATTCTTTGAACGGTGGGTTGAGCTTTTTACTGCAGAGGCGGCAGAAAACATCTGGGGTTGCGTCTACCTGTCGGCTGCCGTTAGGCTCAGGGGACGATGCAAGCAGGTGAGTGTGGATTTACCCCGGAGCTGCTGCGGCAGTTGACCACTCAGGCGGCGGATGCCGCTGACCATGCCTACGCGCCCTACTCAAAATTTCGGGTAGGCGCCGCATTGCTGCTGCAAAACGGGGCCGTGGTGACGGGCGCCAACGTGGAGAACGCGTCGTATGGGTTGACCATTTGCGCGGAACGATCCGCGGTGGTTCGCGCGGTCGCCGAGCACGGGCCAGAGATGCGCGTGCTGGCTTGTGCGATTACCAACCTGAACCAGGCGGCAAGTCCTCCCTGTGGGGCTTGTTTGCAGGTGTTGAGCGAGTTCATGATGCCTGCCTCCCGGGTAATTTTTCGCGGCCAGGCGGGGTGGGAAGACTATCGCTTCGAAGAGGTTTTCCCGCACCGCTTCAAATTCGTGAAGTAAGGAGCACCGCTTGGGACGATTTACCGGGTTGCTGGGACTGGTGGCAATCTTAGGGCTGGCATGGGTGCTCTCGACCAACCGCAAGGCCATACGGTGGCGTACGGCGGTCTGGGGACTGGGGCTGCAGTGGATCTTCGCCGTGCTGGTCCTCCGTTTTGACGCTGGGGAGCGGGCGTTGGCCGCCGCCGGAGATGCGGTGAACCGCATGCTGGCCTACGCGTTTGTGGGTTCGGGATTTGTTTTTGGCGAGTTGGGTAAGCAGCACTCCTCTTATGGGCTCATCATTGCTTTCCAGGTGTTGCCCACCATTATCTTTATCTCCGCCTTCTTCGCCGTGCTTTACCACCTGGGCATCATGCAGATCGTCATCAAGGGAATGGCTCGCCTGATGCAGCTGACCATGCGTATCAGCGGCGCGGAGTCACTGAACGTGGCCGCCAGCATCTTCATGGGGCAAACCGAAGCGCCACTCAGCATTCGGCCGTTTCTGCCAGGAGCCACGCAGTCGGAACTGATGACCATCATGACCAGCGGCATGGCGCACGTTTCCGGCGGCATCATGGCTGCCTATATCCTCTACGGGATTGAAGCCAAACATCTGCTGGCAGCGGTGATCATGACTGCGCCGGGAACAGTGCTGATAGCCAAAATGCTGGTTCCGGAAACGCACACGCCTGCCACTATGAACCGGGTTACGATGCCGATCAACGAGGAGCACCGGGAGGAGAATCTGCTGGGCGCGATTGCCCGGGGAACGATTGACGGCGGCCGGCTGGCGTTCAACGTGGGCATCATGCTGATCTCGTTCCTGGCTCTGATCGGGTTGCTGAATGGCATGCTGGGCGGGGTCCATAACTGGCTGGGCGGCCACCACATTCCCTTTCCTGAGAGCCTGAATGTGATCCTCGGGTTCATCTTTTCTCCGGTCGCATGGCTGATCGGTATTCCGTGGCATAGTGCACATCAGGTCGGCAATCTTTTGGGAACGCGCACGGTGACCAATGAGCTGGTGGCGTATGCGCTCCTGGGTGCGCAGAAGTCGTCGCTGGACTTCCGCTCGTTCACGATCGCGACGTTTGCGCTGTGCGGATTTGCTAACTTCAGCTCGATCGGGATGCAGATCGGCGGCATCGGCGCGTTGGCGCCGAACCGGCGCAATGACCTTGCGCGGCTGGGTTTGCGGGCTATGCTCGCGGGAACCATGGCTAACCTGATGTCGGCTTCGATTGTCAGTGTGTTGTTGCGGTGAGTCATCTGTCCTCGCCACTAGCTTGGGTGCCCGGATTTCCTGGTTGAGGGCAGTGGTATCCCACATCTCGCGAAAAACGAGCGAGATGTGGGGCACCCAAGCTCCTCGGTAGATGGAGGATAAGTAATTGGCGCAAGGTATTTTCGAAAGGGCGGAGGAAGCCGCCGCTTCTATCCGCGGGCGGATCGCTGTCACACCGCGCGTTGCTGTCGTGCTTGGATCCGGGCTGGGTTCGTTTGCGGATCGGGTGGAGCAGCCGGTCGCGATTGCGTACCAGGAGATTCCTCACTTTCCGCGGCCCACGGTAGAGGGTCACAGCGGACGCATGGTGGTGGGCACGGTCGCCCAAACGCCGGTGGTCATTATGCAAGGCCGCGTCCACGCCTACGAGGGATATAGCCCGGAAGAAGTCACGTTTCCCATACGGGTCCTGGGGCGGCTGGGAATCACTACCCTGGTCATCACCAATGCCGCCGGGGGCGTCCGGCTGGATCTAAAGCAGGGTCAGCTGGTGCTGCTGTCCGATCACATCAACCTCACGGGCCGCAATCCTGTTTCCGGCCCGAATGACGAGCGCCTCGGACCACGCTTCTTCGATATGACAGATCCCTATGCCAAGCGGCTGCGCCGGTTAGCCCACTCCTTCGCCGATCTCGCCGAGGGAGTTTATCTGGGCGTCTCCGGGCCCAGCTTTGAAACCCCGGCGGAGATCCGCGCGTTCCGTGGCTGGGGAGCGGACCTGGTGGGCATGTCCACGGTCCACGAGGTGATCGTGGCCCGGCATATGGGCATCGAGGTACTCGGCATCTCCTGCGTTACGAACATGGCCTGCCGGCATTCTCGATCAGCCGATCAACCACCAGGAGGTGATGGAAACGGGAGCACGCGTGCAGGCGCAATTGACCGACCTGCTGGTGGCGCTGCTGCCGGACCTGGAGCGCGGAATTTAACATGCGCGGCGCGCTTCGGAAGCGGTTTTGCTTTGCTATCCTTAGCTTGCTATGCCTACGAAAAAAGAGCTTCTGACTTCCCCCATCCAGCACATCGATATCAAGCAGCACAACGTGGTTCCGCTGGTGGATGCCATGCACGCCATGGCCTACAGCTCCCGTGACCTTGCCCGGGCTGCTTCCATCTACGAGCGCATGCTGCGCGACCAGGATTGCGGGGTGATTCTGTGCCTGGCCGGATCGCTGATCAGCGCCGGATTGAAACAGATTTTCGTGGATCTGATCCGCAACAACATGGTGGATGCCGTGGTCTCGACCGGCGCGAACATCGTGGACCAGGACTTCTTCGAAGCGCTGGGGTACAAGCACTGGATCGCTGACGATCTCTACCGCCAGGGAACGGAAGACGCTACCCTGCGCGAGCTGATGATCGATCGCATCTACGACACGCTCATCGACGAGGAAGAGCTGCGGCTGTGCGACGATACCTGCAAAATCATTGCCGACTCGCTGGATCCCCGCCCCTATAGCTCGCGTGAATTTATTCGCGAGATGGGCGCCTATCTCGCAAAGCCAGGGCAAGACCCCGGAAAAAGGAGGAGTCGACAGCATCATCTTCTCCGCCTACCAGATGGATGTGCCGATTTTCGTGCCCGCCTTCAGCGACTGCTCGGCCGGCTTCGGGCTGGTGGCGCACCAGCACGGCCGCGGCGACAAGCCCAAGGTCTCGATTGATTCGGTCAAGGACTTTTACGAGCTGACGCAGTTGAAGATCGCGAACCCGACCACCGGCCTGCTGATGATCGGCGGCGGGGTGCCCAAGAACTTTGCCCAGGACATCGTGGTGGCGGCCGAGATCCTCGGCCTCGATGCCCCGATGCACAAATATGCGATTCAGATCACAGTCGCCGACGTCCGCGACGGCGCGCTTTCGTCGAGCACGCTCAAGGAAGCGAGCTCCTGGGGTAAGGTAGACACCACCTTCGAGCAGATGGTGTACAGCGAGGCCACCCTGGCACTGCCCATGATCACGGGCTATGCCTATCATAAGAAAGCACATGCGCAACGGAAACAGCGCCGCTGGTCGCGCCTGCTGGAGCCGGTGACGGCATAGCACTCCGGGAGCGCGGCAAGAGTCATAAGTCGTAGTACTAAAGTGGCAGCGAAACTCTTTATTTTCCTATAGTTTCGCTCATAGGATCGGTATACTTCGGAGCATCCCCCAAGAGCCGTCAATTGAATGTTTGGGGGGTAACATCTTGTCTCTGCTTCTTGGTGTAGCCGGATTCACCTATGCTTTGCTTTTCCTCGGATTCTGGTCCCTCGGCCGCATGTCGGCCCTGTCAGACAAATTTGTTGAGAGCCGGGTCAATGTAATTCCGTTCCGTCGCGGTTAGTCTAGAAAGAAGAGCCAGCGCGTCCGCGATCTCACACTATGGAACGCGCTGCTTAATCCACTGCGGTTTTCCCCCGATCCGACCCGTTGGAGATGCGAGAGTTCTTCCCGCGTGCAAACGTGGACTCCGGATAGTCACTGTATGGGCCGGAATCAGACGCCTATACTCCGGATAGTTAACGTTTTAGCATGGGCCAGTACCGTCTCTTTTTTGCTGGGACATCTGACTTGGCGAGAGCTCGTTAATTAGACCCGCATCGATCGAGTACGAGTGACCTGGCTTCGAGATAGGCTGCCTTCCACCATATTTTTCGCGGTTGCCCTACTGCTCTCGGCTTACGGCGGCTTGGTGTTGCTGCTGGGCCGCGGCGGGACTTTCTCGGCTGCCGTGATCACCTGGGCCGTTGCCCAGGTACTGCTGATCGGTCTCTGCGTACACACCTTTCTCAACGCCGGCCGCCAGGATGAAGCGGAATGGCAGGTGCAACAAGTAGCCCAGTTGCAGCGAAGCATACTGGACTCCGCCGGCCCGATGATTCTGGCCACCGACCTCCAGGGCAACCTGCTCATCTTCAATCCGGCTGCTGAACGGATGCTCGGCTATCGCTTTCATGAGGTCCTGGGCCAGCTCAATGCCCATGATCTTTTTCCCGAAGGCGAACTGGAACGGGTAGGGCAGCTGCTGGTTTCGCGCCTGGATCGCTCGCCGGTCATCGACCTGGAGAGTGTGTCGCCGGAGCTCAAACATTATGTCCAGTACGTCACCAGCTTTCCCGTAAGCCGGGTCCGCGGCTTTGAAATTCTCTGCAGGCGTAAAGATGCGACTACCTTTCCCGCCATGGTCTACCTCTCCGCGGTCAGGAATAGCGAAGGTGCGCTGACTGGATTGCTGGCCATTGCCACCGACCTCACGGCAACCAAGCGTGCCGAGCATGCATTGCGGGAAAGCGAAGAGCGCTACCGCGACCTGTTCGACAACTCGCAGGAAATGATTGCCACGCTGAGCCCGCGGGCCAAGTACCTCTACGTCAATCCGGCGTGGCAAACATGCTTTGGCAAGAGCGCGGCCGCCTTTGAAAGCCTGATCAACTTCGAGGCAGCCTTTCCCCCGGAGATGCAAGCCAATGCGGCCGAGCCTCTTCGACCGTGCCTGCGTGGCGAGCGGATCGATCGCGCGAATTTACGGGTGCAGGACGCAACCGGGATGTATCGGGAGCTGGAAGCAAGCCTGAGCTGCCGCCAGGACCGCGGCGAGCCAGTCTCGGTGCGCTGTATCTTCCGCGATGTCACTGCACAGTACCAGCGCGAACGGAGACTGGCGATGCAGCTTGCCGTCAGCCAGGTGGTGGGCGAATCCACCACCTCCGACGAGGCGCTGCCGGCCATGCTCGAGTCGCTGGGGACCAACCTGGGCTTCGACATGGCGGGACTGTGGTTCGTCAGCAGCGATCATCACACCCGCTACCTGGCGGGCTGGTACGCTCCCGATCGGGCGTGTGTTGAGTTTCACCGCGACAGTATCGGACGGGTGCTGCAGAAGGGCAAAGACCTGCCCGGCCAGATCTGGGCGGCGGAGAGCCCCTGCTGGATCGAAGATCTGCACGAGGACGGTAACTTTCTGCGCGCCGCATCCGCTAAGGCGGACGGGCTGGTCACGGGTTGGGGTGTTCCCGTCCGGGTGGGTAACCAGGTCATCGCCGTAGTCGAGTTCTTCAGCCGGCAGAAGCAGCGGGAAGACAAGGAGATGATGGCGACGGTGGAGACCGTTTGCGCCTCCATCGGCCAGTTTATGGCGCGCTCAGCGCAAGAGAGCCGCCTGGAAGAGTTGAACCGGCAGAAGGAGTCGATCCTGAACTCGGTGGCGGACGGCATCTTCGGCACCGACTCCTCCGGCCGCATCGTCTTTGTCAACCCGGCAGCGGCCAGCATGCTCGGGGCGCACGCCTTTGATCTGATCGGCCGCACCGTGCACTCGGTGGTGCATGAGGAGCGTAAGGGACGGGAAAAGTGTTCCGATCAATGCCGCACCGGGCGGGCGTTCCTGGTGCGCGAGGGCACGAGCGGGCAGGATGTGTTCTATCGCAGAAATGGCGCCTCCTTCCCGGTGGAATTCTCGGTAACCCCGATGGTGGAGCACAACATTGCGGTGGGTAGCGTGCTCAGCTTCCGCGACATCAGCCAGCGCTATGCCCTGGACCGCATGAAAGATGAATTCGTCTCCACCGTGAGCCACGAGCTGCGCACCCCGCTCACTTCCATCCGCGGATCGCTGGGACTGCTATCGACCGGTCTGCTGGGCGAAATGGGTGAAAAAGCTTCGAACCTGCTGCGCATCGCGGTCAATAATTCCGACCGGCTGGTCCGGCTGATCAACGACATCCTCGACCTGGAGCGTATGCAGTCAGGCCGTGCGCCCCTCACCTATCGAAATTGCGACCTGGAAGAACTGGCAAGGCAGGCCATTGATGCCATGACGCCGATGGCGGAAGCCGCCAAGGTACAACTGCTGCTTGAGGCCGGCCCGGCACAGGTAGAAGTGGACCCCGACCGGCTGCAACAGGTGATGACCAACCTGCTGAGCAACGCGATCAAGTTCTCTCCCCAAGGCTCGCAGGTCACGGTTTCCATCGAACGGCTGCTGGACGGGGTCACCATCAGCGTCAGAGACAACGGCCGCGGCATTCCCAAGGACAAGTTGGAATCGATCTTCGACCGTTTTCAACAGGTCGACGCCTCGGATGCAAGGCAGAAGGGTGGAACCGGGCTGGGGCTTGCCATCTGCCGCACGATCGTCATGCAGCATGGCGGGCGCATCTGGGCGGAGCGCAATGCCGATCGCGGCTCCACTTTCCGCATGTTCCTGCCCGCGGTTACGCGCGACGCTGACTTGTTACGCCTGGGCGGCACCTCTGCCTCCAGCATGGTGAACGCCACTTCTGTGCTGGTGTGCGACGAGAACCCGGAAACCCGGGCGGCGCTGGCGGAGAGCCTCCGGCAGAATGGCTATTCCGTGCTCGAAGCAGCGAGCGGCGATGAGGCTGTAGGTTTGGCCCGGCAAACGTCGATTCAGGCCATCCTGCTGGATATGAGCCTTCCCAGCCTGCATGGCTGGGAGACTCTGCATCTGCTGCGCGACGATTTACGCACTGCCGCCATCCCGGTCGTGGTGTTGAGCGCTTTTGGAGCGCTCAACGATCCTGAGGTGGAGAAAGCCGCGGATGCCTGGCTGGAGCAGCCACTGGAGACAGAATCGATGCTCGCGGCGCTCTCCCGGGTGCTGCAGGTAGAACGGCAACCCTCCCGTGTGTTACTGGTAGAGGATGATGCCGATCTGGCTAAGGTCATCCTGGCTACTTTCGAGCGGGCGGGCATCCAGGTACATCACGCTTCCACGCAGCGTAAAGCGATGGAGCTGTGCGTCTCGTCACCGCCAGACTTGCTGATTCTCGACATTGCCCTGCCCGACGGCGATGGCTTTGGACTGGTGGACTGGCTACGCCAGCAGCACGAGATGAAACAACTTCCGCTGGTGGTCTATTCCGCTCAAGACCTGAGCGAAAGTGAACGCAATAAGCTACGGCTGGGGCACACTGAGTTCCTGACCAAGGCTCGAGTCCAGCCGCAGGATGTGGAGACCCTGGTGCTTTCCATGCTACGACTGCCATCTGGAGCGAGCGAAGTACCACTGGGATGGGATGGAACCACGACCCCCGGCCTATAGAACTGCCAGCAGACCTGCATATTCGAAAGTTATGACACACCGAATCTTAATCATCGACGACGAAGACGATATACGGCAGGTTGCCGCCATGAGCCTGGAGACGGTGGCGGGCTGGGATGTTTTGCTCGCCAGTTCCGGCAAGCAGGGGATCGAACGCGCCAGTACGGAGCAGCCGGATGCAATCCTCCTGGATGTGATGATGCCGGAAATGGACGGCCCCACCACCCTGCTTAAACTCAAGGCCAACGGGAGCACTTCGCACATTCCCGTCCTGTTATTGACGGCCAAAGTACAAGGCCCGGATCAGCGCAAGTTTGCCGAACTGGGAGTGGCAGCAACCCTTTTCAAGCCCTTTGATCCTCTCACTCTGGCGCGGCAGATTTCTGCCGCTTTAGGCTGGAAAGAAGGCGGATGATCCATTGAGCAATAGAGACCGCATTTCCCCCGACGAGAACAGGCATTCCGTCGCCGGCAAGTCGTCCTCGACGCAAGCGCCGGAAGCTCAGAGTCAGGAGCAAAAGCTGCAAACCATGATCTCGGCACTTTGGGATCGGAGCCGGCACACCGTTGTCGAGCGGGCCGCGACGCTGCGGACGGCGGGAGATCTGTTGGTCGAGAACCGTTTGGACCAGGCTACCCAACTGAGCGCCGTGGACTCTGCGCATAAGCTGGCGGGGGTTCTGGGTACCTTCGGGCTGCCTCGGGGCACAGATCTGGCTCGGGAGGCAGAGGTGCTCTTTGGCCAATCGACGCCGCCCGGCAAAGTAGAAATCGAACGGCTGCAGGTGCTGTTGGCGGAGTTGACCCGCCTGATTGACCGCGGACCTCTTGGCCCGAGCTGAAATTACAATGAGAACATGAACGATCTGGGCAGGCTGCTCATCGGTTTGGGAATCGTGCTGCTCATCGCGGGCGGTTTACTGCTGCTGTTGGGTCGAACCGGGATCCCGCTGGGCAGACTTCCGGGAGACATTTCCTACCGGGGCAAGAACCATCTCCGTCTACTTCCCCTTGGGCACGTCGATTTTGCTCAGTGTCCTGCTCTCCCTGGTCTTCTATCTGCTCTCCCGCTTTCGGCGGTAAGATCGGTTGCTGGAGGCAACGTGCCCAATCCGGAAGAATCACTGAGCCAGCTGGGGCTGGTTTTCCCGGAAGCCCCGGCCAATCTCCGGCGGGTGTGGCGGGTTGGCCAACTGGTGGGCGAGGTAAGAAACCACATCGAGCGGGAGTACGCCGATGTATGGGTAGAAGGCGAGATCTCCAACTATCGTCCTGCTCCTTCAGGTCATGTTTATTTCACGCTGAAGGACGGCGACGCCCAACTACCGGTGGTACTGTTTCGCCGCCAGGCGATGCTTTTGCGCTTTCGGCCGGAAGATGGACTGCAAATCCTGGTGCGGGGGCGGGTCTCGGTCTACGAGCAACGCGGGCAGATGCAACTGGTGGCCGAGTTCATGGAGCCAGTCGGCGCGGGGTCCCTGCAAATTGCCTTCGAGCAGTTGAAAGCCAGGCTGCAAAAGGAAGGGCTTTTCGGGGAAGATCGCAAGCAGGCTCTCCCCACCTTTCCTCATTGCATTGGCATCATTACGTCTCCCACCGGCGCGGTCATCCGGGACTTTCTCAATGTGGCCGGGCGGAGGCACCTGGCATTGAACGTACAGATTTACCCGACCGCGGTGCAGGGCGAGACGGCTGCGCTCGAAATAGCCGCGGGCATTGCATTTTTTAACCGGGCGCGCACGGTGGACGTGATTGTCGTGGCCCGCGGCGGCGGCTCACTCGAAGATCTGGCTCCGTTTAACAGCGAACTGATGGCGCGTGCCATTGCCAAGTCTGAGTTGCCGGTAGTTTCCGCGATCGGCCATGAAACCGACTTCACCATCGCCGATTTCGTCGCTGACCTGCGTGCGCCCACCCCCTCCGCTGCGGCGGAGCTGCTTACCGAGGCGCAGCATAAGGTGGAGGAGCGCCTGGAGCAGCTACACCGGCGGCTGAACCAGGCCTGCCGCTATCTGCTGATGCGCGCCCAGGAGCGCTTTGCCCGGCTCTCCGCTCCCGCGGCCTTTGCCCGGATGCGGAATGCCCTGGCGCGCCGCCAACAGCGGGTCGACGAGCTGCAGTACCAGCTGGACGCCGCCTGGCACCGCCAGGGACGGCATATGGCGGAAAGGTTGCAGAAACTCGAGGGCAGGTTGTTGCGTCAGGATGTAAGCCACCGCCTGCGTACGGTGCGCGACCGGCTGGCGATGCTGGATGGACGGGTCGGCCGCGCGCAACAGGAACTGCTGCTGCGACTCAAGGCGAGGCATGCACGTGCTGAGGGGCTGTTGCAGGCCGTCTCTCCCCTGGCGGTGCTGAATCGGGGTTACGCTCTGGTTTTCGATGAAGCAGGGACCCTGATCCGGGATGCATCCACTGCTCCCGACGGCGGCCTGATCACCACGCGATTCGCGCAAAGCACCATGACTAGCCGAGTGCTCGAAAGGAAGTCGTCCGCAAGCAACTCATGAGAAAACTTTTTGGAACAGACGGTATTCGTGCGGTCGCGGGTGAGGCCCCCCTGGACGCGCCCACTATTTTCGCCGCCGGGCTGGCGCTGGCGTCCACTTTGAAGCATCTCTATCCGGCGCCTCGAATATTGCTGGGGGCGGATACCCGCGAATCCAGTCCATGGATCTCAGCGGTCATTGCAGCCGGATTGCGGAACGGAGGGTGCTGAAGTCCTGAACGCAGGGGTCATCACGACCCCGGGGGTGGCCTACCTGACGCGGAAACATCAATTCGCCGCAGGGGTGGTCATTTCCGCCTCGCACAACCCGTGGCAAGACAATGGGATCAAGGTGTTTGGCGGCGATGGCTACAAGCTGCCGGACTCGACCGAGATGGAGATTGAGGGGGAGATTTTTCGCCGCCTCAAGGACCCGCTCCCTGCGGATATCAAAGATCGAAGTGCGGATCAAAGCGCACCGCCGGCCAGCAAAGAGTTTCGTGAGGAGTACGAGGCCTTTCTGCGCGGCGTTGTTCCCGGGCTTGACCTCAAGGGCAAGAAGATTGTGATCGACTGCGCCAATGGGGCAGCGGCCATCATCGCCGCGGAGCTTTTTCCCTCGCTTGGGGGGGAGATTCACCTCACGCATGTAACCCCTAACGGGCGCAACATCAACGAAAACTGTGGCGCATTGCATCCGGAAACCGTTGCCAGGGAGACAAAGTCTCTGGGAGCGGACCTGGGGATCACCTTTGACGGCGATGCCGACCGCGCGCTCTTTGCCGACGCCCGCGGCCGGGTGGTGAATGGGGATGGGGTGATGCTGGTGGCGGCCCGCGATATGAAGGCCAAGGCCGAGTTGGCAGGCGACCTGGTGGTGGCGACGACCATGTCCAACATGGGTCTTGAAGCCGCCTTGCGCAGTAGCGGCATTAGCATGCTCCGCGCTCCGGTAGGGGACAAATATGTTTTGGAGATGATGCAGAAACACCAGGCGAGCCTGGGTGGGGAGCAGTCGGGACATATTCTGTTTCTGCGCCGCAGCACCACCGGCGACGGACTGTTGACAGCGCTGGTATTGCTGGATCTGCTGGCGCGTTCGGGTAAGCCCCTGCACGAATTGTTAAGCGACCTGCGGGTCTTTCCCCAGGTGATCGTCAATGTCCGAGTGCGGGAAAAACGGCCGCTGGATCAGATTCCGGCTGTGGTCGAGAGCATTCAACAGGCGGAAACTGATCTCCATGGCAATGGGCGGGTGGTGGTGCGTTATTCCGGCACCGAGGCCCTGGCCAGGGTCATGATTGAAGCCGAATCGGAGCAGCAGATGCGTGAACATGCGGATCGCATTGCCCAGGCCATCCGGGTGGAAATAGGGGTTTAGACGGTTATCATGAAGGGAGGAGACAGTTATGCTTAGCGCCATCCTTCTGCTTGCCCTGATGCAGCCGCAAGATCCCGGTCTGGCTGCTGCCCCTGCAGCCAATACAACCACGGCTCCGGTACGGACGGAGAAGCTTACGCCGTCAGAAGTCAAAGCTCTGGCCGATGCAAACCAGGCTGTGGCCGACGCTCAAGCCAAGCTGATCCAGGCCAAGGCGGCCCTGAAGGGCGCGACGGAAGGCGTAGAGCTGGCTCATCATGCGAATACGGACTGCGGGTGTTACGTAGAAAGCACGGGACGGGACTACGACAAGGTGGAGTTCAAGGGCGACACTATTGTCATCCAGCATATCCATGAGGCGCCCGGGGGGCTCAGCAAGACTACTCCGTAGAGGCCGGTTTCTTCAGCGAGGTCCTCTTCCCTGGACGGGTGCCCCATGTTCGCCTCAGCGTACATGGGCCGAAAAAGACGGGCGCAGCCCCTCCAACGCTACCGCTGCGCGACGGCCAAGAGTGTGCCCTGATGTATCGAGTGAAAGCATTGGAAAAATGCGTATTCGGCCCATGTACGCTGGGGCGAACATGGGGCACCCGTCCAGAACAAAAGACCTGGGCGGGGCGCCACAGCTTCCGTTCTAATTTGGACAAGTCCGAAGTTCAGGCGTTCCTGCGGGGCTGAGTTTGAAATGGATCGATATAGGGTTTCTCGCCTTTCGTTGCGAGCTCTTACTTCATGTCGCGCCAGTTGGGGCCTGCTCCGCAGTCCACCACTACCGGTACTTTCAGTTCGATCACCGTCTCCATCTCGTGGCGCACGAGTTGTTTCACTTGCTCAACTTCCTTCTCGGGAACATCGAAGAGCAGTTCGTCGTGAACCTGGAGCGTCATTCTGGTTGCGAAGTTTTCTTCACGCAGCCTTTTATCGATGCGGATCATGGCGATCTTGATCAGATCGGCTGCTGTGCCCTGCAGGGGTGTGTTGACCGCCGTGCGTTCCGCGAAGCCTCGCAGGTTGGCGTTGCGGCTCTGCATGTCGGGGATGGGGCGTACGCGGCCAAACAGCGTCCGCACCCGCTGTTCCCTGCGCGTCTCTTCCAACAGCCGATCAATATAACTGCGCACTCCGCTGTAGCGAGCGAAATAGGTTTCGATGTACAGCCGGGCCACATTTTGCTCAATGCCGAGTTGCTGCGCCAATCCAAACGGAGAAATCCCATACACAATACCGAAATTGACGGCCTTGGCGCGGTCGCGGGTCTGCTTGTCCATGGCCTCGGGTGCGATGCCAAACACCTCCGACGCGGTGAGGGTATGAATGTCCTGACCCTCGGCAAAGGCGCGCACCAGCAGTGGATCTTCGCTGAAGTGGGCCATGAGCCGCAGTTCGATCTGGGAGTAATCCGCGGAGATGAGCAGATTTCCCGGGGCCGCGATAAATGCTGCGCGGATCTCCCGGCCCAGTTCTGTCTTGATAGGAATATTCTGCAGATTCGGATTATTGGAAGAGAGGCGCCCGGTCGACGTACCTACCTGGTTGAACGTGGTGTGGACACGCCCCTCCCCATCGGCCAGCAGCGGGAGTGAGTCAATGTAATTGGACTTGAGCTTCGCCAGCTGGCGGTATTGCAGTACCTGGCGGGGAACCTCGTTATGCTCTGCCAGCTCTTCGAGCACATCCACGGCGGTCGACACTACTTTGCCGCGGCCATACTTGATGGGCTTGGGGAGGTGCATCTTGTTGAACAGCACATCTCCCAGTTGCTTGGGAGAGTTGATGTTAAAGCGATGGCCAGAGCCCTCGAAGATCTGCTCACTGACGCGCTGCATCTCGACCGTCAGCCGCTCACCCATAGCAGCGAGAACCGCACGGTCGATACGCACGCCTGCTTCTTCCATGCGCAGCAGAACGGGAACCAAAGGCAGGTCGATGTCGCGATATACCTGCCCTGCACCGAGCGACTCCACATCCTCTTTGAGCAACGGCCCGAGGCCACGAATGGCATTTGCCGACGCTGGCAGCAGCTCATCGCCCGGCGCCGGCAAGGCCCGGCCGCTAAAGCGCGCCACCACATCAGGCAGAGGGTGCGTTGTGTGGGTGGGATTGATGAGATAGGAATAAAGCATCAGGTCATCGACCGGACCGGCCAGTTGCAATCCATGGTCCGCGCCATGCCGCCCAAGAATGCGTAGAGCAGCCTTCAGATCGTGCAGCGACTTGGCCGTCTGCTCGTCTGCCAGCACGGCACGCAGGGGCTCGGTGGCCGGGTTATCCAGGGCTTTATCCAGGGAAAAGACCAGTGCTCTGCCCGCTTCCGCGGAGACCGCGACTTTGAGCGTCTTGGGAGGGGCGGTTTTCTCCTCAGCCGGCGGTTGCGGGGTGTCGAACAGGCCCAGTGACATGGTCTTCAGTTCCGGCTCTTCCTCTTCCATGGCCTCGGCTTCCGCTTCTCCCACTTGTTCCGACGCGACCTCAAGCAGCGACGTGTCAAAGGCCAGCGAGAAACCGTGGATGCGGGCCAGAGAGACGAAGCGGTCTATCTCTTCCGGCGACGGGTCAGGGATGATGGAGAGTGGCGTGGTCTCCTCTTCCGGAGCCAGCTCCTTGAGCATGGTGGTGAATTCAAGCTCGTTGAACAAGGCACGGCAAGCACTCACATCGGGCGCCTGGGTGCGCATGTTTTCGAGCTCGAGCTCGACCGGCACCTCGCAGTGGATGGTCACCAATTCTTTGCTCAGCAGGACCATATCGCGATTATTTTCGAGCGACTCGCGATACCTTTTTCCCTTTACCTCCGAAGCACGGTCGAGCGCTGCCTCGACGCTGCCAAACTGCTGGATCAGTTCGACCGAACCCTTGTCTCCGATTCCCGGGGCGCCGGGAATATTGTCGATCGAATCGCCTCGCAGAGCCATCACGTCGATGACCTGCTCCGGCGGCACTCCCAGTACCTCGACCACTTTCTCGCGATCGAGGATCAGGTTGTCTTTTACGGGATTGAGCACCTTCACCTTGCCGGTGACCAGTTGCAGCATGTCTTTGTCGTTGGATACCACGAAGACATCGTGGCCTTGTTCGGCGGCCTGCCGGGCCAGGGTGCCGATCACATCGTCGGCCTCAAAACCCTCGGATTGCAGGATAGGGATGCGAAAGGCCTCCAGCGACCTGCGGATGAAGGGCAGTTGCTGGGCCAGGTCCGGGGGCATTTCGGTGCGGTTGGCTTTGTAACCAGCGTAGTCGAGCTCGTCAAAGGTTTGGGTCTTGATGTTCCATTTGCGCACCGTGGCGATGCTGCGCGCGCGCTCATCCCGAAAGACCGAACCGCTCACATCGAAGACGGCGGCAAAATACTCCGGCTGGAAGTCGCGGCGGAGTTTGTTGATCATGTTGACGAAGACGAACGTGGCCGCGGTAGGCACACCGGAGCGCGTGGACATGGGGCGCTGCCGTTGCATCGCGTGGTAGGCGCGAAAGATGAACGACATGGCGTCCAGGAGAAAGATAGGGGGCTTGGTTGGGGAGGTCATTGCCCTTCAGTCGAGCAGATTCTTAAGCTGATTCATGTCAAATACGATGCCCTTTTCGGCGTGGGAGAAGGTGTCATTACGCTGGAGCTGCAGGTTTTCGTAGCGACAAAATGTGCTGTCCTGGGGATCGATGACCCAGATTTCCGGAATGCCCATCCTCCGGTAGTCTTCCATTTTCCGCTTGAGACGCTGCAAGCTGTCTTCAGGAGACAGTACCTCAAAAACAGCAAGGGGCGGATGGGTGATGATCTGTTCGATAGGGCGGCTGCGGTCAAGCATGGTGACATCGGGCACGCGATAGCGTGTCGCCGCGACCTGCACCCGCAACTCCGGCAGCACACGAATCCCCCATTCTTTCTCGTGTTGCCAGGAACCACGTTAGATTGCCTGTTGCCAGGAGGCGTGATCAAACTCTCCCATCGGACGTTCCTCGATCTTGCCATCCACGTACTCGGCATCGGGCTCATAGGAGGAGCGGAGATAAACCTCAACGGGAACATGCGTCGTGGTCGCCATGGTGAGCTCCTCTCCCTGCTTTGAGGATACCGCTCCAAGGGATCGGTTGTCGCTTCGCTCCAGGGACAGGTTGTCGCTTCCATACAATCGGACGTGTGCTGGTCTCCGACTTCGACTTCGAGCTTCCTCCAGAGCTGATCGCGCAGGAACCCCCAGAGGAACGCGGGAGCCAGCCGCATGCTGACCCTGAGCCGGGAGACGGGCGCGTGGCAAGACTCGTGGTTTAACCAACTGCCTGCGTTGTTACGGGAAGGCGATGTGCTGGTGTTGAACGACAGCCGCGTCATTCCGGCAAGACTGTTTGGGGTGCGCCTGGGACCAAGCGGCAGCAAGGTGGAAGTGCTGCTGACGGAGCAGATCAGCGACTGGGAATGGCGAACGCTGACGCGCCCGGCGCGCAGGATGACGATGGGTCAGCAGCTCGCCTTCTCGACCCCGGATGGCAACGAGCTCCTGCAGGCTACAGTCACTGCCGCCGGGGAGTTCGGCGAACGTCTTCTTCGCTTTTCTCCGGTAGACGATTTCTTCGCCCGGCTGGAGCTGCTGGGGCATGTCCCGCTGCCCCCATATATTCGCCGCCAGGATCGGGCCCTGGATCGGGAGCGTTACCAAACGGTCTTTGCGCAACAGCGCGGGTCAGTCGCCGCACCCACCGCCGGACTGCACTTCACCCCCGAGATCCTGGAGCGGATCCGGGCTCGTGGCGTGCTCATTACCCGGTTGACTCTTCACGTGGGGCTGGGCACGTTTCAGCCGGTGCGAGTGGCGGAGGTCGCGGAGATCCGTCTCCATGCGGAAAGGTATTCTCTGCCGGAAGAAACGGCACTGCAGGTCAATCATGCGCTGCGCGAAGGCCGGCGCGTGGTGGCTGCCGGCACTACGACGGTGCGCGTGCTGGAGCACTGTGCGCGCATCGGCCGCCTGGAAGCCCACACTGGCACCACAGACATCTTCCTCTTCCCCGGCTCTCCCTGGAACGTGGTCAAGGCGTTGCTCACCAACTTTCACCTGCCGCAGTCGACGCTGCTGATGTTGGTAAGTGCGTTTGCGGGAAGAGAAAACACACTCGCTGCCTATGGTCACGCGGTCGAAGCGGGTTATCGTTTCTTCTCCTACGGCGACTGCATGTTCATTGCTTGAGGAAGTGCTGCTCGGCGTTGAGGCGTGCCCGTTCGAGCGCTGCTTCCACTTCCAGTCTCTTGCCTTCCATCACCAACGGATCGTCATCCTGCGGCACCTCGACATTGCGACCCCAGCTGATCGCCACTCGAGAAAAAGGTTTCGGAATGAGGAAGCGATCCCACGATCGCAACAACCAGGCTTTCTCGGGATGGGCGTAAAAGATGCCGATGGAGTAGCCGGTGAGCTGGGCCAGCTTCACCGCTCCGGGCTTGACCTTATACACCGGGCCGCGGGGGCCGTCTGCGGTGAACACTGCTCCGTGTCCACGCTCAACCGCCTTGGCGAGCGCCCACAGTCCGCTGCCCCCGAACCGCGTACTTGATCCGCGCGCCGTCAAAAAGCCCAGGCGCTCGATGGTTCGCGCGATGAGCTCACCGTCGAAGCTGCTGCTGATAAGTACCGCCGTCTTAAACCTGCCGTGAAAATAGCAAGCACACGGAATAAGGCAACGATGCCAGAAACACCACACCTGCAAAGCCGGAGGTATCGCCGGCTCGGCGCCCGGTTCGACGACCACTTCGTAACGTAATGTTCGGTTGAGTGCGCGCAACAGCAAAGCTACCAGCCGGGGAACAATCGCAATCGTGATCCGCTGGCTGTAGCTAAAGCTCTGGGCAGAGTCTTTCACCGAGCGATTCTACAGTTCGGCACCTGTTTTGTTGCAGATAGCGGGTGGTTGTACGCTGGGGTAACCAACAGGAGGGCCGGATGGGGAGGTCCGCTGCCCCCTTTGTGTGAAGGTAATATGAGATTGGCGCATTTCCGGACAGCCTGCCCTCAGGTATACAGATACTCATTATGAGTACACACAAAATTGCTCTCGCTTCACGTGACTATTCTCTGCCTCGATCTGGAAGCAAACCGTCTCTGGACGACAAACTCGATAAGGTTTTCCAGATGGCCGAGCACATGGACGCCAGGTGTGTTTACATGCTTGACGCTGCCACCCACAAACGGCGGTCCGCTCTTTCCGTCCGGTAGCACCACAGTCCAGTCCGACAGGACCGGACTGACTGGACGGATGCCCATGTTCGCCGTGGCGTACGTGGGACGATAAAGACGGGCGACCCGAATTTCCTGCTACATGGCGTCGGCAACACCGGCGTGTGCGGCTCCCGGCTAACCGGAGACCGCATGAAGCCGCCAACGCCAAGAAACTCGACAGGAAATCCGGGAAAAGTCCCACCATTGCTTTTGCATGGTCTCGAGCCGGTCAATGCGGAGCCCCGGCGGAGAAAGCACTGGAAACGAATCGTTATCGTCCCACGTATGCGACGGCGGCGGCCGGGAAGAACTTCGTATCCGGATACGCGAAGGATTTTCCCAGCCGATCGAGCGGGAAACTGGCACTAGCAGCGTGATAGCCCGCTCCGCTGATAGCATCGCTTATGTGCTACTGACTCTGGAAACGTCTCTGCAGTTCGTCAAGGGCATCGGCCCGCGCATCGCCCAGACGCTCAAAGAGAAGCGCATCACCACCATCGAAGACCTGCTCTACCACCTTCCCTTCCGTTATGAAGACCGCCTGCGTCCCCAGGCCATCGAGGAATTAGTCCCCGGCGAAATGGCCAGCCTTATCGGCGAAGTGCGCGGCATGGCTCTGCTGCGTACCCGGCGCATGCCCATCTTTGAAATGACCGTGGGCCAGGGCTTAGGCGGCAGGGTGAAGTGCATGTGGTTTCACGGGACTTACCTGAAAGACCGGTTCAAAGCCGGACAATGGGTGGCCCTTTACGGAAAAGTGGAACCTTCCCGCAGCAGCAACAGCTTCAAAATGATCCAGCCGCAAGTGGAAGTTCTGCCCGATGACCACGACGACGAAGAGTCCAAGCTGCTGGAAGTGGGCCGGATTGCGCCGGTCTATGAAACTCTCGGGAACAAGCTGGCTTCCCGCTGGCAGCGCCGAATCATCTACCGGCTGTTGGAAGAACTGAAAGGGCGGATTCCCGAGACCCTCCCCGAGGCGCTTTGCCGCCGCCTGGAGCTGCCCAGCCGCGAAGACGCGCTGCGCTGGGCGCACTTCCCGGAGCCGGGAACCCCGATGAGCCAACTTCAGTCCTGGGCGACACCTGCGCAAAAGCGATTGATCTTCGAAGAACTCTTCTTTCTCGAACTGGGCCTGGAACTGAAGCGGAAGAAATTCCGTGCAGCGGCAAGGGATTCCCTTCGAAACCAATGCTGAAGTGCGTTCGGCGTTGCGCCAGGTGCTGCCCTTCCACCCCACGAAGGCGCAAAAGAATGCATTGGGCGAGATCGTGGCCGACATGCGGGCGCCGGAACCCATGCGCCGGCTGCTGCAGGGCGATGTGGGATCAGGGAAAACCATCGTTGCCCTGCAGGCCATGCTGGTGGCCATCGAGAACGGCTACCAGGCCGCCCTGATGGCGCCGACGGAGATCCTGGCCACACAGCACTTCCTGGGAGCACGCAAGCTGCTGGAGCGGTCGCAGCAACGCTACAAAGTGGTTCTGTTAACCGGATCCCTGGAAGAGGATCGCAAACGCGCTAACCGTGGCTTGATCGCCCGCGGCGAGGCGCAATTGGTCATTGGAACCCACGCTCTGATCGAGGAACGGGTGGATTTCGCCAAGCTCGGACTGGTGGTGGTCGATGAGCAGCACCGGTTCGGAGT
Organism: uncultured Acidobacteriaceae bacterium; assembly: GCA_963838445.1. Lineage (GTDB taxonomy): Bacteria > Acidobacteriota > Terriglobia > Terriglobales > Acidobacteriaceae > PALSA-350. The sequence continues at coordinate 295,139 of CAWIRT010000062.1, forward strand.
TCTGCAGCGCTTCCGGCTGATGAAGAAGCCCAACGCGGGCGAACCCGATGTCCTGGTCATGACCGCGACCCCCATTCCCAGGACGCTTGCTCTTTCGCTCTACGGGGATCTTGATCTAAGCGTGCTGGACGAACTCCCCCCGGACGCACGCCCATTCTTACCCGCCAGGTCTCCGACGACATGGCCGGCGAAATATGGGGAATGGTGCGGGAACAAGTGCGGTTGGGGCACCAGGCGTACGTGGTCTATCCAGTGATCGAAGGCGCGAAGGAGGATCAGCCCGAATTGGATTTTGCGGCCGGCGAGCCGGAAACGCCCGCGCCCGAAGAGAGCAGGCAGGACCAGGCTGGGCGTCCCGGCCTGCTGTTTAAAAAGGCTTCGCCCTCATCGGGTCCCTCGCTTAAGGCGGCCACCGATATGTATCAGGAGTTGAAAGCCGGCCCCCTGCACGGTCTCCGGCTGGGCTTGCTGCATGGACGGATGGATGCCGACGAAAAGGAGATCATCATGCGCCGCTTCCAGCGCCGGGAGGTGGACGTGCTGATCGCCACGACGGTGGTTGAAGTGGGCGTCGATGTGCCAAATGCAACCATGATGGTCATTGAACATGCGGAGCGGTTCGGTCTGGCCCAGATGCATCAATTGCGTGGCCGCGTCGGGCGCGGGAGCGCCAGGTCCTACTGCGTTCTCATGACCGGAGGAAAAATCTCCGCTCCGGCGGCAGAACGCCTGGCGGCGATGGTGCGCACCCAGAACGGCTTCGAGCTGGCCGAACTGGACTTGCAACTGCGCGGCCCAGGAGAGTTCTTTGGCACCCGGCAAGCGGGGATCCCGGACTTCAGGGTCGCCAACCTGGTCCGCGACCGGGCTCTTTTGGAGCTGGCCAAAACAGAGTCGGCATGGTTTGTGTCAGCGACCGGCAGCGAGGTGACGGAGGAAGAAAAGGGCAAGGTATGGAGCCGGCTGCGTGAAGCCTGGCAACGTCGCTACGGATTGGTGGACGCGGGATAATGCATTTTCACTTCTGGTGTATACAAAGCAACCACTCCCGACGCGGCTTTTCCTTAAGAAAAGACGCACATCGCTGCACCTTCCTGCGCAGAGTAGAAGTGAAAATGCTCTAGATCAGGCAGCGAAGCATTGACTCGCGTCAAGCTGGGTTTGTAATTCTTCGTCCTTGACCATCCAGATCTGCAATTGAACCTTGATGATTTCGAGCGAACAGATGTACCGTGTTGCGTCATCAAGGGTGGCCACATCGACCGCCGGAAGCGTTCTCGAGGATAGATCGAACACGTGCGGAGTGCAGCGGCAAAGTTCCGTCAGCAGGCTATGCGAAGCAGCCGTGAGTTGCAGCCCCACGGAGACCAGCGCGCTATAGATCTCGACGCAGATGTCGCGGGGAAACTCAAAGACAAAGCGAGCCGTACCTTGTTCCACGTAGGAACGACTGCGGATCCATGCTCCACAATCGGGAATGACCCCCGACAGCCGGGCCACGACCATGGATTGGTCTTCGCCCAGCAGAGCGGTTAAGTAGAGGACACCATCTGAAAACGTATCGGACATAAGGATATCGAGTATGTCAGTAAACAGGGTTCGCGAACTTCGAATATACCTTGCTTGTAAGCTTGATCGGCCACCTTAGAGCAATCTTCAACCGCAGAACAGGTACCACGGTTCGTGATTGAGATGACCGGAAATGACCCCATGGTAACGTGGTCAGCATGCTGATCGGGACGGGCGTGGATTTGATTGAGATTGAGCGCATTGCGCACTCCATCGAACGCTACGGCGACCGCTTTCTGCGCCGTATCTACACGGAAAATGAGATTGCCTATTGCAGCCGCAAGCGAGCCAGTGCGGAGAGTTTCGCCGCACGCTTCGCGGCCAAAGAGGCGGGGGCGAAGGCACTGGGAACTGGAATCAGTTGGGGCGTCACGTGGAGTGAATTTGAGGTTGTGCGTCAGCCGGGAGGACGGCCCATTCTTGAACTCCGCGGGCGGGCGGCTCTCCTGGCCACGCAACTCGGCGTGAAAACCATTGCGCTTTCTCTCACTCACACATCGAGCCTGGCGATGGCGACGGTGATGATGGAAGGCTGAATGGCGTCAAGGGGTTTATGTGCACGAACCGGAGTAAGCGCAGGCTCCGCGCACGCGATGCTACAAGTTGTGAACACGCCCTCTTAACCCCTGCAGCGCGCTATTTGCGACACCCTGACAACAAATGATGGGATCAGGGGAGCTCGCCGTCGACAGGAAAACCTGCGGACAATGGGATTTCCCGGCGTTTTTGACATTTTCCTTGCGAGGTATGTCACCCTTACTCTACATAATGGAGAAAACCCAGACCCAGTACCACGTACCTGGGCAAATCTCAGGTCGGTCTCTTGAGCACACCCTGCGCTGCCCGTACAGCACCCCCGACAAGCGGGGAAAAAGCTCCATTTGATATGCTCAGTCCCAGCGGGGAAAAGCCCGCTGCACTCGCTTCAACCCGAGGGGGTCTGTGCCAAGCCAGCAGGAAGTCCAGTGGTCACAACTGAAAGTGGGCGTCCTGGTCATCGTGGCGTTGGCAGCCTTGACTGCTCTCATCTTTCTCATGTCGGGATCCACGGGCGGCGGCCTCTTCAGCAGCAAGATCACCCTTCGCTCCTATTTTGAGAATTCCGCCGGCCTCAAAGGGGGTGCTCCGGTCAACCTCGAAGGGGTGACCATCGGCACCGTGACCGATATAAAAATCGTATCTGCGCGCAAGCTCACCCCGGTCGAGGTCACGATGAAGATCGCATCCGGAGTATAGAACGCGGTGCATACGGACTCGACCTCCAGCCTCGAAACCATCGGCGTTCTGGGCGACACCGTCGTGGACATCAATAGCAAGACCGCCACCGGCCCCGAGGTCCAGAACAACGCAGAGCTCAAAACCAATGAGACGCCGAATCTCTCTGACGTGATCAAGTCCAGCCAGGGAACGATCGAGCAGTTGAATACCATTCTGGCCAAGGTTGACCACCTGGCCGACTCCCTCAACTCGACCAAAGGTTCGATTGGTGAGCTGATCAACAATCCCGACCTTTACAACAAGGCCGTGTCTACCTTGAATGAGTTGTCGCAGCTGGTGGATACTGTCGCCAATGGCAAAGGCTCGATCGGTAAGCTGGTTGCCGACGACACGCTGTTCAACCACATCAACGATACGGTGGCCAAGGTGGACAAGATGGCGACCAGCCTCGACGAGGGAAAGGGTACGATCGGTAAGCTGTTGAAAGACGAGACGCTGGCCAACAATCTGAACCAGTCCGTGGCAAGCGCCAACCAGCTTCTCGCTGACATCAATGCCGGCAAAGGCGGCCTGGGCATGATCGCCAAAGATCCCCAGTTCGCAGCCAAGCTTCGTGACACGGTCGACAAACTCGATTCGGTTTTGAACCGGGTTGACAGCGGCGAAGGTACGGTTGGGCAGTTGGTGCGCAATCCTTCGCTCTACAACAATCTCGACCAGTCGCTGACGGAGACGCGGGGCCTCATTGCAGCCATCCGCGAAAACCCCAAGAAGTATCTAACCTTCCACGTCAAGATTTTTTGAGCTCTATGAAGGTAGTTTGCATCCTCAGCACACTCTTACTTTGTAGTGGCATGGCTCATGCACAAGGCAATGAAGCTCCGGCTGAGCCCAAGGCCCCGCAAAGTTTTGACTATGACCGCCATCGACAAGACCGCTGACCCATGCAGCGATTTCTATCAGTACGCCTGCGGCAACTGGCAGAAGAACCAATCCCATCCCGCCCGACCAGGTGAAATGGGGCGAGTTCACCGAACTGCGCGAGAGAAATTCCTGGCTCCTGTACAAGGAGCTGGAAGCAGCCGCGAATCCCAGCCCAACGCGGACGCCACTGGAGCAGAAATACGGCGACTTCTATGCCGCCTGCATGGATACACAACTGGCCGACAAGAAGGGCATCACCGCGCTCCAGCCCACCCTGAACTCCATCGATGCACTCAACGATAAGAAGCAACTGGGTACGCTGCTGGGTACGCTCGAGATCAAGGATGCCACGGGCGGACTTTTCAATTTTGGCGTGGGTCAGGACCAGAAGGATTCCACGCTGCAGATCGCGCAAGCCGACCAGGGAGGGCTCGGGCTTCCCGATCGCGACTACTACCTGGCGCAAAATCCGCGGCAACAGAAGATTCGGGAGGAATATGTTGCCCACATGACCCGGATGTTCCAGCTGGCCGGAGACACGCCCGAGAAGGCCGCCAGCGAGGCGCAGGCCGTCATGGCCATCGAAACTGCCCTGGCGCAAGGCTCCATGACCCGGACAGACCGCAGGGACCCGGCTAAGCGCTACCACATGATGCCTCTTACGGATCTGGAGAAGCTAACCCCGGACTTCGACTGGCAGTCTTATCTGCGTGGCCTCGACATGGGCGCGTTCCAGACGGTGGACGTGATCTCTCCGGGCTTCTTCACCACGATGAATGCGCAGATTGCCAGCCAGAACCTGGAGGCGTGGAAGAGTTACCTCCGCTGGCGTGCCCTGCATGACGCCGCCCGTTGGTTGTCGGATCCGTTTGTGCAGGAGAATTTCAAGTTTTACGGGACCACCCTACAGGGCCAGCAGGAGATGACACCCAGATGGAAGCGGTGCACCCTGGCCACCGACAACGCCCTCGGGGAAGCTGTGGGCCAGGATTGGGTAAAGAAGTATTTCAGCCCGGAGAAGAAAGAGAACATGCTCAAACTGGTCACGGCGCTGGAAACCGCGCTGCACCAGGATATTGAGCAGTTGCCCTGGATGTCGGAGGAAACCAAGAAGAAGGCGCTGGAAAAGTTGGCGCTGATCCGCAACAAGATCGGTTATCCGGAACACTGGCGCGACTACTCAACGTTGGAGGTAAAGCGAGACGATTTGCTGGGGAACATGAACCGCGCCACCATCTTTGAGGACCGCCGCAACCTGAATAAGCTGGGTAAACCGGTGGACGAGACGGAGTGGCAGATGACCCCGCCTACGGTAAATGCGTACTACATGCCGCCGATGAACGACATCAACTTCCCCGCCGGGATCCTGCAGCCACCCTTCTACGACTTCTCCAAGGATGCTGCGGTTAACTTCGGAGGCATCGGAGTGGTGATTGGCCATGAAATGACGCATGGCTTCGACGATCAGGGCAGCAAATACGACGGCCACGGCAATGTGGTTGAGTGGCAGACTGCGGCCGATCGCAAGGCCTTTACCGAACGCACCGACTGCGAGGTGAAGGAGTATGGCAGCTTCGAGCCTGTGCCGGGGGTAAAGCTCAACGGTCAACTGACGCTGGGGGAGAATACGGCCGACAACGGTGGCCTTCGCCTGGCCTACCTGGCATTGATGGATACCTTAGCTCACCAGCCGGCGGCAGCGCAGATTGACGGTTATACACCGTCGCAGCGCTTCTTTCTTGCCTTCGGCCAGGTATGGTGCGAGAACGTGCGTGAGCAAGCGGCGCGGAACAGCGCCCTGGTTGATCCGCACTCGCCAGGCAGATCACGAGTGAACGGCGCAGTGCAGAACTTCGACGAGTTCGGCAAGGCGTTCAGCTGTAAAAAGGGCGCCCCCATGTATCCGGAGAACGCTTGCCGGGTGTGGTAACGCGCATCGAGCTACAGGGGAGCCGCTATAGCCGAAAGTGGTTCTAGCTTTTACAATTGGCGATAGTATCCAGTTTTGACAGTTTAGCTGCACAGGCAGCCCTAGACCGCGACAGCGACCGGGATGAAGGAAACGCATGAAGTTCAGTAAATTCGGCCGGATTGGTCTGGCCCTGGCAGTATCCCTTGGAATGGGAATCGGAGTGACCTCCTGCAGTACAGATCATGCGGTCGGTTATTTTTACGTTACCGGCTCGCAATACAATCAGGTTTCCGCCTTCAGGATCGATAACAATCTTGGGCAGCTTACGGTTGTGCCGAACTCTCCCTTTGCTTCCGGTGGGGTCAACCCCATCAAGGCGGCAGTCGCCAATGCGGGAAAATTTCTCTATGTACTGAACGCAGGCTGCGGCGGAACCTCACAGATTGCCTGTCCTACCGGCACTGCCCGCGAATGAAACGGGGGCGAATATTTCGCTCTTCACCATCGGTGGCAAGGGTGCGCTGAGCTTCCAGGCGAGTTATACCAGCCAGGGAAATCTTCCGGTTTCCATCGCAGCTCGACTCCTCAGGCACCCATCTATTCGTGCTCGATTCTACCGTCACCGATCCCACTACCTGTGTCGGCTACGTGCCCGGTGGAAGCCGTCTGTGGGGACATCACTGCCTTCAACATCGACCCGAATACCGGCAGGCTTTCGCTGATCACCAACCAGACAGTAAAAAATGGGAATGGCACCAACCTCTCGTACTTCCCCGTAGGCAGCGGCCCTATCAATTTCGTCGTGGTTCCGAGCAACTCGTTCATCTACACCATTGAACGTGGCAGCGGGACCAGCAACGATCCTACGCAGGGGATCTTCGTATACGCAAACAGCAACGGCCAGTTAACCCTGTCACAAAATACGCCTATCCCCACCGGGGCTATCCAGCTGAGCTACATCTACGCGAGCGCCAAATACGTGTATACGATCGATGCGCAGAATGGAACTACGCCGGGCGTGATCCAGCCCTGGACTATCGGCACCAACGGCGCGCTTCAGTCATTGGTCGGTGGGCAGGTCGCGAACTCAGGTACGGTGGCCAATCCCGGACCGATGATTGTCGACCATCAGAACAAATTCCTATACCTCGCCGACATGGGGCCAAATCTGACCGCCACCAGCGAAGCCAGCTCGGTGAGTGCATTCTTCATCGATCCGACGACGGGAAGATTGACACCGTTGGCGACCAGCGTGCCCTTTGGTTCGGGATCCTCTCCACGGTGCATCCTGGAAGACCCCTCAAACCAGTACATCTATACCGCTAATTTTGCTGACAGCACGGTGACCGGGGCAATCATCAACACGTCCACCGGGACGCTGACCACGTTGCGGAAGCTCACTTCCTTCGCCGCCGCGGGGCAGCCCACGTGGTGCGTCGCCAGCGGTACATTGTTCTAATGTTCTTTTACAATGCAAGTGGGCCTAAAAGACTCTCTAGCCATAGCTCTGCTGCGAGCGGCAGCCTGCTCCATTCTTAAGTTGGGCCAGGATGAAGGAAGCGCATGAAGTTTAGTAAATTCGGCCGGATCGCACTGGCCTCTGTTATATCCCTTGGTCTTGGATTCGGGGTTATTGCGTGCGGTCCCCCTAATACGATTGATTTTCTTTACGTCACCTCTTCCAAGCAAGACCCAGGGCAGATCAATGTCTACAAGGTCGACAGTCAAGCGGGTGCGTTAATTCCCATTGCAAATTCGCCCTATGGCTCGGGCGGAAGTAATCCCGTAGCAGACGTCACTTCCCCGAACGGCAAGAATCTTTACGTGGTGAACCACGACAGCAATACGATCGTGGTATTCACCATCAGCACGGACGGCAGCCTCTCTCAGCAACAGTCCTGCCCCACTCCGGGGACCTTCCCTACTCAGCTGGCGATCAACAGGGCTGGTACCTACCTCTACGTTGTGGAGACTTACCAGCCGAGCTTCAGCGCCAACACACCCGGGCCCGGGGCGTTGGTGGTCTTTCCCATCGACGCGACCGGGCAACTGGGCGCCACGGGCAACTCGTGTACCCCGGTCGCGAATGGCAACAACGCGTTCTTTCCGGTGGGCAACAATCCAGTAGGGGTCAATGTGGTGGCCAGCAATACCTACGTCTATGTAGCCAACGAAAGTGACGCTACGCTTTCCGCGTTTCAGGTCGGCTCGACGGGTGCTCTCACTTCCGTTGGCACGTTCCCTGTCGGGGTTGCCCCCAATGCACTTGCCAGCGATCCGACGAGCAAATTTCTTTACGTGACTGATGGCGCGGCCAATCAGATGATCGGGTTCCTCATTCAGCTCAACGGATCCCTGATCGCCATGCAGACCCCGTTCAAGACGGACAATCTTCCCGACGCAATCGCGGTCGATCCCAGGGGTATTTATGTTTATGTCGCCAACTATAACGCCAACGACGTGAGTGCCTATACCATCGATCGCGGCACCGGAAATGCGACCCAGATCGCCGGGTCGACCGCGTATGCGGTGGATACGGGCCCGCTCTGCGTCCTGATCGAACCTGCAGAAGCACGTTTTGTCTACACCACGAACTTCCTTGGCAACACGGTGTCCGGCCTCAGTCTGAACCCTGCGACTGGAGCGCTCGCGCCGGTGCAGAACACACCCTTCAAGGCCAGCGGGCAGCCTACCTGCAGTGCCGCCATTACCCACGGCAACCATTCCATCGAGGTCATACAGCCCTGATTCTGTTGAGTAAATTCGGCCGGATTGCCCTGGTCTCGGTGGTATCCCTTGGTCTTGGGTTTGGCGTTACTGCATGCGCACCGAGCAATACAATCGATTTTCTTTACGTCACTGGGTCCAAGCAAAACCCCGGACAGATCAGCGTATACAGAGTAGATGGCCAAGCCGGGGCTTTACACCAGATCGCCGACTCCCCGTACGGCTCCGGCGGCCGGAATCCGGTCGATGATGTGGCGTCGGCCAACGGTAAGAATCTCTACGTCATCAATCATGACGACAATACAATGGTGGAATTCGCCATTGGCACCGATGGCAAACTCTATCCCCAGCAGACCTGCAACCTTCCAGGCAGCTACCCGGTGCAGCTGGCGATCAACCAGGCCAGTAGCTATCTCTACATAGTAGAGACGTACCAGCCGAACTTCAGCACCAGCATTCCCGGGCCCGGCGGGCTGGTAGTCTTTCCCCTCAATGCCAATGGCCAAGTACCGACGTCAGGCGGTTCATGCCAGACAGTGCCGAATGGTGCGAGCACCTTCTTCCCACTGGGAAATAATCCGGTCGCCGTCAACGTCTTGGGGAGTGGAAGCTTCGTTTACGCGGTGAATGAAACCGATCACAACATCGCAGCGTTTCAAGTTGGGTCGGATGGTGGGCTTAGTTCGATCGGCCTTTTCCCGGTCGGAACAACCCCCAATGCGATCGCCAGCGATCCGACCGGTAAATTCCTGTATGTCACCGACGGCGCATCCAATCAGATGTATGGTTTCCAGGTGCAGTCCAGTGGATCGTTAGTGATGATGCCGGCACCGTTCAGGACCGATAACCTGCCCGATGCGGTCGCCGTCGATCCCCGCGGCATCTACGTTTACGTCGCCAACTACAATGGTAACGACGTAAACGCGTATACCATCGACCCGTCTACCGGCAACGCCACCCCGGTCCCCGGTTCGACCATTTACGCGGTTGGTACCGGACCCGTCTGTATCCTGATCGAACCGTCGGAAGGCCGCTATATCTACACGGCCAATTTTCTCGACAACACGGTGTCCGGCCTGGCCATGAATGTCGCGACCGGAGGACTCTCTGCCGTGCAAAATGCGCCCTTCGGAGCGGCGCAGCAGCCTACCTGCAGCGCTGCGATTACGCATGGCAAACATACCATCGCGGCACCGTGATTCCGCACAGTACTGCGGAGCCAATGTATGGGGCCTTGGGCGGCGAAGGCACTACCCGGGCCGGTTGTTTGCTCCAAGCGACCTGGCGATACTTCCCCTGCAAAAGAAGTGTCATCCCGGCTGCCCCGGCGTGCCGTGGGACCGGACCCGGATTTCCTGCCATGCCGCGCTGGACATAGCCGCGTGAAGTGCACCAAGGCCATCAAGTTCGACTGTTTCTTTCCCGGTTCTCACACACCCTCTAACCCCGGCTCTTACGGCATGGCTGAAGAGGTTGCGGAAAAAGTCTCTGCTTGGACAGAGTCGTCCCCTCAGTGGCTGAAGCCACATTCATTTCAAAGTAATTACGGACGGGCTGAAGCCCGTCCCCTTCAAAGAATTCGGGTTTTTCCGCAGCCTGTGAAGCCGTGCCCTTCGTTTAGGTCCCTTGGTCCTCGCTCATCCCATCGGGGAGGTTCAAGTATCCTTAGTTTAGTTTTCTATCAGGAGCCTTAGGTTGCTCAACCTGGAAGAAGAGAAACGATGGAATGTTTCTCTGGTCGTTGTGTTGCTCATCACCGCAGTCATCTACCTTTCAAGCATTGTTTCGCCTCCTTCGCTGATGGACGACTCAGATGCGGTAGAGGCACAGATTGCACGCAATATGTTGAGCTCAGGCGATTGGGTAACCGCCCGCCTGGATGGAGTCGTGTTTCTGGAGAAGTCGCCCTTATCGTGGTGGCTGATGAACCTCGGGTACAAGGTATTTGGCTTTCATGACTGGGCAGCCCGCATCGCATTCGCGCTCACCGCAATCGGCCTGGCCTGGTTGACCGCTGCTTTTGGAAGGTGGGCATTTGGCACCCGCGCGGGCTCTCTAGCCGGGTTAGTCATGGGAACCTGTATCGGGCTCTGGCTATTTACTCGGGTGCTTATTCCCGATGTGATGCTTACGTTCGTCATTACCCTTGCCATGTGGGCCTTCCTCCGCGCTCTGGACGAGGAGGAACAGTCTCCGGCGATCTGGGCCAGGTTGTTTTTCGTTTCTCTCGGCCTCGGCCTGCTGCTCAAGAGCCTGATCGGTGTCGTTTTCCCGATCGGAGCCGCGGTGGTGTTCCTGCTCGTGAACGGCCAACTGCTGTCGTGGTCCATCTGGAAAAAGCTCCGTCCAATTTCCGGAACAGCCCTCATGCTCGTGATCGCCGTCCCCTGGCATGTGCTTGCGACTATCCGCAATCCGCCTTATTTCGCCTGGACGCTGAAGAGCATGCCCGGCCACTTTCATGGCTTTCTCTGGTTCTACTTCATCAATGAGCAGTTGCTCCGCTTCCTCAACCTGCGATACCCACGCGATTACGACACCGTGCCGCGTATATGGTTTTGGCTTTTCCATCTGGTCTGGCTTTTCCCCTGGAGCGTGTATTTACCCGCTGTCAGCAGGCTGCGTTTCAAACCCATGGACAGGTCGGGGCGAGTTCACCTGCTGGCGCTCTGCTGGATCGGGTTTGTTCTGGTCTTTTTCACCTTTTCTACAACCCAGGAGTATTACTCGATGCCATGCTATCCAGCCTTTGCGTTGCTGCTGGGTTCAGCAATGGCTGAGGAGGGGGGTTGGATCCGTGGAGGAACGCGGGCACTCAGCGCGATCTGCTGCGTTGCCGGCATCGCCTGCATCTCCATCCTGTTCGCGGTACGACATGTACCCACGCCGGGGGATATCACCGCAGCGCTGAGCGTACATCCCAATGCCTACAAGTTATCCCTGGGCCACATGGAAGATCTCACACTTGATTCATTCGCTTACATGCGTGTGCCGCTGGTGCTCGCCGCCACGGGCTTTCTTTTGGGTGCGATCGGTGCGTTCAGCATGAAGGGTGCGCGGCCTTATCTTCGCGCGTATCTCGCCGCCGCCCTGATGATGGTCATATTTTTTCAGGCGGCTCGTCTCGCGATGGTCAAATTCGACCCCTTGCTCTCCTCCAGGGACATTGCGCGTGCCATTTTGCGAGATCCGCCGGGTCAGATCATCCTCGACCACAGTTACTGGTGGTTTTCTTCGATCCCTTTCTACACGGGTAGGTCCGTGCTTTTACTAAATGGCCGTTGGAACAACCTTGAATACGGTTCAAATGCTCCAAATACTCCAGACGTGTTCATCGATGAGGCGAAGCTGAGGGCCCTCTGGTTACAACCGCAACGCTACTACCTGGTTGCAAGATCGGGTCAACTTTCGAGATTTGCGGAGCTCCTCGGTCAGGACAGGATCGAGATTGTAGATCGCAGCGGTGGCAAGTTACTTTTGACGAACCTGCCATGCTGCCGCCAGGGGCAATAACTTGAAATTTCCGTGGAGGCCAATCGGAAGGTGAATATAAACGAGCTCGGCTTTCAATCCTGGAGCCGCCGCACACGCGTGGCGCTGGTGGTGGCTTTCTCGCTCATCTCCTTCCTTGGTCTGTGTCTTGCGGCGCCCATCCCACTGGGTCCCAGCTATCACATTTTTGCCGACAACCGAACCCGGTTGGGGATACCGAACTGCCTGGATGTGCTATCGAATATTCCCTTCATGGTTGTCGGGTTGTGGGGAATGCTTTGGTTATGTCGCGGCGCAAGTGACGGCGCCTTCCGCATACGCCTGGAAAAGACGGTCTACTTTGTATTTTTCATGGGCGTTGCGCTCACGGGAGTGGGCTCGTTTTGGTATCACCTGCATCCCAACAACCAACGGCTGCCCTTCGATCTGCTACCCATGACGTGCGCCTTCATGGCCATATTAACGTCAGTGGCCATCGAAAGAATCGGCGTGAGGTTTGGAAGGCCGCTTTTCATTCCCCTGCTGTTTCTTGGCTGCTGTAGCGTCGGCTATTGGTATGTCACCGAGGCGCGCGGGCATGGAGACTATCGCTTCTACCTTTTCGTTCAGTTCTTTTCGCCCATATTGATCGGGCTGATGATTGTTCTATTCCCGCCCTCTTACACCGGCATGAAATATCTGGTAGCGGCTTTCTTACTATTCGTGGCGGCAAAGCTGTTCGAGCTATTCGACAGCCAGATATACCAGGCTGGCTACATTGTGAGTGGCCATGCCCTGAAACACGTCACTGCAGGTGTGGCTTGTTACTCACTCTTGCTGATGCTCCAGCGCAGACACGCCGTCACCGCCCTTGCCCAGGGTTGCGTGGCCGGTGGCTAAGCGGGCAGGCAGAGAACGGTTCGACAAGCATCCCGAAGGAGTCAGCATGAAAGAAGCCATCCTCGATTTGGTGGTATGTCCCAGGTGCCATAGCAATCTCGTCATGACGGTGCAGAGCCGGAACGGCGCTGAAATAGTCGATGGCTCATTTCGCTGTGTCCATTGCGATCTGGATTTCCCAATCATTGCCGGTATACCGCGGTTTCTTCCAGCGAGCCTTACCCAGGACCAAAAGGACACGGCAGATGCATTTGGCTACGAATGGACCAGATATTCAACCATCACGGCGGAAGACCGGCGAGAGTTCCTGGATTGGATTGCGCCTCTAACACCGAAGGACTTCGAGGATCAGGTCGTCCTGGATGGCGGATGCGGAAAAGGCCGGCACGTTTTGTTAGCCACACAATTCAACGCCCGGTCGGTCGTCGGCATAGATCTCTCTGCCGCGGTAGAAGCCGCCTATCGGAACACCAATCATCTTTCAAATGTACATATCATCCAGGCGGATATGTCTTTCTTGCCATTTGCCCGGCCGTTTGATCTGGCCTACAGCATCGGTGTGTTGCATCACCTTCCGGTACCCAAAGAGGGCTTCGTTGCATTAGCAAGCCACGTAAAGCCTGGTGGACGCGTCGCCACCTGGGTCTATGGCAAAGAAGGCAATGCGTGGATCGCGGCTTTGGTGGATCCCATCCGCAAAAACATTACCTCGCGTCTGCCGCGAGTCATTACCCGCATTCTCTGCATTCCGCCGGCGGTAGTTTTATATTTGGGCCTCAAGTTGCTTTATCGTCCGGCAACCCGCATTTCCTGGCTAAAGAGGCTGCTGCCCTACTCTGATTATCTTTGCTCCATTTCCAATTACTCCTTCGCTGAAAACTTTTGGAACGTCTTCGATCAGCTCGTCGCTCCCACCGCCTTTTACCACAGTCAAGATGAGGTGGAGGATTGGTATAAGACGATCCGAGGAGAACAGGTGACAATTTCAAGGCATAACGGCAATAGCTGGCGCGGCACAGCTCTGCTTCCCGGGGCGCTGACTCGGTGATCCAAGAATACGAAGGACTGCCCGCCTTACGCGACCGCAGCAACGACGGCCATCTCGAGTGTTCTCCGTACGCCTACGTCTCCGGAAATTGGCCCATCAACAAACTGATTGAACGGGTGGGGCGTCCAGGTGTCGCGTGAAGTATCGGGCGTGTAAGTGAGAGGCAGGCCCGTGGCCGCGGAATCGTACGTCTCCGCATTGAGTGAAGACATCTTGTAGATCACCATGTCGAGCGAAGGAACTACATACAGACCAAACCCACCCGCGCCTGACTTGAAGAAGGCGTCTCGCGGGGCACCCGCAACATGCCCATCGGTGTTCACCTCAAATTGCAGGCTGAAGGGAGAGTGCGGGTTGAAGGGAGAAGGCCGGCTCAGGAGTTCAAGATACTCGAGCGGGATCAGCTGGCGATTCTCCCAGCGGCCCTGCCTTGCGAGCAGATAGCCGAAACGCAGGGCGTCTGTGGAGTGGAGAGCAATTCCTCCTTCGCCGGGAGTATGGGGCAGACTTCCCCCCGGTCGATGGGTGGCGTATCCCCATCGGCCCCATCCCATCGGTTGGCCGAGTTTCTGATCCAGATAATCCTGCAGCTCCATTCCCACCACACGGCGAAGGACAATGGAGGCAATGTGAGGATCCCGCGAGTACAAGTATCCCTCTCCGGGCGAAGTCCACATTTTTCCATGGAGCGCACTCCCGTCCTGGTCCTGCAACTGGTCGTGGATTGGATCGGGCGAAACCCAATTGGGCAGCTCTACATTCTCGCCATGAACGATCGCGGTAAGGTGACCGGCGGTGGCAACAGTTTCTCTCCCCGGCGGAACGCTGACAGCGGCCTGGATGCCCGACGTCATGGTGAGTAAGTTACCCAGTTGAATGCCTGCCATGCGAGGGTCGCTCAGGGGAAAGGCTTCCGGCAGATATTCCTGGGTAAAAACCTTCTGTGCCAGTCCATCAGGAAAGCGTGTACGTTGTTCCGACAACATGATTCCGCACGCGGCGCTGGTAAACATCTTGCCAATGGAATACATGTTCGGATTGGCTTCCCTGTGGGCTCTGCCGAAATATTTCTCGTAGACCAGATAGCCGTGGCGAACGACCAGTAAGCCACCGTGTTGGCTGGTCGTCTGCGCATATTGGAACGCCTCGTCCAGGCGGGCTGTATCGATGCCGGTGCGGTTGCGAATCTCGGTGGCGCCCTCCAGCGTCCGCCAGCCGCCCCTGGAGTCGGGAGGTGGAAAGTAGAGTGGCTCGTTTCCGGCCGCTCGCGCGGCGAGGTTCAGCAAGGGTACGGCGACGGGAAGTGAAAGCAGCGTTCGCCGGGTAAGAGCCATCGGCCCTCTCTCAATACCTGGAATCGTGTCAGTTGGCATTCTAGACGTTCGCGCGAACGATATCGCGTAGAGCAGCACGGCGAGGCTCATGCCCTGTACTGCGCTTGGAGAAACGGCGATGAGAAGTACATGTACTCTACAGGAGCGATGTTCTCGAAGCCCTGGGTTGTGCTCCTGCGCCTTCTGTTGCTCGCCGTCTGCTTGGGATCGACCAGGACCTGCTGTTTTGCTCAGAATGCCTCCGGCACCGCACTGCCGGATGCGCCGGCTCCGCAATCCGCCAAAGCTCAGAGCTTCTGGGGAAAATTAGCCCAGTTCTATCGCCAGGACTGGCATGGAACGACACCACAGGGCCCCGCCCCGCCAAGACGTGGACTGCCCTCACCGCTCGCATCCCCACCATTTCCTAATTCTGACTGGTCTTACGGAGGATCCCCCGTCCTGGGCGAACCGGATACCAATAGCTATCCTCTCATGACAGCGTGGAATGGTGCGCGCAGCCGTACCAAGGTCTTCGGATGGGTTGAACCCACTCTCAACTTCAGCACTTCGGCGGACCGCAACGCGCCTGTGGCGAACGACGTCTACTCCAATCGGTTCGAAATGAATCAACTGATTCTTTATGTGGAGCGCCTGCCCGACTCGGTGCAGAGGGAGCATGTGGACGTTGGATATCATCTGACCGCGTTCTACGGTACCGACTACAAATACACCACCGACAAAGGTTATCTGAGCAGCCAGCTGCTGGTGCACAACCACCAATACGGATTTGATCCGATTCTTGAATATGTCGACATCTACGTGCCCAAAGTCGCCAAAGGAATGAACATCCGGGTTGGCCGCTTTATCTCCATCCCAGGCATCGAGGCGCAGCTTACGCCCAATAACTATATGTTCAGTCATTCGCTGCTGTATTCGATCGATCCGTTCACCGATACGGGGATTCTTGCCACGGTGCTGCTAAGCGATCAGTGGCTGGTACAGGCAGGCATCACCGGAAGCCATGATGTCGCGCTTTGGACCAACGACGCCCAACCATCGGCAACGGCGTGCGTCAGTTACACCACCCACTCAGTGAATAACAATGTCTATCTCTGCGCCAACGGCATCAACGACGGCAAATACGCCTACAACAACCTGCAGCAATACGATGGCACCTGGTATCACAAGTTCTCGAAAACCTGGCATATGGCAACCGAGGCATACGTGATGTACCAGCGCGACGTGCCCAGCACCACCGGCTCCATCAAGCCCCAGCCCAACACGAATGGAGCGACCTGCCGTCCGGGCCTCGAGACCTGTTTCGCACCCGAGTACGCGGCGGTGAATTACGTTTTGAAGCAATTATCCGATCACGATTTCATTGGCTTTCGCAGTGACCTGCTCAACGACAAGAAGGGCCAGCGCACGGGGGTCAATACGAAGTACACCGAGAACACCCTGATGCTGAGCCATTGGATTGGGACCACGGTGCAGATGCGGCCGGAGATTCGCTTCGATCACGCATGGGACCGGAAATCATACGACAACGGAAAGCGCCAGAGCCAGCTCACTGTCGCCTGTGACTTGATCTTCCATTACTGAAGCATCAGGCGGCGAGCAGTGGCAGGTTGAAGGCGACGCATAATCCAGTTTCTTCCCGGCCGTTCGATGAGCCTTTTGGTCAGCAGCGCGGCGACGATCAATAGCAGGTACGAGATCCAGGGATCGAAGACGATCAGGCCGCTCTTCTCCAGAAAATGCGAATCGTGCAGCATGGTCCAGAGATTAAAGTGCAGCAGATACAAACAATAACTGGCCTCGCCGATGGCAATGAAAGGTAGCAGCCCAAAGAACCACGCGATTCGATTGCGGCCGGCCAGGCAAAGGATAACCCCGGCGAACAGGGGCATCAGCAAGCCGTCATGCATCATGACGTAAGGCAGGCGGTCGCCCACGCAAAGAACCAGGTAGAGCGCGGTGAACGCGACGAATCCAATCACCAGGCGCTTCCGGCTCTCAGGCCGAATCTTCTCATTCAAAAATCCCAACGCCATGCCGAACAAAAACGCAGGCAAATGTTGCACGGGCATGAACTTCAACGCGCGCATCCAGATGCCGACGGAATAACGGTCAGGGTGGGCGTCCCCGTCCGGATTGAAGTGCATGTAGAGCGCCGGCAGCACCAGGCTGCTTAGCCACACGCCCAGCAGGATCAGTACGATCGTGCGCGTCTGGCGCGGACGCCGGCGGGTGATCAACCACGGGAACAGGAGATAGAAGAACGCTTCCGTAGACATGGTCCAGGCAGGCGTGTTCCAGAAGTTCGTCAGAAGTGGGTGCCATCCCTGCAACAGCAACGGGGTGAGAATCAATCCCAGGCCAAAGTCGAACCGCGTGTGCGCCTGGACCTCGAGCGTCAGCATGCCCACCGAAAGGAGCAGGCTGAAGGCATACACGGGATATAGCCGGGAGAAGCGAGCCGACCAAAAGCTTCGCGCCGTGAGCGCTCCTTGTTGGGCACGATCGGCATAGTTATAGGTGAGAATGAAGCCGGAGAGCAACAGGAAGAAGCTGACGGAGACGTATCCACCGTTGACGACAGGACTCAATGGTCCAAACGATTTGGGATCGGAAAAATGAAAAAAGACGAGATTGAGGGCGGCAAAGCAGCGGATGCCGGTGAGTGCCGGCAATTGCGATCGCCGCGGCGCGGAAACGGCGCCTGGCTTGACCAGCACCGGGCCAGCCGGAGCCTGCATTGCGGGGACCGATCGTTCTGGAACCTGTAGTGCTGGGGAGAGCTCCGCGACTGTGCTCTGGGGGGTCAGGCGGTCACCAGGGAACCGACCTTTTCTCCGCTGACTACGCGCAGGATATTTCCGGGCCGGTTCATGTTGAAGATAATCATGGGCAAATTATTGTCCTTGCACAAGCTCACCGCAGTACTGTCCATTACCTTTAGACCGAGCCGGAGGATTTCCATGTAGGTAATCTGCTCGAATTTAACAGCATCTTTGGTAATAACAGGGTCTGCGTCATAAATCCCTTCCACTTTAGTGGCCTTTAGCAGCACATCTGCTTTGATTTCCATGGCACGCAGGGAGGCGGCAGTATCTGTGGAAAAATACGGATTTCCCAGACCTGCGGCAAAAATGACCACCCGCCCCTTTTCGAGATGCCGGATGGCCCGCCTGCGGATGTATGGCTCGGCCACCTGATTCATTTCGATGGCCGACATGACCCGGGTCTGCACCTCGCACTTTTCCAGCGCGTCCTGTAAGGCAAGTGAATTGATCACTGTAGCCAGCATGCCCATATGGTCCGCGGAGACGCGGTCCATCATGCGCGCTTGCTCAGCCACGCCGCGGAAGAAATTGCCCCCGCCGACGACGATGGCAACCTCCACGCCGAGGTCGCGGACCGCCAAAATCTCCAGTGAAATCTCATGCAGCTTGGCGACGTCCACTCCGAAGCCGCGGTCGGCCGCCAGCGCTTCTCCCGACAGTTTGAGCAGGACTCTCTTATACATTCATGCAAAGTATCGCACATCCCGGAGGGGTCTCTATCCCTCACGAGAGGGGCAATTTACGGTCTGTTTTGGTACGGTTTTTGGGTTATTTGCGATGCAAGAGGTGCCGCGCCCACGGCTCCCACATACGTGGCCACAGTGAGTGACGGATGGGCCATTGGCGCGAACCCAAGAGGGTGAAAATGAGATGCTTTTCATTTTCCTCGGGCGGACAGGCTGCCCACCGGGGCTCAACAGCCTGCGGAAGAAGTCTCTGCTTGGACAGAGTCGTCCCCTCGGTGGCTGAAGCCGCATTCATTCCAAAGTGATTACGGACGGGCTAAAGTCCATACTGGAGTTTCCACATTTTCAAAACCAGGGCGCTAGGCAGCGAAGCCCCAGGCACCATAGTGGTGACCGTTTACGGGTATGATCCGTGCCAGCCCCGGACTTTCAGTCCGGGGAAGCGGGTTTTCAAACCCGCGAGAACGCTTTATCTTGCAACTACCGGGCTTTAGCCCTGGTGAAATGCCC
This sequence comes from uncultured Acidobacteriaceae bacterium, assembly GCA_963838445.1. Classification (GTDB taxonomy): domain Bacteria; phylum Acidobacteriota; class Terriglobia; order Terriglobales; family Acidobacteriaceae; genus PALSA-350. The sequence goes on from CAWIRT010000062.1 coordinate 314,266, forward strand.
CAAGCTCCCCAATCAACACGTACCTTCTTCGTGACCTCAACGACAGTCGGACGCCGCGCACTTCTCCAATCCGATCGCCTGGCTCAGCTTCTCGTGGATGTTCTTGAGGAGTATCGCCGGAAGAGGCGGTTTCTGCTGCACGAATTTGTAATCATGCCCAATCACTTCCATCTGCTGCTGAGCCCTGCAGCGGAAGTCCCGCTGGAAAAGGCACCACCGTTGATCAAAGGCGGTTTCTCGTATCGCGCGAAGCGGGAAACACATTTTGCTTTTGACATATAGCAAGCCAGTTTCGTAAATCACCGCATTCGCGACGCAGAGGACTACAAACACCACCACGCTTACATTTGGGAGAATCCGGTCAAAGCGGGCTTGGTCGAGAGACCGGAACTATTTGCGTGGCCATCGGCGTCTCTGGGAATGGAATTGGACGCCCGCCACCAGGGCTAAAGCGCCTCGTTTTTCCCCGCCTTGTGGCGCGGCTGAACAAGGCTGCGGAAAAAGTCGGATTGGGCAGGAACGCATACCCCAGGGGCTAAAGCCCACGATGATTTCATTGCGTTTGCGCCGGGGATAAATCCCCGGCCTACCAAAAAACCGAGTTTTTCCGCAGCCTGTGAAGCCGTGCCCTGATACAAGGCCTGAGCGGAAATTGGGTTCTCACGCACACTCTAAAGCCCTGAATCTATATACCGGAGCGTTCACGCGGGTTGAAAACCCGCTACCCCCGGACTAAAAGTCCGGGGCTGGCACAGCTTAGGCGGGTTGTCGATCCACCTACGGCAGAAATGTCTTCCGCCGGCCCCCTTTGCGGACAATGAAAATGGCCGGGAATCTCCCCGGCCATTTTGTGCTTGCGAAAAACGTTATTCGCCGGTGTTTGGCTTGATTTGGGCAACCGTCCACACCGGATCGCCGACTTTGAAGCGAGCGAACCGGCGGACGCTGAGGTTCTCGCCCAGCTTGCCAATCTTTTGCGCGATCAGGTCCTTGATGGCGAAAGACTGATCTTTGATGAAAGGCTGATCCAGCAAGCAAACTTCCTCGTAAAACTTGCTCATCTTTCCTTCCACAATCTGTTCGATCACCTTGGCCGGCTTACCCGTGGCAGCAGCCTGGGAGCGGTAGATATCCTTCTCGCGGGCCAGATCCTCAGCGGTCACGTCCTCGCGGCGGATATAGCGTGGATCGGTGGCCGCGATATGCATGGAAATGTCCTTGAGCAGCTCCTGGAAATCCTCCGTCCGGGCGACGAAATCGCTCTCGCAGTTGATTTCAATGAGCACGCCGATCTTGCCCCCGGCATGAATGTAGGTGCCAACAGCCCCTTCGGATGTGCTGCGCGACGCCTTCTTGGCCGCCGACGCCATGCCCTTCTTGCGCAGGACGACTACCGCCTGCTCCAGATCACCCTTGGCTTCCTGAAGCGCGTTCCGGCAATCCATCATCGGCGCGCCAGTCTTCTCGCGAAGCTCCTTGACTTGGGCGGCAGAGATATTTTCAGTCACACTTGACATCCTCGTGCAATTCCTTTGCTGGCCTGTTAAGAGGCCTTTGAATAGGTAAGATTTAAAACGCGCCTAAAGCGTTCGCTCGACGACTTCCGGCTCGTCGACCGCGGCTATCGCCCCAGGGGCCTTGCGGATGCCTCCCCCGAGCGCAGCTTCCAGATCGACCACTTCCCCATCGCCCAATGGCTCGTCGGCGCCGGCTTCCAGGCCACTTGCTTCGACCGGTGCGGCTTCCAGTTGCTCATCAGCCGTCACCCCAGCATCGGCGGCACGCTTGTCGCCAGCCATCTGGACCCCTTCGACAACGGAGTCAGAGATCTTGGAGGTAAACAGACGAATCGCCCGGAGCGCATCATCATTTCCCGGGATGACGTAGTCCACCACCGTGGGATCGCAGTTGGTATCAACGACGGCGACAACCGGGATGCCCAGCTTGCGGGCTTCCTTCACGGCGATGGCCTCGTTGTTCGAGTCGACCACGAAGAGAGCGTCCGGCAACCGGCGCATGTTCTTGATGCCAGCCAGGTTTGCCTGCAAATGCTTGCGTTCGCGCTCCAGCCGAATGACCTCTTTTTTGGTCAGAAGCTCGTAGCGGCCGTCGGTGGCCATCTCATCCAGTTCCTGAAGGCGCTTCACCGACTTTTGAACCGTAATCCAGTTGGTCAGCAGCCCACCCAACCAGCGCTGGTTGATGTAGAACATGCCGCAGCGGTTTGCCTCTTCGGCAATCGCGTCCTGTGCCTGGCGCTTGGTGCCGACAAACAGGATGACCTTGCCCTGCCCGGTGAGATCGGTAACGAACTTGCTGGCTTCCTTGAACATCTTCAAGGTTTTCTGCAAGTCAATGATGTAAATCCCGTTGCGCTCCCCGAAGATGTACTCCTTCATGCGGGGATTCCAACGCTTGGTCTGATGCCCGAAGTGGACTCCCGCTTCGAGCAGCTCCTTCATTGTGATAGTGGCCAAACTACCTCCTCTTGAGTTGCATTCCGGCATGGCCGGAATTGATTTCCCTCGCCCGCTCCCGAAAGCGGGGCGGGGAAGATTATTAAGACAACTGCATCGACACTAGCGCTTGCTGAACTGGAACCGCTTGCGGGCGCCCTTCTGTCCGTACTTCTTGCGCTCTTTGATACGCGCATCGCGGGACAGCAGGCCGTCGGCCTTTAACGTCTTACGCAGCTCAAGATTGAACTCCAGCAGGGCGCGGGCAATGCCCATCTTGACCGCATCTGCCTGGGCACTCACGCCCCCACCCTTCACTGTAGCCAGAACGTCGAAGGTGGCGGAAAGCTCGGCTAACTCCAGAGGCCGCTTGGCGGAAACCCGCTGCTGATGGGTAACGAAATACGTCTCAAAGGGTTTCTGATTGACGATGAAGTTGCCGCTGCCAGGGCGCAAAAAAATGCGTGCCACGCTCGCCTTGCGACGCCCTGTTCCGTAGTACTGAACCAAATCTGCCATGTCCGTCCTATTCTTTTAAATCCTTGCTAGCGGGCCGCCAACTCCAACACTTCAGGCTGCTGAGCCTGGTGGGGATGCTTATCGCCCCGGTAAACCTTGAGCTTGGTCGCCATCTGGCGCCCCATCTTGCTCTTGGGAAGCATGCCCTTGATGGCTTCCTCAACAATCTTTTCTGGCCGGCGTGCCATCAGGCGAACGAAAGACTCTTCGCGCAGTCCCCCGGGAAACCCGGTGTAGCGGCGGTAGACCTTCTGTTGGCTCTTGAGGCCGGTCAACACGATCTTTTCGGCGTTGACCACGATCACGTGGTCACCCATATCGATAAAGGGCGTGTATTTGGGGTTTTTCTTGCCGCTCAGGGTGCTGGCCGCTTCGGTCGCCAAGCGTCCCAGAGTCTTACCGGTGGCATCGACCACGAACCACTTGCGGGTAATATCGTGCGAACTCGGAAAATACGTAGACATCGTAACCTGCTTCTCCAGGAGAACCCTTGTTTAGGCGCGCTTTGCACACCGCAGAAACCTCGCGGCCAGCACAGTGCGTTCCCGCAAACGAAAGGTTCAGAATCGCTTGAGTGGCGAAGAATTGATTTAGAGCGGCTTCACGGCGGTGTGAAAACGCTCAAAGCGCTTCTTCGGTTCGCTTTCCTGGCAGGCTACCTGGGCTCGCTCATCTTCAGATCGGTTTGCGGTGAAGTGGCTTCCCGAACTTGACGGGACTTCACCTTATTCGGATCGGACAGCGACTACAGAGGGCCGGACGCGGCGCTGCGCAAGAAGATCAGAGTAACGCAATCGGGCAAGTGAGTCAACCGGGGTAGGGTTACTAGTCGCACACAAAAGAGGCATTTCCGCTTCATTCAGAACAACATACGCTCTTCTTGGAATATAGCGGAGGTTTCCCCCAAGATGACACAACGTGCCTCTGAATCCCTGGTAGCTGCACTCATTCGCGTCGGGTTGTTGCTGGCTCTCGCCATCATGCTCATGGCCGAGAACGCCCAGGCTCAACCGCCGTCACCTCATTTACAGACTGGCCTTTCCACCAGCTTGCAACTGCAAATACATGTTGCCGGCACTCGAACGAACCGGACCTCGTAGCGGATATTTCCCTTCCTGGCCAGTGCGTTGGAGCAAGGAGACTTATGAAGTTTGAAAAGCAGCTTTCGTCGCTTATAACCGCCGCTCTCCTGTGCGGTACATTTACCACACTCTCGAGCGCGCAGCAGACAGCGGCCGTCAGCGGCGAGGTGGTGGCTCCTGCCCCAACGGTTCCTTCGACTACGCCTACGGACGCGGCCTTGCTGCAGTCGACCCCTCCTCTCACCGAGGACGCCCTGCGCACTCGCTACGTCGGCAAACTGATTTTCCTGCGCGGCTCCTATCTTGGGGACGACCTGAACTTCGACATGGATGGAAAGGTCAACGGATCGCCCACCATGGGATCCTTTACTCTTTCTGCCTTCGAGGTGAGGAAAGTGAAGCTTTCCAAGCACAAGCTGGAGATCGAGGCCGATCGATACGGATTACACTTCTTCGGCGCCCTGCCCTATGAAGACGACACCAAGTCCTTTGACAAGGTGAAGATTTCGAAGAAGCCGGTGCACATCGCAATCGAGCGCGAAGTGATCGTTATACCCAAGGTAAAGAAAGAAAAGAAGAAGAATGAGCCGACACCCCAGGAATTGGCGGCAGCCCAGACTTTGAAGACCCGGAACGCGGCGGCGCCGGCAACGGCAGAAGCGCCCAAACCTGCAACTCAGGCCGCCACCGTCGAAGCCAACGAAGCGCTGAAGGAATCCAACAAAGCCCTCAAGGAATCTACTGAAGCCCTCAAGGAAACCAATGAGGCCCTCAAGGCAGTCTCACCGGCACACAGTGCCATGGTCATGAACAAGGCCCTGGACAACATTTTTGCCGACGATATCGACCTGCGCATGATGTCGCACCTGCCGGATTATTGGCAGGAATACTTCACCAGCAAGAGCCAGCACCGTCAGTTCATGCCCAGTGACACCAACGTCAAGGTTGTCAGCGAGGGCATGACGCCACCCCGGGTTCTGAACAGCATCGATCCCAGCTCCAATGAATATGCTCAGCAGTACGGGATTGCGGGTATGGAGTTGCTGCGCACAGTGGTCGATGCCACGGGAGTTCCGCGGCAGATGGCGATTGCCCGGCCCATCGGCTTCGGTCTGGACGAGAAGGCAGTAGACGCCATCAAGAACTCGCGCTTCCGCCCGGCGACCCTGAACGGCCAGCCGGTACCGGTGGTGGTCGATCTGGTTGTCACTTTCCGCATCTACTCCAATCGCACCAAACCAGGTTCGGTGAGCAAGGGGTCGAAGGAGACGGTTCTGGCCGCTGCTGTGGCGGAAACGGATGGCCCAGTTGCTGGGCACTGATGCTAATCTGGGTCGGTGAGCCAGCGTTTTTTTAACCTGATCCGTACTGGTCAAACGGCGGAAGTAGCCGCCGCTGCAGAAGAAGATCCATCGCTGATTGCTTGCAGAGACGCCCAGGGCGTCTCTGCTTTTTTGTGGAGCATTTATCACGGGCAGACGCTGATCCGGGATTTCCTGCTTGGGCATCTACCCAGTCTGGATATCTTCGAGGCCTGTGCGCTGGGGGATTGCGGCCGCATCGAACCGCTGCTGCGACAGGATGCCATGCTGGTCCATGAAAGCTCGGCAGACGGTTGGGCGCCTCTTCACCTGGCGGCCGCATTTGGTGGACCCGAGGCAACGGCTCTCTTGCTTGCTCACGGGCACATGTACACCGATTTTCGCGGAACGCCATGCACAACCAGCCATTGCATGCCTGCATTGCACTGAGCCGCGATTGCGAAACGGTGCGGCTTCTGATCGAGCAGGGCGCTGATGTAAACATGACGCAGGCAGGAGGTTACACGCCGCTGCACCAGGCGGCGGCTGCCGGACTCGAAGACGTGATCCGGATACTGCTCGAAGCCGGAGCAGACCCGGCGTGCCTCTGCAATCAGGGCAAGACTCCGGCTGATTATGCGCGCGAACGGCAACACGATGCGGTGGTGCAACAGCTTTCAGCGGCGCGTGTTTAGCTCGCTCCAAAGACACTGCCTAGCCACAGAGCGGTCGGTCGAGAGGTTCTTTCACACCATCGAAGGGTGGTGGAGGACCAGCTGCTTTATTCGTAGGCTAAGGCTTCTATCGGATCTTTGCGAGCGGCCTTGAGAGCTGGGTAGCTTGCGCCCACCAGTGCCCCGCCGAGCGCGATCAGGGTGGCGGCAATCATCCAATGAGCATCGATGGGAAAAGGGATGGTGGGAAAGCGAACGTCCATCACTTTCTTCAATATGAAGGTGACGGCAATTCCCAGGACTATACCAACGATGGAGAGAAACGCTGTTTCGCGCAAAACCAGATCTACGATGTAGGTCTGAGAAGCGCCTAATGACTTCAGGATACCGATTTCACGGGTTCGCTCGAGCACCGCGGTATACATTGCCTGGAAGATGACGATGAAGCCGACGACCACGGCCAGTCCGATGACGACGTAGAGAGCATCGGTGAAGGCGGGAAGGTGTTCGGGCGTCATCTGGGAGAGTGATTCCGCCAGCGTTTGTACCTGGTACCCAGACATCCCAGGATGGGCGTGGATCTCCTGTTCGATGAGCTGCTGGTTCTTAGGATCATCGCTCTTCACGAAGATGATGGAGGCATTGTCCTCCGCACCAAGCAGTGCGCCCAGGGTGCGGATGGGCAGATATTTGCGTCCACCCTTGCCGTGCTCGACAATGCCGCAAATGCGAAATGGGTGGTCGAGCAGCGGGATCGTATCCCCCACCTCGTAATGCTGACCTGTCCGGGCGAAGATGTCGTCGACGATGACGTCGTTGGGTCCCTGAAATGGGCCGCCGGAGAGAAAAACGAACGGACGCAGCGCGTTGTAGCTGGCATAGTCGATGCCCCAAATTGTCTCTACGCTGGTCTTCACGGATAACTGCTGAATTGCCGGCGAGGCGACGGCCACGTGGGGGAGTTTACGCAGAACATCGGCAACCTTCGCGGGAACGGGAGCACCGCTGACCCCGGCAATGAAGCTGGCATTGGGAGGGCGGACGATGAGATCGGCGCCAATCCCACTGGTTTGCCGGCGGGAGCCCTCGATCTGGCCGAACAGGATGCCCACAATCGAGAGGATCATCGCCACTTCGATCGCGACCGCCAGAATGCTGATGCCGGAGCGTAAGGGCCGATGCAGCAGGTTGCCGATTACTAACCTATTCATGCTATTCGCCTAACTCAGGCGAGTGTAGCAAAATGGCTGCGATGGTTTGATTCAGGCTTAATCGCCAAAGGCCATGGCCGTGACTCCAGTAACTCAAAAGATCCTGTAGCGTACACAAACTAAAGGGCTACACGGTTTGCTTTTGACCTGGGAACGGAGCGGGCTTTATGGTTGAGAATGTGGACGTGGGTCCGGCCGACGGGTGTAACGGATGGGGAAATTCGGCGATACATTGCGGCAGGAGCGGGAGTTCCGGGGGATCACGCTGGACGCCATCACCCGGGTTACTAAAATCAGCAACCGTCACCTTGTAGCCCTGGAGCAGGAGCACTTCGAAGTTCTCCCGGGCGGGGTGTTCAACAAGAGCATGGTGCGGGAGTATGCCCGGGTAGTCGGGCTGGATCAAGAGGAGTGGGTCGGACGTTATCTCTCTGCCCACCGTCCGACCGGGGCCGAAGCTGACGACGATGGTTGGATGCGCTTTGCCGAGAATGCGAGCAAAGCACGCGGCGATGCAAGCCGGCGCAACCGCCCAGACCAAAGGCTGCGCTGGACAGGCATTGCGGTGCTGCTGCTCCTGGTAGCCGGCCTCAGTTGGTTTGTGTGGAGCTACGTGCACAAGAAAATCTCTCTTGGCATGCCTCCGCGTGTGACTCATGCCACGGCGACGGTAACCAACTACGGCCGCGCGGGTAACCTCTCTTTGACACCAACGCCCGAAAAAGAGCTTTTGCCTGGCTGATCCCCCTCTGATACGGTCTTAAAAGGCTCACAGGATGAGAACCGCGCGTGCGATGCGCGGGAAGAAACAGGAGGAAGCTAATTTGCCACAACATGATCGGTTTTTATTTACGTCCGAGTCGGTGACGGAAGGGCATCCCGACAAGATCGCTGACCAGATCTCCGATGCGATTCTGGATGCCTGCCTGGCCCAGGACCCCTATAGCCGGGTCGCCTGCGAAACGCTAACGGCCACCGGCCTGGTGGTGATCGCGGGCGAGATCACGACTAAAGCTTATGTCGATTTCCAATCCCTGGTGCGCGGGGTGGTGGCTTCGATCGGATATGACAACGCACTCTACGGCTTCGACTCCAACACCTGCGCCGTCATCTCCAGCATTAACAAGCAATCCGGCGACATTGCCATGGGCGTGGACACTGGCGGAGCCGGCGACCAAGGCATGATGTTCGGCTACGCGACGAACGAGAACGAGGATCTGCTTCCGACCCCAATCTCGCTGGCTCACAAGCTCAGCAAGAAGCTGACGGATGTGCGCAAGAGCGGACTGCTTTCTTACCTCCGGCCTGATGGTAAGAGCCAGGTGACGGTTGAATACGATAAGGACATGAACCCGGTTCGGGTGGACGCGGTGGTTATCTCCACCCAACATTCCGAGACCATCTCCACCGAAGAGCTGCGTGCCGACATCCTGAAGCACGTGATTCAGGCCACCCTGCCTTCAAAACTGCTCGATGCCGACACCAAGTACCACATCAATCCGACCGGCCGTTTTGTGATCGGCGGTCCCATGGGCGACACCGGTCTGACCGGGCGGAAAATCATCGTCGACACCTACGGCGGTATGGGACGCCACGGCGGTGGCGCATTCAGTGGTAAGGATCCGACAAAGGTGGATCGGTCGGCAGCTTATATGGCCCGCTACATTGCCAAGAACATCGTGGCGGCTGGGCTGGCGAAGCGTTGCGAAGTGCAGTTGGCTTACGCCATCGGCGTCGCTGATCCGGTCAGCGTGCTGGTCGAGACCTTCGGCACGGGAGCGGTGGACTCGGCAACCTTGCAGAAGCTGGTTCGCGCGAACTTCAAGCTGACACCAAAGGGAATTATCGAGAGCCTCGATCTGCGCCGCCCGATCTATCGCAAGACGGCAGCGTACGGCCACTTCGGACGTGCGGATAAGGACTTCACCTGGGAAGCCACCGACAAAGCGCAAGCACTGCGCGAGGCGGCTGGACTCAAGGGGAAGCCGGAACTGGCGCCCGCAACTAAGTAATTTACCGGCAAGATCCGGATAGCGTCGCGTTCTGCTTTGGGTTGATGATTGTGACATGGCAAGCATCCATGAGCCCGATCTCAATCCAACGCAGGCGTGGCGGCAAGTGCTGGCGCGGGACACCCGCGCCGATTTTGTCTATGCGGTAGCCAGCACCGGGATATTCTGCCGCCCCTCCTGCCCCAGCCGACGGCCTGCCGCGGTCAATGTACGCTTCTTCCCTGACGCCGCCGGAGCGCTGGCCGCGGGATACCGTGCGTGTAAACGGTGTGCTCCCCTAGGCGAGCGGCGGGAAGCAGCAACGGTAGCGCGACTTTGCCGTTATCTTGCCACCCATCGCGACCGGGCCGTGACCCTGGCCGACCTGGCGAAGGTAGTCCACAGCAGCCCTTTTACCGTACAGCGCATGTTTACCCGGGTACTGGGAGTGAGCCCGCGGGAGTACCAGGCGCAACTGCGGACGAGCCAGGTCCGGCGCAGCCTCTCTGAGCCCGGAGCCAGCGTGACCGATGCGATCTACGAGGCGGGCTACTCCTCCTCCAGCCGTTTTTATGAAGCAGAAAATCTAGGCATGAGCCCCACTCGTTTCCGGGAAGGGGGGTTGCACGAGACCATCCGCTTTGCGACCGCCCCCTGCGAGCTGGGATTGTTGTTGGTGGCAGCAACCGAGCGCGGTGTTTGCAGTGTGATGCTGGGTGATGAACCAGCTGCGCTTGAGCGGCTGCTGCGGCAGCAGTTTCGCGCCGCGACCATCATCCCCGACGCCAGCGGGATGACGGAGCAGGTGAAGGCCGTGCTGGCTGCGATGACCAATCATCCGGCGGCCGGCGACATACCGCTGGATGTTCGCGCGACGGCTTTCCAGGCACGGGTATGGCAGGCTTTGCGGCAGATTCCGCGGGGGCAGACGCGCAGCTATGCGCAATTGGCACAAGCCATCGGTCAACCGACCGCTGTTCGGGCGGTGGCCCGGGCTTGCGCTACGAACCCGGTCGCTATTGCTGTTCCCTGTCACCGGGTTATCGGGAGTGACGGGTCTTTGACTGGTTATCGCTGGGGTGTGGAGCGGAAGAAGAAGCTGTTGGCTATCGAGGGAAGCTGAAGGAGCGGACTGGGTGGTCGTCGCGCGGGGGAAAGTGTGCGCCTTAAGCGCCCTATGCGCCCTAAGGGGGTCGTCGTGTTTTGCCGGGACGCAGGTCATGGCTCATGATGTGGGGTCGGCATCCTTCGGAGTTTTCGGGGAGAGCGCCGTGGTATCCCACATCTCGCAAAAATCCCGGATTTCCTGTCGAGCTCAGCAAGTCCAGCAAACTTCCTGCGGGTTTCCTTAAGAGAAAACCGCACCCGTGTCCACAACGGACCTGCGTGGTAGGACATCCGGGATCCGAGCGAGATGTGGGGCACCCGTCGTTCCGTGGTGAATAAAAATACCGGGTCGACGAGTGTGAGTAAATATCCGGGTCGAGGAGTGTTAGACAGTTAGACAGGGGCCTTATTGCCGGTCGCTAAGACGGTCTGGAAAAAGGGGGCTTCGGTTTCCTTGTGCACGACTGCGGTTTGCACATTGTTGAAGCCAGCTTTGCCTAATAGGCGCTCCAACTCTACTTCGCTGAAGCCCAGCCATACGTCTGCATATAACTCTCTCGCCTCTGCAAAACGGTGTTGCACCAGATCCAAAATCGCGATGCGTCCGCCGGATTTCAGAATTCTCCAGGCTTCCGCGATTGCACGCTCCGGATGCTGCGCGTGGTGTAGCGACTGGCTGAACAGCGCCAAGGTCGACTGAGCCATCGGCAATCGGCACGGCTTCCAGGTCACCCTTGCGATACTCCAATGCGGGGACGCCCTGCTTCCGCGCTAACGCGCTCCCCAGCTCCACCATTTTGTCTGAATTATCGACGGCAATTACCTGCTGCGCCCGTTGCGCCAGCAAGAGCGAGAAGGCTCCCTCGCCGGCTCCCAGGTCAGCAATCACCATGGGCGGCAGCAGCAGCAACAAGGCTTCGGCAATACTTTTCCAGGATCGCCCGGGTACATACTCCCGGCCCAACCGACCCGCCATATCATCAAAAAATGCGCGAGTCTTGTCCTGCCGCTTGCGTAGAACAAGATCCAAGGCCGCCTGATCGTGTTCAGCTTCGGGGAGTTCGTCCGGGGATTCCTGCAACCCTTCCAGCAGCCTGGACAATACGTCGGAACCGGCTTTGGAGCGGTACCAGATGTTCTTGCCGGCACGCCGGTCTTCCACCATGCCCGCGTGCTTCAGTTGAGCAAGGTGGGTCGAGATTGAGCTTTGGCCCATGCCCAGTATTTCCTGCAGCTCGGCGACGGAAAGCTCCTCCCGTGCCAAAAGTAACAACATTCGCAGGCGATTGGAGTCGCCTAGTACTCTTAAAGACTTTACGATTGACGTCATGGCCTTTACCGACTA
>CAWIRT010000063.1:0-94452 GCA_963838445.1 uncultured Acidobacteriaceae bacterium
TGTCGCCAGCGGTAGTCGCCGTTATCGTCGGCAGTGTCAATAAAGATAACAAATTTGATCCGGAAGGACTGGGGACCGGCGCCATAGTGGACTCCAGAGGTTTTGTGCTCACAAATTGGCACGTCATAAACGGATATTCGGGAGGAATTGTATTTCTCAAGCCAAGCGGAAACGCTGACCTGTCAACGGCGAGAGCATTCGGCGCAAAGGTGGTCTATCAAGACCCCACTGTAGATCTTGCACTGTTAAGAATGGTCAATCCACCGACCGGACTTCTGGCGCTTGAGACTGGGAGAAATCAGCCAAGTCCAAGTTGCGGAAGACATTCACATAATTGGACACCCTCATGGGAACCTCTGGTCGTACAGCACAGGCGTCGTCAGCCAAATTCGCAGGAGGTTAACACTTGGACTTACCGCGATGGCTCAAACCATGAAGCCAAGGTGCTGCAACTTCAGACTGCAATCAACCCAGGAAATTCCGGCGGCCCAGTGGTTGATGACTCGGGGAGCATTCTCGGTTTAGTAGCAATGAGTGAGGAGGGCCAAAATTTGAACTACGCGATCGCAACGGACGTGATAAAAAATTCCTGTTTACAGGAATGCAGATGAATACGCGCGGCGCAACCGCGACGGCGACGTCCGCTCTGCCGCAACAGTCTTTATCGGTGGGGATGCTCCGTAAGCGTCGTTTCAAGGCCGTCTTGAAGCGCGGCTTAATTTAGCGTGGGGCTCAAGTGTCCATCTATTTTTAAGTGGACACTTGAGATGCTGCGATATGGGTTGGAAGCTCTGAGGCCAAGTTCCAGGGTAGGAGCTCGTGGATTCTGTTGACCGGATGATCGGCGATGCGCTCCAGGACATGGCGTAGATAGAGTTCGGGGTCGAGATCATTGAGTTTCGCTGAACCGAGCAAGCTGTAAATCGCCGCTGCACGTTCGCCGCCGGCATCTGATCCAGCAAAGAGATAGTTCTTGCGTCCCAGAGCGACCACGCGCAGTGCCCGCTCGGCTGCTGAGTTATCTATTTCGATGGAGCCGTCGTCGAGGTAACGGCCAAGCGCACGCCAGCGGGAGAGCGCGTAGCGGATGGCCGCCGCAGTGTCAGACTTGCGCGAGAGGCCCGCGAGAGTCTTGTGGAACCAGAGATGCAGATCATCCATCAGAGGACGCGCTCGTGTCTGACGGATCTCACAACGCAGGCTAGCCGCCTGGCCACGAATCTCACGTTCGATATCGTAAAGCTTTCCGATTCGTTGGATAGCCTCGCCAGCGATGGCAGAACCGTGGGCCACATGGATGTCGTAGAACTTGCGCCGTGCATGAGCCCAGCAGGCGGCTTCTACGATCCTGCCGCCTTCGTAGAGATGATGGAATCCAGCATAGGCATCGGCCTGCAGAACACCGGAGAAGAGGCTCAGATGCTGCTTGGGATGTTCTCCCTTGCGATCCTCCGAATAGGTGAACCACACAGCTGGTGGCACGTCACTGCCTGCTGGTCGATCGTCGCGCACATAGGTCCATAGTCGCGCGGTCTTGGTCTTGCCTGTGCCTGGGGCCAGCACCGGAACGGGCGTGTCATCGGCGTGTATCTTCGAAGCCGCAAGCACGTGCTTACGCAGCTGATCGACCAAAGGCGAAAGTAAGTAGCTGGCAGCTCCGACCCAGTCGGCCAGCGTCGAGCGATCCAGGTCAACGCCTTCGCGAGCGTAAATCTCTGACTGGCGATACAAGGGGAGATGATCGGCATACTTGGACACCAGAACGTGGGCCAACAAGCCGGGTCCGGCAAGTCCGCGATCAATCGGCCTACTCGGCGCCGCGGCCTGCACAATCGCATCGCAGCTGGTGCAGCACATCTTGGGACGTACGTGGCGGATGACCTTGAAGCTGGCCGGGATATATTCCAACATTTCGGAGACATCCTCACCCAGCTTCGACAACTGACCACCGCACGCTGTGCAGGCTTCTTCAGCAGGCATATGCGTGTGGGTTTCGCGTGGTAGATGCTCAGGCAGTGGACGACGCTGCCGTTTTCGCCGAGGGCTGCTGCTGGTCGGCGCCGCCGCTGGAGGACGCGCGGCCTCACCGGTCTCCAACTCTTCCAGCTTTAACTCCAGCTGCTCGACCTCGCGGGCGATCTTTTCGCTCTTGGTACCGAACATCATGCGCCGAAGCTTGGCGATGATCAGCTTCAGGTGTTCGATCTCACTGTTGCGAGTAAGCAGCTTCTCTTGCTGCGTCAGAACCAGAGCTTCGAGCGCCTCTCGATCGAGTCGGCTCAGGTCAACAACACTGGCATGCGCATCAGCCATGGCACGGAGTATGCCATAGTTACATCGCAGTCATAGATCAAATATCTCCGCTCATCCTGCCGACTGTGGTTCCCACGTCCTCTGCGGCTGACGCCAGTCAATGCCTTCCAAAAGCATCGATAACTGTGCACGCGTCAACGACACTGTTCCGCCCGTTGCCTGTGGCCAGATGAAGCGTCCTCGCTCTAATCGCTTCTGAAAAAGACAAAGGCCATCCCCATCGAACCACAACAGCTTGATCAAATCGCCACGCTTGCCACGGAACACGAACACATGGCCGGAGAACGGTGCCTGTTCAAGAACCGTCTCAACGATCGACGAGAGCCCCTGAAAACCGCGACGCAGATCCGTGAACCCGGCCGCAATCCAGATCCTTGTCCCTGACTTCAGCTCGATCACCGCAATAGGCTCCCCAGAACTGTTCGAACAAGTTCAGGATCAACGCCGGCCTCTACACTGATCACTGCTCGACCTGGCAGCTCAATATGGATCGATCCTGAGCGAGCTGTGACAGGGGCCATCCCAGGCAACGTGACACTGTTCGGCTCTGCCGTCACGGTCACCGGCAACAGCTTGCTCTGGGCTTGTTGGCGAACACCGAGGGTTCCCTTGCGATACTCATATCGCCACTGGAACACCTGGTTTGCATTTACTCCATGCTCACGAGCCACTCGCGCGATCGACGCGCCTGGGACAAACGTCGCTTCTACAATCCGACGCTTCTCCTCTGGTGTTCTTCGCAACCGTTTCCGGGAAGCGGCCACTGACTCAACTGCAACGGTATCGCTCACAAGGTCATAGTGGGGCAGATCAGGACATCTGTCTATACGGTGAAAACCGGACGCTTACAAATGTCCGACAGGTTCATAATTTCCAAGGCAATCTATCCCGACGCGGATTTGTTTCAAGTACGGAAACACGACGGAACTACCGTTGGTATAATCGCAAACTTTAGGGATGGAACGGTATTAAGGGGCGAGCAACCTGATTCGGGCGGCGACCTTCGATCTTGGAGTGCCGAACTGACAAGTGGAAGCCATCTTAATGCAACGACGTCGAACGGCTTCTTGACCGGGATATCTCATTAATCAAGTATCGGGGTCACTCTCCCGTTAGGACGAAGGGTGCCCAAAAAAACGGATTTTCGTAATGCTTCGCAATAAGTGTTTGCCGCGCTGCAGCCAAAGCGGCAGGTTTCGATTTCCCACTTACAGATTCCTGTAAAACTCCTCCATTAGCAAAGCTGTGGAGCTGTCCGCTACTTGCCACAAACTCACCATAACGCTCGAAGCCCCAGCAGCCAGGAAAGCGCTTCCCAAACTAGCTACCCCTTCCGCTCTAGTCACCTCACCGGACCCGGTGTTGCATGCGGAAAGCACAACCATGTCCGCACGAAGCCTAAGCTCAAGAATCTCTGAAAGCGTCAACAACATGTCGTCTTTACCCTTGCCCTCGTAAGAAAGAATTAGCGCGGGTTCCTTAACTCCCGACTCCACTGGTAGGAGTCCGTGAGTTGCGAAATGTATAAATCTGTATCGCCTCAGATCCGTGAGCAAAAGTTCTTCCTTTGTTGCATCCATCCCCATCCTAATCTCTGTTTTTGGCGGAGTTGACAGGAATAGTTTTGCAATTGCCTGGACTTCATCCGCAGTACCGGGCAGGCGTTCGAGTGAGAGCCCACGGGATACCATTCGGTCTACCGAAGCGTGCTCATTTGGGTCCGCCGGTCTATCTTGTGATCCAGTATTGGCGCGAAGACTAGCTACTACGTACCGAGGGTCATCGCTGGACATGATGGGGTCCGCTATACCCAAAAGCTGCTCCTGCCAATCCCCAACAGGTCGAATTGAAGTTCTGGCCAGCCGCAAAGAGGCTGATGACGGAAAGTATTCGGTTGTTTTCCCTGCCAACACGTATCGTCCATGGTCTGAGAGCATCTCGAGAGGCAACAGGAACAGAATGTCATCAGGAACAATTATCAGGTCTTTCGCAGTCTCGATGTTTTCAAGAAGCACTCCTGGAAATAAGGCACCGCAAAGCTCGTCGGTTATGGAACCATCGAACATGTCTGGGCGCCCCCTGTTAAATGCATCCCGGATCCTAAACACCCGATCGGTAAACCACTTTTTCGACTCATGGACTTCATAAAACGCAGTGAGTGTGTTACCGTGTTCGGTTCCCGCGACGAGCCAAACAAGCGATTTTTGATCTAGCACCTTAAACTGAACTAACAACTCCCCCGTGCGAAGGGGTATTTGACCTATACTTACGTGCTGCGGATACCGAATTTCGGCGTAGGCCGGGCTTATCCGCCGAATTTCGCTTTGCAGTGCTAGCTCGGCATTCTCAAGTAGAGCCTGCTTTTGCCTGAGTTGTTTCGCTGATGAGTCGCCGGCCTTCATCGTCGCTTGTATATCGGATTCGAGCGCCCGTCTTTCACTGGCCACGCTGTCTTCCCGTCGCCGCAATTCGACTGGGATTTGGCGTCTAAGCGTGTCAATAAACGCGTGCCCCCACAAATTAGCGAATACTCTCGACTTGTTCAGTTCTGCATATTCAAGCGCCTTATCAGCCGCAAACTTCACTTGTTTTTCATCTGACTGTGCGAGGGCATAGTAGGTGTCGATTAGTTCGTCATAGATGAAATCGTAGCTGTCTGCGAAATGGCGAGCTTCTTCCGTGCCGCTGCTGGATTTGAACTGTTCCAGCATGCCGATGACACGTTCGTATTCGTTTATAGCGTTGTTGAACCTACCTTGCGCGCGATAAAGGCCTGCCTGAACGTAATAGAATCGCCCATATGTATAGAAGTTATTCGTTTGAGCGACTAAGGGCGTAGCGAGTCGTAGGCTGCCCGCAGCGAGATCGAGGTTGTCATTTGAACGCTGTGCCTCGGCCAAACTTATGAGCGCACTGGCTTGGCCTAAGTCGTCCTTTAGAGTTTTGTAGAAATCTAGCGCCTGTCCCGCCTTTTCAATAGCATCTGGAAACCGGCCCTGGTTCCAATAAGTCTCTGTAAGGTCTAGATCTAACGCGGCCGCGCGGTCAGGATGGGTTCTCTCTATGAGCTGATAGGCGCTGTGATAAAAACTGAGCGCTTGAGGCAGATCCCGGAGATTGGACTCTCGGGCGCCGTAGACTGCCATAAGCTCGGCGTAAGCTGCGGATTCATCATCGGTGTCATTGAACTGCGCAAACACAGGCAGAACTGCTTTGGCTTCGTCCGCGGCCTCTTGCCAGTTGCCTACGATCTCTAGATCAGGCGCTAAGGCCAATGAAGCCCACGCGGCAGGTAGTGGTTGCGTCGCGTCGAGGGCAATTTCCTTTGCCTCTTGTAGTGTTATCAGGGCGTGCTGATAATCTCCCTTATAACCAAATACCTGAGCAAGCGTCCTTCGTGCCCAGTACCTCGCCAACCATGAGCCGCTTTCATCGGCAAGCATTTTGGCGTTCATGATAGCCGTCATGGCATCATCCGATTTGTGTAGATTGTTTAAGACGTTCGCGACGTTCTTCAACTGAAGAGCTTCATCTGCGGTGTCCTTTTGTGCCACATAAAGGTTCGCGGATTGCCTGTAGTACTCAATTGCCCGCGGATAATCGTCAGAAGCTTCATACGTCTGACCTATTTGAGATAAGACATTGGCTTCCAATACCGTACCCTTAGTCTCGCGTGCGAGCTTAAGAGCGCTCCCAAAGTACAGTTGAGAATCTGTCGGATTGCTGTGGCGCGCATAGTACGCTCCTAAAGACGCCTCGATTGAAATCCGATCTCCATTCGAACCAGTTGTCCGGAACTGCTCGTCTGCTATCCTGAGCTGTTGAAGGCCTCGTTCCGCGGACGCGCCTGTATCCAAAAGGAGCAGATTACCAAGAGCTTGATGAGCCGCAGCCGAGCCGTTGATGTTGCCCATGCCATCGTATATCTGGAGCACATGGTGCCACGCATCAGCCGCCGCGTCTTTATTTCCTTCCTGCGTTCTGAGTTGCGCCAACTGCTGATAGGTCAACGGATCATTCGGCTTGTTTGTGAGTAGATACTGAATCGACTTCTCCGCTTCGATCGGTCTGTTAGCAGCACTCAAAAACCAGATGTTGGTCTCATGAGCAATTTGCAGGATCGGGGGTACATTAAGTCTTTCCGCATCATCCAAGCAGGAGGCTGTATAGTCGCCAGCGGACTTAATCTCTCTCTGCATGACGAGTGCGTATGCCAGCTCGCATGAGGTTGCGACGCTCCATTGACTGATGGGATGATCGTTGCCTGCGCCAAAATATATCAATGCTTGTTTGGTGTACTTGGCTACCAGGTCAAAGCGCTTTTGGGACATGAAATAGTTCGCCAGGAGCCCCATACTGGGCAACCTGATTCGCCCCGCCAGCGGGCCCATAGTTTGAATGTTCGCTGCTAGGATCGAGGCTCCTCCTTCCTGGGCGACGAGCTTGGGTGGAATTGCTAAGAGCATCACAAAAGTTGGATTAGAGTTGAGGTTCTTCATGTACTCTTCCGAGTGCCCGCTCCTCGCGGCTTCGAATTCCTCAAAGTATTGAACCAACTCAAAAGATACTAGCGCCTCGCTGTAATTTCGGTTTGAGTACGCCGATTCCCCCACTTCTCGAACGTGATACTCAGGGAACGTCTTTTCCAAGCGCTGGGCAAGAGAGGCTAGCGGTGTCTTATCTGCGGCCTCCTTCGGGGCATTCGCT
The DNA here is from genome assembly GCA_963838445.1 of uncultured Acidobacteriaceae bacterium. Taxonomy (GTDB): domain Bacteria; phylum Acidobacteriota; class Terriglobia; order Terriglobales; family Acidobacteriaceae; genus PALSA-350. The sequence goes on from CAWIRT010000063.1 coordinate 7,021, forward strand.
AACGCCAGCGCCGGCGTCAAAGCTTTCACTAGCGCGATCAATTCGTTCTGGTAGTCTTTGCGCTTCTCATAATTGTCAGCTATACGGTTGTAGAGCTCTACAAGAAAACTAGGTTCAAGATGGGGAAGCGTAACATCGGGACCCACGAGAGCTTCTGCGTCGTTCAATGCAACTTCTATGCGATCGAGGGGGCCAGTGCCGTCCAAGAGTTCGGCGATGGCGAGATCAGCGATGAAATGGGGTCGAGCATCTTGAGAGCTTTTGGTCAAGGACAGAATCTGTTCTTCAAGGTCGACCGCCTTCCCGTTCTTACTTTGCTTCGACAACAAGTACGCCTCGGAGGCAAGTACTTGAAGCCTGCTTTGCGTGTCTCCGACGGTCACAAAGGCATCGGCAGCCGATGCATATTCGCTTATGGATTTGTCAAAATCTTTCTTAGTTTTGTACAGCTCAGCAAGATGACGGGCGCTTTCAGCTTTGGCCAAAGAGAATTGTGCGGCAGCGGCTCTCTGGTAGAGTTCTTGCCAACTGTTCAACGCGTCGTCGTAACGGTTTCCGGCTTCATAAGCGAGGCTGAGTGCTTCCAGAAACGAAATCTTAAGATATGGAAGGGAGACCTCTTGAGCATAATGCTGAGGGGAGTGAAAGAGTGGCTTGCCTTGTTCGGATAAGCCTTTCTGGGCGAGCTCTAGGGCTCGGATGCCTTTCTCGACCTGACCTATGTGCACGTATGCTTGTCCGAGAAATTGCGAGGCTTCCATGAAAACAATGTAATTCTCTGTACTTATGGCGAGCTTTATCGATGAATCCGCGAACTCAAGCGCTTTGCTAATGTCGGACTCATCTGCGTTGACCCATGCCATTACTAGAAGGTGGGCCGCTTTCCAATCGTAGTGGTTGATCTCGTCCAGACGTAGGGCCTCATCGATCGACGCTCGCGCCTCTCCGCGTTTACCTGCTAAGAGTTGTAAGTGGCTTAATTCACCCAAAGCGCGCGACAAGATGAACAGGCTTTTACTTTTTCTAGCAAGTTGAGTGGCCTGGAGAATCAATTGCAACGCGTGTTCAGGGTGACGGCTGGCCTGCTCTAGATCGGATAACGCAATCAGGACATCGGCTTCGAGAACCAAATTTGAAACCGCTGCCGCGTCGGATAGCGAGTTGACCCATTGCGATTTGGCGTCTTCAACCCGTCCCTGGACGAAATAAAAGGAGGCGAATTTGTCTTCGACCACTCCCCTATCAGCGAACGACCGCTGTTTCGTGGCGAGTTCTAGGGCCTGCGTGAAATACGCAGGACAATCTGCATATTTCCCTGCCGCCTCTGAACTTTCAATAGAATCAAGTAAATGTTTGATATTCGGATCCGACGCTTGCAATTCTGATGGGCCAGAGGATGGTTGTGGCAAGTCCACGGGTTGCTGGCCATACAGCGCACCCGGCGCGAGACAAATCAAGAACGATACAAGGACGAGGATAATCGGCCGAGTTCTAAACTGATTTGCATCGGGCAGACATGGCGTGCAGTTCAGCATGGCATTCCCAGTGGAGTGCGATGATCGAGCCGTATCGTGAATTGTACAGTGAAGTACACCTGGTTTGCCGTACTTTAGCGGCTTTGGCAACGCCTTGATATGTATAGACCAACACGGTGAGAGAGGTGTGATGGACATGGTTTGGTGGACAGAAGGACCTGGCACTTTGGGAAAACAGAGCCACGCTAGGTTTCGAAAGGCGAGTTTGCTGTTGTAAAAGTGGCAGTTACGTTCTGCCCTGCAGGATCGCATGGAATTTGCGTAACCAAGGAAAGCGCCTCCCGATTGCAATAACTCGTACATTAAACTTTCTTAATCTTTCCCACATCCCCGGATGTTTCGGGACGAAATCACCCCGAATGTATGTCAGGGCCTACGCGGATCCAGGTAATCAGGGGTAATTTCGTTTCGGAACTCCTAAAGGAATTCAACGGTCCGCTTCGCTCTCGAGAAGGAAACGCGACCATTGCCGCGTTGCGTGACATGGTGCGCTACTCCAACAGCTATGACTCGAGCCAGACGTCCCACATCTGCAACTTTAGCAATAGAAACGTCAGATGAAGTATGTTTTGAATAAGTCTTCGTCATTGTTCTACCAATAGGCCCTGCGGTAAACTTTCCGTCCCGTCTCCGGGTTTCCGTCCCCGGGTTGTCACTGCAACCTTGCGGGCTGTTGGCAAGCTCTTGTGAATCAGGATTTCCCTTGAGCCAAAAAACTCCCCACGGCTTGGCTCGCTATCAATCCTCGGGAACATCGATGAGAGAGCCGGGAACGATCAATCCACTACTTTGCGTAAGGTCGAAGGAGTCGGACTTGAGAAGCGACTGCTTGTTCCCATCCAGCCCGGCAATGAGAGTGCCGGCGGGTTCCAAGTAGCTGACCGCCTTTCCATCGGTTCCGCCGAGGACCGCGTTAAAGCCATCTCCAGCGATATCGATCTCGTTTTGTGCGGTACGGACTCGCAATCCTTCACTGCGCTGCCCAAGCAAAACGGATAATCCAAGTGGGAGTGTGGCTGTATAGTCAAATTTATCAAGGATCATCCGTGTCAACTCGTGAGCTACACGCAAGTCGTTCTTCGCGCTAATGTAGTCTTGGTCGCCTTCGATTCCTGCATAGAATTTCGCCGCGTATTCTGGAGTAAGATCGAGCAGTTCGATCGAGTGCGTTAGCTTGTATATGTAATAAACATTTGTCGCTAAGAGCTTAGAATATTCCTTGACCGCCGGGCCAAAGGTGAAGTATTCCGCGCGACCATTTTTCCAGGGGATGGAGTGAGGTTTCTCTTCTGTTTTGCGAGAGTACCGAATATTCTCGTTCAGAAAACCGTTAAGGTCTTGGGACACGTACAACGCACCATGCTGTATCGTTTTATCGTCGTGGACCGGCATCGTACCGCTCCATCGGTTCCTTCTCTGTGACGATTTCGGATGGACTTCGCGCCCTTGCTCTATAGTCCGCCACTTGAACGTGCCGTTGCCATGATTCTCTCGTCCCACTGCGCGCAGCACTTCAGTCCCTTTCCTAAGAGTCCTACCGGTCAGTAACGGCGCTTTACGTTTTGCTGCGTCAAACAGAGCAACTTGGAAATTCTGCACAAGATGCTGTTCTCGCCCGGCATATTGAAAGGCTTTGGGAGTGATGATCGTGGCCGGAGGCATCGCATACCACCTTTTGATCGATACGGAGAATATTAGCAGCTTCTCCGGGAGACGTTTTGAGACATTTCGGGACAGGTAGCTCAACCCCCATCCGAATCCTTGTTTGCTGCGACGGTAACCCGGGGACGGTCACCTGGGACGGGCTTGAAGGGGACGGACGAAAAGTACCCCAACGAATGAGGGGGATCCAGGACAGACGGACAGTGTGTCGGAGATAGAATTTTGCACACTATATGTTGTAGCTGAACGATCGATCTTGGGCTGCATGTTGCGGTTCGTGGACGCAAAAAACCATTTCTCCGACACACTGCGGAAGTGACCCTAATGCAACCGTATCTGATAGTTTCATTCCGACGCGCGTTCCTCTAGTGTCAGTTCCGTCTGTCCTGGTTTGTTCCTGGTTTGTTCAAGCAGGGTGGCAGCTAGACATCCTTTGGCGAGCTGATCGCATTTGTTGGCCCCCACCGGGCAAGTCCCAATGCTGCCATTACCGACACCAGAGCAGTGATTCCAAGGAGTCCTCCGAAACCGTGCACGCGAGGGCCGGCACCAGCGAACAGGACTCCGAAAATCAAGCCCAACAATGGCAGCATCCAATACCGGCCGGCGAGGCGCTCCATCGACGTCATGCCGGCAAAGCTCGCGCCGAACCACGCAGCCGCGAGCGGAAGCATCTTGACCTGCCACGCCGGACTCAACAGATTGATGCCCAGCGCCAGGATGGCCGAGGGTACTGCCGAGGCACACACCGCCCCGAACTTGCAGGGCTCCGATAACCAGAAAGTGACGATGGCGGCCACGATGGCTACACCGAAAACCGCCCACAGCCAGAGGCCATCGATGGGAGAAGCGGCAGGATCCGCATGATTCCATCCCGTCAGCCGAGCCGCCATCACGGTGAGCGCGGTACCCGCAAATGCGATGGTCCCGAGTTTGCCGCCGATGCCGACCCAGAAATGCCGGGCCAACGAGTAGATGATGCCGGCGATGGTCCCGGCCAGGATGACCCAAGAAATACCCGGCAGGACATGCGACGAGGTCATCCCAGCAAAGGCTCCGCAGTAGAGGGATGCCGGGAGCACTCGCTGATCAAGCAGGCCTATTCGTCCGCTGAGCCATGCCAGCCCGCCCACCATGGCCGCCCCCTGGACAGCCGTCATCCCGCCGCTTCGGATGGCAAGCTGGACCGACAGGGCTCCCAGCACCACGTGGACAACATCGTCCAAGAAGAGCGGAACGGCGGCCGGAACGGAGGTGGAATGGTGCAGTCCTGCGAGAACACCCAAGCCCACAAAGATGAAAGCGGCGGCCTCCCACGCGTGGTGCCTGGGAAAGAAGGCGGAGAGATAGAAGAGCCCGACCAGCAGGCAGCATCCGGCGGGGAGAAGGGATTTGCCTGCACCCGACAGCCAACGACTGATAGAGGACGCGTTGGTCTGCTGCGCGAGATCTATAGCCTGCTGCGCCATACTGGCTAGACCTTTCTTTCCGGGTCTCTCGAGACCGTTGATTCGGCGATGGGATGCCGAGGAGACCAGCTTGCGCACTTTCAGCGCTTCGATACGAGATGGGGAGATTGCCTGGGGAACGGCGCTCTGGCGCATTCTACCAAGAAAGCAGCTTCTACGAGTGTTTTGATCGATGTGGAGCCGCGCATCAGCAACTCTATGACTTGCTGTGAGAGTCTTCGCCTTGGTTACTCTCATCGAGGCCGAGATCCAGGAGCACGCTTTCATCGCCCCAGATCAACGAAGCCCAGGTTTTGTCGTCAATGGGAAATCCCGGAAATTTTCCTGTGATCGCCGCGAGAATCTCGCGAGCCTGCGCATCGGAGGCGCCGGGTACGATATACGACCGCTTGAATCCCTTCTCGACGTAAAGGCCGCCGCTGTCGTCCTGGCCGCCGGCGCTCCACCCCATCGAGGTGATCTCATTCAGGGGAATGGTCATCTTCTCGGCGGGCGAGCTCTGAAGATCTCCCTGCGCGACGACCTCGGCCCGGTTGACGAGCAACGTTGTTTCGCTGCCGCGCAGCCGGTTGGAGACGAGTCCAATGATTCCAACCACCGCGAAGACGAGAAGCATGACACTATGCCGCCACCACGCAACGAAACTGACCCCGCCAATCACAATCAGTTCGGCAACCACGTTTCCCCATCGGGGATTTCGCTTGAGCACAAATTGCAGGGAGTCGCCCAGATCCCGCGTCTCCAGTTGCCGAGTTCCGATGTCCTTGATGCCAATCATTTGCAGACCCTGTTCATAAGATAACTTCTGGAATGGAGATCGCGCGGAAAGGCGAGATTGCTATTTGAGCCTCGGCTTCCGGTTCTGAGTGTCGAGTCCGGTTTGACGTTACTTGCGGCGTCGACCGGTTTGCGAGTTTCAGAGTGCCTGGGTTTACAGTGGCAGGACATCGATTATCGCCGACCTTCAGATGCGTTACTTCCGCACGGCGTGCCCTCGTAGCCAAACAACGGAGCAGGCGTGAAAAAGCCCCAACGCCGTGCACGATTCCGAGCTTCATCCAGCCAAGCGAGAGCTTTGACAGCCCTAGTAGCCCTGTACCCGCAAACGGCGCGCCGTTGCTGGTTCAGATCCGTGCTGGCAGTCCGTGCTCTCGCATGGGTGCTTCGCAGATCGCTCGCACTTGGCTGGAAGATTTTGTGGTTAGACGGGACTGGAACTTTGCTCGAAGTGGTGAACCGGCCACCACTTTTTTGAAGTTTTAGCGCTCCGCATCGCCGGCACAACATGAACGCATTTTCACCTATGCAGACTAAATCCGGTGACGACAAACCCGGTGTCTTCCAGACGGGACGATCACCAATGAGTTATGACTACGAGAATAATCGTCCTGTTACCGCTTTCGCCGGACCATAATGCCGATGCCCTGATTATGCCTTGGCGGTCGCACTTAAGTGCCTCGACGCCGCAAATATTTGAGAGGCAATGCAGTAATATCGGAATTGAATGCTGAGCACAGACATGCTGCTCCACGTCTGGAGAATGAAAGCACCATGACTATCCTCGCTCGCCTGGAGCTCTGGAAGGAGCAAGGTGCAATATCGACTGAGCAGCAGGCTCATTTAGCGAGCCTCTCTCGCGGAGAACCCTGCTCCCTCTCGCTGGAGCTCAACCTTCTGCTCTATGCAGGTGTGGTGGCGTTTGTTGCCGGACTTGGCTGGACTATCTCCACCTGGTCGCAGCAACTCGGTGATGTACTGGTCGTTGCCATTCTCTCCATCATCCTCACCGCCTCTTTTTGGTATTGCTTTTCCCGCGCGCCAGCCTGGTCGGCCGCGGAGACGGCTGCACCGACTCCGATCTTCGACTATGTCCTCTACCTCGGCTGCCTCGTCTGGTGCGTAGAACTCGCTTACCTGGAGAACCGTTTCCACATCCTTTCCGGACAATGGGATCTCTATCTCCTGGCCACGGCCCTCCTCTTCTTCTTCTTTGCCTATCGCTTCGACAATCGCTTCGTGCTGTCTCTCGCTTTGTCCTCACTCGCCGGATGGTTCGGGCTCACTCTCTCGCATTGGCCGTCTCATCAGGACGCGGCCTACCGGCAATATGCCTTGCTTTACTGCCTGTCGATCGGTATAGCTGGCGCGATTCTTCAGCGCCTCAAACTGAAGTCGCATTTTTTTACCACGTATCTGAACGTCGCTGCCAATGTTCTATTCTGGGCAATCGTTTCCGGGATCTTCAGTTCGCGAGACCATGGCCTATGGCTTGCCGGTCTGCTGATCGCATGTGCCGCGTCCCTCGTCTGGGGCCTGAAGCGGCGGCAGTTTGCCTTCGTCGCCTACGCCGCCGTCTACGGCTACGTGGGTGTTAGCTGGATGCTCCTCCGCAACGCCTCGGACAGCTCCTTTATCCTGGCTTACTTCGTGATCACCGCAATCGCAATGATCGTGATGCTTGTCCAGATCGCGCGTCGCTTCGCGAGGCCGGATTGAGAATCTACACGGAATCGAGCGAAGAAACCCTGCGTGCCCGCAATCTCCTGACGCAGTGGACGGGCGACGGTTCCCTCAGCAAGGAGCAGTACCAGCGCCTTGAACAAGACACAGTCTCCGACCTGCGCGTCACCAATATCTTTTTGAGGCTGGTACTTTTCTTCTTCACCATGATCGGGGTAGCCGCCGCAGTCGCGCTCTTCTTCACGATCTTTCTTTCGCGGCCGTCGCAACAAACCATAGGCATATTTTTATTGATCTTCGCTGCTGCCTCCTACACGGCCGCCGAGGTCGCCGTAACCCAGGCCCGTCTGTATCGTTACGGGATCGAGGAGGCACTCGCCGTCTGTTCGGTTGCTTTTCTGTGCGTAGGACTAGACCTCTTTTTCTTCAGTGGCATCCTCCACTCCTCGCGCGAAATTCAGTTTGTGGCTCCCGCCGTCGGCGCCATTGCTTCGCTCTGGATCTGGTACCGCTTCAATCTGTGGTACGCATTTCCCGCCGCGATGATCTTCGCCATCTTCCTGCCCGGCTACTGGACCCCATCTCACTCCGCGCAGCATGTCTTCATTTCAGTGTTGTATGCAGCCGGACTGATCTGTGTAGCCCCCATTCGCTCCCGCCACCGCTTCGATTACCTTGAAGATGCGTACTCGCTCTCTGAGGCGTTTCTATGGCTCGGTATGTACCTGATCTTCAACCTCAAGATTTCAGCTTTGAGCTTGCCCTCACACTGGTGGAGCAACACGCGGCCCGCGTCGGAATTCGCTGTCCCGTTCTACTGGACAACGTGGGTGCTCATATGGTGCCTGCCGCCCCTCATACTCGCACGCGGCGTTCGCCAGAAGGATCGCCTCATCATCGCGGTCGGCGCGATTACTACCGTCCTCACCCTTGTCACCAACAAACCGTACCTCGGCTGGCAGCGGCATACCTGGGACCCGATACTTCTCGGTATAGCACTGACTGGCGTTGCCTTGTTCCTTCGGCGCTGGCTCGCTCTCGGTCCGGGCGGAGTTCGCCACGGCTTTACGGCCGCGCGTCTGTCGGGGAAGGACAAACACGCGATGAGCGTCGGCTCTGCCGTACTCGGCCTAATAACACCTCAATCCATAACGCCAACCCCGCAACCAGCCAATCCAGACATTCGGTTTGGCGGAGGAGGATCGGGAGGCGGAGGCGCTAGCGGCGATTTTTAAGGAGCTCCAGAGGTTCCAGGGCATTTGCGGGACGGACGGACAGTGTGTCGGAGAATACGCGCCCTTCAGAAGCGAATCCAGAACCTCAGGAATAAGCCGCGCGCCTGGGCCTTGCGCCTGCGCGGCGCGAGCACCGCCCCGTCTGTCAACCCTCTTACGGAACCTGTGAGGGACAGGCGGAAACCCACCGAGTAGTAAACGTAAGCGGATTCCAAATAGCAGAGATAGAGGGACGCGGTAATACGGTGACTGGGCCTTGCTTCCACTCAACGCGGGCCTGGCTCACGACAGCTTATCGAAGAAAAGATAAATGGCGGCAATCCGGCCGTCCCGGGCGATGATGAAATGTTCCGGCGACGCCGCCGCATCGCCAGGGCGGCCCGCACCCGCAACCCCCCCCCCATCGCCAACCTCCTCGGGCTCGGCAATTGGCTGATAGCTAAAGTCGGGATGAGTCGCCTTGATAGCACCTGCGAGGTTATCGATCTCGTCGCGGCCACGGTAGGCACCCTTGCTGGATCGTAGAAGACGACATCTTCGGTGTAGATCTCGTCGATCGCTGCGCGTCTCCGCTGCGGGTCGTTTTCTCTGAAGACGTCCCGCAGGTTCGGGATAAGCAGGGTCGAAATGCTGTGCGACATAGTTGTCTCCTCCAATGAAGCGATTTGCGCCGTGTGCTCACTGCCTCCCCGGTAGCGAGCACCCTGGACGTCTGAGAACGACTTAGTAACCAATCCTAAACCGCTCGCGGCGGTGAACCGGTACCTCCAATTCATCAACGGTCGCAATCGCGTAGTCTTCCATGGAAATGTGGCTCTTGCCGAAGCATCGGCGATCAGGTATCGGCGCGAATATGTGTCACGGATGACCGCTGGCACTGATTCCGCCAACGTCTTGATGGCAATCTTTCTCTCGTTCTGAGCGGCATCGCTTCGTCTCATGCCCGGTCCATCGCGCCTCGCGCCAGCAGTCGAGGTTGGACGAGAGCAGCAAACGCCTGCCGAACATCCACGAAGATAGGCCCCCAGTACGGCAACGATGAGCGCCAGCGGGAGCCCGCTTGGGGCCATCAACACGTGAAAACAAAGAATGTTCACGATTACCGGCGCCAGGATGGCCAGCGCCAGGGGCACGAAGCGATTCACTAAGAGAAGCACCCCTCCAACCACCTGAATCCCAAAGATCAGCGGCAGGTAATGTGAAACGTAGAGAGCACCCATGAATTGTCCCGCTACTCCATTCGGAGGCGGCAGCGGAATGAAGTGCAGGAAGCCATTCAGGCCAAAACGACGAAGATAACACCACCAGGTAGCGGGCGGCTAAGGAAACGGTTTAACATAACAGGCTCTCCTCTTGGGTCCTTAACATTGGCGTCAATTATATTGACGTCAATACATCGGATGACCTATTGTGACGAAAGGTTCAGCTTTTTATGGCCCAAAGCATTCGCAACCGGATTAGTCTGGTGGTCATGACCAAGGCGATGCGACATTACCCGCTATGGTGTGGCCGCCATTGAAGATACCGGGCTCGGCGAATCAGTTTCCGCGTGCTCGAAGTCCTGCTGCATAAGGGCCGTTGCCCGTCAATACGATCGGCCCAATCGTCGATCTGACTCCGGGTTCGATCAGCGTCGCCGTGGATCGTCTAGTCGAGAAAGGCTTGGTCAACCGGGTCGAAAGTACCGAGGACAGGCGCGTCCGAATCGTCGCTCTCACTCCGCGAGGCAAGGACCTGATCGTCCCGGCCTTCCGTAATCATTCCAGCCAGATGAGGAGGGTATTCTCGGAACTAAACGCTGAGGAACTTCGCGGCCTGGAAGCTGCGCTCAAGAAAATCGGCAAGCGCGCCGACGCGCTGATGGATCAGAATTGAACAGCACGTTGGATGCCTTCCCGATGTGCTTCTCCGCGGGAACTGGGGCTCAAAGCGAACAGGGGGTTGTTACCGTCCCTCCCCGGGGGCTGGGAGCAGGCTTAGAAGACAGACGAAATTACCGCGAAGCTACGTGAGGGCCTGGGAGTAGACCCGGCGGGAGTTCTACCGCAGCCCCTAAGGCAAAGTGCTTAATCAGGACTGTTCAACCAGGAATCGTTGAGAAAAGCGCGAGGGGCATCTGCCCGTAATTAGGCCTGAATGCCCCAGGTGCGCTAGCCGTGTTCACCGCGAAATTGCATTAGCGAACGACTATCACCGCGTCGGGATGGTGGTGCCGATAATAGTGGTGCGCATAGTAGTGGTGCCAATGGCGATGATGGTGACGATGATAATAATACGGCTGCGCGAAGGCGGTACGCCGTAAAGAACATGACCAGTGTTAATAGCACTTTCTTCATGTTGGATTACCATCCTTTCTTTCTTGACTCACCGTGGTTGTGGGGCGGCGAAGGCAAATGCCCCTGCGCATGCTTTAACTGTGTCTACCAGGCAGCAAAGACAAATGGTTCAATTCCTTTTCGCCAGGCATCCGCCATTGCTCTCGGAGCACCACCGTGTTACCAAAGATTTTTGGTCTCAGGGGGCCTACCAGGGCAACCTGCGTTATTCCACGCCAATCTGCAGCTTTTTGGCTGGAGCAGGTAATGGTCACTGGGCAACAACAGTGAGTGCTGTCTCCTGGTAAGCAAATAAAAAGACCTTGGGCACGATCCTGCGGCCCACTTACGCCAAATCACAAACCCGCACGTCCACGCCTTCCTCCTCATTCTTCCTTCCGTACTCAGAGAACCCTTCGCCCGGGTTTCCCGCCACGGAACACAAGCCGTTAGATGAGCTAACAGAGCGCTGCCATGGTTACCAAAATTATTTTTTCTCGCTCTGACCGCTAAGCCCCAAACCGTACTGCTTTGGAACTCTCTTCAACTCTTGTCTTTTTACTCTGCCTCCTTCCGCAAGGGACTGAGGAATGCGGATAAATCACCGGCCCACCACCGAATTGTAGTGATAATAACCGGCGACCAGGCCTCCACCGGAGATGCTGGTCGCGGTGGTCTGTTTGCCTTCTGGCGCATCAAAGCTGGTCAGGGTCCCGTAAGGATTGCGTACGAAACCGTGGCCGACTCCACCCGCGTCTGTGTAGGAGCCCGCCACGTCTCTCGCCTGGTCGATGCTGATGGAATGGGGAGCCAGTAGCGAGCCTCCGAACCCGCCCACCGGTAACGCGAGAAGCATCCCCGGCGGCCAAACAAGCTGAACACGCCATCCGGAGACATGACAAAGCCGCCGTGTTCGCTGGGGTGCAGTTATCGTCGTGGAGCGTAGCGCCCTCGATCGTGCCCGCGGCATTGATGCCGTCGGAAAAACCACCGGTGTTCATAAGGGTTCCCGAATTAGTTGCGGCGGATTCGTGGACAGAGAGGGCCAGGATAAACCGGCACATTGTAGGGGATGAGAAAGCCCGAGTGCGCCGGTTAAACCGGCGGGCCCTTTGCGTGACAGATGGGACGGTGCGGGGATTCGCCCTGCACTCTCGGGATCTGGTCACCCTCCGCGTAGACCGTACGGGATAATGCAGGTGCCCCGCACGTCCTTTCATGCAATTCAGTTACGATGTTACTTGCGCCGCCCTCCACGGCGCACGGCCCGCAATAAAAAATCCATGCACCACAGAGGGAACCCCATGAGACGCATCCCCTCAGCGCTCCTACCCGCACTTCTCCTCACCTCCACCCTCGCCTTCGCCGCCGAGTGGCACACCGGCAAACTGATGGACTCCGAAAAGCAGGAAGTCCCCACCGGAAGCACCACGACCTACAACACCGACTCCGAAGCCAAAAACGGCAAATACTCCCAGAACACCACCGCCAACAAAGTCGAAAACACCGACACCTACCAGCTCTTCACCATCCAGACCCCCACCAAGACCTACGTCGTCCGCCAAAAACTCAACTTTCCCTGGTCCAAGCCCGCCAACATTGCCCTTGGCGAGGAGGTCAAGTTCACCATCCAGGGCAACAAAATGACGATCCTCGACGACGACCAGAAGCAGCAGAAAGCCACCGTAGTCAAAGCCAGTGTCACCCAATCACAATAGGCCCGCTGGTATGCCCGCTAACCCCGACCTCGGTTAGGAAGTAAGACGGAGATCAAGGAAAATGTTGCGAATGAGTTCGTCAAACGGAGAGATGAACGAGTGCGGGTCAGCACGCCGGATCAATAAGAGCGGCCCGGACGAAGGTTTCGTGGACAGGCAGACCTGACGCCCAACCCCGCCCGGCTTCATCTTTCTTGCAAGGTATTTCTTAGTTGATAGTGAACAATCTGCTGGCTTCGTTGAACGTAACATTGGTGGGAATATTCAAGGGTTGACCGGCGCCATCGAAAGCCAGCGCCCCCTTAGCTCCCTTCTCGTTGTTGAGCAGCTATCGCCTGCTGAGCGGTCTGGTTGGAAGAGCACAGGGCCACGTACTCGTACTGTCCTGGCTGAATCGTGGTCGCGGAGACTCCAGAACCCAATCATCAGAGCCCACGTAGGTGTCCGGTTTGGTCGTGATCTTTCCCGTGGTGGCAGAGGTTTCCATCTGGCCAATGCTCATGGGATATTTGGTCGAGTTGAAGATCTCGTAGATCCCCAGGTCGGGCTGCGTGAAACGCGCCATGCTGCAGGTCGGCATGCCGGAATAATTCACCTGGTTGGCATCGATCGTGATCTTGGCCGACGCGGTTGCGTTGTCTGTGTACAGATCCAGGACGTACTCACCCAAATTCCCGCAATAATCAACAACCAGGCATCCGAACTTATATCCATTGGGTATGCGCGCTTCCTTGGGCCCCGTGCCTACCGCGAAAATGCCTTCCTGGCCGGTCACGCTTGCCGAAAGAGTCAGGTCGCACGTGAAGGTGGGGGAGAAGGTGTACGCTGCCTCTCCCTGGGTGAGAACAGAACTGGAGGACCACTTAGGCCAATTGCGCACCGTATTTCACTTGGCGGGGTGAACAGGGAAAATGGCACTGCAGTTGCCACAAAAATTGAGGAACGCGTCGCCATACGGAGTGGAGGTGACCCAAGAGTCCAGTTACTGTCATCGAAAAATTTGTACCAGTTATTGTTCGGAAGATCGATGGCGTAACCACCACCGGAAGTTGCTGTACTCAATAAAATAGTATCGAACCGCGTGTTGCGCTTCCCAGCGACCGTTGGCTTTGTCGTTACAGATAAACCAGGGTGGGGTAGGCAATCTGGCCAAAACTGGTGTTGGTGTCGATGACTAGCTCGGCAATGGTCTGCGTCTTCTGCGTCTGGCTGCTAAAGCTGAAATCGCCCGTAATGGAGCAACTGGGTCCGGTGGTGTTGGCACCGCAAGTGCTTCGAAGGCCCCAGGAAAAACCATTCGTCTTGGTTACCGAATGCTGCCCAATGGTCGCCGTAGGCTGCACGGTGGAGCCGTTGAGTTGTGCCCCATAGCGAGCCGTAAACGTGCGGCATAGGCATGTCCAGGGTGTATGCCCTTGAATCATAGTTGTTGTCGATGGGCAGCACGCAGGCGCAACGACGTGAAGCGGCGCCATGTATTGCAGATTGATGATCTTGCTCAGCGGCGCGTCTGTGCCACCAGCGTATCTGCACCCGAAATCAAGATTGCCGGTTTGCGGATAGTGAATATCTTCCGAGGCGTAGTAGGGCAGCATCGGATTTTTCGTTTTTCCCGTATGCAGCCACACCGTCCAGATATTCTCCGCGTAGGCCTGCCGTGTCGGATCTAGAGTGGCCTGGGCGAGCGTCTGCGCGTGTTTATCAATCGCACGATTGACCGCATCTAAACGCCGACGCGAGCGTGTGGCCGCCCGCGGAGGATGAATCAGGCTAACCGTTTGCCCCCGGCCTCCGGAGAGCGAACGTTCCACCGCTGCCTCAGATTCAAGCCCCAGTGCGGTCAATCTCTTGAACTCGCTCTTCTCAAAACCTTCCAGGACAATCGGTACGCCCGTGGCCTTCGCATGCAGAATCGCCCCCATCTCCTTCCTGTCCCTGGAGCAGATGTGCCGTTCGCCGACCAAAAGGACATACAGTTCGCTGGTTCGGGAGGCCGTCTGGCCAGGGGGCAGCGACGCAGAGGAATTCTTCGACCGTCGCTGTGTGTCCCATTGTTCTTCAGCAAATCCAATAATTGGGTGGAATGCCGGACCCCGATGGGAACCACCTTCCGCACGCTCAGGTGACGGGTGTGCTGCCCAGTTGGCGCTGGAGGTATCCACGCACCTGCACCGGCAATCGGTTGGTTGGCGGCCCAGGCAGCGGGCGACTGCATCGTACAGACGCTTAAGCACAGCACCGGAATTAGGGTCTTAAGCCTATTGAAAGCAGCTTTGGACAGGCTTGCCACGAGTACCTCGCTTTTTCACCGTATTAGAAGGGCCGTTCGAACTATGCACCAGCATCTATCAACCAGCAAGCGATATGAAGTAATGAAAAGAAGGGAATCGGCGTGACCTTGGTAACCCTGGCTCAAGGGATCTCACGCGAGGCGGAAGCATTTAAGGGATCACGCAATCGCCCTCGCTCGAACAATGCCGGACCTGGCAGTAGGGTCGCAATGAGCCGGGCCGTGGACCGCTCTCGAGGATGCCCGCGGAGAACGACCGTGATTTTCAGGGCGAGGCCATACTATGTTGGCGATTGCGGCATGACAATCTTAGACCGGAGAATTGGGAATTCGATAAGAAATGCGGCTGGTCGGGCATGAAACGGACCATGAATTACAGACCATGAATTCCAACTCTCCGGCAGGCGGGCACGATGAAACTCATCCTGATGGTGAAAGAGGACTTTGTTTTCCCCCGTGGTCCGTCACTGCGGAACAATAAGACCCGTTCGGCTACTGATAGCCGGGGTCTTCCCGTTGGCAATGTTTATAAATTCCTCGCGCACGGCGTCATAGGGAGGCTGCCCCATAAAGTACTTATAGGTAGAGTGGGTTTGGGTCCGCTGGCCCGCCTGGTTTAAGCCTGTTTCCCGATAGGCGTCCAATGTAAACTCGCGAACCCCAGCTGCGGCCTCTTTCGCATGCTGTTTCGCAAAAAGCACCTGATCGCCATCACTACTTTCCAGCGAGATATGCAGAAAGGTGACTCCCCTGGCATCAGCCACCTGGCCAATGTAATAGATTTTGTAAGGACCCCATGGCACAAGAGAACATCGGATCGTCATCACGTTCTCGCCAACCTTCATGCGCTCCAGGACATAGTCCTCCATCTTAGGCGGGGTAAGATTATGCTGCCGCAACATCGCCATGTTGATCATCGCGGCATTACGAGTCTGTCTGTCGCCTGTTTCAGCTGCAGCCCGCGCCAACAAGGAGACTGCCTGCCAGTCCCCGAAATTAGCCATTACCAAAGGCTTCAGCACACCAAGGGCGTAGGCGGAGTCGCCCATCTCAAGCGCCGCATCGCTGGACCACTTCGTAAGCAGCGAGTCGCCCGGAAGGTCCTGCAGCAGCGCCTTGAAGCCAGCCGACGCCTCTGGATACTGTTTTGCCAGCTGTGCCTTCTTGGCGGCGTCGAACTGCTGCCTTTGAGCTGCCGTCAGCCGCGCATCGAGTTCCTCTGCCGTCTCTACATGGGTCTCCGTCGCCGCGTTCGCCTGGCAAACAGCTCGAATCGGCGCAACCAGCAATGAAGCAGTCACGACAAGGGCAGAAAAATAAATGACCATCCGGAGATCCTCCGTAGCGCCCCTGCAATACGAGAATGAGTGGCCAAGAATCAGTGGCCACGACCGGAAGTACCCCGAAGCAAATGCTCGGCATCGTGAAGCTGACTTACGACACTGAAACGAAAGCAGGACAGACCAATACGTCATCAGTTGGAACTCCGTGCTGTACTTTCTCGCCTTCTTCTTCATTAGCCTGCCCATTATGACCAATTAGTCTTACATATTTCTCATCTCCTTATATCTCAACAGCTCAATCAAATGAATCAGCTTTGTGCTCACGTCCCTTGATCAGCATCGTGAGCGCACTATTGAATGGAGCCTCAAGTCCAAGCAGAGCGCTCTCCCGGGCTACATATCCGTTCAGCGAATCGATCTCGGTAACTTGCCCACGCTCCAGGTGCTGCATCATCGATGGACGGTGAAACTTGTGCGCACAATACTCCTTGATCGCCGAGATTGGGTCGGCATCAGGAAGCACGATACCTTTCGCGCGCACCAGTGTAACCGCCTCGGCCACAATCAGACTCTGGAAATGATCCAGCTCCGGTACCTCATGGATATGGCCCGGACGAAGCCTCGTGATGGCGCAGATCGCGTTAATGCCGCAGTTGTGCACGAACTTGGCCCAGAGGGTGGTCACGATATCGTCAACCAGCACCGGGTTCAGGCCGGCCTGAGCGAACAGATCGGCGACTAGACGCAGCCGATCGGTCTGGGCTCCGTCGAGTTCTCCCAGGTAAGTCGGCCCGTTGTTGGTGTGGTGAACCAACCCCGGGCCGGCAAGATCGCCACTTTGGAAACTGAGCCCTGCCAGAACGCGCCCTTTGCCCAGCGCATTCTCTAAAATCTCCACGTTTCCAGCGCCATTTTGCAGAGTGAGACAGAATCCGTTATCTGCCAGCACCTCGGCCGCGGAGCGCGAGGCATCCGCCGTGGCGTAAGAATTTACGCAAATAAGTGCAAGGTCGGCGCCTTTCAAGTCGCGGCTGCTGGTGGAGGCGCCCACCCTCACCGTGAAACTACCGTTGAGGCCTTCCAACCTCAGGCCGCCCTCCTGGATAGCCCTAACGTGGTCGGTCCACGTATCAACCAAGGTTACATCCTGCCCGATGCGCGCAAGATTGCCTCCGTAGACACAACCCATATTACCGGCGCCAATGACCACAATCTTCATCAACCTTTATCCAACCTTACGCTCTGGCACGACCGTAAGATCGTGGCCCAGATCCTTTTAGGAGACCAGCAACCCATCCGCCGTAGCCTTCCACAATTTTTTCGTCATAGCGGCGAAAGAATGCAGACCGGCGGCGCCGATGAAGAGCGGCTAAATCAGTAGGTTCGCGGCTAAACGGGCCACAGCACGAAATTATCAGGAATACGTCCTACCTCGTCCCCGAGGTTTCGTGCCCAGGACGTTGACCGCAGCACCCGTGGAGAAGCGCGTTGAGGAACCAGAAGGACGGGTCCTGCCACGGGGCTGTGAGCGCCTTGTACTCCTCTTCCCGCGCCTTCGTCAGGGCACCGTCAGCTTGCTCCCATCCGCCGATGGCCTCCAGGGTCGCCTGCCACCACCGCGCCCACGGGCTACCCCCGCGCACCACATCAGCAGTGGCCTCGTCGCGGATATTTACCAGACCGCAGCGCTCGAATAGCACCGGGAGCTTGCGTCCAAACGTGGGGTCATACCCGCGTGATACCCACCACTCGCCACCCTGGTGAGCGCCCTGGTAGCGGGCATAGTACGGATGAGACGGATCCACTGGAGCAATCGTGCCCCAGTCACCGTCCTCATCGACGAGCCATCCTCCTGGTCGCAAACACTCCACCATGCGTCGGATAGCCAACTCCTGCTTGCCGGCGAGCCAGAACAACATCAAACGCGAACAAACCAGATCGAACGAACCCGGGCCTAAGGCATCTAGTGGGTCGTCGAGGATGTTGTGCTGACGCACCTCAAGATTCGGAAGATTGAGTCGCTTCAGGTAGGTGACATCGATGTCGGTTGCCACCACCTGGCCGCTCTCTCCGACTCGCTCGGCGAGCCAAACGGCCATGGATCCACGGCCCGCACCGATCTCAAGGCATCGCCAGCCAGGCTGGACCAGTTGACGTCGTCTGCGAGAGAGCGGGTCGAAGATTTCTTCCAGGAGACCCAATCGATCGTCTTCGGCCTTTTGGCGCCCTCTCGCGTCGAGGCGATAACCTGGCCCGAGACCAACAGGTTCAGCGACTCTGTATGTGCCCTCGCGTTCTACCATTGCGCAACCATACTAAGTGACTTTCCCAGCGTCAAGGTGCGGAGGCATGGAAGGGACGGAAGTACCCCGAAGCAAATGCTCGCATCGTGGGGCTGACTTAAGAGACCGGGGAGACGAAGGGACGGGAGACCTGTTGCCACCAATTCGTGGTGATACCTATCGTGTCCGCTTTTATCGTCCCGGACACTGACCGACTTTCAATGATTCGCTCCCGGCGGGAATGATAGTCGCCATACCTTTTCCCCCTTCAGATTCGTGAGCCACAACGATCCGTATCCAACACGAATGCTATCGCCTCCGCTGCCATGCCATTGGCCGGCGACCGTATTGGTATCCGGAGAGATGCGTGTAATGGGATACCCAATCACCGTCGCCCATACTGCGCCGTCGCCGAAGGTCATCTCACCACCCTCTCCCGCGATCCCCGCCTCAATCAATGCGATTCGCTTTCCGGTCGACATATCGATCCGGGCAACGGTTCCATCCCCCTGATTCAAGACCCAGATGGAATCCCCGCCAGCAGTAAGAAACCGCGGCCTTGGGCCTACCGGAACTTCGCTGACAACTTTGTTGGCTGTCGGATCGACCCGCACGAGTGTGTTGCCGGCGTGGCAGGTGATCCAGATGGAATCATTGGCAAAGATCGGATTGAACGATCCTGGGGGAATGCGAATATGTGCGGCAACGCCATTCGTTGCCGGGTCGATGCGGGCCAGGTCGCCATCTTTCGACGTAACCATCCATACACTGCCCGCACCAGTTGCTATTCCGCCTTCGGAGTCGGCGGGACTTGCGGCGATGGTGGCCTCAAATCTTCCCGTCTGTGCATCGATCCGGACTAACGCATGGTCGCCGCAACTTGGAACCCAGAGACTGCCGAACCCCACCGCCAATCCAGAGCACGGACGGGCGACAGTCACGATAGTTCCAGGCTGGTTACTCTTCGCATCCAGACGAACGACGTGGTTCACTCTTGAACTCGTTACCCACACTGCATCCGGACCTACCGCCATCCAGTCAGGATTGCCTTTGACCACAAAAGTCGCAACCGGCGCGAGCTCCGACATCTCATGCTGAATTCCCGGTATCTGCACACCGCCCTTGGGTGGATGCTTCGACCCAATGGCCTGGGCCGAGAGCAAGGCCGCTGCCGGACACCCGAAGCTCAAGAAGCACGCCACCCTCAGCCAAATCATTTTCGTCGTCACGGCCTCTCACTATACCGGTTAGTAATGACGAACGCCCTCTCCATCGGCGAACACTTCCATGCGCGATGATGAGCTAACAAAGCGCGCGCCATGGTTACCAAAATTATTTTTTCTCGCTCTGGACACAGCCCCAAAGCCGAACCTAGGTTCCTGCTTAGTCGCGAGACTCGCCTGGCGGATTGCGCCGGGGCGTCAGGTCCGCTTTGGCTGGACCCATCTTTGGCCGGCGAATCATTTTGGGAGCATAAATTAGTACCTGCGAATTGTCGGCATCGCCAGTTGTAAAGTGCCTGGCAGCCCTCGCCGATGAGGGTCGTGTTCCCCCAAGGGAAAGGAAGTTGTGAATGAAAAGGGTGATGCGGTCTTGCCTGCTCTTTGCGTTATGGTTTGCCGTTCTTCCCTCCGCCCTGAGGCCGCTGTATGGCCAGGCAGTGACCTTTTTAGGAGACCCAGTCGACTTCGGCAACGTGGACGTATGCGCGGCCGGTCAGACGACCCCTGGGCCGTGTAGCAAAACGATGACATTTCTTTATAAGGTCACCGCAGGCGGAACGCTACAGAAGCCTAAGGTCCTGACCATGGGTGTGCCCTACCTCGATTTCGCGTTTGCCCGAAGCTCCTGTGTCGGAACCGTGACCACAGGATCCCGATGCAGCGTCACTGTTACCTTTACACCAAAGGTCGCCGGATTACGCTCCGGCTCAGTCGAGATCGTAGATGGCCGTGGAAACATATTGGCGACAACGCTGATTCATGGGGTCGGTCAGGCGGCTCCGGCTGACTTCAAAATAACGCTCTCTCCGCCGTCACTCGCCGTGTCACCGGGCAGTGGGCAGCCCGTTCAAGTCACTGCGACTCCACTCAACGGTTTCACTGGTACGACGACTGTGGCTCTGAGCGGTCTTCCACCCGGAGTAGCGAGTAACCCAAACTCACTCACGCTGCCTCCGGGCGCTACCCAGGCCATAACGCTGACCGCGGGCAACACGGCCGCACCCGCGATCGGCAATGTAGTCTTTACCGGGAATTCGGGATCGCTCACCGACACCGCGACTTTGGCCCTGACCGTGGCACCCGCCGGAACCAGCGTCACCACCTATCACAATGATAATGCGCGCGACGGATGGAACTCCTCAGAAACAGTGCTCACCCCGCAAACCGTCAACGCCAACACTTTTGGCAAGCTGCGGGAGCTGACGGTGGATGGGAAAGTGGATGCACAGCCGCTCTATGTCAGCAGTCTTTCGATCGCAGGACAAACCCGCAATGTATTGATCACGGTAACCGAACACGGCACCGCCTACGCCTTTGACGCCGAGGAAGGCTTCGAGCTGTGGCACGTCAGCACGCTCGCCACCAACGAGACAACCAGCGACGATCACGGTTGCACCGAGATCTCGCCCGAAATCGGCATCACCGATACCCCCGTGATCGACCGTGGCTATGGAGCCAATGGCGCCGTGTTCCTGGTGGCTATGTCCAAAGACGCCCAGGGAGCCTACCACCAGCGGCTGCATGCGTTGGACCTGACCACAGGCGCCGAGTTGGGGGGTAGCCCGTCTGAAATCGAAACCTCGTATCCTGGCAACGGCTACGGGTCGAGCGACGGGATCCAGGTATTCGCTCCGGGGCAATATGTGGAGCGGGTGGGCCTGTTGTTAATGAATGGTCAGATCTACATGGCGTGGACGTCGCATTGCGATCAGGATCCTTATACCGGTTGGCTGATGGCTTACAGGGAAAGCACGCTGCAGCAGACCGGCGTGCTCAACCTCACACCGAATGGGCCATCGTCGCCGCACTATGCTAACGGCGAGGGTTCTATATGGATGAGCGGGTCGGGTCTCGGTGCCGATGCGCAAGGAAATATTTTCCTCCTGGACGCAAACGGAACTTTCGACGCAACGCTTGACGGCAACCATTTTCCAGCACAAGGCGACTTCGGCAATGCGTTCCTGAAGATTTCGACGAACGGAAACAAACTCGCGGTCGCCGATTATTTTGCCACTCACAATACGCTCATCCAGAGCGCTGCGGATCAAGACCTGGGATCCGGCGGCGTCGTGCTGCTGCCGGACCTGCTGGATGCCGGAGGCGTTACCAGGAGCCTCGCTGTGGGTGCGGGTAAGGACAGGAACATCTACGTAGTGGACCGCACCAATATGGGGAAGTTCAACGGCCGTAGCAACACGATGTACCAGGAAATTTCCAATGCCTTGAGCGGGGGCGTCTTTTCCGCACCAGCGTTTTTCAACAACACGGTGTACTACGCCGCGCTTGGCGACCATCTGAAGGCGTTCCCCGTTATACAAGCGCTGCTAGCGACGGCTCCGGCTGCGCAATCCGCGAATACCTTTAGCTTTCCGGGAGCTACACCCAGCATCAGCTCGAACGGGAGCCAGAACGGCATTGTGTGGGCGGTTGAGAACCAAAGTGGAGCCGGGATACTGCACGCCTACGACGCCACCAACCTGGCCTCGGAGCTATACAACAGCAACCAGGCGTCGGGAATCCGCGACCATTTTCCCTATAGCAAGTTTGTGCCGCCCACGATTGCAAATGGAAAAGTGTTCGTGGGAGCAACAAACAGCGTGGCGATTTTTGGCTTGTTCCCCTGATGAACGACAGACCGGAAACCATCTTTGCGAGGGGAATTCAGGGCAGACGTCTATCCTGGCTTGTCCCTCATCAAATGGTACTGTCTGCAAGGGGAAAAGAAGGTCTATTTCACGGCCCTTCCAATGAACACGCTGCCCGGTAAGGATGGCAGTTACCCGCACTCACAGACAAGAGACAGGCATTATTTCCTCCGTCACCGGGTTTCGATGGATGATATGATTCGCGAGATCGGGCAGCCTCCCCGAGGAGCACTTCCCCATGCCAAGCAGGCCCCTCGAGGCAGAATCTGGCCTTTGAATTTCTGACATGTTGAAGCCCTATCAACGTCGACAGCCGGCGCATCGGCACAGGGAGTATTCAATGAATTACGCCAAGATCGGGATCCTTGCCACACTTACCCTCGCAGCATTTGCATCAGGCCAGGCTCCGAAAAACAGAGAGACGAGCCTCGTTGCGCATGTAGGCGACACCGGGTTTGTCGCAGTTACAGCAGATTCCTTCAAGACTTTGAACATAAAACAGCAGGCGCTCGCGTACTGGCTGACGCAGGCCTCCATCGCCATCGATCCGATTATCTACGACCAACTGTCGGCATACGGATTGCGCGAGAAGAGGCTGCTCGAAGAAATCGTCGCGCACCCTGAAGGTGTTCCCCCGGAGACGATGCAAAAGATCCGCAATTTTACTGAGCTTTTCTGGGCCAATCGCGGGAACCACAACACCTTCACGGCGCAGAAATTTTTGCCGGATTTTACCTTCGAGGAATTGAGCAAGGCAGCTGAAATTGCGCAACAGCACGGCGCCATGGCAACGCCGTGCTCGGACCTGCAGCCGATCACCACGCCGGAGCGGCTCCGAGAAGAACTCGAGGGCTTGCATAAGCCGCTCTTCGATCCACAATTTCAGCCAATGACGACGGCGAAAAGCCCGCAAGGCGGTCAGGATATTATCCAGGCGAGTTCGAATACGTTTTACCCGGGCCTGTCGCTCGATGACCTGAAAGGCTTTCACGAGGAGCACTCGTTGAATTCTCGGGTAGTGAAGGGCGAAAACGGCCAAATGCAAGAAGTTGTGTACCGGGCGGGGACTCCGGACGGAAAAATTTCCCCGGGCCTTTACTCGGTTTATCTAAAGAAGGCCATTGAATACCTTGCGAACGCGGAAACGCTGGCCGACGCAGCACAGGCGCAAGTGATCGGGGACCTGATCCGCTACTATCAGACCGGCGATTTCAACGACTGGCTGCAATTCGATGTGGATTTGGTACGCAATGACGCAACCGTCGATTTTTCCAACGGGTTCATCGAGGTGTACCACGACGCCCGGGGAGCCAAGGGCAGTTCGCAAAGCTTTGTCTCCGTCACGGACAAAGAATTGAGCAACAAGATGGACGTGCTGGCGACGAACGCGGCCTATTTCGAACAGAAGGCCCCATGGGACGACAAATACAAGAGAACATCCTTCACGCCACCGGCGATAAAAGCGATTGAAACACTGATCGAAACAGGCGATTTCAACGTCTTGACCATCGGCGAAAATTTGCCCAACGAGAATCAGATCAAGGAGAAATACGGAACTAAGAACTTTTTGTTCACCAGCAGCACGCGGGCCTGGAACCGGGCAGTCGGAAATGCCCTGATCGATGAGTTCGGTTCATCTTCCGGAGAGATCGCGCGGGATGAGAGATACGGAGATGAAGCGCAGGATTTGCTTGCCGCACTCCACGAGGTGATCGGGCATGGATCGGGCAAATTGAGCCCGCAACTGAAGAATGGGGCTGAGCCAGCGCTGAAGGAATATTTCTCGACCTTGGAAGAGGCTCGTGCCGACCTCATGGCGCTATGGAATGTTTGGGATCCAAAACTAAAGGAATTGAAACTCATTGGCGATCAGGATGAGGTGGCGAAGGCGATGTACGACCTCGAGGCGCAGGAGGCGTTGGCTTTACTGCAACTGGTTCCAAAGGGGGACACGCTCGAAGAGGATCATGCACGTAGCTGGCAGTTGATCGTGCGCTACATCATGGACAAAACCAGCGGAATCGAGCAGTTCAAGCGCGACGGCAAAACCTACCTTCGTGTTTCGGATTACCAGAAAATGCGTCAAGGCGTTGGAATGTTGCTCGCGGAGTTAATGCGCATCAAAGCCGAGGGTGACTATGACGCGATTAAGGCGCTGGTGAGTAAGTATGGAGTCCACTTCGATCCGGCACTAAGGGACGAAGTTGTGGCGCGGTACAAACTGCTGGGCCTGCCGGCCAACTGGGCGGGAATGAATTCGAAGCTGACGGCGCAGTTTGGCGCGAATGGGGAGATTCAAAGAGTCGAGATAAGTTACCCGCTCGACCCGGCGCAACAGTACTTAAACTACGCCGCGATGTATGACAGCGGATTGTCCGCAGCCCAGGCGGCGCACCGACATTAGAAGCGGCCTCAGGCCATGGTTACCAAAATTATTTTTTCTCGCTCTGGCCACAGCCCAAAAACCGTACTATTTGAAGGGCAGGTTTATGCGTCAAAGGTTTATGCGTCAGGTTTATGCGCCAAGGTTTATGCGCCAGACGGGGCCGGTGCTTCAGAACAGCAAGCATCCTGATAGGATCAGTCCTGCCTGACGCACAAACTTCCACCGGGAAATATCCGGTGACGGCATATACCCATTCCCCTTTCCGCAACGCGATGATTTTCTGCAATCGGTTGGCATTCATTGCACTTGCCCGGCAAAATCTACGCGAATCGATCAATCGCACTGTGTGTCTTCTCATACCGTCGCCGCCCTTTAATTCGGCGACGGATGATCCACGTGATCAACCACCAGCACCTTCACGTCCGCTTTCTGCGCTTCCAGCTTCAGTCCTAGCTGCTTCTGGATGGCGGTGAACAGCGGCGGCGGCTCGTTCGCTTCATCTGCTGGGCGACGCACCGGCTCCGGCGCGTCCGCAAGCTGCGTCTCATCCGGCGTCCACCTCATCGTGAAGTCCCACCGGCCCTCGAGTCCCGTCTTGTCCACCACCGGCTGGCCAAAGATGCTTTGCAGATTCTGCGCAAGATCCGCCATGGTGAGACTTTGCGCGACCAGCACGCGCCCCCACCGCATCCTGGGGACTTAGTTCGCTTAATTCGCACATTTCTACAGGAGCAAAAGAAGCCGGAGAGTGCGGGAAAGCTCGAAATTACCCTAAGAAAAGCACCTTTCGGGGACAGCCGAACTACTGTCCTGCAGGATCAGATGGAATCATTGCTTCATGCGCTTCCTACGTCCCTCTGAGCCGTGAGGGTTGAGTAAGTTGTCAAGAATGTTTCGCACCAGGACTCGCACGAAGTCCCATTGTTGGAGTTTGCCTGGAAGCTGTGACGTTGAGTGGACAGCGGCGTTGATCGCTGAAATCGCGACCCATGTCAGCGTCGGATCGAGTTCGGGAACAGAAGAAGCTCCTTTTGCTTGAATCTTTCGAGTGGCGCTCTGGGCCGGTCCCAGGAGTTTCAATCGTTCAAGATTTTGATAGACGACGCCTCTTACCTGGGCGTCGTCTCGATGGACGGTCATTAGCGCTTCCACGAGATTGTCGACGAGGGCGCCTTTTTCCTGCCGGCTGCGTGGTGAGCCTTCGAAGATTCGTCCGAAGAGTTCCGCATCTTGCTGCATGAACTCGAGCGAAAGGTCAGCCAGGATCGCATCCTTATTAGGATAGTACTTGTACAAGGTCCCGATGCTGATTCCAGTCTTCTTCGCGATGTGATTTGTGGATACTTCGTCAAATGGGTTCCGGTTCAAAAGGTGAGCAGTCGCCTCGAGTATGTCTTTTCTTGTTTGCCTGGAGCGCGCTTGTTGTGGCGTCTTTCTTGGCTTAATCGTCTTCTTCATCCGTCTCCTGCAGACACTTCGAAAGCGAGCAGCAAAGGCGAGCGATTACTCGCCGGTTTTCTTACAATGGAAGCATGAGCATAGCGCGAGTCGGGAATGAAATGAAAGCACATTGCGATGTCCTCATCCAGGGAGCAGGCATTGGAGGGTTGACGTTGGCAATCGCCCTCGAGCAGCGTGGCTACAAGGTCAAGCTCGTAGAGCGGGCCGATGGGCTCAGGGAAGTAGGCGCTGGTATTTGGATGGCAGCAAATCCCATGCAAGTGTTTTCCCGGCTTGGTTTCGCGGAAAAGATCATCGAAGCAGGATGGGCTGTGAAGCTGTTGCGGCTTCAGGACTGGAAATCCGGCGACATCCAGACGACAAACATCTCCCAGATTGCGGAGGAGTATGGATTCGAGACGATTGCTCTCCATCGCGGCGTGCTGCAGCGCCTGCTTTTTGAACAGCTCGAGGCAGACTCAGTCCGTTTCGGTTGCGAAGTGAAATCAGTGACCCAACGCGGCGATCAGGTCTTCGCGATTCTTTCCGATGGATCTTCCTGCGCTGCCGCGATCCTTGTCGGGGCGGATGGATTCAACTCCCAGATGCGCCTCATGGCGGGACTCGGCGGCGTAAAGCGATACTCTGGCTCTTCTTCTTATCGCGCCATAGCTCGTGGTGCCCATCTTCTGCCTGCGGAAGCCCAGCATGAGGCCTATGAAATCTGGGCGAAGGGGTGTCGCGTCGGGTTCTCAAAAATCAATGCCGGCGACTACTACTGGTACATGACCTTCGAGGCGCCGGCCGGAGAAGCTTCCTCGGCGAGCGAGATCAGAACGCATGCGGAAAGGTTATTCCGCACCTACTTTCCGCAGTGGATTGGTTTGCTCGAAAAGACCCGGACGCAAGATATCTTGAGGACCGATATCAGTGATTTGAAACCACTCGCGCAGTGGTCTTCTGGACGCATTGGGCTGATCGGCGACGCCGCGCACGCGGCCACGCCGAACCTCGGACAAGGCGGAGCGATGGCCGTCGAAGATGCTCTGGTTTTGGCGGATGCGTTCAAAAACCTCGGCCTCAACGAGGCGGCATGGAAGCACTTTGAACAGTCTCGGCGAAAGAAGGTGGATTGGACGGTGTCAACGTCGTGGTTCATCGGAAAGATCTGCCATTTCGGTAATCCGCTCTTTCGCTCTCTCCGCAATATCGCACTGAAAAAGACGCCGGACATCGTCACGCGGAAGCAGGTTCAACGGATTTACAGTCTCAACCCAACTTCAGATCGGTCCGCATAAGTCGGCCAGTGAAAAAACTGGGGACAGGTTCCAGACGAGCGAGTTCCGAGCGAGTTCCAGGAGGGGCAGAACTGCAAGGATTCTGCGTATCGACTTTCGCCTCGCTGGTCTAGAATGGAGCAATGCTGGAGCTCCAGAGACTGCTTTTCACTCGCAAAAAAGCGGCAACAATCTGCTTTGGCGCAGTTCTATCGATAGCCTTGCTGTTTCCATGCATGGGGAACGCAATGCCGATTCCCCAATATGACAAGATGGATAAGCACGATCGAGCGCACTATGTGAACCTGCTCATCAAAGGCGCGTACGACCACTTGTCAGCTACTGGGCAATCGGCGCAGGCAGAAAGACTTCTCTATCTTTTTGAAAATTCGAGTGCTAAGTTCGGTTGGCCTCAATTCGAGAAGAGTTTGCAGATGGCGCGAGTGTTAAACGCCAAGCAGGCAGTCGACCCGAAGAATAAAAAAGTGCCTTATGAAGTCGAGCAGGCCTTAGCCGTGACTCTGAAAAATAACGGCATCCTGGTGCCGGTTAGTTTCTTGCTGACGATCAACAAAGACTTCAAGCCATCAGATCCTCCTGGCACGAAATAGGATGAGGTCTTTGGCTCGGGTTATCGGTCCACCGCGGCAGATCGCTACCGATGAGTGCTTTGCCCTGTTATCACCCAATGACAAGTGAATGTTCGCGAAATGCTTCCGGATCGCCAGGGACTCCCGAGCTATAGATTATTCTCGACAAACCGGATTTCACTAAGGCTTGCCGTTACTGCTCACTTCAGGCCGGGATGCAATTTTGGATAATGATCTGGGAGAACCAATGCAATGGCGTTAGTTTCCTTTGCGGAGATGCAGGACGTGATTGCCTCTGCGTTCATCAATGCCGGCATGATCGAGCAGGAAGCCCAGCAGTGCGCGCGGATCCATACCGAATCAACACTCGATGGCGTGAACTCGCATGGTTTGAACCGGGTTCCGCGGTTCGTAGATTACGTCCGCAGGGGTTGGGTCAATCTTGCTGCCAAACCGGAACTGGTGAAGCAGTTGGGGGCCATCGAAATCTACGACGGGGGGCGAGCGCCGGGGATACTCAACGCGATCTTCTCCACCGAGCGTGCCATGCAGATGGCTTCGCAACAGGGGGGTTGGGATCGTCGCTCTCCGGAATACGACTCACTGGATGCGCGGCGGAGCCTATGGCTGGCGTGCGGCGGATCAAGGGTATGTGGCGATCAGTTGGACGAATACCGAATCCGTTATGCCGGCCTGGGGCGGTCGTGACTCGCGCGTCGGCAACAATCCCTTCGTCATCGCCGTCCCCAGAAAGAAGGGCCACATTGTGCTCGATATGGCAATGTCGCAGTATTCCTACGGCAAGCTGCAGACGACCAGGCTGAAAGGTCGCAAACTGCCGTTTCCCGGTGGTTTCGATGAGGACGGCAACCTGACCGATGAACCGGGGCCGATCGAAGCTTCCATGCGGATCCTGCCTATGGGCTATTGGAAGGGGTCGGGCTTTGCGATCATGCTGGACGTGCTGGCGGCGGTGCTGTCTGAGGGTGCGCCGACCAACGCGATCGATCAGATCCAGCAGGGGAGCTGCACGGGCTGTTCCCAGATATTCATCCTGATCGACCCGGCGAAGCTCGGTGGCGAAAAATTCACAGAGGAGATCGCGAACAGCGTGGTCGATTATGTGCACAAGTCGATTCCGGCGGAAGACAGCACTGGAACTCTTTATCCCGGCGAAAATGCGCTAACCACTAGACAGAAGCAGATGAAAGTGGGAATCCTTGTTGACGACGCCGTGTGGAGCGAAGTGCTGGCGCTGGCTGCGACGAAGAGGTGACTTGGCGTGAAACGGAGACAGTTTCTCAAAAGTTCGGCGGTCGCAGGCACTGCGCTTGTTTTTTCCCGTGCGCCCGTCTGGGCAAGAGACGCCGACGCCCGCGTTGAGGTCCTTCTGGACGAACCACTGGGGGAGATTTCGCCCAATATCTATGGCCAATTCACAGAACATATCGGCGGCGTGATTTACGACGGCGTGTGGGTTGGAGAGAAATCGAAAATCGCCAATCAATACGGCATCCGTTCTCAATTGGTGGACAAGATGAAGCAGATTCGTGTTCCTGTCATTCGCTGGCCAGGAGGCTGCTTCGCGGATAGTTACGACTGGAAAGATGGGATTGGTGAAGCTTCAAAGCGGCCGCGCCGTACCAACTTCTGGGAGGTTGATCACGATGCGGTCAGGCTCCACGACAAAGGGCCGCAGCTCTTCGAAACAAATGAATTCGGCACCAATGAGTTCATGCGCTTTTGCAGGCTCACCGGAGCACAACCGTATCTCGCAGCCAACCTGCGGAGTCTCCCCGCGCTTGATTTTGATCATTGGGTGGAGTACTGCAACTCTCCTGCCGAGAGCACAACCCTGGCCGAGATGCGCGCGGCCGCCGGCTTTCCAGAACCGTTTAATGTGCGCTACTGGGGTGTAGGCAACGAGAGTTGGGGCTGCGGCGGGAACTTTACCCCGGAAGAATATGCCTCCGAGTTCCGCCGCTATTCCGACTGGATACCTCGATACGGCATAGACCTGCAACTGATCGGGTCCGGTCCGAACGATAACGATATGGATTGGACCCATCGCTTTTTCCAACGCATCTACTCCGACCCGGCTTACAACAACCCTGCCTTTACCGGTTGGTCGGTGCATCACTACGCGTGGAACTTGAGCCGGGGCAAGACGAAGGACTGGCTGGCCGGCAAAGGCGACGCGCTGCAGTTTGATTCCGTTGATTGGTATGAGCTGTTGCGCGAGAGCGATCGCATAGAGCAGATCATTCACGATCAGTGGGCGGTGATGGGGCAGTACGATACGCAGCACCGCGTCAAGCTGGTGGTGGATGAGTATGGTCCGTGGTATCGCGAGGGAACCGAACTCGACCCCACCCACATCTTCGGCCAGCAGATAACGTTGCGCGATGCACTGGCCACGGCGCTGACTCTGGACACCTTTAACCGCAATCCGGAGAAAGTGAGCATGGCCGCCTGCGCACAGCTCATCAACAACATCAATGCGTTATTTATGGCGCATGAGGACCGCTTCTTCACCACGCCTAACTTTCATGTCTTCGCGATGTACGCCGCACATCAGGGCGGGCAGGCTGTGCGGGCCGAGTTCTCGGCGCCGGATGTGCAGTACATGCGCGAAGAACGGCCGGCACGTTTCTGGGGTCTCAACGGCTCAGCCTCGCGAAAAAATCAGGTCGTGACGCTCACCATAGTCAATCCCGATTTGTCGAAGACGATCGAGACCCAGATCGCCCTTCGAGGCGCCGCGGCAGCCAGTGCATCGGGTACCATTTTGGCCGCCAGTGATATGCACGCGCATAACACCTTCGACCAGCCGAATGCCGTGGTGCCCACAACTCTCGCGATCGCGGTGGGCGGCGGCCTGCTGAACGTGAGCATTCCCGCCGCGTCCGTCACCAAGCTGGATATTGTTCTCCAATGAACGAATCCTGGACGCTTGGGGGTAAAGCGGGATGCTGCAGGACCAGCTGTCACTTCTCTTTCCGACAAGACAGGATGCAAAAAAACTCGATTTTAGGGTAGGCCGGGGATTTATCCCCGGCGCAAATGCAATGTAATCATCGTGGGCTTTAGAGTCTGCGTGAGATCTGTATTTAGGCTTTGTATCAGGGCACGACTTCAGAGGTTGCGGAAAAAGTCTC
Source organism: uncultured Acidobacteriaceae bacterium (assembly GCA_963838445.1). GTDB lineage: Bacteria > Acidobacteriota > Terriglobia > Terriglobales > Acidobacteriaceae > PALSA-350. The sequence continues at coordinate 37,989 of CAWIRT010000063.1, forward strand.
TGCTTGGACAGAGTCGTCCCCTCAGTGGCTGAAGCCACATTCATTTCAAAGTAATTACGGACGGGCTAAAGCCCGTCCCCTTCAAAGAATTCGGGTTTTCCGCAGCCTCTTCAGTCGTGCCGAAAAGGGCCCGTAAAACGTGGGCTTTAGCCCCTGGGGCATGCTTTCCTGCCCAATCCGGCATTTTTCTGCAGCCTCTAGAGTCGTGCACTGTACACCCCAGAACATAAAGGGACACGATTGACTTGCCGGGAGTTTCGCTCTTACCATAGGCAACCATCCGTATCGATGCAGCCGCGAAATGATTGACACGACTTTCTCGCACTACCGCATTATGGAGAAGCTTGGCGGCGGTGGAATGGGCGTGGTTTACCGGGCGGAGGATACGCGCCTGGGCCGCTTTGTTGCGCTCAAGTTTCTTCCCGAAGACCTGGCCCGGGACCAGCAGGTACTCGAACGCTTTCGCCGCGAAGCCCGCGCGGCATCCGCGCTCAATCACCCCAATATCTGCACCATCTATGACATCGGCGATGAGAATGGCCGTGCCTTCATCGTCATGGAGTTTCTTGAAGGCATGACCCTTAAGCATCGCATCGCGGGAAAACCTGTCGAAACCGATGTCCAGCTTGGGTTGGCCATTGAGATTGCCGATGCGCTGGACGCCGCTCACCGTAAAGGCATCGTCCACCGCGATATCAAGCCAGCCAACATCTTTGTAACGGAGCGCGGGCATGCCAAGATTCTGGATTTCGGGTTAGCGAAGGTTGCACCCACGCGGGCATCGTCAAACCAGATTGGGGCGACCACTGCCGTGGAGACGATGGATGAGCAGCACCTGACCAGCCCAGGTGCTGCCCTGGGAACGGTCGCTTACATGTCGCCCGAACAGGCCATGGGGAAGGAACTGGATGCCCGAACCGATCTCTTCTCTTTCGGAGCCGTGCTGTATGAGATGGCCACCGGCACCTTGCCCTTCCGGGGCGAGAGTTCTGCGGTTATCTTCAAAGCCATTCTGGATGGAAAGCCGACGTCGGTGGTGCGCCTGAACCCTGACGTGCCAGTGGAGTTGCAACGGATCATTGACAAGTCTCTGGAGAAAGACCGTAATCTGCGCTACCAGAGCGCCGCCGACCTGCGGACGGACCTGCAGCGGCTGAAGAGGGACACGGAATCACAGCGCATCTCAGCCCTTGGAGCCGCTGCAACTCCGGTCGTCGGCAACCGGAAACTCTGGTTGGGGGGCGCGGCGCTCCTCATTGTGCTGGCGGCCATCTATGCCTACACCATGCGTTCGGTTTCCGTTCTGAGGGTTGCAGAGTATACCCAGATCACGCACGACGGCCACTCAGGAGAAGTTCTCGGAACGGATGGGAGCAGGCTTTATCTGATTGGGGGCATTCATCGGCAAATCCGACAAGTTGCAATTTCAGGCGGAGACATTGAGCCAGTAACCTCCGTTACGTTGCCGAATCCAGTGCTGGTTGACATTTCGCCGGATGGCTCCGCTTTTCTTATTACGGCGTTTGGGCGGGAAGGGTTTTCGCAGACGGCTCCAACCTATACCGTGCCGATTCTGGGGGGCTCCCAGACTTACCTGGGAAACTTCGGTCGCGGAAAATGGTCCCCGGATGGGAAGGCCATTGTCTACGCCACGCCGAACGGCGACATCAACCTCGTGCAGAGCGATGGGACTGGCGCGCATAAGTTGGCTTCGGCGGGAGGCGTGGCGTACGAGTTCACCTGGTCGCCGGATGGCAGAACCATCGGGTTTTCCAAAGATGGCTTACTTTGGGAGATGGCGTCGAGCGGCTCCAATCTTCGCCAGTTGCTCCCGGGTTGGCATACCTCGGACGCGAAATGCTGCGGGAAATGGTCTCCCGATGGAGAATTTTTCGTCTTCGCTGCCGGACCTCCCGGACCCATATCCCAGCTATGGGCGATGGATCAGCGCCGCGGGCTATTCCGGCGGCACTCCCCAGAACCAGTTCCCTTGACATCGGGTCCGATCGAGTGGAGTCCTCCAGTTTTCAGCAAGGACGGAAAGAAAATCTTTGCCACCGGTTCCACCAGCCGTGGCGAGCTGGTGCGTTTCGACTCGAAGTCTAAGCTGTTTGAGCCTTTCCTCGGGGGCATCTCGGCCGAATCGGTCTCTTTCTCCAAAGACGGCCAGTTTGTGGCGTACATTTCCTATCCTGAAGGCATTCTGTGGAAGGCCAACACGGACGGAAGCCAACGCATGCAAGTGACCGCTGCCGCCGCGGATCCGAGAGGGCTCCGTTGGTCGCCCGACGGCACCCGACTCCTCTTCGTGGAATCATCTTCGAGCCAAGGCACTGCTGAATTGGGGATTGTCTCCTCACAAGGGGGTGTCCCTCGCCGTCTTCTGCCTAACGATCGTGAGCCAGAGACGGATCCGACCTGGTCGCCCGACGGACAGAAGATTGTTTTTTCTAAAGGCGGAGAGGGGGACCGGAATCCAAACACCGCCATAAAAGTCCTCGAGCTTGCAAGCAGCAAGGTCACAACGTTGCCTGACTCAGTTGGCTTGATCTCGCCACGCTGGTCACCGGACGGCCGCTGGATCGTCGCTCTCTCCTCCGATGTGCTGACCATGAAACTCTTCGACGTCAAAACGCAACAATGGTCCCTCGTGCACAAGGGTGGTACGGTGTCTCCGGAATGGTCAAGCGACAGCCGCTACATCTACTTCATGCCGTTTTTGAACGGTCCGGGTGTTTTCAGAATCCCCATCACGGGTGGGAGTGCGGAGCCGGTTGCCGATACGAAGGATGTGCATACCACGGGATACTTCGGGCAGTGGTTCGGGCTTGACTCCAAGGACACACCGCTATTGCTCCGCGATGCGGGAACCCAGGACATCTACGCGCTCAGTCTGGAACGGAAGTAGCCTCCGCGATTCAGGAGCTATTTCGAGTTATAGAGGTCCATGCAGTAGGGCATGGGATTGCCGGTGTCCGGCGGGGTTGTCTGCTTGTAGGAGACGCAGGTTTGTCCCGTCTGCGTGTCGAGCGCCAGGATGGTGTTGTCTTCTACGAAGGGTACGAACCGCTGCGATTGCCCGGAACACCCAACCATGGCCAACAACATTACGGCTGCGAGAATCTTAACTTTGGCGCCCCAAAAGCGGTTGAGTGATCGGTAGTTCACACCCCTAGTTGATCCTGATAGGAGCCGGAAGGAAATGGCACTTTGGGGTAGTCGGACGGCAAGACTATCTTGCCGGCTTAAACCTGCAAGCTCTTCAGGTACGGAACGCTTTGCGCCATCAGTGCAGGATCCTGCTCCAGTTCGACAAAGTAGTTTTGGATGCGAGCCTTCCTTGCCGCGGTAAAGACCTTCTTCCAGTCGACGACTCCCTTACCGAGCGCCACCTCTTTCGCTTTGCCGTCGGAGTTCACCACCCAGTCCTGGCAGTGCATGGAGATATAGCGGTCCGGATAGCGGGCGAAGTAATCCACCGGATCGAACCCTTTCTGCATGGTGGAGACCTGAAACTGCAGTTTCACCGTTTTCGGATCCAGCCGTTCGATCTCCATGTCGTAAACCCGCTTGCCGTCGATGCTGGTTACCTCAAACCCTTCGTTGTGCAGTACGGCAACCATGCCCGCATCATGCGCCTTGGCGGCAAAGGTGTTGAACAGGTCGGTGACCCGGGTCACGTCATCCACGGTCGGCGGAATGCCTTCACGCAGCGTGCCGAAGCCGAGGCTGGCCGTGGCCATCTGGGTCAGCCCAAACTCCTTCGCCCATGCGATCCGCTCCTCCGCATGGTTAAACAACTCCCCCGTATCAAAGTGCGCGCTGATACAGGTAAGACCGTAATCGTGCAGCATCCTGCGCAGCTCCTGTGGCTTGTACTGCGCCAGGCTGGAGAAATCCTTATAGCCAAACGGCGAACAGAGCTCAATGGTCTGAAAGCCCGCTGCGGAAAGGCCCCTCATCGTCCCGGCAAAATCCGGGTTGATCGACTTGCGAACAGGATAGGTCTGGCAGCCGATTGGGAGGCCCAGCGGATCGGCCAGCAGGGACGGAGTTGTGGTCAGAGCGACAGCAGCGGCCGTCCCCTGCTGAAGGAAATGACGTCGGGTCATCGGCATACGGTGTTCTCCTGATGCGTTTCCCAAGAAGATTACGACAGTTCGCGCGTGTAAACGAAGCACGTGAGCTTTACTATAATCGCAGCCGAGGTGATTCCCAGACAGAGCGAATGCTTTGAGATCACTTACTAAGGTGGGGCTAATGAATAGACGTTTGTTGGGAATCGCACTCCTGGTCTCCGTGGTCGCTTTATTCGGATCGCACTAGTCGCGATCGCAGCTACTGTTGGTTTCGTTTATGCGAACTCGCCTCCAGAGGCTGGCCGGAATTTGATCCAGGGCCCCAGAAGTCCAGGACACTGCAAACCGCAAGGAGGTACCGTGGGTATCAGATATTCCGAATCTAAGAAGGAATTCACGACCTTAGCCTGTGGTCCAGTAAACCTGATTTCAGAGGACGAGTATGGTTACCCCCAAAACGGCATTCTTGTCTACCCCAATGTCAATAGCTGCACGACCATTACCGTGATGTTGGATGACCATGAAGTTTTCGGTACGCATTTGACCGTTGGCTCACCAACATCGTTAGTCGAGACGATTCTCGACAAGATCAATGCTTCTCGCGGAGTTCGCAAAGTAGCCCAGTTGCACGTTGTAGGGGTGCTTAAGGCCTCTGGCAGCGGCTGGAAAAGCTCGGCGAAGTACTCAGGCCAAAACCTCTACCAGACGCTGAACGTGACCTTTGGACTCCCAAAAACCACCCCGATCTTTGTTCACGAGCAGGAATACAAGGAAAAGGGTGCAGACTTTTTCCATTACAGAGTGGTATGCGGTCACGGAGTATTAGGGTGGCACTGGAAGAGCACCCGAGATCGATATCCGAAACCGGGAGTATCGATATCAGAGGGATTCAAACCGCTACTACTTAAAGCGGTGTAGCTTAGGATTCCGAGGCCTCTCCGACCCGTATGCGAGGAAAATAACTGGTGACAAACAACCTCGGGATTTCGTGGACGACGGTCCTGAGCACATTTGCGGACCGGAGGCATTAAACGTGCCGGCTACACTCTCCACGAAACTTCAGCTCGATGTCTGGGTGGCAGTTTGCGTTCCCCATCTTGAAAGAAGACTCGCCACTGCGCCATCAAAACCAGCCCCCGGACGGCACGAGGCCATTGAGGCGCAGATACGTGACGAGATTGCCGTAGTGCAAGGCGTCATGATTTCCGACTTGCGTCAAGATGAACATCTTGTTCGTCTTGAAGCCGAAGAAGTCCGCCGGGTCGTTGAGGTGCGCATCGGTGAACCCGGAGTACACGCCATCGCAGTAGTGGAAGGCGCCTTTGAGGTAGGCTACGATCTCGGTCTTCGAACCCTTCGCGGCAGCCGCGGCGGGGGGCGCTTCACCCTTGGCGTTTGAACACAAAATGTAGGATATATCCCCCACATGATTCAGGATCTCGGCGAAGGAGCGAACCTCTTTCGTCGGCCGGTAGCTGTACTTGGACTCCGGCATCGCGTCCGCCGCGTTCATGATCTTGTCCTGCATATTGCTGCGAAAAATGGATAGCGTCGTCGTCAGCGGATTCGGCGCCCCGGTCGGATTGGGCAGGTTCGGCGAGATCTGGGCGTTGGCCAAGGATGCCAGGGTCAGATTTAGTGTTACCAGCAAGGACAATGCGCCAGGTTCCAACTCTTGTAGACGGAGAAGGAATCAGTCTGTTAAGCATCTCGATCGAATTGCGAATCGTGCAGAAGGGATTTTTCGGGAAGTATTGCATTCGACTTCCTCCTGCCCGGCAACGTATGCACGCAAGGTTCCAGTTGGCGCGTTGAGTGCTACCTCTTTGTATTCAGCAGATAACGAGATGGCGAGGGCTCTGGACTCTACGCCGAACTGTCCATTTTCGATTAACACTGTCCACTAACAGCATTCAGGCAGCGATCTACTCTGCCGGCAAGTCCGTTACCCCAGATAGAAAGCGTGAGGTATGCAAGCCGTGGATTTCATCCCATTAGGACCTTTCCTTACTTCAAATACTGGCGCAACGAAATTAGGAACGGCAGCTTCATTTGAGGTCGCGGGATTCAATGGGGAAAGCCGCAAATACCGGCAGCATATCCCGGTTCCCGCAAGTCCATGCATAGTCGCCAGTGCACCCATACTGGTGTCAAGAACGGGAGATACACGCTTCAACGCGGTGTAGACTCTGGGGTGATCGAAGAAGCAGCGCGACTTGACGGGTGGGGCACACTGATTCCTCGAAAGCATTTAGCTTCTGGTCAAATTGGAGACTCAAGATGAACGATCAACAAAAGGGGAAGCAGGATCCTGGAGTGCGGGATCAAGAGATACGCGCCGCACTGGATCAGCATTGGGCCGCGTCCGATGCCAACGACTTTGAAACGGAGCACCTCATCTATCACGAGGACGCGGTGCTGGAATACCCGCAGTCAGGCGAGCGAACCCGCAGTCGAAGCAACATACAGAACCAGCGTGCTAGTCAGCCAAACAAAAAGCGGTTTACTGTCCGGCGAATCATTGGCAGCGGTGATCTTTGGGTCACGGAATTCATCCTGACATACGACGCCAAGCCATCCTACACCGTGAGCATCATGGAGTTCAGGGGCGACAAGGTTGCGCGGGAAACGCAGTACTTTGCGGATCCATTCGTGGCTCCCGCATCGCGCGCGCAGTGGGTCGAACGGATGGACACCTGATCTCGAGGCACGAGAATTCGCTAACGACACCGCCATTCGCCGTTTGCAGCATAATTGTCGAGGAACAGAGATTAAACCCCAGAGACCCGCTAAGCCCTGATTAAACGTGGTTATCGGAGATGTCGAACAGTATGATGTGGGATGTCGTTACGGCACATCCTCCGATCGAGGGAATGAGAAGTGGATTGGAAACGGTTGGTCCAGTTTGCGCTGCTGGGTAGCAATGATTTTGAACAATATGCCGTCCTGCTGGTGCGCGTTTCGCTCGGGCTATTCTTCGCCATCTCCGGGGCAAACAAATTGTTCGTCGCCGGCAGCGCGCAAACTATGTATCAAACGCTGGTTGAGGCCAAAGTCCCGTTTCCCCACCTGATGACTTATTTTGTGTCCGGTGTCGAGTTCGTCGGCGGATCATTGCTGATCGTGGGGTTTCTCTCGAGCCCGGCCTGCGTGGCTTTGTTGGTCGATATGCTTGTCGCCATCCTGACCACCAAGCTTTCCGCCATGCCCGGAGGACTTTCACCTCTTAACTGGCTCGACGATTTCCTCTACCTTCCGGAAGTCCTGTACGTGCTCATCTTTATCTGGCTGATCTGCTTTGGCCCGGGAAAGTTCAGTGTCGATTACTGGCTCGCCGGCAAGTTACTGAGATGAGCGGTCGCTTCCGCCCTTCTTAATTAAATACGCTTTGGCCTGATGTCAACATTCAGGGGACTCAATCTCCGGAGAGCTGGACATGGCGAGGCCTCCACTCCCGGCCGGAGACAAGTCCCACGCCGAGGAAGAGAGAACCGAGCACCAGGTGAAAGATATGGTCTCCGGTGTGTAACAGCATGGGCCCGAGATACCATGCTCTGTTCATCGATGGATTTCCGATCAGCAGGCCGAGGATCGCCAGTGCCAGATAGAACACGCCCGATCCAATGCAGAAGCGCTTTGAAATGGTCAACCCCAGGAAGCTTGCGCCAAACGCGAGAGCTCCCCAAGTCAGGTGCATGAGGTTGTGATATTTATCAGCATGGAGTCCGCCGACGATCATCAATATTCCCATCAGAACAAATATTCCGCCGAAAAGCCGGCATACCATCTTTGCACTGTCAGTCGTACTTCCACTGCGGCGGTAGTTCTGAACAGTCGCGGCCAGACCAGCGACATCTGTCACCACAAGCGCGACGATTAGAAGTGCCGAGCCAATCCATATCCCGGCTGCGAACTTGCCGACGGAACCAGGATGAGTCAGGCGAAGAACTGCCGTAGGTAGCCGAACGAACCAGCCAGAGGTGACCAGCAGCGCGATCAGCGCGCCAATCAGAGGCGTCCACCACCAGCGCGCTCCCAGAACAATGATCCCTGCTACAGCAATAAAGAAAACGGGCCCCGGGGGGAAACTGGTATAGGCGGGGTCGCCGGAGAGCCATTGCGTCCAAATCGCGACCGTTACGCCGAGCAATCCAGCCACCGTCAACTTAGAAAGCATAGTAAGTTTCGTTTTCATCGCTTCCCTCCATGCCCTAGCCGATACACCCAGGATTTCATGCCATTGGGACTGCAGCGTTTCTGCACGCAGTTCCATTCGAGCACTGGCTCGCAGAGCGTGCGATAGAGATTTGTTAAGCCGTATAAAGTTTTGTAAAGGGTCGGCGCCACTGAGCGTGGAATGCTCGAAAGCCGGAGTTGCTGTCTATCGGAATGGCTCGGTTCTCATCGAATCATCCCGTCACCTCTTTCTTGTCTTTACACTCTTCATTGCATTAAACGCAGCAGCAGCGCGGGGCCGCCAGTGGCGAGTAGCCGGATAAATGCAAAAGCCCACACATTGCCATGGCGAATAATTATTCGTGTCGTACTGTCCGGATTGGACTAGCCTGGATTTCTCACAGCCCGGCCGGCGACAAAGCCCGGGTGCCCCATATCTGCCCGGTTTTGGCAGATGTGGGATTCCACAAACCTCAAGCCCTGACTGTGCAGGGTGTCGATGGTCATGGACTTCAATATCTGTTGCTGATAGAGAGTCATCGGTAGACAGCCGTGGAATCCCACATCTGCCAAAACCGGGCAGATATGGGGCACCCGTCAGTCGTTACCCATGGAGATCTCACTACCGGCAGCGATTCGTTTATTCGTTCACCCGGGGTTTGTGAGAAATGCGGGCTAGTGTGATCACAAGACCAAAGCTCGCCAGTTCCTTAACGCCCGTCGCGTGAGTGGGGACCTTTCGTGCAATCGAGGTGTCTGAAGGCTGACGGAGATCTGCCTATACTGGTGGGATGGTGTCCCTTCGCCGATTGTCTCTAGGGTTTGCCTTTGCCCTCCTTGCTCAAGCCGCGGCTGCGCAAATAAGCAAAATACCAATCTATGCGCAAGTTGAAGGACGAGGAAGCACTGTTCCCAGCGACCTCCAGGCTTTCAGCGGATGTACGAATCCGAATACGGGAGTTTCGAATCATGACTGGGGAGTAGGATCGAATCCCGTTTACGTCGACGCGAGAACCCTCCTTGTCGGAAGCCCGGTCTACACCACGAATGCCATCTTTTGGACATCACGAGAGACTAAGCCGGGACAATCTGTGCTTTTGACGGGCGCATTCACTCATGCGGCAAAGCAAGTAAAAGTGGCGGTCATTCCTTCCCGAACGCGAGACTGGCAGTCCATTGTCAGGAACAGCTCATTCATCGTCAACGCCACCCAACAGGGCACGACCGGGCTTTCGTTCCTGATCCCTTCGAGTTTCCCTGACGGCGTTTATGGATTTGAAATCGAAGATCCTTCATCGCCACCGACGCTTGGCCTGGCGAACGTGCCGTCGATCGATTGGGTGATTGGGGTTCCTCCCCTCACCACGCCAGAAAATGCACTCCAGCACGAGGTGCATGATTGCGGTGTGGAACCGGGGGCGACGTTACGAATTTTTGGCAAGAATTTTACCCCATCCATGCAGGTCATTCTTCAATCGGCAACCGGGAAGGTCCATCGGCTGCGACCCTCGAGATTGGACTCCAACTCCATCGCAGCCCCGGTTTCCAGCACGCTCACTCCTGGAACATACACTCTCTGGGTAGGGACATTTCCCTGGAGCATAACTTCGACGCCCGCCGGCCGGATCACTGTGTATCCATCCTCGTCACTCATTGTCAAGCACGCTACATGCCCTGACCTCGTGGGGGATGGAGCCACGGATAACACCCCTTTCCTTCAATCATGCCTGGATCGAAATGCGCCGCCGGCAGGCTCGAAGCAGGTAGTTTATATAACGATACCGGCGGGCAACTTCATGCTCGCGAATGGCGTCACAGCCCGTTCTTACGAGTTCCTTAACGGAGCGTCTGCCGGCTCGACTCGATTCCTCGGTAAGCCCAAAAGCAGTCCGCCTAAAGTATGGTTTGCGGTTCCTCAGCATTTCGGGTTAGCCAATCTGTCCTTTGAAGCGCCCGCCAATCCCAGTCTTCTTGCGTCCACCGACAGTACTACCGGCAATCCTGCGACCTCTGGTCATTTGTTTTTCAGCAACCTGAATTTCAAATCCAACCCTGATGCGCCGGGGGAACAGATGTTCCTCGTAGCAGGCCCGGATATCCAGATCTACGATTCCACATTCCTTTCCGGCGCTAATCAGGTTCTCGACGTGAACTTTGGAGACGGAGGTGTTGTTTCAGGGAATCACATTATTGTGAACAATTGGACGGGTCTGGGTATCAGTGATAGCCAGAACATCATCTTTGAAAAGAACCTGGTTTACTCTCAGAATGTGCCCGGACAAGGTCCTCGCGGAACATCCGCGGGCTCTGGACTAAGCATTAGCCGTGCCAACAACCGTTTCGGCCCGTCAGCCCTTTCTCAAAATATCTACGTAGGGTATAACACCTTCCGAAACATGGGCTCGAACGGCCAGCAGGTTATCACCAACGACGGAGATGGGGGATCCTATATTGGTCCGATTGCCCAAAGCACCGCAGACACGGTGACCCTGGCGCATGATCCTGCCTGGGATTGGATGGGCACAACCAATCCGCAAGCGTCCAGCATTGCGATCATTTCGGGAAGAGGGGTCGGCCAATATTCGTTCCTTAAGAGCTATAGCGGTCGAACCATCAATCTTACCAAGCCTTGGCAGGTGATCCCCGACGCGACGTCGACGATCGTTATTTCTCAATATGAGCTTCACATGACGACTGCGCACAACGAAATTACGAATACTCTCGGCGCCTCCATCGTCCTTGGCGACTCCCTCGAAAGCGTGATCGAAGACAATGTGTTGACCAACTCGGGCAATGGCATCATGATTTCTGCGTTTGGTCCATACGGCGGTCCAGCTTCCTATGGGCCAGTGATCAACACCGACGTTCTGCGAAATTCGATCAGCGAGGGCGCCGGGAACTTTATGATCTCTTCGGTCAACACCAACGTGGCGGGGATCGTCATTCAGGACATGCCTGGATGCTTAGTCTCAGGTCTGCTGATTCGAGACAACACAGTACCCGCCAAAGAAACCATCAGCAGCGTGAATGGAATGAATGGGATCAGTGCCGTGTTGATTGAGTACAATCGTGGTAATTGGCTACCGACGTTTCCGATTCCTGGGTTCCTGGTGCAAAGGAATCAACACCAGGGAGGCTTCTGAACCTTCAGAGGCAGAACCAGCAGTTTTATCCAACCTGAATACAATGAAGCAATTCGGCTGCTTTCAACTCGACACCAGCAACGAATGCCTGTGGCAAAACGGCACGCGGATCGGCCTGACTCCGAAGCCATTCGCCGTGTTGCGCTATCTGGTTGAAAACCCGCAGAGGCTGGTGACGCACGATGAGCTGCTGGACAAACTGTGGCCGGAGACGTATGTGCAGCCACAGGTGTTGCGCACTTACGTGCTCGAACTGCGCAAGCTGCTGGGAGACAGCGTAGAAAACCCGCGATTTATCCGCACTGTTCCGGGGCGCGGCTATTGGTTCCTGGCGCCGGTGGAAGATAGCAGCGGGCACGCGGCGGAGAATCCTCGGCCGCAACCTCGGCCACAACTGGGAGCGCGACCTGGACCGGAACCCGGGCGCGTCGTTGGACGGCGGTTGGAATTGGAGCGGCTCAACGGCCTGCTACAGCAGGCCACACAAGGCGATCGGCAGGTGATCTTCATCACCGGGGAAACCGGCATTGGAAAGACGGCGTTGATCGACCTGTTCTGCCGGCAATGGTGCAGCGAAGACCAGGTATACATCGCGCGGGGACAATGTGTGGAAGGGTTTGCCGGTAAGGAAGCTTATTATCCGGTGATCGAAGCCCTGGGACAGCTCTGTTCTCCGAGTGGGGGCAAGAAACATGTGCACGTGATGCAGCAGAAGGCGCCGAGCTGGTACGCGCAAGTGGCTACGCTCCATAGCGATGGTTCGGCGCCGATGGCGACTGCCGCGCGGGGCGAGCGAATGTTGAACGAGATATGCGATGCCATCGAAGTCATGGCTACGGTCGAAACCCTGATCTTTGTTTTCGAGGACCTGCACTGGGCTGATCTCTCGACGCTGGATTTGATCTCGGCGCTGGCGCGGCGCCGCCAGGCCGCCAGGTTGTTGCTGCTGGCGTCTTACCGGCCGGCGGAGGTGAGTGCCGGCCAGCATCCCCTGAGGCGGCTAAAACAGGATCTGGTGACGCACAAGCTGTGCGCGGATGTGTCCCTCGGGCCGCTGGCAAAGGACGCCGTTCGGGAATACCTGGTTCAGGAATTAAAGCAGGAGACGCTCCCCACGGGATTGCCCAGCTTCGTCCACCAGCATTCTGAGGGCAATCCTCTGTTCATGATTGCCATGCTGGAACACCTCATTGCGCAGGGTTTTATACGCCAGCAAGCCGGTGAGTGGCAGTTGTGCTCGCCGCTGTCGGAAATCGACATGGGGGTGCCCACAGCCCTTTCTGAGATGATCGAGATGCAGGTTGACCGGCTGGATCCGGCCGACCAGCGCCTGCTCGAAGCTGCGAGCTTGATCGGTGTAATTTTTCCTGCATGGGCCGCTGCAGCAGCGTTGGATGGCGACCTGGAGGACATCGAGGATCAGTACGAGAAGCTGACGCGCCGGCTGCATTTCCTCCATCCGGCAGGGCACGATGAATTGCCGGACGGGACGCAGTCTGCCTTCTATGTGTTTGCCCACGGGTTGTACCGCGAGGTGCTGCGGGCCAGGCAATCGCCGGCACGCCGGGCCAAGCGGCATTTGCGGGTGGCGGAGAAGTTGGAGAAGTTGTTTGCTGGGCGTGAACTGGATGTCTCCAGGGAATTGGCCATGCACTACGAGGCGGCGGCCGAGTGGGCCCGCGCGGCCCAGGCACTTTGCACTGCGGCGGAGACCGCCATGCGGCGGGGGGCTCGGGATGAGGGCGTAAAACTGACGGAGCGCGCGCTGCGGCTATTGGAAAATTTGAGCGAACCCGACCGGCAGGCGGCGGAGAGAAAGACTCGCCAGCAGATTGCAGGAGTGATGAAGCATTGAGTGATGGGCTTCACGCCGGACTACCTTCTCCAACAACTCGCAAGCCACGCGAGATGACGAGATCTTCAAGGGAACGGACCGTCAAAAAGAGTTGGACGAAAACTCGACAGCAATTTGACACCTGAAGGTATGGTGCGGGGTTAGCGTGGTTCTCGGAGGAAAATCCCATGCTAATGCGCTTCAGGAATCTGGTTCTTTTGTCCGCCGCTCTTTGCACCACCGCCGCTTTTGCTGCCGAACAGAAAACGGTGAATGTGCCGTTCAGTTTTGTGGCCAAAGACCATGCGTATGCAGCGGGATCCTATACCATCGCAGTCGACTGGACAAAGTCCATGGTGACCCTCAGGAAAATCGGGGGGCCGAGCCAGCCGCTGATGTGGATCATGATGCCTGCAGCCAACGGGGATGATCCTAAAGTCAGGCTGACCTTTGATGTAGCCGGAGAGAATCATGTGCTGCGAACGATCCAGTATGAGAAGTTCGCTACCCCGAACCTGGATACGCAGCCCAGGCATAGGGTTGAGGGGACAACGACGATTGGCGAGTAGGTGCGAGCCAGAACACTCAAGGTCGATGGGCCCCTTTGGCAAGACTCGCAAAGGGGCTCTCTTCTTTTGTGCGCAACGCACCTACTGGAGACGAACGGGAAAAGGGGGCACGTCGTGTGCGGGTACGTGGCAGTGGGAAACGGAGAAAGCGGGGGTTCTCTCTTGGATTGTGAGGCGATGACCAGCGATGAATCGAGCCAGGCTGCATACCTGGAGAGGGAAAATGCGCGCCTGCAGCGATTGGTCGCAGAATTGTTGGTCAAGAACGAGCAGCTGCGCCAGCTAATGAAGGGGAGATGAGACATTGACGGAGGCGATTCTATCCGGGTAACAAATCACGGGTGCCCCACATCTCGCTCGTTTTTTCGCGAGATGTGGGATACCACGAACCTCAACCTTTTTCGGCGAGTTTCGCGATCCGCATTGTGCACAATCGGGTCCAGCCCTGCCTGGAAGAACATCAAGGCTCCAAGCCCTTGATCTCTTCCTCAAGCCGGGCATGCAGCCGTTCACTGAACCCAAGGGGCAGCTCAAACACCCGTTCATCCGCGATAAGAATCAAAATGTTCCGTGTCGAATCCAGGATCGCGGAGCAAATCTCACAATGCTCCAGATGCTTTTGCACCTGTTCCAGCACATCCGGAGGGAGGGACTGATCCAGGTAGCCGGAGATGTGCGCCCAAACATGTTTGCACTCTATGACCACGCCCACCACCTCCGTTTCGGGGCCATCTCCTTCAACTGTGGCGCCAGATTTTTCTGCAACATCATCCGTGCCCGATGCAGCCGGACTTTCACTGAGGATACCGTGATGCCCAACGCCTGCGCCGCCTCATTCACACTCAACTGCTCGATGTCTCGCAGCTGAAAGACCTCACGGTAGATCTGCGGCAAAGAGGTGATCGCTATCTGCAAGAGAGACCTAACCTCTTTTCGCTCCAGCGCCTCCGACGGTATCTCCTTCCAGTCCCGCAGCAGAGCCGGCGAACTGTGTTCCTGGTCGTCCTCGGGCTCGTCGAGGGACTCCATCTTGATCGCATCCCGGCGGCGAATGCGGCTTCGTGCCTCGTTCAAGGTAATGCTCACCAGCCAGGTCCCGAATTTGGCATCGCCACGAAAACTGGCCAGGCCGCGAAAGGCCTTGAGGAAAGCCTCCTGGGCTACGTCTTCTGCATCGGCCTCATTACGCAGAAACGACAGCGCCATGGCGTACACCCTGCGCTCATAGGGACGAATCAGTTCATGGAACAACTGCGTCTCGCCGGCAAGGATCGAAGCGATCATGCGCGATTCATCCCGTAACTCGGTGGCCATTCGTTCGTTCTCTAGAGGGGCTTAGTATCGGTTCCGAGCACGCGTCCGGTGCCTGGGGTTTGAGCAAACAGGATGAGATGATGCCGCTGCGTCGTTTGCAACGAAACCGGAATCGGGATCTGTGCCGTCCGTTCGCCGGCAGCCTTCACCCTGGCAATCGTGGTGATGGATCGGGCTACGGCGACATGTGCCAGTGTGCGCCCGGAATTTTCTCCGCGCAGCACGCTCGATTGGTCGGCGTCGTCTGCCAGCACCGCGACCAGGTCGGCCCCCTGCGCCGGCAGGTCGCCGCTGGTGGAAAAATTCACCGTCAAGGTACTGCCTGCCACGCTCAACGAAACAATACGGAGAGACATGCGCGGATTCTCGGCGTCCTCTTTCTCGACCGCGCGTAGCAACCCCGCCCGATCGCTGCCAACAATCTGCTCTGCGCCGTTAATCACCATTTGCGGCGTGTACGGGCCCTCCAGCTGGAAGCGCGCACTGTAGGCATTCTGCCGCTCTGTATAGGCAGAAGAGGAGAAAGGATCAGACCATCCCAATGAGTTCCAATAGGTAACATGCTCGCTGATGCCGACAATCAACTGGCCCTTGTTGGTCTGGCTTCCATTCACCAGCCTCAGCAAAGCATCCGCGGGCGGGCAGCTGGAACACCCTTCTGAAGTAAATAGCTCCACCAGCACCGCTTTTTGCGCCGCCGCACTCGCGGCCATCAACGCCAGCATCACTCCCGTGACCAATCTTCGGCTACTCATAAGTCTCTCCGTGCGCATGAGACGCCATATGCACCGGGAGAGTTACAGGATCTACATATTTGTGTGGCCGTGGCGCATATCCTCGTTAAAAGTCGGCTTGGTCAACGCGAAAGCCTCCTGCAAGCGGGCGCGGAACTCAGCCTCGCGCGCCATCAGCGCCGGCGTGGCGGCCGCAAACTCAGAGTCCTTTTCCCCGCTCCAGATCACCAGCCCAGCGGCTGCCAGCGCCGATGCCGCGCGCATCAACTCCTCCGCGGTGGTGTTCAGGTATTGCGCGTCTCGCGGGTCGGCGATCCAGATCGGCTGCGAGTTCCCCAGGACGCCCGAAAGCCAGAAGACTTTGGTGAGCAAAAACTGCTGCCGGCTCTGGTCATCGGTGTCAGTGAAGAAGAACTTCTTTTGCCAGCGGCTGTAGTATCGGGTGGTCACGGGAACCGGCTGGCGGTTGCCGCTCTTGAGCAGTTCGAGCTGGCCCTGGTCCAGGGTCTTGCGAATCGCGCTGTAGATGAAGGTTTCCGCATAGGGCTGCTCCGGAGCAGGCACAATTTCCGCAAAAGTCACGGTCATGCTGGCGGAGACCTTGGCGTGCAGCAGGGAATCGGTGCCGTCGGCCACATGGACCACGCCGTGGACAATGTACGTATCCGCGCCGGAAATAGAGCGGTGGAAGGGCCAGCGGAAATCGCTGAAGGTGATCGGCATCCCCGCCATGGTCACGTAAGCATCGGGCCGCGGATTGCGTAATCGTTTCGCCTCATTGCGTAAGTGGTCCGTCATTTCCGGCAATAGGTCCGGGCGATGGAAGTCGAAGTCCTCGCTCAACTCCAACCGCAGTGTTTGTTCGACAGCAACATCATTGGAAAGTCCGATACGGAAGATGGTGGTGGGGCGCCCATTGAAATCGAGCCCCTCTTCAGACGAGAGCACGGTCAAGCCCGCCTGTTCAGCGGCGTTGCCGACGGCAGTATTCAGGGTAGTGACGGGATTAGCGGACATGATTCTACTTTCCTGCGGAAGTCTAAGCTGATTGTACCGAGTTAAACGCCGGCCAGCGCGAAGGCCACCAGGGTGCGGCCGTGTCTGCCGGACGACCGCTCAAACTCCTCCAGCAACTGCCCCTCCAGCCCCTCGGGATCCACGGGCATTTCGCAGGCGGCAATCTGCTCCTCCGTCGCGCCGTGGTAGCAAAGCTCGCAGACCCCGAGCCCCTGCTGCGACCGCACCGGCGGCCCGAAAACACGACAGGTCATGGGACGGGAAAGATACAGATCGCAAAGCCCGGTGTGGGGATCGAGTGCCGGGCATGGTTCGTCGTTGGCGAAGTCCTCGAAACGCGCCTCGGCCTCTTCCGATGGATCGAGCAGGCCCGTGGCCGGGTCGCCCGGGAAATCCTCCGTCAGCCGGCCGACCGACCTCCGCGCACGTTCTCGAACCAAACCGGCTCGCTCTGGATCGGTCGCAGTCAGCTGCTCCAGTCCCTGTTGAAGCCGGGCGGCATCGAGCTGATGGATGGCGAAGACCCCCACACAGCACTGGGTGCAGCCGGGCTTGCAGACCAGCCATTCTCCGCTTCGGCGGGCGGCTTCGGCCAGCCCGGCGTCGATAATCTGAACCAGTTGAGTGTCGCCTAAGGGAACCATGAAGCCATTTCACGGAAAGACGGCGTAATCTCACCGCCAATTCCTGCGTCTATGCGATTATGAAAGAACGATGACGAAAAAGTTAATAGCTCGGCAACTTTTAAGTCTGGTCCAACGTTAGAACACTATAGGGTACATTCGCGCCTCGAGGAGCTTCGTGAACAGACCGTCCTACTCCCTCCGCGTCCTGCGTTCCTCGCTTTTCCTGCTTACCGCTTTGCAGATTCTAAGCGTCCTGGTCGCGTTTGAGCGGCCCGCCCAAGCCTACGTGGATCCGGGTTCCGGCTTTGTTTTCCTGCAGGTTGCGGGTTCCATGTGCGCCGGCGCGATCTACTATTTGCGCCATCGCGTCAAGCGGCTCCTTTCTTCGCTACGCAGATCGCCTGCCAGTGCTCCGACAGAGGTAGTAGAGAATCATCAGCCATGAGCCAGGGCACGTCGCAGCATATTGCGACGTTTCGTGATCCTGCCGGATCGTTATCCATCAGTGGCGAACATGTGCTCCGAACCGTTCACCCCCGTTACGCGGCGGAGTCTCTGCGCTTCCTGCAGTCCTCGCTGGCCAGCCGCTGGTCAGAACAGGGTCACCTCATCGCCAGTGAAGTGGTCTCTGCGGAAGAGGATCAGCCTCTCCTCCTCCGTCATCCGCGCGTCTTCTTCCCATCGTATCCCTGGGAATGGACGCCTGGTCAATGGGTCGCGGCGGGGGAACTGACTCTCGAACTCTGCCGCCAGCTGCTCCGCGAAGGCTGGATCCTCAAAGATGCGACCCCGCTAAACATTCTCTTCGAGGGTTCCCGCCCGGTCTTTGTGGATCTTCTGTCGATTGAGCGTCGCGATCCCACCAGCCCTCTGTGGCTGGCCTATGGTCAATTTGCACGCACCTTTCTTTTGCCCCTGGCGGCCTATAAATACCTCGGCTGGCCGCTCGCAGCCACACTGAATCGCCGCGACGGCTACGAGCCGGTGGACCTATACCCGTATCTTTCCAGTCTCGAACGCTGGAGGGCTCCGCTTCGTTCGCTCATCACCCTTCCTTTCCATTTCGAGACCCGCAAGCGTGGTGCTGCAGCACCACCCAGATTGCAGCAGGATCCGGAGATCGCGACCGCCGTTCTGGAGCGAAACTTGAGAGGCTTCGGTAAAACGCTGCGCGCGCTGGAACCCAGGGGACGCGAATCCCGTTGGAGCGAATACCAAAACGCCGCTGATCATTACAGCGAAGAGGAACGGCGGCGCAAGCAGGAATTCGTGGACCGGGCCATGCAATTGCTGCGGCCCGAATCCGTGCTCGATATCGGCGGCAACACCGGTCAATACTCGCGCATTGCTGCCAATGCCGGCGCACGCGTTGTGGCCTGGGACACCGATGTTGCTTCTTCGGACCGCAATTGGAGAGAAGCCAGGGCGGCCGGCCTGCCCATACTGCCCCTGGTCGCCGATGTGGCCCGGCCCACCCCGGCTGTGGGATGGCTTAACGCCGAGTCGGTCACCCTACTGGAGCGGGCCCGTCAGCGCTTCGATTGCGTCATGATGCTCGGTATTCTGCATCATCTGCTCCTGGCCGATCAGATTCCCCTGGCTGAGGTGGCTGCGCTGCTCTCATCGCTCGCCCGCCGTTGGAGCATCGTCGAGTGGGTTCCCCGGACGGATGTGCGTTACATCGACCTTTGCCGAGGGCGAGACGAACTCTATGCGCATTTGGATGAAGAGCTGTTTGTCCAGCAGTTCACACGCCATTTCACCATCATGACCCGCGAGGAATTGAGCAACGGCCGAGTGCTCTTTTTGTTCGAGAAGAGATGAACCTTAAGACCTTTGTACAGGGCTTTGGAGCAGCCATCATCGTCTTGATCCTTCGGGTCTGGCCATTGCTCTCGGCTAACCATGCCCTGATCTATCACAGCTTTTTGCCGATGCAGAGCATGGTCTGGGGACTTGTCATCGATCTGGTGATTCTCTCCGTCTCTGCGGCACTCCTCTTCTGGTATCTCCAACGAGGCGAGGCCACGCTTCGCAATCTCATCTGGGTGCTGGTGGGTGCCGAGCTTATCCCAGTCCTGGTCACAGACGTTGCGGCCGTCTGGCAAACTTCGGTTTCTTACCTCTGCCTCAAATTGCTGCTCTATGGCACGCTTCTGGCTGGGTTAGCAATCCGTTGGCTCCGGCCCGTGGCTTATCAGCAGGCTGTCCGCGGAGGTCAGGTGGTGCTACTGCTGGTGGGGTGCAGTTTCATCTGGATGGTGCCGGAGCTCCTATACATCGCCTTGCGGGCGCAGCCGCGCGATGCCGCCGTACCGGTGATACAGGCTGGCCGGCCGGTCGCTCAGAGTACCCGGCCCGGCGCCGGTGGACGGATCGTGTGGCTGCTGTTTGACGAACTTTCCTATAATCAGGCCTTCGAGCATCGTGTTTCTTCGCTCTCCATGCCGGCCTTTGACAGGCTACGAAACGAGAGCGTCTCGTTCAGCAATCTGCAGCCAGTGGGCTATCACACCGAGCGGATTGTGCCCTCACTCTTGCTCGGCCATATCGTCGACAACATTCGCAGCAATCTCGATGGAGAGCCTTCGATCAAGCTGGCTGGTCAAAAAGACTGGCAATCCTTCGACGCCCATACCACGCTCTTCGGGGATGCCCAACGCCTGGGCTGGAACACGGGGGTCGCCGGCTGGTACAACCCGTATTGCCGCATTCTTGCAGGAACACTCAACTACTGCTATTGGAGGAGTGGAGATGGCCAGTGGAACGGTACCAGCCCGGATAATTCTGCTTTTGAGAATGCGATAGCGCCGCTGGCGAACATGATGCCCGACTGGCGGCATAGGCGTGGGTTCACACAGGAGGAGAAGCACGCGTCCGATTTGGCCGCAATCATGCCCCAGGCTGAGACCTTGATCCGTGACCAGAGCATCGATTTCGTCTTCATTCATTTACCCGTGCCACATCCGCCGGGCATTTACGATCGCAGACCCGGACATCAGCGGCCGACCGGCACCTACATTGACAACCTCGCATTGGCCGACCGCACCTTGGCCGATTTGATGAAAATTGTGGACGCGACGACTCTAGGCCCGAAGACGACAGTGATTGTCTGCTCCGACCACTCCTGGCGCGTACCGTTGTGGCGGCCAACGCCGCAGTGGAGCGAGGAAGAACAAAGTGCCAGCCAGGGCCGCTTCGACCGGCGGCCAGTCCTGCTGATTCACTCACCCGGCCAGCAATCTGAACAGGATGTCACTGCACCTTTCGATGAACTGCGCATCCACGAGATCATCGAAACCCTGCTGCGGGGCGGGCAGCCCGTATTCCCAAAAGCCCTACTGGCAGGCGGTGCCTCACAGTTCCGAACTGTGCCCTGACCGCACATCGAGGGTGACCCGTCTCTCGCTTATTCTTCGCTAGATGTGGGATACCACCGCCCCATCCCGGCGGGGAAGTCAGTCTCCTAGCCAAACCATAGGAAATTGGACGAGGTGCCCCTCGCCCCAGCGTACGTGGGCCGAAAACGATGGGCCCAGCAAACCCCTAACCGAAGAAATCACTCACCACCAACAACCGTGCCGCGGCACTCCCCCAACCCAATACCGACAAACCCATCTCGCTCGCAATATCCGCGAAATACAACTTCATCGCCATCTTCAAGAAAGGCACGCTTCTCCCCTGGAGCCAACGAAATAGGTTCGCGGCCATTTTGCGTCAGCTCCAGCAAACATCCGCGCGCCTCGTCCTCCGGCCCTGACACCGTACCGCTGCCCAGGAGATCACCCGTCTGAAGATTGCAACCGTTGCTTGCGTGATGAGTCACCAACTGCGCCGAGGTCCAATAAAGCTGGCGCAAATTGCTTCGGCTTATGCGAACCGCCTCGCCCATCCAGGCTGATCGCAAATAAACTTCAAGCCTTAAATCGATGCCCCCTTCCGTCTGATCCTGCTCCGAGGCGAGATACGCGAGCGGCGCCGGGTCCCCGGGTGGGCGGGCTAAAGCCCCAACACGGAACGGGGCCAGCGCTTCCATGGTGACGATCCAGGGCGAGATGCTGGTGGCGAAACTCTTGGCCAGGAACGGTCCCAGGGGCTGGTACTCCCACGCCTGGATGTCGCGTGCGGTCCAATCATTCAGCAGGCACACGCCAAACAGGTGAGAGGCGGCATGCTCAATCGCGATCGGTTCTCCCCAGCGATTGCCGGTCCCAACGAAGAATCCAACCTCGATTTCATAGTCAAGCGCCCGGCTGGGCGCAAACTGGGGCGCACCCCCGGGCGACGAGGCTATCTGCCCTCTCGGCCGCCTTACCGCTGAGCCGCTGGGGACGATCGACGATGCCCGCCCGTGATAACCGATGGGCACGTACTTGTAATTCGGTAAAAGTGGATTCTCCGGGCGGAAGAGCCTGCCCACTCGCGTGGCATGATCAATCGAAGCATAGAAGTCGGTAAAGTCAGCGATCACGGCTGGCTTCAACATCGTCACGTCCGCCATCGGCAGCAAATGAGGCGCCAGGGCCCGCTGATGATCAGCAACCCGAGGATGGTCGGCACGGAGCAGATCACTGAGCCGGGCACGCAGGGCCGACCAGGATTCCGGCCCGCCCGCCATCAATGGGTTCAGCGTAGTGGCGTCGCAGGCCTCTACCGTACCCGCGGGCAGCCCCCCCAGGAGCCCGGCGCAACTGCGCAGGCCCAGAACCTGGTCTCCGATGGCGGCCCCAATGGCGGGCCCCTTCGCCGCCTCAAAAACGCCCAAGGGCAGGTTTTGGATCGGAAATGCGCCGCCTGGGCGATTCGCCGAGAGTACCCAGCTTCGCCGCTGAGGATCATGTGTAGCATTCATGGTTACTTTTACGGAATTGGCCTTCCCGTGAAGTGCTTCTTGAGCGTTTGCCACACTTCAAAGTACTCGCGCTGCAGGCAATCTGTTTCCATGGCGAAGCGCGTGGGATGAAGCGCCAGCTGAGTTTCAAACATGAAGGCCAGGGTGCCGCCGAGATAATGCGGCTTAAGGTCAGCACTCACCGCACGCTCGTAGGTTTCCGCATCGGGCCCGTGTCCCTGCATACAGCTATGCAGGCTGGCTGAGCCGGGAACGAATCCCTCGGCCTTGGCATCGTATTGGCCGAAGATCAGTCCCATGAACTCGTTCATCGCGTTGCGGTGGAACCAGGGAGGGCGAAACGTGTGCTCGGCGACCATCCAGCGCGGCGGGAAGATGGCAAAGTCGACATTCCCCGTGCCCGGTACCGGGGTGGGCGCGGTGAGCACGGTATAGATCGAGGGGTCCGGATGATCGAAGCTGACGCTGTTGATGCAATTAAAGTTGGCCATGTCGTACTTGTAAGGCGCGTAGTTGCCGTGCCAGCCGACCACGTCCAGCGGCGAGTGATCGATGCCCGCGGACCACAGCCTACCTTGAAACTTGCACAAGATCTGAAACCTCCCATCCACGTCCTCAAACGCGGCCACGGGCGAAAGAAAATCGCGAGGGTTCGCCAGCCCGTTAGCTCCGATCGGGCCCAGGTCGGGCAAGCGGAAGGGGAGGCCGTAGTTCTCGCAGATATAGCCGCGGGCGGACTGTTCGAGTAGCTCAACCCGCATCTTGAGTCCCCGGGGAAGCACGCAGAGTTCGCCCGGCGCCACCTCCAGAATGCCCAGCTCGGTGAAAAACCGCAGCTTACCCAACTGGGGCAGCACCAGCATTTCTCCATCGGCATTGGCGAAAAAGCGGCCGGACATGCTTTGGTTCGCCGCATAGATGTGTACCGCACACCCCGTTTGCCCGGCCGGACCGCCGTTGCCGGCGATGGTGGTGATGCCGTCGAGAAAGTCGCAGGGGGTGGAGGGAATGGGCAGAGGATCCCAACGCAGTTGGTTAGGAGTAGCAGGAACCTCGTCGAAGGGCCCGCTGCGCATGTTGTTGCCAGGGAGTTCGACAAACGGCCTGTGGGTTACGGAGGGGCGGATGCGATAGAGCCAGGCGCGGCGGTTGGTGGCCCGAGGGGCAGTAAATGGGGTTCCGCTGAACTGCTCGGTATAGAGTCCAAGCGTCGACTTCTGGGGAGCATTCTGGCCCTTGGGCAAAGCACCGGCAACCGCTTCAGTCGCAAACTCGTTGGCAAACCCCGATTGGTATTGCAATTTCGACATGACTTCCCCCTGTAGCTGTATACCGGAGGATGCTAGCGGTTGCCAACTGGCGCCCGCTCCCTATGAATTCGGTAATTTCCAGTGCGAGTTGGGGCCAGGACTGGCCCCTCTTGAAGGGACTTGGCAAGACGGTCACCGCCGTGACCGCGAACCGCTTTTTGACGCGGCGGATCTTTGCTAACGGAGACCCGGTGAACTCAAGAAAAGGGCGCAGTCAAACACTCTGTTCGTGCTTGATTGCCGTCCCGTCCGCAGCCATTCCACCAGAGCAATGGCTTTACCAGGTTTGGAAGCCTGTTCCGGGCCTCATTTCCTAGGACGCTGGGGCCACGCTCAGCTTCGTCAGTGTTCCAATCAGGGCTTCTTCAGCCTCGCTGAGGGAAACCACTAAACCGTCCTGACATCGGAAGCGGCCAAAACATTCGCCTCCCAGAGTCCAGATTTCTTCGACCACGGCAGCGCCGGAGCCGGCCAGGCGCACAATCTGGCCACGCTTTAGTTCGGACAATTTTCGAATACCGTTCACATAGGCAGATTTCAAGGGAACCCCCAAAGTGGCTTAGAGCTGGCCGAATAGGGTGATTATCGAGGCTGTAAATAAAACAGTCAATGTGACGTGTTGGCAGTTGGCATTACCTTTTCGCGGCAGCTTCCGCGCTCCGGTACCTAAATTGCAGCGATGGACACCGGTCACTCCCACCATCGATCATCGATCTGACGCCGAAGCGGGATAGCGTAGTAAGACCACCGGAAGCAAATAGGGCAGCCAGCCGGAGTTGCCCATTTGCTATGCGCCCGGCGTGGGTTATCCATGCATAACGAGCCGCTTTCCTAGATGAGACTTGGGCGGCCAGGATCACCGTCGCACCGGCGCGGATTGACCATCTTTTCTTCTCATATCCAACCCCCAGCAAATACACTTCGAAATGCATACAAAGAGGAGAAGCTATGCCCCTGCACAACACCGAAGAGCTCAAGGCCGGGCCCACCAGCCAACTCGAGTCTGCGGTCCTGAACCCCGTAACCGAGACCTACGAGTTCCCGGCAGCAAGGCAGGACCCGCAAACCGTCTATCAGACCATCCACAATCAGCTCATCCTTGACGGGAACTCCCAGCAAAATCTCGCCACCTTCTGCACCACCTGGATTGAACTCGAAGTCATGCAGCTAATGGAAGAGTCCGCCGACAAGAACATGATTGACAAGGATGAATACCCGCAGACAGCGGCCATTGAAGAACGCTGTGTCCACATGCTCGCCGATCTGTGGAACTCGCCGGAAGCCGCCAGCACCATTGGTTGCTCGACCACCGGCTCCAGCGAGGCAGCCATGCTGGGCGGCCTGGCCCTCAAGTGGAAGTGGCGCAAACGCCAACGCGCCCGGGGTAAGGCCACCGATACTCCGAACCTGATCATGGGCCCGGTCCAGGTCTGCTGGCACAAGTTCTGCCGCTACTTCGACGTGGAAATCCGGGAAGTCCCCATGGAAGGCGACCGCCTCCTGCTCACTCCGGAAGAAGTCCTCAAGGCATGCGATGAAAACACCATCGGCGTCATCGTGACCCTTGGCGTCACCTTCACCCTGCAGTTCGAGCCGGTCCACGAGATCAGCATGGCCCTCGACAAGTTACATGCCGAGACCGGGCTTGACATCCCCATCCACGTCGACGGAGCCAGTGGCGCCTTCCTTGCACCCTTTGTCCAACCGGATCTGCTCTGGGATTTCCGCCTGCCCCGGGTGAAATCCATCAATGCCTCCGGCCATAAGTTTGGTCTCTCTCCACTGGGCGTTGGCTGGGCTCTCTGGCGCGAAAAGCACGATCTTCCCGAGGAATTGATTTTCAATGTCAACTACCTCGGCGGCAACATGCCTACCTTCGCCCTCAACTTCTCTCGGCCCGGCGGCGAGATCATATGCCAGTACTACAACTTCCTGCGCCTGGGTAAAGAAGGCTACCGCGAAGTCCAAAACGGGTGTTATGCGCTGGGCCGCTATCTCGCGGAAAAGATCGCCGGGCTTGGGCCCTTCAACATTATTTATGATGGCCACGGTGGCATCCCTGGCCTTTGCTGGGAACTGAAGGACCCGGCATCCTCAAGCTTCACCCTCTACGACTTCGCCGACCGGTTGCGTGAGCGCGGTTGGCTGGTTCCTGCGTACTCCATGCCGCCCAACCGCGAAGATCTGGTCATCCAGCGCATCCTTGTCCGCCACGGCTTCACCCGCGAAATGGCCGACCAGCTTCTCCTTGAAATGCGAAGCGCCTTGGACCACTTCGCCCAGCATCCTCCAGAAAGCCTCACGCTCGCCGGTGCAGGGCTGACCTCCCACGATCATTCAGGCCGATAGCGTCACTCGCGTTGATGTCAGGGGCCGTGAAACCGCCGCCGCATCGCATGTGGATGAATGGAAAATTAATTTTATTAATTCCTGTAACCAAACCACGGAAACCTTCTCAGACGCAGTGTAGGTGCGCCCACGCAAAGGGGAACGTATCTGCAAACTTGTTTGGGAGGTCAATACCGTGAGGAAAAACGCTCTGATGTTCGGGGTGGCAGCAATTACGTTAGCGGCTCCCTTTTCCATCGCACTAGCTGCCGATGGTGGGGAATATGTCTACGTTGAAAGCAACGCAAGCGCGCCAAATAGCAATGCGGTCTATGCTTTTCGCCGGGGAAGTGCCGGCAATCTTACGCCCCTTCCCGGCTCTCCTTTTTTTACTGGAGGTGCGGGGGTGCAGTACACCGGAACGAATCTTGGTCCGTTTGATTCCGACTCCGAGGTCATCGTAAACCCGCAGCAGACACTGCTTTTCGCGGTGAATGCCGGCAGTGACAGTATCGCGGTTTTTTCCATCAAAGAGGATGGCACGCTGACACCCGTGGAAGGTTCTCCCTTCCCCTCGGGCGGCAACGATCCAGTCAGTCTGGCGCTTGATGGGAATGTGTTGATCGTGGCCAACCAAAGCGGGGACTTTGCCCGGCCTTCCACGATTCTCCCCAACTACACCACACTAAACGTCCGATCGAACGGGAGTCTCGTTCCCTTCGGTACGACAACCAACGACTCCTCGCGCACGTTGCAAAATACCATCAGCGTTGCTGCCGGCAGTTCGCCTTCCCAGGCCTTATTCGTGCCTGGCACCAACCTTGTATTTGGTGCGGACTTTCTTGGCGGTCTGCTTCAGCATTTTCGTCTTGAGGGGCAAGGTGAGCTTCGTGCATCGTCTCCGGTTGCGTTACCCGCCGCCGAATTCAGTGCTGCGGCCCCCCGCTTTCCGCTGGGCCTATGGAGTAGTCCCAAAGCGCCTATCCTCTATGTCGGGTACGTGACGGTGAACAAGGTGGGCGTCTACAGGTATGACGAGCAGGGTCGCCTGACTTTCTTGCGCACCGTGCCAAACGCCGGCCAGGGTATTTGCTGGATTCGTTCCAATCAGAGCGGTGGCCGGCTCTATACCACGGACACTGCCACCAACCAGGTGAGCGTGTACGATGCAACCGACGCGGAAGAACCGATTGAAATACAGACGCTGACGCTTGCCGGTGTTGGCGACGCTTTCCAGGTTTCGCTGTCGCCAAACGGGAAATCCCTGTACGTCCTCTCGCAGCGCTCCGCAACCTCTATTCCCGAGGGACAGGGCAATGTACTCCATAGCCTTTCCATCAAGGACGATGGCACCCTTGAGGAGATAGGTTCTGGCATTGTGTTTCAACTTCCCGCTGGGACTCGACCGCAAGGAGTAGCTGTCGTTGACCAGTACTGAGTAAACAACAATAGGTAGGGTGGAAGCCGTGGGGTTTCCACCCTGCGTGAAGTGATGCCCAAACCCCGCAGTGACGATCCCTCGCGGACAGGAGGTCATGGGCCTGTGGCAAGTAGGCGCTAACTTGATTGGAATGTTTTTCTTCAAAACTCCCACAAAATCGTCATCAGAGGCTGTGACTTTTTTGATTTGGCCTGTAGTTTGTGGCTGGAAAGCTGGGAAGAGCATCTGCTAACAAGCATCGCCGGGGTCCTTCGACTGCGCGCCATAGGCCGTCCGTTATGCGATAGATCCGCGCGGCGCTTCGCTCAGGATGACGGCTTTGTGGGGGGTAAAAAGCATCCGGTTAGCTACGCAGAAAACACGAAAAGATCGAAAAAGTCACAGGCTCTCAGGATGACGGCTTTGTGGGGGGTGAAAAGCATCCGGTTAGCTACGCAGAAAACACGAAAAGATCGAAAAAGTCACAGGCTCTCAGGATGAACGGCTTTTGGGAGGTGAAAAGCATCCGGTTAGCTACGCAGAAAACACGAAAAGATCGAAAAAGTCACAGGCTCTCAGGATGACGGCTTTGTGGGGGGGTAAAAAGCATTCGGTTAGCTACGCAGAAAACACGAAAAGATCGAAAAAGTCACAGGCTCTCAGGATGACGATTTTGTGGGAGTTTTGAAGAAAAACGAGCCATTTCTCATTAACTCAACTTCAGAGC
Organism: uncultured Acidobacteriaceae bacterium; assembly: GCA_963838445.1. GTDB lineage: Bacteria > Acidobacteriota > Terriglobia > Terriglobales > Acidobacteriaceae > PALSA-350. The sequence goes on from CAWIRT010000063.1 coordinate 66,118, forward strand.
AATAAGCTCAGCCGGATATTCCTCTTCAAACAGAAGCTCTTCCGTCGACGTTGCACGGGCCTCGCTGAAATACCGCATCCCCAGCGCGGCTGAAGCGACAATCAGAATCATCACCACGCAGCTGAGCAGACGATGCAACATCTGCCCTTCAAACTCCGCCGCTTCATTTAACAACCGTAGGAAGAACATCACGCTCGCCCAAAAAGCAACATGAATACCAGCTTTACCCGGCAAATAGGAGCAGGTGAACGGTATCTTTGAAAACGTGTACAGGCAAACCTCCACCACAAAAATTCCCAGCCACATCATCACACTGAAATGCCCCAGCGCCGGCCAGCGAGGATACGCAACGACGAGGAAACCGGCAATCAGAAGCAACACGGGCGTGACCCCAAGTATCAGCCAGGAAAAGCGAATACCCTTCTGGTAATCCCTGGCGGATCGAACTTGAGTGATACGTATAATCCAATTCGCCGGTAGCGAGATAGGAATCGAAGCAACCACTCGTAATGCCAACACAACCAGGATCACCATGAGAATGCTTGCAAACAAGAACCAACTGCTGATCCTGTCTCTTGTGGGTCCGAATCCTGCGGAAGTGACTTTCCCATAACCGAGCACAATGGTGATGGCAATACCCAAATAGAAACTAAGAATCATGCGATGCTGCCGGCTTCTCATCAAGGTGCGCAGGCTGAACAGGGTGAGAGCATCCGTGAGCGAGCTGCCGAAGCGTGGTGACCACGAAATCCATCGCATCTGGGGCAGGATGTCGGGCTGCTCCACTGTTTTTCGCATTAAGCGGAAGTAGCACAAAAGCAACGCTGTGCAAGCACCCACGCCCGACACTCCCAAGCCGATCCATGCTCGTTTTGCCAACGGAACCAGCGTGGGATGCATCGAGCCATTGAGCTGGTTAAACATCGCCATGAACCAATAGGAGGGAAGCCACGCGAGTATCCGTTGATTCTCCGCAGCAGCCAGGGCTGCCGGTGATTCCAGGGAAGGTTCAAGCAAGTAGACGCTCACTAACACGCACATGACGGCGGCTTGTAACACCGCGGACAAACGGAGGAAAAGCTGACGTGGAAGCAGATTGGCCGCCAGGCCTTGTATGGTGAGAATGGTGAGTACAAAGAACGCAACCGCCGCAAAGGTAGTAATCCAATAGGCAGGCCACACCCGCAACACGCCAAAAAATCCACCGTGGCCGGATCTAAACAAGAACGGCCACACAACTCCTGAAAAGATGTTCAGTGCGATCGCCGCAAGAGCAGGGGCGGCAAACAAAGCCGCGACCTTGGCAACAAACAAGGTGCTTTTCCTCACCGGTAGTGGGGTAAGCACCAGCACGTCTCGTCTATCCGGAAAGGCTGCATCCCAGTTGAGCACGGCGACCAGCCCGGCCGCAGTCATTGCTGTTTCAATGAAAAAATGCTCACCCGTCCATGCTGCTGTCATTTCTAACGAACCACTCCCTATCAACCCCAGGAGTGCCGGCAGCGTTAAGAAAAAGCTGATGCTGGCGAAGATGCTGGCAAACTGTCCGATCAATTTTGTGGGATCGCCGTCGGCCGACAGCAATTCGAGATCGACTACGCGGAGAAGAAAAACACGGTACAGCGTGCGGAATTGAAGCCTCCTCATCGCCCAGTCGCTACGCATGGATTAAATCCGCTATCTCCCGTGAAATGGCCTCCGAGTCTTGTTCAACGGCGAGTTGTGAAAATATTTCCTCCAACGTAGGTAGGGCCATCAGCACTCTCAGCCGCTCGATCGAATCGTCTGCGACCACCTTGCCGCGATGCAAAATGACCACGTGAGAACAGACGCGTTCCACGGTCTCGAGCTCGTGTGAACTGAAGAGCACGATCTTTCCCCGCGCCGCCAATTCCTTAATCAGGCTGCGGAAGATGAGCGATGAACCAACATCGAGGCCAGAGAACGGCTCATCCAGGAGGATTAGATCCGGATTGTGCATCAAGGCCGCGCTCAATAGAATCTTCTGCCGCATGCCCTTGGAATAAGACGACATGGCTACGTCGCGATCCCCGTGAATCCCGAAGAGGCGAAGAAGCCCGTGGATGCGTTCGTTTGCGGAGTGCCGGTCCATGTCTCGCAGCTGGGCGACCATCACCAGGTACTCGAGACCACTCAAATGCGTGTACAGGTGAGGCTCTTCCGGAACATAGCCCAGCCGTTGCCGATAGGCCATCGGGTCTTTTTTGATCGATTGTCCTTCAAAGAAGATTTCACCCGAAGTCGGTTCAATCAATCCCGTGGCCAGTTTCATGGTCGTTGACTTACCGGAACCGTTTGCACCCAGATAGCCCGTTACCTCTCCCGCGCGCGCGATAAAGCTCACACAATCCACAGCGGGAATACCGGAGTAACGTTTATACAGGTTGCGAACCTCAAGCATAGATATCCTGTTGCGCCAAGTATTCGCAATCACTCGCCGCCGATCCAAGCCAACCCACCGACTTCGGGTGCTAGGGCATATTCTTAAGGACAACCTCAGCGTGCGATGGCGCTTGGAGCGTGATGGTGTAGCAAGGCATCCGCTCCGCCCATCGAACCGACAGGGTAAACGGGCTGGGGTGACTTGAAAGCCGTATGAGGCTGAAAAAAATTAACGAAAATGTGACCCCGGCCTGAAGCAAGCGAACCGGGCCCATTCCAGGACCGGTAATGATGGCTCCGGAAGTAATGGATACCTGTCCCGGATCCTTCTGAATTCTGCAACGCTGCCGAAACAGAGAAATGGCTCCATCCAGGAACAGGTAAGGAGCGGCGCCCTGTTTCGATTCTTCATCGAAGATCCAGAGCATCTCAGCGCCGAATTCGTGTTGGAAAGAAGCGGGATGCAGCTGCAGGAGGGTGCGATAGGCGAAGCGGGAAATCACTCGGTTCATGCTCTTCCAGCCCTCACTTCCTGAAGACGCAATCTGGCTTCCCTTACAACGCTTTGTAGCCGATCCACCTCGCTGGCGAGGGCATTCTTGCCCTCGCTTGTGAGGGTATAAAAACGCCGATCGTCTCCCTTGGCGGAGGCTGACTTGCGCTTCGAGGAGGGAGATGTGACCGTGTCTGCAACCAGACCGGCGTCCATTAACTTCTTTAAGTTGTCGTACAACGTGCCCGGGCCCAACCGGTAGTGACCATCGGAATTGCGTGTGACTTCCTTGATGATTCCATAACCGTGCAGGTCACCCCCGGCGAGCGCCAAGAGGATGTGCAGCGTTGCCGCGGATAGCGGAGCGTTCTTTGTCGTCTTGAATACCATATCGGAATCCGACTATATCGGAGTACGACCACGCCGGTCAAGACCATTTTCCCGGGAAAATGTTTCCCATTGCTGCCTCGTAGCCCTCTTCAGTCAATTCGGCAACTTTTAATGCGCACGGGAGCCAAACTGCGCCGATACTCCGATCAGATGCGCGACGGTTCCCAGCAGCAATCGCATTCCGAAGTCGTGGCCGTCCTGTCCGATTTGGCTCTGAGCCCTGCGCAGGCCTATGCTGTAAGCAGGATTCTCCGCCGTCCGCGCTTCAGCGGCCAATGCCGGGCTCACGGCTCAGAAAAAAGCATCTTGCCGTTATGTGCCAGTGGTGCCATCCGTAATGTGCACCAGACAGAAAGCAGCGGTCATTTTGCATCTCATAAGGGCAGACTGAATGCGGTCACACAATTTTCGCTGCCCCCCGCTAGACCGCGAGAGGTGGCCCCGGCAGCCGGGACCACGAAAGGACCTGTACCTTCGGTCCTAACACGATCGTGAAATCGCAGGGGGGGCCAAATGTATCCATCGGGCAGGCAGGGAAACCAGCAGCGGAACCTTATTCTGCGCAGCAGAGGCGCACGTTTCTGCTTACCGGCGATGCTGCTGGCGGTACTGGGGTGTGCGCCTGCCGGCTGGTCCCAAGCCGATTCTGGCCTGCCGGCACTCAGCGCAGAGCAGATCGTACAGCGCCTGATCGAGAAGAATCAGGAACGGGCGGCGGGCCTGCAACACTATTTAGGCAAGCGCAGCTATCACCTGGAATATCACGGTTTCCCGGCCTCTGCAGAGGCGACGATGGAAGTGGAAGTAAATTTTGACGCACCGGCTTCCAAGCACTTTACCGTGGTGAGCACGAGCGGATCCAAGCTGATTCAGAATCGTGTCTTTCGCCGCCTGATGGAAAGCGAAGAGCAAGCCGGCGACTCCAGCAACCGGAAGCATACCGAGCTTGGTCCAGACAACTACACCTTCTCCCTTGCCGGTACCGACGGTGCAAACTATGTTCTCAATGTTGAGCCGAGGGAGGAGAGCCGGTTCCTGTATCGAGGCAAGATCTGGGTAGACGGGCACGACTTCGCGGTGACCCGCATCGAGGCCCAGCCGGCCCGCAATCCGTCGTTCTGGACCACCAAGTCCCTGATCCATCACTCCTATCAGAAAGTGGACAACGGATTTTATCTGCCCAAAGAGAACAAGACTGTAACCAGTGTCCGGCTGGGAGGGGTAGCCACCCTGACCATCGAATACCAGTCTTACCAGGTGACTCCCGCCAAGCCTGTTGCCTGGGCAAGAAAGCCGCTCCCGTCTGCTGAGGGATTTGCGTGGCCCGACGGCGGCTTCAACGCGGAAGTAGCGAATTTCGTCTCATCGAGAAAATAGGCTTCTGCGGGTGGCCGAGGCAGATTCGGTTTGATATGGAAATGTGCGCTGCCCCAATCGCGCAGTAACTCCATCATGGGTACCAGCTTTCCCCCTCCACATTCAGGGAGTAGCTCACCATTCCAAGGGCCCTCCAAGAGCCTGTGTGAGAACCGGGAAGGGCGCGGCCCGTACCCTTCATGTCCTTAGATGGGAGCGGAACACGCTACCCTGTGGTTACGTCATGGGTGTCCATGAAGCAATGGTTGCGGGGATCCCAGGTCTCAAAAGCGAGACCTGGGGCACCCTTCGCGTTTTTCCTGTGATTCTGATTAGGAAGGAAGATTTATCCGGGATTAATCATCTGCTCCCGCCTTGGACAGAGGTAAAAAAGGGGGCGTGAGAATCGACCCTTTAGAGGGGGGTAGGGCAGGTTACCACGGAGTAGAATTTGCGCGAGGCGTCATCATGAGTGGCCAGCACACGATCCGGGTGCTTACGGTAGACGATCATCCCCTCTTGCGCGGCGGGATCTCAGGCGCGATTAATGCCCAGCCCGACATGACCGTGGTGGCGGAGGCCACCGATGGCGAAGAGGCGATCGCCTGTTTTCGAGCCCATCGGCCCGACATCACGCTCATGGATCTGCGCATGCCGAAGGCAAACGGAATCGAAGCCATTGCAGCGATTCGCAAGGAGTGGCCCACCGCTCGCATCATTGTCCTCACCACTTATGGGGGCGACGTGCAGGCTCTGCGGGCGTTCAAGGCCGGAGCCTCGGGGTATCTTCTCAAGAGCATGCTGAGGACGGAGTTGATCGATACCATCCGGCTGGTGCACGCGGGGCACCGGCGCATTCCTCAGGAAATCGCTGTAGAAATGGCCCAGCATGTTGCCGACGACGCGCTGACCAGCCGCGAGTTGGAGACACTCCGTGGTGTTGCCAGTGGCAGTTCCAACAAGATCATCGCGGAACATCTTGGCATCTCTGAGCACACCGTCAAGGGGCATCTCAAGAGCATTCTCTCGAAACTCGACGCCAGTGATCGTACCCACGCGGTCATGATCGCTCTCAAGCGTGGTTTCCTCGACATGTAAGGCCTGCTGCCGTGACAGGGTAATGGCGATGTTCAACTTTGATCACGTTGACTCTTTTCAAGACGTTCGTGGCCGCGTGCCCCGGCCAAAAACACTGCAAGATCATTACTGACTCCGGCCGAAGGTTGTAGGGCCGCTATGCGGGGATAGTCTAGCGTCGAATAATGTCGACATTCTCATCGCACGTTGCTCCGGGCGCGTCGATGCGTTATCGCCCCAGCCGGCACCGGCTTACATGGCTGCTATGCTTCGTGGCGGCCTGCTACAGCGGAATGAATGCGCAAACTGTCTCCATCAACGGTCCGGCACAAGTAAGGCTCGGGGGCACCGCGCAATACAGCGCTCTGGTTAACGGTGCCGCTGGCAGCGCTGTCCTATGGTCGGTCAACGGAGTTGCCGGTGGCACTAACTCCACTGGGCCGATATCCTCCTCAGGCCTTTACTCGCCCGCGGCCACAATTTTTGCCGGCCATTCGGTCACTATCAGCGCAACCACTGTGGCAAAACCCGCATCTTCGGGTTCAGTCAGTGTTAAGGTTCTCAACCAGCTCCCAACCTTGACGGCCGGTTCGGTCACACAGACGACGCCCGGCACCAGCTTCTTACTGACAGTAAACGGCTCCGGCTTCGTCTCCGCCTCGCAATTGATGGCCGCTGGTACGAACGTTGCCACCGTCTTTCTCTCTTCCACTGAGCTGCAGAGCACCATTGTCCTTCCCGCGGGAACTACCACCGTGACCGTGGGGGTCCTCAATCCCAATGCCGAGCAGAAATCTCCCGTCACGCAACTATTACCGGTGCAAATGATGCCGCCCGTCACCCTCGCCCAGGCGACCCGGCTGCTTGACCAAACGACTTTTGGCCCTACGCTCTCCTCCGTACAGCACGTGCAGCAAATCGGCATGGCCGCTTATCTCAACGAACAGTTCATCGCCCCAACCACGCTGATGCCGGCCATTCCCAATCCGCCGGTCGCCACCTGTCCCAACGGGACCTTTAGTTGTGCACAGAGTTCATTTTGGAAAAATGCGCTGACGGCAAACGACCAGCTTCGTCAACGCGTCGCCTTCGCCCTCAGTCAGATCTTCGTGGTCTCTACCGATATGGTGAACGCCCGCACCATACCGTCTTACCAGAATTTGCTTGCCGGCGATGCCTTCGGTAATTTTCGTCAGCTCCTCAATGACGTCGCTACTTCGCCGGCGATGGGTGCGTACCTCAACATGTTGAATAGCGGAGCGGCGCCCGGCGGTCAGATCGCGAACGAGAACTTCGCTCGGGAATTGATGCAGCTTTTTACCACCGGCCTTTATCTGTTAAATCCTGACGGTACTCCTCAGCTGGATGCACAGGGGTTACCACAGCCGGTCTACACCGAAGCGCAGATCCAGGCCTACGCTCGCGCTCTCACCGGATGGACCTATGCCAACCCCACGGGTGGCGTACCCACGAGTTTCCCCAACGGAGTTCCCAACTTCGATCAGCCGATGCAGGCCATCGAGGTCGCGCATGATATGTCGGCCAAGGTGCTGCTGAGCGGGGTAACCCTTCCTGCGGGGCAAACGGCTGAACAAGATCTCTCAGGGGTGATCGATTCCATCTTCAATCATCCCAACGTGGGCCCTTTCGTCGGCCGTCAGCTTATTCAACACCTCGTCACCGGCAACCCATCCCCCGCCTATGTCGGCCGGGTTGCTGCTGTATTTGCCAACGATGGGTCCGGCGTCCGTGGCGATATGAGGGCCGTGATCACCGCTATTCTGACTGATCCTGAGGCACGCGCGGCCGATACGGATCCTGCTGCCAACGGTGGCCATTTGCGCGAGCCTATCCTTTACCTCACAGGCATCCTGCGAGCGCTGCAGTTCACCAATGTGAACCCTCAGGGCCGCTACGACGCGGCCAGTAATTACACCTCGCCACTCGGCCAGGTGCCTTACGGCGCCGCGAGTGTCTTTAACTTCTATCCGCCCACCTATGTCATTCCAGGCACCGCGGTGAATGCACCCGAATTCGCATTGGAGAACACCGCCGCAGCCACGCTTCGCATGACCCTGGCCGACAGCATCGTACGGAATCATCTCACCTCGTTTGCCATTGACATGAGCCCGGCAAGTGTTCTCGGCCAGATCGCTTCCGCCACCGGCAACGCCGCGACCGATAGCGCCAACCTGGTGACTTCGCTCAATATTCTCTTTACCCACGACCAAATGACGACGGCGATGCAATCGGCCATCGCGGCCAATGCCGCCCTTTTGACAGATATCGGCCAACGCGTCCGTGTATCCACATGGCTAGTCATCAGTTCCAATTTCTACAAGATTGACCAGTAGGAGTAACACCAACATGCGCATCAATCGCCGCAGTTTCATCCAATACGCCTCGCTGGCCGCGGGCGGCAGTCTTGTCGGGCTCCGCCCCTTCGGCGCGCTGAATGCTTTTGCTCAAACTGGGGCGTCTGGCTACAAGGCGCTCGTTTGCGTGTTCCTTTATGGCGGCAACGATGCCAACAACACCGTGGTTCCCCTCGACAACGTTGGCTACAGCAACTACGCCACCCTTCGCGGTCCGCTGGCTTTGCCGCAAAACCAGCTGATCCCGCTTGCCTCGATGCCTCTCTACGGGCTTCACGGCAGCCTGCCTGAAATTGCTCAGTTGGTCGATAGCGGGGCCGCGGCTCTGATCGCGAACGTCGGCACTCTGGTCGTGCCCACCACCCGCGCCAACGTGGCCGCGCAGCTCAATCTGCCTTCTAATCTCTTCAGTCATTCCGACCAACAGCTGCAATGGCAAAACGCAACCCGCTCCGCCGCCACTTCCACAGGCTGGGCTGGCCGCATGAGCGATCTGCTGGGTAGCAGCTTCAATCCTTCCGCTTCCATTCCCATGATCACCTCCGTGGTTGGCGATACTCTTTTTTGCGACGGTCAATCAACCACTCCTCTCGCGGTAGTGCCTGGCAATTTATCCGGCGTCTCCTGTGGTGAGGGCGCAGCGGTGTGCAGCGCACGGCAGGAGATTGCACAATCCTTCCTCAGTTTCGCCAGCGGCCTCAGCCTGGTTCAGGCGGACAACGTCATCAGCCAGAATGCTTCCCGCTATGCAGGTGTTCTCACCGAGGCCGTTTCTTCCGTTGCGCCGCTGGGTACCATTTTCCCTGCCAATAATCCGTTCGCCACTCAGCTGCAACAGATTGCTCAACTGATGCAGGTGCGCAACAGCTTCGGGGTCAACCGGCAGATTTTCTTTGCCGGCGTCGGCAACTTCGACACCCATGCTGATCAGTTTGGGCAGCAGAGCCTGCTGTTGGGGCAGGTCTCCTCGGCGCTCTCCGCCTTCTACCAGGCAACGCAGGAGCTGGGCATCGCGAACCAGGTTACGACCTTTACCATGTCTGACTTCTCACGTACCTTCCAGCCCAATTCCAACAGCGGCAGCGACCACGGCTGGGGCAGCCACCACATCGTTCTTGGAGGCGCAGTTCGGGGAGCCAAACTTTACGGTACTTATCCGACCCTTTCGCTCGGTGGTCCCGATGACTCGGACGTGAACGGCCGATGGATTCCGTCCACCAGCACCGTGCAGTACGCAGCCACACTTGCCAGTTGGTTCGGCGTCAACGCATCCCAGCTCTCCCAGATCTTTCCCAGTCTCGGCGCCTTCAGCTCTCAGAACCTGGGCTTCGTCTAAACCCGGCCGATATCTCCTTTACCTGCAACCAGAACGCAGTTAAGGTTACGAAAACCGTCCTTCGAATACTGCCCCGAGACAGATACAAATACCGGACATCCTCTCCGTAGTTGCTTCTTTTTTCCAAGACGATCCCTAAATTCACTCCTTTGCATGGCATATTCAGGGCTTGAGTTGATGACCGACGTATTACCAGTCTTGGCCGTGCGGCTTTAGATCCGGATGCGCAGCATTTATATTAGACAGAGCACATCACTCCGGTACCGGGTTTGTCCCCATGCGCCCCACTGCGTCTGTAGCACCGGTCAGTCGAGACTCCAGCACAGAGCAAGTCTTGTCGGCGCAGCTCGGGCTTTTATATGCCAACGCAAACCTCGGAGTCGTCGTCAACATATTAGCCGCTACGATCCTATGTGGCGTGCAATGGAGACTCGTTTCCGGTCCTGCCGCGATGACCTGGTGGTTCTACATCACCCTGGTATCGGTGGTGAGGTACGCTTTGGCGCGGCGCTATTGGCGTGCATCCACCAACTCTGCAAATAATGCGAAGTGGCGGATCATCTTCACCGTCGGTGTGGGATTAACCGGCGCCGGCTGGGGCGCAGCGGGCATTCTGCTGTACCCCGCGGCTCACCTGGCAAATCAGCTTTTTCTCCTCTTCGTCCTGGGGGGAATGATGCTTGGCGCCTCATCCCTGCTGGCTCCCCGGCCCGAGTCGTTTCTCACGTTCTTAGTCCCCGTGGGCTTTACCCCCGCAGTCCGCCTCCTTCTGGGGGGCGACAAAACCCACGTTGCCATGGGGCTCTTGGCTGTCGTCTTCACTCTTGCCACCCTGGTTACCACCCGCCGAATTTATCGTATGGTGGACTCATCGCTCAGGCTCCAGATTGAGAACCGGGATCTCGTGGACGATCTCCGGGCCGCCAACCAGGAAACTGCGGCCCTGAACCAGGCGCTGGAACTCCGGGTCGAGGAGCGCACGGCCGAACTGCACCAATCCACCCAGCAATTGCGGGCCGAAATTGAGCAGCGCGAACAGGCGGAAGAAGAGCTCTTGCGTGCACGCAAACTGGAATCTCTGGGCGTGCTGGCCGGAGGTATTGCCCATGACTTTAATAACTTCCTGACCGTCGTTCAGGGAAATATCGAAGTTGCGAAGGTACAACTAACTCCTGAAGAGCCAGCCCAGGAATTCCTCAATCAAGCGGCAAGCGCTTGCCTACGTGCGAAATTCCTCTCGTCGCAGTTGCTGACCTTTGCCAAAGGCGGGGCTCCCGTCAGGCGCGTGGCGTCGATCGCCCAACTCGTCACAGATGCTGTTCAGCTTGGCCGCACCGGCTCCTCGATTGGTATTGACGTCAAGATCATCGAAGATCTCTGGTCTGCGCAGGTCGATCCCGGCCAGATCGGCCAGGTGCTCCACAATATCCTCATCAATGCGCGAGAGGCCATGAGTGGTGGCGGCGCCATCGAAGTGCGCGCGGAAAATGTTGCCGTCCCCAATAACTCCGGCGTTGCCAATCCTCTGGTCAGAATCTCGATCCGGGACGACGGCCCCGGCATTCCCGCCGATGTCCTTCCGAGGATATTCGATCCATATTTCACCACCAAACCGGGGGGTACTGGTCTGGGCCTGGCGACGGCATATGCAATCGTGGTCAAGCACGGAGGCCACCTTTCCGTGGAGTCGATATTGGGAGTCGGGACAATGTTCACCGTGGATCTGCCAGCCTCGCTCGAAACGCCTCTATCCCCGCCTTCGCTAACCACCTCTATGCAGACTGGCACCGAACGGCTCCTGGTGATGGACGATGACGAAGCTCTCCGGATCCTGTCCAAGGCCGTTCTCACTACTCTTGGTTACGATGTGCAGACCGCGGGCGACGGAGCTGAGGCCGTCGCCCTGTTTGAAGCCAACAGAGCCGCAGGCAAGGCCTTTGACGCTGTCTTATTGGACTTGACCGTGACGGGAGGAATGGGAGGTCTGGAGGCTGCTGCCCGACTGAAGGAATCGGACCCCGGCTCAAAGCTGATTGTCTCCAGCGGTTACTCCGACGCCCCGGTTATGTCGCATTTTGCCGAGTACGGTTTTGATGCCGTAATCCTGAAGCCCTGGACTGTGCAGGAAATGAGCGAGGTCCTTCACCGGGTGCTGGTTGCGGACCCTGTTCGCCGAGCATGATCTATTCCGTCTCTGCGGCAAGGGGTTGATTGCTTACCGGCATGGTCCGAAGAACCTGGAGGTCTGACTGAACCCGGGCCCATTGTGTGGGGTTCCTCTTGGTGTGAATGGGCGCATTTGGATCAGCATAATAATTCAAGATGTCCGACTTGAGACCGGGCGGCACGGTATGGTGGGGGTCGACAGCCAGCAAGTGCAGGAGCTTGGCGTAGGTCTCATCGGCCAGGCGATAGCCCCCGGGACGGATCGGGGCGCCGGTATCCAGGTCGCGGTTGGCGAGCGTCTGGTGGGGCGATCCAAAACGGATCAATGTGGAGCTGAGTAAATCGGTGGACTGGTTTACGCTGCGAATGTATTCCTCTTTGGTTTTAGCATCCGGGCCCTTGATCGAAACCAGTCTCAACGGGCCTACCTTGGGCAGGATAAAAATCAGGCCGGCGAGCGAGTAAGTTCCGATGCCTGCCTTCTTGCGGTATTTATCCCAGTCATTCTCGGCAGCGATCTGTGCTACCTCACTCGATAGCTTCTGCAGGTCGGGGCTCATCGAGTCCGCGGGCATATGATTGCGATTCAGAAGAGTAACTGCATAGGCGATGCGCGGAACAAAACTGCGCACAGCGAAGCGAAACCCGCCAACGTTAATGCGCCGCGAACGCGCCTTGGAGAAATCCGCGCTCAAGCCGTACGTATCGTAAAAGGCGGCGGCGAGTTGCTGGGTTGGGACGTTAAGGCCGACGTGACGAAGGTAATGAACAGGCGCGAAGCGGTGGTGCGCAATCTCGTCGATGTCGAAGGCGAACTCTGTCCGGACGTGCGCCGATTCACCTTCACCAAAGGTCACCACCGGACCATATTTCGCGGCAAGCTTGGGAAATTCCGCCCCTACCGCCCGATTGGTCGCCTGGGAGTGGCCAATGTTGTCGCCGATGTAGTGGGAGAGAGCCCCGATGGCAAAGGCCAACTGGTTCGCGTCCTTGGCATCCCGGAAGAGGTGGACAACAAAGTCGCCGGAACGCACGTAATGGGTCAGGTCAGATAAGAAGGGATCACCGAACGGATAATAGCCCACATCCTGGATGACGCAGCCCGCATAAGCATAGGAGCGCGCCTCGTCGAGCTGTGCGTTCGTGATCCTGGGATAGTGCCTGCGCAGCAGGGGAACAATCGAACTCTGCCACGTCAGGTCGATCAGCTGCTCGTGGGTCAGGACCGAATAAGCGCCAGCCGGTTGGCACCCCAGGAGCACACAAAGGACAAGGGCATAACCCTTGAAGAAATTACGCATCCGCTCAGTATCGCAGAGTTACTAAAAATTGACCTTGAGGGCCCCCTGCAGGATGCGCGGCGCCGCGGCGCTGATCGCGTTGCCGAAGGTCGAGCTGCCGATATTCCCGTCCACCGAGGTGGGACCATTGAATTGCGTGTGGTTGAAGACGTTGAACCCCTCCACCCGGAAAAGCAGCGACGTCGACTCTGTGAGCGGCAGCTTCTTGGTCACCGCCATATCGAAGTTATCTGCTCCCGGGCCATAGAAGAACCGTCTCTTCGCATCTCCCGGGGTTCCCAGCGCATTCATGCTGAAGGCCGTGCTGTCGAAGTAGTTATTTCCGTGCGTCCGCGGGTTATGGTTCAGGCGCAAGGGACCGCCGCTATAGTCTGGCTCGTCGATGCTGCTGTTGTTAATGCCGTTCGGGTTGGTCCCTATCAAGGAATTGTCGCCATTGTTCACCGTGGTGATCGGGAAGCCGCTCGCGAAGCGCGTGATTCCGGAAAGAGACCATCCCTGGCTTAGCCGATGGGGTCGAAGCATGCGGTCGAAAGGTAACTGGTATTCATAGCTCAGAACAAAATTGTGTTTCACATCGAACGATGAGAGAGCATAGCTGAGCGAAGGATCGAACGGATTAACTTCCTCCGCAATGTTGGAAGACTGGTCCATTGACTTGCTATAGGTATAAGAGCCGGAGAATTCCAGCCGTCCGCTCCGGTGACGGGCGCTCAGCTCGAGCGAGTTGTAGTTCGCATGGCCAATCGTGGATTGCAGCGCATTGCTGCCGAAGTTGGAACCGAGGGGCCCGCGGGTCCCGTTCACTTGCCCCCCGGCGATCGGGTAATAAACCGTATCCTCGCCGCCAGGTCCACAGGTGAGTGTTCCTGGTTGCACTTCATTTGGCTGGCTGAGGCTCAGGCACAGTGACGGATCGCCTGCGTTCGGTTCGATCAGCACCCGCTGCCGATGGCTGGAGCTGCCCACATAGCTGGCGCTGAAGACCGTATTCGGGCCGGCCTGCCGTTCGATCGATAGCATCCATTCCTCGGTATAGGGTGCGCGATTGTGGATGTCATACCCTGGGATGCCGCTGATTGGCTCATACGTGCTCCAGTCGATACCGGGATCCGGGTTGCGCCGCGAAGAATTCAATGGGGCAAACGTGTAGGGAAAGGGTTGCCCATTGTCCTGGCCGCTGGCGGCGGTAATGAACGGGGTCGCGAACAGCGGTGGAGCTGGACTGGTGTACGTGGTGCCATAAGGCGCATTTGCGGCGAGCACGCTGATCGAAAGCGCATCGATCGCGGTAAAGAAATTTCCGAAGCTGGCTCGGATGCTCGTCTTGCCCGGTGACCAGGCGAGTCCCACACGGGGTGCAAAGCCAAGGTTACTGATCGGGGCCAGCGTGTTCGGAATTCCCTGACCGCCCGTTTGATCCCCGGGGTAGAGAATTCCCGGGGGCGCCCCGGGAAACACGACCGACTGTGCTCCGGCAACGAACGTGGATATCTGGTTGTACTTTTCCGACCAGGGCGCGATCCGGTCCCAGCGTAGACCGTAGTTTAAGGTCAGGTTGGGCAACGCATGCCAGCTATCCTGCGCGAACAGCCCAACATATTTATTGCGCGCATAGAACGGATTGAGCTGGCTCTGATTGTATTGGCTGGGAACCCCGATCAGAAAATCCGCGAAGTCGACGCCCGTTTCCTGTCCCGAGAAGACGAAGCTTCCGTTGAACTGGGCAATGGGGTCGGCATTCACCTGGTCGATGTGGAACTCACCTCCGAATTTGATGGTGTGGCTGCCCAATACTTTGGAGAAGGTGTCGGTGATCTGATAGGTATTGTTTGCCTGGATGAGCTGATTGGCGGCGGCCCCGGTAGAGAAGCCGTTGAAGTTAAGGTTCTCCACGCTGTTCCCTTTGGGATCGAGAGCTACAATGCTGGCTGTGCCGTCGGTGTTTTGAAAACCCTGCGAAACCAGGCTTACGTTTCTGCCCCCAACGGGTTGACCGAGGTTGGTGAAGTCGCGCATAAAGCTGAGATGGAGTTCATTGAACGCCGTGGCGTTCAAGGTCTTGGTATCGCCCAGGGCCACCAGCTGCGCGCGGCCGGTGGTGATGGCGTCGAAGCCCGGAACACTCGCTCCGCTTTGCGCCACTGGGTACGGATTATTGAGATTAAAGTCGTCGATAAAGTAGTAGGCGGAAAGCAAACCCCAGCGGCTGTTGCCATCGATGCGGACCGCGCCTTTGTCATCGCGAACCGTCTGGTTGAAGGAAGACGTTGCAAAGCCGCTGGCGGTATTCGGAGCCGGGATGTACTGCAGCATGCGCTGCGCCGGGACCGACCACGCACTCTGAGGAATCACCGCGTTGGGAAACACGCATTGAGTCGGCGCAGTGCATCCAGGCACATAATACGATTCGCCTGGAGTTACCCCGTAGCCCAGTTTCTGTGTAAGCAAATTTGCAAAGTAGGGGCCGCCCACTGTGCCCACGAGTTGGCTGCTGGAGTCGCTGAGGTTACCGCTGCGATCCGCGTTCGATGGCACGCTGATCGTGCCCGTATCAATGCCCTGTGTCTGCCGGGTTCCCTGGTAGTCGGTGAAGAGGAAGATTCTGTCGTGGCGAATCGGTCCGCCGATGGTGCCCCCGAACTGGTTCTGCCGGAAGACGCCCCGGGTTGGAGAAAAGTAGTTGCGTGCGTCGAGATCCGTATTGCGCAGAAAATCGAATGCGTTGCCGTGGAATGCATTGCTGCCCGATTTGGTGATGACGTTGATCTGCCCCCCGCTGAATTCTCCGTACTCAGCATCGAAGTTACTGGTAATAATGCGGAATTCGTCAATCGCATCCAGGTTAGGTATGATCGCCGTTCCGGCATTCACGTCCTCTTCGACATCGGCTCCATTCACGCTGAAAAAATTGGCAAACTCCCGTTGTCCATTCACCGCGATTGTGCCCGGATCAAGCGTTCCCGAAGGGTTCAGGACGGTGGCGCCCACATCCTGCACGGTGGTGGAAGTAATCGTTGTTTGCGGGGCCACTCCTGGCTGCAGAGAAAGAAGGTCTGTATAACTGCGTCCATCGAGCGGCACAGCGGTGATCTGTCTTCCGGTGATCACCTGGCCAAGCTGGGTGCTCGCGGTCTCCACGCGCAAGGTATTGTCACTGACGCTCACCGTCTGGGCAATGCTGCCCACTTCGAGTGAAACATCGAGTGTGATTGCCGCATTGGTATCGAGCGCCACGTTCTTGCGTTGATAGCCGGAAAAGCCGGGCGCCTGTACATCCAACTCGAACTGGCCAACTGGCAGAACCGGGAACGTATAGTAGCCCTTGCTATTGCTGACAGCCTTGTAAGCGAGGCCCGTGCTCACCTGGCGGACAGTCACCTGCACATCTGGAACAACGCTCCCCGACGGATCCTTGATTACGCCGGAAATACTGCCCCCAACACTGCCCCAGGCCAACGCGGCTGTTAATGTAACGGCGCAAAAGACTCCTGCAATCCTGGTTGTGCAGCGTGTCACGCTCTTCCACATAGTTGCTCTTGCTCGCTTCCGCTTACGGCATCGTGATGGAAAGTTCTGCTTTCCAGGCGTACGCGCAGTAGGCAGGCCGGCGCGGTATAGCGCACGGTCGTCGTGACAGTTGAAATCGAGCGGGTGGGGGACCTATAGTGAAGGAAGCCCGCAGTCTATTTGGCTGTGGTCCCCAGATCCTCGCGGTCTCCGCCAAGAGCCGCCGCGGGGATCTGGCTTTTTGTTTAATCAATGATCAGGAAACTTTTTGCCGCGCGGCGCACCGCCGGCATTGTCCTCCTACTTCGAGACGCATTACCTGGATGGCAAAATCTTTTTGCGCGGCAATCTCGCGCTTCAGCCGTTGGAACGTGGGACTGTCAAACTCTTCGATCTCTCCGCAATGGAAGCACGCCAGATGGAGATGGTCCTTTTGTGTCTTGACCTCGTAATAATGCTTTTCCCCGTTCAGGTGCATCAGGTCCAGCTCATCGATCAGCCCCAGGCGTTTGAGCAGCTCAAGGGTCCGGTAAACGGTCGCGCGATCGATGTTGGGGTCCCGCTGGCGAGCGCGAGTCAACAGCGTGGCAGCATCAAGATGGGCGTCTGCCTGCTGGATGGTTTCGATCAACGCGCGCCTCTGCGCGGTCAAACGAACGCCTCGTGCCTCTACCTCGTTCAACAGATCGCAGCGTTTCGGCATCTCGTCTAGTTGCGACTCATTCGCACTGTCTATAATATACGACAAGATTGGTCCGATTACAACGGCGCAGAAGAAAATTCATCCGCGAGGCCCCGTCCGCACCCCAGATGTTTTGTATCAGGGTCCGACTTTTAGAAGTTGCGCAAAAGGTCGATCAGGAAGCGAAACCGTCCTCTCAGCGGCTAAAGCCGAACAGATTTGCAATCACTCATGGACGGCCTGAAGGCCGTCCCCTTCAAAGAACACGGTTTTTCCGCAGCCTCTAAAGCAGTCAAGCGCAGGTCATTTTCGGCAAGGCTGAAGCCGGGCCCTTCGTTCGAAAGTCTTCCTCAGCCTCTCAAGGGACATAGCCACGCAATTGCAGCCGAATTATGAATCCCAGATAATACGGCGATGCGCATCCTGGTAGTCGGGGCTGGTGCCGTGGGGGGGTATTTCGGCGGCCGTCTCACTGAAGCTCAAAAAGATGTCACCTTCCTCGTACGCGCCCGCCAGGCAGAAGCGATACGCAGACATGGTTTGCGCATCATAAGTCCCCACGGTGATGCGACCCTCCATCCGAAGCTCATCCTGGCCGATGAGGTCGCCGGCGCTTATGACCTGATAATCCTTTGCGTCAAAGCGTACTCTCTTGCGGCGGCGATCAATGATTTCGCCGCGGCAGTTGGACCGGGCACCATCATCCTTCCGTTACTAAACGGAATGCGTCACATCGAGCATCTGACGAAGCAATTTGGAGAGGATAGCGTGATCGGGGGAGTCTGTCTGATTGCTGCGGAGGTCGGTAAGGATGGCCGCATCGTTCAGCTGACGGACATTCATCGCCTCGTTTACGGAGAGCGCACAGGCGGCAATTCCCCGCGAATGAACTCTCTCCACCAAACCTTGCAGGGAGCAACATTTGAGGCCAGAACCTCTGAGAATATCCTTCAGGAGATGTGGGAGAAATGGGTATTGCTCGCCAGCCTGGGTGCTGCGACCTGCCTTTTGCGTGGCAACATCGGAGAGATCGAAGCGATACCCGGCGGGGTAGACCTCTCCTGGGCGATACTAGCGGAATGTAGCGCTATCTCCACCGCATGTGGGTACGCGCCCGGCGCTGCATTCCTGGCCCGGACCGGGAAGATGCTCACTGCGCGCGGGTCGACCCTGACGTCCTCCATGTATCGTGATCTGATCAGGAACGCCCCCGTGGAGGTAGACCAAATCCTTGCTGACCTGATTGATCGAGGACGCAAGCCTGGCATTTCCACACCGTTGCTTGAGGCCGCCTGCGTCAACCTGAAAATCTATCAGGCTCAGCAGAGTGCACGATAGAGAACCCGGGATACTCAGTCTCTACCGGCGTTCTGGCATGGGCGCAACCGCTTGACTGCAGTGGCCGGATTCATCACACGCGCGAACCCCGAAAAATACGTTGTCCTTCGAAATCGGAAGTGTGGCCACATTGTTTTCGCTGGTCGCCCCATACTTGTGCGCATCAGTGGCGAATTGCCAGTCATTGGCAGCAGTCTCACGCCAGACAATTTGATAGTGAATGACGCCGCTTGCTGCGGAGGGAGGATCCCACTTGAGCGTCGTGTTGTTATCCAGATTCGTCGTCACCACGCGCACGTTATTGGGCATGCCCGGCGAAGACGCCAACGTTGCCAGCGCTGCTATGTTCAGACGGGCGACCTGGGCTATGTAGCTAAAGTCATCGAACTTCAGCAGGTCGCCATACTCAATCCCGTTCTCCATCCTCACGTGCTGGTGCTGATGATCGAAGTTTTCACGCCACTCAGTAAAACGAATTGCGGGAAAATCCTCCGCGCTAAAGGAGCTGTGGTCTCCCCCGCGAAGAAAGCGGTCAAGTCGGAGTTCCATCACGGCCTCAAAGGGCTTGGTATATCCCGCCGTCGCGAGGTGGCCACCTTGCGACGCCACTGGAAAATATGTGCGGTCAACCGCGAGTACCTCTCTGGCCAATTGGCGCGACGGAGTGTCGTTGTCCATGCCAAGTGCGAGCATTTGCTGGATCTTTTCGATGGGAGCTGAGGGAAGTATCCCCTCGGAGAACACCCGGACACGGGATTTATCCTGCAGCGGATTCCCCGGCGTGGTATCTCCGCCGACGATGTCATTGTTCAAAACACCTTCGAGTTGCCAGCCTTGTTCCTTTGCCAGCTTCGCTAGATGGCGGCTTCCATTCAAGCCTTGTTCTTCCCCTGCGACGCATACGAACACAATCGTTGCCGGAAACTTGAGCCGGCTTAAGACGCGCGCCGCCTCCAGGCTCACCGCGGTCCCGCTTGCGTCGTCGTTCGCGCCCGGCGCAGGGTCGTGTGTGTTCATCACATCCGTCTCTCGCGTGTCGTAATGCCCGGTCACCAGGTACATTCGTTTCGCTGCAACCGGGTCGGTTCCACGAAGCACTGCGTATACATTGCGCATTGGAGTTGGCTTGACGACGCGTGAACGGTAAGTTGACAGCCCCGTGAGCGGTTGCTCCACAAACGAATCTTCTTTTACTTCCAGGCAGCCCCCGCACGCCTGGCTATAGCTCCCGAATTGAGATTTCAGCCAGTCTGCGGCAGCGAGCACGCCGGTTCCCGCAGGAAGATTGTTCTCGGTGCTGGAAGTCGTATTGCGATTCTTGAATCCAACCAGCGTCTCGATGTTGAGCTTGATCTTCTCTGCTGAAACCTCTCTCAGCGCAGCCGCGATCCGCTTATCGATCGGGGATGCCGGAAGGGGACTGCCCGCGACCGCGTAATCGTGTCGAGAACCCGCAGTCGACGGCTGCTGCGCAAACACTGCTGTTGGCTGTTGCGGCGCGAATGTCGCCCAACACAGCAGCACAACAACCGGCCGCAAGAAACGAAGGAGACGACCCATAGAGTCCTTTCGTGAGAAGTAGATGTGAAAACCTGCCCTCAACAACAGTTTCGATGCGCCTGGCCAGACGAATCAAACGCAGAAAGCCTTGAACCATGTGTCGGCATAGTCATCGTAGTCTAAAGCCTTTGTCACCCGGTCAGCGTCCGCGAAGCTTAGCCCGGCAAGAAAAATCGTCTACTCTAGAGTCAAGGGTCAAACCGTTTTAACCATCCTCGCCAAAAAAGGTCTGTATCAAACAATGTTGAAAATCAGATGGACACTAGCGATTATGCTAGCTTCGACGATCACCGCGACCGGAGCAGGCCGCTCCCAGAATGCCGCAGGCCAGCTCCAGTCTTTGGTGGAAACATCGGCCAGCAGGCTGGTCATCGCAAAACAAGTAGCGCTGGCCAAATGGGATGACGGAACGGCGGTTGAAGATGCGCCCCGCGAAGCTAAGGTGATAGCCGGCGCGGTGAAAGATGGCGAATCGGTGGGTCTGGAACCGGCATCGGTGGCGAACTTCTTCCGCGCCCAGATCGAGGCCAACAAAGTCGTTCAGTATTCCTTGTTAGCCGATTGGCGTCGTTCCGGGAAGGCGCCCGTCCACACACCAATCAATTTAGTCGCAACCATCCGGCCGCAGTTGGATCAGGTGCAAAAAATCCTGATCGAAGAATTGAAGGACACCGCGGCCGTTCGCGCGAGCACCACATGCCCTGCTGATGTCGCAAAGGCGGTTGGCAAATACGTGTCCGAACACGAACCAGACGTCGGGCCCCTTGAAGCGATGGCGCTTGACCGGGCCATGGCCGCCACGTGCACGTCTTGAAGGGAAGGGAACGGGACCGTCAATCCTCGCGGAGCGCGACCATCGGTTCCACTGCCGTAGCATACCGGGCAGGGAAATAGCAGGAAGCGAGAGCGGCAATCGCCAGCACCGTCCCGACCATCAGGTAGGTTACCGGTTCCCACACACTGACGGTTACGAATCCGCTAACCGCTCGCGCAACCAGTAAGGCGAGAACTAAACCGAACCCCAGGCCAATGGCCACAATGATCACGGACTGCCGGTAGATCATCCGGAACACCGAGCCTCGGCTTGCGCCGAGCGCAATGCGCAAGCCGATCTCGTGGATGCGCCGGCCCACCGTGTACGAAACCACGCCGTAAAGACCAATGACTGCCAACGTCAGTCCCAGTCCACCCATGATTGCGGCGAGCGAAGCACCGATCTGAAAAAGCAGGAGACCTTGCGTCGTATATAGACTCTGGCGCATGGTCTGCACCTGGAAGATCGGTAGTTGGGGGGCCAGCCCGTGGATGGTCTTTTCTGCCGCGGGGATAAGGGTAAGCAAATCCCTGTTTGACCGTAGCTGGAAGACCATCATAGTGTTCCCTTTGAAGTGCTGAGCATACGGAAGGTAAAAGTAAGGCTGCGACTTGCCCCCGGCGTAGATCTGAAATTCCGCATCACGAGCAACGCCGACAATCTCCAGCTTCCGGTCTTTTTCGCTTGTCATACGGAAGATGCGGCCTATGGGGTCTTGATTGGGCCAGAACTTTCTCGCCGTGCTCTCGCTGATCACTGCCACATCTTTGCCGTGATCATTATCGGCGTTTGTGAAGACGCGCCCACGAAGAAGATCGATACCCATTACGCTGAAATATTCAGGCGAAACGACGTTGTAACCTGCGTCCAAATCATTGGGATTCATGGCAAGCGAGGCCCCATCAATTACCATCCGGTCGCCGCCATTGTTGAGGTAGCTCAGGGGAGCGCAGCTTGCGTGGCTCACATAGTCCACTCCGGCGAGTTGATACAGACGGGCCGTAATGTTCGCCGCCAGATCGCGGGCTTCGGCATCGGTCATCCCGATCTCACGGGAATCGACAGCGAAATTCAGCACATGATCCGGTTTGAAACCCCAATCCATGGTCTGCATGGCGGAGAGACTTCGCACAAACAGGGCAGCGACCACCAGCAATACCAGAGAGCCGGCAATCTGCAGAGCAACCAGGCCATCGCGAAGCCGATGCCGCCCACTGGTCACGCCGCGGCTGCCCTCGTGTAAGAAGGTGTTCACATTCGTTTTGCCAATGCGCAGTGCAGGCACGATTCCCACCACCAGCCCCGCGAGCAAAGCGATGGCCGAGGAATAGAAGAAGATGCGCCAATCGAAGTTGAAGACCAGCTTGAGCGGAAGATCCGTGTGCAGGTCGAGATGGCTAAGCGCACTGCTGGCGGCTGTGCCAAGCATCACGCCGGCCCCGCCCCCGATCAGGGCCAGCAGGACGCTCTCGGTGATCATCTGACGGATAAGCCGGGAGCGCTGCGCCCCCAATGCCGTGCGGATCGCCATCTCGCGCTCCCGGGCCGTCGCGCGGACCATGACCAGATTGGCAACATTAACGCAGGCCAGCAGCAGCACCATGAGGGCCAGAGAAAGAAAAAGCCCCGCAATGACGAGCAGGGTGTTGGGATCGCCGGCATTGATCCGCAGTTGCCGCTCGGGAAAGGCCTCGATGCTGAGCTTCTTTTCGACATCCGGATGCTGGCGAGTGATCTCCTGCGCTACAAGGTTTAGCGCGGCGCCTGCCTGCTGCAGGCTGGCTCCGGAACGGAGGCGCGCATTGACGACGAACATCCGGTTCTGCCAGTTATTGATGACGTTGACGGGAGTGCCGGTGACGATGGGTATCTGCGACAGAGGTAGATACGCAGCCGCGGTTACAAACGTTTGCATGCCGCCGAATCCCTTCGGGGCCACGCCGATGATGGTCATGGGGTGTCCGTCGATCGTGACCGGGCGCCCCACGACAGCCGGATCGCCGTTGAACTTTTGCTGCCAGTAGTCGTAGCCAAGAACAACCACCGGATCCCGACCCAGGATCTCCCCTTCACTGCGCAGGAACAGCCGCCCGGCAGCAGGCTTCAGTCCAAGCCCCTCGAAGAAGTTGCCGCTGACGTACGTAGTCAGAATTCGCTCCGGCTGTTGGCCCTTTACCGCCAACCCGTCGAGGCCCAGGGTGTAGGTGAAGACGTCGCTGAAGGAACGGCCGCTCTCGGCGCGCACTTGCTTGTACTCGTTCCACGAGAGGGTCTGCTGCAACGGACCGTTGTTTTCACGGGGAACCAGACTTGCGATCTGCTCCGGATTAGGCACCGGAAGTGGCTTGAGCAGGAGCGTATTCACCAGGCTGAAGATCGCCGTGTTGGCGCCAATACCGAGGGCCAGCGTCAGAACCGCAGTGGCGGTAAAACTCGGAGCCTTCCTGAGCTGACGAAACGCAAACCGAAGATCCTGAAACAAGGTTCCCATGGAAAGCCCCTGTGTGTGAGATTAACCGTCCTTAGACTTGCACGTTCTCTTCCCAATGATCCTGGGAAAAAAGTCTTCATTTCAAGGCGAATATCAGAAGCAGCCCGGGTTAGAGTAGGCCTTCTTGTCCGCATTTGAGAAACATTGTCCGGAACCGAACACCGCGGACGGTTTGTATGTTGCTTTCTGGATCAATATGCATCACCCGTGCTATCTCGCCGATTGGGGAACAGCCGAAGCAGAAGGTAGTGGTAAGAACTCGATTTGGGCAGGCTGAAGGTCTCATATGAACGGAATCGACGGCTCTGCTTTGCCTGGTTATTACGACTATCGATTGGTCGCGTTGTCGATCGCGATCGCAATATTGGCCGCCTATGCGACCCTCGACCTCTCAGGACGGATGACCGTCGCTCACGGTAAAACTCGGCTTGCCTGGTTATCGGGCGGCGCCTTCGCGATGGGTATCGGCATCTGGTCGATGCACTACATGGGCATGGAGGCCTTTCGCCTGCCGATTCCGGTGCGCTATGACTGGCCGACGGTTGTGCTGTCCATGGTGGCGGCCGTCCTCGCCTCTGCGGTAGCACTGTTCGTGGTAACCCAATCGCGTCTCACCATGCCGGCGGCCGTTGCTGGTAGTTTACTGATGGGCGGCGGCATCGCATCCATGCATTACATCGGGATGCACGCCATGCGGATGACCGCCATGTGCGTCTATTCCGGCTGGGTGGTGGCTTTATCCATACTGCTCGGAATCGTCATCTCGTTTGTAGCCATTCGTCTGACCTTCGCCGCCCGGGAACAGGGCTCTCCCTGGGCTTGGCGGAAGTCGGGCAACGCCATACTGATGGGTCTGGCCATTCCGGTGGTGCATTACGTGGGGATGGCCGCCGTGACCTTTGTTTCCGCCCCACTCCAGAATTCCGAGCTAAAACACGCCATCGATATTTCCGATCTTGGTCTCGCCGGCATCGTGCTGGGTACCCTCTTGATCCTGCTGCTGGTATTTGTAACCGCCGCCATTGACCGCCGCTTCTCTCTGCACGCATTGGAACTCCAGCTCAGCCAACAGCACTTTCTCATGAGGGAAGAGATGAATCGAGCTCAGGAGAAAGTGAAAACTGCAGAAGCCGGCAGCCGGGCGAAGAGTGAGTTCCTGGCCAATATGAGCCATGAGATTCGCACCCCATTGAATGGCATCATCGGCATGACTGATCTCGCCCTCGAGACCGAGATGACCGCAGAGCAGAGAGAGTACATCGAGACCGTCAAACTGTCTGCAGACGCTTTACTGACAGTCATCAACGACATACTTGATTTCTCCAAGATTGAAGCGGGTAAGGTTGAGCTGGAAGAGATGGACTTTAACCTGGGCGGTTGCGTTCAAGGTGCCCTGAAGACGATAGCCCTTCGAGCGGAAGAAAAAGGGCTTGCCTTGCTGTTTGATATAGAGCCTGGGGTCCCGGAAACGGTCAGGGGAGATCCGGGGCGCCTTCGTCAAGTCCTTCTCAATCTGCTTGGGAACGCCGTCAAATTCACGGTTGAAGGGAAGGTCGGGCTGAAGGTGTTGGCCGATAGTTTCGAACCAAACCTCTCGACCCTGCACTTTATCGTTTCCGATTCTGGCGTGGGCATTGCCCCCGAAAAATTAGACATGATCTTTGATTCCTTCAGCCAGGCCGATGCATCCACAACCCGCCACTTTGGCGGAACCGGCCTCGGCTTGACCATTTCCAGGCGCCTGGCGGAGATGATGGGGGGACGTATGTGGGTGGAGAGCGAGCCCAGCGTAGGATCTCAATTTCACTTCACCGTGCAGTTAGGCATAGAGACGAGCCACGCTCCGGTTGCTGAGAACCCACTGCCTGTTTCCATAGCTAGCCGCTCATGGCGGGCGAAGGAGAAAGTTCGAAAACTCTGAACATTCTTTTGGCGGAAGACAATCGAGTGAATCAGAAAGTTGCCAGTCGCTTGTTGGAAAAACGTGGCCATCATGTAGTCCTGGCCGAAAATGGCGCCGAAGCTCTTGCCGCGTTAGCACAACATTCGTTCGACCTGGTGCTGATGGATGTGCATATGCCCGGCATGGACGGTTTCGAAGCGACTTGCGCGATTCGCGGCCAGGAAAAGATCACCGGGCTTCACCAGTTGATCATTGCCATGACCGCATTGGCGATGAAAGGTGATCGTGAACGGTGCCTTGCCGCTGGTATGGATGGTTACTTGTCCAAGCCAATCGATTTAGAGCAACTTGATGATCTCCTGGGCGCCTGTGAAGCACGGCGTCCTACGAGCCTGAGACCAGACCTGAAACTATTGCCAGATCAGAGCATCGAATCCCTGTAATCCGCCACCCGCGGAGAGATGGGGAGTCAGAGTTGCAGATCGGCATTGACAGCTTTGCAGCATCTATACCAGACCCGATTACCGGTGTTGCCCTTACTGCTGAGGAGCGTATGGATCATCTCCTCCAGGAGATAACTCTGGCTGACCAGGCCGGATTAGACGTGTTTGGTATCGGCGAACATCACCGGCCTGAATTTCTCGATTCTGCGCCTCCGGTCATCCTCGCCGCGGGAGCGGCGCTCACCAAGCGTATCCGCCTCACCAGCGCGGTCACGGTGCTCAGCGCAGCCGATCCGGTTCGCGTCTTTCAGCAATTCGCAACCCTCGATTTGATCTCCAAAGGCCGCGCAGAGATCGTCGCCGGCCGCGGTTCGTTCATCGAATCCTTCCCCCTTTTCGGTCTCGATCTCGACGACTACGATTCGTTGTTTGCGGAGAAGCTTGAATTGCTGCTCAAGATTCGGGAAGAGACCCAGGTCTATTGGTCAGGCAAGCATCGCGCTCCGCTCACCGGGCAGAGCGTGTATCCGCGCCCCATACAAAATCCCCTGCCTATCTGGATGGGTGTTGGGGGAACCCCCGCTTCTTTCGCTCGTGCCGGCGTGTTGGGCCTTCCTCTCATGGTTGCCATTATTGGCGGCGAACCTCACCGTTTTCGCCCCCACATCGAACTCTACCGCGAGGCGGGGCGTCGCGCGGGCCACGCTCCCGAGCAGCTGCGCGTGGGGCTTCACTGCATCGGATTTCTCGGCGATACCAACCAACAAGCGGCGGACGATTTCTTTCCCGGCTACGCCCATACCTTCACTGAGATCGGCAAGGAACGGGGATGGCCGCCAACCACGCGAGCCCAGTTCGATGCTCTGCGGGGTCCTACGGGCGCGCTGATTATCGGCGATGCCGAAACAGTTACAAGAAAGATCCTCTACATCAATGAGGCTCTAGGCGGCATCTCTCGCATCACTTTCCAGATGGGGGTGTCGACCCTTCCTCACGCGAAGATGATGCATGCCATCGAACTTCTCGGCGATCGCGTCGCCCCCATGGTGCGCGAGGAACTGTCGGTGAGCGCGCAATGAGTGAGCCCCGCCGCTGCGCATGGGCAGAAAGCGACCCACTTCTCCGTGCCTACCACGATGAAGAATGGGGAGTTCCGCAGCACGACAGCCGGGCACTCTGGGAGTTGCTCATGCTGGAGGGGTTCCAGGCCGGCCTGGCGTGGATAACCGTGTTACGCAAGCGCGAGGCCTTCCGCAAGGCCTTCCGTGGTTTCCAGCCAAAACTGGTTGCCGCCTTCGGCAAGCCCGATGTGGCCCGGCTGCTCGAAAACCCCGGCATCATTCGCTCCCGCGCCAAGATCGAGGCGACCATCGAAGGCGCCCGCATTTACCAGGAGATGAGGCGCAACGGTGAGGACTTCGCCGAGTTTGTTTGGAAGATGGTCGGCGAAAAACCAATCAAAAATAAAACCGGCCAAGTGCCGGCAAAGACGCCATTGTCAGAAGAGATATCCGCCGCTCTTAAAAAGCGAGGCTTTAAATTCGTAGGTCCAGTCATCGTTTACGCCTGGATGCAAGCCTCCGGGATGGTAAACAACCACGATCTGCGCTGCTTCCGGCGTAACGCCGAAAATTAATCGCACCACCCGTAGCCGTTGCAACGGAGGGGTCGTGGCCTGGAGGCCTACCCAGGCTGATATGAATCAGATGTGAAGGGGCCACCCTCAGATGAGTGAGCACCACGTTCAAGTCACCGCGCTCTCCTGCGTTGTGTCAGGGCTCGACTTCAGTCGGGCCGTAAAGGGTGGAAAAAATGAGGGCTGAAGAGTCTGCGTGAGATCTGCGAATTGCATGCAGTCCCGCAGGGACAGTTGAGCCTAGCCCAGAACGCAGTCCCACAAGCGCTAACTCGTTTGGAATGCTTTTTTTCAAAACTCCCACAATCGTCATCCTGAGAGCCTGTGACTTTTTTGATTTGGCCTGTAGTTTGTGGCTGGAAAGCTGGGAAGAGCATCTGCCAACAAGCATCGCCGGGGTTCCTTCGGCTACGCTCAGGACAGGCTCTTCGACTGCGCGCCATAAGTCGTCCGCTATGCGATAGATCCGCGCGGCGCTTCGCTCAGGATGACGGCTTTGTGGGGGGTGAAAAGCACCCGGTTAGCTACGCAGAAAACACGAAAAGATCGAAAAAGTCACAGGCTCTCAGGATGACGATTTCGTAGGAGTTTTAAAAAAAACATTCCGAACAAGTTAGCGCTTGTGGAACGTAGTCCTGGAGTGGGATCCGATGGGCGAACAGGCCGCAGGGACGGCTAACATAACCAAATCTCTCAGCCGTCCCTTGCAGGACTTCATGCAAATTCGCGGTTCTCACGAAGACTCTTAGCCCCTGAGCTACAACCGTCACCTGTGAAGCTGTGCCCTTCGTCCGGAATTTGTCTCTGCCTTTGAAGCCTGTTTCAGCCGTCCCTCCGGGACTTGAATCTTTTTCAAATCCTACCCAGAACTAACGTCCTGGGCTAAGCTCAGGCGTCCCTGCGGGACTGGGTTGAACATGGCGATTCACGCAGACTCTTTAACCCCTGAGGTACATCTTTGGTTCTGAAGGGTACGGGCTTCAGCCCGTACGTACACAAGACAAAGCGATGGGTTTTCAGGCCGTCCCGTAGACAAACCCTATCTGTTGTCTTTCTCACGG